>NZ_CP187450.1:0-1518345 GCF_049815665.1 Gardnerella piotii
AAAAAAAAAGCGGGGAACAATCAAGTTCCCCGCTAGAAGAATAATGCGGCAGCGTGTTAGTCTCCCACACCCTATCGAGTGCAGTACCCTCACCGTATCAGGCCTTAGCTTCCGGGTTCGGAATGGGACCGGGCGTCTCACCTGAGCCATGACCACCGCAAAACTAGATTATACACTCACTATAAGCGAGTGGCAAGCTGGCGGTTTGGGAACCGGACATGAACGCGAGCAACAAGAAGAACAATCATCAAAATCAACAACTTAACCATAAAATGACCGTTTAACACTCCATACTATCTAAGAGAATTAAACGATAAGCAATACAAGTAGTATCACAATCGCCCATTAGTACTGGTCAGCTCCACCCCTTACAGGGCTTCCACATCCAGCCTATCAACCACGTGTTCTACATGGGGGCTCACACACAAAGTGCAAGGAATGCTAATCTTGGAGCAGGCTTCCCGCTTAGATGCTTTCAGCGGTTATCCCTTCCAAACGTAGCTAACCGGCAGCGCCACTGGCGTGACGACCGGCATACCAGAGGTTCGTCCACCCAGGTCCTCTCGTACTATGGGCAGGTCTCCTCAACATTCCAACGAGCGCAGAGGATAGAGACCAAACTGTCTCACGACGTTCTGAACCCAGCTCGCGTGCCGCTTTAATCGGCGAACAGCCGAACCCTTGGGACCTGCTCCAGCCCCAGGATGCGACGAGCCGACATCGAGGTGCCAAACCATCCCGTCGATATGGACTCTTGGGAATGATCAGCCTGTTATCCCCGGGGTACCTTTTATCCGTTGAGCGATGCCACGTCCGTACGCCGGCACCGGATCACTATCTCCGACTTTCGTCCCTGCTCGACCCGTCAGTCTCACAGTCAAGCCCGCTTGTGCGATTACACTCAACACCCGATTGCCAACCGGGCTGAGCGGACCATTGAGCGCCTCCGTTACTCTTTAGGAGGCAACCGCCCCAGTTAAACTACCCGCCAGGCACTGTCCCTAACACGGATAACGTGTCGAGGTTAGACGCCAGATATGGAAAGAGCGGTATTTCACTTATCGACTCCACGCAAGCTAGCGCCCGCGCTTCACAGCCTCCCGCCTATGCTACACGATCCACACCTAACGACAATACCAAGGTATAGTAAAGGTCCCGGGGTCTTTTCGTCCTTCTGCGCTTAACGAGCATCTTTACTCGTACTGCAATTTCGCCGGGCTCCTGGCCGAGACAGTGGGGAAGTCGTTACGCCATTCGTGCAGGTCGGAACTTACCCGACAAGGAATTTCGCTACCTTAGGATGGTTATAGTTACCACCGCCGTTTACCGGGGCTTAAATTCACCGCTTCGCCAAAGCTAACGGATCCTCTTAACCTTCCGGCACCGGGCAGGCGTCAGAGCGTATACAGCGGCTTACGCCTTCGCACGCTCCTGTGTTTTTGGTAAACAGTCGCTACCCCCTAGCTTGTGCCACCCCCAACAGCTCCGCTTGTAAAAAACATCACCATCAAGGGTCTCCCTTATGCCGAAGGCACGGGAGTAATTTGCCGAGTTCCTTGGCCAGGATTCGCCCGATCGCTTCGGTATACTCTACCAGACCACCAGTGTCGGTTTAGGGTACGAGCGGAATCACACCTCACGTTGAAGCTTTTCTCGGCAAGCAGGATCACCGGAATCAGCCATACGGCCTACCCATCACGCCTCAGCTTAAACATCCCCCGGATTTACCTAGGAGACAGCCCACACGCTTAGCCACGGAAAACCACCTCCGCAGCCGGCTACCTACCCGCGTCACTCCCACGCTAACCTACTACCGATACGCTCCCAACACTAAACCAGAAGAAAACCCCGAAAGGCAATCAACCAGAATAACGAAGGTTAGTACTCTCAGATTCAGTTCGAACGGTGTAACACCGGTACGGGAATATCAACCCGTTCATCCATTCGACTACGCCTGTCGGCCTCGCCTTAGGACTCGACTCACCCGGGGACGACGAACGTGGCCCCGGAACCCTTAGTCATTCAGCGGACAGGATTCACACCTGTCTCTCGCTACTCATGTCTGCATTCTCACTCCCGTATAGTCCACGACAAGTTCACACTGCCGCTTCACCCCATACAGGACGCTCTCCTACCCCGCGTGAAAAAATCACGCAGCCGCGTCTTCGGTGGCGTGCTTAAGCCCCGCTACATTGTCGGCGCGGAACCACTAGACCAGTGAGCTGTTACGCACTCTTTCAAGGATGGCTGCTTCTGAGCCAACCTCCTGGCTGTCTATGCGACTCCACATCCTTTCCCACTTAGCACGCGCTTCGGGACCTTAGACGACGATCAGGGCTGTTTCCCTTTTGACGACGGAGCTTATCCCCCGCCGACTCACTGCCATGATAAACCTAACAGGTATTCGGAGTTTGGCTGCTATTAGTACCCGGTATGGGCCCGCAAGCATCCAGTAGCTCTACCCCCTGTAAGCAATAACATGACGCTGCACCTAAATGCATTTCGGAGAGAACCAGCTATCACGGAATTTGATTGGCCTTTCACCCCTAACCCCAAGTCATCCCCCCAGTTTTCAACCTAGGTGGGTTCGGTCCTCCACACGGTCTTACCCGCGCTTCAACCTGCTCAGGGCTAGATCATCCCGCTTCGGGTCCAGGACATGCGACTAAAACGCCTTTTAAAACTCGCTTTCGCTACGGCTCCCCCACCCGGGTTAGCCTCGCCACATACCACTGACTCGCAGACTCATTTTTCGATAGGCACGCCGTCACCCCACAAGAAGGCTCCGACGGATTGTAAGCGCACGGTTTCAGGAACTATTTCACTCCCCTCCCGGGGTGCTTTTCACCTTTCCCTCACGGTACTAGTACACTATCGGTCAGACAGGAATACTTAGGCTTACCCAACGGTCTGGGCAGATTCACGCGGGATTCCACGAGGCCCGCGCTACTTGGGAATAAACATAAAGAGACATCGCACGACCTGCTACGGGGCCATCACCCTCTACGGCTGGGAATTCAATCCCATTCACATAACACGATGTTTTATCACTCTCCTCAACCCCGTCAGAGGCTGAACAGTCAATCCCACGACCCCGAATACGCAACACCTGACGGTTATCACACGTACTCGGTTTAGCCTGATCCGCTTTCGCTCGCCACTACTCACGGAGTATCCTTTCCTGCAGGTACTGAGATGTTTCACTTCCCTGCGTACCCCCCACAAAAACTGTGGTGACCACCCATAACAGTGGCCGGGTCTCCCCATTCGGAAATCCTCGGATCAAAGCCCACTCGGCAGCTCCCCGAGGCATATCGCAGCCCGTCACGTCCTTCATCGGTCCTGTCTACCAAGGCATCCACCATACGCCCTTACCAGTGATACACCAGTAAAAAGCCTATCGCTTAACTCTCTAGACAATAAATCATCACACTAAACGATCACAAAACGATCAAGCGACTCCACCAAAATGGAGCCGGTTGAAATTGATAAAAGTAAAAACAAGCAAAACCAAAAAACAGTCTCACTATTCTTACTCGCGTCCACTATCCAGTTCTCAAACCACCAAACACCAAGAACACAAGCCAAAAACAATAAAGCCTCAACCTGTAATCCAAGGGCTAGGACCGCAACCCCAACAAAAGGGGGGGGGGGTGGCAATCCGGGAACCCAAAAGCATGCCCAACACACTCACAAAACGTCAACTATTGTTTTCCACACCAGTAACCACACTCATTCTGAGCGTGCACAAAAACTCCGTAGAAAGGAGGTGATCCAGCCGCACCTTCCGGTACGGCTACCTTGTTACGACTTAGTCCCAATCACGAGCCTCACCTTAGACGGCTCCATCCCAAAAGGGTTAGGCCACCGGCTTCGGGTGCTGCCCACTTTCATGACTTGACGGGCGGTGTGTACAAGGCCCGGGAACGCATTCACCGCGACGTTGCTGATTCGCGATTACTAGCGACTCCGCCTTCACGTAGTCGAGTTGCAGACTACGATCCGAACTGAGACCGGTTTTAAGGGATCCGCTCCATGTCACCATGTCGCATCCCGTTGTACCGGCCATTGTAGCATGCGTGAAGCCCTGGACGTAAGGGGCATGATGATCTGACGTCATCCCCACCTTCCTCCGAGTTAACCCCGGCGGTCCCCCGTGAGTTCCCGGCATAACCCGCTGGCAACACAGGGCGAGGGTTGCGCTCGTTGCGGGACTTAACCCAACATCTCACGACACGAGCTGACGACGACCATGCACCACCTGTGAACCTGCCCCGAAGGGAAACCACATCTCTGCAGTCGACAGGCACATGTCAAGCCCAGGTAAGGTTCTTCGCGTTGCATCGAATTAATCCGCATGCTCCGCCGCTTGTGCGGGCCCCCGTCAATTTCTTTGAGTTTTAGCCTTGCGGCCGTACTCCCCAGGCGGGACGCTTAACGCGTTAGCTCCGACACAGAACCCGTGGAATGGGCCCCACATCCAGCGTCCACCGTTTACGGCGTGGACTACCAGGGTATCTAATCCTGTTCGCTCCCCACGCTTTCGCTTCTCAGCGTCAGTAACAGCCCAGAGACCTGCCTTCGCCATTGGTGTTCTTCCCGATATCTACACATTCCACCGTTACACCGGGAATTCCAGTCTCCCCTACTGCACTCTAGCCCGCCCGTACCCGGCGCAAACCCACCGTTAAGCGATGGGCTTTCACACCAGACGCGACGAACCGCCTACAAGCTCTTTACGCCCAATAATTCCGGATAACGCTTGCGCCCTACGTATTACCGCGGCTGCTGGCACGTAGTTAGCCGGCGCTTATTCGAAAGGTACACTCACCCAAAAGGCTTGCTCCCAATCAAAAGCGGTTTACAACCCGAAGGCCTTCATCCCGCACGCGGCGTCGCTGCGTCAGGGTTTCCCCCATTGCGCAATATTCCCCACTGCTGCCTCCCGTAGGAGTCTGGGCCGTATCTCAGTCCCAATGTGGCCGTCCGCCCTCTCAGGCCGGCTACCCGTCGAAGCCTAGGTGGGCCATTACCCCGCCTACAAGCTGATAGGACGCGACCCCATCCCATGCCACTAAACACTTTCCCAACAAGACATGCGTCAAGTTGGAGCATCCAGCATTACCACCCGTTTCCAAGAGCTATTCTGGAGCATGGGGCAGGTTGGTCACGCATTACTCACCCGTTCGCCACTCTCACCAACCAGCAAGCTGGTCAGATCCCGTTCGACTTGCATGTGTTAAGCACGCCGCCAGCGTTCATCCTGAGCCAGAATCGAACCCTCCACGAAAAACTTCAATGAAGAGCCAACATAAGGCTCCAATATAAAAGAAAAAGACGAGACATTCTTTAAGGAAAGAACATCCCAACAAAAAACCTCACCATCATTTAACCATCTCTCAGGCACCCCACAATCTGTGAGGCTGACAATGAACTGGCAATAATTAACTAATAAGTAGTACAGACACGCTCTTGAGTTCTCAAACCACCACCACACCAGCCGGCTCATCAACCTCAACCGAGGAGAACCAGCCGCGCTGAGCAGCAAGAGATAAACTTACACCAAAGCAAGCCCAAAAGCAAATCACACCCAAACCAACAAGCCAAAACCATTGAAACAAAGCCAAAACATCGGCGTGTTGAAAACACGGCTAAAACACGCAAAAAAACGCCACGCAACCACACACCAACAAAAACACAACAAAAATAATCCAAAAAAACAAGAAAAACACCCCCAAAAACCAAAACACGGGAGTGTCGCGCAAAATCACACAAGCCGAATACGCAAAATAATCAAAACAAACTACATATATGCACACAACATATGCGCGTGCTATATATAGGTGTATGAGAAATAGCGAGAAAAACAGCAAGAGCAGCGCACACAACAGCGCACACCATCATATTGTTGTGTTAACAGGCGCAGGAATATCTACAAGTGCGGGTATTCCAGACTTTCGAGGCCCAGATGGAGTTTGGACTAAACACCCAGAACAAATGAGCGTCTACGACATTGACGCATTTTTAAGCAGCGAAGAAGAACGCATGTACTCTTGGAGATGGCAAAAAGAGTCGCCAGTTTGGAACGCTCAGCCTGGAACAGCACATAAGTCGCTAGTAAAACTTGAGAAAGCTGGGATGCTGGACTTAATCGCCACTCAAAACTTTGATGCGCTTCACGAAAAAGCTGGAAACAGCCCAGACATTGTAGTGAACTTGCACGGAAGCATTGGAACATCGCATTGCATGAGCTGCCACGCGAGCTACAATACAGCCGATATTATGCGCGACTTAGACGCACACCCAGACCCACATTGCAGGCGCGCGCTGCCGTACCGCGGAAACATGCCTTGCAATGGTCTTATAAAAACAGACGTTGTATATTTTGGAGAAGCTCTTCCAGAAGGTGCAATGGAACGCAGCGCGCAGGCGATTATGCACGCAAGCGAACTGTGGGTTATTGGCTCTACGCTAGAAGTGTTTCCAGCTGCAAGCCTTGTGCCACTAGCTGCTCGCGCAGGAGTGCCGATTACAATAATGAACCTGGGCGCTACGCAATACGATTATTTGGCAGAGCGCATAATACGCGAAGATATTGCGAAAGCTCTGCCAAAGTTAGTAGACGAAACTATTGCAAAGTGACTATTACAAAGTGACTATTCACTATTGCAAAGTAAACATTGCAAAGTAAACATTCCAAAATAATTATTGCAAGCTAACAGCGATTCCCTCCCAAGGCGCAAGCGTGCCATTTTTAAGCGATTTAAGGGCATGATCCGCGCTGTAGGTAGAAATCATCACATCATCATACGATGCGCCGTTAGAGGCGATATTACGCAACAATTCGGCACTTTGAGCAGGTATTGCTACAGAAGAATCCGTCATATTTATCATTACGAGCAACTTCTTTACCGAAGCGCAAGGCGAATCGCAAGCAACCGTGCTTGGAGAATTCACATCATTCTCAAGACCTGCCTTACCTGCCTCACATGCCTCATCTGCCTTAGCATTCTCACAAGTCTGCTCAACCTGCTCAACCTGCCTAATAAACGCGTAAACGCACTCGTCATCCGCATCAACCAAATTCCAAGAACCAGCCGAAACAACAGGCTGCAAATGACGCAACTCAATCAAACGCTTGTAGAACGAATAAACAGAATCCGAATCTTCCATCTGCTCAGCAGCATTAACATCTACATAATTAGGATTCACGCTAATCCAAGGCTGCGCATTATTTTGCGACGGAACATTAAAAGGCATAAATCCCGCGTATTTAGACGCATTCCATTGCATTGGAGTTCGAGAATTATCGCGACCGCGCTTTGCGAGCGCATCCATCATAGACTCCGCAGACTGAATATGCGCTTCTTCTACGCGCTGCTTAAACATATTCAACGCTTCCAAATCGCGATACTGCTCAAGACGCGTAAAGTGCGCGTTTGTCATGCCAATTTCTTCACCCTGATACACGTACGGAGTACCGCGATGCATGTGAAGAAGCATTGCAATCGCCTTAGCAGAAAGCACGCGCATCTCATCACTAGCCTCACTACCCCAGCGAGAAAGCGCACGCGGCTGATCGTGATTATTAAAGAACAGGCTCGCCCAACCAGACTCGCTAACTGCTTGCTGCTGATCTGCCATTGCACGCTTTAATGTAGTCAACTTAAGAGGAGTAGGATTCCACTTAGTGCCATTCGCGCAATCAACATTAACTTGATCAAACAAGAAGAGCATGTCTAGCTCGCCATTAGCAGGATTTGTAATATAAGTGTTTCGATGCGCGGAAATTCCAGGAGCCTCGCCAACAGTTAAGAAACCTTCGCGACCCTTGAAAACCGCTTCGCGCATCTCGCGCAAAAACTCGTCTAAACGAGGGCCGTCGGAGCAGAAGAAATACGGAGAAGAGTAGCCGTCGTCGCCTGCTGGCGCATCTTCAATCTGCGAACCGTACTCACCTGGCAAACGCCCTTCGCTATCTACGCGCTTAGAAATTTGCGTAATAACATCCATGCGGAAGCCGTCAATTCCGCGATCCATCCACCAATTCATCATCTTGTACACTGCAGCGCGAACGGCAGGATTTTCCCAATTCAAATCTGGCTGCTTTGGCGAATACTGATGGAAGTAATATTCGCCGCGCTTTGGATCATACGTCCACGCCGAGCCGCCAAAATACGAACCCCACTTATTTGGCTCCGCACCTGGCTCTCCAGGCACGCATCCTTTGCGCGCTGGCCTCCACCAATACCAATCCGCGTAGTCGCTAGAAGAATCTCTTGAAGCCTGGAACCAAGCGTTCTCGTCGGAAGTGTGATTTACTACCAGATCCATAACAACTTTAAGCCCGCGCTTGTGCGCTTGTGCTAAAAGATCGTCCATATCTTCTAGAGTGCCAAAAAGCGGATCAATATCTTGATAATCGGAAATATCGTAGCCGTTATCGTATTGTGGAGATTTGTAAACAGGGCTAAGCCAAAGCACGTCAACGCCTAAATCAGCCAAATAGTCAAGGCGCGAAGTGATTCCCTTCAAATCGCCAATGCCGTCTCCGTTGGTATCTTGGAAGCTTCGCGGATAAATCTGATACACAACTGCATTTGCCCACCAAGGGTTTGGCGTAGCGCCGTTTGTGCGCACGGATTGCGGCAAGTTTGCTCTATTAAAAGTAGTCATACATTCCCCATTAATTATTTTTATTATTTATTTTTATTATTCACAACGTTTACAATTCTATACTTTAACTATCTTACAAGCACATTTTTTAAGCACTAACAATATAAAAAGCGGCCCGCAGTAAAAACTACGAGCCGTGCCTCCTTCTCATTCATTGTACGAATTGCAGAATACTCTCCAAATCACTGCTGATTATGCAATTTGAATGCAAGCTCCGCCAAATGAACTCCGTGAGTCAAGAACTCGTGAGTGCGGCAAACGTAGTCATTTTCGCGACCAAGCTTTGCAATATATCCGTTTATATAATCAACTTCTGTTTTTCGTCCACGACTCATATCTTGATACATTGAAGGATAGTGCAAAGGATTTGCCACGCGACTTACGTAGTCAATAGCCTCCAACTCCTGCTGACGCGTATTAACCATACGAATTCCTGCACGATCGCACACGTCGTACGCTTCGTTAATAAGTTGACGAGCCATATCCATAGCCCCTGGGTACGAAATAAACTGACCCATTTGAATCTGATACATTGTGCACAAAGTATTAACTACGGAATTAAAAACTACCTTTGCCATGCAAGTACCCTTGAAATCTTCCGTAATAGTAGGATTCAAGCCAGCAGCCTTAAAATCATCTCGCATAGCAAGCTCAACATCGCTCACTTGCTCGTTCAACGCACACATATTCATTGTGCCAACGCCAACTTTACCAATAAAATCAACATCGCCCGGGCCATTCAGCACAGTTGCAATCATTGCAGTACCGCCGTAAATGCGATCGTCCGAGAAATATTGCTGAAGCTTCTCAAAATGACCCCAACCGTTCATTGCAGCAAACACAACCTGATGATCCTTAAACAAATGCTTGCAACGCTCCAACATCTCCGCAAGCTGCATTTGCTTCATAAACACAATCCACACATCTGGATCGCCGTCATAATCTTCTGGAGTATACATATTGATTGGCACAAGATGACGATTTTCGTGATCTCGGCTAACCATTACACCGCCTTGCTGGCGAACCTTATTCACATTTTCATCCCAGGCATCAATGAAATCAACATGAATGCCAGCCGTTTCCTGCAACAAAACGCCATAGCGATACCCCATAGCTCCAGAACCGATCATTGCATATTTCATGTCACTCATATGACACCTCCATGTAGGCTTGTAAGTAAAGTGGTAGCCGCACATAAATTCATAAATTTTCATTTACATGGATTACGCGGAAGCAACCACGAATATAACAAAAAGCAGAAGACTGAATGAGTGAAAAACAATCAGTCAACTGCTCTTTGGTTTTTATAGCATATTACACAGTTTTTTGAGAATGTCAAAATTTTTCTAATTACATCTTTACAGCGTTTCTAATTAAAAAATTATTCAGTTTTATCGATGATTTTCGAAAAAATTACGCAATAACTGCACACACTGCGATTCGCAAACGGAGCCAAAAACTTGCGGATGGGAGCCAATATGAGGGTCTCGCAAAATATCCCAAACGGATCCACATGCGCCAAGTTTTGAATCCCATGCGCCAAAAACAACGCTACTAATATGCGTTTGTAAAATTGCGCCAGCGCACATTGGGCAAGGCTCCAAAGTAACAACAAGCGTGCAATCGCTAAGATTCCAAGACTTGCGCACCTCTGCTGCCTGCCTAATCGCAAGAATTTCTGCATGAGAAAGAGGATCCGCGTCTTTCTCGCGAAGATTAGAGCCACGGCCAATAATCACCCCAGAACCATCTACAACAACAGCGCCAACTGGAACTTCTCCACAATCGGCAGCAACTTGCGCAAGTCGCAGCGCCTCTTGCATTAGCGAAACATATTCGCGCGCGCGCAAAGTCACATTAACCCCGAAGAAATATTGTGCAAAGCAAACCAAGAGCGAATATCGCCAAGTTCTTCCATGTGAACTGCGTGGTCAAGGCCGCGGTAACGCTTCTCTTCCAGCCACGTATGCTCCTCAAGCCATGCTGCAGCCGCCGAAAATTCGTAAGGAGCAATAACAGCATCATCCAAGCCGTAGCCAAAGAAAACAGGCGTATTAAGATCCGCAAGAACGTCGTCGTTAAGAGAAATATCTTTAGCAATATTAGGAGCCACGAAGCCAGAAAGCGCAACGGATGCGCGATAGCGATCTGGATTAAGCCTAAGAACATGAATCGCAAGAGCCGCACCTTGCGAAAAACCAAATGGCACAACAGCGCGGTCTTCGGGAACGTTCGCCGCAACCCACTCATCAATCGCAGCAGCCGCAGCATACATATCTCGGTCTAAGTCATCTCCATTAGGCACAGCATCATGGAACCAACTGTAAGCGCCTTGAGCCAAGCGAAGCGGAGCACGCAAAGAAATCGCATCGTTATAAGGTGCCACAACGCGCATTAAGTCAAGCAAATCGTCCTCGTTTGAACCCCATCCGTGCAACAGCAAAAGAAGAGGCCTTGTGGCGTATACAGCTGCTTCGCCTCGAGAATACTTAGCAACGCTTACATGCAAATCTTCGCCGAATCTGCCTGGAACAACACTAGATTCGCGGCCAGCATGAAGGCCATTTGAAGCTCCAGAAGCATTGTCTTCGCTGCCAAAATCGCCATTATTGGCGTTGCTGTTGCCGTTATTTCCGCCGCCAAAATCTCCGCCGCCAAAATCTCCGCCGCCAAAATCATTATTGTTAAATTCGCCGTTGTCGAACTCACTAGAGATCACACCGTTATGATTAGTCATAACTACAGCATACGGCACAGCTTTGGCATTTACACAGCGAACACTGCATAAAAATTTAACCCCAGCCGATTGGACTGGGGTTTAAATTTAAGGAAAAATATGAATAAGCTTTCGTGAATTACCTTTTAAGTTTTTCACTAATATTATGAAAACACATAATCCTTAGCGCTGCTAGTAAACTAGCTGATAACTTGCTGAAAGTTTTCTACTTTTCCCCTGATTTTTCTTAAAAATCGAGACTAATCAAGACTAATCGAGGATAATCAAATCTTAATTAATACTAATCTTCCAAATTTGCGCGATAGAAGTTCTCGTAAGACCTAGACGGAGTTGGACCGCGCTGACCTTGATAGTGAGATCCGTTAACAGAAGAACCGTAAGGATTCTCGCATGGAGAACTCAGCTTAAAGAAGCACATTTGCCCAATCTTCATGCCTGGCCACAATTTAACTGGCAGCGTACTAACGTTTGAAAGCTCCAAAGTAATGTGACCTTCAAAACCTGGGTCAATAAAGCCAGCCGTGGAATGAGTCAAAATTCCAAGACGACCAAGCGAGCTTTTGCCTTCTAAGCGCGCAGCAATCGTAGAATCCAACTTCACATACTCCCAAGTGGAGCCAAGCGCAAACTCGCCAGGATGCAAAATCCAAGGCTCATTTGGTGCAACCGCAAACTGCTCAGTCAACTCCCCCTGGTTTTCCGCAGGATCCACGTACGTGTAAGCGTGATTATTAAACAAGCGGAAAAATCGGTCGAGCCGCACATCAATCGACGCAGGCTGCACCATTTGTGGGGTCCATGGAGTCAAATCAATATGACCCTCGTCATGAGCTTTGAGAATGTCGCGATCAGACAACAGCATAACGTCAAATCTCCTTGCGATAAAACTTCGTAAAATAAACACTTAAACACACTTATATGCCAAGTGTAGCGCGTGCCGCGGTCGAAAATATTAGGCATACATTGCAACAGAAGATGCAGCTTTGCGCTTAGCAATAAAACGCAAAACGCACTTTCTTAACTCCGAAGCAATAAGCACAACCATTGAAAGACCAAGGCACTCCACCCACTCCATAAAGTCGAGCGGAACTGTGCCAAACGGACCATTAAGGAATGGTATATAAATTACAGCAAGCTGCAACACTACGGAAACTGCGATTGCACCCCAAAGCCAACGATTTGCAAACAAGCCAACAAACACGCTTTGTAAATGCGAGCGAGATGCAAGAGCATTAAGCATTTGCGCAAACACAAGAATAGTGAAGCCCATTGTGCGCGCGTGAGTCATTTGAGCAGCATGAGTTAAAACAGTTGTGGAGCGGTCCGTAAACAATCCGCCAGCCAAATGCATATCCATGCCAATCAACGTTATAGCTGCCATAATCACACCAATAAACACAATGTCTCCCCACATTGGCTTATCTATAACGCTATCCGTAAGTCTTCGCGGACGCCTATTCATAACGTCATCCGTTTGCGGATCAACACCCATTGCGAGCGCAGGAGCCGCGTCCGTAAGCAAATTAATCCAAAGCAATTGCGTTGCGAGCAAAGGCAAAGTCACGCCTACAGAGTTTGGCTGCGTAATTCCCAAAGCGCCAGCAAACACTACGCCACCAAACACGGTGAACACTTCGCCAACGTTGGAGCTAAGCAAATATCTCAAGAATTTACGAATATTGTCGAAAATTCCGCGACCTTCGCGCACAGCTGCGACGATTGTAGAGAAGTTGTCGTCCGCCAAAATCATCTTGGCAGATTCTTTAGTGACTTCCGTACCCGTAATGCCCATTGCAACGCCAATATCTGCCGACTTTACAGCAGGAGCATCGTTTACGCCATCGCCAGTCATAGCAACAATATTGCCTTGCCTTTGAAGCGAGGAAACAATCGCAAGCTTGTGCTCCGGAGCAACGCGCGCATACACGCTCACTTTGCTAATAGCATCATCGAAAGCAATATTGTCGTCATCCCTAGAAAGCAACTCGTCAAGCTCATCGCCAGTAAGAGCATGCTCATCTTTTCCAATAATGCCAAGGTCGCTAGCGATTCGAGCAGCCGTAAGCGGATGGTCGCCAGTAATCATAACAGTTCGGATTCCAGCACGATGCGCTTGAGCAACGCTATCTCGAACTTCGATTCTAGGAGGATCAATAATCGCAACCATGCCGTTCCAAATCAAATCAGATTCCAAAACGTCGCTTTGCTCGGCAACATCTGCGATTTGACCTGCAGCATTAGAAACCATGCCGCTAACTTTAGCTAAACTATCTACGCCAAGCGGCCTATACGCCATTGCAAGCGTGCGATAAGCTTCGCCAGAGAGCTTTTCCACGTTTGCAAGAATTTCTTCGCGGTCTCCTTCTGTAAGCGGACGAACAGCGCCAGCTACTGCGATTCGCGTGCAATAAGAAAGCAAAACATCTGGAGCGCCTTTTGCGCAAACAATAAGATTTCCAGAATCCGAATCGTCTTTAACAACAACAGACATGCGCTTGCGCTCAGAAGTAAACGGCACTTCCGCAACGCGACTAAGATGAGCGTAACGCTTGTCTGCCTTGGTTTTGCGAGCCGCAACAATAAGCGAAACCTCGGTAGGGTCGCCAACTGGCTGCCATGCGCCAGACGATTCATTGTAGTGCAAATCGCCATCGTTTGCTAAATACCCAGAGCCGAGCGCTCCAATCACCTCTGTAGCTAGAGCTGGAGGAACCGCCAAATCCGCATCTAAAGAATCCAGCAAAACCATTCGTCCCTCTGGCTTATACCCACTACCCGTAAGCTGTACTTGGCCGCTAGGTGTTATAACGCGCTCAACAGTCATCTCGTTTCGAGTTAGAGTACCCGTTTTGTCGGAGCAAATAACAGATGCAGAGCCAAGAGTTTCTACAGACGAAAGCTTTTTAACAACAGCATGATGCTTTACCATGCGCTGAACGCCCAAAGCAAGAACAACCGTTAAAATAGCCGCTAAGCCTTCTGGAACAGCAGCAACAGCAAGAGAAACAGAAAGAAGCAAAGAATCTATAACGTCTTCAATAGTATGGAAGCCTTCAAGAGCCCACATAGACGCAAGCACAACGGCTGCAATAATACACACTGCGATTCCAAGAACCTTAGATACGCGAACCATCTCTTTCTCGAGAGGAGTGGCTTCTTCTTGCGCACTAGAAAGCATATCTGCGATTTTTCCAACCTGAGTTTTCATGCCCGTAGACGTGACGATTGCGCGGCCAGTGCCTTGCGTTACGGCAGTGCCATTAAACACCATGTTTGTGCGGTCTGCCAAAGACTTTGGCGAAGCTAGAGTTTCTGGACGCTTGCTAACGGCAACCGATTCTCCCGTAAGGCTTGCTTCCGCAACGCGCAAAGAAGCTGCTGCAATAAGCCTTGCATCTGCAGAAACAGCATCGCCTTCGCCAAGAACCAAAATATCTCCAGGCACAACATCCGCCGTATCTATGCGCATAACTCGCCCATCTCTAAGAACAGACGTTTGTGGAGCGCTCATTTTTGCCAGCGCCTCAACCGCTTCTTGCGCGCGCGACTCTTGAATATAGCCCAAAACTGCATTCGCTATAAGAATCACGATTATAACTATTGAGTCAAACGGCAAAACTTCGCCGCCACTTTCGCCACCATGCTGTGCGCGCTCAACAAACCATGCGATTGCGGAAATAATAGTTGCCGCTATAAGCAAGTAAACAAGCGGATCTTTAAACTGTTCGAGGAACCTCTTCCACGCTGGCGTTTTAGGAGCACCAGCTAGAGCATTCGGGCCAAATTGCTCGAGCCTTCTAGAAGCCTCATCGCTACTTAAACCAGTAGAAACATTTACATTAAGCGCATCTGCAACACTTTGTGCGTCTTGCAATGACGGATCTTTGGATTGATCGCTTTGATCAACCATATTTTCCCCCTTGGGAGCGCCGCGGAGTAGTCAATAATCAAAATTTTATGCAAAGTTGACTCAAAATCTTGATTATTGCGCGGTTGTGGATTATTGCAATAACAATAATTAAGTACCGTTCTATTATGCCACATAAAGCGCCAAATACTAATGCCTCGGGGGCGTGTGAAAATAAGAATATGGCTATGAAAAAAGGACCGACCAAGGGGTCGGGTGGAAAACATCGTAATGCATTGCGCGGCAAGGGTCCTACTCCTAAGGCAGAAGACCGCGTTTACCATAAGGCTTATTTTGCTAAAAAGGCTGCAATCAAGCGCACTTTTGCCGATCCGCGTTTGGCTGCAAGACGCAGAGTAGATAAGTTGGGCACAGATAGCGATGAGTTGGTTATTGGGCGAAATGCAGCTCTTGAAGCTTTGCGCGTAGGCGTTCCTAGCACGCAGCTTTATGTTGCAAATCGCATTGAGCACGACGATCGCACGCGCGAAATCGTTAAGCTTGCTGGCATGCAGGGCTTGCGACTTTTGGAGGCGGATCGCCTGGAGATGGATCGCATTGCTCACAGCACTAATCATCAGGGCATTATTTTAAAGGTGCAGCCTTATCAATACTCTTCGTTGCAAGAGCTTGTTGATCGCGCAGAAAAGAAGGCTCGCGCTATGGAAGCAGCGGATTCTGCATCTGCACGCATTAACGCACGCCCATTGTTTATAGCGCTAGATGGCGTTACCGATCCGCAAAATCTTGGTGCTGTTATTCGATCTGCAGCCGCTTTTGGCGCAAATGGCGTAATTTTGCCAGAGCGCAGAAGCGCATCTGTTACGGCTGCAGCTTGGAAGGTTTCTGCAGGAGCCGCAGCGCACTTGCCTGTTGCTCGAGTTGTGAATTTAAACAAGGCGATTCAAGGTTTGCGCGAACGCGGATGGTACGCGATTGGCCTGGATGGCGGCGGCGATAAGCTTGTTGGCGAAACTGGCTTTGAAACCGATCCGCTTGTAGTAGTGCTTGGAAGCGAAGGCAAAGGCATGAGTCGCCTAACGCGCGAAGCTTGCGATGCTATTGCTGGAATCCCAATCTCTAGCGCTGTTGAATCGCTTAACGCATCCGTTGCTGCTGGAATCAGCTTGTATGCTGTTGCTAATGCGCGTAGGCTTGCCGCTTTAAGTCAAAATTAGCAATTGTTTGCAATTGAGAGTATTGCGGATTTAAGAGTTAACGGTAATGCGGATTTTAAAGCTACGCAATTTACAAAGCTCACATAACGCGCGCACATTGGCACAACTATTGGCTTTTGTTTTATACATTGCGATTATTGCAATCGTAATGTGTTTCCACGAACCTTGGTTTGACGAAGCTCAAAGCTGGCTGATTGCGCGCGATTCGCCAATCGCAAGCATTTTTAGCGTTAGAACGCATTACGAAGGTCACCCTCCTTTTTGGAATCTTTTACTTGCGATTGCAGCCAAAAATGGCGTTCCATACGAGTTTGGAATTAAGGGAATTCAGCTGGTTTGCGCAAGCTTACTTGGCGCGTGGCTTATTTTTAAGTCGCCTTTTAAGCACGCAAGCAGCCTTGCAACTTTTCTTATTCCTTTTACTTATTTTGTTTGCTTCCAATACGGAGTTACATCGCGACCATATGCCTTGCTTTGCTTAAGCTTGTTAGTAGC
This sequence comes from Gardnerella piotii, assembly GCF_049815665.1. Lineage (NCBI taxonomy): Bacteria > Bacillati > Actinomycetota > Actinomycetes > Bifidobacteriales > Bifidobacteriaceae > Gardnerella > Gardnerella piotii. The sequence continues at coordinate 16,994 of NZ_CP187450.1, forward strand.
GGCGCATTACTGGAATAGTGCGGATTCTAAGACTTCTAGCGCTTGCAAACTTGCGATTAGTCTTATGTTTATGTGCTTGCTTAGCGTGTATGGAATCGCGTTTGCTGCAGGATTTACAATTGCTTGGATTTGGCGAGTTTTTAGCAAAAATATCAGTGAAGCATGTAACAAAGCATGTGGCAAAACTCTTAATTTTAGTGACATTCTTCACGCGATTAAAACAACAATCTCATTAAATTTGGCGCGACTTATATCTTGGGGATTAATCGCCATTTTTGGCGTTGCAAACCTTGCTCTTGCATGGCCCGCAAAAAATGCGTTCGCCACTCGCGCAACGATTGATGGCAATTCAACAATCGCAAAATGCTTCGCTTTTATATTTGTAATGCCTTCCGAAAGCATGTTTACAAGCTTTTATGGCGATATTTCAATGCGAAGAATGCCTTTTGACTTTTTGCCAATTGCAATATGCACGCTGTTTAGCCTTGCGATTTGGGCATTTGCAATTAGAATCGCCAAGCGCAGAAAACTTCTTGCGGTTCTTGTAATCCCTTATCTTGTTCTTACAATCGTAGCTGTTCGCTATTTTACGCTTCACCACGCAGGTCTAATCTTTGTGTTTTTGCTTAGTGTGCTTTGGATTAGTCACATAAAAGAGCCTCTTAGCAGCAAGGATATTCCTGCGATTTTTGTTAAAGTTGCCATTTTTGCAAAATCTGCACTTGCTAAAGTCAAGCCGACTAATCTTTATAAAAATAAAACAAGACTTACCAAAAACAAAGCTTTGAAAATCAACGTGCTAATTTCAATAATTCTTGCACCAAGCCTAATTTGGAACGCGTTTGCTTGCGTAAACGACATTCTGTTTGACTATTCGCCGTCTAGAGCTGTAGCACAATACATATCTAGTAATCACTTGCAAAATAAGCGTTTTGTAGCATCTTGGCTCCATAATTACGAGCAAGTTGACGAAAGTGGAAACGTTATTTCGCACGAAGAAGCCGACACTCACCAATATTCGTGGCTTTTAGTGGGCGCAAACCCTTATTTTTCTAAGAATATTATAGATTGCGCTTACAAAAACAAGACTTTTATAACAAACGAAAGCTCTAGCGCAAGCCAACAAGAAAAAGAGCTGGCGGCGTGCGCTGCAAAGGGCGAGCCAGAGTTTTTTGTTAGCGAATCCAACCAACCGTGGTACTACTTCTTGGCATTAAACTACAACATTTCGCATTACAAAGCGCATTCTGTTTCTAACGTTAAAACATCTTGGAAGGCTCTTGTTTGGGAAAGCACTGCCACTATTTACGAGCGCAAAGCGCATATAAAATAGGCAAAACGGTTGCTTAGCAATCGCTAAACAACCGTTAAACATCCACTGAGCAATCACTAAACAACCGCTACAGCAGCTCAATCTTTGGATGCTCGGCCCTAAACTCGTTCGTGTGCGAATCACTAGCATACCCAAGCGCAAATCCAGTTAAAAGCTCCATGTTTTCTGGAACATCAAACTCCGCGTCTAGCGGATCTCGCCAAGTTGCCAAAACGCCAAGCGGGCAAGAGTCAACGCCTAAATCTTTAGCAGCAAGAAACAGCGTTTGCAACATAAGGCCAGCGTCCATTGCAGCAAACGGCATAAAATCACGCCTAGCTAAAACAAAGCCAATAACAGGCGCTCCAAAAGCCTCGAAATTTCTGCGCGTATGGGCGTTCCTGGCTGCAAAATCGTGCCTTTCAATTCCTAAATGCGAATATAACGCTAGACCGAGTTTAGCGCTTCGCTGCTTTAAGTCGCTAGGGTACGGATTTGCAACAGGAACGTCGCCATTAGGCGCTGACTCTTGAGCAAACTGAGCGCGCTCAGATTCGCTCAAACTCTTATCTTTGGCTTTAAGCATTGCATTGCACTTATCTAAATAAGCTTTTACAATGTTGTCTTTTTTGCCACCTTGCGCAATCGCAAGCGCGTAAGCTCTTGTGTTGCTCCAGCTTGGCGCAAGAGAAGCAGTGTGCAATATTGACTCTAAAACGTTTTGCTCAATCGGCTTATTCAAAAAGTCGCGTGCAGAAAACCGCTCCGATGCAAGTTGGCCAAAATCTTTGTAAGTCATACTATCAGTTTACCAAAAACCGAATGGGTCAAAAATGCCTCCGTCGTCGGAATCGTCGTCTCCGCCTCTAGGAAGCTGATCCAAAGGATCGTCGTCGTCATCCGAAGAATCGCCGCCGCTGCCCTTTTGGCTCTTATTTTGGGAAGAATCAGGCTTCTTATTGCCACGCCTTCTTAGCGAGCGAGGGTCTTGGCGAGTTGCACCATTAACCGCAGCTTCTTCTTGGTTAAACTTAACAGTTAAATTGACGGTTCCGTTTCCACGAACAACCGTTATTGTTGCTTTATCTCCCAAAGCGGTAGCGCGCACAAATCCAAGCAGCGAGTAGTTGCTTGTAACCGACTTGCCATTAAACGCTACGATTGTATCTCCAGCACGCATTCCCGCCTTTGCAGCAGGAGCACCAGGCGTTACAGACGCCACTTGAGCGCCTCCGCGCGTAATGTTATTTTGCGTTACGTTTACGCTTTTAACCATAATTCCAAGAGCAACGTGCTTTACAGAACCATGCTTAATGATCTCGTTTACCACGCGCTTAACAAGGTTAGAAGGAATAGCAAAGCCGATTCCAATAGAGCCTGCTGTGCCACCTCTTGCAGAAGTTGCTGCAATAGACGAGTTAATACCAATCACTTTCCCAGAAGCGTCGAAAGTTGGGCCGCCAGAATTACCTGGATTAATTGCGGCATCAATCTGTACAGCATTTGTAACGATTTCCGAACGACTTTGATCGTCCATAACAGAAACTGGGCGATTAAGCGCAGAAACAATGCCTGTTGTAGCAGTATCGTCGTATCCAAGCGGATTTCCGATTGCCATTATTGGCTGGCCAACTGCGAGCGCGTCCGAATCCGCAAAATCAACTGGCTTTATGCTGCTAGGCAAACCGTCTACTTTAAGCACAGCCAAATCAGTTGTTTTATCTGTTCCAACGAGCTTAGCCTTGTAAATCTGACCGTTAGAAAGCGTTACTTGAAGCTGTTGCATGCCAGCAATAACGTGGTTGTTTGTAACAACGTGACCCTGCTTGTCGATTATTGCACCCGAGCCTTTGCTCATGTTTTTGCTGTTGCGCGCTTGAATAGACACAACGCCGCCAGAAACATTTTTAGCAACCGAGCGCCAATCGGGAGACTGACCGCCTTTTACTACGGCTGTTCCTTTTGAAGGACTTTGCGCACCCACATCTGCAAGTGTTCCAGCGCCTGGAATAGGAATCAAGCCTTGAGTAAGAACAAACGCCATTACAACAACGCACACAATTGCAGAAATAATGGACGACACAATTGCCACCATTATTGTTGAGTTTTCTTTATATTCCGCCTTAAACCTGCGCTTTTTATAAACCACATTTGGAGTTTGGCTTTGCATTTGGCTTGACGCTTGATCTGGCACTTGATTTAGCACTTGATTTGGCGCTTCAGCAGGCTGACTTTCCGCGCTATTATCAGCGCTATTGTCATCGCTACTATCCGTGCTATTGTCATCGCTCAAATCGTAAGGATTGCCGAATCTAGTTCGCTTTTGCTCGCCATTTGCATTATATGGATCGCCATATGGCAAAAATGGGTTATCTAAACCGTTTCCGTATTCTGAATTTGCATAATCACGGCTATTTGCGCTATTCGCTACACTTGCACCATTCGCGCCAATTTGCTCTTGATTTTGCAACGATTCGCCAGAATGATTAGAATCACCGCTATTTTTATTTGCATCACCATTATTTGCATCACTCGCGTCTACAGGGCCATACGCTCCGTATTCTGGAGCTGGTCTATAAATCTGCTCTGACTCCACATGATTTTCCTGCGCGCTCGTTGGCTCCGATTGGCTTTGTGAAGCATTGCCATTATGCTCTTCACTAGAATCGTAGGCCTTAGAATCGTAAATATCGTCAGCCATTAATCCTCCTTAAATCTTTTACAAAGCATACTCTAATCTGATTACACAAATTCATACAAGCTAATATGCAATTAATGTGCAATTTTTACACAATTTTTCGTTTACAATACGAGTTAAACGTGCCGCTCTTAAAATTACCTGAATATTTAGTAGTATAAATGCCGTATAAATACCACATATAACCCATAAATTAGCTAACTATTTTTATAAAAATTATAAAAACACGTAAAATTTAACGAACGGCTGCTTGCGACTTTTCCGCGCGCAATACCGCAACTTATGCGCGTATCGTCATGCCTTCTAATAGAGTAAAAGGTATGACTAATCTTATTGAACACCCACGCGGAGCAGAGCCTGGTAAGCCAGGAGATCGCAGCGAATTCTCGTTTACAACAAAAACACGTTTAGAAAATGCTGCAGACGGCAAGGGAAAAGACGGAGCCAGATACGGGCGAACTGGTGTGATTCGCACGCCTCATGGCGATATTCACACGCCTGCGTTTGTGCCAGTTGCAACACAAGGCGCAATGAAGGCCGTGCTACCAGAATCAATCAAAGACTTGGGCGGCCAATGCATGCTTTCTAACGCATTCCACTTGTATGAGCGCCCTGGCGAAGACATTTTAGACGAAGCTGGCGGCCTTGCAAAGTTTATGAACTGGGATGGTCCAACTTTCACAGATTCTGGCGGATTCCAAGTGCTTTCGCTTGGAGCGGGATTCAAAAAGACGCTTGCCATGGACGTTACTGGCATGAAGTCCGACGACGTAATCGCAGCTGGCAAAGAGCGCATGGCATTCGTTGACGAAGATGGCGTTACTTTTAAGTCTCCTCTAAACGGATCAACTCACAGATTCAGCGCAGAAATCTCAATGGGGATTCAGCACAAGCTTGGAGCGGATATTATGTTTGCTTTCGACGAGCTTACAACGCTTATGAACACTCGCCGCTACCAGGAGGAGTCTGTTGAGCGCACTTTCCGATGGGCTAAGCGTTGCGTTGAAGAACACAAGCGATTGACCGAGGCGCGATTAGGAAAGCCGTATCAGGCGTTGTATGGAGTTGTTCAAGGAGCAAATTACGAGGATTTGCGTAGGCGCGCGGCGCAGCAGATTGCTTCACTCGACTTTGACGGCGTTGGAATTGGCGGAGCGATTGAAAAGCGCATTATTGGAGACACTTGCGCTTGGATTTGCGATGCTATGCCAGAAAATCGCCCTCGCCACGTGCTTGGAATTGCTGCAGTAGACGACATTTTTGCTTGCGTAGAAAACGGCGGAGATACGTTTGATTGCGTTGCCCCTGCGCGATGCGGCCGAAACGGCGCGATTTTTACTCGCCACGGACGCTACAACGTAAAGCGCGCGGAATTTAAGCACGACCAGGGACCACTTGAAGCTGGATGCGATTGCTACACTTGCACGCATTATTCGCGCATGTATGTTAGCCATTTGCTGCGCGCTAAAGAGATGAACGGATACACGCTTGCCACTATTCACAACGAGCGATTCTTTGTTAAGCTTCTAGACGACATTCGCGCGTCGATTGACGGCGGATATTTTGAAGAGTTCCGCGATGAATCGCTTGCGCACTACTACGAAAATGGCTCGCGTGGATAGTTTGCTTGTTGCTGCGCGCTTTGACCGCGCAGCAACATGATCTGCTTTTCCGCGTTTTGTACGTGATTTAGGCCAAATATGGTACAAAGTGCGTCACATCTGTTCACGCGTTACAAGATTACATAGGTTACGTCAAGTGAAGTAGAGATTCGAGATTTTTCGCACTGAATGAGATGAACCTCAGCATGAAATGGTGATTCATCGAATGAAGAAGAAAAATCGAGAATCTCGGCGATGAAAACCACGCAAAAGTTCTAGATATTCAGAAGGTTTGATGTATTTCTCTACGAGCAATAAATAGCGCCATCCCAAAACCTAAAACCTTAGAATATTAACGTTCATAAACTATCCGCAAAAGTGCGCGTCACTTGCGAGGAGAGAAATACTCAAACCTCGCGCAATACCAAGCAAAGACGTGAGCGCGCTCTAAGTCGAATGCACTTCGGAGCGCAACACACAAGGGTAGTATTTGCTAAAAGCGCGCAAATATGGTAGCTTTGTGGTCTGTATGCGAACGTGGCGGAATGGTAGACGCGCTGTCTTCAGGTGGCAGTGAGTGTATACTCGTGCGGGTTCAAGTCCCGCCGTTCGCACTCTTTAAGAACGTTGATTTTTCAACGTTCTTTTTTATTTTGTGGCAACGACTGCAACATCATGTGCAACAATTGTGCATTTGCTTAAAAATGTGTGATAGACTGAATAGTGAACGTCATAAGACGTCATACGTGTTAAAACATTGGTGTTTTAATTTTTACGGTCATGGAGGACTAAAATGGAACGTCGTTCAACGAAGACGACGAACCTTATTGAAGATATCGCGGATATCGAGGGTTCGACGCATACGCGATTTAGCCATGCCACAATAAAAATTACACCATCTAGCGAAATCAAAGAATATAGAGAAAACGCATCGAGCATCAATCGTAAAGATAAAAACGATGGAATAAATCAGAACGAAGGAATAATAAGGTTCAAATTTGTAGCAAATGCGGATTGCGATTTATTAAATATTAAGCCCGCGCAAAAATCGCAAGCTTCCGCGCATCAAGAGCACGCAACTCCAATAATAAAAATAAGTATTAAAGAAGATGCTCCACTACTTGTTGCGCAAAATCTTTTAGAAGATAGCGCAGACGCAAACGGTGCGAAAGAAATTGCGCTACACATGGAAGATGCGCTAGGCGCATGCGACGGGCGCGAACATGATTTTGCAGTAACGTACGGCAGTTTTGGAAGCCGATTCTATTTAGACGGATACCAATGCTTTGCGAGCGCAACGAATCTTGGGCCGCAAAGAGTGAGCGAAAAAGCGGCCGAAGTGTGTGCAGCGCAGGCAGAATCTTCGCAAATCTACTACTTTTACTACTCAAACCACTTGCCAAATCCAGAAGAAATCGCAAATTCGGCCACACAGACACAGCCAGACATATGGTTTGCAGGACCTACGATTTGCGCAAGAGACATAAAACGCGTATCTTGCAAAGCGAGCGGAACGCTGCACATTCAATTTAGATTGCGCGGCCCAGGCCAACACGGAGTGCTTTTTGCTGCTGGAACTGCTGGAACAAAAACTAATCTAGAATCTAGCGAAAAAATAAGCGTGTACGCAGGGCCAGAAGGCATAAAAATCACGCTAATCGACAGCGAAACGTGCGTAAAAAGCGTAATCGAAGCAGCCGCAAGCGTTGACGACGGCGAATGGCACGACTTGATTATTCGCGCAAATCGCGGAGCAACCGACATTTACGTAGACGGATACAGCCAGTCGCACAACATAGGGCAATTCTGGTTTGCAAACATACCAGATTTAGACGCCGTAAGCATTGGCGAAGACTTGCGCGGAGTGCGATTAATGGGCGAAGCCAGAATAGGCGGAATCTATTTTAGCGCACTAACCGAAGGCCAAATCCAAAGAATATCAAGAGTAAAGCCACTTGTAACAACTGCACTATTTGACACGGGATATGCGGGCTCTCGCAGCTACAGAATACCGTCGCTCGTAAAGACGCACATGGGAACGCTAATCGCAGGAGCAGACCAGCGAACCAGCGTTTCAAACGACGCTCCAAACCACATAAACTTTGTGATTCGCAGATCCGCGGACGGCGGAAAAACGTGGGATCCTTTGCAAACCGTAATCAACATGCCTGGCAAAAACCTTGGAAAACTAGGCGCGAGCGCAATCGACTCCTGCCCTGTTTTAGACCCAGAAGGCAAAAGCGAAAGAATTAACGTATTAATCGACATTAATCCTGGCGGAATTGGGCTAACAAATTGCAAAACCGTTGTAGGCGTAGACGAATGCGGAAGAATCAAGCTTATAGACCGCTTAGGCGGCAAGTACGCGGCGGCAATGGACGCAAGTGCGGCCGTAAAATTGCCATGCGATTCTAGCGAAAAAGAATTCGCAACAAAGTGGCTAGTTTTCCCAGACGGAAGCATAAAAAATTGCGATTCGCATGACGATTTGAATGACGATTCAAACAACATCTTGAACAGTAATCAAACTTGCGACTGTTCCACGTGGAACATATGGAAATCGCCAGAAATTGCAAGCGAAAGTCAGCCATTATTTGCCGAAAAAACGTGTTATATAGCGCAAATCTATTCGGACGACGACGGCAAAACATGGAGTGCGCCACGCTTAATCGACCACATGGTTAAGGAGCCGTGGATGAGCTTTGCGGGAGTGTGCCCAGGGAACGGAATTGTTATTAGACACAGCGAGAAACATTACGGCAGAATACTCGTGCCATTTTATTGCAGCGGCCAAAGCAAATCGCACTATTCTTCGGGAGCACTTATTTCAGACGACGACGGCAAAACGTGGAGCCGAGGCAAAATGATTAACGAAGGGCGATTAATCAACGGAAAAATCGTAGACCCTGCAACAATGCAAGACGACGATGCAACAAGCTCCGAAACTGTGTTTGTTGAACGCAAAAATGGCGATATTCTAGCTTTCTTCCGCAATCAAAATCGCTCGGGATGTGTAGGCAAAGCCATTAGTCACGATTGTGGAGAAACGTGGAGCGAGCTGATTTTTGACACAAGTTTGCCAGAGATATTCAGCCAGCCGAGCGCAACCTGCTTTAGCAGCGAAAACGATAGAAACGCACAAAACGCAGACTGCATAGCATTTGCAAACGCAAGCCAAATGATGCCGTACCGCGGTCGCGGAGTTGTGAGATTTAGCTACGACGGCGGAAAAACATGGGCAAAAAGCGTGTGTATAAACCCGTTCCACCACGTTTATCAATGCCTTAGCTCTAGCAATAAACGAACTTTGCAACTAATGTGGGAAAGAGAGACTACTGGAATTTATATAACAGAAATAGATTCCTCACTTTGGCAGCAAGATAGTTTGCACACAGGTTTCAAAAACAAAGTACACAAAAACAAAGTACACAAAAACGAAAAAATGGAAGATACAAAAGAGAGAAGACTCAAGCGAACTGAAAGGAGCCAAAATGGAAGAGACATTTAGCAGCCGCGAAGACGATGAGATGACAACACTAGACCGCTTATCGTTATTGCAAGCAAGCTCTAACTCCGCTCCAATCGCAGCAAGAAAGCGCTGCGATGAAACAATGGACGCAATCAGATCGCTTATTTTAAGAGAACGCTTGCAACCAAAAGACATGCTGCCAACTGAGCCAATGCTATGCAATTTGATTGGCGCATCAAGGTCGTCGGTTCGCGAGGCGATTCGCAAGCTGGAAGCGCTTAACATTGTGGAAGTTAAGCAAGGAAAAGGCATGTTTGTTGGCTCGCTATCTTTGGATCCAATGGTGGAAACACTCGCTTTTCGCTCCTTAATCTCCATTAATAAGAATTTTGAAGACTTGAATAACGTTGTAGAAATGCGAAAATTCCTAGACCTTGGATGCGCGGATAAGGTGGTTGAGTCACTTAAAGGAACGCAGCATCCAGAGCTGGAAGCACTTTCGGAAATAATGACTAAAGAAGCGCATGCTGGAAAAACGTTCTTGGAACAAGACATTGCTTTTCACACGGGCATTTTGCGCGCGGTAAACAATACGATTGCAGAGCAATTCGTGCGATGCTTGTGGCTTGTACATATGGCTGTTTTGCCACAATTGGGGCTGGAAGTTTCGGACGAGCTTGAAAAAACCGCTAGAGCGCACGAACTTATGCTAAAAACGGCTATTGCTGGAGACGCAGACGGATATAGGCAAGCTGTGAACGACCATTACGAGCCTATTCAGTCGATTTTGCTTAATAGACTGCAAAAGCACTAAATAAATGGAAGAACCGCTCACTTAACGAGAGCGGTTCTTTCATCTTCAATGGTGATGCCTGAGTACTACAGCATCACGATTAATCGCAACGATACGATTTACGTTACGAAATTTTATGGCCGTCGCACCAAACGTGCTCAACTGCCAAAGTTCCTGGATCAAGCAAAAGCAAATCGGCTGCGTACCCCTTTTCAACTAAGCCCAAAGGAGCACTAGTTATAGCATTCGGCTTATCTACTCCAAGCGCGCGAGCAGGAACAATAGTCGCAGCAGCAATCGCCTCTGGCAATCCGATTCCAAGCTCTTTAACAGCGCGCTTAATAGCAACTTCTAGAATCAAAGTAGACCCCGCAATAGCGCCATTAGAAACAAGCCTTGCGTGGCCGCCCGTAACTGTAACGTCTAAAGCGCCAAGCTTATAAGCGCCATCTGCGCATCCTGTTGCAGCCATAGCATCCGTTACGAACGCAATTCTTCCAGCCGCTGCCTTAAACGCCATTCGCAAAACGGGGTTTTCAACGTGGAAACCGTCGTTAATTAGCTCAATCGTTACACGCGAATCCTCCAAGGCTGCAGGAATTGGGCCTGGCTTGCGGTGATGAATGCCGTTCATAGCGTTAAACATGTGAGTCATAAGCGTAGAGCCAGCGTTAAAAGCCGCGCGCGCGGTTTTATAATCCGCGTCACAATGCCCCACTGCTGGGATCACGCCAGCTTCTACAAAACGCTTAATCGCCTCCATGCCGTGTTCGCGCTCTGGAGCCAAAGTAATCTGGCGCAAAGTGCCATCCGCCGCCTCAAGCAACGCCTCAACGCGCTCGGGAGTAGGGTCCACTAGGCAATTAGGATCGTGCGCTCCTTTTCTAGAAAGCGCCAAGAACGGCCCCTCTAAGTGAGATCCAAGCACATCTGGTCGCGTTTGCATAACGCGCTTAACAGTACGCAAATTCTCTTGCATTACGTCAAGAGGGTTTGTAATCAAGCTAAGAACTTGCCTAGTTGTTCCATGAAGCATGTGATACGCGCGCGCAATGGCAATCCCTTCAGCACCATCGTCAAACGAATGCTCCCATGCTCCGTGAGCGTGCAAATCAATGTAGCCTGGCGCAGCAAAACAGCCACGCCCGTCTACAACGCTTAAGTCAGATGCGCGCAATCCGCAAGCATTAATCGCAAGCGCAAGATCCTCATCTAAAATGCCCGTTTCTATAATCACGCCATCTTTAACCAAAATCCAAGCGTTAGGAACAATTCCGCGCACGTCTACAACGCTCACGTTACGCACTACAAAATTGCGCCCCTCACTTGATTTTAGTGAATCATCAATCTTATTTACGGCGTCTAAATATGCATTTTTTGACATTTCACTCACCTGCGATTGTGCTTTTGAAGTTTGTGCTTTTGAATACGTTACTTAATTTTAGACTTGAGTATCAGATTCCTTGCCAAGATGGCTTATTTGCATACACCCAACGATAGTAGTCTGCCAGCTTAAGCTTGCTTGCTGCATCTTCGTCTACAATCACAGTTGCGTGCGGATGCATTTGAAGCGCGGAAGCTGGGCATAGCGAGCTTACTCCGCCTTCTAGCGTTGCAGCTACAGCATCTGCCTTATTTGAGCCAAACGCAAGAAGAACAAGATGCTTAGCGCGCAAAATCGTTCCAATTCCTTGCGTTATGCAATGAGTTGGAACTTGGTTAATATCTCCGTCGAAGAATCTGCGATTATCTACGCGAGTCTGCTCGGTTAGTGTTTTAACGCGCGTACCAGACGCAAGCGAAGAGCCTGGCTCGTTGAATCCAACGTGGCCATCGGAGCCAATTCCCAAGATTTGCACGTCAATTCCGCCAGCAGCAGCAATAGCAGCATCGTAGTCAGCTCCAGCGTGCGCAATCTTGCTGCCCTCGCTTAATGGCGCTCCGTTAAGAACATCTCCTGGAACATGAACTAAATCTGGGTTTAGGCCGATTAAATCGGTTACGGTTCTGCGGATTGTGCTGTGGTAAGACTGTTCGTGCTCTAACGACAATCCAATGTATTCGTCAAGAGCAAATCCGCGCACGCGACTTACGTCAACATTATTTTCTTTAACAAGCTTTGCAAGATGTTCGTAGGCCTTTAATGGGCTAGATCCCGTAGCTAAGCCAAGTACTGCATCTGGCTTGCGACTAATCAAATCTACAACTGCTTTTGCGTAAAGCTCGCCAGCTTCATCTTGATCTTTTACAATAATAACTTCTGCCATCTTTGCTTCTCCTTTAAAGCTTTAATTAGCATAATTAGCAATTTTTAAGCAACATTAATCAGTAATTATAAGCAATTATTAGCATTTATTAGCATTGCGGCATACGAATTAACGCACACCGCAACGCTATTTACTTACTATGCCAATAAATAAACGAATTATTTAAGTGATTTATCTAATAAATTATTAATCTAATAAAAACCGCTTAAGACGTTACTTTGTGGAATCGCTCACTTCTTGCGGAGTCTTTGCCAAAGTCAAGCCAACTTCCTTAAGAACGCCAGCAACGGCTTCAACGTTTTCTCCCTTAAGTGGGCAAACTGGATCTGGCATCTGATTTGTGTCAAACACGCCAAGCAACGCCATTGCGGTCTTAAACGCTCCAACGCCAGCGCCAAAGCCTGCCACGCCGCTAGGAACAGTAACGATTCGCATCAAAGCAGCAAGCCAATCCTGCTCCTTCTTAACCGTTGCCCAATCGCCAGCCTGAGCAGCCTTCCACATGCGCACGTAGCCAGTGGCCTCAACGTTTGCAAGTCCTGGAACAGAACCGTCTGCGCCAGCCATGTATGCGCCGTCAACAACAACCTCTTGACCCGTAAGCAAAGTCAATGGATGGCCAGCCTTATTGTTGTCGTCTACAAGGAACCTGAACGACACGTCGTCGTTGGAAGAATCCTTAACGCCTGCAAGCACGCCATCTTTACCAAGCTTTACAAGCAAACCGCCTGGAAGCTTTGTGTGCACGCAAACTGGAATATCGTAAGCGAACAGAGGCAAATCTGGAACAGCTTCGTGAATAAGACGGAAGTGGCGCTCAACTTCTGCCATGCCGCCAAGTGCGTAGAATGGCGCTGTTGCAACAATCGCAGAAGCCCCAAGCTCCTTAGCTTCCTTTGCATGCTCAATAACGCGGTTTGTTTCCGTATCGATGCACCCAACCAACACTGGCACGCGGCCGTCAACAATGCGCATTACGGTTTCAATGATTTCGCGGCGGCGCTTATCTGTGCTAAACGCAACTTCGCCAGAAGATCCAAGCGTAAATAGGCCGTCTACGCCTGCCTCAATCATTCGGTTAAGAGAGCGCTCAAAGCTAACAACGTCTACTTCGCCGTCTGCCGTTAATGGCGTAACTACTGGTGGAATAACGCCGTGGAATTTTTCTGCCATGATTAAACTTCTTTCGTATTTTTTATTATTTATGACTTATTGATTTATGATTTATGACTTTAGATTTTGCAATTAATGGGCGGCCTGCATGGATTTACTGCAAGGTCTTAACAGACCGCCCGCGCATTCAAGCTAGCGACTAACGACTAGCGACTAGCGCTTGCTCGCACCGCTCACACTATTTGCACTCTTCTTCCGTTGGGTGCAAAAGCGAAGGAGCCGCGCCCATCAAAATCTTTGTGTACGCATCCTGCGGATTGTTAATCACTTGGTGAGTTTCGCCGCGCTCAACAATCGTTCCGTGATTCATAACAACAACTTCGTCGGATATGTATCTAATTGTTTGAATATCGTGGCTAATAAACACCATTGAAAGATTCAGTTTCTTCTTTAAGTCGGAAAGAAGATTCAAAATCTGAGCACGCACAGAAACATCCAAAGCGGAAGTTGGCTCATCTGCGATTATTGCATCTGGATTAAGCGAAAGCGCACGAGCGATTGCCACGCGCTGACGCTGTCCGCCAGAAAGCTGACCTGGTAAAGCACCAAGAACAGAATGAGGCAAACCAACCATTCGGATTAGCTCCTTGGCTCTAGCATCGCGCTCAGCTTTGCTTCCAATCTTGTGCACAACAAGCGGGTCAATCAACTGGTCAATCACACTCATGCGCGCATTCAAAGCCATTGCTGGATCCTGGAACACAACGGAAACCACGCGTCCAATATCCATGCGCTCTTTTGCAGTTCTATGCGTAACGTCTTGACCTTTGAACAAAACCTTGCCGCTTGTTACTTGCTGGAGTCCGCACATAATGTTTGCAGTGGTAGACTTTCCGCAACCAGATTCGCCAACAATACCAATCGTCTTACCTGGCATAAGCTTAAGATTCACCTTGTTTACGGCCGTAATCTTGTTCTTATGGAATAAGCCAGATCCTGCTCGAGTAGTGAACACCACTTCGGCGTCGCGCAGCTCGATGATTGGAACATCGCCATTTTCGCTTTGAGTTTTGTTTGTTTCGTTAACATTCATGTTCATCGCACATCTCCTTTATCGGAGTTGGTCAAAATTGCGGAAGGCACATCCGATTCTGGCTCTGGAGGCGCAGCGTAGAAGTGCCACGTTCCTGGAATGCGCTTCATTACTGGGCGCACGTCAAGTCCTTGATCTGGGTGAGAAGAACGCGGCGCGAATCGATCTCCCTTAGGGAAGTCGGATGGGCTTGGAACCGTTCCTGGAACCTGGTGCAATCTTGGAGCACCAGCCTCAATGGAAGTTACGGAGCCAAGCAAGCCGCGCGTGTACTCATGATGCGGATCGGTGAGGATTTCCTTAGTGGAGCCTTGCTCAACAACCTGGCCTGCGTACATTACGGTAATCGAGTGCGCAACCTTAGCAACAAGAGCCAAATCGTGGCTTACAAACACCATTGCAAATCCAAGCTTTTCGCGCAATTCGTTAAGAAGGTCAATCACTTGCTTTTGAACAGTAACGTCCAAAGCGGTTGTTGGCTCATCTGCGATTATCAACTTTGGATCTCGCGTAAGTGCCATTGCAATCAACACGCGCTGACGCTGGCCGCCAGAAAGCTCGTGCGGGTAGGATTCAAGCGTGCGCTTTGGATCCAAGCCTACAAGCTCCAGCAACTCTTCGGCGCTACGAGTGCCACCTCTAGAAGTTAGCTGCTTCATTTGCGCTTTAATAAGCATTGATGGGTTTAAGGAAGACAACGCGTCTTGGTAAACCATTGCAATCTCGTGGCCACGCAAAGCATTGTGCTCCTTTGGGCTAAGCTTTACAAGATCCTTGCCATTAAAGAGGATTTGTCCACTAATCTTAGCTTTTGGATCAAGCAAGCCCATAATCGCAAGCGAAGTGATTGACTTACCGCAACCAGATTCACCAACCAAGCCCATTGTTTCGCCTGGACGAACAGAGAAGCTCAAGTGATCCACAACGTTTACGCTGCCGTAGCGTGGGAACTGAATGCACAAGTCTTTAACCTCAATAACTGGAGGCTCCGTAGACGTTGGCTGCAAGCGATCCGTGCGCTTTAACTCGGCCTCGCGAAGCTTTGCCAAAGACTCAACCAAAGCGTCGTGCTGCTCCTTGTAAGCTGCCACTGGGTCGGTGAGAATCCTGTCTTCCTTACGAGCAGCATCCGCATCTGCAGCACTCTTAGCTACTGGAGCGGTTGGAGCTGCAACCATTGCATCCGTAATGCCCTCAGAAAGAATGTTAAGGCACAAAACGGTAATCATGATTGCTAAGCCTGGGAACAATGCCTGCCACCAGTATCCAAAGATAACGCCTGCCTTAGCAGAAGACAAAATGTTGCCCCATGTTGGCGTTGGCTCTGGAATACCAGCGTTGATGAAGCTAAGAGAAGCCTCGAACACGATTGCGTCTGCAACAGAAAGCGTTGTGAACACCATAACTGGAGCTGCAATATTACGCGTTACATGCTTGAGCAAAATCCAAGGTGCGCGAGCGCCAGAAACGATTACTGCACGCACGTAGTCTTTTCCATATTCGCTTATTATGTTTGCGCGCACAATTCTTGCGATTTGTGGAACGTAAAGCACACCAATGGAAATGATGATACCAATCATGGATTGTCCAAGAATTGCAAGGCACACAGCCGCTAATGCGATTCCTGGGATAGACATTACTATATCAATCAATCGCATTATAAGCTCAGATATCCAAGTGCGGCTCACAGCTGCGATTGCGCCGATTATTGCGCCCATCACCAACGCAAAGAGCACAGACGACAAGCCGATTACCAGCGAGTAGCGAGCGCCGTACATAACGCGCGAGAACACGTCTCTACCAAGGTTATCGGTGCCAAACCAGTGCGCTCCTGTTGGCGGCTGATAGTTTTGCGTAATCTTTACTGGGTCGCATGGCGCTAGGAATCGCGCGAATACTGCGCAGAACGCCAATATTGCAATCACAATAAGCGAGATTTTAGAGCCTAAGCTCATGCTTTTAAATCTGTTAAATTTGATGCCTGGCTTAGATGCGGCATCTACTACCTGACTTTTTCCAAATAGCATGTCACACCGTCCTAATTCTTGGGTTGATTAGCACGTAAAGCAAATCAACAATAATGTTTATAAAGATGAATGCGATTGCAACAACCAAAACAACGCCTTGCACAAGCATTGGCTGGTTGCCATTAATGCCGTCGAACATTGCGGTACCCATTCCTGGTAGTGCAAAAATCACCTCAATAACGATTGCGCCACCCATAAGGTAACCAATCTTCATACCAAGAGTTGTGATTGGTGTAATCAAAGCGTTGCGGAACACGTTTCTAGCAACCACTACGCTCTTTGGAATACCTGCGCCGATTGCAGTTCGCACATAATCCTTATCCAATTCTTCTACCATCGAGGTTCGTATGATTCGCGTAAGCTGACCTGCTACTGGAAGGCCTAATGCGAAGCAAGGCATTGCCATTCTTGCAATGTACGCTTCTGGATCTTCAAAGAACGGCACAAAATCGCCAGATCCTGGGAGCCATGCGAGCTTGATTTGCAAGACGTAAATCAAAAGAACGCCGAGCCAGAAGGATGGAGTTGCGATTGCAATAATCGAAAGCACGCGAACCGTTTGGTCAACCCAAGTATCGCGGTAAAGCGCTGCAAAAACGCCAAAGATTACTGCAAAGACTATTGCGATTAACAAGCCAATGAAGGTTAGTTGCAAGGTGATTGGGAAGGCGTCCGCCACTCGCTGAGCTACGGAATCCTTGTTTACACCATAAACACCCATGTTTCCTTGGAAGAGTCCAACTATGTAGGACCCAAACTGCTCCCACCATGGCCTGTCGTAGCCCATTTCGTGGCGGAAGGCTGCCAGAGCTGCTGGAGACGAGTTTTCGCCTAATGCTGCAACTGCTGGATCGTATTTAGAAAATGACATAAGGAAGAATACGAGGAACGTAACACCGAATGCCATGAACGGCAGGGCGATTAGTCGCCTACCTAAAAGTCTAAGAAAATTACTCATAAGACATCCACACATCCATTGAAGAAAATTATTATTTTTGCATAACAAAACCGGCCCATCTGCACAAAGGCGAGAAAGGTAAACAGTTGGGCCGGTTTTGCGGTTAGAGGTTAGGGAAAATGAAGTTTGTTACTTTGACTTGCACCTACTTTGTTAGCTTTGCTTTTACAAGGTTGATGCCAGTGGAGCCGATTGCATTCCACTCAGCCAATGCGCCCTTCTTTACAGCGGTCGTAGTCTTGCGGTGGAAGAGTGGGTACAGAGGCACTTCGTCGCTAATCAAATCGAAGCACTGGTTCCAATACTTCTGGCGCTCAGCTGGCTTGCTGGCAGCCAAAGCCTTGTCCATAAGCTCGTGGAGCTTTGTGTATCCTTCGGAGTTCTTCCAGAAGGAGCGCTGACGGGTCCAAGCGTTGTCGCCATACCACCAGCTCATAAGCAAGTCTGGGTCGTTGCCGAATACGGATGGATCGCCTGGAGCAAGAACCATGGAGTAGTTTGCATCGTCGCGGTCGGTAATCTGTGGGTAGAGTGCGGAAGACTTCATAGACTTGATTTCCACATCCATACCAATCTCTGCAAGATCATTCTTGATTTGTGGAGCAAGCTGAGTAATCCAAGTGTGGTCCGTTGTGTAAAGAGTGAACTTTAGTGGGCCATTTACGCCAGCTTCCTTAAGCAAGCTCTTTGCCTTAGCAATGTTCTTGGTGTAAACGTTCTTTGCCTTGTGGTAATTTGCGTAGTTCTTTGGCAAGAAGCTTGTTGCTGCCTCGCCCTGGCCGCTCATCTGATTTGTAATCAGCTTGTTTACGTCAATCGCGTAAAGAACTGCTTGGCGAACTCGCTTGTCGTCGAATGGCTTCTGCTTTGTGTTGAACATAACGAATGGAAGAGTAAAGCCCTGTGCGGTCTTAAGCTCGGAACCAGATGCCTTCAAAGTGTTGAATGCCTGTGCTGGAACCATTTCCATTACGTCGGTCTTGCCGCCCTGCATTGCGGTTACACGAGCAGTATCGTCAACGGTTACGTTCCAAACCATCTTCTTGGTCTGCGCCTTGTACTTGCCGTTGTAAAGATCGTTGCGCTCAAACTTTACCTGGTTATCTGTAATCGAAACATACTTCCATGGGCCAGAGCCGATTGGCATGTTCTTAAGATCTGCATCCGACTTTGCACTTGGAACAATCTGAATCAAAGCAAGGCGCTGCTTGAACAGTGGGAACGCCTTCTTTAGCTTAAAGATTACGTGACGATTGTCTTTTGCTTCTACAGAATCAATAAAGTCGAGCATAGAGATGTAGAGGCTGCCCTTTGCGGTTGTGCGCTTAAAGGAAGACACTACGTCTGCCGCTGTTACTTCCGTTCCGTCCGAGAACTTAGCAGCATCGCGAATTGTTACTTCGTATTCGGTATCGGAAATCTTCTTTGGCTCGCCCTTTGCAAGAGCGTTGAAAACCTTAAAGTTGCTGTAATCAAGAGCGTAAAGTGGCTCTGTAACGTGCCAGTTTGCTGCCATTGGCAACGCGCCAGAGGTTGTAGATGGCGCAAAGTCGCGGCTTGCGTATGCAACCTGTGCAGTAATTGTGTCTTTAACAGCAGTCTTTGCTTTTGCTGCCTTGTGGGTTTTTGCTCCACCGCAGCCAGAAAGCATCATTAATGCGGCCACACCAGCGGCGATTGCCACGGTTAGCTTCGAGTTAATTCGTGCCATATTTTCTCCTCACCATTGAGTTTGGGTTTTTTGCATTTCGTCTTCGAATGCGAAAACATTTTAAATTATAGCGCGTGCGTTATTTTCACGTTACTTCAAACATAAGAGGTCTGATGTCTGATGTCAAGTTATGCGTGTGTCGAATTTGTGAAAATTTTGATTATTTTTTAAATCACGAAAAATTAGAACAAAATCGCACATAATCGACACACATATAACCACTATTTTTCTTTATTTGTTACTTACGCGCGCTCGGCGAATCTGCGGCTGCTTGCGACTTTTCCTTAGCGCCACCAGCCGCATCCGCCTACCTGCTCGCCGCCTACAACTTTGCTGCAAACCAGCGCGTAATCGACGTTGGGTGCGTAATCGCCGTTCCAACAACAGCAGCCCAAGCGCCCATCTGCATAACCTTGTGCAACTGATCTGGAGTGTGAATACGCCCTTCGCAAATAATTGGATAATCTGGGAAAGCTTGCAAAATCTGACCTAAAAGCTCAAAATCTGGGCCGTCCGTTTTTGGCCTTCCAGGAGAAGTGCCAGCCAAAGTGGTAGATATAATATCTGTTCCACAATCCGCCGCGCGCTTGGCATCATCGAAGTTGCCGCAATCGGCCATAACAACTATGCCTTCGTCGTGCAAAGCGCGAACAGTTTGCTCGTAAGTCAATCCATCTGGGCGTGGTCTATCGGTTGCATCAATCGCAATAATATCCGCTCCAGCAGCAGCGCAGCAGCGCGCATGACGCAAAGTCGGAGTTATGTAGACGCCTTCGTGGCCATCTTTCCAAATTCCGATTACAGGAACATCAGCCTGCCCTTTAATCGCAGAAATATCCGACAACCCCTGGCATCTAATACCAACAGCTCCGCCTTCTACGGCCGCCATTGCCATTTGTGCCATTGTTTCTGGGTGCCTAAGCGGCTCCCCTGGGTACGCCTGGCAGCTAACCACTAGGCCGCCCTTGATTTTTTCAATCACAGGATTCATAGCGATTCCTCCTTTTTTCAAATATGACTAAACTAAACAAAATTAAACACAATCAAACGCTAGCGCGATTAAACGCGACCTATCGCAATCAAACGCGACTAAACGCGATTTGAGTGAACAGCCCAAGCCGCACCAATCAGCGGAGCAGACCCACCAAGCTTGCCCTTAACAATCGGCGTGCTTTTAATCAACGTTAATGCCGAATCTTCAAATCCAGCGCGCATAGCATTCCACCAAATATCGCCAGCTTCTACAACAGACCCTGAAAGCACAATCACGTCTGGATCTATAAGATTCGCCATTCCTGCAACGCACTGCCCCAAAGCCTTACCGCTTCTAGCCAGCGTTTCTTTAGCATGCTCATCCTGCCCAGAATTTGCGCGCACACAAACCTCGTAGCCGTTTTGCGCAAGCTCTGTGCCTTGTGGAAGATTGCTGTTGTAAAGAGTGGCAAGCCCAGTTCCAGAGGCCACTGGCTCAATGTGGCCAGCATGCGCTCCGCAAGAGCAGTCAAAGCCAACTCCCAAATCGCTAACAACATGGCCAGCGTGTCCTGCAACTCCGTGCGCGCCCGTAAACAGCTTGCCGTTTACAATAATCGCGCCGCCAATTCCAGTGCCTATGCCAACAGAAAACACAATCGACTTTCCGCGGCCAGCACCGTAAATCGCCTCTCCAAGGCCGTGGCCACCAACATCGCCAATCATATAAACTGGCAAGTCAGTTACGCGCTTAAACGCGTCATAAATTCGCTGACCTCGCCAACCTGGCAGAATGTCTGTAGCAGCTACAATTTCGCCAGTTTTGCTATTTGGCACTCCTGCAGCCGCTATTCCAATTCCGCTAATGGTTTTGCCACTTTTCGCCGCATCTTCCAATATTTGCTTTGCGCGTGCCACTAAGCGATTCTTTATGTCTTCTCCGCCTTTTGCAGCTTCTGTTGGCATAGAACCATAGTCTTCTACTGCTGGAGAAGCACAATCTTCGCTTTCTTTACCAACGCTAGACCCTGAAGATTCTAAAGACTCTGGCAAAGTCACCAATCCGTACGCGATTTTTGTTCCGCCTATATCAAAAGCAAGATACGTAGAGCGAGAATCTTTTATTTCGTCCATAACTAATTTCCGTTTTCTTTCTTGCGTTTGCGACTTTATTTTTACTATTTACTCGACTTTACCTATTCACTCACCCTGCGCACCAGCCACAGCATCGTGAATGCGCGCCAAATATCCCAAGCGCTCTTCAACGCTCACGTCTTGCGGAACGCACACTTTTGCGCCCAAATAATCGATTGCGTAATCGTCTTTTAGCGCTTCGCGAGTGGTTTCTTGAATTTCTTTAGACGTCATTAACGAAGTCGGCTCATCTGGGCTCATTGGCAAGTGGCCATCAATCCACTCGTATCCGTATTGCGTTGCATCTGGGCCAGCTCCCGAGAACATTAATCCTTGCAGAACTCCCGCCTGCCTTGCCGCACGCACGTGTTCCACTGCCGCTTGAGCATTTCGCTCTTCTACAACGCTTCTTCCCCAGTTGATTGTGATTCCAATTCCCGCTTCTTTTGCAATTTGAATCTCTTCTTCTAGCGGCAGGAATCCTTTTTCTGGATTTTGGCTTTCAATATATCTATCGCAATGCTCAATCACCAACTTTGCTCCGCACCAATCAAGCTGAGCGAGTTCTTCTAACGACTTTTTCATTGCATCCGCTTGCGCTAAGCGAGTCGGAGCCGTGTGTATTTCTACATGAGATATATCGCAGCTATCTCTAATGTCTACAACGTTTGCGATTGCTTCGCGAATATCCTTAAAGAATGCGAGCGCGCGATGCCTGCCTTCTTCGCTTGGGCTTGCAAGTCCAAATTCTGGATCTGGGTCAAAGTTTATGTGACGCATTGTTCCAGGAATTGCCGTAATCGTGTTTGCATGCCAATGCGATGGTATTGCGCTTGCTAACCACGCGCGGCTTTGTGCGTCTGCCAAATCTCCTGGGTATGGAATCTCTGTTCCCTCAATCCAGCTTTGCTTGCCCAGCAAATCGTAGTATTTTTCTTGATCTTCGCGAGTTTTTGGCAACGATGCATATGCGCCTACAACAAACTTAGCTTTCAGCATGATATCCTCCTTGAAATCGTAGCTGATTTGTCTTTCGACTTATCTTTCGATTTGTCTTTTGATTCGTAGATTACACCAATATCACTACAATTCGTCAGACGTCTGATAAATCTTTGTACTTGCGACTAAATTGTTTGCAAACTAAAGCAGCTTTTGTAAAAAACATTAAATTTGATAAAATTACAAGGTTGAGTAAAATCGATTGAATTGCTCTCAATAAGACTTTCCAAATCGTCAAAATAAAACTATATAAAGTAAGGATTGTGGTATGAGAAAGGTAAGTACTATTCGCACAATTAGTGGAATTGTATTAACTTTTGGATTGGTTTTTTCGTCACTGCTTGGAATTCCAGTATTAACATCAACAGCAATTGCAAGTGAGACATTGCCATCTACCACACCTCTTACCGCACAAACCGCTCACGACATTTCAACTGGCAGAATTCGCCTAGAAAATGGCCAAATTGACCAATTGTTGTATGGAAAGCCAGCTCTAGATCCAAATGAAGACAGCGATGGCGATGACCTTAAGAACAGCGAAGAGCTTTACACGTACACAAAAGATGGACGAACCTACTACGGATACAAGTCACATCCTTTGATTAAAGACACCGATGGCGACGGATTAAACGACAAAGACGATAAAAATCCTCGCAGGTGGGATATTAGCCCCCGCGACATGGCTCTGTTTATGGAACTTGTGTATAGGGATGATAATTACGTAAATAAAGTACTTGACGACAAGCATGAGCTTACAGATATTTACAAAGATCGCAACGAATATAAGCTTATGCATAACGAACTTGCGCCATATTGGAAAGTAAAGAAAACATACCACGAGTCCGATGGATTTGATGCAGTACTTTTTGAAAATGTTAATCCTGAATACCCATTTATTGAGCAAGACGGCGTGCAAGTTCTTGGAATCCGCGGAACCCAAGGCTCAAAAGACGCAGGAATGGATTTCAAGCTATTCTTTGGCGGAGAAATTAGCCAAGCAACCACTACAGAAAAACTTATGGATGAATTAAACAGTGAACATTTAGTAAGCAATCTGTACGTTACTGGCCATTCTTTAGGCGGATATTTAACAGAACGTGCGCTTGTTTATGCTAAGCGAAAAAATTACGATTGGTTCACTAAAGCTTATACATTTAATGCTCCAAAAATTAAGGGAAGCATTTTTAGGCCATCAATGAAGCAACGAGCCGAAGAACTAAACGAACTTACTAAAAAAGGTTACGCTGAGCATTATGCCACAAAGAAAGATACGCTTATAAGCTTTATTGGTCATGTTGATGGTGCAAAAATTATAGACACTGGAAACAATGGTCACAGTTCACGTAACTTCCTAGATAAAAAGATGGACAATCAGCCAGGATTTACCGTTGGAAACAGAAAACAGATTGATGGCACTGGAACAGTAAACCCAGGCGTTACAAAAGTTAAAGAAACTCCAAAACCTGCAGAAGTAAAGCCTTACGAAGAAACTTACAAGCCAGAAGTTAAAGAAATTCTTCTTGCAAATGGCGAGCCTTTACCAAGCGATTTTAAGGATGCTTTAGCAAACGCTAAGGATCTTCCTCAAGGAGCAACTTTTGAAGATGTTACAAATCGCGATTTAATTAACATCTCTAAAGCTGGAGACTATACAGGCAAGCTTAAGATAAAAATAAATGGCACTAAAACGATTGAAAAAGAATTTATTATACGCGTAGTAAATATGCCAGAAGTCACTGTTAAAAGCGATGCCAACCTTCGTTTTGAGCTAAATTCTACATTCCCTAACGATTTTGACGCTAAGAAATATCTTGATGGCGTACCTAACGACGCTAAAGTTTCTTTGCTCAATACGCCAAATATGAACACTAAGGGCGTACAAGACATTACCGTAAAAGTAAGCTTTGTTAACGGCACTAAGCGAACGGTAAAGATTCCCGTAAAAATCTATGAAGCAACACCGTGGGCGGAGCTAACTCCAGCAAAGAAATCAACACCGTGGGCGGAGCTAACGCCAGCAACGCCAGTAACACCAACACCAGCACCACAACCAGAGCCTAATATTCCTACACCACCTCAACCTCAACCACATCCTCAACCAGAGCACCCACAGACTCCAGTTCCACCTACACCGCAACCAAATCCAGAGCCTGCAAACCCTACAAACAATACAACACCGCAGACTCATCAGACTCATCAAACTCATCAAACTCATCAGCCAACCCCAAATGCGGAATCTCATGAGCCGCCTAGCGAGACTAATAGTCCACAAGCTCCTAATGCTAACAATAACTCACCAAGCAAAAGCTTTGTGGAAATTAACAACAATACAGAATCGCTCACAAATCAGAAGCAGGCACCAGAATCAACAGAAGTGCCAGAAGCACCAAAGAGCATTGCTGATTTGCTGCCAGAATTAACCAACACTCTAACTGTTGGAAACAATAACATTGCTTATGCAGGAAAGAACAATCAGATTACTGTTTCTCTAAACACAACAGCAGAATTCATGCGTAAATTGCAACTAAACAAAGCAGTAAAAGCATACGCATACATTTATTCAAGCCCTAAGCTTCTTTATAGCGTAAATGGAACAAAGCATGTAACAGTTCGCATCAACAAACAGGGCAAAGCAATATTTGATGCGATTATTCCGCAAGAATATAGCGGCAATCACACTATTGTTCTTATCGACGAAAATGGCAAGCAAGTTGCATGGACTAATGTGTTGGTAAAGAAAAACGAATCTTTGCAAAATAATTCTTCAAGTGGAATTGTTTCATCGCAAACACATAGCGCTAGTGTAAACAACAAGCTTCCTAATACTGGAATACAAGTGATTCCAGCTGTTTTTAGCACTGCATTAATGCTGTTTGTTTGCGCAATCATTACAGCTGCAAGAAAATCACATCTAACTAAATAGCTAATGTAAAAAACTAGATACTAAATACTATATAGCCCACCAGCTTGCAAACAACCAAGATGGTGGGCTATATGCTAAAAAGTGCGCAAATCAGCTCATAGCCCTTGTTGCAGCAAGACTCATAGCATATCAAATATGATTATTCTTCATTCGTAGAATCACTCTAAAACAAAAATATCCAAATACTTAGCGCATTGAGCAACAAAACACAGAAAAGAAAAAGGCTTGTTAGAAACCTAACAAGCCTTTAAAACTAAAGAACAGAATCCCGTCCCTAGCGGAAAACCATCTCTAGCAACAAGCATTAAGCACCCGCAAGCAGAATAAAGAACCTACACGGTAAGAAAAGGAAATTTCGGCAAACCGAGCAAACTCTAAACCCCGCGTGCAAGCTGCAGCACACAAAACACGCGCCGCCGCCTAACGCAAGCCTATTTCAAGCGCGCACTCACACACTTAGCATAAGTGCGCGCGCAATGCTTAGTGACGAGCCTTGCGAACAGCAGCACCCATGCCAGCAAGCATGGTGGCAGCCAAAGCGGTCAAAGTTACGCCAACACCAGTACCAGTGTGGGTGTTACCGCGCTTGTCCTTGTCCTTCTTGTTCTCAACCTCAGCCTTAGCGCCAGCAGCGGCAGAGCCATTGGCACCAGCCTTACCAGCAGCACCATTTGCACCAGCTGCAGCACCGTTAGCACCTGGCTGAGCAGGAGTCTTACCAGACAAAATATCAGCAGCAGTACCTGGATCACCAAGGAAGTCATTCTCCAATGGGTCTTCAGCAGTAGAAACTAATGGAAGCTTAGCTGGATCTACACCAAGACGAATTGCTGCATCGTAAGCATCATCATACGTCTTCTTAGCAGCTTTCCAAGCTGGCAACACTTCATCAGTGTACTTATTATGAACTTCGTCATAATCCTTTACAGCCTTCTTAAGATCCTTCTTAGCAGCATCATGCTTAGCCTCAGCGCGGCTGACCTTCAACTCAAGCTTGTTAAGGCGAGCAGAATCTTCCACACCGCTATCTTTAAAGTCTTGGAGCTCTTCATTAGCAGCATCAAGCGCCTTCTGCGCGCTCTTTTCGTTAGCTTCAGCATCCTTAAGAACACGATACTTCTTCTTAACCTCTGCCTTAAGCTTGTTCTTCTTCACACGGGAGCGATCAAGCGTGCCCTTTGCATTCATAACAGCTTCGATAGCATCTTCCTGCAGCTTTTCATCAGATGGAGTTGTAGGATCATCTACAGCTTCAGCTTGTTCACGAAGAGCCTTGTTGTAAGCAGCATCAAGCTTCTGAACCTCTTCAGCCTTCTTAGTGTAATCAACATGAGCATTGTACTCATTAATATACTTACGTACTAGCTTAGCTTGTTCCTCTTTAAGAGCACCAATCTTAGCCTCAACTGGCTCAAACTTACCATCTTTAGTAGTATAGCAATCAGTTAAAGTTACACCAGCAATAGTTGGTGCCTTTGCCTCTTCTTTACCTGCTTCTAAAGCCTTAAGCTCGCCCTGAGCCTTATCCAAGTTGTCCTTAGCAGTCTTAACATCCTTAGCAGCCTGAGACTTAGTAATCTTAGGAGCGGTTGGAGTCTCAGCAAAAGCTGGGGTTGCCATTGCGAAGCCAGCAAGCAAAGTTGCGCCAGCAGCGAAAGCGGCGATAGCCTTCTTATTCATCATTTTATTTCCTTTCTTCTTCTCCTATGCGTTAGGGGCGCATAGAAAAATTTGCTCCACAATCCAAAAGCGGACTGTGGCACACGGCCAAACTAGGTGCGGCCATGTTTGCTATTAACATACCCCCCCCCCCGTTTGAAAAAGTCAAGCCCCAGCCACACATGCTAAACCGAAAAAAATGATGTCATACACAAACTAATCCACAATTAAGGCCACTCTCGCCGTAAAATTTGTGGATAAACAACACTTAAACCGTAAAAATACGCATTTCAAGGTTTTTGAAGAATTTTCCCAGGTTTTTTTAAGGAAAGCTTTTCGCGCGTGTCGCGCCGCTTGATTCCGCACTTTGTAGCTGATTTAAGTGCGTAGAGAAACAAACTCGGGAAAACTTTCCGCTTTTTGTAGTTATAATCAGCGTGTTGAGCAACAAAAAGCGGAACCAATTGACGCATTTTGTACCAAATTTGACCCAAAACACGTACAAAAAGCGGAATAGAAGATCATGTCGATCGCGCGTTACTTACAGCGCGCTTATAAGAACTTGTATACACAAAAAACGTATTTTTTGTACATCCAATGTACAATTTTTTATACATCCAATGTACAAAAACTACGATTTATACATCTTTTGTCTAAATATCACACACACTTCAGACTGAAATCAAGGGCCCGAAGCCCCAAAAGTGTGTAAAAAAATCATGTCTAGCGTATTGCAATACAAGCGTTTTGCCACAATCGAATCTGGGCTATTCTTTACTTGCAAAATCATTCTAAACAAAGATATCCCAATATTTAACACAGATTCACGTTACTAGTTTTATCAATCACTATTGTTCCGATAAATTAAATATGTTGTTCCGCTACTGTTTATGTTATTCCGATAAAACGTTAAAATATAATAAAATGCAACAATGATTAAGGGTATTTTATGTACATAACAGTAAAGCAAGCTGCTGAAAAATGGGGCATATCAGATAGACGAGTAAGAATTCTATGCTCCGAAGGGAAAATTCCAGGAGTATATCGAGAAGGAAGATCCTGGAAAATACCGCATGACGCAGCAAAGCCAACCGACGGAAGATATAAAATTAGCGAATCGCTAATTCCAATCATAAAAACTAAATTAGAAACCCTTAAAACAAGAAGACCCCTAACTGAAGGAGAATTAGAAAGACTTAATGAAGAATTTCTAATAGAATATACATATAACTCAAACGCAATTGAAGGAAACACTTTAACACTGCGCGAAACAGACATGGTTCTTAGAGGGCTTACTGTTGATCAAAAATCATTAAAAGAGCACCTAGAAGTTATTGGACACAAAGAAGCCTTTGATTACGTAAAACATCTTGTTAGCAAAAATAAGCAAATAAATGAAAAAGTTATAAAAGACATACACTATTTAGTTTTAGCCAATAAGAAAGAAGATAGAGGCGTTTATAGAAGAGTTCCCGTTCGAATTATGGGATCTACACATGAGCCACCACAACCATATTTAATCGCTTCAAAAATGGAAGAATTATTGAAAAAATACAAAAATAGCGATGAAGATATTGTTACTAAACTTGCTCGTTTTCATATAGAATTCGAAAGCATTCATCCTTTTATTGATGGAAATGGAAGAACAGGAAGACTGCTAGTCAATTTGGAATTGATGAAAGCAGGTTACCCACCAATAGATATAAAATTTACTGATCGCTTGAAATATTATGAAGCTTTTGATGAGTATCACTCAAAACATAACGTGTCTGCCATGGCAAACTTGTTTGCAAGATATTTAAATCAAAGACTTGATTTGTATTTGTCTATTTTAGAGTAATGGTCATTTTTAATTAAAGCTACGCGCAATCGTCTTTACTGTTATTCTCTCAGATAGTTGACTGAACTATTAACAGCACTGTGGTCAAATCTCCGACTTGGCCACAGATTCTGATTGGCCTATAATCCAATATTTATTCAAATGCATTGCGTTGCAAGCTCGCGATTATAAAACTTGTATACACAAAAAACGTATTTTTTGTACATTCAATGTACAATTTTTTATACATCCAATGTACAAAAACTACGATTTATACATCTTTTGTCTAAATATCACACACACTTCAGACTGAAATCAAGGGCCCGAAGCCCCAAAAGTGTGTAAAAAATCATGTCTAGCGTATTGCAATACAAGCGTTTTGCCACAATCGAATGTGTTTTCCGCACATAAAAAAAAAAACAAAACAGTAAAGCGCTAATTCAATAGAATCTAATTTAACAAAACTTGTTAATAATAATCTAAACGAATCAGCGCTTTACGTATACAACTAACTACAAAAATCTAGAGTTAGCAATATTGGTTATGCAATCTTATTGCGCATTGCCTTTGCAAAGAATCCAGCAGTACCAAGAAGCATTACAACCGCAAGAACAATCAACATTGAACTTCCCGTTGAAACTTTACTAAATGCATTACGGTTCAAATCCGATTTTTCACTACTACTATCCTTCTTGTCCGCAACTGGATTTGCGCTAACTGTTACCTCATTCCAGGCAAGCTGTTCGCCCTTCTCGTTTACAAGCACGATTGTATGCTTTCCAGAATATCCGTCTGGAATATCAACAGAAAATTGTGCATTGTCTGCAGATCCACGAACCGTTATAAACGAATTGCCATCAGAGTCCTTTAAGGCTTTAGGCGTAGAATATATAAACGCATAGGCCTTTGCTGAACCATTCTTTTGCAACTGTTGCGCAAACTCCTTGTTGGAAATCTTTCCAGAAATCTTTACAGGCTCACCAGCAACAATCTGATTATTATTCCCAACAGTAATAGCTCCCTTTAGGGATTTATCCAACTGATCAACGCTGGCTGGAGGAGCTGGAACAACATCGTATTTTGCTTTAGAATCCTCTTTCTTTTGCTCAGACTTTTGCTCATCAGCTTTCTGAGTATTAGCTTCATTCCTAGATTGATTGCTAACCTGTGGCGCCTGTTCTCTTGCAGGCGCTGGATTTTGCGAAGGCTCGGTAGGTGTAATTGTTTCCGATGGCGGATTTTGCGAAGGATTTTCTGCAGAAGGTTTTTCTGCAGATGGAGTATCCACAGAAGGCTTTACATCAACGGAAGGAACAGAAGGCACAACACTATGGCTTTCCACCGCCTTTACAACGCGAATATTAATCACAGACTGAATTCCTGGCAAAGAATCTCCCACTGCATATTTTGCAGACGCAAATCGCACTGGAATCGAAACGGTCGTTCCTTCTTTAACATCCTTAGGCATTGCAATATCTAACTTTATGTTTGCGTTAGCAAAAGGCTTTACAGAAATACCAGTCTTATCTTGAATCTTCCAATCTTTATTTAATTCAGATTGTTTACCTAAATCCTTCATAGAAAGCTTTAAGTCGGAATAATCATGGCTTCCAAGATTCTTAATCTTAACTTCAATATTTTTGGCATTTTTCGGAACGTCAATAACGCTATTATCTGCGGTTACAGGAGTATAACCAAGCCAATCTTCAGATATATGAGTGTAAATAATATTGCTATTATCGCCCTCATATAAAAGTCCAAATCCGCCACCATGCTGCTTGTTCAAAACTTCAATGCAAGAATAAGCCATAGGACCAGACTTAAACAATTTGCCCGTATCCCAAGTTGCACCATCATCAAACGATACGCGAATTAAGCCGTCACTACGCCCATACGCCGAAGAAGAAGAATACACAAGAACCTTGGCTTCTGGAGACCCCATAGGCGCATCTGGGTATGCCCTAGTTATCTGAGCATTGTTTGCAGGGTCTGGAAGCTGCATCTCTTCTTTTACTTCGCCATAAGTTTCGCCGCCATCATTTGATATTGCAACAAGACGATGCCTAAAATTCTGAGGCCTAGAATTCAACATAACTCGTCCATCAGAAAGTTCTACAACCTTGTTTTCGTCCATATGTGATTTTTCACTTCTAAACCCAACAGGCTTGCCAACCTTCCAAGTCTTACCATGATCGTCGGAGTAAACCGTTACTGCTTGAATCCTTCTCGAGTTGTTTATTGTATACTGCTGCAACAAACGACCCTTATACTTGCCATGGCGAAGCTGAATGCCGTGACCAGATGCCGCAAACCTAGAGCTCCAATGCCCAACATCTGCAGTCACATCTTTAGTAATTATTTTTGGAGTGCTCCAAGTGACACCATTGTCCTTGGAGCTAGTAACTGAAGCGTGTAAAACGTTCCTGTTTTCTGGATCTACTCCAGCGCTGGACCCACCCCAGCCGTTTCTGTAAGACTTTACAGAAAACAGGAAAATTTCATTAGTTTCACGGTCTAGCACATAAGACGGATCCGAATATCCCCATCTAGTATTTTCATCGCCATAATGCCCTTGCTTAACAACAGTTTCAGCTTCAAATGTTTTACCACCATCTTTTGAAATTCGCTGAACAATGGAGTTTGGCATAGGTGCATCGGAGCAATTACCAGGCCTCTTATCGTATGCTGCTAAAATCCAACCATTTGCAGTCTGTGTTATTGCTGGAATCCTGTAGCAAACGCTATTGGTTCTAGTTGTAAGCTTTACCGTTTTAAGACCCAAAGATGAGTCAAATTCTGTATTCTTTATACCAGTAACAGGCTTGTCTTCAACAACAATGTTATTTTCGATTACTTGGTTACCGTCCCTATCTTTTGAAACTTTCCAAACTGTTTTAGGTGTGAATTTACCCGCTTTGGCATCCTCTTCGGTTACAACATGGTACCCAAAGCCGCACTGCTGAGTTTCACCTGGCTTAAGATTTGCCCAGCGGCAATTGTTTGAATCCCCAACTCTAATATCGGAAATATTACTTTCATACGGATACGCAGTTATTGGTTGTGAACCCTTATTTGTATATGTAACCGTATATGTTAGCCTACTATTTAATTGGACATTATCTTTAAGGCCATCAGTTCTTTTAAGTGATATTTGCAAAACTGAACTATTGGGTTTACTGGATTTTTCTGAAGTAGCATTAGCTACGCCAGAGCATAAGCCTATTGCAAGAGTAATTCCAACAACAGTACCAACAACGCGCTTTGCATCTTCTATGACACTTCTACGCATACGCACTCCTATTTTTGTAACTGTTTTACATGAATTCCACAGCATTGTAAAAATCATGAACAATACCTACACCAATGTAGGAATCATTACATCAGATGATATGATGTCTGATGGACTAATCCGCAATATTAACGCTTTTTTAATAAATTTTCACAAAAATATTCACATTTTTATAGAAATATAGCATATTTTTACAAAATATACCAACAGATAAGAAAGTTATAGGTCAAAACTGTGTAAAAAATCATGTCTAGCTTATTGCAATACAAGCGTATTGCAGCAATCAAATGTGTGTTATTCTTTACTTGCAAAATCATTCTAAACAAAAATATCCAAATTTAGCGCAGCTCTGACTTTGCCACAGATTCTGCTTGGCCTATAATCCAATATTTATTCAAATGCATGCGCTGCAAGCGCGCGATTATAAAACTTGTATACACAAAAAACGTATTTTTTGTGTAAATATCACACACAGAATTCAGACTGAAATCAATAAATCACAATCAAACCAAACACAACATATAACAAACATAGCCTTCTGAATTTTAATTAATCTCAGAAGGCTATTATTTTTAATAAACTGTTTAATCTAGTTATGCTACATAGCTATCTTTTTTACTCTTAAAGATGGTTATAGCGGCAATACTTACAACAAGAACAGCAAGAACAATCAATGGCGCCGCAAAATAATTTGTGTAGAATTCACGCACATCAACATCTACGGAATTGATAGTCGCAGCATAAGTTGCCCAAGACAATACACCTAATACAACATCAACAATCGCATATACATATGCGTTTTTATACAACTCTTTAGCTGATTTGCTGCTTTTAACCCAAAGCATTACAGACAAAACCAAGCCTATTAACATTGATAAAACCGCAACAAGTGCAAACAACATATCTAACATAAAAAACCTCCTGCCCAATTAAATCCTCTACAGTAGCGGATTTAATACGATTTTAATTTAACTAAGATTTTCGTGTCAATATTAAAAAAAAAATTATAGAATTTTGCACATTATTTTCACATTTAGCGTATTTTTAAGACATAAGAACAAGCCACAAACGTTGATATATCAACGTTTTCTACATGGAGCGGACAACGGGAATCGAACCCGCCTCTGAAGCTTGGGAAGCTTCCATTCTACCGATGAACTATGTCCGCATGTTCGGTTGTTTGCGATTAATCCTTACCGATAATCTGCCTACAAACAAGCAAATAAGCGCTCAAGAATCAATCTAAAAAGCAAACCATCTAAGAATATCACGCTCCGCTAACTGCTACAACTCCGCCAGAAACACCTTTGCCGTATTCAACATTGTATTTAGCGCCATTCTTAAAACGAAACACGCTATCGCCATCATGCTCAATATGATCGATTTCTCCACGTGCATCTTCTTGCACAAGACTTTCCATCTTACTAGACATAAGCATTAAAGAGTCAACTCGCTTGTTAACATCTGGCTGCCTAGAAAACAGCTTTAAAAGCTTGGAATCGTAGTTTGCAAACGGATTTACAATCATCAGTGAAGCAATAGCTTGCACTCCCGAATGCAAATCCATCTTATGCATCTTAACTCCGTAGGAAATTTTGTTTAGAGCAGATGCCAAAGCCGCAGGGTCGCCAGTAAGCATACTTGCACTTCGATCTGCATCCAGCTCGCGCACTCTAGAAATCGCAAGCTTAACAAATAGAGAACCAAGCGGCACAAAAATGGCACTTAAAACCTTGCCAATAACTTTTAGCGCAGGGCAACGCCTTTTAGCAGATTTTGCACACTCACTTCCCGAATACATAAGCACGTACCCAAAATACGTAACAACTGTTGCGATTGCAGATGCAACCGTTGAATTCAAAATATCGTGATTATAAACATGAATAAGCTCGTGGCTTACAACGCCACGCAACTCGCGCTCGTTTAGAATATTCAAAAGACCACGAGTGCAGCAAATTGTTGCGTGACGCTCGCTTCTACCGATTGCAAAAATATTTGGACTGTCTGTTGGAGCAACATAAATGCGCGGCATAGGCTTTTCGATTTGCGCAGAAATCTCGCGAACAATGCCGTATAAAACAGGTTCTTCGTTCTCGCTAATTTCGCTAGCACTCATAATGCGCGTGGCAACTTTTCCAGAAAGCCAATAAGCGCATAAGCTTAAAATTATTGCAATAATTGCAAACCAAACCAGCATCGACAAACGCAATCCAGCAACAATCCACAGCAAAGCAGCAAATAGCCATATTAGAGAAAACAACACTACTGTTTTCAAATTGTTGCAATAGCGCATACCCATGTTGCCAAACATGCTTTTGATTTTAATAATCGCAACTGTAATTTTGCTGAATGAAAACTGTATATTTAATGTTTATGATTTAACACACTTAAAACAGGTGAATAAATGTTGAAAAGTGGCCACTTTCTGCGCAATTTGGCTACAGTTAATGACCACTAATCAATGTTTACTAATCAATGCGTACACTCAATATAAACTATTGTTTAATTTCCGCTATATCCATAAGCATTTGTTTAGATACGACTTTTTTGCGAGCGCGATTTTCCGCTAATCCA
This sequence comes from Gardnerella piotii, assembly GCF_049815665.1. Classification (NCBI taxonomy): domain Bacteria; kingdom Bacillati; phylum Actinomycetota; class Actinomycetes; order Bifidobacteriales; family Bifidobacteriaceae; genus Gardnerella; species Gardnerella piotii. The sequence continues at coordinate 51,405 of NZ_CP187450.1, forward strand.
GATTCCACCTCGAAAGCATCAATCCTCTTCCACCCTTCAAAATCAACCACTTTGACTCCTCTAGATTTAAGAAGATTTTCAATAGACTTAGGATCTCTATCTGTTGCCAATCTTCCAGGAAGTGCAGGAATCTCAGAAAGCGCAGGAAGCGCGGTTTCACATTCTTCGGTCGAGCTTTTTGCCAAGTCTTCCAGCATATTTTCAACGACTTGCAAAGCATCCGACTTTGTAGAACCAATCAACCCGACTGGCCCTCGCTTAGCCCAACCAGTTGCATACAAGCGTGGGCAAACAACCCCATTTTGCGCAGAAGTTAAAATCCTACCATCGCTATTTGCAAGAAGTGCGCGAGAAGAATCGTAAGCAACTCCACTAACTTGCGCAGGCTTATATCCAATCGCATGGTAAACTGCCTGAACTGGATATTCTTCAAACTCGCCAGTGCAAGTCATTTTGCCATCCGCGCTTGTAGCCGTGCGCTCTACACGAATCGCAACAACCTGCCCATTTTCTCCCAGAATCTCAACTGGATTTGCGTTAAAGTGAATAACGTAGCGCTTATTTGCAGGATTGCCTTCAAAGTCAACGTTTCCACCGTCTTGCATATCTTCGCTCAAATCTCGTATAGCAAAAAGCTCTTCTACCATTTGGCGAGTCAGCTTGTCTTTTCCAGCAACATCAATTGTTTCGTCGTCCAGGTCAAAATCACTCTCGTTTACAACTATTTGCACGCCAGAAAGCTTTTCCATCTCGCGCAATTCTTGCACAGAGAATTTAGCTTGTGCAACGCCTCGTCGAATAAACAAGTGAAGTGTTTTAGCCTGATTTTTAAGCAAACCATTGTAAACATCGTCGGAAATATCCGTGTGCTCTCTAAGATAATCCGCATCTCGCAAAAGCTCGCGCGCAACATCCATAGCAACATTTCCGCCGCCAATAACAGCCACTTCGCTTGCATCAAGCGGCCATGTACGCTCGCTGGTAGGATATCCGTCGTACCATTCCACAAACTTTGCAGCGCCATAAACGCCACACAATGAGGAGCCTGGAATACTAAGCGGCTTATCTTCTACAGCGCCAGTAGCAAACAATACCGCATCATATCTTGGCAACAAGTCGTCTAGTGTAATATCTTTGCCAAATTCGACATTCGCATACAAGTGAATATTTGGATTATCAAGCGTTTTAGCCAAAGCATCTGCAATGAATTTTATACTCGGATGGTCTGGAGCAACGCCATATCGAACCAGCCCAAATGGCACTGGTAGCTTTTCAAATAAATCGATTCTAGCTGCCGTACCTAAGCCCATTTCGTCGCCTAGTTTTTTAAGCTGACGAAGGAAAATATCTGACGAGTAGATTCCAGCAGGCCCCGCGCCAATAACTGCGATTCGCAATTCGTGCGAATCCGCATCATAATTCATTTCCATAAATTTTCCCATGTTGTTATTCAAATTTTGTTATTCAACTTTTGTTATGTTAAAACATTACATTTTGCGTGTTTCGAGCATTCTTAAGCCTAATCTTTTTGAAGATTTAAATAAAATCGCTGGCTTTTATGCTCCACTACTTAGACTAGCGCCTTGGTTCATTCAAGAAAAGAGCAAAGTGAATATTGTCACTTACACACGCTTGCCTTTCAACGCTGTTAGCGCCCACAAAATAGACACAACATCAATCATCTCTTGCATCATAGCTCCAAGAACAGCAGGAATCAGCCCAAAAGCAGCCGCAATCATGCTTATAACAGCCAAACCAATTCCCAACAGAACAGCTTGAATCATAACTCGCTTCGTGTGTTTTGCAACGCTTACAGCGTTTGCTACAGCATAAATGTTGTTGTTCATAATCACAACTTGCGCGCACTCCGAAGCTGCTGTATCCGTGCCATCTGTTAATGCCACGCCAATGTTTGCTGCAGCCAAAACTGGGGCATCGTTTACGCCATCTCCAACCATCATCGTTACGCGCTTATCTTTTTTCTTATGCATAAAGCTGCCAAAACTGCCAAAACTGCCAAAACTGCCGCAATCTTCTTCGCTTTTATAACCGCTATAGTGCTGTTTTATGCACTCAAGCTTGTCTTGTGGCAGCAAATTAGCCTTTACTCGCTCAATACCAACACTTTTTGCTATTGTTTGAGCAGCCTGCAGACCATCTCCAGTAAGCATGCTTATTGAACGAACACCAAGCTCCTTTAGCTTTTGGATCGTTGATTTTGCATTTTCTCTAGGCACATCTTTTAGAACAATTCGCCCAACAAGTTTGCCATCAAAAGAAACGTATGTTGCCATCTCGTCTGCAGAAAGCTCTTCAAAATTGCTTTCTATTTTTGATACATTTTCTACATTTTTTGCATCTTCTGCATTTTCTATATTTTCTACATTTGCACGTTTGGCTTTATCTTCGGTTGCTTGCGACTTTTCCTCGAGGCAGCCAGCTGGCGCATTCAAAACGTAGCTTTTTCGCCCAACTCTAACGTTTACACCATCCACACTTGCGCATATACCTTGGCCAGCAGTTTCTTTAACACCGCTTATAACTGGATATTCGCGCACGCTTGGAAGTTGCGGAACGGCAGACGGATGCGTGTTTTGCCAAAGATCTGCTCCAGCTTTTGCAATTCCTCCTGCAAGAATGTGCTGCGAGTATGTTTCCAAAACGCCTGCAAACATTAGTATTATATTTTGCAACTCGCTATTTTCTTGATTTTCCTGATTTTCGCTATCTTGATGATTCGCTAAATCCACTCTAACAACTTGAGGCTGCTTAACAGTAAGCGTTCCTGTTTTGTCGAAGAAAACATCACTTACACAACTTAATTGCTCTAAAACATCCTGACTTTTTACAACAATCCCAAGCTTTGCAAGCCTTCCTGTTCCTGCCATAAACGCCACTGGCACAGCGATTAATAGCGGGCAAGGCGTAGCTAGCACCAACACTTGCGCAAATCTTAAAGCCTGACCAGATGCAGCCCAAGCGCTAAATGCAATCACAAAAGAAATCACCGTAAAAGGAACGGAAAGCATATCCGCGAATCGCACTACTGCGGCTTTAGAAGATCTTGCAGATTCCACCAACTTCATGATTTTTTGGTATTGTGAATTTTGCGATAACTTAGTTACGCGCATAATTAACACAACGCCACCATTTACGCATCCAGACAACACTTGTGCGCCAGCAAACACTTCGCGCGGAAGAGACTCGCCGTTTATTGCGCTTGTGTCTAGAACAGCAGAACCGCTTAAAAGCTCACCGTCTACAGGAACCGTTTCCCCTGGAAGAACAATTATTACATTGCCGATTTTTAGATCTTCAACTGGAACTGTTTTGTATCTTTGTAATTGGCTAGAAGACTTTACATCTTGCAATATTGGGCATTCTTTAGAGTTATTGTGACATTTTTTACACGATTCACAACTAGTAAAATCTTGAGGTTCTTGCGATGCCTCTAGCGAAGATTCATCGCTGACTTTTCTAAAATGACTATGATCAAGCAGAGCACATTGCTCACAAGATTCACCGCACACTATTCCAGGAAGTGTCATTAAATGCGCGGTTTGAGGAGACGCATTTACTAAAAGAGATAGATTTTTCTGCGCTGCATCTTGCGCAAAGTCTTCTATTGCACCGCCTGTAAACACCATTACAACAATCAAATAACTTGCCCAAAATTCGCCTATACAAAGCGTTGCAAGCAATGCAACAAACGCAAGCAAGTCAATTCCAAGTGTGCCATGCGCCAAATCATCAATCATACTTAAAAGCGACTTAACACATGTGTATAAAACTAAACATGTTATTATACTTTGCCCGATTGTAAGGCTTATTTGCACATTAAAATCAAAATTTATCAATGAAAATAGGTAATTTAACGTCTTGCTTATAACTTTGCAAAAGTCGAGTATAAAAGTCAGATTTCTAGAATAAAACGCCGCAATAAACGGAAACAAAACTAAAACTATTGCTAATTGAGGAGCACGACGGCAATACGCTAAAAGTTTACGCATACACTTTCCTTACGCTGATCAGGCTAACTGCGCTAAACGCTGCTAACACACGATTTCACGCCTTGTTAACCCATTGAGCAGATATTTATAAGATTTATAACAGCAAGCCCAATACACGGCGTAAGAGGTTATATTGACTTAACAAATTTAGTTTATCAAAAGGCCTTGATGAGAAGCATTCTCACATAACAAGACGCGCGCAAGCACAAGGAACGCACGAAAGAAGACGGTAGTGCGAGGAGTAGCGGTAGTAGGCAACGGCTAGGTTATTGTCGTTCTGCTTAAACTTCTTTCTATTTGGCACCTAATAATTCACCTCCCTCAATTCTTTCATTGATTTCTTGCTTTGCGTTAATACAGCTTCCATGCGCGAATTCATATATGCCCAATCAGGACACCCCGCCTTATCAACAGGAAGAGACACATACAGCTGCGATACTTTATTCCACACACATTTATCTTCATAGCTAAAATGCTCCTTGATTGAACGTTCAATCACTGTGGAAAGGAACATCAACGTATACTCAGATTGAATATCTGCAAATGGCTTAATCAAGTATGCATCCCATAAAACCCCTGTCTTCTGAGGCTGCGCATAAACATCGCCTGTAGCTATTGCTCCATTCTGCACAATGTCTATTGTCATTTCAGCGGTCTCAAAGTCTGATTCACGCCCGTAATACATAATGCCGTTATTGCCATGTTTAGCGTTTACCAGAGGTAGATTAAACTCTCTGGTCTGTTCCTCTGAAACATCTAACGTCTTGTTGAAGTCAGGGTTCTTGATATTCAACTGTAACTTCTCGAACAAGTCTCCAATCTTAAACGGCAGCCAACTAGATACATCAACCGCAGACTTCTCTTCCTTGGCAAGCCTTAGATTGCCAAGGCAAGCCTTAGATTCGTTCATGACATTCTGCATGAACGAATCCATATAAGCCCAATCAGGGCTACCTGATTTATCCGCAGGCAATTTGATATGTTCTTCAACAATTGTTTGCGAATTTAGCTGGTCAATATACGAATATCTTGTCAGCGAGGCTCGTATAGCTGCCGCAATAAACAATCCTGTTAATTCAGTCAGCTTATCGCTATACAAAAGCAAAATTGCTGACCCAGCACCACCTCTACCAAGGAAATCTTTCGCTTGATAGAATGCAGACCCATCTAATGGGCTAACCGTAATACAGTTTCCGGCATCCAATGCTTCATTATCTTTTGGTTCACAATATTTCACTACACCGTTATTGAAATTCCCAGATGCCACAAATGGAACATTACCATCAGAGTATGCTGCTTGACTTCTAGCAACAGGTCGTTTCACCTCAAACAATTCCCCAATGGCAAATGGCTTCCACTTACTCGTATCAATCCTATTCATTCTTCTCACCGCCCTTCTTCAGAGCAATATTCACGCTCGCATCATCTGCGCTCACTATGCTCGAATACATTGCTGTTTCAAGCAGCTTGTCGCCAAATGCCTTTGCGTCGATTCCTTCCTTGAACATGAGATAGTCCATAGCGGTCTTCTTGAAGTCTTCCTCGAAAATCTCGAAAGGCTTCTGCGGCACCTGATACGACAGGTGCTCGTCAGACTTGACCCACTGGCATGTGTCGTCCCCTGACTGCTTCTCGACCACATCGACCCAGTAGTCCTCGATAGCAGCCCATTTACCGTACACATCGTGGCGACCTTTGTTCTTGACTGTCGCAAGCCCATCGGTCTCCATATAGCAAGCGAAAATGTCCTTGGCGTCCTGTCCGATACCAGTCTCGAACACAAAGATGCTCGTTGTGACGCCAACGCCAAAGAACAGGTCTTCAGGAAGTTTGATTACCTTCTTCAGGCGATGATGTGAAAGGATTCGCTTCATCTGAGCCTTTGAAGCCTTTTCAAGCTTCTTATCTGGAAGGATGAACGCGCAGGCTGTATGGGCAGGCACGCTGTCAAGAACATTCTCGACAATCTTCATGCAGCCGTACTTATTCTCATACGGCGGATTCATCAGAACTTTCGTGATTTCCTGTTTGCCAATCCACTCTGCAGCCTTTTCCGTTCTAGCATCCAGCTGTTCGAGATTTGTCTTTCCATCCTTATGAATCAACATGTTTGCACACGCAAGCGCATAAATCTCGCGGTCAAATTCGATACCGTATAGCTGATGTTTCTTGATTTCCTTTGCCTTATTGGTCTGTGAGCCACCTGACTCCTGAATCATATTTGCCATCGCCTTGACCAAAAAGCCGCCGCTACCGCATGTTGCATCCAGAACGCGGTCATCCTTGTTTACCTCAAGGATGCGGTACATAAAATCGGTGATGTGCTCAGGTGTGAAAATCTGTCCCGATTCAGACTTCTTCTTATAACGGTTGAACTCGTTAAAGAAGATGCCCATGACATCCTCTCCGCGCCATTCACTAGAATTGACGCACTCAGAAATCTCAACTACCCAATCAATGAAATCATTGATTGCCTTCTGATTGTCCGTCGTGTTCATCTTGATGTCGGAATACTCCTCCAGCAGGATGTCAATCTTCGTGTTTTGGTTGCGGCTACTCTCAAGCGATTTCGACAAAACCGAATGAATCGCTGTGTGGAACGTCTGATAGCCCATATCCTTGAGTCTCTTCAGTCCAGCACCGTAACGCTCAGCAACCAGCGCACAAGCTGTGAAAATCATGCGATGATACAGGTTCTTGATGCCAAACTCGAAGTGCAGGCAGTTATTAATCTTTGCTGTCAGAGCGTAGATACGTTCCTTGTCGATGTTATCGACGTTAAAGAGAGAAACATAATACTCTACGTTATGCAGCACATTGCTACCCTGTGCCTTATACTCTTTCTCACCCTTGAACACGCGCGTATCGTCGCCGTTGTAGAGAACGCCTACAACATGCTCGTATTTCTCCTCGATGATACGGATGTTCTTCAGAACCTCATCAACCTGTGCCTTGCCGAGACTAATCTTGCTTGCCTTAGTTTCAAGCACAACGGCTGTATCTGCATGATTGTCTGGCAGATACCATCCATCCGGTTTGTCTGATACACCCAAAAAACCAAGTTGATTGAATGTCGTCAACTGACCAACGCCAGACTTCACGCCTGCTTTATCTTTGAACCCGAGGATGTTACGAGCAATATCACGTACCTCATCCTCAGTTAAATTCTTTGCCATTATTCTTCAGCCTCCTCTGCATTTTTCTCAATCAACTCACGCAGCATCGCTGAGATAGATTTCTCCCTCTTGGCTGCAATGATTTTCAATCTCTTCTTATCCTCTGCCGTCACAGAGAGCGTCAGCTTCGTTCGCCTGACGTCTCCTAAGAGCTTCTTTTCGTCTTTTTTGTTCATATCAAGCTCTCCTGTAACACGTATTCACGTAATTACGTATTATTGTACAACATTTCACCAGATAAATCGGCTTTTTCGTATCCAGCAAGACCGTCTGAAGACGATCGAGATTGCACGAAACAAAGGAGGATTCACATGGATTTCAACGATTACATCAAGACTTACGAAAACCTATCGAAGCAGGTGGGCGGGTGGTTCTCTCCAATGAGACTGCAAGCCGTCCGCTAGAGCTGATAAACGGCGATTTGGAGGACGAGATATTCCAATACATCATCATCTCCGCCCTCCGATTTCCTGCTAGAGCACACCAATGAGGTAGTCTTCCAGAACAAGGAACTAGACCTGTACATCTGGGTTCATAACATAGCTGGCACAGCATTTTTCTAAATCCCTATAAGAAAAAATCGCACAGCACAGGTAAGAGGGGTAATCGGTAGTGCGAATGTATGAAAAAAGGGCTTCTAGCATTTGCTAGAAACCCTGTTTGTGGAGCTAAGGAGACTCGAACTCCTGACCCTCTGCTTGCAAAGCAGATGCGCTACCAGCTGCGCCATAGCCCCATTGTAGAAAATGAACAAGATGTTCAATTTCGTGGGCCCGGGAGGACTTGAACCTCCGACCTCATCCTTATCAGGGATGCGCTCTAACCACCTGAGCTACGGGCCCAACTTGTATGTTGAAAACATACAAGTAGTTAGATTAGCACATGAAACAAAAATGTCAAATAGCAAATCTAAGCGTGTCGCAAAATTATTCTACAAAATTACTCTAAATGACTGCGCATAAACCACTGGAACTTTTCAAGCTGCTGAACATGGTCTTGAATAATATTTGAGCTAACAATATCAAGATTATCAAGCTGTGCAATGGCATTTCTATCGTCCGCAATCATATCGTTGTAATACTCAATTAACGCTTGCAAATATTCTTTAGTGGATTTTCTGCCACTAAGAGAAAAACGCTTCCATGTGCGCGATGCAACAATATCGTCCGCGCGACCCGATGGCGAGCCTCCAAGCGTTGCAATTCGCTCAGCTGTCTCATCTGCTTGAGCCAAAACTTCACTAACTTGAGGGTCAAGCATTTCATGAACTGCAATAAAGTCTGGGCCTGTAACATTCCAATGCGCATGCTTTAAGACTAAAGCAGCTTCCTGCTCGTGGCTTAAACGATTTTGCAAAACCGCAATAGCTTTTTCGCTAGAAACTTCGTCTAAACCTGGCACAATATGCATTAAAGCCATAGTATCCTCCATTTTTTGTTTTTTATTAATTTTTGTTATTGATTTTGTTCAAATCTTTATTTTGCTCTGTTTTTCTAACTTCAATCGTAGCAATTCTACGACCATCCACTTCTGCAACAGTCATATCGTAACCATCCGCATCGTGCAAAACAGCGCCAACCTTACCCATCGAGCCTGTTCGAGCCAGAAAATACCCTGCAACCGTTTCGTAAGGGCCATCTTCCAATTCGATTCCAGTAACGTCTGCAAAGTCTTCAATCGTCATTCCGCCATCAACAGTAGCTACTCCGTTTACAAACGCTGTAGACTTACTATCGCGGCTTAAATCCGACTCATCTGGCAAGTCGTACTCGTCTCGAATATCTCCAACCAGCTCCTCGGTCATGTCTTCAAGAGTTACAATGCCATCCGTTCCACCATACTCGTCAATAACAACCGCAAGATGAACCCCTCGCTTTCTAAGAAGCTCAAGACTTGGAAGCAACTTAGATGTTCCAGGCAGACTTATTCCCTCTCGCGTAACGTCTGCTACCGTTTTTGCGTTTGGATCTTTAACATCCAGCAAATCTCGAACGTGAACAAATCCAATAACATCATCAAAATCCTTACCTGTTACTGGGTACCTAGAATACGGAAGCTCGCGAATCTTTGCAGCAGCATCTTCTAGGCTTAGTGAGCCATCCAAAAACTCAACATCTGCACGAGGACGCATGACTTCTGCAACAATCGTCTCGGAAGCGTCAAAAACATCGTCTAAAATCGTGCGCTCATCTTGACTAAGTTTTTTATTGGAATTAACTAAAACGCGCAACTCTTCGTCGGAAACTTCACTTTCTTTTTCGTTTGGATCGAACCCAAGAAGGCGCACAAAACCGTTGGTATTCTTAGCAATCAGCCATATTAAAGGCTTGCATATTTTAGAAAACACGTCTACTGCAGGAACAACAGCCCTTGCGATTTGCTCCGATCTTTGCATTGCGATTCTTTTTGGAACAAGCTCAGAAATTACGATTGAAAAATAAGATATTATAAGCGTTAAAACAATAGTCGTAAGCGGGCCTGCTACATGTTTTGAAACACCCCAAGACTCCACTAATGGCACAACATGAGGTGCTATTGCAGATTCGCCAAAAGATGCCGAAAGAAAACCTGAAAGCGTAACTCCGATTTGAAGAGTGGAAAGAAAAGTGTTTGGATCGCGGGCGATTTTTGCTACGCGCGCTCCTCGCGCATCCTGTGCTTCCATGCGATCCAGCTGCGACGATCGCAAGTTAACAAGCGCAAGTTCGGTTGCTGCAAATATGGAACCAAACAAAAGGAACACAACAATGAGTGCAATGTTAAAACCCAACGACATACTTGCTATCTTAGTTGAATTTAGCTCATATAAAAAGTGCGTATAAAAGCAATGTTAATAATGTTGATAATATGCGGATAATAAACAAATACGCGCAATCAAGTTCTATAGAAATACCCCGAAGGCGCTTTATTCAAAACGCTAGCAGATTCAACTTTAAGAACAATTCCATCTTGCGAGTAACCTTTTATCCCAACCTTTCCAAGAGCTATTTTGGCTTTAACAACAACCCACTGATGCTGCGAAAACTGCAAATTTTTGGGCATTTGTGCAACAAAACCAAACGGAGACATATCTAAAATGCAACAAGACATAAACTGTCTAGATATGCGAACTTGATCTTTAGAAAGCGTAGATTCTTTGCTTATAAACCCTTTTACAACAATCGTATAATCTTTGTATTTATCAAAATTATGGTCAATTTCGTTGTACCAATTGCCAAAATCATCGTCTGCAACAACAATTTTTTTATTAACTACATCTAATCCGCTTAAAGTTTTTTTGTTATTTTTACGATTAGACGCGATTGCTATTGCGCGACCAGAAGCATACTCGTCAAAACCTGCAGACTTTGCAAAACCGCTCGCAAGCGACGATTGCGACATTTGAAGTGGAATCAAAATAATAAGCATTGGCACTACAATTGAAACCATTATTTTTTTGCAATCTTTAGCATGTGCAGGGAAAAGTCCAAAAAGTGAGCAAATTCCTAAAACAAAAAGCAAAATCGCAGCAAAAATAAGATAAGCAAACGCGCGCGGAGTAGTCAAAATTGCATAAGATCCACTTAGAGCACTGTGCATTAAAGTTGCAGAAAAACAAAATAAACACAATGCTTGAATAATGCTTGCAAATGTTATTTTATGACTATTTTTTTTGCGATCCACATTGCATACAACATTTACACTGCTCACAGCATTACTCCCCAAGCCAAGTGAACAAGCAGAGACGCAAGTAAGCAAACAATAGCAATAGTTGCCGTTAGGCGTATAACAAATCTCCCCTTAAAATCTTCAATAAGCATAAGCATATTTTTTATGTCTAGCATTGGCCCAAAAAGCAGAAAAACAATTACTGAACTCATTGGAAGCGAGGAGGCCAAAGAGCGCGCGATTACAGCGTCGGAACTGGAGCAAAGTGAGCTTGCATACGCTATTAACATCATTGCTGGAATTGCCACAAAAACAGTTGTTGTGTTTATTTTTGATGCAGGATCTGCCCCAAGCCAAACTCGAATAATCGAAGCTACTATTGTTCCAAACAAAATTATTGGCATTAGTCGCATAAAATCTAAATAAATGTGATGTGCGTAAGTTTTCAAACTATTTTTAATATCAGACTTAAAGCTGGAAGAATTTTTTTGCAAAGAATGGCCACTTTGCGACTTATTGCAGCCGCCGCAATACGCACAATCAACACAATCCGCACAATCTGCACAATCCGCACAATCCGCACGAACTTTTTCCAATACATTTCGCCTTAAAACTTGCGACTTTACAGGAAAAATCACAAAACTAACACCCACTAAAAGAGCAACACCAACACCCAAAGCCACTCGAGTTACAGCAACTGCTGGAACATCCGCAAACGCGTACCAAGTAGCCCAAATAGAAACAGGATTCACTACTGGAACAGCGCACAAAAACGTTACAGCACAAGGCAAAGGCAGCTTTCGCGCAACAAGACGAGAAAAAGTTGGAACAACAACGCAATCGCAAACAGGAACACATACACCTGCAAGAATCGCAGCTAAAAAGCCGTTTGCAATAGACTTTGGAGCGTGTTTTTCAATAAAATCTTCCGTAACCCACGTTTCTACAGCAGCAGAAACAAGAACACCAATCAACGTAAATGGAACAGCTTGCAAAAGCAAGCCAGAAACACCCCTAATAACAGTGTTTACAGGCAACCACGGGTTGCGCGCTTGCAAAGCTGGAAGCATTGCAATAATCAAAGAAATAAAAGGAATCCCTATAATCAAATATAGATAGTTTGCAGAATTTGCTTGTTTTGCTTTACTTGCTTTACTTGCTTTTTCTACTTGGCTCGTTGTTTTTGCTTCGGTTTCTGTTTTTAGCATGACAACACTTCCACCAAGCCGTCACTCATTCGATACCTTGCTCCAACAAGCATCAAAGCGTCTTTGAAAACAGCTTCGCGAATTATTTGTGATTTTTCGCAAATTTCAGCCAAAATATTAGACACGTGAATACGTTCAATATCATCTGTATCTAAATTTTCCTCAACACCTGCGAGCGCAGCAGGCCCTAAAGAACGCAGCAATATTGACTCGCTCGACTCAATTATTTCGCTTGTTTTATCTTCGCCGCATTCAGAAACCAGCTTTTGCACGTTCGGCAAAACAGTCTGTACAGCGCCGCAATGCTCATGCCCAAGCACAACCAACACTTTTACCCCCAAATCACTTACAGCGTATTCTAGCGAAGCTATTACGGCATCATCCAACACTTCTCCAGCTGTGCGAACAGAAAAAATATCGCCCAAACCAGCGTCGAATATAAATTCTGGAGCAACTCGCGAATCTGCACACGAAAGCACAACAACCCCAGGATGCTGACCGTCAATAAGTTTCATACGCGATTCTGAATTTACGCCTGCATGCGCTGAATTGCCGTCTGCAAATTTGCGATTTCCCGCAAGCATTGCGTTTAATACCGATGTAGCTAAAACTGAATCTTCATTATCAAAATCTTCGCTGACTTCTTCTTGCATTATTAACTCCTACACTGGCATTGGCAATATTTTCAGTTGCTTAAAGTTTAAAATTTTTGACTTAGAATATATTGTATCTTTCGTAGTAAATAAGAATTTTGTTTAAGAATATAAGCCTATTAATATAAGCCTATTATCAAAAAAGCTCCCGTATTACAATTCGCAAATACGAGAGCCTTCTTGATTCAGTGATTTATTAAAATCATCCAGTGTTTTGCAAGCCTGCAGCAACACCAGAAACTGTGCAAAGAATCAAGTAAATAAACTCGGCTTGCTGACTTTCGCTAAACTCTTCTTTATCTACCTTATTGCGCAGCTTATGCAATGCAAGTGACTGGATTACAGAAAGCGCGTCCACGTAAGGCGAGCGCACGCGAATCGCCTGACCAAGCACATGGCGATGTTGCAACGGCCACTTATCTCCAACAATTTGCAAAACCCACTTGCGAGTAAGTTGCATTTCCGAAAGCACTTTATCGCTCAAATCTTCGCGATCTCCAAGGCTTAGATACATGCGAGCAATGCGCTCATCCGTTTTAGCCAAAGACATCTCAATGTTGTCAATAAAAGTGCTGAAAAGTGGCCACTCTTCGTACGCTTTGCGCAAAGTTTGCAAGTCGCCGAACTTTTCGCAAGCTGTACCCAAGCCGTACCACGCTGCCAAGTTGATTCGAGCTTGCGCCCAAGAGAAAACCCACGGGATTGTGCGCAAATCATCCAAAGACTTTGCACCAAGTCCACGCTTTGCAGGGCGAGAACCAATTGGGAGCAAACCAATCTCACTAAGCGGAGTAACAGTTGAGAACCACGGCGTAAAGTCATCTGTTTGAAGCAAATCAATAAAACGATTATGCGCTGCAACATCAAGCTTTTGAGCCATATCCGCATACTTATGCGTCATCTCTGTGTTTGTTTTCTCCACGCTTGGAGCAGACTGAAGCAAAGTTGCTGCAGCAACAGATTCCAGGTGGCGAATCGCCAAAATTGGGTTACCATAGCGAGCAAAAATAACCTCGCCTTGCTCAGTAAGCTTAAATCGGCAATTTACCGACCCAACTGGCTGAGCCAAAACAGCACGGTTTGCAGGGCCTCCGCCTCGTCCAACAGCGCCTCCGCGGCCATGGAACAGCGTTAAGTCAATATCGTGCTTTTTAGCCCACTGAGCAATGCGCTCTTGAGCAGAATGCAAAGCAAGCGTTGCAGAAGTAGGGCCAGCGTCTTTGGAAGAGTCGGAGTAGCCGAGCATAACTTCCATCTTGCGGCCAGTGGCCTTTAAGCGAGCCTGAACTTCTGGAATCTTAATGATTTCTTCCAGAACATTAACCGAATTTTGCAAATCTTCCAGCTGCTCAAAAAGTGGGATTACGTCGATTGTTGGCGCATCTTGTGGGTGAGCAAACGCAAGGCGATTAAGCTCAAACACATCGCGAACATGCTGAGCAGACTTTGCAAACGAAATAATGTAGCGGCGAGCTGCACGCATACCGTTGCGCTTTTGAATAGCACCAAGCGCGCGGAAAGTGTCTAGAACTTCGCGAGTCATTGGCTGAAGAGGTCCACGCTCACCATGCAAACCGTGTTCGCGAATATCTTCCAAAGCGCGAGAATGCACGAGCGAATGCTGACGGAACTCCATTTCCACCATGTGGAATCCAAAGGTTTGCGCTTGCCAAATAAGATCTTGCAACGGACCATAAGCCGCGCGCGAATCGCCAGCAGCCGCAAGAGACCTTTGCACAATGTGCAAGTCTTCAATAAAATCTTCGCAAGAATGATACATTAAGTCTGTATCTCGGCTAATTGTTCTGTGCAAACGATCTGCCATAACAAGCATAACGGCTCTATGTGGCTCGCTGTTGGAAACGTCGGATGCGCTTTCCGTTAGCTGCTCGCTCATTTCTCGCTGGCGATTCCAAAGCTCCAAAAGCTCAACACTTGGAGGAGTTGTGCGCGTTTCCATTGTTAAGCATTTTCCAACTTCACGCGTGCGCTCTTCTAGAGCAGCAAGAACGTGGTCGCTAAACTTTCTAGCAACTTGCCTGCTAACTTTTGCTGTAACGTTTGGATTTCCGTCTCTATCGGAGCCAATCCAGCTTCCTGGATGGAAGAACGCTGGGCAACGCGGTGGCACTAAGCCAGCTTTTTTACCCAAAAGCCAATCGTCAAATCTGCGATAAACCAGCGGAATCGTGTTGAATAAAGTGGCGTCAAAAATGTCTAGAATCGTGTCCGCTTCTTCAACAGGAGTTGGCTTTTTAAGTGCGATTGGAGATGTACGCAACAATGCGTCAATCTCGTTGTATAGCTTACGATAATTCTCGCGCTTATCCGATCCACCTAAAGTATTGTGCTTACTTAAAAGCTGCGATATTCTGCGGATTTTACCAGCTACAGCCTTGCGCCTAGCTTCTGTTGGGTGCGCAGTAAAAACTGGGTGGAACTCAAGCTTTGCAAGCAATTCCTTAGCTTGCGCAGGGCTCATTTCTGTAAGCAACTTGTGATATGCGCAAGTTAGCTCGTTCACTGGATCCACTGGATTAGAATCCTCAACGTCGCATTCGCGCTGATGCAGCACAGAAACCCTGTAGTTTTCTTCGCAAAGATTTGCAAGATGGAAGTATGTAGCAAACGCGCGCGCAAGCAATTGCATATCTGGCAAATCCATGCCGTTGATTTTTTCTACAGACTTGCTTAGTCCGTCGTTTTCTGTTTCTTGAGCATCAAGCATTTGATTAAAGTGTGCTGCACTTGCGTCTACAGCATTTAAGCGCACTTCGTCAAATACGGTTAATAATTTTTCATCAAATTCGCCTAAAACATCGCGCAGAATATGCAAGCACAAATCCATGTCTTGCTTAAGCGATGCTGGCAGTTCGCGCTCCTCGGGGCCTTTTCGCCCTAAACCAGACGTTACAATCGTTGCGTCTGCTGGAGTTACCTGTTGATTTTGAGTTGTCATCAGACCTCCTTGTGCTAGTCATAAGGTTGCTTGGTCATTCGACTTCCACGGCTCCTCCGCGGTTATTTAGGTCAAAAGTTGCAAGCCCACAGCCTTTGTTTCCAGCGAGATTCCAAAATAATTGTGAACCGACCTTAGGACTGATTTTTTATATAAATTTTTTATATAAATTTTTATAGGCAATGCAATGCGTATACTAAAAATTGTGAGCATAGAAGAGAATAACGCGGATAGCAGCGATAGCAATAGCAGCAATAATAACGGCAGTAACAGCGATAGTAATAAGCCAAAAATACTTTCGACTGGCCATATTGTTGGAAAGCCTTCTGGCCGTTTTCAAACGCACGCGATTCCGCTAGATATGGAAGATGTTGAGCGCGATTGGGATAAACCAGTTACGCAAGCTGGAATTGCCGCAAAATCCAGCATTATTATTCGTGTTGGCGCTTTAGGTTTAGGCGCTGGCACTGGAAGCTACCGCGTTCGCGAGCTTATGCATAGGGTTGGCGAACCGATGGGTGTAAATGTTCGTGCAGACGTTAATCTAACAGATATTGAAGCTACTTGCACAGATAAGCATGAGCGAATTACAGAAGTTGTTGATTTGCCTACTACTGGCGTAAACACTGAGCGAATTTGGTTGCTCGAACATTTTGCAGACTGGTTTAACGTTAAACTTGGAAATGATTCCTTATACCATTCAAAAGCCACCGTTTCCAAGGAATTAGTAGACACTCTTCAAGCTAGCAGCAACGAGAACGCGATTGTTCAAACAGCTAAGCAGTCAGAGGAGAATGCTGCAAAAGTCGAAGAAAAAATGGCAATTCAAGAGGCGATTCGCAAAGAAAAACCTCGCGGAATTTTTGCGCTCCAGCCAGAAAAAACGTATGTTGAGCATTTTTCTCACGTTAAAAATGTCAAGAATGTTAAAAATGCTCAACATAGCCAAAATAATTTGAATTCAGATCCTAAAAACAATTCTGCTACTTCATCTAACGCAAATCCTGCTGGCGATTTTTCCGCGCCGCTTACCGTTCGCCAAGTTCACGACCGTCTAGACCTAATCAAAAACCGCAAGCCTCTTTATAAACCGTGGTTTGCAGGCCTTGCGTCTGCAGTAGCATGCGCATCCTTCGCATTTTTGCTCGGCGGCGGCGCTTACGATATGCTTGGTGCTTTTATTGGAGCTGGAATCGGCCACTACGTTAGAAGACGCATGTTTATGCATCATCTAAACCAATTTGTTGTAACGTTTATTGCTGTTGCTGTTGGCGCTTTAAGTTGCATTGCTTCTTTGCGCATTGTTGGCTGCTTTGACCCTTCTGCTTTGCATCACAATACGGCTTATATTGGCTCTGTTTTGTTTGTAATTCCAGGCTTCCCGCTTATTACAGGCGGCTTAGATATTGCTAAGATTGATTTTCCTTCTGGCATTCAGCGGCTTTGCTACACAATGGCGATTATTCTAATGGGTACTCTTGCAGGATGGATGGTTGCAAGTCTTGTTCAGTTGGACCCTCAAGGCTTTACTCCACTTGGCTTAAACCCTTGGCTTAATGCTGTTCTTAGAATGATTACAGCGTTTGCAGGCGTGTGGGGATTCTCCGTTCTGTTTAATTCTCCTCAAAGAATGTGTTTTGTTGCTGGAATAATCGGCGCAATTACCGATACTTTGCGCTTAACAATGGCTGATTTTGGCGTAGCTGCAGAGATCGCAGCGTTTACTGGCGCTTTGCTTGCTGGTCTTTTGGCTTCCGCTTGGCGTGCAATTGTGCATAGAGGCTGGGCGCCGCAATACTTAGGATATCCGCGCATTGGTCTTACGGTTCCATCTATTGTGATTATGGTTCCTGGACTTTATATGTATCGCGCAATGTTCTATCTCGGTCAGTTTAATACTCTTCCTGCTTTAGACTGGACTTTCCGCGCGTTTATGGTGATTATTTGCTTGCCATTAGGACTTGCAGTTGCGCGCGTTATAACAGATAAAAGCTGGCGATACGACATTTAGCCATAGTCATAATAGTCATAAGCTAATAAACAAAAACGCCCAGCTGCTACTGGGCGTTTTATTTGTATGCAATCAAGCAAGAATTAATCAATACTTCATATTCATTGCTTCGCGCACTTGATCAAGTGTTTCTTGCGCAATCGCAGCAGCTCTTGCATTTCCATCGTGCAAAATATCTCGAATCGTATCCATATCTTTTGCCAATTCCGCTCTACGCTGGCGGTGTGGAGCAAGGAAGTTGTTTACAGATTCAATAACATACGCTTTTAGTGCTCCTGCGCCCGCGTTGCCGATTTCTTGCGCAATATCTTTTGGATCTCTGCCTGTAACCAAACCCGCAGTAGTCAAAAGCGCAGAAACTTGCGGACGAGCCACTGGGTCAAAAGTAATTGTGCGTTCAGAATCAGTTGGACTCTTCTTAATCAACTTTGCTGTTTCTTCGGCAGTTGCGCCAAGCATAATCGAGTTTCCGTAAGACTTGCTCATCTTGCGCCCATCCAATCCTGGGATTTCTGGCGTATCCGAAAGAATCGCAGCTGGCTCTGGAAAAACAGGATTCTTCTTTGCGTATCTCTCGTTAAACCTGCGAGCAATCGTGCGCGTAATCTCAATATGCGGCAAATTATCTTTGCCAATTGGCACAACGTTTGCTTTGCAAAACAGAATATCGCAAGCTTGATGCACCGGATACGTAAGCAAAAGTCCTGTTAAAGCATGACCAGAAGCTTCCATTTCGGCTTTAACAGTAGGATTTCTATGCAATTCTGCTTCTGTAACTAAAGACAAGAATGGCAGCATAAGCTGGTTTTCTGCAGGCACAGCGGAGTGAGTAAAAATCATGGTTTTCTTAGGGTCAATTCCAGCAGCCATGTAGTCAAGAACAAGGTTTAGCACGTTATCTTCTACGTGTTCAACAGTGTCTCTATCTGTAATAACCTGATAGTCTGCAATAATCACGTTTGTATTTACGCCAAGATTTTGCATTGCGACACGCTCACGAATCGAACCAAAATAATGACCTAAGTGAAGCCTTCCTGTTGGCCTATCTCCCGTAAGCATTGTAAAGGAGCTAGGATTTGCTTTTAGCTTCTCAAGTGTTGCATCTGAACGTTTTTGAGCTGCCACAAAGCTTGCGCTTATCTCGTTTCCAGCAGCTGTAACCTGTGCTTCTTCTGCCATTTCTAACTCCTTACACACGCAATTTTTCTTGCGATTTTTACGCCTAAAATATGGCTTTTATGGTAAAAGTTCGCTCAGACAATATACTCTGTTGCGGCAAAGTGGTACGCTCTTGTGTGATGAATTGATTGTTTCGGTAAATTAGAGGGGGTCAGATGGGCCGCGGACGACAGAAGGCAAAGCAACAGAAAATTGCCCGTAAGCTCAAATACCTGACGACCGATACGGATTACGACGAGCTTGCTAAAGAGCTTAATACTCACGAGCCTGGTCAAGGATCCTTCGATCCGTTTGAATCTGATAGCTACAAGAATGAGGATTATCTAGATAATCAAGATAATTCCGAAAGTTCTTCTGTAAAAGACGATTCTAAAGACACCAACACTAATGCTGGTAATGATAACGCTGGCAGCTTGCACGATTCCGTTTCGAGTGGAGATGACGACTTAGACGATTACGCAAAGTGGGCAGCCCAATCCGCAGCTCAAGCCGCTACTAAAGACAAGTCGTCTAGTAATTCTGGCGTTGTTCATCATCACATTCCTATGCCGATGCCTAATTTTATGCATAAGAACAAGTGAGTTTTACACAAAAATTGCGCAAAAACACTTACTTATATAAGTAGATAAGCAAATAAGTAGGTTGCAAATAGGCAGACTCGCCTTAATTATTAAAAAGAGCTTTTGTAAGTTCGGGCAGCAAATTGCTTAAATCGTCTCGCTCTCCAACTGCGCTTATATTCCCAATTTGCTGCTCGTAATCCCATTTTGTTATTGCGCAAGAAAGTCGCAACCAAACATCTGGGTCAAGCTCTATAACATCTGGCGGCGTTAAATTGTGCGGATCCGAATGTGGACCTTCTAAGATTTTTACAGCTCCCCAAGGGGCCACTCTTACTTCCACAGCGCAACCAGGAGCTATATGCTCTAACACATAAAGCGAATATCTAACAGCCATTGCTTCATCGTTTACGCTAACGCCAATCTTATTAGAATTTACGCAACACAAATCTTTTTTACTGTTCGTAGAATCTATTTTCATAGAATTTATATAAGATTTTGCGCTATTTGCCCACGTCTCAAACGATTTTTTAGCACTACTTATATCCGCTTCTCGTATAACAGCCATATTTGAATTATCTCACAAATTATCTAACTATTATTTGCGATTTTAATGTTGTTTTATAAAAGTCATATTGTGAATAATTATTAATAAGGGTTTGGGGTTGTGGTATCATCAACAATGAAAACGTGTGCATTGCCGCGTACCGTCTTGTTAAGTGCAATTTGGCGCGGCTACAACCAACATAATCAAGGGTTGCTATTCGCACATTTTAGGTAAATATATTATTCACGGCACAAGGAGTCAAATATGACTAAACACGTCGCGCCGAAAGCCAAGACTACTGCGGCGGCATTTGCCAAAGAACTTCAAGAACATCTGAAGTACACCCAGGGTGTCACCCCAGAACAGGCCACTACGGCTGATGTGTATGTTGCCGCTGCTACCGCTGTCCGTCGTCATTTGATGGACTCTTGGATGCAGACACAGCATGACATGATTAACGGAAACACAAAGGCTGTTGGCTATTTAAGCGCAGAGTTCTTAATGGGCAAGCAGCTTGAAAATGCTTTGCTTAACGCTGGCCTTACCGATCAGTTCAACAAGGCTGTTACAAAGCTTGGTTTTGAGCCAAAAGATGTTATCGATGCTGAGTATGAGCCAGGTTTAGGTAACGGCGGTTTGGGTCGTCTCGCAGCCTGCTTTATTGACTCGCTCGCCTCTATCGGCGTTCCAGCATTCGGCTACGGCATCCAATATCGTTACGGCATTTTTAAGCAGCGCTTCGACGAGCAGGGTAAGCAGGTAGAAACCCCTGATTACTGGCTTAGCAACGAAGAGCCATGGGGTCACGTTGACTACGGCAGAGATCAGCGCGTTAACTTCGGCGGCGAAGTTGTTGAAGAAAACGGCAAGCGCGTTTGGAAGCCAGCATGGGCTGTTCGCGCAGTACCAGTTGACTACATGGTTCCAGGCTACAATTCTGGTCGCGTAAACACTCTTCGCTTGTGGACTGCTAAGTCTTACGACGAATTTGATTTGCTCACCTTCAACAAGTCTGAGTACTTGGATGCTGTTAAGCCACAGGTTGAAGCAGAAAACATTTCTAAGATTCTTTACCCAGAAGATTCCACTCCACAGGGCAAGGCTTTGCGTCTTGAGCAGCAATACTTCTTCGTAGCTGCTTCTATTCACGATGCAATCCGCGTGTTCTATCCTGGTCAAGATAAGCCAGATCTTACAACCTTCCCAAGTAAGATCAACTTCCAGTTGAACGATACTCACCCAGTTATCGGCATTCCAGAGCTTATGCGCGTTCTTATGGACGAATACGGCTACGATTGGAACACCGCTTGGGGCATTACCACCAAGACCTTCAACTACACTTGCCACACGCTTCTTCCAGAAGCTTTGGAAGTTTGGCCAGCCAAGCTTATTGGCGAACTTTTGCCACGCCACCTTGAGATTATTCAGGGCATTAGCGAGCAGTTCCGCAACGAGCTTCGCAGCAAGGGCGTTTCCGAGGATCAGGTTGAGCGCATGCGCATCGCTACCGACGCCGACGAAAATGGCGAAGGCGCTGTAGTTCGCATGGCTTACTTGGCTACTTACGGCGGATCTTACGTTAACGGTGTTGCTGAGCTTCACTCTGAGTTGTTGAAGGACGTCACCTTAAAGGACTTCTCCAGCGTTTACCCAGATAAGTTCAAGAACGTTACTAACGGCGTAACTCCTCGTCGTTTCGTGCGCTTGAGCAACCCACGCATGTCTGCTCTTATTACTGAGGGCTTGGGCACCGACGCATGGCAGGGTGATTTGGAGCTTCTTGAAGGTTTGAAGCCATTGGCTGACGATCCTTCCTTCGTTAAGAAGTTCGCTAAAGTCAAGCAGGAGAACAAGCTTGCCTTCGTTGATTTTGCAAAGCACAAGTATGGCTTTGAAATCAACCCAGACACTATGTTTAACACCATTGTTAAGCGTTTGCACGAGTACAAGCGCCAGTCCATGAAGATTCTCCAGGTTATCTCCACATACGCTGGAATCAAGAATGGTACAATCGATGTAGACAAGATGCTTCCACGCACCGTGTTCTTCGGCGCTAAGTCCGCTCCAGGCTATGCTATGGCAAAGCTTACGATTCAGCTCATCAACAATGTTGCTCGCGTTGTGAACAACGATCCAGCATGCAAGGGCAAGCTTGCAGTGTTCTTCCCAGAGAACTACAACATTGAACTTGCTATGAACTTGATTCCTGCAACCGATTTGGATGAGCAGATTTCTCAAGCTGGTAAGGAAGCTTCTGGCACTGGTAACATGAAGTTCGCTTTGAACGGTGCTTTGACTGTTGGTACTCTCGACGGTGCAAACGTTGAGATTCGTGAACGCGTTGGCGCTGAGAACTTCTTCCTCTTCGGCATGACTGTTGACGAGGTTGAGAAGCTCTACGCTGAAGGCTACGATCACGGCGGCTCCCGCAAGTACTACGAGTCTGATCCTCGCTTGAAGACTGCTGTAGACATGGTTGCTGACGGCACCTTCTCCAACGGCGACAAGAGCGTGTACGAGCCACTCGTTAATGATTGGCTTACCCACGATTACTTCATGGCAATGGCTGACTTCAGCTCTTACATGGATATTCAAGCTCAAATTGAGGAAACTTACCGCGATCCAATGAAGTGGGCACGCATGGCTGTGTTGAACGTAGCCAACTCTGGTTACTTCTCTTCCGATCGCTCTATCGAAGATTACCTCGATCGCATTTGGCACACTGGCGCTCTTCCAACTGCTGAATAAGCAAAAGGCGCTAATGACTGTAATAGCCATTAAATAAATAAAAGGAGCAGTGGAAACATTTTTCCGCTGCTCTTTTTATATGTTTTATGCGTTTTATGCGTTCTTCAATCTTTTATAAAATGTGTTACTTGTAATCTTAAAGTCATACAATATAACGCGGTAAATATACGTTTTAATTAATCTAAGATTAAGGAAAAAATATGTCTGTAGAAGAAAATATGCAGCATAGTTTGCTACCAGAAGGTGCCGAATTATTAAACGGATTATATTCTGTAAGGGATTATATACAAAAGTTTAATGAAAAACTTAGCTTGTTTATGCAAGCAGAAAAAGAAAAACGACAATTACTATCTGAACAGCAACTTATTCTTAAAAAACTTATCAAAACAGACAGCGCTAAAGAAAAATCTGATTATGGTCTTTTTATGGCTGGTATAGCCTTTAGCGTCGTATTCGGAGTTATTACTGCACTAAGTGGAAATATTAACGGACTTATTTTTTGCGCAGTTATAACAGCTGTATTTGCTGTTGGAAAAGCAAAGAACAGCAAAGCAATGTTAATTACAGGAAGAGTCTTACTGGTTCTGCTTATATTAGCTTGGCTTAGTGGATTGTGGAATGCTTATACTTTTTCGGTTAAATACAACAATGTTGGATCGTTTGTATTTTATGCTGCTATTAATGTTATTGCATTCGTTGTTGCGGCTATTGTAGCTGCGATTATTGTTAAAAAATATAATAAAAAAATTAATCGCGATAACAATAAAGAAGAAAAACGTGTTTCTGAATTAAATGCACAAATTAAAGAGAAGAATGATCAGATTGTTCAACACAATAACATGGTTGACGAGCGTCGTAGCGCATTATACAAAGAAATGAATGACATTAAAGAGCGTATGCTTGCAGAAACTTCTTCGTGGTATCCAAATGATTACTATGTTTTAGATTCTGTTGAATATTTTATTTCTCTAGTTAAGAATCACGAGGCAGATACAATCAAAGAGATGATTACTGCATACAAGCGAGATCAATATCATAACCAAGTTCTTAATAATCAAATGGATATGCGGCAAAAGCTGAATGCTATGGTTGATAATCAGAAGACAATGCTTGAGAATCAAGAAGAGATGATTAAGCTACAGAAGATTTCTAACGTTCTTCAAACTATGACATGCGTTAATAGCTTTATTATTGCAGACAATACAAGCGCAATTGCTAACAACACTAGAGAGATTGCAGACAATACAAGAGGAATCGAACAGAACACTCGTCCTCGTTCTTCTTGGTTCTAAAAAATATTTAGATAAAACACAAAATAAAAAACAAAATAAAACACGAGTGGCGGCAGGTTCTCAAAGAAATCTACCGCCACTTACGTTTATAAACAGTTAAGCTATTAAGCTTCTACTGGCTTATCAGCTTCTGCGTCTTTATCTTCTTTTTCTGCGCCTATGTTAATTGGCGAAGAGCTGTTCTCCCATGGCTGCTCCCATGGATCGTAATCAGGATTATGCTGCTTGTAAACATACAATGCTGCAATACCTGCGAGCAGTGCTCCAAAGAGCAGTGCAAAGAACTTCCAACCGCCAGAGGACCTGTTCTCCATGATGGCTCCTTTCGTTAAGCTGACCTGCTCGTCCAAGTCAACGTTTGTATCGAGTTTACTCGTGTATTCACTATAATAGTGATTTTTTTTAACACTTGCATCTTTTTATTATATTTTTATGCACAAAACAGCATAAATCTTACAAAACATTTTTAATGACCATTATGGTTACTACTTATGTATGCAAATTTGTGTATGCAATTAGATAATGTTATTTTATGAACAATTTTGACATAAACACTATTGTTAAGCGCTTTAAAACTAATTGCAAAACCGCAACGTATTCAATTATCTACATTTGCGTGTTTGTGTGGATTATTGAGATAATTCTTCACACTTTTTTGCCAAGCGCATATCAACTATTTGTTGAAAATACTGCTTTTGCGCCATTTTTGATTACAAAAGCAAGCTGGACTTGGTTTACGTCTATGTTTGTTCACGCGCCAGAACTTACGCACATTCTTTTTAACATGATTTGCTTGTATTCGCTTGGCGTAGAGCTTGAGAGATTCTTTGGTAAATGGAAGTTCTTTTTCTTATACGCTATTAGTGGGCTTGGTGGATGCGTTGCAACTCTACTTTACTCAAAGCTTACACAAGACTGGGTGATTGCAGCTTATGGGGCTTCGGGAGCGATTATGGGGCTTATTGGCGCTCTTTTGGTTGCGCAATGGCGACTTGGCGAAAGCGTTAATGGCACTTTAATTTGGATTGGCCTAACGCTTGCAATGCCTCTTTTGGTTCCAAATATTGCTTGGCAAGCTCATATTGGTGGAATTGTTACTGGAATAGTTCTGTCTGCTTTACTCGGCACTAATAATCCTCTTCTTAAAAAAGCATCTTTTAATGAGAGATTTGCTGTTTACTCTTTACTAACACTTATTGTTCTTCTGGCAATAAGCGCATTCTGTTTACAATAAATCTCGTTAAATTACACGCGTGTAGTTCTCCACAATTGTGGACATAAATGTGCATAACCTGGGTATAACATGGGTATATCTAAATAAGTTATCCACATTGTTATACACAATCGTTGATAACTCTGCATTTTCAGCCATGTTAACAAGTGTATAAAAGTTATCCACATTTTTGAAAAATTGTGACTTTCTCTAAACCTTAATCAAAAATAGAATTATGCAATCTAACAACATTCACACAAAACAACTACAAGATCAAAATCAGCAAACTATTGATTTTATTTTTCAAAATCAAAACACAAACCCAAAAGAAGCTGCACTAAAAGCGTCTAATAACCCAAACGTGAATGTTGCTTTTGCTGTTAATCAAATAAGCGGAAAGCAGATTGCAAAAACAAAACTGCCAATGTGGTATAAAAACAATCAAGTTATTTACCCATCACATATTTCTATGGAACAGTGCTCGTCGCAAGCAACCGCGCAATATAAAGCACGCATAGCAAATCGTCTTATAAAAAACAACAATATTGATAAGTGCAAAACAACCCTAATCGACTTAACTGGCGGATTTGGAGTAGATTGCGCAATTATGAGCCAAGAGTTTTGCAAAGCCATTTGCGTAGAAACTCAAGAAGAACTATCGGCCATAAGCCAACACAATATGACTGTTATGCGCTTAAACAATGTTCAATGCGTAAACTCAACAAGCGTAGAAGTGCTAGAAAAAGTAGACTACGCAACGATTATTTACATTGATCCAGCAAGACGAGATAAAAGTGGAGCTAGAACATACGCGATTAAAGATTGCACGCCTAATGTTTTAGAACTAAAACAACGCATGCTGCAAGTAGCGAAATTTGTGATTATTAAACTATCTCCAATGCTTGATTGGAGAAAATCTGTTTGCGATTTTTGTGGAAACGTTAGTCAAGTACACATTGTTTCGCACAATAACGAGTGCAAAGAGCTGCTTTTAGTGTTGGACTCAAACATGCATTCAAATATTGAAGTTTATTGCGCAAACAACGATTCAGTAACCGTTTTTAACGCAAAATACAATCCAGACTTAAATAAAGTAGAAGAATCACAAGATACGCAAAAATCGCAGGAATCACACATAAAAAACGAGCAAAACTCAAATGATTCAAATAACTCAAATGATTCAATAAGCGATTGGAAAAACTGTGCTAAATATGTTTATGAGCCAAACTCTTCAATTATGAAGTCGGGATGCTTTAAGATTTTAAGCTCTAAATACAGCGTGGTTCAAATCGCAAGCAACAGCCACGTTTTTATATCTTGCGAATATAAATCAGATTTTCCTGGAAACATTTGGAAAATAGACAATATTTGTAGCTTAAACAAAAAAGAAATAAGCAAAGCTCTTTCTAAAATAACTTACGCAAATATTGCAACATACAATTTTCCGCTGAGTGTAAACGACTTAAAAAAACGACTTAAGTTAAAAGACGGTGGAAACACTAGGATTATTGCAACTACCGATTCTAAAAATAATCATGTTCTTATTTGTGCAAGTAAAGCGGAGTAATAAACACACAAAATGCGCAAAACACACAAAGCACGCATATGAAAAATGGCTGCATGCTTATTACATGCAGCCAAAATCAAATTATCTACAAGCTATATAAAGCTATCAAGCTATATACAAACTATCTCCAGCACATTGTCATTAAGAACCCAGCCATAACCAAGCATGCTGCAATCAAAAGATTAAACGCTCCAATTCCTGGAATTGGCAAAGCAGGATTCAAGTAATAAATAACAGCCCAGAACAAGCCAACAATCATAAGCGTGCAAAATAGTGGAACAAACCATCCAGCATTAGCTTTAGTGCCCTTAATGGACTCTTCAACTCTGCGAGTATTTTCTTCTTGACGCTTCATCATGCGCTGTATTTGCGGAGACAACGACTCTTTATCGGCAGTTGCATTCAAAACAGCTTCAACCTGTTCCATAGGAACACCATACAAGTCTTCTTTAGAAGAGTTTTGAGATTCATCCACATCGGCAGATGAAGTGGTGTTCAATTTATTCAATTCTTCGTCAGCCATAACAGTAACACTCCAATCAATCGGCTACACGCTATAATAATAGTTACACTCGAACGCAAGAAGAAGAATGGGTAATATGGCAAAACAAACAGGTAAACACGGCGCTAGAAAATCGCTGTTAGGAAGCGTTGCCGTTGCCCTAGCAATTTGTTTTACTGGTTACTTATTCGTTACTAATTTGCGCATAAATCGTACTGCATTCGTAACTTCCGATACGGGGCAAATGGTGGAAAGAAATTCTCAAAGAGCAAAATCTTTGAGAGAAGAGGTTAAAGAGTTAGATTCTAAAGTTAATCTTCTAAACAAAACGTTAACAAGCAGCACAAGCGGGTCTGATTCTTCCGACGATACTGGTGCAAGCACAATACTTCCAGCAATACAAGGACCAGGAATTACTGTAACGCTAAACGATTCACCACTTTGGAAAACGGCCGTAAACGGGTCTGGAAGCTCCGCAAACATAAATGACTATGTAATTCACCAACAAGATATAGAAGCCGTTATAAATGCCCTATGGAAAGGCGGAGCGGAGGCTATAACAATTCAGGGTCAAAGAATCTTGTTTAATTCAGCTGTTGTTTGTATTGGAAATGTGCTTATGCTGCAAGGCCATCAGTACTCGCCACCGTATAGAATATCTGCTATTGGCTCAATAGAAGACATGATAGAATCGTTGGATAATTCTCCAGCAATTCAAACATATAAAGACTATGTCAGTACTTTTGGGCTGGGATGGAAAGTGGAAAAAAGGGGGAACCTAAAGTTCTTAGAGTCGTCTGCATTATTGCAGCCTCTAAGGTTTGCATCGGTTCCAAAAGATGCAGATATTATTGACAATATTCCCCAACACCATTCCACCAAACAATAAAGGAGTAAAATGAAGCGTTCTAACTACAAGCACGAACGTAGCGAAGCCAAAGCAACAAAGGCTAGCGCACTTTGGACAATAGCTGGCGTTGTTGGAGAACTTCTTATAGCTTTTGCAGTTGTTTGCGCATTGTACATTGTCTGGCAAATGTGGTGGACGGGCGCTCAATCCGAGCATGTACAGTTTGAAACCAGAGAGGCTGTTTCGTGGAAGAATCCTGCTGCTGGTAAAAAAACCAAGATTGCTCTTCCTCAAGTAGACGATCCTCCTAAATTGCAAAAAGTAAAGTATGGAGAACTTGTTGCTCGAGCATACATTCCTAGGTTTGGCGATCAATGGGAGCGCAATATTGTTGAAGGCGTTAGCCTAGAAATATTAAATAGGCGAGGACTTGCACACTTCCCTAAAACAGAAATGCCAGGAGAAATTGGAAACTTGGCTATTAGTGGTCACCGAAATGGTTACGGTCAGCCTTTAGCAGACGTTGACCGATTCCAAAAGGGCGATCCTATTATTATTCGCACAAAAGATTATTGGTTCGTTTATAAGTACGTTACTCACAAGATTGTTAGACCAGATCAAAGTGAAGTTCTTGATCAAGACCCAATAAATCACAGCAAGAATCCTAAAAAGCGCATGATTACGCTTGTTACTTGTGAGCCAAAATATTCAACTCCTAAGTTCCGCTTTATTAGCTTTGGCGAGTTTGATTATTGGGCTAAGGTTTCCGACGGTATTCCTAAAGAGCTTTCTACGGTAGATGCAAACGGTCAAGTTAAGTTTGTAAACAACGAACAGCAATCTTTGGTTTCTAAGCTAGATTCACTTGTGCCAATTATGCTTATTGCTATAGTTGCGTACATTATTATCTTCGCTGCAGCAGCTATAGCTTGGCAGTGGCCTCTAAGACGTCAAATTCGAGCTGGATTAAAGCCAAAGCCAGAATTTAGCATTTTTGGCGGACTTATGCGCTTGCAGCCTGGTATTTTGCCAATAAGATTAGTTCTTTGTGCACTAATCTACGTAACAGCAATTGCAATTCTTATGCAATGGATATATCCGTTTGCTTCGGCAACAATTCCATTCTTAAGAGAAATGTCTGCATACACAACAACGATTTATTAAATCGCTACTAATAAGCTAGGAATCTATTAGTTTACAGTTTACTTATCTAATTAGTTTTCTAGCTTATTAGATTACAAGCAGCTCATAAATCATTGGTTTGCTAGCTTATTAAAACAGCTTATTAAAACACAAACTATTAATCTTAGTAGCTTACAAGTTAAATAGCTTACAAGTTAAATACAAAACGCCACCTAGCACCGTTAAAGCAACGGCAAGCTAGGTGGCTTCTTGTTATTTATCACTATCGCTTGTTGTTGTAGAAGATGAGTCAGATGTTGAAGTTCTTCCAGGCTTTGTAGTGGTGTCTACAGAAGGCTGAGGAGTTTTTACAGTAAGCGTTATTGTAGAGCCTTTATCTATCTTAGACCCTTCTTTTTCCGACATACTATCAACAATATCGTCATCTGTAGCGGAGCCATCAGCAACAACCTTAAAGCCCTTTGCTTCTAGTATTTGCTTAGCTTGCTTTAGTGTTGATGTTCCAAGAGCAATATGCGGAACTTCTACCTTAGGCTTTCCTTTAGAAACATACACAGTTATAGCGCTATGAGGTTTTACAGCAGCTCCAGAAGACGGATTCATTTTAGTAACCATTCCTTCTGCAACAGTGTCGGATTCTTCTTCTACGGTATTAACAGTAAATCCAAGATTTTGCAATTCTCCAGCAACAATATCTTTGGACTGCCCAACCATTCCATCTGGAACCTTAGTTAAGCCAGAAGAAATGTACAAAGTTACCATTGAACCTTTATCGGCAAACGAATCTGCAACTGGGTCAGTTCTAGTAACGTGATTCTTTTTAACGTCTGTACTATCTTCCACTCTAACGTTAGAAATCTTAAATCCTGCGCGCTCAAGAGCTTTTCTAGCTGCTTCTTGCGACTTTCCAGTAACATCTGGAACCTTAGTTGATTGAGGACCAATAGAGAACCAAACGCTAACTCTAGACCCAGACGCAACCTTCTCTCCACCTTTAGGAGATTGCTTGGTAAAAGTACCTTCTGGCTTAGTAGACTTATCGTCTTCCAAAATATCTGGAATAAGACCAAGCGCGCGAAGCTTTTCTTTAGCAGCATCTTGAGTTGTAGTTTCGCTAAATGTTGGAACAACAATATCTCCAGCTAGCTTACTGCGATTTAGCATAAATAGAATTCCGCCAACAACAATCGCGCAAACAATCGCAGACACAACAGAAGCAATAACAATGCGCTTACTTCTTTTTGCCTGATTTGCAGCGCGCTGAGCGGCTCTTGTGTTGTAGCCCGTATTTGGATACGCATCAAACTGGCCTGTAATCGCGCCAAAACTTTGAGTAGATGCAGTGTCTGCCGCTCCAATAGCTTGAGTTGCCGCATTCTGCTCTGCCTGCTTTCTTGCGCGCATATTAGCTAAATCTGTTAGCGGATTAAATGCTGCTGCAACTGGAACACCGCCGTTCATAAACGCTAATATGTCGTTCTTAAATTCAGCAGCCGTTGCGTACCTATTCTGCCTATCTTTTGCCATTGCTTTTGCGCAAATCTTATCCCACATTGAAGGAAGACCTGGAACAAGCGTACTTAGAGGAGTTGCAACTTCTGAAACATGCTGATATGCGATTGCAACTGCAGAATCGCCAGTAAAAGGCGGCCTTCCAGTTAGCATCTCGTATAAGACGCATCCTGCAGAATACAAGTCGGATCTCATATCCACCTGTTCTCCACGGGCCTGCTCTGGAGACAAATATTGCGCAGTTCCAACAACACCTTGCGATTGTGTCATTGTTGTTGCAGAATCGTCTAGCGCTCTTGCGATTCCAAAATCCATAACCTTAACAATGCCCTGCTCGGAAATCATAATGTTTCCAGGCTTAATATCTCGGTGAATAACGCCCATTCTATGCGAATACTCCAGGGCGTTCAAAACTCCAAGCATAACCTGCTCAGAATCACGCTGGCTTAAAGCGCCATTCATCTTAAGAATATCGCGAAGCGTTTTTCCTTTAACATATTCCATAACAAGATACGGCAAATGCTCTTCTACGCCATTGTCGTCTACAACAGACTCTTCTCCAGAATCATAGATATTCACTATGTTTGGATTATTCATTTGCGCAATAGAATGTGCTTCTCGGCGGAAACGAGACAAAAAGATTTCGTCATTTGCCAAATCAGAACGCATGATTTTAACAGCAACGGTACGACCCAAGCGCTTATCTTCTGCGACTCGCACTTCGGCCATTCCACCGCGGCCAATCAATTCACCTAATTGGTACCGTCCATTCGCTAATGAGGTAGGCATTGTGTTACTCATTGCTGCTCCTTGCGGTCGTTATTATTCAAAATGTTAATAATATTAACTTGTGTTTTTGGAACACTTCTAACGCTGCGTTTAATGCGCTGAGCATTGGAAGAATCTATTGTGTTTTTATTGTTAAACGCTGTTTGCTGATCCAAAAGTCTTCTTTCAATTTTTGCAAGCACTTTTGAAACAACAAGAGCGTCTTTAGGTCTATCTTTTGGATTCTTAGAAAGCATTGACATTACAAACTGTCTTAATTGAAGGTCAACACTATCTGGAAGAGGTGGAACAGGGTCATTAACGTGTGCGGCTGCAATATCTACAGGAGTAGTTCCAGTAAATGGCCTATGCCCACAAAGTCCTTCGTATGCAACAACTCCAAGAGAATAAATATCGGACTGGGCTGTTGCTTGCTCTCCTTGAGCTTGCTCTGGGGAAATGTATTGAGCTGTTCCAACAACCATTCCATCCTGAGTAATCTGCTCTTGGTCGCTAGAGTACGAAACACCAAAATCTGTTATCTTTACGCTTCCCGTTTCGGAAACCATAATATTTGCTGGCTTAACATCTCTATGAATAACGCCATGGGAATGTGCAACAAAAAGACCTCTTGCAGTTTGAATAAGTATAGGCAGCAATCGCGTTGGCTCAACAGTTTTTTCTTTATGATATAAGTCTGCTAAAGACTTGCTGGGAACATATTCCATAATCAAAAAACCAATGCCATCATGCTCGTAGTAGTCAAATAACGCTGCAATATTTGGGTGAGCAAGATTTGCTGAATTATGTGCTTCTGCTCTAAGTCTGCGTAATTTAGCTTCAACATTGCTTGTATCGGTTCTAAGCGCTTTAACGGCAACAATCCTGCCGAGCTGTATATCAAAGCCCTTCCAGACTTCTCCCATGCCTCCTTGTGCAAGTCTTCTATCTAGTCTGTATCGATGATGAACTAACTGTCCTTCAACAAGTTTCATTGCTTAAGCGCCTCCTTCATCACCTGTCTCATAATTGGCCCTGCTGTAAGCGTTCCATACGTACTAGCGTTGTGAATAACAACTGCTACAGCTATTTTAGGATCTTGTGCAGGAGCAAATCCAATAACCCACCCATTAATAGCTTGATTTCTAAACCCAATTTGTGCTGTTCCCGATTTTGCTGCAACAGCAACATTTGGCAAAGAAAGATTTTGATTACTTTTTACAACTACACTTTGCATCATAGCATTGAGTTTTGCAGCACTTTGCGCGCTTAAAGCCTGACTCATAACCGTAGGCGTTGTTTGAGAAATAACAGACAAGTCACTAGACCTTACGCAATCAACAAGCGTTGGCTTCATAAGTGTTCCATTATTTGCAATAGCAGCTGCAATCATAGCGTTTTGAAGAGGAGTAACCCTAGCGTCTCCCTGACCAATCGACTGAAGAGCAAGCTTATCTTGCGTTGGCTTTTGATTAAGCAAAGACGCAACAACTCTCATTGGGAATCCTGTTGAATCAGATCCATCTAAAGTAAATGAGCTAAATAATCCAAACTTTTTAGCCTGCTTAACAATCGCATCCGATCCTAAAGAAACTCCTAGTTGTGCAAATGCAGTATTTGAAGAATAAGCTAGAGCATCTTCAAAAGATATTTGACCATTCGATCCGCTAGCGCTTGGAACAACATTCGTAAGATGCGTTTGCGTTCCTGGAAGAGTGTACGAAGATCCAGCTGGAATCGAAGTATTTAAATCATATTTTCCAGTTTCTAGCGCAGTTGCCGCAACAACCGTTTTGAAAGTAGAACCAGGAGCATAAAGTTCAGATATTGAATGATTTAGCATTGGATTATATATGTTAGATATAAGATCCTTATATGCTCTGTTTGCTGAAGCAACATTGTGAGATGCAAGAGAAGAAGGATCGTAGCTAGGCGTACTAACCATTGCTAGTATTCTTCCAGTTTTTGGCTCTATTGCAACTAAAGCGCCATTCTTGTCTTTTAACAGATTGTATGCAAGAGTTTGAAGCTTAGTGTTAATAGATGTTTCTATAGAAGCACCTCTGTTTTCTGCTCCTGTAAATAGAGACTTAAACTTTTGAAGGAATAACGCGTCGGATTCTCCACTTAAAAGCTGATTTCTAGAAGCCTCTATGCCCCTATCTGCCCTTTGACTTATCGAATAATAACCCGTTATTGGAGCATAAACAGGGCCGTTAAAATATGACCTTTGATACACGAACGCATCTTTAGATGGATCTGACTTTGCTAAAACAGTTCCATCGGATGCAAGAATTGCTCCTCTTGGAGCGCCAAATTCGTGATATAACGCGCGCCTATTTCTAGGATCAGAATTTAATTCGTTTGCTTTTATAGATGTTATATACGTGCTAGAAATACATAAAACAACAAACAACACAATTACTGCACTAAAAAGCTGCTTCAAACATTTATTCATAAGATTCACCCCCATCTTCTTTAAGATTAGAGGACTTATTTTCTCTTTGCTTAAGCTCTCTTTCCCTAAGAGCAGCTAAAGCTTCGTATTGGAAAGTATCAGACGATATAGCAGCCTCCGGCTTATTAGCCGCATTAGATATAACAATCAAAATAGATGCAAGCAAATAGTTAGCAACTAGAGAAGACCCTCCAGCTGCCATATAAGGCATTGTTAAGCCAGTAAGTGGAATAACAAGCGTAATTCCGCCAACAACAGTAAATACTTGGAATGCCATTGTAAAAACAAGACCAGATGCAAGAAGCTTTCCAAAACCGTCTTTAATCTTCATAGCTGTAATCATGCCAGACGCAATAATAATCATGTAAAGCATTAAGACTATAAACAGCCCAGTTAATCCTAATTCTTCCCCAACCGAAGCGTAAATAAAATCTGAGTTAGCAAGTGGCGTTAAAGAAGGATGACCTTGGCCTAATCCCGTTCCAGTTATACCTCCTGCAGCAAGGCCAAATAATCCAGTAACAATTTGAGCAGACCCGCCTGGGAATCTGTTGTAAATAACGGGGTCGTATGGGTTAAGCCAAGCGTCAACTCTGTATTGAACGTGTGCAAAAAGTTTAACAGCAACTAGGCATCCAATTATAAATGCTATAAAGCCTATTGCAAGCCAGCCTTTTCTTCCAGTTGCAACGTAAAGCATAGAAACAAACATTGCAAAGAACATTAATGATGTTCCTAAATCGTGTTGCACAACAAGCACACACATTGAAGCAGCCCAAACAAGCGCTATAGGACCCATATCTTTGAATCGTGGAAGATGAATTCCAAAAATCTTTGTTCCACCAACTGCAAGTCTGTCTCTATGATCAAACAAGTATGCTGCAAAGAAGAAAGCTAAGAATAGTTTTGCAAATTCTCCTGGCTGAATAGTGTGGTTTCCAAAACCAATCCAAATTCTCGCTCCGCCAATTTCCTTACCGACTATTGGAAGCATTGGAGATAAAAGAAGAACAAGACCAATCACCATGCTAACGTACGAGAATCTTCTAAGAATCCTATAATCTTCTAGAACCATCACAAAAATTATGGATAATACAAGAGCAACACAAACCCAAATAAGCTGTTTCATAGCAACATTAGTGTTGTGCTGTTTATCTATTCTTGCAATCATAACAGTTCCAATAGCTGTAAGAAGAAGAATACAAGGGAGTATTACCTGGCTAGAATAAGGCTTTTTTACAATCAAAACGCCCCACAAAACAAGGTACAACGCTGTTGTTAAAGCAAGCATACCAACATAGTTTGCTGGAACGAATCCATTAATCCTTAGAAACATTTGCAAAAATGCCACTGCAGATATAATTACAGAAAACAGAAGCAAAGATATTTGCTTAATACGCATACTAAACATGTTCACGAGGTTTTACCTCCTGAATCATTGCTTGAATCTACGACTCCACTATTGTTTCCGTCTTTATTATCTGAATTAGAAATAATACTTTTTGGCTTATTGCCGCGCTTCTCGCTTTCTCGAGCGCGCATTTCTCTTCCGATTAGCCTTGCATGACCTCTTGCTTCTTTAAGACTGCTAAAGCTAATACCTTCGTCAAGCTGATCTTGCCAAGACTTATCTAGATTCTTAACTCTAATATTTGTTTCTTCAATCTGGTGTGAAAGCTCTAATCCAAATATGTTAGTAGGAACACCTTGATAAATAACTACTTTGCCGTTTCCCTTGCCAATGTAGTATTGCTTTTGAGTCCAAGAATAAACAAGATAAGCTCCACAAGCAACAATCGCACACACAACAAGCGTTGCAAAAGCAACACCTATTCTCATCCATCTTCTTCTAATTCTATTTGCTTTATGTGCTTCTGCCTGTTCTCTTTTAACAGCACGCTGAACATCTGGATCCCTAGGATCTGTTGATATTCTACCGTTCTTCTTTTTTACAATAGGAATCTCGTTTGTGTCTGTAGATCTTAATTCCTCTTCGTTTCTTAAATGAGAAGGCTGCACAAGTCGAGTAGTTTCTACAATTTTCTCATCTTTTTCCGCCGATTTTGCGTCTGTTTGCATAAGAGCAGCAGCTCTTTGAGCAGGAGAATCTTTACCTTCACGTAATGGTGGCGTAGAAGAAACAGCCTTATTAACAATATCTGCTATAGACTCTAAATCTTTGCTTGCAGCACCGCCAATTAATGGAGTTTGGTGAGGCAAATCAAAAGCATCTGCGTCTAGTGCCAAAGTTGCATCTGCTATAACAGCAGTCGCATTATCTGTGCTTCCTGCTTTAAGTGCCATATAAACAAGTTTTTGAGCACACTCTTCTTGATTAGATACAGTGCTCATAACTTCTTGAATTGTGGAATCTTCTAATACTCCACACACACCATCCGAGCATAAAAGCCAGCGATCGGAAGGGTGCGCCTGCCTAATAGCAATATCTGGCCTTGGATCAATATCAAAATCACCTAAAACGCGCATAACAACATTTCGCTGCGGATGATTTCTTGCTTCTTCTGGCGTAATGTGACCCGTGTCTATTAAATGTTGAACGTAGCTATGGTCGCAAGTCATTCTTGTAAGATGATTATCTCGCAACAAGTACGCTCTAGAATCACCCAAATGTGCAAGAACCCAGTAACCATTTACAAGAGATACGGCTGTTACTGTTGTTCCCATTCCAGCAAGTCTGCGCTCTCTTTTGGCTTTGCCAACAATTGCGTCGTGAGCAGCCATAATCGAGGTTTCCATCATTGAAGAAACAGCTTTTACATCATTTGGTCTTGAATCTTGCTCAATGTGAGCTAAAGACCTAATTGCGATTGTAGAAGCCGTATCTCCTCCAGCATGACCGCCCATACCGTCGCAAATAGAGGCCAATCTTTCTCCAGCAAACGCAGAATCTTGATTATTGCTTCTAACAGTACCAACATCGCTAACAGCTGTTGAATACATAAACAACGCTTTATCTATAAAGTATGCCTTATTTAAGTTTTGTTCTTCACTTTTTGCAGCATTATTTACTGGATTATTATTTACAGCGTCACTACTTACAACATTTGCAACGTCACTACTTGCAACGCCATTACTTGCAGAATCAACTTGATCTTGCTGCTTTTGACTACTTGTTTTATCTTCAATGTTTGAATCGAATTGCGCCATTTACTTACCTCAATTCAAACATTGTTGCTCCGATTCGCACAGGCTTGCGCGGAGGCAAAACAACAGGTTCATTAACTCTACTATGACCTATCATAGTTCCGTTAGTGCTACCTAAATCTTCAAGAACCCAAGAATTTACAGATTGATTAAAATACACGCGCGCGTGATGAGAAGAAACAAATTCGTCATTTAGAACAACCGTATTGTTTGCAGATCTTCCAAGAGTTACGCCAGAAGGCTCCAACGGGAACGATGAACCAGCTAAAGGACCATCAATAATAACAAGCAAAGTTGGCATTTCAGCTTGATTATTCTTCTCTAAATTAGCAGAAGCAATATTGTTATTTCTTAAAGATTCATCATTAGAAGGATTTGACCTACGATGAGACTTATTCTTCCAAGCTTTAGACTTTTTAGGACTAAAAATCTCAATATCTTTGCGTAAAGATCGAACAGCAAACCATACGAATACCCACAAAAGTACTAAAAAACTGTACTTAAGTATAGCAAAAGTCAACTCGGTTAATATCATGCGTGTACTCGTATCTCTTTACGTATTCGTCTACTACTCCTGATCTTGATCCGAAGCCCAGTAAAGAATACGGGTGCGCCCAATAGTAATAGTGTTTCCATCTAACAGCGTTGCTGCTGGAGTTTGATGACCTTCAACATAAGTACCATTAGTGGAACCAAGATCCCTAGCAATAACACCGTCTGGTGTAACGTCTATTCCAAGATGTCTACGCGAAATTCCAGGATCATCAATAACAATATCGCAACCAGAACCTCTGCCTAATATTGTGCGATCTTTTGTTAACAAATACCTATTTCCATTAATCTCCAGCATTGGATGATTTTCTGACTGCTCTTGAGTTGTTACAGGAACAGCGTTTCCTGGAACAGAATCAGAAGTTAAATTGAAATTACCTTTTGTAAGATCAGTATCTTCTTCAAAAATAACTGCAACTGGGCCAACAAAAGCATAATGCTGACTTTTTGCATATTGTGTAAGATTATCCGCAAGCTCATTTGCTAAAGCTTCACTACCGAGCTGATCAAAGTCTGGAGTACTAAGCTTAAAGTGATACTCATTTGGCGCAACCGTACGATCGCGATCAATTGGCATAGACTGGTTATCAATTTCTCGCTCTAATGCACTAGAAAGATCAACAGGTTGCAAGTCTTTAGACCCGAATTTTGCGAAGACTCCATTCATTGCACCTTCAACGCTCTTCTCAAGTCTGTCAAGCACGCTCATTGTAAACCCTTTCTACCTTTCCTCATACTACTCGTCACCTCGTACGGTGTACAAATCACATCTAAATACCAAACATGCGTTTGCTAAATTTATTTACATACTTGTTTATATACTACATTTTTACAAAATTATGCAAAATAAACAAATAAAACTTATAAACCAATTTAATATTACAAGTTTATTATATATTTCTAAGTGTAATCTTTAATTATGAATCAAAAAAATAAGCTTTACGAATTTTTAGAAAAAATAAAGTTCTATATAACTAATAATAAGAAGTGTTCTACTGTTATACTTCTTGCGATTTTAGTGCCGTTAATTGGAAAACTTTTGCTTGTTAATAGTGCAGAAAGATCTTTTGAAGCAGGAATCGTAGCATTTTTCCACAACTATTCTCCGTCTTTTATAATGGCTCTTTCTAAATTGCTTGCAATAGTTTTTTCTACAAAATCATGCATTGTTATACTTTTTATTTTGTCTGTTGTTTCTTATTTTATAAAACGAGATTGGCGCATAACTCTAATACAGCTTGCGACTTGCCTTTTGCCAATGATTTATATCTTTGCTGTTAAATTCATAGTTCATAGGCCTAGGCCATTTATTGGTGTAAAAATTAAAGTTCCACCAGATCCAAGCTTCCCAAGCGGTCACACTGCAGCAGCAGTAGCTATTTGTTCAATGGCTCTTATGATTATTTATATTGCAAATAAGTCTTTCTTAAGGCTTGGATTAATCGTTAGCATTATTATTGTTGCTGTTGTTGCAATTTCTAGACTTGTTGTTGCAGCACACTTCCCTAGTGATGTTTTAACTTCTGCAATAATGTACCCAATACTTGTTTTGTCTATTCTTAATCTATCTAAAAGTAATAGTTTTATTTACAACAAAATATTAAGAAAATTAAAATAATATAGATATCAAATAGACATCAAATATTAAATAGCAGAAGGTATTTTATATGTTTAATGGTTTCAAAAAATTCATTGCACGAGGTAGCGTAATCGACATGGCAGTCGGTGTTGTTATGGGCAGCGCCGTAACTTCCGTTGTTACTTCGATTGTTAAAAACATTATTAATCCACTTATAGCAATAATTTGTGGAAAGCCAGATCTTGATGGTGTTTTAACAATAACAATAAATGGTGCAACAATCTCTTTTGGTGCAGTTATTGGATCAATCTTAAACTTCCTTATTGTTGCTGCAGCTGTTTATTTTTGCATTGTTCTTCCTATTAACAAGTTAAGAGAGATTGGTCTTCCTTTCTTGCAATTTGAAAAAGAAAAGAGTGATGAAGAAAAACGCAAAGATCGCGAAGAAAAAATGATTAAAATTTTGGAAGATATTCGAGATCTATCTTACAAAAAATAGTTTGTTTAATGATTTTTATAAATAAT
This sequence comes from Gardnerella piotii, assembly GCF_049815665.1. Classification (NCBI taxonomy): domain Bacteria; kingdom Bacillati; phylum Actinomycetota; class Actinomycetes; order Bifidobacteriales; family Bifidobacteriaceae; genus Gardnerella; species Gardnerella piotii. Next base: position 91,230 of record NZ_CP187450.1, read on the forward strand.
TTTTATAAAAATAATCCCCACTAATCTACTTAAAGTTTAGTGGGGATTAATTTTATGAGATTAAATCATTAATTATACGTGCTTTTTTCTTTAGTCATCACCAAGAGTTAAGTGAATTCCACCAACTAATGATCCAACAACGTTATAAAGCAAAGATCCAATTGCAGATAATAATGTTGCAATAACTATTTCTACAACAGAAAAAATTATTACAGCACTTAAAACAGTTGGCAAAGAAAACACGTCTGCAAGGTTAAAACCGTTGCTATCTAAGCCTGTTGATGAAACAATCTGTGTTACTTGATCAAAAACACCAATCATGTTTAGAAATAGCCAAACTAATCCCGCTGCAATAACTTGTATTATTCCGCCAGCAACACTTAGCAAAAATGTTACTTTTGCAACACTCCAAGCATCTACTCTAACTAGGGAAAGACTCATCCTTCTAGCTCTTGGTTGAGTAGATTTTCTAACGCTATATCCATTAGAAGAAGACGTAGCTGTTGCACCTACTGTTCTTGGAGAACTAGTATTAGATTCTCCACTAACTTTGCTATTGGATGCTTCAAAATCTTCACTCATCTAAGTTCCTTCCAATAGTTTTTTCTGATGATTCTTCATTTTGAGTTTCATCATCATCTCTTTCCTCGTTTCGAGCAATCGAGATGATTTCATCACCCTTATCTGGCTTTGCTAAAGTCACACCTTGAGTGGTTCTACCTGTGCGCTTAACTTCGTTAACGTCGGAACGAATCACTTTACCAGACTTCATAATTGCCATTACTTGATCTGTTTCTTCAACAATCAAAGCACCAACCAAAGAACCGCGGCCTTCTGTAAGCTGTACAGCTTTAACACCGTAGCCGTTTCTTCCTTGCAAACGATACTCTTCAATAGCTGTACGCTTAGCAAATCCTTCGTTTGTAACAACAAGAAGATCTTTGCTTGTATCTACCGACACAACATCCATATCCAGCAGTTCGTCGCCTTCTCTAAATCTCATGCCTTGAACGCCTGCAGTTTGACGGCCCATTGGTCGAAGTTGCTCATCATCTGCTCTAAACTTAAGGCTCATACCAAGTTTAGAAACAAGAATAATGTCATCTTCTGGGTTGCATAATGCTGCACCAATCAGCTCGTCTGTTGGCTCTCCAGTTTCTTCGTTTGCCATTAGTCGAACAGCAATCAAGCCACCTTGACGTGGAGAATCATATTCTTGCAAAGCAGTTTTCTTAACTTTTCCAGAACGAGTTGCCAATACCAAATACTTTGCTACATCATAATTTTGAATTGACAATACCGCTTGAATTGTTTCTCCAGGAGTAAATTGAAGAAGATTTGCAACATGCTGACCTTTAGAATCTCTTGATCCTTCTGGAAGCTCATATGCTTTAATGCGGTAAACACGTCCGCGATTAGTAAAGAACAAAAGCCAATTGTGAGTAGATGTTAAGAAGAAGTGATCTACAACATCATCTTCACGAAGCTTTGCTCCCTTAATACCCTTACCTCCGCGGTGTTGTGCGCGATACTCATCTGCTTTTGTGCGCTTAATATAGCCTGCGCGAGTAACTGTTACAACAACGTTTTCTTCGGCAATAAGATCTTCAACGTTCATTTCTCCCGAGAATGGAAGAATCTTAGTTCTGCGCTCATCTCCATATTTTGCTACGATTTCGTCAAGCTCATCGCCAACAATCTTGCGCTGACGTTCTGGGCTTGCAAGAATATCGTTGTAATCTTCAATCTTGCGCATTAATTCTTCGTGCTCGTCGAGAATCTTTTGACGTTCCAAAGCTGCAAGTCTACGAAGTTGCATTGCAAGAATAGCATCTGCTTGAACTTCATCAACGTCAAGCAAATTCATCAAACCAGTGCGAGCTGTTTCAACATCTTTAGAAGATCTGATTAATGCAACAACTTCGTCAATCATATCCAAAGCTTTTAAGTAGCCTTGCAAAATATGATCTCGCTCTTCGGCCTCGCGCTTTAAGTAGCGTGTGCGCCTATCAATAACTTCAAGCTGATGACTTACCCAATGACGAATAAACGCATCCAAGCTCAAAGTTCTAGGAACACCATCAACAAGCGCAAGCATATTAGCGCCGAAAGTTTGTTGCAATTGCGAATGCTTATACAAGTTGTTCAAAACAACTTTTGGAACAGCATCTCGCTTAAGAACAAGAACCAAACGCTGACCAGTACGGCCAGACGTTTCATCGCGCATATCTGCAATGCCTTGAATCTTTCCATCTCGCACAGCTTCCCTAATAGAGGCAGCTAAACGATCAGGATTAACTTGGTATGGAAGCTCAGTAACAACCAAGCACATACGTCCCTTAATTTCCTCTGTATTAACAACAGCGCGCATTGTAATTAAGCCGCGACCCGTACGGTACGCTTGCTCAATTCCCTTGTGACCTAAGATTGTTGCTCCAGTAGGAAAATCAGGTCCTTTAATTCGCTGAATTAAAGCTTCTAGAAGCTCGGAATTACTGGCATCTGGGTGATCTAAAGCCCAATGTACGCCATCGGCAACCTCACGCATATTATGAGGTGGAATATTTGTTGCCATACCAACAGCAATACCTGCAGAACCATTAACTAAAAGATTCGGGAAACGAGATGGCAAAACTGTTGGCTCTTGAGTTTTACCATCGTAGTTTGGTAAGAAATCAACAGTATCTTTGTCAATATCTCGAACCATTTCCATAGCAAGAGGAGCCATACGGCATTCTGTATAACGCATTGCTGCTGCAGGATCGTCACCTGGGGAACCAAAGTTTCCTTGGCCATCAACAAGCATGTATCGCATTGACCAAGATTGAGCCATACGAACCAAAGTGTCGTAAATAGCAGAATCACCATGAGGGTGGTACTTACCCATAACATCGCCAACAACACGAGAGCACTTGTTGTACCCTCGATCTGGCCTATATCCACCATCATACATAGCGTAAATAACGCGACGATGCACTGGTTTTAAGCCATCTCGAACATCTGGCAAAGCTCGCTCAACAATAACAGAAAGTGCATAAGCAAGGTAGGATTCGCGCATCTCTTGTTGCAAATCCATGTGCTTTACGCGAGCACCTTTCATTAAGCCATAATCAGTACTATCTGCTTCTTGTGGGCTTTGTGGTTCCATTGAACCATCAGGCAACTGATCTGGCTCTTCGCTATTATTAGCGGCATTTATTTCGTCTACCACTGTAATTCCTTTTTATTTAGCTTTAAGTTTATTTGCTTTAATGCTTTTATTGACAATTTTTTTGACTTTTTAAGCGTCAATAAATCTTGCATCGTGAGCATTACGTTGAATAAAGAGCCTACGAGGTTCCACTTCGTCTCCCATAAGCATTGAGAAAGTTTCATCAGCTCGAGCAGCATCTTCAATATGAATTTGCTTTAGGATTCTGTGCTCAGGGTCCATTGTTGTTTCCCACAATTCCTGATAGCTCATCTCACCCAAACCCTTGTATCGCTGAATGCCTTCGCCTTTAGGAAGTTGTCTGCCTGCAGCTTTACCTTCTGCAAGAACTCTGTCTCGTTCTGCATCCGTATAAACAAAATCATGCGCACCCTTGCTCCACTTCAAACGATAAAGCGGAGGCATTGCAACGTAAACGTAGCCTGCTGTAATCATTGGACGCATATAACGGAAGAACAGTGTTAAATTCAATGTTGCAATATGAGCACCATCAACATCAGCATCAGCCATAATAATGACTTTGTGATATCTAACTTTGCTTAAGTCGAAGTCTTCACCATAACCGCCACCAACAGCAGTAATTAATGATTCAATAGTTTCCGACTTCATCATTCTGTCGATTGATGCGCGCTCAGTATTCAAAATCTTACCGCGCAATGGCAAAATTGCTTGAGTAATAGGGTCTCGTCCTTGAATTGCGGAGCCACCTGCGGAATCACCCTCCACTATAAACAGCTCGCATTCTTCTGGATTATTAGACTGGCAATCCTTCAATTTATCTGGCATTCCAGCAGTTTCAAAAATCGACTTTCTACGCGTATTTTCGCGAGCTTTCTTAGCTGCAAGACGCGCACGCGATGCTTCAATTGCTTTTTGAATAATGTTCTTTGCTTCACTTGGATGAGCGTCGAACCAATCTCCAAGCTTTTCGGTCATAACTCGCTGAACAAAAGTCTTAGCTTCGGAATTACCAAGCTTTGTTTTAGTCTGACCTTCAAACTGTGGAGTTGTAAGCTTTACAGAAACAACTGCTGTTAAGCCTTCTCGAACGTCGTCACCAGAAAGATTAGTATCTTTTTCTTTTAATATGTTCTTTTCTCGAGCATAACGATTTACAAGAGATGTAAGAGCAGCACGGAATCCTTCTTCGTGCGTTCCACCTTCTGTAGTAGAAATCGTGTTTGCAAAAGTATGCACCGCTTCCGAATATGCAACAGTCCATTGCATAGCGATTTCTGCAGAAATACCAATCTCAAGATCTTCTGCCTCAAAATCAATAACATCTGGCTCTACAGGAACAGCTTTACGCGATTTAACCAAGTAGTCAACATAATCTTTAATTCCATGATCATACTTGTAGCTAACGCTTTGATGCTTTTCTTCGCTAATTGATTCATTTTCTCCAGTGACTTCGTCCCCTGCTTCATCTGGTTTACGCAAATCAGTTAGAGAAATCTTCAATCCCTTGTTAAGAAAAGCCATTTGCTGGAATCTAGATCGCAAAGTTTCAAAATCGTACGTAGTTGTTTCAAAAATTGCGCCATCTGGCCAGAACGTTACAGAAGTTCCCGTAGATTCACCATCTTCCATTGGCTGACCTTTTTTAAGAGGAGCAGTTGGATGTTGATCTACATACGTTTGAGTCCAATGGAATCCTTGACGACGAACTTCAATTTCTACACGCGTAGAAAGAGCATTAACAACAGATATACCAACGCCGTGCAAGCCGCCAGAAACAGCGTATCCGCCGCCGCCAAACTTTCCGCCAGCGTGAAGCTTAGTCATAACTGTTTCAACACCAGAAACGCCTTCGCCTGGCACTTCGTCAACTGGAATACCACGTCCATCGTCCACAACTTTTATTGCATTGTCTGGCAAAATTGCCACTTCAATGTGAGAAGCATAACCAGCCAAAGCTTCATCAACCGAATTATCTACAATCTCGTATACAAGATGATGTAATCCTCTAGGGCCAGTTGAACCAATATACATACCTGGCCTAATTCGAACTGCTTCCAATCCTTCTAGAACTCGAAGATCACTAGCATCATAATGTTCAGGAGAAAGTGAATCATCTAGCTGAGCATCATCTAGTTTATGTTCTTCAACAGAATTTTCCATTGAATTATCTTCAGTGTTTAACACTTTAGATCCCTTCCCGTATTACCTCATGCCAAGAGGCATTTACGAGGTCGATACACGCTAGAAAGCACAAAAAAGGGTCTTCTAGCGATTTAACTATATTACATAACATTCTACACATGCATAATGACCGCTCTTTATTAAGAGCCATTATTAGTGATTATTAATATTAAACCTACTGTTTATTGATTTTTTGCCTGTTTTTTGCAAAGATGGGCCAACTATTTTGACTTCTTTAATATTAATATTCTTAGAATATTCAAATATTTTTTTCTCAAGCATAGGCTTGCAATAGATAAGTTGCGTATACCAAACATTTGATTTTGTTCTAACAATTAAAACGCCATCTTTTATTTTGTCTATATAACAATTCAATGATGCGCTTTTTCCAACTATTTTCCACCAATCTTCGCGCATTTTTGCTATAGAAAGTTGCTCATTCCAATTGTTTTGATTAGCAAAATTTGCAAGTAAAGAATAAAGATTTTGTGGATCTCTACCAGGTTTTCCAAAACTTTCTAAAGCTTTATAAGCATTCTGTTCATTAACTACCTTTTTTATTGCCTTCTTTTTAATAGGCGTAAAAATTAGTTCTGGAAGCTTTCTTGTATCTAATTTTAGTATTTTATTTACGGGAATTTTCATATAGCATCCCCTAAGTCAGTAGATTTATTTTGATTATTTTCAATATAATCAACACTATTTTTACGACTATTAACAATATTTTCCAATAAAATTTTATGACTAATATCAATATTGTTTTCTAAAGATTTAGATTTATCTTCATTTTGATTTTTTGCTATTTTAGACACATCAATAATCGAGTTTTCTAATACACTTTCATCTTTTGGTATATCACTTAAAGATGCAACAGTAATAAAAACTTGATCTTGATTTTTTGCAAATTCTAAAATTTGTTTTCTTCTAGACTCGTCTAGTTGTGCAAAAACATCATCTAAAATAACAATAGGTTTTTTTCCATTCTTTTTTTCTAATGACTTAAATAAAGCCATTTTTAATGCTAATGCAAGAGTCCAGGATTCACCGTTTGAAGCAAATTCTTTTGCATTATAATTATTAAGCAATATAGTAAAATCGTCTCGATGAGGCCCTATTAGATTGTATCCTCTAGCAACTTCTCCATTATAAATTCTTTGAAAATGCTCACTAATCGCAAGTCTAATAGAATTATCATTGTTTTCTTCAAAATCGTCTTCAAAATCGTCTTCAAAATTATTTTCGCTAAAATCAATCTCACTAAAAGAAGGATTATATTCGATTGAAGCAAAATTAGATGAGTTAGAAAGATGCTTAACAATATTTGAAAAAACATTATTAAGTAACTCTATTATTTGTTTGCGTAATTTTGTAAGAATTATTCCAGCTTCAATAAATTTAGCAGTCCATACTTCTAAATCAGAAACCGTATTGTAATTATTCATTGAATTTGGTGAATAATTATTAGATAAACTTTTTAATAGTGCAGAACGCTGCTTTGCAATATGATTATATTCTTGCAAAATAGGCAAATAGTTTGGTATTAATAATGCTCCAGCTTGATCAATGAATGTTCTTCTAACAGTAGGATCTGAAACAATCAAATTTTGATCTCTTGGAGTAAAAGAAACACAAGGAACTAAGCCAACTATATCTTTCATATATAGAGATTTTTTACCATTAATCCTTGCTCTATTAGCACCCTTTAGATTAATGCTTAGCTCAAATGTTGTTTCGTTTAAATCATTTGAACTATCTAAAGTATTGCTATTGAAAGTATTGTTAAAATCCTTAACATTTGCACGTATTGTAGCGCAATTATGATTTATCTCTATTAATGGCATTAAAGAAGATACTCTATGACTTGTTCCCGTTGAAATAACTTCTAACGATTCAACAATATTAGTTTTACCTAAACCGTTTGAACCTAATAGAATATTAATTTTTGGGGAAAAGTCGAGTACACAATTGCTCCACGAACGAAAATGATCTAATGCAAGCTTTGAAACATACATTTATTTAGCTACAGTTATTCGTTATAAGTATTCGTTTTAAGGATGCATTGGAACAACAAGATATCTGTAATTCATTGATTCATCGCTATCTGCTTCTTGTTGACCATTAAATTCAACAGCCTTAATAGTAGATGTGATTTTTACGTGAACAAATGGCTCACTAATAACGCTTAATCCTTCAATCAAATAATTAGGATTAAAAGCAACAATAATATCTTGACCATCCATATCTATGTCAATAGTTTCTTTTGCTTTAGATTCACTTTCATTTCCAGCACTTAAAGTAAGTTCATTTTCCGCAAAAGACATATAGATTGGAGCATATTTTTCTGCAACAATAGCAACGCGCTTAATTGCGTTAATAAGCATTTGTCGATTAATAATTGCGTGAATAGGATACTCATCAACAAAAAGACTATCTACAGAAGGAAATTCTCCATCAATAAGTTGAGAAGTACTAATTCTTCCAGAATTTTCAAATCCAAGAACAGAAGGTTCTTGCTCATCTAAGCTAATAACAACATTTTGATGCTCGTCAACAGAGCGTGAAATATCTTTAAGAATACTTCCCTTAATAAGAGTTGAAGTGTTTATATCGTTATGCTCTGGAGTCCATCTAAAGGTGGAACGAGCAAGACGATATCTGTCTGTAGCTGTAAAAGTAACAGTATCATCTTCAAAACGAGCATGAATTCCTGTTAAAACTGGCCTATCTTCTTCTCTAGAAACTGCTACAGAAGCTTGATTTACAGCTTGAACAAAAGTAGGAGCATCTACTTGACCAAGTTTTGAAGGAACTTCTGGTAAATCTGGATATTCTCCTTCTGGCATGAGTTGCAAAGTAAATGTTGACTTACCAGAAGTAATCGTAAGAGTTGTTTCAGTAGAAGACAAATACGTTTTTTCTGCTGGCAAAGATTTTGTTATATCTGCAAGTAGTCTACCTAAAACGAGCACACTACCTGCTTCGTCTACACCTGCTTCAATATGATGACGGCTAGAAAGTTGATAGTTAAATGCGCAAAGTTGCAAAGTTCCGTCTTTTGCTTCTAACTTTAAGCCTGCAAGAATAGGATTTGCTGGACGATTATCTATAACGCGAGTAGTCCAAGATAGTGCGTCTGCAAAAGAAGCGGAATTAACTTCAACTTTCATATTTCCTCATTTCATTAAAACTGTGTTTATTCTATCTCATTGGCTAATGAAAATCTAATTTAGAAATAAATGCTAATCGTTAATAAAAAATATTATTATTATTCAAAAAATAAAGTAATAGTAGTAATAAGCAATGTGGAAATGTTGACATGTACCTAGAAAGGCTTTGTTAAAGCCGTTATGCACATAAGAAAAATGTGGATAACCTATGGGTAATTGTGTGCAGAAAAAGCCGAGTTATCCACAACCGAAGCTATTTTTTCGGTAATCCACATTTTGAGCTGCTTTATAAACAGTTTATTCACTTTTTTAACGGCGTTTTCCACCGCTTATCCGCAGGGTTTAACCACATTTGTGACTAACTATGTGGATAACTTTTTTTATTTTAATTAACAGAGTTGCACAGATTTGTGTAAAACTACTTTTTGTTTGTAGGATTTTGTTTTAATCTAACAGTTAATTCCATAACATAGTTATAGATTTCCTGCTTTTCTTGCATCTCTCCGCTAATTCGAGTATATGCATGCATAACAGTCGTGTGGTCGCGCCCGCCAAAGACTTCGCCAATATCAACAAGACTCATGCTTGTCATTTCTCTAGCTAAATACATTGCAATTTGACGCGCCAAAGCAACATTCTTAGTTCTAGATCTGCCAACAATCTCGTCAAAAGTCATGTGGAAGTACTTAGCGACTTGACCAATAATATCTGTTGGGCGAATTTCAATATCGGAAGCAAAGAAGTCTTGTAAAGCTTGTTCTGCCAAGGCTTTGCTTACGGGTTGATTACTTAATGATGCAACGGCTGTAACTCTAGTTAAAGCACCTTCAAGCTCACGAATATTCTCTGTAAAACGTTCCGCAATAAGATCTAGAACATCGCTAGGAACGTTAGAATTATTCATTAATGCCATCATTCTTAGAATGGCTATTCGGGTTTCTAAATCAGGCGGCTTAATATCAACAGTTAATCCAGATTCAAATCTAGAAATAAGTCTTGATTCAAATCCTCTAAGATTTTTAGGAGCAACATCGGAAGCAATAACAATTCTTTTACTTGCTTGATAAAGAGCATTAAAAGTATGGAAGAATTGTTCCAGAGTTGCTTCTTTTCCTCCCAAAAACTGAATGTCGTCGATTAAAAGAACATCAACCTCGCGGAATCGTCTATTAAAATTAGCGATTTGACCCTGGTTTTGACTTGTATTTTGCAAAGCTTCAATAAATTCGTTAGTAAATTCCTCACTTGTAATATAACGAACCTTAAGTGAAGAATCCTTAACAAGAGCATAATTGCCAATAGCATTAAGCAAATGTGTTTTACCTAAGCCAGATCCGCCGTAAATACATAAAGGATTAAAGTCTTTTCCAGAACCTTCTGCAACAGCTAAAGCAACTGTGCGCGCAAAACGATTAGAATCTCCAGGAACAAAAGTGTCAAAAGTTGCGCAAGTATTTAAGTGAGTAACAGGATCCCTTTTTATTGAAGAAGGAATTTTTGCTTGTGAACTATTAATACCAGAATTAATACCAGAATTAACTAAACCAGTATTTTGCATGGTATTTAAGCCAGTTATGTAGTCAAAATCGTTTTGAATAGGAGTGTTGCTAGATGAATCAACATTTTCAACACTATTAGTGTTTACAGGAATGCTAGTGTTTTCAACAGTTTGTGCACCAAAATCTGATTTTATGTTTTCTAAATAGTTGCTTTTAGAAGAAGATAAGTCTGAATTAACGTTTGTATTTTCTTCTAAAGATGTTGAAAATACTTGGGAATTCTCGTTTACATTCTGATTAAGATTGCTTAAATCGGAAGAGCTATTAGCGGCATTGATGTTAGTGTCTGCGCTATTAGTGGCAGTATTGTTGTTTTCTGATTGAGGAACAATCTTAAAAGCTGGAAACATATCTTTTCCAGTACAAATTTTTAATGACGTAAGCAACGCTGAACTAAGCTCATTTTGCAAAGCTTGCTGTGTTTCTATATTGGAGACACAAAGAACAATGGTAGTTCCAAAAATAGATTCAGGTTTTACACTTTCAAACCAGCTTTTATCGCGGTTGCTTAATAGAGCGTTATGACGCAACACTGCAAGGGTATTTGACCACACAATAGTGGCTTGCGCATTTGGATCGCTAAAAGAATCCGTCATGCTACACCCCCTAAAACCGGCAGAAACATTTTATTCAAGTCTTTACGCTTAATCAACAGAAATGCACAACAGAATGCATATCTATTCGCGCGCGTAAAGAGTGCTAGTAGAATATGTTTACTCCGACCCTAAGAAGTTATCCACAGCCTCGCGTGTTGAAAATGCTTAATTGTGAATAACATGTGTGTAATTTGTGGATAAAATAAAAGCTGCCAATCCACATTTTTCAAGGCTTTTATAAGTAGTTTGATTTGGTAAAAATGGTACAGAAAATTTTACGGTATTAAAAAATTTGACTTACTCAAGCGCAATTGTAAACACGTTTATAAAAAGATTTTTTGACTCTTGGTGAGGGGTAATAGTAATTTAGTATAGCTTGACTCATACGGAGCCGTGCTTTTGCATGGCTAAATACAGGAGCGTTAGTTATGAAGAGGACATTCCAGCCTAACAACCGTCGTCGTCACATGAAGCACGGCTTCCGCGTTCGCATGCGTACTCGTGCTGGCCGCGCAGTGATTAATCGTCGTCGCGCTAAGGGTCGTAAGACACTATCTGCCTGAGATGGAGCGCGTCGTAAAGCATGGATAGGCTGAAAAGCCATCGCGATTTTGTTGCGGTGCTCAAAAAACGACGCAAGGTGTGTTCACGGGATATCGTCGCGCATTACAGCATGCGTGGCGATATAGCCGTGTTAAACGCGCTTAACGAAGGCGAAAAAACAAGTCTGAATCAGATTGCCACGGGTTGTGATGGTAATACACCCGCGGCATTTTGTGATACCTTAAATCAGACTCAACAAAATGAAGCTGACTTAAGGCTAGGACTTGCTGTATCTAAAAGCGTAGGAAAAGCTGTTGTTAGAAATAAAGTAAAAAGACGCTTTAGAGTAATAGCAAAACAGCATCAATCGTTACTTCCAAATGGTTGTGACGTAGTTCTAAGAGCTAAATCTACTGCTTCTAGTGCATCGTTTGAATCATTAAATGAGCAGATTAAAAAGATTTTTGGAAAAATAGCCAGAAATCAAGATAAAAATCAGGAATCCGCAGAAGTAGATCACAAATTAAATCAAGCAGCATAACCGCTATTAATCAGCAAAAAACAACAATAAGTTGATTTAATAAGTTGGTTTAAGGAATAGTGATAGCTATGAGCAGCAGAAAAAGTGTTGTAGCGAATTTGATTATAAAAGCAATTCGCTGGTATCAACGCGCAATTTCTGCTAATAGACCAGCTTGCTGCCGATACTACCCAACTTGCTCAAGATACGCTATAGAAGCCGTTAGCCGCTATGGAGCGTTTAAGGGTGGCGTTCTGGCCGTTTTACGGCTGTTGCGCTGTAGACCATGGACTAGCTGCAGTATTGACGATGTACCACGCAAATATTCAATTTTTTATCGTTGCGCTTGGTCCAAAGCGCATGAAGAGCCACGGTTAACTCCCTTGGCTGATCAAGACAAGGAAAACTAATGTTTAATCAAGACCACTTTTTACTTGATAACGGACCTTGGGGATGGTTCTATAAAATCCTTACGCCAGTTGAGTGGCTTATGACTCAAGTAATGGCGCTTTTCCACAAGCTATTTGTTCTTATTGGAATGAATGAAATTGGATTCTCCTGGGTTCTTTCAATCGTCTTTCTTGTGCTTGTTGTGCACGCGTGCATATTCCCTGCCTTTATAAAAAGCATTAAAGGTATGCGCAATATGCAAGCGATTGCTCCTAAAATGAAGAAAATTCAGCAAAAGTATAAGGGTAAAAACGATTCTGCTAGCAAAGAAGCAATGCAGCGAGAAATGATGAAGCTGTATCAGGAGAATAACGCGAATCCTGCTGGAAGCTGCTTGCCAATGATGATTCAAGGCCCAGCATTTATGAGTATTTGGTATACGCTTTCCGTTATTCCTTTTATTGCTCGAGGCAAGCATGCTGCTCTTGGTGCTTTTGATATTTCTACAGCACAGCAATTTGTTAAAACGCATGTGTTTGGCGTTGGTGTTTCCGACACGTTTATGACGGTTCAAGCAGGCGGAAAAGTTGTTATTATAATCTTTGTTATTTTGATGTGCGCTGCAATGTGGTACATGCAATTTAACAATATTCGCAAGAATCTTCCTCCGGAATCTAAGCAAGGCAGCCAGTACACAATGCAAAAACTTATGATGTGGGGATTCCCATTAATCTACGTTTTCTCTGCATTTGCTCTTCCGTTTGCAATGCTTGTTTATTGGCTTGTAAACAACATTATTAATATGCTTCGCTCTATTTGGCAGGTGTATGCCTTCCCAACTCCAGGATCTCCTGCAGCCGAGGAAAAAGAAGAGCGCGATTATAAGAAAGAAACAGAGCGCAGAAAGCGTGAAGGCTTACCTTCTATTGAAGAAGAAAAGCTTCAACAAGCTCGCGAAGAAGCTAAGCGCAGAGAATCCGAAGGGTTCCAGCGTAAGCAGCCTAATCGCAAGCGAAAAACAAATAAATAACGTTAATACGAAGTAAATGTGAATTTATTTATTAGATTTATTAAAATTATTAAAATAATTTATAAATTTGGATTTATCTTCAGTTAAACTGTACACAGAATTGTGATTCTTGACATTTATTGAAATTAAGGAGTATGTAAATGGCACAAGACGAGACCAGGAGCATTGACCAGCTCAATGAGGAAGCTGATATAGCTGCCGATTACTTAGAAGGACTTTTAGATATTGCCGACTACGAAGGCGATATTGAAATGGGCGTTCGCAACAATAGGCCAATGATTCAAATTGTTGCGGATGATGATTCCGACATTAAGCATTTGATTGGTAGAGATGGAGAGGTTGTTGATGCTTTGCAACAATTGAGCCGTCTAGCTGTTCAGCAAAAAACTGGTGAAAGATCGCACTTAATTGTAGACGTTGATGGGTTCCTTAAGCGTAAGCGTCAACATTTGCGAGATATTGCGTTGGATGCTGTTGATGAAGTTCGCGAAACTGGCGATTCTGTTGATTTGAAGCCAATGAATTCGTTTGAGCGTAAAGTTATTCACGATACAGTTAGAGAAGAAGGCTTAAGGTCTAGGTCTCATGGAGAAGAACCACATCGCTACGTTACTGTTTATATGCCTGCAAGTGCCATTGAAGACGATGATTTAGATGAAGATGTGGATGTAGACATGGATGATGTAGACGTAGAGTTGGACGAAGAATATACAGAGTAGCAATTAACTTAAATAAAAAGTAACACAATGGAACAAAAATGTTTTATTGTGTTACTTTTTGTTTGAGGGGCTGATTTGCGGAAAAGATTTTAGATATGGAACAGGCTGACAATTTACAAAACAATGTAGATGAAAATAATGTAGATGAATTAGATAACTCCCCTTTGTTGAGCGAAGTCTTAGGCAATGCTCTTGATAAATGTAAGATGTTTCACGTGAAACTTAAGGAAGAGGGATTAGTTCGCGGCCTTGTTGGTCCTAGAGATATGAATATTCTTTGGGAAAGGCATATTCTAAATTCTGCTGCAGTTGTTCCATTTGTTAAAAAAGCAGTTGAAAAGTCAAATAAAAAATCCATCGCAGATGTTGGAAGCGGCGGAGGTTTTCCAGGAATTGTTGTTGCTGCTTGTTTGCCAGATTGCAAAGTAACATTAATTGAACCAATGGAAAGACGAGTTCTTTGGTTAAAAGAATGCGTAGAGGTTATGGGCCTAAAAAATGTTACAGTTTTTCATGGAAGATCAGACGAAGTTATTGCTAAAGTTAAGTCTCACGAGATTCCAGCCTTTGACGTAGTTACATGTAGAGCTGTTGCGCCTATGACAAAATTGGCTGGATGGACCATTCCACTATTAGGCAAGAATGGCCAACTAATTGCGTTAAAAGGAAAGTCTGCACAAGCGGAGATTGATAAGGCTGAAAAGATGATTAAAAAAGTAAAAGGGTTAAATCCTAGAGTAGTTGATGCCCCTGTTGCTAAAGGTCTTCAATCAACAAGTGTTGTAATAATTGATAAAGGCTGATTTAAGTTTTGTGATTTAGTTCTGTATTTTTTCGCAATTATTTTGTTGCGTTAACTTTCATTGAATGTTTCACGTGAAACTGAATAAAGATGTTATATGTTTCACGTGAAACGGTGTGTTTTTATAATATTTTTGTAGTATTTTCTGCAATTTTTCTGGTGTTTTATGTCCATAGAAGAAAGGAAACTTGAAAATACTACGGTTAAATTGGTTAGTTTGGTAATTTCCCATAGGTGGGCGGGGTGGTGTGAATGGTGGAATCAGCAGAAGATACAATTAAACGTATTTTTGGGGATTCTGGATCTTCCTTGGGCGGTGAGTTGGCAGATATAACCAGTCGCTTTCACGCCATTGATGGCGTTGTGTTCCCTAAGCCGAAGACTACACGTTTTATTGCGGTTGCGAATCAAAAAGGCGGAGTTGGAAAAACCAGTTCCGCTGTGAATTTGTCGGCAGCAATGGCTGTTGGTGGGTCAAAAGTTTTATTAATTGATATGGATCCGCAAGGTAATGCTTCTACGGCAATGAATATACCACATTCTTCCGCAGATCCTTCTATTTATGATGTTATTGAAGGAAGAAAGACTATTGCTGATGTTAAACAAGAGTGCCCAGATATTGCAGGGCTAGATGTTGTTCCAGCTTCGATTGAGTTAAGTGGTGCTGAATTAGAAGTTGCTCAAATGGAAGATAGGAATAATCTTCTTAAGAACGCAATTGATAAGTTTTTAAGCTCTAGCAGCGAACATTACGATTACGTTTTTATTGATTGCCCACCTTCTCTTGGTCTTTTAGTAATTAATGCAATGTGTGCTGTGCACGAGATGCTAATTCCGATTCAAGCGGAATACTATGCTCTTGAAGGCTTAGGCCAGTTGATTAGAACAATTGGTTTGGTTCAAAAGCACTATAATCCTGCGCTTGTTGTTTCTACAATGCTTGTAACAATGTTTGATAAGCGAACTCTTCTTGGTAGGGAAGTTTTTCAAGAAGTTAAAAATCATTATCCAAATATTGTTCTTAATACCACTATTCCGCGAACTGTTAAGATTCCAGAAGCGCCAAGTTTTAATCAAAGTGTTATAACCTACGATCCGCATGGAACAGGTGCTGTTTCTTATAGAGAAGCTGCATTTGAGATAGCTAATAAGTCTGATGTAATTTTGTCTGTTATTGATTCAAAAAGAGAGGGTAATGAGTGATGAGTGCAAGTAAATCGCGTTTGGGTAAAGGATTGGGTGCATTATTCCCTGCACTTCCTGGAGAAGATAGTTTAGATGAGTTTGCTAACAAAAAGATTGAAGATGTTTCACATGAAACATTAGAGAGTAACACCACGTCGAGCACTGTTTCACGTGAAACAGACAGTAAAATCGTAGATAAAAATACGCAAAAAAATGTTTCACGTGAAACCAAAGTATTTGCAAAAAAGCCCGCTAAGGTTCCTAGCGTTGATGACTCAATTTCCCCGCATTTAAGCCAAAAATTGGGGGAAAATACTTCTGTTTCACGTGAAACAGTGCCGTCAATCGCTAGCAAAAATAAGCATTCAGCAAAGCGAACTTCTATGCCGTCAATTGATGACGTTACAAGGCCAATTGACTTTTTCTTTGGTGATTCTGCTTCTAAGTCATTTGTTTCTTCAAAGCAAAAGAACGAAGATAATGATAAAAATAAAGTTGCAGAAAAAATATCGCAAGATAAACAAACAAGCCAAACGCAAGAGCTAAAGCCTATTGAAGGTGGGTATTTAGAGTATTTAGATCCAAGTGATATTATTCCTAATGCTCATCAGCCACGTACGATTTTTGACGAAGAAGAGCTTCAAGAATTGTCTGCTTCAATCAAAGAGGTTGGAGTTTTGCAGCCGATTGTTGTGCGAAAAATCAAGGATGCAAGTAAAGGTGATTTACACAATGCTCATTATGAGTTAATAATGGGCGAGCGAAGGTGGAGAGCAACACAGCTAGCAGGTCTTAAAAAGATTCCAGCGATTGTTAGAACCACTTCGGATGAAAACATGCTTAGGGATGCCCTTTTGGAGAATTTGCACAGAGTTGCATTAAATCCGTTAGAAGAAGCTGCAGCTTATGCTCAAATGATTGATGATTTTGGACTTACGCAAATTCAGCTTTCTAAATCCGTTTCTAAGTCTCGTCCTCAAATCGCAAACACCTTGCGACTTTTGAATTTGCCAGCCAGCGTGCAAAAGCATATTGCGTCGGGAGTGCTTTCTGCGGGTCACGCCCGCGCTCTTCTTGCATTAGCTTCTACAGAAGAAATGGAAAATCTCGCAAAACGTATTATTGCAGAAGGCTTATCGGTTCGCAGTACGGAAGAAATTGTTTCGATTAAAGTAGACAATGGAGACGATTCTTCTAGAAGAACTAGAGTTAAACGAAACAACAAGTGGGTGTCTTCTCCAATTAGAAAGCAGCTTGAAGATCGATTCTCCACAAAAGTGGCCATTAAGGGAAGCGAAAATCACGGAAGAATCGAAATAGTATTTTCTTCTCCAGAAGAACTGCATCGAATAGTCAATATTTTAGTAGATAAAAAAGATTAATAATAAACCCCCAATAAGCTGTTAATACAACTATTGGGGGTTATTGTTTCACGTGGAACAAAACTATTGTTCGTTCAAATCAGTTAAATCATTCAAATAGGCTTGTGCATCAAGAGCCGCGCGGCAGCCCATGCCAGCAGCAGATATTGCTTGCCTATACACGCTATCTACAACATCGCCAGCAGCAAAAACGCCAGGAACTGAAGTTCTAGTAGATGCTCCTTGCACAGCAATAGTGCCATCTTCGTTAAGATCTAAAGCACCATCTAAGAAACTTGTAGATGGGGAGTGGCCGATTGCAACAAAAATTCCGCTTGCCTCAATATTTTGCGTCTCGCCAGTTTTAACATTCTTAACAGTTACAGATTGTGCATCTCCATCC
The DNA here is from genome assembly GCF_049815665.1 of Gardnerella piotii. NCBI lineage: Bacteria > Bacillati > Actinomycetota > Actinomycetes > Bifidobacteriales > Bifidobacteriaceae > Gardnerella > Gardnerella piotii. The sequence continues at coordinate 108,858 of NZ_CP187450.1, forward strand.
ACGCCGTTTACAGAGCAAACAACAGAATCTAAAACAAAATTGATTTTGCTGTTTTTGCGCGCGCGGTCAACCATAATCTTAGACGCGCGGAATGAATCACGCCTGTGAATAAGCGTTACGCAAGAGCCAAAACGCGTTAAGAAAAGTGCTTCTTCGAAAGCAGAATCACCACCGCCTACAACAACAATAGGCTTTTCCCTAAAGAAGAATCCGTCACAAGTTGCACAATAAGAAACACCGCGGCCCGAGTACTCCTGCTCTCCTGGAACGCCTAATTTGCGCACTTGTGAGCCCGTAGAAACGATTACAGCCTTAGATGTGTAAGTTACGCCATCGTCGGTTGTAACCGCTTTTAAATCGCCATTAAAATCTACAGAAATAACATCGTTAAGCAAAATTTGTGCTCCGAATTTTTCTGCCTGTTTTTGCATTGCTTCCATTAAGTCTGGGCCTAAAATGCCGTCTGCAAATCCTGGATAATTTTCCACTTCGGTAGTGTTCATAAGCTGCCCGCCAGGTGTTAGTGCTCCAGCAATAACTAGAGGGCTGTAGCCGGCGCGCGCTAAATACAAAGCAGAAGTGTATCCAGCAGGACCAGAGCCAATAATAATTACGTTTTTTTGCACAGTTTTCATAAAATATTCCTAATATTCCTAATAGTTTTAATATTTTTTAGTAAATTCTAACGTAGTTTATATATAGCCCATTCATTGGTATAGATCCTTGTGGAACCCACAAGATAAAGTCTTGCGCAGTTATAGGCTTTTTGAACTTTACATCTGTTACTCCGCTAGCGTCAAAGGTAAAGTCTGCAACTTTTTCTCCAGCGCTAGGATCGTTCTTGGAATTTGCAATCAAATACCCATGCCCGCCCGAAGAGCGAATCGAAACAACAAATCTGTATGCTTCTTGAGGCTGAGTTAAGTGCATGTAGTAGCCGTAGCCGCGCTGATTGCCCGTATCTTCCAAGAATTGCTGAATATCTATAGGGTAAGGCGTGTTGTTAGTAGGCATTTTAGGCTTTGGTACTTGCTTTACTTTCTTGCGTTTATTTTGTTTCTTATGCTTGTTTTTAAGGCTTTTATTATCCTTATTGCTCTTATTCTTTTCGCCAGCCTTCTTTTCGCCATCCTTACTCGTATTGTTCTTACTTGGTTGCTTTTCTTTAGATGAATCGCTTTTATCTTCCGAAAGAACACCTTGACTTCCAAAAGGCACATTTTCAACACTTTGCGAATCCCAAGAATTAGATTTTGCAAAGTTTGATGGCGCTTCGTGAGAGTTAAAAAGACTATGCAAAGATATTGCAAAAACAACAACTACCAGCAATGCAACAATGCCAATAGCTAAGACTTTTGTTGAAAGTCCTCCAAAAATCTTAGCATCCGCAATATCTACATTGTTTTGATTCGAAGATTTCTTTGCTTTTAAGTCGTCTTGATGCTCGTGAGGCTGGAAGCTAGGAGGCATGGATGAGTGAGACAATAATCCAGCATTTTGGCTGCTGTAATCGCCATATTCCTCGTTTTCTAGCTCCTCTTCTCGCAATGCTCTAGCGGATTCTTCGCCAGGAGCAACAAAACGCCCATTGCTGTCTACAACAGGCACTCTTCCTGTTGATTCGGCTTCTAATGGCAAGATTTGCGGCTTAGAAAGCAACTCCGTGTGTTTTGTGTTACTGCTTAGAAGGTCTTCAAAGTCGAATCTTCTAGGCATTAGTGGCGAAGATAAGTCATCTTTTTGTGAATAATCGTTTCCAGAAGTTAGCGAGTCTAAAGTGTTTAACGCGCTTTTATTTCCATTTTCTTTTGCGTACGAGTCGTTTGTAGAATCATTGCCAATGTTTGCATTCTTGCTATTCTCGTTATTTTTATTATTTTTATTTTCGCCAACCTTATTCTCTTCGCTTGCTTGCGATTTATCGGTTGAATAGCTAGGGAAACTTGTGTATGTTGAAGACAAATTGTGGAAAATTGAATCATCGGCGTCTAGCTCAGTTGGAGCTAAAATATTCGCCATTTCTGCTGCAGCAATATCGTGGAAGTCGTAGTCTGTTCCAGTTGAATCGGACTCTGGCAAAGAATCAAGTTTTTTCCCAGAATTATCACCATTTCTTTTTAGCAAAGCGCTTAAAGCACCAATGGTTTTGCTTGCATTTTTAAGACCAGTATTTTTAGCGTTTTTGCCAAACTTGTTAAGCTTTTCGTCTTCGTTTTTTATTGATAAATCACTTGAATCTAAAATGCCAATAGATTCTTGACTTGATAGTTCGTTTTCAAGCAAATCTTCGTTCTTAGATAATCCTTCTGGAAAATCAATAAGATCTTCGTCTTTGCAAGGTAAAAGTAGTGCTTTTTGAATAGAAGATTCGCTTGCATTATTGTTAAGAATAATATCTTTTTCGCTAAGCTTTTTAACAGGAGTATATGTGCCTAAAAGTGCAAGAAGCTCCCCAATAGATGCCATTGGAATAATGCTTGAATCTTTAGCAGAAGAAAGGCCTCTTTTGCAAATCATAACAAATTCGCCAGGAACGCCGTCTGCAAGTCTAGAAACGTTAAAAACTGTGTTATTTTGCGTGTATCCAGTGCGCGTAAGAAGAGCATATAAAAGCGCAGAAAGCTGATGTGTTGCAATGTTTTCTACACTTTGTGGCAAGTTTTTAGACTGTTCTTCGCTTTTGTTTTGATTTTCGCTTTCGTTTTGCGAATCCTGCGAATTCTGTGAATCCTGCGCGTCTTGCTTATTTTTAGTATTCGGCTTATCTTGTTTGTTTTTTTGCGAATCTTGCTTTGAATATTCAACAGTAACGTCTTTTAGTAGAGGGCTTATTGGCGCGCAAGCTAGCTCTACTCCATTATTTGTGATTCTTACCGTGTTTGTTGAAATAGCATAATGAGTTATTCCAGATGCAAGAAGTTTGCTAAGCGCGTTTGCTGCTTCGGCAACAATAGAGCGTATAGCTTCGTAGCTAAGTGTAGAGCTATGTGATTTTATGTAGTCGTCTACAGTTATTCCAGAATCCAACTCAGTTATAATAATAGCAACATCATCTATGTTATGAATTTTTAGAACTGGCGTAAATTTGCGGATTCTAGATAGTGCAAGAGTAGAAGATATTGTGTTTACTTCGGGAAGGAATCTACGGTCGCGCACAATAAAGAGCTGGCAATCTCTAGCAAGTATGCGGTCGCTAGCTTTCCATACTTGAATGCCTGCTTCTTCTCGCAAAGGTGATATTAGAGCGTAGCGATTAAGTATAATATCTCCCAACTGAGGTTTCATCTACTCCCCGGCTTCCTACATGAGTAATGAATATGCGTAAATAATAAATCCCATCAATTATTGTAATTGAAGAATTTAGTAAACGCTCCTTATTTTTGCAATTATTGTTGTTTAATTATTTTGATTTAATTATTGCTCACTGTGTTGATTTATGCTTATCAACTTGTATTGTGACGATTATTGTTGACTATTGTGACCTTTTATTACACATTTGCACCGTTTTTGCCTATTTTGAACGAACAACGCGAGACGAATTATTTTTGTTGCCATTTTTGCTGCTGCTTTCACTGCTGTTTTTGGCATTACTTTTAACAGCATTTGCGCGCTCAAGATTTAGCAAGAACGACCATTTTACGCCGATTTTTTTAAGAATTGGATTAATAATGATTGCCAATTCGCTTGTTCTTAAAAGCAAAAGAGTAGATACGTAAACGATTACAAGAATAATAGTTATAATTGCGCAAACAAAAATCGCAAGCAACCATCGATTAACGCCACGAAGGTTTGGTGAATCTAAAGAAATCCACTTGTAAATAAATTCTCGAGCCAAAATTCCAACAACAGCAGAAACAATAGCAGCCGCAATCACCTTTATGTGAGTAACAATAAGCTGCTTATCGTCTAAATTATTGTTAAAACGAGACCTAATCATTTTAACAAGAGCAGGGAAAGTAAGAATGTAGCTAAATGATGCAGCTGCTGCTAAAGCGCTAACCCAGTAGTTTGGCGGAAGGAACTTTATGCAAGAAAACACAATAACAAGTTCTACGCAAAGTTGCGCTGCGCAAAACATAAATGGATGCTTTCCGTCTTCAAAAGCGTAGAATGTGCGTTGAATAATCAAATAGGCGCTAGATAGTGGCAAGCCAATCGAAAGCATCATAAGAGGATCGGCCATTAAGTACGCCTCTTTTATGCTAATTGAAGGAAGCAGAGCCAAAGAGATAGGCATTGGAATAACAATAAAAGCAACGCTAAAGAAGCACATTAAAATGCTAACGCTTCTAATGCAAGAGCTTAAATCTGCGCGAACTGTAGATAAATCGTGTTGCGCAATCGACTTGGAGATTTTGGGGAAAACAGCGGTTGCAACCGATACAGCTATAAGCGAATATGGCAGAATAAACATTGTGTATGCGTTTTGAAAAGTGGCGTTTCCTGCAACATCAAATTGGCTTAATCCCAAGGTTTCTTCGGCTATAGAAGGTGCGCTTGTTGTTATGTGAGTTGTAGCCATTGTAGAAAGCTGACTAACAGCCACTATTGCAAAGCTCCAAGCTGCAACAGGTCCCATAGAGCGCAAGCCAATGCCGCTAATGCCAAAACTTGGCTTATACTTTAATCCGATTTTTTTAAGAGGAATAAACAAAACAAGTGCTTGAGCTGCAACACCTAAAGTCCAAAAGCCTGCAGTTAAAAGCATTGTAGTGTTGTTCCAAAAATGTGCAGGCTGCCTACTTGCCTTTCCAAAAATCGCAATAAACACGCCAAATCCCGTGCAACTAACAATGTTTGCAGCAACAGAGCTCCAAGCGTACATTGCAAACTTGCCTTTAGCAGCCAGAACTTGGCCTAGTACTGTATAAAGTCCGTAGAAGAATATTTGAGGCATACACCACAGCGTAAAAGCGTTTGTAAGTGCAATCATTGCTGGGTTGGACCCAACGTAAAGCCATGTTAAAACAGGTGTGGCAATCGCCATTAAAGCGGTTACGCCTAAAAGCAGGATAATAGCAAATGTTATTAGCTTATTTAGCCTATTTTTTGCATCTTGTTTTTCTAGAGTCTTAACGATTTGTGGAACAAGAACAGCGTTGAAAATTCCGCCAGAAACAAGCGTATAAATAAGCTGAGGAATCATAGACCCAGCCTGGTAAGCATTTGCTGCTAAACCAGTTGTGCCAAGAGCTGCGGCGAGCAAAATTGTTCTAATCTGGCCAGTTATTCTGGAAGCAGCCGTGCCGCTTGCCATTATAATCGAGTTGCGGCCTACTGAATTCATTCGTCTGGATCCTTTTTACGATTAAACTGCCTGAAAAGCCCAAAAGCTCCAAGTGCAAAAGCAAATATTATAATAATCGTACCGCTTTTATCGCTGATTTGCAGCGTGCTTGTGATTGCCGTCTCTTTAGTGCTACTAAAAACGTTGTGGTTTCTATCTTCTAGAGCAAAAGTGGCTTTAACTTTGCTAGATGTTGTAGATCTAAGTGGCAAAATCACCTGGGATTCGCTATTTGCTGCGATTTTAACTGGTGTTTTTCTTCTAGTTACTATTTCCATAGAATTGGTATACGCAGTTAAATATACGCTAATCGGGTATGGGTTTGTGTTGCTGATTGTAATCGGCATGGTTGCTGTTTCGCTTACAAGAGTAACGTCTTTTGGAGGAATAATATTGATTCCAGAAATGAGCATTTTAGCCAAATCGTGAGTGCCATTTTTGGTTTGTGTCTGCGATTCGCTAGCGCTACTGTTTGATTGGCTAGCGCTATTTAACGTATTATCTAGCTCTCTTTGAGCCATTGCGTCAAAAAGTTTAATAAGATTTTCGCTCCAGATTTTGCTGTTTTGATTAATTTTTAACTTTGCGTTTTGTTTTGCAAGAGACTGAGCATCTGACTCGCATGTTTTATGGTTATTAAGCTCATTTTGATCAAGAATGCTGTTTATAAATTGGTTTACTAGCATTCTATCGGAAGCTAGTTGGCTAATCTTAGATTTGCTTGCGATTAATGATTTTCCTTCGATTGCGCTCGTCTTAGGAACTGGGCTATATCCAAGGTGCTCTTTAGTAATCGCTTTTGAGTGTGTTAAAGAATTTATATCTAGAAGACTAATCCAAGGCGATTTTTCTAGAATGCTTACAACTGATTCGATTAAAGGTATAGAAGAATCTGGGCTAAACGTTAGTAGCAAATGCCTAGGCATATAAGGCTGTTCCATCTGGTAGAAGGCGCTTTGTGCTGCAAGTCTGTTTAGAAGTCCTGCGCTAGTGGTTTCTGCTGCCGATTGAACGCTCGTAAAATGTCCATTTATTAATTCGTTAAGCGTTTCTTGGCAAGAAAGCACTTTTACGCTTCCCGAAGATGTTTGAACCTCGTAAACACCATTTTTTATGGCAAAACGGTTTGCTAGAGGGTCGAATCCGCTAGTTGCCACTACTGTTTTGTATCCGTTTGCGGCAGCCTGTTCTAGTGCGCGTAGAGTCCATTTTTCGCCTGTTTGAAAAGCGTAGGAATCAAGATTTAGCGGCTTTGTTGTTGAATTTTCTAATACAGATGATTTTTTACTCCAAGAATCTAAACCAATTCCGGCTAGTTTATAAGAAACATGATTTTCAGATTCCGCATACCTGCTTATGTTAAAACCGTTATTTTGCATAAATACGGAAGGTGTAAATGTTGGTTCACTAAATTTAAGAGTGTTTGGGTCTGCTATTGTTTGCAACTTTGGATGCTTTTGAACAAGATTTATCAAAGAAGTAATGCGCTTAATACTGTTTTTACTAAGTCTGATTTTTCTGTTAGTTGCAGAACTTGTTGTGGAGCCTGTTGTAGGATTTGTTAAATTTTCTTGCGATTCACTAATGGCGTTAATAGAAGGAGAAATATTGTGCTTGCTAATGTTAAAACGCCAATCGGAAGATTTTGCGATTATTGGCATTAGTAAAGTCACATTAATTGGCGGAGTTTGAACGTTTTTAATGCCAATATTTGCTCGAGTTACAAACGATTTAACAGAATAATAATGCTTAAAATCTAAAGAAGAATACGTTATAGAAACAGGTTTTGGACCCCAATAAATAATGTTTGAAAGATTTTGACTGTTTGCATCAACGTCGATTTGCGCACTATAAGATTTTCCGCTTGCAAGCGCTGGAACACTAACTTCGCCTATTAGTTGAGGCGTTGGAATCCTAGACTCGGCTTGGCTCCATTTTTGCAAGTCGGTTCTAGACATAAAAGTGTACCAAGGGTTAAAAGTGACTTGAATTTTGCCTTCTGGAAAATCTTTAGAACTGTTGTTTTTAAGCAGAAGACTAATGTGGTATCCGCTTTTATCTGTAAGAATCGAAGTTGACTTTACGATTTTTAGCGAAATTCCTTTGGATTTTGTGTTATACAAAGAGTAGGAGCTTAGGGAAGACTGATTAGCATACGCGATTTTTGGTGCGAAGAAAAATGGGAAAGTCGCAAGCAAGAGTGCCATTAGAACTGTGGTTACGCAAAGTCTTAAAAACGCGTTTTTTTGCGACTTACGCAACTGGTTTTTTGAAAAATCAATCACATTAATCACATTGGTAACGTTAATCACGGTTTTGCCGCCTATTCGCCTTTTTAGCATACATCCATGCTATTTTTCGTTCGTTTGGGTAGCTTAAAATGTCGTTAAGGTTCTTAAAATCAACCCAAATCGCATCTTCTGCTTCGTGATCTGGGTCTCCAAGAACAGATAATTCGCCGCTAACATACTTAAGCGCAAAGTGGTGAACAAGTTTATGCACACGCTGGCTTGTTCCAGTAAACCAGTAGTCGATAGTTGCGATTGAATCAACAACTTCGCCAAGAATACCCGTTTCTTCGCGAATCTCTCTAACTGCTGTTTGTTGCGGTGTTTCGCCTTTTTCAATATGACCTTTTGGCAAACACCATTCCATGTGGCCACTTCGCGAATGCCGTGCTATAACCGCGACACGCCCAAGAGAGTCAAAAACTAATCCTCCAGCGGAATATTCTCGAACAATAGGCAAATCCTGTGCGTCTAGAGAAGCAAAAGTTTTAGGGCCGTCATTAACTCTTCTTTGAGGCATTAATGCAGGAGAAGGGGCATTAATAGAAGATATTTGCTGCCTGGATTCCGTTATATTAACATGAATGTTTTCAACAGTGTAGCTGCCTGAAAAGCCCGAAATATCAACAAAAATCGACTCCTCTTCTTCGGCTTGTTGTGGCTGAATTTTGCTTTTCATTCTAGCAACATCAAGAGGAGTAACTCGAATGCTTGGAGTGTTTTGGGTATGATTATCCGAGGCTCTGGCGAGCATGCGTCTTAAGTCTTTCGGAGTAACCATACACTCCACCTTACTCAATCCGCTGTGCATTGGGGTAACGGTATGCTGGAATGTAGTTTGATTTTTGCTGAAAGGGTGTTTTTAAGCGTGTCTGTGAACTTTGAAGTTTGGCCAGAAGCCATAGAGTTGGGTAAATTATTTGCCGATCACAATTACGAGTTGGCGCTTGTTGGCGGCCCTGTGCGAGACATGCTTTTGCATAGAGTTTCGCACGATCTTGACTTTTGCACATCTGCTAAGCCAGAAGAATTTGAGCCACTTCTTAGGTCTTGGGGTCATGACGGTTTTTGGGATATGGGTCGAAAGTTTGGCACGCTTGGAGCTTTGAAGCGCAGAAAAGACGGAACCGAAGTAAAAGTAGAGATAACAACTTACAGATGCGATGCTTATAATCCAGATTCTAGAAAGCCAGAAGTAAAATATGGCGATACTTTGGAAGGTGATCTTTCTAGGCGCGATTTTACTGTAAACGCAATGGCTTTGCGCGTGCCAAGTCTAGAATTTGTGGATCCATTTGGCGGAGCAAGCGACTTATCTAAAGGTATTTTGCGAACTCCAGTAGATCCACGTCAATCTTTTGACGACGATCCTTTAAGAATGATGCGTGCTGTTCGCTTTGTTGCTCAACTTGGTTTCACTATTGAAGCAAGCACGGCTGAGGCCATTTTGAGCATGGTTTCTAGATTAGATATTGTTTCTGCGGAGCGCGTTCGCGACGAAATAACAAAGATGCTTCTTTCGGCAAATCCGCGCGCTGGAATTGAAGCAATGGTTGATTCTGGTATTGCAGATAGGGTTTTGCCAGAAATTCCTGCTTTGCGCTTAGAAATCGACGAGCATCACAGGCATAAGGATGTTTTTGAGCACACAATGATGGTTCTTGAGCGCGCAATAGCGCTTGAAACAGATGACGAAGGTGCGGTTCCTGGCCCAGATTTAACTTTGCGACTTGCTGCTCTTTTGCACGATATTGGTAAGCCGCGCACTAGAAAGTTTGAAGACGGCGGAAAAGTTAGCTTCCATCACCACGATATTGTTGGAGCTAAAATGACTCGAAAGCGCATGAAAGCTTTGCATTTTGACCATCATATTATTGACGATGTAAGCGAGCTTGTGAATTTGCATTTGCGATTCCATGGCTACGTAGACGAGCCTTGGACGGATTCTGCAGTTAGAAGGTATGTTAAGGATTCAGGACACTTGTACGAGCGTCTAAATCGCCTAACGCGCGCAGATGCTACTACTCAAAACAAGCGCAAGTCGCTTATGTTTGAGCATGCGATGGACGAGATGGAAGATCGCGTACGCGAATTAAAAAAGCAGGAAGATTTTAACGCAATTCGTCCAGACTTGGATGGCAATGAAATCATGAATCTTCTTGGTTTGGAGCCTGGTCCTATTGTTGGTAAAGCATACAAGCACATGCTGGAATACAGACTAGATAATGGTCCTGTAGAGCACAGTGTTGCTGTTGACGAGCTTAAAAAATGGTACGAAAGTCAAGCTGAATAAAGCGAATCGCGCAAAGCGTCTATGTAAGCTAGAATCTTACTGAATAGGCTTGTGGTTTGCAGCTTTTGGAAGATTCTTAATTGTGTTATACGCTGCGCAGCCTCTAATCTCGTTAATTGCAGCTCCAGCGGCAGGAACGTCGGTTTTAGGACGAAGATTGCTAAAAGTGGCTCCTAAAACGACGTCAATAAGCTTATCTTGACGGTCATCTATGCGCAAAATGGCGTCCTTAAAATTGGCTACTAGTGTATAAGCTTCGTTAATCGACTGTTTTCCAAAATAGATTGTTGTGCGCTTAACGCGTGTTTCGCTATTTCCAACTTCGATTAAGTTAAAACCGCGATTTCTAAGGCCTTCCCCGACTGCTCGCGCAAATCCGCGGAATTTTGTTCCATTTAGAACGCGTATAGAAACAGCGCGATTATCTATATAAGACGCTTTATTTTCGTCTTTGTTTTTTATAGCACAAGGCGCTTGAACGCCATAGTTTGGGTCTACTTCTGGAGTTCTAGGAGCAGCGATTCCAAAAAGATGCGATTGCACAATAAGAGCTAAAACAAAGGCAATTGCAACTCCGATTGCAACAGACGATAGCACAAATCGTTTTCTTTGATACATGAACTCTCTTCGGGCTAGTCGCTCGTCGTAAAACTGCGTCATGCTAACTTCCGATCTGTACTGTGTGCTTTATACTATGTGCTTCTTGCGTGCATATGCGTATGCATAAGTGTTAGCTATTTTACTTACTATGCATGACGGTGTGCTAGCAACGTATTTTAACTGTTAAAAGCTTTACAGAGAGCTAAAAATTCGTCGCAAGTTAAAGTTTCGCCTCGTCTTGTTGAATCAATCTTAGAAAGTTCGTAAGCTTCTTTAGGAACAATGCCTTTTAGTGCTGCGTTTAGCGTTTTTCTTCTCTGCTGGAATGCTGCATCAATAATCTTAAACACTTTTTCTTTTTCTTGCTCGCTGCCTTTTGGATTATCGTTTCTCTTAAAGTACACTAGCGCGGAGTCAACGTTTGGAGCAGGCCAAAATACGTTTCTGCCAATCAAACCAGCTTTTTGAGCAGTACCATACCAAGCCAACTTTACGCTTGGAGTGCCATACGTTTTATTGCCAGGCTGCGCGCATAAGCGATCTGCAACTTCTTTTTGAACCATTACGAGAAAGCTTGTAAGATTATCGAATTTTTCTAAAAGAGTAAGAATAATCGGTGTTGCAACGTTGTATGGAAGATTTGCAACAAGCGTAAAGTGCGCCGCTTTTGCTAAATCGGGAACATCTTGAGCGTTTACCTCTAACGCGTCTTTAAGAATCACATTAAACCGTTCTAAAGCATTAGGCATAAATTCTTTAACAGTACTCGGCAAACGTTTAGCAAGCGGAGGATCTATTTCTACAGCAGTAAGATTTGCGCCCGCTTGAAGAATCGCAAGTGTAAGAGAGCCAAGACCAGGGCCTACTTCCATAACAAAATCGTTTGAATTAATTTTTGACGCAGCAACGATTTTCTTAACTGTTCCAGGGTCAATAACAAAATTTTGACCAAACTTTTTTGTAGGCGTAATGCCTTCTTGCGCTGCGATTGCGCGAATATCAGCTGCTCCAAGAAGACGGCCTTGTTGATTTTCAATATTATCTTTCGTCAATTTAATACCATCCAAACTTTAATACCATCCAATTTCTTGTGAATGCTTCCACGCTTCGCTAGGATTTCCGTATTTACTTCTAATGTAACTAAGGCCCCACGTTATTTGTATTGATGCATCTTCATGCCAGTTTGCTCCCGCGCTCGCCATTTTATCTGCTGGAAGTGATTGCGGAATTCCGTACGCGCCAGAGCTTTTATTTTCTGCGTTCCAGCGCCAATTCGATTCTTTTGTCCACAATTTAACAAGGTCTTCCCACATTGCTCCAGTCCAACCAAGTTGTGCGCATGCTGCTTGAGCATAAAGTTTTGCTTGTTCGGGCGTTGCATGAACCATGCCGTTTGGGTTATCTGCAGGTGCAGGTGCAGGAGTTGGTGTTGGTGTTGGGGCAGGTGTTTGTTTTATAGCTTGTGAAGTTTCAGCAGTTTGCTTAGAACTTTGCTGATTGTTGTTATTATTTTGTTGAATGTTTTGATTTTGCGCGCCCTGTTGTGCGCTCTTGTTTTGTGTATTTTGTTGATTCGTGTTTGTTTTTTGCGATTGAGTTTGACTAGTTTGACTATTTGGTTTCTTGTTTTCTTCTTGTTTATTGATTTGTTTGCTTGGCTTAGATTCGTTTTGAGTTTTAGGAGTAGACTTTGCGCCAATTGCAACAATTTGATCAATCGACGGCTTAACAATTGACTGCTTTATTAGCGTTGCACTTTGAGCTTTGCCATCCACATAAGTCACGTTATACAAATCTATGCGCTCGCCATTTGCGCCAGCTTGTTTAATAACTCTAGCTCCGATTGCAAGACTTGAGTCGTTTACGTTTATAGTGCTAAATGGAATAACAACGTTTCTAGATTCTTTTCCATGCGTTACTCTAAGAATGCGAAGCAAAGTTTTTCCGTTTTCTTCGCTAACAGTTACTTGGTCTTCTTTTCCTAAGACTATTCCTAAAGAATCAAGAATTGAGCTTGCTGGCAGTGTTCCGTCTGGAACAACTCTTGTTTTGTTATCGCAAATAACTGTGACTGGTCCTTTTTTGTTTATAGAAAGTCCACCAGTAAGCTTGTTATAAATGTTTTGCAAATTAACAGTTATTTTTGCAGCATGATCTGCGTTTGCTTGGAAGAATCCGATTAATTGATCAATGCTTGTTGCAACAGTCCAAAATGGTATTGTTACACCGTCTACTGTAATGGATGTTTGATAAGCGCTTCTAACGGTAACAGTTGCGTGATCTGCTAATATGTCTCCCGAAGTACTAATAACTTGGTCGTGTGTTTTAACTGGTACTTTTTGTTCTTGTAGAAGTCTTTGTGTAGTAGATGCATAAGTTGTTACTACTTTAGTTTTGCCATTTATGATTAAAGCAATAGATTTACGCGCAGAAAGTGCAAAAATCCCAGTGCTAGAAATAATAAGAGCTAGAACGCATATAAAAACGCGTAGTCTTCTCATTATTACAAACCGCTGAGGTGTCCATCTGCGTGCCATTCAACCTCACTTTCAATGCAAAACTGAATTTTAATTATAGCAATGATTGCAATCAGCCAAAAATAAGACTATAAGCATATGATCTAACTCATTAAAAATGCGTTAAGAAGAATCAATCTTAAACTATAAAACTATAAAAGGTAAAGGGGGCAGGAGAGAAGGGGATTTGTCCTGCCCCCATGAGGAGGAGCTGGTTGGGGGACGCTCCATCCTCTTGCTCGGAAACCCTGAGTTGGGGGAAGGTTCCCGAGAACTTACTCAAGCGAAGTAATCAGCATAAATTGTTCTTGTAAGCTTTACGGTTCATCATAAAATAAATCTATTTATAATTTATTATCTTATTATTGTTATTGTAAATTTACTAAAAACTTTTTACATGCTTATGATTCATAATATGCATACAAGTGGATTTTTATAATTCAGACTATTTTTACTCTGCTTTTACTTTGCTTTTACTCTGCAAAACGCCTATAAAATGGAGCCTCCTGCCGGGATCGAACCGGCGACCTGCCGCTTACAAGGCGGCCGCTCTGGCCATCTGAGCTAAGGAGGCGAGTTCTTGCACGCTAGTTAAAAATCTTCGCGAGCAAAACATTGATTAGTGTATCAGCATCCGCTGTCAAGTGCAACTCTTCGGCGCTAACACGCTAATCAACAAGAACTAGTCAAGAGGATTTGGCTGATCTTTATCTGTTACTTTTGGCATAACACCTTCAACTCCAACCTTAGACTTATCTAATCCAATAGACTTAAGAATTGCATCTGGAGTACTAAGCTTCTTCTTGCTAACCTCAACCATATCAAGCAGCTTCCCGTTGATAGTGGTTGTAGGAGTTGTCATAGCTCCCTTATTTGCTCCACTAACATTCCACAAAGCCTTGCGATTTGGTGTATCGGCATTAATAGCGTTTTGCCAATCAAGATAATTTCTGTTGAATGCTTTGTTTGCCACTTCTTCGCTAACGCCAGCGTTTATGGCTTGCTCAATCAGCTTTTTGTTGCTAACAGGCTTGTAGTCGTCGCCTTCTTCTGGCTGGAAGTCTTCGGCAAAAATGTTGTTAATAAATTGAAGTAAGTGCGAAGGATTGTCGTCGTTAGAAGAAATGTATGCGATTGCGCCAGTTACGCGTGTTGAATAGTGGTCGCTAGAAATTCGATCCAAGAACGACATTGGGTGAATCTCAAGGTTGATTTGGCCGGCTTTCATCATTGCAATAAGCATTTGATCGGAATCGCGATTAAAATTACCGCATCCTGGGCACAAAGGATCGGCATAAACCGCTATAGTCGGAGCGTTTGGAGCCGTTGTGTTATAGCCGTTTTTGCTGATTAAAATTCCGCCTTGTTCGTTTGCGTACTTAGGCTTTTGATTAGTCGTAAGCTTTTTAACAGCTCGTCTTGCTTGTTGAGCTTGCTCGACATTCTTTTGATTTTGCGCATTAGTGGCGTTAAGGGCTGTAATTCCAATTGCTGCAATCATGCCAATTAAAATGACAACAACAACAATTCCAACGATTGTTTGTTGGCGTAATTCTTTAGCTTTGCGCGCTTGAAGATTTTGATTTGATTGATTTTGCGCGCTTTTGCTACTGTTAGGCATGCCTATCCTTCCCCTGATTTTTACAAATAACATACATAAGTAAATTAATCTAAAAGAATAGTTTAGATTACGGTATCAACGGGCTTAATCGCCATCGGTTGCTTGCGATTTTCCCGCGCCGCAAATGGCCCCTGCTCCAACGGCGAATATTTTAGTTTTACCTAATATAAAAGAAATAATCCATCCTGCAATAAATCCAATAATGTATCCAATTGAAGTTGGCGAACAAATATCTGGAGCGTATGTTGGTAAAATCACGCTAATTGACCAAACTTGAACTTTGATTAATTGGCTAGATGCGTGGATTAAAATTGGGTACACGTATGCTCCAATAACTCCTGCTATTGCAAGAGTTATGACTTTTTTAATCGAGTATGCTATTGCTTTAATAAAATGCCACGGTATGCTAGCGATTCTTATGAATACGTCTTTTCCACCAACGGATTCGTTCGCGCGTTTTCTGCGTACACTTGAGCAAACATTGTATCCGATTGTTGCTGTAATTAGCATAAAAATAAGATTTGCTGCAAGCGCATCTATTGGAGAAATCGCAGCTAGTAAGCTTGCAAGAGTAAGGAATATAGCCGCGGCTACTCGCCCGCGAAATAAGTATTTATTTACGTTTGGATGCGGATTTTCATCTAACTCAGGCGGCTCAGCAATTTTGGTTGCTTGTTCTGAATTTGCGATTTGTTCTGGCTCTGTAACCTGTTCTGGATCTATAGCTTGTTCTAACCCGTTTGCGTATACCTTGGTAGTGGATGTGCTAGTGGCGTCTAGTAAAGATGTTGGCTCGGGGTCTATTAAATCCGATTCTGTAGAGTGTAACAAAGTTGTATTGTCAACATTCTTAGAAACCCACATTTTTCTAGGGTTTTCTGGAAGCGTTCTTGTTTGAAAAGTCGTGTTAAAATCGTGAGTTTTGGCATTATTGGGTACAGTTTCTCCACTAAAGCTGTGCT
This sequence comes from Gardnerella piotii, assembly GCF_049815665.1. Lineage (NCBI taxonomy): Bacteria > Bacillati > Actinomycetota > Actinomycetes > Bifidobacteriales > Bifidobacteriaceae > Gardnerella > Gardnerella piotii. The sequence continues at coordinate 124,425 of NZ_CP187450.1, forward strand.
CAAAAGGGTAGCTTGAATCCTGCCAGTCTGTAGGGTTCATGGCATCTTGGAAAATTGCGTTTTCAAGCTGTTCTGGAGTGCATCGCTCGCTTCTTTTAGGATTTAATGCGCTTTTGAACGCCTGCATTGTTCTTATTGGAAGGCCATTAAGATTTGCGTTCCCAGATGCTGCTCTTTCTAAAACTGCCATTATTGGCTTGGTTCCAAAAACAGGCTTTCCTGTTGCTGCAAAAGCTAGAACGGCAGCTACGCTCCACCAATCTGTAAGTTCGCTCGATTCTCCGCCTTCAATGATTTCTGGAGCAATAAATCCAGGGGTTCCCATTACAAGGCCAGTTCGCGTAACATGCGACTCGCCCTGCCCCATAGATATTCCAAAATCAACTAAAATGGGGCCAGTAGTGGAAATCATTATGTTTGTAGGCTTAATATCTCGGTGAATTATGCCCGCACTATGAACCGCTTTTACAGCGTCGATTAGTTTGTGCGCAAGTCGTTCTAAATCGCCACCAGCGTATGGGCCGTTAATTGCAACGTCTTCTTTAAGATTGTGGCCGTCAATAAGTTCTGTGACTATAAAAGCGATTGAAGCATCAAGCTCCATATCTACTATTGAGCACACGCCTTCGTGGTGTATTTTTTGCAAAGCTAGCGCCTCGCGCCTAAGTCTAAGTCTCGCTTGCTCTTGCGGATTGCTAACTTCGGCAGACTCCAAATTATCGTCTTCGTTTTCTAGCATCGATGCGCGCAAAATCTTCATTGCGTAAAAATGGCCACCGTCGTCTTTTACTCGCCAAACGGAGCCCATAGCGCCTCCGCCCAGTCGCTCAATCAGCGTGTATCCGCCAACATTTTGGCCAGAGCGCAAGTCAAACATGCTCACATCTTCCATAATGCATTATGTTAGTGTGCAGCTATGCCAATTTGTTTTTTAACACTAAACACGCGATTTTATAAACAAATGTTTATATATCTACTGTAAAAGTAATCGTGTTTATAAGCCTTTGTTTATGAGTGATTTTTATACTCGACACGCCGAAGTGTTAGAAAATACTGTAATTTTGCTGTTTTTACTGAATAAACATGATATATTAAATCATGGCTCAACGAAGAGAACCTTCAATGAACCATGTAAGTAAATGTGGACGATTGACGCCGCCGATGTAGGACTTGGGGTCTTTGGTGCACACCCTTCACAACGGATCGTTCGGCACGTACCTGCCGATGAAAGGAAAATATCATGGCAGAAGTTGTATTTGATCATGTAACTCGAATCTACCCAGGCAACGATAAGCCTTCGGTTGATGATTTGAACATGACTATTAAGGATGGCGAGTTCCTTGTACTCGTTGGTCCATCTGGTTGCGGTAAGTCCACAACGCTGCGAATGTTGGCTGGTTTGGAAGAGGTTAACAAAGGTCGCATTCTTATTGGTGGTCAAGACGTTACTACAATGCAGCCAAAAGATCGCGATATTGCAATGGTGTTCCAGAACTACGCATTGTATCCACATATGACTGTTGCAGATAACATGGGCTTTGCTCTTAAGATTGCAGGCGTAAACAAGGAAGAAATCCGCAAGCGCGTTGAAAAAGCTGCTGAAGTTTTGGATTTGACTGAGTACTTGGATCGTAAGCCAAAGGCTTTGTCTGGTGGTCAGCGTCAGCGTGTTGCAATGGGTCGCGCAATTGTTCGCGAACCAAAAGTCTTCCTTATGGATGAGCCTCTTTCTAACCTTGATGCAAAGCTTCGCGTACAGACTCGTACACAAATCGCAGCATTGCAGCGTCAGCTCGGCGTTACTACTCTTTACGTAACGCACGATCAGACCGAGGCTTTGACAATGGGCGACCGCATTGCCGTTATTAAGCTTGGCATTTTGCAGCAGGTTGGCGCTCCAACCGAGCTTTATGACCGCCCAGCAAACGTGTTTGTTGCAGGCTTCATTGGTTCCCCATCTATGAACATTAACCAGCATCCAGTGGTTGATGGCAAGGCTCAGATTGGCGAAGATTCCATTACTCTTCCAGCAGAAGCTGTTGATAAGCTTACAGAAGAAGATAAGGGTCAGATTATTGTTGGCTTCCGTCCAGAAGATGCAAGCTTGGCAACTTCCGACGATCCAAATGCCTTCTCCTTGAAGGTTGTAAACGTGGAAGATCTTGGCTCCGACGGTTACATCTACGGAAACATCATCACCGATGGATCTCCAGAAGAAGCATCTACAATGATGAGCGACCAGAACAAGCTCACAACGATTCGCGTGAACCCACGTGCGCTTCCAAAGGTTGGTGACGTTGTAAAGATTAAGATTGATCCATCCAAGATGCACCTGTTTGCACCTTCTACAGAGTTGCGTTTGAACTAGCGTTTTCTTGGGCACTTGCTTTTGCTTTAAGTGCCCAAGATTTCTGTATAAGGGTATGGCGGGGTTCGCTAGGCGAGCCCCGTTTTCGCATGATTTAGCTTATTTTAGTTTGTAGCTATATTTGCATTTATTCACATTTGGTTATTAGCGTTCATCTTTACGGGTAGACTAGATTTTATGGAATGGAACGATACTCCTTCAATGGATCCGCGTGCTGCGCAAGCAACATCGGTTTCTGCACTTAGTGAGACTGTATCTTCTGCGGAACCGCCAGCATTGAAGATTACTGCTGCAAGCTCTAATCCTCAAATGTTTATGCTTCCTTGGGAGCTGCCGCTTTCTCAATGGCCTACAAATCTTTTTGTTAACCTTCCTAGAGGTATATCTAGGCACGTTGTGCGATTTGTACACGTAGGCGACGAAGTGTATGCAATGAAGGAGATTACTCGTCAAGTCGCGGAGCGCGAATATGAGCTTTTAAGACGTTTGCGCAAGCTGGAACTTCCAACAGTTAAACCTATAGCGGTTGTTGCTGGTAGAAAAGATAAGAATGGCGAGCCACTTGAAGCAATGCTTGTTACTCGTCATCTTAAATTCTCTTTGCCGTACCGTGCGCTATTTGCTAGAACTTTGCGACCAGATACTGCGGAGCGTTTAATTGATGCGCTTGCTGTGCTTATGGTCCGTTTGCATCTTTCCGGATTCTATTGGGGAGATGTTTCGCTTTCTAACGTTCTGTTCTTGCGCGATGCCGATGCATTTACTGCGTTTTTGGTGGACGCGGAAACTGGCGATTTGCATGGAAGCCTTACTGAAGGTCAGCGAGAATACGATATTGACTTAGCTCGCACAAATATAATCGGCGAATTAATGGATTTGAGTTCTGGCCAGCTTTTGCCTGGAGAAGTTGACGAAATTAGCATTGGAAACAGGCTCGTAGACAGATATCACTCGCTTTGGAGCACGCTTACAGACGTAGATAAGTTTAGCCCAGACGAAATGTGGCGTATTGAGCGCCGCGTGAATCGTCTTAACGAGCTTGGATTTGACGTAGACGAGCTTGAGATGAAGACTTCCGAAGATGGGCGAAGAGTTTTGGTTAGACCGCGAGTTGTGGACGCTGGATACGCTTCTAGAAAGCTTTTGCGCTTAACTGGCTTAGATGTGCAAGAAAATCAAGCTCGTAGGTTGCTTAACGATTTAGACGCGTACCGCACTTCTACATGGCGTCAAGGCGAAGAGCTGGAGATTGTTGCTACGGACTGGATGCGCGAAGTATTTGAGCCTACTGTTCGCATGATTCCGCCTGAGTTTAGGTCGCAAATCCAACCTGCGCAGTTCTTCCACGAAGTTTTGGATCATCGTTGGTTTATGGCAGAGCGCGTTGGGCACGACGTTTCTATGCAAGATGCTGTAACAAGTTATATTAAGAACGTTTTGCCACAATACAAGATGGATAAGCGCGTTCTGGCTGCGATTAATGCAGATGCGGATTCTGGCGTTGTAGACGACGAGTACACGTATTCCACGCCTGCGCCTGCAGCTGCTCCTGCAGCGAGCGACTACGATGAGTACGATCAAGATGCAAGTGTTTGGGCAAGCTGAGCTTTTGCGTGCTTTTGTGAGCATTTTTGTTTTTCTAGCGTTTTAAGAGATTCCTTACTTTGCACCTGTTTTGCACCTGCTTTGCATCTGCTTTACTTTTGTTTAGTGAAGTGTGGAATTATTCTCTTTGAAATATGGAATAATTCGTATTTATTTTAGGAATTTTGTTAATTTCTTTTGTGAATGGTGATAGAATTTTCTTGTTAGTTGTCAATGATTGCCAACTAATCATAGTTATTTATCAATTAATCAAGGGAGATTATTATGTTAAAAGGTGTAGATTCTATAATTCCTCCAGCATTGCTGAAGGTTCTTTGCGAAATGGGCCATGGAGATGTTTTAGTATTGGCCGATGGAAATTTTCCAACTGAGTCTGTAGGAAAAGACGCTATAGTTGTACGCTGCGATGGTCATGGAACTTCGGAATTGCTAACTGCAATCTTAAAGTTGATGCCACTCGATCAATACACCGATAAGCCAGCTACACTTATGGAAGTTGTTCCAGGAGACCCTTGCGAAACTCCAATCTGGAAAGAATATGAAGATATTATTGCTAAATACGATAAGCGTGGAGCAAGCACTTTAGGAACTCTTGAAAGATTTGCGTTCTACGATGAGGCAAAGAAGGCATATTGTGTTGTTGCCACGGGTGAGCGTGCTCAATACGCTAACATTATGCTGCGTAAGGGCGTGGTGTTTGCTGGAGAGTAGCGTAAATAGGTAAATAAGTTTATATTTATATGCTATTTATCTGTTATTTACTTGTTATCTGTTTGTAGAGATATAGAAATCTAAGTGTTATAGCATAAAAGCACTGCGTTTAACAAGATGATTTGGAATTTAAGAACCATCTGCTACGTGCAGTGCTTATTTTGTGCCCCCTGTGGGACTCGAACCCACAACCCAAGACTTAAAAGGACTCTGCTCTGCCAATTGAGCTAAAGGGGCAACAAATGCTTAGTGTACTACATTTTGTAGACTAATCCAACTTCTTTGATGTTGGCGTGTTAGTTTGCAAGTTGTCCTAGTTGCATAAGCTTATCTTTGATTTGACTTGCAGATGGCTCAACCATAAAGCTGCCGTCGCTAAAAGTCACAACAGGAATATGCTTCTGACCGCTAATTTCAACAGCTTTTTGAGCAGCTCCGTCTTCGGACTCAATATTGTGCCAAGTAAAAGCAACATTAAACTGGTTAAGCGCGGACTTTGCGCGAATGCAATCGCCACACCAATCGGCTCCGTAAACATTGACTAATGGCAAATTTTCCATAAACTATCACCCCAATTCAGTTTGATTTTAAAGTGGCCATTAAAGTGGTTTGCAAATGTAGCATAAATTTTCACTCATAATGGTCTATAAAAATTATTGTATTAGAACACTAATATTTGCGTGATTTTTGCGAATAATCAACAATTTCAACTATAATTTAAGCTAATTTTCTTTAATGTGTCCCTTTAATTTCATAGGCTTATTATATGAACATGGTTATGGACTTAAATTTGGTTATATGGTTTACTGTTGGCGCAGTTATTTTAGCTGTTGCTTTAGTGGCGGTAGCTGTTGTTTTGCGAATTATTGGAAAATCGCATGGCCCAGTAATACCTACTAGCAAAGAAGACCCATTGTCTAGTAGCGCTGAAAATAATGGTGATTCTAGCGCGCAATTACCAGAAAATGCAACGTCTAGAATGGCCAGGCTTAGAGGCAAGCTTGCGAATAGTCAAAATCCTTTTGGACGCGCGCTTTTTAACATTTTAAGCAAAGATAATCTTAGTGAAGACGATTGGCAAGATGTAGAAGATACGCTTTTAATGGCAGATGTTGGCGCTCAAGCAAGCGAAGAGTTGGTTGAGTCTCTTAAAAAAGACGCTAAGATTTCTGCGGCTGCAGACGCTCAAGAGGTTCGCGAAACATTGCGCGCGAAACTTCTGGATGTTGTTGGCAGCAAAACCGATAGAAGCCTAAAAGCAGATTTGCAAGATGCAAATAAGCCAAGCGTAATCATGATGGTTGGCGTAAATGGCACTGGGAAAACCACTACTGCTGGCAAGCTTGCGCGACTAATGGTTTCTAAAAATCGTTCTGTAATTCTTGCTGCTGCCGATACTTTCCGCGCGGCTGCTGCCGATCAGCTTGAAACTTGGGCAAATGCTGCAGGCGTTAAAGTTGTTCGTAGTCAAAAAGATGGCGCAGATCCTGCTTCCGTGGCTTTTGATGGCGCTACGGCTGCCAAAGAAGCAAACGCAGACGTTTTGATTGTAGACACGGCTGGAAGGTTGCAAAATAAGGCAAATCTTATGGAAGAGCTTGGCAAAATCCGCCGCGTAATCGAGAAAACTGTTCCTGTAGACGAAGTGCTTTTAGTTCTTGATGCTACAACTGGCCAAAATGGAATGGCTCAAGCAAAAGTCTTTGCTCAAGCTATTGGAATTACGGGCGTTGTGCTAACAAAGTTAGACGGTTCCGCAAAGGGTGGAATTGTGATTTCTGTTCAACGCGAGCTTGGAGTTCCTGTAAAGCTTGTTGGGCTAGGGGAAGGTCCAGATGACCTTGCTCCGTTTGACCCAGAAAGTTTTGTAGACGGCATTTTGGCTTGAGTTGCTTTTGGTTTTAGTCGCATTTTAGATTAAGTAATTTTGCTTTAGTAACTTTTAGCTTGAGTTGATTAGAATATAAATTAAATTGCAACCACCGATGGCTGCGTTTGTGAGGTGAAAAATGACCGCAATGGATCCGCAATGGGCGTTACTGGCTGCCGCATTAGTGTTTATAATTACGCCAGGAATCGCACTGTTTTATGGTGGCCGCGAGCGCGCAACGTCAATGGTTAACATGATGATGCTTTCCGCTGGTGCAATTGCGGTAACAACCATAGTTTGGACGCTTTGGGGCTGGTCAATGGCCTTTGCTGGAAAAGACATGATTGGCGGAGTTGTTGGCGACCCTGTAAGCGGATTGCTGCTACGTGATTCAATGGTGGCAGATCACGGCATTTTTACTTCGATGGACGCAAACACTGGTCTTGCTGGCGGAATTCCAGCGGCATTTAGACTTGCGTGCGCGGTTGTTGCTGTAGCTCTTATAACTGGCGCGCTTGCTGGTCGTGTGCGCTACGCGATTTGGCTAATATTCGTAGCTGTTTGGGTAACTCTTGTGTTTGCGCCTCTTGCGCACATGGTTTGCGGAGGCGGTCTGCTTTCTCCTAATGGCGCTATATCTCAGGCTCTTGGAATCCAGGTTCATGATTTTGCAGGCGGATCTTTGTTGCACGTAGCTGCGGCAGTTTCGGCTTTAGCAATTGTGCTTATTATTGGCGGTCATGCTCATTTTCCTCTTAAGAATTTTGTTTTGCATACCAAGTCTTTTGCGACTTTGGGTGGCGCAAATTCGGAGCACAAGGGCAATTTAGTTCGCGCACTTTTGATGGAAGTCGCAAAGTCTAATAAGACTAATGATTCTGCTGCTTCTAGCGATGATTCTAAAGCTAAGGGCGATTCTTCTTTAGAAAACGCTAGCGAGCTTGCGGCTAATGGCAATTTTGCCAATGTTTCTGCACGCGCTCCGCACAATGTTCCATTTGTTGTTCTTGGAATTTTCATCATTTGGTTTGGCTGGCTTGGCTTAATGATTGGTTCTTCTGTAGGTCTTCCAGGAGTTGCTGGATATGCGTGGGTTAGCTCAACTATTACAGCGTCTGCGTCTATGCTCGCTTGGGGCGTTACGGAACGCTTGCGCTCGGGGTGCTTTAGTGCCGTTGGAGCAGCTAGTGGAATCATGGCTGGTTTGGCTGCTAGTGCCGCCGCTGCAGACGTTATAGCGCCTTTGTGGGCGGTTGTATTGGGTGCGATTGTTGGAGTTGTTACATGCCTTGCTACGCATTCTAAGACTTTTACTCGCTACGATGGTGCGCTACACGTTGTAAGCGTAAATGGCATTGCTGCGTTTATTGGCATTCTATCTGTTGGATTATTTGCGGATGCGAGCGGATTGCTTTCTACTGGCGATTGGCATCAGCTAATTGCGCAAATATGCCTTCTTGCAATCACGATTCTTTATTCTGGAGCCGTTAGCGCGTTGCTTGCATTTGGATTAGAGAAGCTTTTTGGTTGGAGAATATCGGAGGCTAAAGAGCGTAAGGGCGTTGATTTAGCGGATCAAGGTGAGCGCGCGTACGATTTTTCTGGTATTGCTCAAGAAAAATCTGCGATTGACGCTGAAGACAAGACGCAAATGTGACACACTCGGATTGCACAATGTGGATAAAACTTTTAGTTATCCACATTTTAGGCGTGTTGCTGTGTATATCTATAAAAGTTGTCCACAAATGGGGGATAACTTTGTGGATATCCTGCGGATAACTTTTTTGAAATCATATTCAGTTTGCAATTCAAAAAATTTTATGATAGCGATTGCATAATTCAAGATAAATGATTCAATTACCAAAAAGGCATGAAAAGGCGTTAAATAGGCCATTATTATGAGCGATCAGAGTGAAAACGTTAACAAAAAAGACCTACTGAAACACATATTTTCTCTAGCTATTCCTACATTTGGCCAGCTTATTGCAGAACCAGCGTTTGTTTTAGTAGACACTGCAATAGTAGGTCATTTAGGTAAAACGCAATTAGCGGGGCTTTCAATAGGCTCAACCGTGCTTTTAACAACAACGGGGCTGTGCCTGTTTTTGGCGTATAACACAACAAGCCAAGTTGCAAGGCTACTGGGTGCTGGCAAAAATCGCCAAGGGCTAAGCGTTGGAATGGATGGATTGTGGCTTGCTCTCGTGCTTGGGGTTGTTCTAACGCTTGTTTTAATGGTGTTTGCGCGCCCGCTTTGCCAAAGTTTTGGCGCAAATGGCGAAACGCTTAAAAACGCGATTATTTACACTCAAACTGTTATGCCAGGTTTACCTGCAATGTTGCTAATTTACGCTGCAAATGGCATTTTTAGAGGACTTAGCAAAGTAAAAATCACGCTTTTTGCTGCAATAAGTGGAGCTGTGCTAAACGCGATTTTAGATATTCTATTTGTGTTTGGAATGAACCTTGGAATTGCTGGGTCTGGAATAGCAACAATGATAGCGCAATGGTATATGGGTATTGTTTTAACGCTTCCAGCGATTTTTTGGGCAGCTCGCGAAAAAGCACGTTTGCGTCCGCAAGCACACAGCATACTTAAAAGCGCTGGAAGTGGCATTCCGCTGTTTATACGCACATTGGCATTACGCGCGTGCATGGTGGCGACTGTTGCAGCGGCTGCGCGACTTGGAACCAATACTTTAGCTGCATATCAAGTTGCAAATTCTTGCTGGAATTTTGTTATGAACATATTAGACGCTATAGGAATTGCAGCTCAAACAATAGTCGCTTCCGCGCTTGGAGCTGGATTATCAAAACGCGCTAATGTAATCACAAAAGTTTGCGCACAAGTAGGAGCGTTAAGTAGCGTAATAGTTGGAATTGTAATGATATTTGCAGGATGGTTATGCTCGCCGCTGTTTAGTCCAAATGCAGAAGTGCAACTTTTGGTTTCAATCGGAATGACGATTCTTGGAATTTTCTTGCCGCTATCTGGATTTATGTGGGCGATAGATGGAGTGTTAATCGGAGCTGGAGACCACAAGTATTTAGCTAAATCATGCTCAATTACAGCAGTTGTTTATCTTCTTGCAATTAGTGCGGTTTGTGTGGCAAATGTGGCTCTTTTTGCGGGAGATGTTACTAAAACAATATCGCTGTGGGTTGCTCTTAATGCTGTGTATATTGGCGGACGCGCGCTTGGAAATTCGCTTAGAGTTAAAACGGATGATTGGATGAAGTGCGCAAATCTGTGATTTTTAAGTTGATTTGTGACTTGTGATTTGTGACTTGTTACTTTTAAGTTGATTTGTAAAATCGCAAAGCATTTAACTTACGATTTGTGTTAGTTTATATAAACTTTTGTTTGCGTGCTCCGTGCAGACGTTTATACTCGATTTTATGGCAGATAATGATATGTGGCAGTCAAATCGAAAAGATTCAAACCGATTAAACAACGCTAACGCTAATGTTAGCTTGTTTGACAAGGTTCCTCCTCACGACGAAGACGCAGAAATGGCCGTTCTAGGCGGAATGCTAATGAGCAAAGATGCTATTGGCGAAGTTTCGCAAATCCTAGAAACGGCAGACTTTTACGTTCCAAAGCATCAAACAATTTACGACGCGATTATAAGCCTATTTTCTGGGTCGCAACCAGTAGACGTTGTTTTAGTTGCAAACGAGCTTCTAAAAGACGAAAACTTAGAGAAAATTGGTGGAGCAGACTACTTGCATAGCCTTGTAGCATGCGTTCCTACAGCCGCAAACGCGCTATATTATGCGGATATTGTGCACAAAAATGCGATTTTGCGAAACGTGATTGCTGCTGGAACAAAGATTGCGCAAATGGGCTATTCGGCCACTGGAGACCAAGCGGAAGATGTTGTGAACCTTGCGCAATCCGAAGTTTACGAGATGGGCTCGGGCAAAGTTCATCAGGATTATTCTGCTATTGGTCCTGTTGTGCAAGACGCTCTCGAACAGTTAGACAAGTTGCAAAGCAACGAGATTGAAAAAGGCGTTCCAACAGGATTTAGAGACATTGACGATAGTACGCAAGGCTTGCAGCCTGGGCAAATGGTAGTCGTAGCTGGTAGGCCTGCAATGGGAAAGTCAACTCTTGGAATCGACTTTGCGCGTTCTGCAGCGTTGCATCACAATATGACAACAATAGTGTTCTCGCTAGAAATGAACAAATTGGAGCTTGCTCAAAGAATAATCGCAGCTGAAACGGATATTCCAATGACGGCAATGCATCGTGGAACTCCAGAAGACATTACAACCGATAGGTGGACTAAGCTAAACGCGTTTTGGTCAAAAATGAAGGATGCTCCGCTTTTTATAGACGACAGCCCAAATATGAGTCTTATGGAAATTCGCGCAAAATGTAGGCGACTAAAGCAGACTAACGACTTAAAGCTAGTTGTAATCGACTATTTGCAACTTATGACTTCGGGTAAAAGGGTTGAATCGAGGCAGCAAGAGGTCTCCGAGTTTTCGCGCGCGTTAAAGCTTTTAGCAAAAGAGCTAGAAGTGCCAGTTGTTGCACTAAGCCAGCTAAACCGCGGACCAGAAATGCGAAACGATAAAAAGCCGCAGCTTTCGGATTTGCGCGAATCGGGTTCTATTGAGCAAGATGCAGACGTTGTGTTTCTTGTGCATAGGCCTGATTTTTACAACAAAGAAGATCGCCCTGGCGAAGCAGACATTATTATGGCAAAGCATCGTAATGGCCCTACAGGAACGTTTAATCTAGCTTTTCTTGGAGCAACATCTAAGTTTAAAGATATGCCGCAAGACTACCAGTCGCAATCATATGCACAAGGAAACGATGCTGTTGGAGGCTATGATGGCCAGTCTGCTTGATGCTTTTATGCCTGCTGTAGGAAAGCTGGTTCGTGCGGTTTCTAGAGCTTTGCACCACGGCGGAAGTGCTTTGCCAGGCAAAGTTGTAGAAACACTAGACAGTGGGTTTTTGGCTAGAACGCTAGGGAGTTTGCCTTACGGAGTTGTGCTAATTTCGGGAACTAATGGCAAAACCACTACAACTCGCATGGTTGCGTCTATGCTTAGAGATGCTGGATTGCGCGTGTTTACAAATCCTACGGGATCGAATTTTACGCGCGGAGTTGTTGCATCATTGGTGCAAGAAATGCCTGTTTTTGGTACAAAGTTGAATGCGGATATAGCTGTTTTAGAGCTTGATGAAGCTTACGCTGTGCATTTTGTAAATCAAATAAAGCCGCGCTATTCGCTTCTTCTAAACGTTATGCGAGATCAGTTAGATAGATTTGGCGAGATTGACACTACAGCTAAATTGTTGAGTAATGTGGCTCGTGCGACTAAGCAGGTAGTTGTACTAAATCGCGAAGATCCGCGAATTTCTGCGCTTTCTAAAGACGTTTTGCCGCCTTGTAAAGTAAAGTATTTTGGTTTGGATGATTCGTTAAGAAGCATGTTTCCAACCGACGACGATTTGCATAATGATTTGGGTGGCGATTTGGCTGGCGATTCGCGTGATGCTTTGCATAATGATTCGCGCAATGATTCGCATGATGATTCGCGCAATCTTTTGCATGCAGATGTTGTGTTGGCAAAAGTTGATGGCAATAAGGCCGATTTTTTGATTGATGGGCGCAGAAAGACTGCTAGCGTTAAGTTGCGAGGCGTGTATAACGTTTTTAACGCTGCTGCTGCGTCTACGATTGTGCGAGCGATTTTGGCGGATGCTGCTAAAAAAGATGCAACGCTGGCAAAATTTAACGACAATGCGCTTATGGATGCGATTTCTCGCGTAACGCCAGCGTTTGGGCGAGGCGAAGTAATCGAAGTTAACGGCGCTTCTGTGGAGCTTGTTCTAGTGAAAAATCCTATTGGATTTAGACTTGCGCTCGCCTCGTGTGAGCCTGCAAATCACGATACCATGATAGCGATTTGCGACGAATATGCGGACGGGCGAGATATGAGCTGGCTGTGGGACGTTGATTTTACGAGCCTTAGTGGCGTTGGAGTCGCTTGCGTTTCTGGCACGCGCGCGTGGGATATGGCTTTGCGTTTGCAATACAACAAAGTTGCTTCTAGAAATGTGAACACCGATTTAGAAGAAGATGTTAAAGCTTTTGTAAATGGCGATTTTAGTAGCAATGTTAAAAACGCAAAACGCATATATTGCACATACACTGCAATGCTTCGCGTGCGAGATACATTGGGGCAAATCGCAAGCGTTAAAGACGTTGGAGTTGGAAAGTAAAGAAAGTAGTCGTCATGAATAATGTTAGTGATGTTAGTCAAGCGAATACTGTAGTTGCAAGTAAAGCCGAGAATCGCGTATTAGATATTGTGTCGCTATACCCAAAAGACATGAATATTTATGGTGACTATGGCAATGTGCTTACGATTATGCGCCGAGCGGAATTGTATGGTTACAAGCCTGTGCTTCACGAGTACAACGTTGGCGATGATTGGCCAAAGAGAGTAGATATGATTCTTGGCGGCGGCGGCCAAGATCATGGTCAAAGCAGAGTTACAGATGATTTATTTGCGCGCGCAGACGCGATTCGAGAGCTTGCAAAAAATGGCGTTCCAATGCTTATGATTTGTGGGCTGTACCAGCTTTTTGGAGAGTATTTTGAAACCGCTGAGGGGCAAAAGCTTCAAGGAATTGGAATACTTGGCGAGCATACGGTTGGTCAAGACGTGCGCATGATTGGAAATCTTGTGGAGCATAGTGCCGATTTTGGCGATATTGTGGGCTACGAGAACCATTCTGGGCGCACAAGCTTGCAAGATGGAACGCAGCCGCTTGGATTGGTTGATGGCGAAAATTGTGGGAACAACGGCGAAGACCACACGGAAGGTGCGCGCAAATACAACGTTATTGGCACTTATATGCACGGATCGGTTTTGCCGAAAAATCCGCGTCTGGCTGACTTTTTAATTCGTACAGCTGCGCAAAATCGTTACGGTGAATTTGCGCCACAGCAGACTGATTCTCAACGCGCAGAGCTTGCTAAATTAGACGAATTAGCCGAGCGCGCTCGCGAAGTCGCCGTAACTCGTCCGCGGTAAGAGATTTATCTGCGCTAAATTTGTCAACGCTAAATACAAAATAACCTGCTGAACTTGCAAAGTGTTGCAAATCAGCAGGCTATTCTGTAGTTTTATTTCTAGCTTTTGATTCTAGTTTTCGTTTGATTTAGCTGGTGATTATTAGTCAATCAAGCCGTACAAACGATCGCCAGCGTCGCCAAGACCTGGAACAATATAAGCTTTGTCGTTCAAATGCTCATCTACAGCGCAAACAACAACCTTAAAGTCAATAGAAGGATCAATCTCCTTCTCAATGCGCTCCAAGCCTTCTGGCGCTGCCAAAATGTTAATAGCAGTAACATCTTTAGCGCCGCGCTCTGCCAAGTAGTGCGTAGCAGCAATAAGAGTGCCGCCAGTGGCAAGCATTGGGTCCAGCAAGAAGCATTGACGACCAGTCAAATCTTCTGGTAAACGGTTAGCATAAGTGACGATGTCGAGCGTCTGCTCATCGCGCTTCATGCCAAGGAATCCAACCTCAGCGGTTGGAAGAAGGCGAGTCATGCCGTCGAGCATACCGAGGCCAGCGCGCAAAACAGGCACAACCATTGGGCGTGGACGGTTTAAATGCTTGCCAGTCATTTTGCAAATAGGAGTTTCAATCTCGCGATCGCTAACTTCCAAGTTGCGGGTTGCTTCGTATGCTTCGAGAGTTACCAATTCGGAAACTAACTCGCGGAAAATATTAGATGGTGTATTCTTATCTCGCAAAACGGTGAGCTTGTGGTCCACCAGCGGATGATGTAAAACATGAAGATCCATACCTTCTAGATTAGTGCAAGCATTGCACGTTAAGCTAGCGGCGTGCCGTGATTATTTAGAAAAAATATAAACAATTGTTAATGAAGGTTGAATTTTGTGAATTGTTGGAGAATTTAAAACATCTTAAAAACGCTGACTTGCGAAAGCGCCTGTCGGCGCAAACGCCGCTCGCAGCGGCAAAAAATGGAGCCCGGGGCTTAAGCACAAGCCAGCGTCACTCCCGAGTATACATGCTTTTCGATTTCAGCGCGCCGCGCATAATCTAATCAAGCTTGCCTGCCTGCCACAATTTTGCGCCGCTAGCAAAGTCTAAAGAAAGCGCGTGCATGTTTGCGCAAGTGTGTAAAACGTTGGCAATTTTTTGCGCGCTGCTGCTTTCAGAATTTTGCGTCTGGCCTAGTCTTTTTGCGTACGTGCGCATTCCGCGCGAAATAATCGCGCTAAACGCCGAAGCGCGATATAGTGCAACAGCAAAATCGCCAGTAAACGCGCCAGAAAGAATCGAGTCTGCAAGTCGCGCAATATCTTCTTTTGTAGGAGACTCGTCAACTCCAGTAATCGCCGAAGCGCTAGTGGCCTCTGGCTCGCCAATGCGCCAATATGCAGCATAAGAGTCGCCATTCTTGCGTAGTGATGTTCTAAGCAAATACAATCGCCAAAGCATTCCAGGAAGAGATTGGGCCTCTGCTTTACTCCACAAATCCGCAATAATTTCAATGCCCTCGTTTTCTACCAAGTTAAGCACGCGCTCAACAATCTCGGGAGTTTGCGTTTTATGAACGCGGTTTAGCAAAACGGCAGCTGAAGTGTGACTAATTTCGTTTACGATTTGTGGGTCTGTGCCGCCTTCGATTTGCGCGAGCATTGCTGGATCCATTTGCGCTGGCCTGCTAGGGCGATTCGAGCCGATTGGACTTGGCATAAACGCGGATCTGCTAGAGTGAATTGAACCCGATTGCGAATTAATATTAGTAGACAATTGGCAAAACCTTTTCTATGTTTATGATTTTAGGACCTTTTTTGGAGCTTACAATGTGCAAAATTACGGCACTTCCAGTAGGCATATATGGCGATTTTTGACTAAGTATGCGTTTATTTGCTTTTGGCTTAGAAATATCCCTTAAATGTGCAAAAAATGTTCCAATAATTGGGCGATGCAAGCACATAACTGTTGTTGCGGTTGGTGTTTCTGTTTCTGTTTTTGTTTTTGTTGTTTTTGTTGTTTTTGTTTCTGTCGTGTTGCCATCGTTAGTTGTATCTATAAGATTTTTGATTTCACTTGTTAGCGCGTTTAGAGTTGATTTTGGATTTTTGTCGTGAAAATCTTCTGTAAGCTCTGCAATTTTTTCTATATTGATTGAAGAGTTTTTTGCAAAAGCGTCTACAGTTTCCAAGCATCGCTTCCAAGGAGAAGAAACAATTTTGTTTGGAGCATAGCAAGCAAGCTCGCGACCAAGCGCGTATGATGCGGCGGACCCAAGAGGCGTGATTGGGCGAGTGGCTTCGCTGCCTTGCCAAGCTTTTCGCGATTCCGCTTTGCTGTGACGCACAAGAATCAGCGTTTTATAATTTGCTTGCCCAGACTCGATTCGCTCAAGGAATGCGTCTAAAACAAGCTGATCGCTATCGTGCGTAAGTTTTTTGCGAGCGTCTTCGGGTGTAAGCCAAATAACATTGCCAATTTCTGTAGGTTTTGCTGGTTTTATTGGGCCAAATGCTGGAAGTCGCTTTATTGCATCGCTTTCGCTGATTTCGCGCATCATCCAATAGTGAATTCGCTTGATTACTTCTGGCTGATCGTTATTTTGCGAGCCGTTTTTTGTGATGCTTTTTATGCCGTTTTTTGCAGACGATTTTTTGCCTTCGTTTTCGAGTGGATACTCGATTTGCGCAATATGTGGTCCAAGTGTAACTGCGTAGCCAGTCTCTTCGCCAACTTCGCGCACAGCAGTGTGACGATGCGATTCATTGGCTTCGTTCTTGCCTTTTGGCCAGCTCCAATCGTTGTATTTTGGGCGGTAAACAAGGCAAAGTTCTATGTTGCTTTCGTTTAACACTTGATTACAAGCGTTGGATTCGCTGCCAACATTGCCGAAATCTTTATTTGGATTTGTGCTGTTCGGATTGTTTGGCTTGCTTTCTTTGCTAGCAGTTTTGCGCAAGCGGTAGATGATTCCGCCAGCTGCTTCAACGTATCTCTTCGCTACTGTTGCACTCATATTCACTATTTTAGCGTTTTTCTTCCGCAACTTTTAGTTGTGCTTTAATCTTTTACTTTCACAACTTTTAGTTGCTGGCTTTTGTGTTTTATATTTTTAATATTTTATATTTTGTACATAGTCATGACTGATATAAAAGTGCGTAGAAAATCGGATTTGGGATTGGAATTTATAGTTGAATTAAATTTGATCTTTTTGTGTATTGAATTTATACTAAATTATGTAGTTGTTGAAATTCGTTAGTGCTGTGAGGGTTTGTATGTCCAAGACAATAAAAGTTGCTGAACTTTTTGCGGGAGTAGGTGGGTTTCGTCTTGGGCTTGAAGGATATACTCCTTCTGATGGAAACAATTTTACTGCGGAACCAGCAGGACCTTTCAAAACTGTTTGGGCAAACCAGTGGGAGCCTGCCGGGCAAGAATCCAAGCAATTTGCGTGGAGATGCTATGAGAAGCGTTTTGGCAAAGGTAGCTGTGTTAATGAAGATATAGCAGAAGTGCTTAAAAAATTTGAACATGGGGAATGTGATATTCCAGATTTTGATATGCTTGTTGGCGGTTTTCCTTGTCAAGATTATTCTGTGGCAAAACCTTTAGCATTATCTTCCGGAATTGACGGCAAAAAAGGAGTTCTGTGGTGGAGTATTAATAAAATGTTGGAATTACGCCACCCTAAATATGTTCTACTTGAAAATGTTGATCGTTTATTAAAATCACCTGCCGCACAGCGTGGTAGGGATTTTGCCATTATTTTATCTTGTCTTTTTCGCTTAGGGTATAGCGTGGAATGGCGCGTTATTAATGCTGCTGAGTATGGGATGCCTCAAAGGCGTAGACGTGTATATATTTTTGCAGAGCATAATACTAAAAAATGGTCTAACAAGCTTTCTCAGCTTTTGCAAAATGGTGTTATAGCACGAGCTTTTCCAGTATCTGTTTCAGAAAAAAACGCTGCGCAATATGAATTTTCTATTAGTGACAATCCGTATGTTATATCTCAAGATTTTGGCAAACAGGCTAAAGTGAGCCTATTCCAGAATGCTGGTGTTATGCAAGATGGAGTAGTTTATACCGTTAAAACGGATGCTGTGTTTACTGGCAATTCAACGACATTAGGTAGCGTTTTAGTTAACGCCAATCAAGTGCCTAAAGAATATTGGATTGAAGAAGACAAGCTTGCTTCTTGGCAGTATCTTAAAGGCGGTAAAAGGGAGTTGCGAACAGCTTCAAATGGATTCGAGTACATGTATTCCGAAGGTCCTGTTGCTTTTCCGGATAAAATTGATGCACCAAGCAGAACTATTCTTACAGGTGAAGGTGGGAAAAGCGCTAGCAGAACCAAACATGTTGTTATGCAAGATGGCAGATTGAGAAGGCTTGTTCCAGATGAGTTAGACCAGCTGCAAATGTTTCCTAAAGGTTGGACGAATGATGGAATGAGTGATGGCCATAGAGCGTTTTGTATGGGGAATGCGCTGGTTACTGGTATTCCTCATAGAATTGGTGAAATTCTCGCTAATGACATTTTGGCATAAAATTCATATCTAAATAATTATGATTATTTGTAGGTTGCGTAGGAATTGAGTTAATAGGAAAATGTAATAAATAAAGTTGTGCGTAGGAAGATGCAGAATGGTGGAAAACATGTTTAATCATATAGGTGATAATCGCAAGTTTTCAGACATTGACGAAATAACCGCTCTTCTTACTGGAATAAATGGCAAAACTTTTCGCGAGATTGATAAAACTGGTCGTGGCGAAAAAGCAGGTAACAAGGGTTCTTTAGGCAGTATTATTGAAGAATCAGTTTTTGGGTATTCTATAAATTCCGATAAGCAACCAGATATTATGGTTGCTGATGAATTTTATGAATTGAAAGTCACGCCTATTCGTTCAAATAAGAAAAATAAAATAGTTGCTAAAGAACGTTTGGTCGTTGATATTATCAACTATTTGACGCTGTGTAATGAGGTTTTTGATAATTCATCATTTTGGCAAAAAGCGCGTCAGATGATTATTATTTATTATCTTGATAACAGGATTGATAAAATTAACCAATCCAGACTTGATTGCACTATTTACGGTTCTTTTGTATTAAAATATGAACCTGGTGAGCTAGAAACAATCCGTAAAGATTGGGAATACATAAAAAATAAAGTAGCTTCTGGTTATGCAGATAGGTTAAGCGAGTCCGATACTAATTATCTTGCTGCTTGCACTAAGGGAGAAACGGCTGCAAAGTCGTTGAGAGATGCTCCTGCGCCAAGTGGATTTGAAAGTAAATATATACGTGCAAAACAACGCGCGTTTTCGTATAAGCCTAGCTATATGACCATTGTTGCACAAAGAGTTTTAGGTGACGGTAGTCTTTTTGAACGGTTGCCAATATCTATTAACGAAAATCTTAATGATTATGTGCAAAAGAAGATTGGGCAATATGTTGGTTCTAAAATTTCTGATTTGGCCAACAAATTTAATGTGGAGCTTAAAACGCATTATTCTTTTAATTCGCAGCTTGCACTGAAGATGTTGGGCGTAAAAAAGAACAGAATAGAAGAAATTGAACAGTTTGCTGCAGCGAGTGTGACTCAATTAAAAACTACTGTTTTGTATGATGATGGTAAACCAGAGCAGAATATGTCTTTCCCTGCGTTAAAAGAGGATGATTGGGCCGAATTGGCAGATCCAAATATGCAGTGGCATGATTCACGATTGTATAAGTTCTTTGAGAATAATAAGTTCTATTTTGTTGTTTTTAAGAGCAACGGGAGAAATAGAAAATCGACTTGCTATAAAGATGATGTTTTAGTTGGTGGTTTTCTATGGAATATGCCAGAAGAAGATATTGAAAAATATGTTGCGCCTGCATGGAATAAAGTGCATGAGATTATGGTATTTGGTAAATCTACTGGCTATGGAACGGATGAGAATCAGCTTCCTAAGATGTCATTTAATCACGTATTTCATATGAGGCCACACGGTAAAAATGGCAATGATGTTATAACACTTCCAAACGGTGAAACTATCACCAAACAATGTTGGTGGCTAGATAGGCTATATATTGCCAAAATAGTTGCTGAGAATATTAGTTAGATATTGCAGGAGATGGTGCTCGAGATAATCGAGTAATTACAGCTCTAACTTCCAATTCTTGAGAAGAGATAGGGATAGAACTGTTATATTGTACGTAACAATATTATAAATACTTAATTTTTACATAAATTCTCCCAAAACTGGCAAATTATTGCGTAAAAAACATGCCAAAACTGGCAAATAATTACTCAAAAAACATCCCAAAACTGGCAAATAATGCTATAATCGTTGTAATATCAACATTAAAAAGAGTAAGCCATGGAACGACTAGCATTACAAAAATTAATCGCCTGGAATAGTAAGCCAAATCGCAAGCCACTAATAATATGGGGCGCACGTCAGGTTGGCAAAACGTATCTAGTAAAAGATTTATTTGCAGAAAAATATTATAAAAATAGCTATATTTACATCGATCTTAAAAAAGAAGATGAGGTTCGTAACTTTTGCGAAAGCACAGCAAACGCAGAAAAGATTATAGAATACTTGTCTTTGCGATTTTCCAAGGCTATAGATGAAGGCACTTTGCTGATTTTTGACGAGATCCAAGAATGCCCAAATATTATTTCGTCGCTTAAATATTTTTGCCAAGATTTTAGAAAAATTCACGTAATTGCAACGGGTTCAATGGTGCGAATCAAATTGCATCGCGAAGCTCACAAGCAAAATTCGTCTAAATCAGCAGTTGGTCAATTCCTATTTCCAGTAGGCAAAATTGACCAGATAACAATCTATCCAATGACTTTTGGTGAGTTTCTACTAAACAATAACAGTCTTTTATATTCTAAGGTGCGTGAAGCTTATGATTCTAAGCAAGCGCTTTCTTCCGAAATACACAATCTTGCATTAAGCGAGGTGTATAAATATTTGCTGATTGGGGGTATGCCAGAAGCAGTAGAAGCATATATTGAACGTAAAGATTTACTAGAATCGCGTGAGATTTTGCGCTCGCTTTATGACAATTATCTTGCAGATATGGAGTTGTATCAAGCAAGTAGCGAATCGATTTTAAGATCTCGACTTTTATTTGAGAATATTTTTAGAGAGCTTAACAAGGAATCAAAAAACTTTTCAGCTGGTCTTATTAAAAAAGATAGTAGAACTAGAGATTTTGCTACGTCCATTCAGTGGCTGCTTATGACCCATATTGTTAATCAGTCATTCCAACTCAAAGAGCGTATAACCATGCCGCTTATGCAAGAAAACGAAAGTAATTTCCGACTATTTTTGTGCGATATTGGCATGTTCTCGTATCAAAGTGGCATAAATGCAGCATCTTTTATTTCAAACGAAAGAGACAATACTCTATCTGGAATTTTCTTTGAGAATTACGTTGCGAATGAACTTAGTGCAAATGGTTTAAATCTGTTTTATTGGCGTGGAAAATCGGATTCGGAATTGGAATTTATAGTTGAATCAAATAACAAGCTTTTTCCGATTGATGTTAAAAAAGGCAGAGGAACTCTTAATTCTTTAAATAAGTTTGCAATGCACAATAAGTTTGAGTTTGCAATAAAAGTTTCTAAAAATAATTATGGCTATGATGCAAATCAGAAAATCGCGACTATGCCATTTTATTTTATGACGTTTGTTGCTGGCGATTTGGCTGCTGGAACGCTTGAGATTTAGCGACCGCGATTGTGTGACTGCGTGGATGTGTGGATGCGTAACTGTGTGGATGCGCTAGGATAGCAGAACGCGATTCGCGAGTATGCCTAAAAAAGTCGCAGCTCGTTTGAATCAGCACCGCGCATATCGTCATAATCCAAAATAAGGCAAGTAAATCCTCTATCTTGCGCAAGAACGCGCGCTTGTGGACTAATTGTTTGCGCTGCAAAAATGCCGCGAACAGGTTTAAGAAGTGGGTCGCGGTTTAGCAATTCGCAATATCGCGTAAGCTGCTCAACGCCGTCAATGCCGCCATTTCGCTTAATCTCAATAGCAACGTGAACGCCGTTAGAATCCTTAGCCATAATATCCACTGGCCCAATCGCAGTAGGGTATTCGCGTCGAACAAGCTTTGCGCCTTTGCCAATGCGTTCAATTTGCTCTGCTAAGTAATGCTGTAAATGCTCTTCCACACCGTCTTTAACAAGACCTGGGTCCTCTCCTAAGTCGTAGGAAGAATCGCTATAAACGTGTTGCAAAACAATGCGAAGTATGTCGTTGCCCTTTTTGGCCGCTATTTTTAGAACAGTTCCGTTTGCAAAAACAGATTCGGCATTAGGCACGGCATTAGATTCTTCGCAAGATTCATTATCTGATTCGCAAGATTCGCTATCAGATTCTTCAGATTTACTATCTGATTCGTCTGATTCTTCAGATTCGCACGATTCGCCAGAATCCTTCTCAACGTGCATCGTGCACGGAGCAACCATCCAATTTAGAGGCTTGTATGAGCCAATCTCTGAAAAAATAAGCACGCTTCCGTCTTCTTTAATAAGCAAAACGCGCTTAGCTGTTGGAAGACTTGCATTAAGTCTGCCCGTGTATTCTGCACTACAATCCGCAACAATAATTCGCACACAAAAAGCGTAGCATAAATCGCGTAACTACATGCACAAAAACTACCTACCCAAAGCCTCCGCTAAATCGCGATTCTGCCAGCGCTGATGCAACGCGCAATAGCCTCCAAAAAGCAAGAGCCAAATAAGGCCGCCAATCGCAGATCCGCGAGTGTCTTCGCTAATAAACAGTGTTATGTACACAAACACAAAGAATGCAATCGTTAGCGAATTAAGCAACTTATAGTGCGGCATAACAAAGCCGTCTGGCATAAAATCAGCCGAAGCGCGGTACTTTCTGTGCGTAACCATAATCAAAATGTAAATCATGATTATTACTGCCGAAGATGCAGAAGCAAACACAATAAACGCGCCATGCACTCCAGGAATTGAGTTAATAATCGGCGAGAACAGGATTAGCGCAGCAGAAAAAATAATTGCTCGCGCAGGAACCTTAGTGCGCGAAACTTTGCGCAAATGCGAAAGAACAGGAGAATTAGATTCTAACGCAATTTGATACATGTGCCTTCCTGCAGAATAAAGCAGCGAATTAAGCGCAGAAGATGCTGCCGTAATAACCACAAAGAACACAAGCGCTGAAGCCCAATGAAGCCCTGCATAATGGAAAACCATTATAAACGGAGACATATAAACGCCTTTAGAATCGGTGGCTTTAAATTGTTGCCAAGGAACAATCAGCATGATTGAAGCAAGCGCTCCAACGTAGAAAATCAAGATTCGCATAATAATCTCGTTAATCGCCTTTGGCAAAACTTGGCGAGGATTCTTAGTTTCCGAAACTGTAACGCCTACAAACTCAATAAGCTGGTATGCGTAGAACACCATTTGGAAGCTCATCAAAAATGCCAGCCATCCATTTGGCATAAGCGAGAAGTTGTTGAAAATATTGTCAAATCCTGCGTGACCTGCGGGATTTGCAACGCCACTAATCTCCGTTGCAGGGTAATGGTAGCCAATAATAACCATCACGGCAGCAGTTACAATAAGAGCCACAATCAGCGTGATTTTAATCATTGAGAACCAAAACTCTGTTTCTCCAAATAGCTTTACAGCAACCAGATTTATGCACACTAAAGCAGCCAAAAACGCTACTTCTATAAGCCATTTCCAGCTGCTAACGTCTATGCCAAAAGTTTGGAAGAACGTAACGCAATACGTGCTAACTGCCGTAATCTCGCTCATGCCAATAAGCACAAGCACTATCCAATACGACCATCCTGCAAAATCGCCCCAGCCTTTGCCTAAATATCGCGTAATAAAGCTAATAAAAGTATGCTGGTTTGGGTCTTTATACATGAGTTCGCCAATGCCGCGCATAAGCAAAAACATGATTAGGCCAACAATTATGTACACAAACATAATGCTTGGGCCTGTAAGACTAATGGATTTGCCCGAGCCTAAGAATAGGCCAGTGCCGATTGTTCCGCCTATAGCAATGAATTGAACGTGTCTTTTTGTAAGGCTGCGCTCCATCTTGTTAGTGTGACCATTGTTAGTTTGGTCAATATCACTCATTGCTATAACTCCATTCTTTTAGTCGTGAGCTTTCAATTTTATAGGAACCCTTAAATATTGGATTATTTATATTATTTGGATTATTGTTAAACATTTTTAACGCATATAGGATTATTCCACACTTTTAAGCGAACTTACAGGGTCAATGCGATCCAATGCGGGATTAGTTGACCATTGAACAATCAAAGCAAAAATCAGCGTTGCAAAGCCAGCAATCGCATAGCTTAATGGAGAAACCTCAACCTCAAAATACAGTGCAGGCATCTTTAATGCGTTTGTTAATAGACTTGCAACCAATCTTCCAAGAGGTAAGCCAACAATCACACCGATTAGAGTAAGAGTAAACATCTCTTTATGAACGTAAGCGTGAACTTCTCTACGGTAGAACCCAAGAACTTTTAGCGTTGCCATCTCTCGCGAGCGCTCCGAAATATTTGTGCTTGCTAACGTGAATAGCACGGCTAATGCTAAGCCAGCAGCCAAAGTTACTATAAGCGCTACAACAGCATTCATTAAATCGAAGCTAAACGAATGTTTCATGCGCGTAATGCTCATAACAGCTAGAATGCCGTTTCTGTTTGCAAACTGATCTGCGTAACGAATTTTTGCGTCATCGTTTCCGCGAAGGCGCATCATTAGCGCATTATTCTTAACATTTTTCCCATTTTTAAAACCGAATATTCTTTCATAGCAACGAGAAGTCATATAAATGTTTGAACCAATAAGATTACGCACGATTGCGCGCAACTTCACTTTTGCACGCTTAAAACTTGAGTTGGTTATTGTAATGTAGTTTCCACTCGAAATGCCTAGCGATGATGATGCGCTTTGTGAAAGAAGCGGACCCGAGTCATCAAGCGAAATATTTTGCAAATTATTGTTAACATCTTGAAGGCGAATCATTTTAGACAACGTTGCCGAATCTTTAACAACTACGATTTGCACGCTTTCGGAATCTTCAACGCTGCTATTATGTGATTTGCTGTTAGATTTGCTGTTAGAATTACCATTATTCGCATTGCTTTTTGCGATTTCTCCAGAGCTAATGTAGGCAGGCAAAATGGCATCAACAAGATTGTTGGATTTATCTTTTTGCACGCTTTTCTTCATATTTTGGAATGCATCTGGAGTGGAAATAGAAATCATGTCGTAGTGGTAAATGCCGTCATATTGGCGAATGCCAAGTGTTGCAACGGTATCGTTTAGTGCCAGCGCGCATACAATTAACGCCGTGCAGCCAGCTACGCCGCCAATCGTCATAAATAATCTGCTTTTAAAACGAGCTAGATTTCTTATAGATACTTTGTTTAGGAAGCTTAGACGATTCCAAATAAAAGGTAATCGTTCAAGAAGCACGCGGGCTCCAGCTTTTGGAGATTTTGGACGCAATAATGCCGCTGGAACTTGCCTTGTCTCCCTCCAGCTTACGATTATTGTGCATATTGCAACTGGTATTACAAACGCGAGCACACAAAGCGAGCCGTACAGCCAGTCGTATCGTAAAACAACTCCAGGAACTGTGTACAATCCGCGCAAAATCTTAAGTAGTAAAGATGGGATTGCTAAGAATCCTAGAATATCGCCTATTCCACCGCCTATAAAGCATGCAAAAATCGCAAAGAAAGCGTGTCTTGTTATTGCTGCGCAACGACCATACCCTAAGCTTAAGTACGTTCCAATTAGCCCTCGCTCTTCTTCTACCATTCTTGCCATGGATGTAAGGCTCATCATCATTGCTACTACAAGAAAAAGCACGGGGAAGGCATATCCAAGCGACTGAATTGAAGCTACGTCGGATCGCAAGCGAGCATAGCTTCCATTCTCAACGCGAGTAGTAATATACCATTTTGCTTTAGGAACATTCTTTTGCACTTCTGGCTTAATTTTTGCGTAAATTTGCGCACGAGCCTTAGCTAAAACCGAGTTGGGAGCGTTTTTAAGCATTGGCATGTTGGCTATAGTTTGATCTACTTTTTGATTAGTTTGGTCTTCTATAACTTGATTTGTGCGCGCTTCTTCGCAATCATTTTGCACGCTATTTTTAATTTGGTTTGAAGCATTTGCCACAATTGCGCGATACTTTTGTGAAAAATCGTTAACTCGTCGAGCCTCATCTAGGCGCACAGAAATAGACGTGTATGGAAGATTTTTTGTGCTTTCACTAATCGCATATGTAAAAATTGGGTAGCGAGATATTACAGAATTGCGGAAAGCTTTTGATTGATACCCATTTGGATTGTCTAAGTCGTTTATGTCTAGCACGCTTCCTGTGATTAGAAGCTTATATTTTTGATTTTGACTAGTAGCATTAGGCAAACCAGAGTTTTGTTGCACACTTAAAAACAGCGTACTGCCTATATTCAATCCACTATCGTGCAAAAATCGTTCAGTTACGGCAGCTTGGTGATTATTAGTTGGCATATTGCCGCGCAGTAGATGCAGGCGATTTAGATTTTTAGAATCGTGATTATACTGCACAACGTTCATTGCATAAGATGAGTCGGCATTATTTGAAGGATTAGCAGTAGCTTTAAAAGACTTTTCGCCCTCGGCTTCACTAACAAATGGCAATTTTTTGATTGATTTAACATCGTTTTTAGTCAATCCAAGAGTGGAAACGATTTGTAAATCGTAAGCTTTGAGCTTAGAGTAAGTGTCATCTGCTCCAAGAAGCATATCGTTGCATCCTGCATAAATGCCAGTCATAACAGCAACACCAAGCATTGCTATAACTGCTAGTATGCAAAAGCGACGCCATTCGTGAATCCACATTCTTACAGCGCTAATAAAAACTATTGGCAAAATAGAGTGTGTGCGCTTATTGCGAATCGCAATTTTGCGCTTGATTTTCTTAGATTTTACAGTCTCAATACTCACTACAAATCACCACTCTACAAATCACCACTCAATATCTGCAATTGCCGTAGGATTTTCTTGCACTGTTTCGCTTATAACTTTTCCAGAATGGAATCTCACAACTTTATGAGCCATAGGAGCAATAGCAGCATTGTGTGTAATAATAAGAACCGTCATTCCTTCTTTTTGGCAAATATCTTGCAATAATTGCAAAACAGCTTTTCCGGTTTCGTAATCTAACGCACCTGTAGGCTCATCGCATAAAAGCAACTTAGGTTTTTTAGCAAGTGCGCGCGCAATAGAAACTCGCTGCTGTTCGCCTCCAGAAAGTTGTGCTGGGAAATTGTTAAGTCTGTTTTCCAAACCTACGTCAATAAGTGTTTGAGCTGGGTCAAAATGATCCGCGCAAATCTGGGAAGCAAGCTCCACGTTTTCTAATGCCGTTAAATTTGGAACAAGATTATAAAATTGAAAAACAAATCCAATATCTTCTCTTCGATACTTCACAAGACCACGGCCATTTAGCTTTGTAACATTTAAATCGCCAACAGTTACGCTACCGCTTGTTGCTGTATCCATACCGCCTAAAATATTCAATGCTGTAGTTTTTCCAGCTCCCGAAGCGCCTAAAATAACAGTTAGTTTGCCGCGCTCGGCTGTAAAACTGGCATCATCTAGCGCTCGCACGACGCCTGTACCAGATGGGTACTCTTTTACAACATGATCAAATGTTATGTATGCCAAAATTACACCTTACTTATAGGACTTTTCTGGGTTTGCGGGGTTTGCGGATGCTCTATTGAAACAGCGATACGCCGCGTCTTGCAGTACAATATGCGTTTCCAAGCCAAGTGTGCCTTGAATTTGGCCAAACAGCGCCAAGACGTGCGGCTCCTTGACTTATCCAAATACTTGGAACCCTTCCATCGGAGCTTTTTGAGCCTAAAAGATTAAATCCATTCTTACTCTCAAGCCAATCAGGATGCTGCGTTGCAATCGCTAATCCTTCTTCTAAAGTCAAAGGAAGGCGCTCATCGGAGTCAATAAGCTTTCTAGCAACATCTGGCTCACGGTTCAAATACGACGTACCCGTATGCGGATCAATCGCAAGGTAAAATGGCCCTTCTGGAGGCTCAAAACCATCTTGTGGCAAGAAACTAGCTATATCTCGAGGCGGCATTGTTGTAAACCCAGCCATTCGCTCAATGCTAGTTCGAGAAATCAAAGATTCTGGCGAAACTAGCTCGCGAGTAGGAACAAGAAGAATGTTTGTTCCCAAATCGCTTTGCTCAAGCGCGCGAATGAGTGGCAATGCTAAAGCGCGAAACGCCGCTGCGCTCATATCTGCAACATCTGGGTAGCCGAGAGCCACAATGCGGTCAAGCTGCTTTTGTATTTCTTGCGAAGCAATAGACATAATTACATCTTACGTAAAATTTTCTACAATCGCGAGTGCGACCTAGCTCGATTAATACGCAAATCCGCGCTTTTTAGCTACGATTTCCGCCAATTGCACAGCGTTAAGCGCAGCGCCTTTGCGAAGATTGTCGTTTGTAATAAACATTGCTAATCCGCGCTTTCCATCAACTGCTTGGTCTTGGCGAATGCGGCCAACGTAGCTTGCGGACTTTCCTGCAGCAAGCTGAGGCGTAGGAATATCGTCTAGCGCAACGCCGGCGGCCGATTTTAGCACTTCGCGAGCCATATCTGGAGTTACATCGCGATTAAATTCGGCATTAATGCTCATTCCGTGACCGGTAAAAACGCCAACGCGCACGCATGTGCAGCTTGCTGCAAGATTTGGCAAGTGCAAAATTTTACGACTTTCGTTGCGAAGCTTTTGCTCCTCGTCGGTTTCTTGCGATCCGTCATCAACAATCGCGCCAATAAATGGCACAACGTTGAATGCGATTGTGCGCGCAACTTTTGTTGGTTGCGGAAAATCAATCGCATCTCCATTAAACACAAGCTTATCTGCGCCCTGATCTAAAGCCGCTTGCGCTTCGTTCATAAGTTGCAACGCGCCAGCTCTGCCAGCTCCCGAAACCGCCTGGTAAGAAGATACAATAAGTCGTTTTAAGCCAAAAGCGTCAGAAAGTGGTTTTAGAACAGGCATGCACGCCATTGTTGTGCAATTTGGATTAGCAACAATCCCACGCGGAATATCGTTCAAATCTTGCGGATTTACTTCTGCAACAACCAGTGGCACATCGTTATGCATACGCCATTGAGAAGAGTTGTCGATTACTATTGCGCCAGCATCCGCAAATCGCGGCGCCCACACTTTGGATGTTCCGCCGCCTGCAGAGAAAATCGCAATGTCTATTCCGCTTAAATCTGCTTTTTCTACGTCTTCTACAACAACATCTTTGCCGCGATAGTTCAAAACGGTTCCAGCAGAGTGCGCGGAAGCCAAAAATCGCAAGTTTTTAATTGGAAAATCGCGCTCGTCTAATACGCGGCGCATAACCATTCCGACTTGGCCAGTGGCACCTAAAACCGCAAGGTTTACGCCCGTGTTGCCTATAATTGCCATTTTGTCTCCCTTATTCTGCGATTATTTTGCGATTTTCTTTGATTTTTGCGATTATTTAAGCGTGATTTTGCGTGATTTTTGCGCGCGATTAGCGTCCGCTTCCTCCATAAACAACAGCTTCGACTTTGCTTGCGTCTAATCCGTAGGCTGTGTGAAGTGCGCGAACCGCCTCGTCGAGCTGTTTTACTGGAACAATCGCCGCAATGCGAATCTCGGATGTGGAAATCATAAGAATATTAATTCCGTGATCGCTTAGAGCTGTAAAGAAGGTGGCTGCAAGACCAGAATAGGTTTTCATTCCAACGCCAACAACTGCGACTTTTCCAACAGAAGGGTCCACGTCCATAGACGTAAATTGCAATTCGCCGCGCGCTCCCTGCAAAACCTTGCAAACGGCGTCTAAAGCCGAGCTTGGAGCTGTAAGAGATATGTCTGCCGTCTCTGTGGATGCGCTTGCCTGGGCAATCATGTCTATGTTAACGTCTGCAGCAGCAAGAGTTGTAAATACTTTTGCAGCATTTCCAGGCTTATCGGGAACGCCTCGAAGAGTAATCATAGACTCGCTTCTATCGTGCGCAACGCCAGAAATCACAGGGGTCTCTGGGCCTAAGTCTGGGAATAAATCGCCCATTGTTGAGCGAATATCTACATTTGCTATTTTATTTGCCATTTTTGCCGCCTTCTGTCTATTGCCTATGTCTATTGTCTTTTCTTATTTACTTTGTGTTATTTACCGTCTTATTTTGTGTTTTATTTTGTGTTTTATGCCTATATCTTTTAATAAATAATTAACTTAGATTTGGCAGGCTCTTTGGATCTACGCCATTAGGAACAACCAAAGTGCCATTTCTGTGCGAAAAAGAGCTTCGAACGTGCAATGGCATGCTAAATCGTTGCGCATATTCAACGCATCGCAAAGCCAAAACGCGCGATCCGCAAGACGACATTTCTAGCATTGAATCGTAGTCAATAACGGGGATTCGCTTTGCTGTTGGAACAATTCTAGGGTCTGCTGTAAAAACGCCATCAACGTCTGTGTAAATCTCGCAAATATCCGCACCCAAAGCTACAGCCAGCGCCACTGCCGAAGTATCTGAGCCGCCTCGCCCAAGCGTTGTGTCGTCGCCAATCTCGCTAATTCCTTGGAATCCTGCAACAATAGCAACACTGCCTTTTTTAAGCGCGTGCTGAACGCGATCTGGCTTAACAGCGCGAATATGCGCCGCTCCGAATTGCGCGTCCGTCATAAAACCAGCTTGCGAGCCTGTAAAAGAGTATGCGTGCGAGCCTTGCGCGTGAATCGCCATTGCTAGAAGGCTCATAGAAATGCGCTCTCCTGCAGTCATAAGCATATCCATCTCTCGTGCAGGCGGATGCGCGTTTACGCTCATTGCTTGGTCAATCAGATTGTCTGTTGTGTCTCCCATAGCCGAAACAACAACCGCAACGTCGTTTCCAGCAGCTTTTGTATCGAGAATCCTTTTTGCTACGCGTTGAATTGCGTCCGTGTCTTCTACAGACGAACCGCCGTATTTCTGCACTATAAGAGCCACTTTAACCCCTTATGTTCAGCTGTTATGCTTCTAAAGCACGCGCGTTAGAAGAACTAATCTAAAATCAGACTACAAAATCAGATTACCAAGCGTGCTCTATTTATTTTTATTTTGCAATATATTAGTGGCGTGCATTCTGGCTAGCGGCTGCTTGCGACTTTTCCGCGTGCAATCTTCAAACATCTTGTCTTCCTGCAAAAGCGCGCCCAAGAGTCACTTCGTCTGCATATTCAAGGTCTCCGCCAACTGGCAATCCGCTTGCTAGCCTAGTCACCTTTATGCCTAGCGGCTCAAGCAGTCGCGCTAAATACGTAACGGTTGCTTCGCCTTCTATATTTGGGTCCAGCGCTAAAATAACCTCTTTTACTTGTGCGTCTTTTAAGCGCTCAAGCAGTTGCGTTATTTTTAAGTCTGCAGGCCCCACGTTTGCCATTGGGTTAATCGCTCCGCCCAAAACGTGGTAAACGCCTGCGTATTCGTGCGTGCGCTCAATGCTCATAATGTCTTTTGGCTCTTCTACAACGCATATTTTTGTGTGGTCTCTTCTGGGGTCTAAGCAAACAACGCATGGGCTTTTTTCGCACACGTTTCCACAAATTTCGCAAAATCGCACGTTTTCTTTTAAGTCGTTAATTGAGTCGATTAGTTCTTGCGCTTGCACGTTAGAAGACGAGAGTATGTAAAATGCGATTCGTTGTGCGCCTTTTGGGCCGATTCCAGGAAGGCTAGAAAATGCGTCTATAACTCTGCCGATTGCGCCTTCGTATGATGACACATTATGCATTTATTTCTCTTTCTTCTTTTTGCGAGTGTGCGCGTTTTTAGGATTATTTGGGTCGCTTGCGCTGAATTCTTTTACAGATTTGACTTCAAACATTTTTTCCAAGTCGTCTATACTCAAATTTGTAGCGGATTCTAAAGACTCGTCTTGCATTGAGCATTCGTCTTCTTGAGCACCATTTATGACTTCTAAAGAATGAGTTTGCGCTTGCGATGAAACTTGCGATTGCTGAGCTTCTTTTGCTTCATGCATTTCTTGCACGTTTTGCGCACTGTTAAATGGCTTTATTGCTTGCTTTTCTTGCTGACTAGGCAGTGCTTGCGGTTGCTGAGTTTGAGCTTGTGCTTGCGATTTATCTTGCGACTGTGTATATGCAATCGCATCTCCCATTGGAGCAGAAGCCATACTAGCCCAAGCGTCATCTTGCGATTCGTCTAAAGAATTATCGCCGCCTAAAGGGCTATCAGCGCTCAACTCGCTTTCTTCGCTTGTCTTTTTGCCAAATCCTTTTACAATTCCAGCTTTGCGCATAAGTAATTCGCGCTTAACTTGCGCAAGCTTTTGCGGATCCATTTTTGCTACAGACTCAACTTTTTGCCCGTTTTCTGCAACCGAATCAGGCGCGATTGAAACGTCTTTACCAAAAACGTCTTTTACTTTGCTCATAACAACAACTGGAACTTTTTTGCCATCGTAAGGAGCAGTTGTGCAAAGAGCAAGCGCAAAAGCATGCTGACTTATAGGTTCGTCAAAAGTTAATACAAGCTTTCTTTTTAGCGGATTGCTTTCATCTAATCTAACTTTTGGAACGTGATTTCGCTCTACGTATTCGCGAACGTCGTTTGGAAGACTTTTAACAAGATTGTTCCAAGATTCGTCAACGTCTAAAATTTGAGGCGCGTTTGAGTTTTCATTCACATTTGCGCTTGCATTCACATTTGCGTTTTCTGGCTGTTCTGGCCACTTTGCAACTGTTTCATCATTTTCAATCGCATTTGTAATAACAGATTTTTGAGCGTTTTGCGCATTGTTTTGCGCATTGTTTTGAGTAGCGTTTTGCGCATTGTTCTGCATTATGCTTGCAGACTCGGTTGCGCTTGTAAACCCAGCTGCATTTGCATTTTTAGTTGCGTCGGCCGAGCCAATAAAATGCTTTACGTTCGCTTTTGGCGCTTCAACATTTTTTGCATAAACTTGCGTTTGAGCGTTTTCACTTGAATCCGTTCTAGTGCAAAGCAGGCGCGCAACAAGAATTTCAAGATTCATTCTAGGCGAAACAGCATTTGCCATTCCAGCAAAAGCATTATTTACTATTTCTGCCATTCTAGACAAGCTTTGCAAAGTGAGCTGACTTGACTGACGTTGCAAATCTTGCATGTCTTCTGGAGATAAATCCCCAAGCAAGTTTTTAGCACTATCTATTCCAGCGGAAGACAATAGCAACAAATCGCGCAAGCGACCAAGCAAATCTTCTACAAACTTGCGACTATCGAAGCCTCCAACAATAACTTTTTGCACAGTTTCGTAAAGTTTTGCTCCATCTTTTTCAATAAGAGCGTCAACAACATCCCCAATTAAGTTAGAAGGCGTAAATCCAAGAAGAGCAACTGCAGAATCTAGCGATATAACGCCATCTACGGAGCCAATCATCAATTGATCTAGCACAGAAAGAGTATCTCGCATCGATCCGCCGCCTGCTCGCATAGCAAGTCGTAATACGCCTTTTTGCGCGTTAATGCCTTCTTTTTGGCAAATGTTTTCTAAATACGGGCCCATTACTTCTGGTGGCACAAGTCTAAACGGGTAGTGGTGAGTTCTGGAGCGGATTGTTCCAATCACCTTATCTGGCTCAGTCGTAGCAAAAATAAACATAACGTGCTCAGGCGGCTCTTCTACAATCTTAAGCAAAGCGTTAAAGCCTTGAGGAGTTACCATATGAGCTTCGTCTAAAATAAAAATCTTATATCTATCTCTTGCTGGTGCAAATCCTGCGCGCTCGCGCAATTCTCTAGCGTCGTCAACACCATTGTGGCTTGCTGCGTCTATTTCTACAACATCTATAGAACCTGGACCGCCTGTTGCAAGATCTTTACAGCTTTGGCATTTTCCGCACGGCTTAGAAGTTGGGCCTTGTTCGCAATTAATGCATCGCGCTAAAATTCGTGCCGAACTTGTTTTTCCGCATCCGCGCGGACCAGAAAATAGGTACGCGTGCGTAATTTTGCCTTGATCAAGCGCTCTAATAAGCGGAATCGTAACCTGATTTTGACCAATAACACCTTCAAAAGTGTCTGGTCTATATCTTCGATACAACGCAAGTGCCATAACTATAACCTACCGCCAACTAGATATTAACTTAAATCCGCTTACTGTTTAAGCAAATCATCTGTTCCATTTTAAGCATCTAAGCACTAACATGCTAACGATGCGCACTCTACTACATGCTACATTATGGTTCACTCGCTACAATCAACTAAACCTGCTTTAGCGCTTACGGTTATTCTAGATGCCATTGGAACGTGTAAAGGAACGCTTAATTTTAGCGATACATCGTTATCTTTTTCCACACAAGACTCGATTTTTGCATTGTTTGCTGTAGCTGTGTTTTGCGCGATTTTGCAAGCATTTCCGTGCATGTTTTGTATAGCAACTGCTCCCGATATTGCTGCCGCATTTGCTAACGCGTAGGCGCGATGT
Organism: Gardnerella piotii; assembly: GCF_049815665.1. Taxonomy (NCBI): domain Bacteria; kingdom Bacillati; phylum Actinomycetota; class Actinomycetes; order Bifidobacteriales; family Bifidobacteriaceae; genus Gardnerella; species Gardnerella piotii. The sequence continues at coordinate 158,595 of NZ_CP187450.1, forward strand.
TTGGAAACAAGAATCGTTCCAATAACCGCACAAAGAACCAGAATAGAGCAGATTGCGGTTACTAATCCTATGCCAAGCATAGTTCCAGATCCGCAATCCGCTCCGCGTGAATGTTTAGCTTCTAAGCATTGCGTTATTAATCGCTTAGCTCTTTTTTGACTCATATTAAAACCTGACTAATGCGCGCTTCTACTTGCATTGGTAAAACCTTCAGCGGGTCTGGCACGACTGGGCAACTAACAACAATATTTGCCATATTTCCAACATATTCGACTTTTACAGAACTATTTTTTCCAGATACTTTATGCACTATGTTTTGAGCTTCTTTAGAATCGTGTGTAGATGCAATGTAATAGGCAACTTGGCCTGCTGCATCGTTGCAATTCATTGTATTTACTACTGATTTGCCTACAAAAATTAACACTATAGCAAGAATTGCAACTGTAGGTAGAATAATCGCAAATTCTGCGGTTACTGCACCTGAATCTTTAACATTTTTAATATTTTTAGCATCTTTAGTGAATTTAGTGCTTTTAGTGTGCTTGTAACTATTTATGCTCGTATTTTTTGCATTCCTTTTGTTGAAAATATTCAAAAACGTATAATTCTTCATTTTTCTCATTTCTTTCGCATTAGTGAATCTCCAATTAGTGTTTATGCTTAGTTCTTTAGTATTCGTTTAATCTTGTTTAACTGAATCTTGTTTAACTGAATCTTGTTTAATCTCATCAAATCTTGTTAAATATCAACAAGAGCTTAGAATGTTTCACGCAATGTTTCACGCGTATATTCTTCTGTACATTAGCTAACGTGCAAAGCTCTTTTAACAAGTTCGCCAATAGCTTTGTGCACAGCATCCGACTTAGCAATAGCAATAAGAACTGTTGCAAAAGCTGTAGCAGCTATAAGAACAACCGCATATTCTGCAGTAACCGCTCCTTCGTCTAGTTTCTTTAGACTGTTATCCAAGCGGTTTTGCATACTATTGCACGCCTGTTCTGCTTTAATCAATCCTTTGTTTGCGTTTATTGTAAGCTCGCAACAAAGTTTTGAAAATGCTTTAGCAATTGTTTTCATGTTACTTATCTTCCTTTCTTTTATTTATTGTTTATTTTTTATTTATGCACCCAGCTTGGATACAAATTTTTTAAGTGCCATTTTTGCGCGCGACTATCAATCTGCAAAAATCTTTTATTTAGTGCATAAATGATGCAACTGTTGGCAAAATGCCAACAAAAATAAACGCTGGCAAAAAGCACAATCCAACTGGCAAAAGAAGTCGTACAGAAAGTTTAGAACTTTCTTTTTTTGCAACATTCTTCATTGATTGCTCGTAGTTTTGCAAAACGGCGTTAAGTACTGGTACGGGGGAGCTTCCGTAAATCCAAGATTCACGCAAAGAATTTTTTAGCCATGTGCTCAAAATAAAAGACGTGTAAGCGTTCTTATCTTTTTTACTAAAGCAAACATGTGGCTCGCTCCAAGCTTCTCTCCAAGTGCTGCCAGAGATAAGCGCCTTAGAAACGCGACTTAGCCAAATTCCTTTTGATGCAGGCAAAGAACAACCAACTACGTCTAGAGCTCTAGTTATTGCAACACCACTTTTTAGTGCAACTATTATCATTTGCAAACCAAGAATCGGATCTATATCGCTTATTATGTTTTGTCTAAAATCGTAAGTGTTTTGCATAAAAACGCTCGGCTTAACAGCGCGCTCATAGAGCGAGCTAGATGCCATTTGCTTAGAAAAAAGTTTGCACAAAATAATTATGTATGCAACTAAAATAAGCCAAATAATAATTGCTCTTAACATTTATCCTCCTTTACTGCATTAAGTTTTGACTAAAATACTTCTTAGATTATTTTTTTTTATTGCTGTTTTGTTCGAGTTTTAATTGCCATTAAAAGAAGCAGATTGCATTGCATTTCTAGAATTTTTAAGAATGCGCGCAACCCGAATAACTCCAACCGCGTAAAATGCCATTCCAACGCTTAAAAGCGTATAGCCTTTGTAGCTAGTAAAAATCATTAGTATTGGGTTTGCTCCTAAAAGCTGACCAGTTAAAAGAGACAAAAACGGCAGTGCAATAAGTAACTTAATAGTTGCTTTTGGCATTGCAAAAACTTCTGCGCTTAAGTCATCAACCCTTTTGTTTGCATAATAAGAATCCGCAACAGCTTGAACGCAATCTGCCATTGGGCAGCCAATCGAATTACTCAACTTGTATACACTCATAAGAGATTGCGCTATTTTACGAATGTCTTTCTGTTTTTTGGCATTTTTATAATTTTTTGTATTTTTTGTTTTCTTCGCGTTTTTGAAAGAGCTATCTAGGCTAGACTCTATTGTGCTTTCGCTTAGTCTAGAGTCAATCCACTTTAATATTGATTCTGCATTTATTTGTTTGTTGTATGCTTTGCGCGCATCGCCATTAACATTGCAATCGGAGCATACGCTAATAATCGACTCAAACGAAGCTCCCGATTTTAAAGATGCAACAAGAGATGCTAGCGACTCTTCAATACTCATGTTAAATCCTTTGTTAGCTCATTTTGCTTGTTAGTTTGCTTGTTTTGCCTATTAAGCTCTTAAAACGATTTGCGAATTTAGTGGCAAATGCCATTTAGATGAAAAATCTTTCCACGCTAAAGTAGCCTCTATTTGTGCGCCTTTAACTCTTAAAACAGGAACACCTTCCAGAGCGCCAGAATCATTAGATCTTAAAACTCCAAGCTCCTTTACAACGCGCATTCCATTTACTCGCTCAACGTGAATAACAACATCGAATGCATCTGCAGCAAGAGCGCAAAGTGCCATTGGCTCCAACCCAGCGAGTAGGCCAAGTGCCATTAATCGTGCTGGAACTTTTTGCACTTTATCCGCGTGCAAAGTCGTCATTCCGCCTTTGTGTCCGCATGTAAAAACGCGCAATAAATCGGCGATTTCTTTTCCTCTGCATTCTCCTAAAATGATTCTGTCTGGTCGCATTCGCAAAGTGGCTTTTACGAGCTCTTGTAAATCAATGCATCCTGCGCCTTCAACGTTTGCCTCTCTTGTTGCTAAAGAAACGTAATCGTTAGAAACGCATCCCAATTCCCTAGTTTCTTCAACAGTAACTATTCTGTCTTTTGGATTACAAGAAGCTAATAGAGCCTTCATAAGTGTTGTTTTTCCCGAACCCGTGCTACCTGTAATCAAAATATTTGCGCGACTTTCAACAAGCAAATAAAGAATCCTAGATAGCTCAATTGGAAACATGCCTTTGCTGCTAAGTTCCGTTAAACAGTAGTGCTTTAGCGCGGGGAAGCGAATCGAAATGGCAGCTCCGCTCAAAACTATTGGTGCAATAAGCGCGTGAATGCGCACACCAAGTGGGCTAGAAGCGTCTGCAATTGGGCATGCGTCGTCTAATCGTTTACCCAATTGAGCACAAAGCCAGACTGCATATTCGCGCAAAACGCTGGGATTATCAAACGGGATTCTTGGATTGTATTCATTGAGCCCAAGCCCAAAGTCTGCCCAAACTCTGCCCTCGTCTGTAACAACAATATCCGTTACATTTGGATTATCTGCAATATCTTGCAAAATTCCAAAATCAATATCTTGTAAAGCCATGCCTACCACCCACTATTTTTGAAAATCTGCCAAACGCATAAGAAGAATCACCTTTCGTGCTAGATGCCATTAAACCCGATTTGCGCGAGTCGCCAAGCAGCCATATGGTGATTTTTTCTACTGCACTTTGCGCGCATTTTGGTATGTTTCTAATCCCATATCCGCCAATTATGTCTTCGTACATCTTAGAATCGTGACCAATTGGGCCTTCTACATTGCAAAGCAAATAATCACAAGCTTCTGTAATCTCTACTGGGCAAAATCTGCTAGAAAGCCCGCGTGGATTTAAGCCTGCAACAATATAAGTTAGATTTTCCGCGTAATTTTTATGATCCGACTCTAGATTTTTTATATGCGCTCGCAATCGAGCTAAACCTAAAACGCTAAGCTCCGATGCAAAAATTGTTGGAACATGCGCTAGGGGAGGAAGATTCTGTAAAAGTCTTCTTGCCGAAAATCCAGATCCAATATCTACAATCACAACGTCGCAAGCTTTAGCAAGACCCCTAATTGCAGCCTCAATAACCCACGGCTTAGGCTCCTGATTTTTCCAAGGAGAATAGGCCAAAATATCCACGTTGTTCCAGTGCAAAAGCTCGCAACGCAAAACGTAACCGTCTAATCTTCCTAAAGGAGCTTGAACCTCTTGCAATCTTCTGCCTTCGTCTTGCTCTAATCCAAGCAAAACATCTAAACCGCCATTAGAAATATCTGCATCGATTAAAGCTACAACGTATTTTTTACTAGCAATATTGCTTGCAAGAAGTGCAAGAGTAGTACTTAAGCCAATCCCGCTATTTGCTGCTGAACCAATTACAACATTTTTTGGAAAAGGCTTTAGTGAATAGTTCAAGCTTCCAGTAGTTTCTTGAGCAACACTATTGTCTTTAAGAACACGATTATTTATAACGCCAAAATCTTTGTTAAACGTAGGATTTTCAGCCAGTTCACAACTGCGATTAAAAGATGCAATAACAGTTGAGTCGTTAACATTGTTAGACTGATTAATGGCGTTTTTAAGCGCACTAGCCTGCGGAGGGTACGTGTTAAGTACCCTAGCAGCGCACGAAGGTGCATCGTAGTTATCAATACTCATATTGCTCATGCAGCTATTGAATCGCATACAAAATAAATAAGCAATACTTTTGTAAGAATGTGGTTAAAGGCTCAATAAACGTTGCAAATCCGCCAAAAAGTTATCCACATTGCTGTTTTAGCGTATTTTTGTACAAGCGTATAAGCATATTAACGCACAAGTTTTGGATTGGAAGCCATGTACCTTTCCAGAAGTTCGCCATAGATTGGCTTAGTGTGCAAAATATCGGATACAAGAAGTGCAATAAAAGCAGATGCAGCAACTGGAAGAGTGTGAATCATTGTTCCCGACATTTCTACAGTTAGCAAAATCGAAGTGAGCGGAGCTTTTACAGAAGCCGAAAGCGTGCCAGCCATAACACACACTGTAAAAATCGGCATTAGCTTTGCGTCAATGCCAAGAATCGGAATGCTTATTATTGAGCGCGCAGCAACGCCTCCTGCAAGAGCGCCGACAGCAAGAATTGGCATAAAAATTCCACCAGGCGCTCCGCACCCAAAACTTGTAGAAGTAAATAGCATTTTTGCAACAAACAGAATGCACAAAAGCGCTATGCTTGCTTTTCCATATTCAGAGAGCTTAACAAGATTCGAGCCTCCACCAAGAACATCTGGCAAATATAAGCCAACAGGAATCGCGATTAAGCATGCTACAGATACGGGAGCCCACTTTGGCAAATACTTATACAGCGTTTGCAATCCAAGCAAGGATCTGTTCATTAAAGAGCCAATAAGTCCCGCAAAAATGCCAAGCGGAATCAGCCAAAAATGAAGTGTCATTGGTAAGTCTGGAATACGTCCAAAGTCTAAAACAGGTCGAAGTCCAAAGCATGTTTGAGACACAAAATCCGCGCAAATAGATGCAGCAGCAGCTCCCATAAGAACAGTAGAAGACAATCCGTGTTGAACTTCTTCCATAGCAAACATAAGCCCAGAAAGTGGAGCGCTAAATGCTGCAGATAAGCCAGCTGCCGCTCCAGCAGTTACAACATAGTGCTCTTGCGTATCGTTTTTATTGCCTTTTCTAAAGATGCGAGACATCATTTGCGCGCCGCAAGCTCCGATTTGAATCGAAGGGCCTTCGCGCCCAAGAGACAAGCCAAATAGTGAACCCAACAATCCGCCTACAAATCGAACAGGCAAAATGGTGTTCCAACACATTTTTAGACCGCGTTGAACGTATCCAACAACTTGTGGAATGCCGCTTCCAGACGCCATGCTTTCTTTGCGACTCATCCACCCAATAAAGAATCCAGCAACAATCGCAAAAGCTACGCACGGCACAATCCAAAGCATGTTTTGCAGCATTCGCGCATACATCCATCGCGCAAAATCGGTTCCGTACTCAATCCCAAGTCTATAAGTTGCTACAAGCGCTCCCGAAACAAGGCCAACAACTACGCCTGCAAGAACCATCTTCCATCTAAGATGCTTAAGCGTTTTAAGAATGCGATCCGAAAAGTCGCGCAAAAAGTCGCGTATAAAACCGCCTACGTTCTTCAAAGCCACAATAAACCTATTCTTAAATCAAATCGCAAACAAATACACAAAGCATTTTAACATTTTAATAACACAATAAACGTTAATTAATAAAATACGTTAATTAATAAATAAAATACGTCAATTAATAAAATTAAAAACTAAGACTTTAGAAGTAAAAACATTACAAAACACGGTCCAGCGTATGCAATAAATGCGCATAAGAATGGCACTATTAGTTCGCTAACAAAAAGCCATAGTCCAAGCTTGATTTTCTTTAGCTTAAACAGGCTTACGACTTCTAAGATTGCGGTTGAAAACGTTGAAAATCCGCCTAAGAATCCCAAAGCGCAAGTGTAAACAATAGCTGAAGCAAAAGTTAAATTGTATATAATTGCAGAACTTAGGGATGTAACTAAGCCCATTATAAAAGATGCAAAAGCGTTGATTAGCAAAGTTGCGATTGGAAAATCGTGGCTATAAACTCGCCCGATTGCGTCAGATATTGCGCAACGGAGCATTGCGCCAAGTCCTGCAAAAACAAGAGGCAGCAAAAAAAGAACGTATGTGTAAAACATCATTTTGCGCCGCCTTTGTTATTAAAAGCAGAAAATTTATCTCCAATTAAGCTTCCAGCAAGAGCCGCTAAAATGCCAAAAATCATAGAAAATGCCATAATGGCAATTACTTTTACAATGTTCATTGCGGTAAATGCGGAATATGCGCCTTCAAAAGCAAAAGTAGACATTGTTGAAAGTCCGCCGCAAAATCCTGTGCAAAAACCGTATTTTATTAAGTCTTTATTTTTGCAGTGCAATCTATTTGCAACAAGAGAACTCACTAAAGCAAGAATAAAACATGCTAAAACGTTAGATAAAAGAGTTGCAAAAGTAAAGCGGCTAAAAAGCATAGAATATCCCGAATCCCAATGCATACCGTGCGTAAAAACGCCTATTTCACTACGCACAAAAGCGCCAAGCAATCCGCCAATAAAAACAACAAAATAGATTTTTGCTCCAAGTGTTTTATGCTGGCGCTTTTTAGGCAAGACTGGGCGATTTTCGCTCGAAACACTCATATTTTTAGCCGCCTTAAATCGCATTAAATTACTATTTAATAGCCACTAATCAATCAACGAATGAACGCTAATAATGTGGTCGCGCTGAGGACCAGTACCAATTGCAGAAATGCGGCAATGAGAAAGCTCTTCCAAGCGCTTTACATAGCTTTGAGTGTTTGCAGGCAAGTCTTCAAACTTGTGCACTTTAGAAATATCTTCGCTCCAGCCTGGAAGCATCTCGTAAACTGGCTTAGCGCTAGCAAACAAAGACTGATCTACTGGCATCTCGTTTACGCGCTCAACGCTTCCATCTGCTAAAGTCACATCGTAAGCTACGCAAACTGGAATCTCTTTTAAGCCAGTCAAAACATCTAGCTTTGTAAGAACAATATCAGTTAGGCCATTTACGCGAGTTGCATAGCGGCTAACAACAGAGTCAAACCATCCGCATCGGCGAGGGCGACCAGTAGTTACGCCATATTCGTGACCCTGCTCGCGCAGCCAATCGCCGCTTTCGTCCAAAAGCTCTGTAGGGAATGGGCCTTCGCCAACGCGCGTAATATAAGCCTTAGCAACACCGATTACGCGATTAATGCGAGTAGGACCAACGCCCGTACCTGTGCAAGCGCCTCCAGCTGTAGGATTAGAAGACGTTACAAATGGGTATGTTCCGTGGTCAACGTCTAGCATAGTTGCCTGGCCGCCTTCAAAAAGCACGGTTTTACCATTTTCCATTGCCTGGTTTAGCACAAGCGAAGTGTCGGCAACGTATGGCTTTAAGCGCTTTCCGAGTTCTACGAGCTGGCTTGTAACGGCATCAATATCGATTGGGTGCTGGTTGTAGAGCTTAACAAGCATTTGATTCTTTTGATGCAAGCTGGCTTCTACTTTATCTCGCAAATGATCCGCGTTAAACAAATCGTGTACGCGAATACCAACGCGATTAATCTTATCGGCATAAGTCGGGCCAATTCCGCGGCCAGTTGTGCCAATCTTGTGCTTTCCAAGGAATCGCTCTGTAACTTTATCGATTACGCGATGATACGGCGTAATAACATGCGCTGACTCGCTAACAAGCAGCTTCGAGCAGTCAACGCCGCGTGATTCTAGCGCGTCAATCTCTTCAAAAAGAACCTCTGGGTCTACAACAACGCCGTTTCCAATAACGGGAGTCACGTTTGGGCTGATTATGCCGCTAGGAAGTAAGTGCAATGCGTAAGATTCGTTTCCTACAACAACAGTGTGGCCAGCATTATTGCCGCCGTTAAAACGTGCAACAATATCTACCTTAGAACCAATTAAATCAGTTGCTTTACCTTTGCCTTCGTCACCCCATTGAGCGCCAATAAGCACAATTCCAGGCATGCTGAACCTCCATTTTTGAGCTAACGTTGCCCAAATAAACACAATTCCTACGTGTTAAGATTAGCGCAAAGCCAATACCGAATAATGCCAAATAATGCTGAATAATGCCAAATAATATTTGCGATTACACTATTTTAGAGCTTTTCCAGCAGAGCCTAGCTGCACGCATGCTTCAACAACACGCTGAGCCATTGCTTTTTCTGCCTCTTTGCCCCAAGACCTTGGATCGTAAAGCTTCTTGGCGCCAACTTCGCCGTCGATTTTAAGAACGGAATCGTAGTTGTGGAACATGTGGTCGGCGATTGCGCGCGTAAAAGCGTATTGCGTATCTGTGTCAATATTCATTTTTACAACGCCATATTTTACAGCTTGCGCAATTTCTTCGGCTGTAGAGCCAGACCCGCCATGGAACACTAGCAAGAATGGTTTTGTTGGCACGCCAAACTTGCGATTACACAAATCAAGCTTGTACTTGTTGTATACAGCGCTCTGAATGTTGTCTAGTAATTGCGGCCTAAGCTTAACAACTCCTGGCTTGTAAGCTCCATGAACGTTTCCAAACGTAAAAGCGGCCATGTATTTTGCGCGATCCTCTAAACCTAATCGCTCAACAACGCGCATAGCGTCTTGGGGAGTGGAATACAGCTTTTCGTCAATATCTGCTCTGTGGCCGTCTTCTTCGCCGCCAACTGCGCCAATTTCAATCTCTAAAATCGTGCGTGCTTTTGCAGACTCTTCTAGTAATTCTTCTGCAATATCTAGATTGTGCTCAAGTTTAACTGTGGACCCATCCCACATATGCGACTGAAAAATCGGCTCTTTGCCGTTTGCAACTTGATCTGCTTCATAAGCTAAAAGTGGCCTAATCCAATCGTCTAAATAGGCTTCTGCACAATGATCTGTGTGCAATGCAACCGTAATGTTTGGGTATTGTGCAGCAACTTGATGCGCGAATTGCGCAAATGCGATTGATCCAACAACGCGATTATTTACGCACTGGCCAGAAAAATATGCGGATCCGCCAACAGACACTTGAATAATGCCGTCGCTTTGTGCTTCGGCAAATCCTTGTAGTGCTGCGTTTAAGGTCTGTGTGCTAGTAACGTTAATCGCAGGGTAGGCGTATCCACCTTTGCTGGCTGCATCAAGCATTTGTGCGTAACGTTCAACGGTTGCAATAGTCATATTTTTATTATGACTCTAAGCGCGCATATTTTTTATATTTTGCTATATTTTTTACTATTTTTGATTAAATTTGTATTTATTTTTGACTATTTTTGATTTCTTGATGGCGTTTTTTTGCCGCCGCTACTACAAAATGTAGATACTCTAGCGCGATTTCTTCTTTTAATCCAGATTCTTCAGCAATTTTTTTAAGTCGATTCGCCTGGCGATTTTCCCTAGACTTATCTTCTGTAGCAAGATTTGCGCGAGCTTTTATTTCTCCGACTTTTTCCGTAACTTTAAAGCGCTCTGCTAGAAGTGAAACAATTGCATTGTCAATATTGTCAATCGACTGACGCAGCGCAAAAATCTCATTCATTGAATCGTTGCAATCACTATAATCACTGCAATCGTTGCAATCGCTGAAATCGCTGCAATGCGATTCATCAAAATGTTTGCGCGCGTCAATCGATTCTTTATAAAAGTCGCACATATTACTTCTAGTCGAAATAAGTTTGCAAAACCATTGTTGTTTCTGTGCTAACTGGAACAACGCGGTGAATTGTGTTGATTAGCTCTTCTAGCTTGCTAGGAGTTGCAACGCGAACAACAAGCATAAAGCTTGGGCTTCCAGTAATCGAATAGCACGCTTCAATGCCGTCAATGTCTTTCAATTTGGTTGGAACGGAAGCTTCTTGCTCAAAATCAAGAGGCGTAACTGCAACGAATGCACTTACAGGCAATCCTCTGCGCTCGTAGTCAATCAAAGCGCGATACCCAGTTATGATTCCTTTGCGCTCGAGCTTTTGAACTCTGGATTGTACAGCGGAAACAGATAATCCAGAAGCTTTGGCTAGCTTGGTTAATGTTGCACGACCATCGTGCTCAAGAATGTCTACAATGATTGCGTCTGTAGAATCTATTGGAGCAACTGTGCTCGCGCTGGCTTCCAAGCCAGAAGGTATATTGTTTTCAATCCTATGAGAGTTTCCCGTCATGCGACCTCCATCCTCATACAGCGCCACCAAAATCTTTGTTTTGCTTCTTCGACTTTAGCTGCGCCCCCTGCAGTCTCTTTAATCGTATCGTATTTTTTAATGAAAAAGAACAAAATTAGATAAAAAATCACGGTTTTTCACATTATTTAACACATGTTTACGTATATAAACTTTTGGCCATTCTATTTTTTGTGTATCAGATTATTAAAAATGCCCCCAGATTATTAAATCAAGAGGCATTTTAATTTAGATTTTAGATTTTTATTTTATACGTAAATTTTACGCTTAAATTTTACGCGATTGCGCTTGTTCCGCCATTTGTGGAATTGTTGGCTTGCTGAACAATTGCTGCAAGAAAATCGCGATTAGAAGCAGTCTTCTTTAAGCGCGGCACCAAAGTCTGATAAGCCTGTTCTGGCTCTAGTCCGCCGAACAATCGCCTCAAGCGATAAATAATCGGCAACTCTTGAGCAGGAGTAATCAACTCTTCGCGGCGCGTGCCAGAAGAATTAATGTCTACAGCTGGGAACAGTCGCTTATCTGCCAAATCGCGGCTCAAACGAAGCTCCATGTTTCCAGTGCCCTTAAACTCTTCGAAAATAACTTCATCCATCTTTGAACCAGTTTCCACCAAAGCAGAAGAAATAATAGTCAAAGAGCCGCCATTTTCAATGTTTCGTGCTGCGCCAAAGAACTTCTTAGGAGGGTAAAGCGCTTGAGCATCTACGCCGCCAGAAAGAATACGGCCAGAAACAGGAGCAGCAATATTGTATGCGCGAGCAAGGCGAGTCATGGAATCAAGAAGAACAACAACATCTTGGCCAAGCTCTACAAGCCTCTTAGCGCGCTCAATCGCAAGCTCTGCAACAGTAGTGTGGTCTGATGCTGGGCGGTCGAATGTAGAAGAAATAACCTCACCCTGAACAGTGCGCTCCATGTCGGTAACTTCTTCTGGGCGTTCGTCTACAAGAACAACCATCAAATGTACTTCTGGATTGTTAACAGCAATTGCGTTAGCAATATTTTGCAAAGTGATTGTTTTACCAGCCTTAGGAGGCGAAACAATCAAACCACGCTGACCCTTGCCAATAGGTGCCACAAGATCAATGATTCTGCCAAGCATGCGATTTGGCGTAGTCTCTTGCTTTAAGCGTTCATTCGGATACAAAGGTGTGAGCTTAGCAAATTGTGGGCGATTTTGAGACTCTTCTACGCTCATGCCGTTAATGCTGTCAACACTTTGCAAAGGAACGAACTTTTGACGCTGATTCCTGCGATCTCCCTCGCGAGGAGCACGAATAGAGCCTTGAACCGCATCTCCCTTGCGTAAGCCGTACTTTTTGATTTGGCTCATAGAAACATAAACGTCATTTGGGCCAGGCAAATAGCCAGAAGTACGCACAAATGCGTAAGATTCAAGCACGTCTACAATGCCAGCAACTGGAACAAGCTCTTCTTTCGGCTCTTCGCGACGTGGAGCTTGCTCGTGAATCTCGTGCTCTTCGCGAATCTCGGAGCGTTCCGCACGTTCAGCACGTTCCGCTTTAGAATCGTAGTCGTCTCTAGTGCGTCGCGTTCTGCGCTGGAATCTATCAGATCTTTCTGCTTTAGAAGTGTAATCATTTTCTTCGCTAGAGCGAGTAGACATACGCATTCTGCGCGATTCCGAGTTGCGGTTAGCGTTTGAAGTAGAAGACTTTTCACTTGGCAAAGTGGCAAGAATCTGATCTAAATTAGCATCCACTTCGTCTGTTTTAGCAAAATTACTACCATTATTTTGCTCAGCGTTTACGCTTGCATTTGTACGAGCGTTATCTTCTCTCGTAACATTTGTAGAGCCTTCTTTGCGATATCGATGAGTCTGATTTTCGCGCGCAAAATTGCGATGACGCTCACCACTATTTGCATCGCTTGAATCAGAAGAATCATTAAAATCGCGATTCGTGTCAATGCTCGAGCGGAGTTCAAAAGAAGATGAATTGTTTTGCTCTTCGTCATCTCTTTGAGAAACACGATTTATTCGCACAGTGCTTTTAGGAACATGAACGCTAACACCAGCTGGCGCATCCCCACCATTGCGCGCAGCAGTTAGCGTAGCAACCAAATCTGGCTTGCGCATTGTAGACGTACCGCGCAGACCCATTTGCTTTGCAAGATCCTTAAGCTCCGAAAGCTTCATATCATCAAGATTTTGGCTTGTTGCCACAGTTATGCCTTTCCCTAACTCCAAGATAGACTGCTTGGAGCTTTACGTGGAAGATTACGGAAAATCCGTTGTGAATATAACGACAAACACATATCAATGTGTATTAATCGCTGATAAATGTATGCTACTACACTCATACGACTCACAACACACGCGTGGCAATGCAGACGTTATAAACGTTACAAGCGCTACTTCTTTTCGTGATACGACTTTTCGGTATTAACAGACCAAACGTTATCTTTAGACTTCTTACCACTATTGATGTTTTGTACAGCTTCAATAGCAGTTGCCATTGAGTGATCCTGGTTATTGTAGCGGTGCTGGCCATTTCTACCAACGCAATACAAGTTGCCAAAACCGTCTAAGTACTTAACAAGCTCAGGCATTTGAGCATAAGTGTCAAAGTAAGCAGGGTAGGCCTTTGGAACGCGTTCGCGATGAGCGTCTAAAACGTCATCTTCGCTGTCAATAACTTGCATGCGAATCAGCTCGTCAATGGCGTTTTTGCGAGCCTCTTCGTCGCTCATATTCCAAAAATCGTCGCCTTCGCTGCAGAAGTATTCAAGACCAATCCAAACGGTATTATCAACATCCTTAACAAGGTATGGACTCCAGTTGTTAAAGATTTGCAAACGTCCAACCTTGTAGCCAGGGTCTTGAACGTAAATCCAGCAATCTGGCACAATAGGTGGGTTGCCAAGCGTTGGAATGTCGGTAGTGTTGCGCAAACGCATGCGCTTAACAAGCAAGCCAACAGTCACAAAATCGCGGTAAGGAAGGCCAGACGCAACTTTTTGCAAGTCTTGTGGAACTTCTGCATTTGCATCGCCATTCGCGCCTTGCTCAATAGAAGCAACCAAATCTTTAATTGGCATAGACGAAATGAACTGATCTGCATGAAGCTCACTGCGATCGCCATTTTGATTTTCAACAACAACGCTGCAAATCTTGCCGTCCGCCTGCTTTATGGCAACAACCTTAGAGCCAGTTAAAACAGTAGCGCCATTTTCTCGGCAACGGCGTTCAACAGTCTCCCAAAGCTGACCTGGACCAAGCTTAGGGTACCAAAATTCCTCAATTAAAGAAGTCTCAACTTCTTTCTGACTTGCCTTATTCTTAGGCATAAGCTTAGAAATAGCGTTCTTCAAAACTTCAACAATGCTCAAGCCTTTAACGCGCTGAGCACCCCAATCGGCAGAAATCTGGCTTGGATGCCTGCCCCAAAGCTTCTCGGTGTAGCCCTCAAAGAACATAGAATACAGCTTTTTGCCAAAGCGATTAATGTAGAAGTTTTCGAGGTTTGTTTCTGGCAACTTGTGAATCATGGACCAAAGGTAGCTAAAACCAACTTTCATGGTTAGCACAAAGCCCATAGATCGCAAGGTGGATGCAGAAAGAGAGATAGGGTAGTCAAAGAAATGATGATTCCAGAAGATTCTAGAAACGCGATGACGCTTAAGCATAACCTCATCTTCGACTTCTGGGTCTGGGCCTCCAGCCTCTAAATCGTGATGCCTGCCAAGCTTCTTATCGTCGTAAGAAGGAGCGCCTTGAAGAGGCAGCATATCTCGCCACCATTGCATAATGCGATCGTCTTTAGAGAAGAATCGGTGTCCGCCAATATCCATGCGGTTTCCGTTGTATTTTACGGTGCGAGAAATGCCACCAAACTCGCTGGTTGCCTCAAGAACAGTCACATCGTAGCGGCTAGAGCCGCCATCTTTTACAAGCTCCCAAGCTGCCGTCAACCCTGCCGGACCGCCACCAATAATCACTACAGATTGTTTCTGGGATTGTGTATCAGCCAATTTTCCTCCATAACTAAAAACCGCTTTATAAAGTCAAAAACGCAAAATTGCAAGCACGTATCTGTATTAAAATCTAAACGTAAGCTTTACTAGCATACTCTTATCACGCGATAGATTCTGGAATATCAATATCTGTTTTTTGAACTTCCTCCACGTTTACGTCTTTGAAAGTAACGATTCTAACGTTTTTTACAAATCGCGAAGGTCGGTAAACATCCCACACCCAAGCGTCTGTTAATTGAACGTCAAAGTACACGTCTTGACCTGCGGAGCGCACGTTAAAATCAACCTTATTTGCCAAGTAGAATCGGCGTTCTGTTTCTACAACGTACGTAAAAAGCTTAATAACGTCACGATATTCCTTGTATAACGCAAGTTCGGCGTCTGTTTCGTAATTGTCGAGGTCTTCGGCGCTCATTGCTTCCCTTCCGTTGGCGTGATTTGCGTATTTGATGTAGCTTTATTCGCTGCGTCGTCTTCTTGAGCACGCTTGCGGCCTCGTCCTATAATACGCCACCATGCGCGCTTAGAGGAATTATCTGTGTGCTTAACACTAGACTCGGCTTGTTCGGTTGCTTGCGACTTGCGCAAATCGCCATTTTTAACTGGGATTGCAATCGAATGCTCGTGCGCGCTTAGGGCCTCGCAAACTCCAGGATTATCTTCGATAACGTGTAATCCAAAAGCGTCTAGCGAGCGAATCGCATCGTACTCGTCTACAAGAGTGTCCATTACAACAAAATCTTGATACTTTTGGCTTTGAGAATCCCAAAGTGCATCGCGAGCAGTTCCCGTTTTCATAAATCCAAGCGACTGGTACACGGAAAGCGAGCGCGTGTTTGTTGCAGGAACGCCAACCCAAATTCTGTGCAAAGCAAGGCCAACCTCGCTTGGCGCAAAACCGTAAGTCATAACTCTAGGCATTGCATCCCTAGAATACCCACGACCCCTATAGTCGCGTCCTAGAATCACCTGGATCCTAGCGGATTTAGACCAACCGTCAATGTCAATCAAAAATATCATTCCAATAATATTGCCATTAGCATTTTCGGAGTCATCAATAAAATCTGGCACAATTGACCATGCGATTGTTGGGCGCGATTGAGCGTCGCTAGAGGCGGCATCATGATTAGATTTTGCCTCAGTGCTTCCAGCCGAAGACCATTGCACAGAACGATTTACCCACGCGTGAACCATCGCGCGCTCCGATTGCGAATCTTTGCCTGTTATAACGGCCGCTCCATCAAAAGCATGCAATGCGTCCATTTGCGCCAAATCTTCGATTGTTGCTGGCCTAAGACGTGCCATTTCGCCGCGGATTGGCGGAATCGTAATATTTTCTGGCAACTCGCGGTGGCTTGTAGAATCAGCATTGAATCCTTGCATATTCACCTTTTTCATACAATCGACTTACGTGTTACAAAGCTTACAAAAAGCGCTACAGCGATTAGTGAAAACCGCGTTATAAAATCGCACTTTTTGCACCCTATACAATGCTATAAAACACAAAGTTAAAACGCAAAGTATAAAGCGCAAAAAGTGCAAAGTAAAAGCTAATCTAAACTAGCCTTTGATTTTTGCCATTACAATCTTAGTAACGGCCTTAGCGTCTGCTTGACCCTTAGTCGCACGCATAACGGCGCCAATAATCGCGCCCATCGGCTTCATATTTCCAGACTTAAGCTTTTCGGCAACCTCTGGGTCTGCTGCAAGAGCAGCATCAACAGCGGCTTCCAAAGCGCCGTCATCGTTCATAACCTTGAATCCGTGCTTCTTAACAACTTCATCAGGCGTGCCTTCGCCAGCCAAAACGCATGCAACAGTTTGCTTAGCGAGCTTATCGTTAAGCTTACCGTCTGCAATCAGCTTTTCAACTTGCGCCACATCTTGCGGAGTAATAGGCAATTCTTCCAAAGTGACGCCACGAGTGTTTGCTTCGCGAGCAAGCTCACCAAGCCACCACTTCTTAGCGCCAGCAGCGCTTGCACCAGCCTTAACGGTTTCTTCAACCAAATCAAGAGCATCCGCGTTAAGAATATCTCGCATTTCAAGATCGCTAATGCCCCATTCGCTTTGCAAACGGTTACGGCGCTCGCGAGGCATTTCTGGCATTTGTGCCTTCATGCGCTCAATATGCTCCTTAGTGATGTGAAGCATAACCAAATCAGGGTCTGGGAAGTAGCGATAATCGTCGGCGTCGGACTTTACACGGCCGCCAGCAGTAGTCTGAGTTGCCTCATCCCAGTGACGAGTCTCCTGCAAAATCTCGCCGCCTTCGCTCAAAATAGCAGCCTGGCGACGAATCTCGTATTGCAGCGTCTTTTCAATTCCACGGAATGTGTTCACATTCTTAGTTTCAGAGCGCGTACCGAATGGATCGGTTGGCTTTCTGCGGAGCGAAACGTTTACGTCTGCGCGCATATTGCCCTGCTCCATACGAGCATGGGAGATGTTGAGAGCGCGAACAATATCGCGAATAGCGCGCATGTATGCGCCTGCGATTTCTGGAGCGCGGCTACCCGCACCTTCGATTGGCTTAGTTACAATCTCGATTAAAGGAACGCCTGCGCGATTGTAATCAACCAAAGAATGATTTGCGCCTTCGATTCGGCCGTCAGCGCCGCCAACGTGCGTATTCTTACCAGCGTCATCCTCAATGTGAGCGCGCTCAATCGGAACGCGGAACACAGTGCCATCTTCCAGCTCAACATCCAAGTAGCCGTTGCCATTAGTTGGCTTATCGTACTGGGAAATCTGGTAATCGCGAGGCATATCTGGGTAGAAGTAGTTCTTACGAGCGAACTGGCTCCACTCAGCAATCTCGCAATGCAACGCTAAGCCAAGCTTAATCGCGTAATCAACTGCAGTCTTGTTTACAACTGGCAAAGAGCCTGGCAAACCAAGGCTTACAGGAGTTAGCTGAGTATTTGGCTCGCCACCAAAAGATACTTCTGCTGGGCAAAACAGCTTTGTGCGCGTGCTAAGCTCAACGTGAGTTTCCAAGCCGAAAACTGGGTCAAACTGCTCCACAGCATCGGCGTATTTCATAAGTTTTTCAGCCATGAGAATCCTTCTTATTTAAGCTTTATTTCACTTTACTTAGCCAATGAATCGAGCCAACCAGCTTTAAGCGACTTCCAGATTGGGCCGCTCCATTTTTCTTCGAGCGCTGCTTCCAACGCTGCTGCAGGCTTGTACATCTTTTCATCATGGCATTGCGGAGCAATAATCTGAATGCCAACAGGCAAGCCATCATCGCTCAAGCCAGCTGGGAGGCTCAAAGCTGGAACGCCAGCCATGTTTGCAGGAATCGTAGCAATATCGTTCATGTACATGGAAAGTGGATCGTTCATCTTCTCGCCAAACTTAAATGCCGTTGTAGGGCTTGTTGGAGAGACTAGAACATCTACCTTATTAAACGCTTCTTCAAAGTCGCGAATAATAAGCGTACGAACTTTTTGTGCAGAGCCATACCAAGCGTCGTAGTAGCCAGCAGAAAGTGCGTAAGTGCCAAGAATAATACGACGCTTTACTTCGTCGCCAAAGCCAGCTTCACGAGTTGCAGCCATCATGTTTGCTGCAGTTTGAGGCTTGTCTGCTGGTGGCATTACGCGCAAACCGTAGCGCATTCCGTCGTAGCGAGCCAAGTTGGAGCTAACTTCGGAAGGCATGATTATGTAGTATGCAGATAGCGAGTAAGGGAAGTGAGGGCAGGAAACTTCTGTTACTTCTGCACCCATATCCTTAAGCAACTGCACAGCTTCATTAAAGCGTGCTTCAACGCCTGGCTGGAATCCGTCGCCGCTAAGCTCTTTAACAAGACCAACCTTTACGCCCTTCAAATCGCGGCGAGCGCCCTCGCGCGCAGCCTGAGCCATTGGAGGAACAGGAGCTGGAATAGAAGTAGAATCGCGCCTATCGTTGCCGCCAATGATTTCCTGCAAAAGTGCAGAGTCAAGAACGGTACGAGAAACAGGACCAATCTGATCCAAGGAGCTTGCCATAGCGATTGCACCAAAACGGCTAACTCCGCCGTAAGTTGGCTTTGCGCCGACTGTACCAGTTAAAGCGCCTGGCTGACGAATGGAACCGCCAGTATCTGTACCCAAAGCAATAGGGGCTTCGAATGCAGCAACGGCCGCAGCAGAGCCGCCGCCAGAACCGCCAGGAACGCGCTCAGTATCCCAAGGATTGCAAGTGGTTTGGTAAGCGGAATGCTCGGTAGAGGAACCTTGAGCAAACTCATCCAAATTAGTCTTGCCAAGAATTGGCATGCCAGCTGCCTTGAGCTTTTCAATAACAGTAGCATCGTAAGGTGGAACCCAGCCTTCGAGAATCTTAGATGCTGCAGTAGTTGGAATGCCCTTAGTGACAATCATGTCTTTAATGGCAATTGGAACGCCTGCAAGTTCAGGCAAGCCTTCAGCTTCGCCATTAGCATTCTTTTTATCAAAAGCATCTGCTTGCTCAAGTGCAACATCTGCAGAAACGTGCAAGAATGCTTTGATTTCTGGTTCGGCTGCTTCGATTACTGCCAAGTGAGCTTCAACAAGCTCGCGGCTAGAAACTTCTTTAGCTTTTACAGCTTTTGCCATATCGGCAGCAGAAAGCTTTACTAAATCTTGAGTATTAGTCATGTTTATTCCTCCCCCAAAATTCGAGGTGCTACAAACATGCCAGACTCGCTTCTAGGAGCGCCAGAAAGCGCTTCTTCTTGAGTCAATGGCGTAGCAGGCTCGTCTGGGCGCAAATACGCTTCAAGAGGTACTGGATTTGCAGTAGGTGGCACATCTTCGCCAGCAACTTCCTGCACTTTGTTAATAGATTCTGCAATGACGTTTAATTCGCCTTGCAAGCGACTGATTTCTTCGTCGCTAAGCGCAATCTGGGATAGAACGCCCAGATGCTCAATTTCTTCGCGTGTGAATGTTGGCATAACCTCAACTATATGTGTGATGCGTGACCTTTGCTATAGCAAAAATTATGCAAAAAGGGCTTTATCTTGTAGTCAAATCTTTTGAATCTACAGAGTAAAGCCCTTATTGTTTTTGCAAAATTATTTGCAGAATATTTAAATATTTTAGATATCGCGATGTTTTTCAACAATGTGGCCAATTGCATACATGACTACGCCCCAAGCGAGAACCACCAAGCCTGATTGCCACCATGTAAAAACATATGCGTTTGGTGGAAGCTGTGCACCCGAATTAGGGGAGCTGCCCAAGAATTTCTCCACCGCTGTGGCTGGCAAAAGCTGTATAAGTATTGAATTCCACTTCGCGAAATTGCTCGCAAACATAATAATGCTAAGAACACTAGGCAAAATCATCACGGCTCCAATAACGCACATAATTCCGCCAGCAGTTGACTTGCAAATCATGCCAAAGCCGTACGCCATTGCTGCTACAACAACCATAATTGCAGGAGATCCAAGAAATAGCGTAAGAGGCAATTTCCACGCGTTGCTTCCAGATAATCCAGAAGTGCTGTCTCCTATAAAAGCTAATTCTGCAGCGCCTAGCGAAACTGCCATTGCAATAAGTTGCACCACAAAAACGTAGATTGCAACAGCAATAAACTTAGCCGTAAAGAACATACCCCTTCTAGGTACAGCAGTAAGAGAAGCCTGAATTGAAGTTGTAGAATGCTCCGCGGTTACAGCAAGCACTGCAAAAATCGACAAAACAATCAAAGATACAGAAGCAAAACTAATAACTAAGTGGAAAATGCTATCTTGAGATGCAATAAGGCTGCCTTTATTGCTCGGCCCAACAGTAATTGCAGCGCTTGATCTACCTTGATTTGCTCCATTCTTAATGTCAACTTTAGACATTGCTTTTTGCACAATCGCAATAATAAAGCTAAAGATTACTGGCAAAACAATAGCTAATGCCATGCACCACCAAGTGGACGCAAGTCCACGCAACTTAACAATCTCAGATTTAAGCGTGTGCATAAATGTAAGGCGCAAGTGCTGAGCGTTCATGCTGCGACCTGTTTTATACGCGTTAGACTGATGTGCGTTAGATTCAGAAGATTGCACTTGTTGATTTGCTACTTGCTCACTCATTTTGCACTCTCCTTATTGTTAGATTGCTCTACGTTTTGTTCACTTGGCTTCGCGCCGTTGCTAGGAACAGCCTTCGTTACATACTGCTCTTGACCGTGTGTAAGAGCCAAATATGCTTCCTCAAGTGACGCGTGCTCGTAATTAAGCTGATATACCAAAATTTGATTATCCGCAATTTCGCGAGCAAGCTGATTAAGCTCACATCCTGTTATTCTAAAAAGTTCGCCTTCTTGAACGTCTTGAGGCGTGCGATTATCTGGCAAAATCTTGCATTCAGGATTATTTTGAGCAAGCACAGACTGTAGTTTTTCGCCTTCTGGAGTTACAAGTCTCACAGCGTGCTGCGAATGCGCGTCAACAAAATCTTGAACCGTTGTGCGCTCCAAAATTTCGCCATGCGCAATAATCACAAGATTATCTGCAGTAAGCGCAACTTCGCTCATTAAGTGCGAGCTAAGTAGTATTGCACGGCCTTCGCTTGCGTAATACTTGCACAATTCGCGAACCCACTTAACACCTTCTGGATCTAAGCCGTTAATTGGCTCGTCCAAAATAAGATTGTGAGGGTCTGCTAAAAGTGCCGCAGCAATAGAAAGACGCTGACTCATACCGAGCGAGAAGGATCCCGCTTTGCGGGTTTTAACACTTGATAATCCAGTAATATCAATCACTTCGTCAACGCGCTTTTTTGATATTCCATGAGTTAAAGCCAATGAATACAGGTGATTGTAAGCCGTACGGCCCCTGTGAGCAGACTTTGCGTCAAGAACTGCTCCAACTTCCGTCATTGGAGAGGCAATTTTTGCGTAAGGTTTGCCGTCAATAAGAGAAGTACCACTATTGGCATGAATAAGATTTAACGCGCAACGCATGGTGGTAGATTTACCAGCGCCATTAGGACCTAAAAAGCCCGTGACTTTACCGTCTTCGGCGACGAAAGAAACGTCGTTAAGCGCTGTTTTTGCGCCGAAACGTTTTGTAATATGTTGAAATTCTAACATAAATTAACAATATCACAAATAAAAAAAATGCACATAAAATGTAAGTGTTTATGAGTACAGGCTAATGCGTTTTAATTAACATTACTGATGAGATTCTGCTGCTGAAATTTTAATTAAGATTTTATTAAGACTCAGCAATTTGGTGCTGCATGTTGCGCAATCCACGCGTGCATGGAAACAGCTGCGGCTGCTCCTGCGTTTAGCGAGCGAACAGAGCCAAATTGCGAAATGTAAACAACGTCATCCGCCATCTCTAGTGCTTTTTTAGAAAGACCTGGACCTTCTGCACCAAAAAGCATAAGGCAACGTTTAGGGAACTTGTAGTTTTCCATAGCAACAGCACCTGGAATAATATCGAGCGCTATAACGCGAGCGTTTTTAGCGTCTTGTTCCTTGATATTTGCGATTTTTTCGGCTTCTTTATTGCCATCTGCCTGTGCTTTAAGCAAAAGTTGATGCGCTTCTTCTGTTTCTCGTGCTATATTTTCGCGCCAATTAGTTACTAGAGTTTCAATAGTTGGGCAGCACTCAACGTATTGGTAAAGCTCAGTCATTAACGAGCCTTTACGATTCCATTTATGAGGCCCTACAATATACACTTTTTTCGCTGTAAATGCGTTTGCAGTGCGAACCATAGAGCCTATGTTGAAATCGTGAGTCCAATTTTCTACAGCTACTTCAAACTCATGACGGCCTTTAGAATCGAGATCCGCTTTTATAGCTTCTACTTTCCAGTATCGGTAGCAATCTAGAACGTTACGCTGATCGCCTTCGTCTAGTAATTCAGTGCTAAACCGCGCATCGTAATTTGGCGATTCTGGATTATCTGGACGAGGCTCACCTGGGTGTTCTTCTTCCCACGGGCCAACTCCTATAGGTCGAAATTCTGGCTCATCGGAAGCTTTTGCAGCCAAAGTAATTGGATTCGGTTCGTGCATGTATAAGTTTTGCTCCGTTTAATACTTTTGCTTAGTATTGGTAGCTAGTATTTGCAACTAGTCTTGGCAGCCGTCTGTTGCGCAATCGCCTGTGCAACCTGACTTGCAGTGACCGCCACAGCAATTGTCTTCACAGCATGGCTCAGTGCAGCCGTCATGCTTGCAATCACCAGTGCACTCTACTTTGCAATGGCCACCGCAGCAATTATCTTCACAGCACGGCTCAGTGCAACCATCGTTAGCACAATCTCCCGTGCATTTAACCTCGCAATGACCGCCACAGCAGTTGTCGTTGCAGCAATCTTCGTGTTCTGCATCTGCGCGTAATTCTTCTTCACCGAAAGCTTGAACAAATGCCATTTTAGTACTCTCCTCACTTATTGGATTTACTAATTGAAGATGCCTTGTGCCTTGTTTGTCGGCGTCAACACCACCAATTAATGCAACTATAGCAAGAATTTGCGCGCCTTGCTGATTAACAATGCCAAAATCAAGACTTAATTCATTGCCGTGTCGTAAAGTCACAAGCGAAGAAGTTTGAACATACGATTTTTCAGAAAGCCAAGAGTCAAGTAACAATACTCGCTTGCCTTTAACAGACGGACCTTTTGTTGCAGGGAAAACAAAATCCATAACGAAGCCGTCGAGCGCAATTCCTTTACGTTCTGCAGCATGAATAAGTGCAAAAACCATAGGCACTGCAGCAGCAGTTAACGCACCAATGGCGTCAACATCGCGTTCTAATGAATACCCAGCTTTCTCAATCGCATCAAAAAGAACATCTCCAACCAACTTGGAGCCTCGCTGATTAAAAGTAACAGAAAACAGTTCGCTAAATGGTTTCGCACTCATATCTGCGCAAAGCATGCGCTTAAGTTCCGCGCGTTTCTCTTGTAATTCTGTCATTTTGCACTCCTTAGCGTTTAGAGTTCTTAAATTTTTGACGCTTTGATGTTTTTATGCTTAACGATCTTCTACTGATACTTCTGGAGCGCTCAGCTCTTTAACATCAGCTTTATCGGAATCTATAAGATCTATTGAAGCAATAACTTTACTTTGGTCTAACTTCTGAAGTTTACGCGCTGTTACCAACACTCTAGACTCAAGCGAAGAAGCAAACTTATTGTAAGCTGCGACTGTTCTTGCCAAAGATACGCCAAGTTTTGAAGCATTTTCTCCAAGAACCGCAAAGCGATCGTACAATTCTCGAGATAAATCGAAAAGTTCTTTTGCATCATCTGTAAGACTTTGCTGCTGCCATGCGTATGCAACAGACTTAAGCACAGCCCACAAAGTAACTGGGGAAGTGAGGGCTACTTTTTGCGCAAAAGCATCATCCATAAGCGTTGGATCCGCCTCAAGAGCTGCCTGAAGCAATGCTTCGTTTGGAATAAATGCAACTACAAAGTCTGGTGCTGTTTCAAAAGCCTGCCAATATGCTTTAGCTCCTAATGCTCTAACGTGCTCTCGCAAAGCTTTAGCGTGCGCTTTTAGAAGCTCACTTCTTCTAGCTAATTCTTCGTCGCTTGCGTTATCTGGGATTTCGCAAGCGCGCTGATAATCCGCATATGGAACTTTTGCATCAACTGGAATTGTTTTGCCTCCTGGCAGATGCACAACCATATCTGGCCTCTGCTGTTCGCCATTTACTCCCGTTACAACAACCTGCGTATCAAAATCAACATGCTCAAGCAAACCTGCAGATTCCACAATATTCTTTAGTTGAGCCTCGCCCCAAGCTCCGCGAACCTTATTATTTCGCAATGCTGCAGAAAGCGAACTTGTTTCGCGGTCAAGCCTTGCTTGCTGCTCGCTTAAGCCTTTAAGCTGAGTGTTCAGCGCACCCATTTCTTGCTTACGCCCTTCTTCAATCTGCGAAACTTTATTCTTCAAAGCTTCGAGATTGTCTTTTACTGGAGCAAGCGCTTCCAAGACTTTGCCTTGCTCTTTCAAAGTTTTCTCACGATTTAACCGTTCGCGTTCTTCTCGCTCTGTGCGCAATTGCTCTTCGCGATTCACTCGCAATTGCTCTGCTTGCTGCGCCTTAGCAAGTTCTGCTTCAACAAACTTTAATCGCTCAGCAAGCTGCTCTGCTTGCGTGCGATATCGTATAGCCTGATTGCCATTTTCTTGCGCTTGAGCGCGCGCTTGTTCATACTGAGAGTGCAATTCGTTAAATTCGCGCTGGTTTACGCCATTAGCGCCTTGCGTTCCAGAGTTGTGCTTAACAATAGCCAGCACAACAATGGCGGTTATTACAACAGCAACCACCATTAAAACAAACATCACAATATTATCGAACATACGTTCTATTAAACACTACTGCTTCGACTTTTGAAACATAATTAGACACGCGTATTATTGCATAGAAAAATAAGCGTTATGCAACAAAATAGCGCGCTGCCTACTGGGGAATACTCCAATAAACAGCACGCTTTGTTTTATTTGGCTACATTATTTGGCTACATTGAAGAATGCAGGCACTACGCAATCTTGAGAGTCACATGATCGCTAGTATTCTCACAATCCGCAACTACGCGAGCGCCATCATGCACCTTTCCAGAAAGCAGCAATCGCGCAAGTTGATCGCCAATTTCCGTTTGAACCAATCTGCGCAACGGACGAGCACCATAAACTGGATCATAGCCATGCTCTGCAAGCCAAGCGCGAGCAGAATCGCTCACATCCAAGCTAATGCGGCGGTCGCTCAAGCGTGCAGCCACTTGACGAACTTGAATATCCACAATTCCGCCAAGCTCTTCGCGGCTCAACGGATGGAACATAACAAGCTCATCCAAACGGTTGATGAACTCTGGCTTAAACTCAGCGTGAACAGCATTCATAACAGCCTTACGCTTAGCAGCATCGTCCAAGCCTTCTTGCACAAGGAATTGCGAACCCAAGTTTGATGTCATAATCAAAATCGTATTCGTAAAATCAACCGTTCTACCTTGTCCGTCAGTCAAACGACCATCATCCAAAACCTGCAACAAAACGTCGAATACTTCTGGATGTGCCTTCTCAACTTCGTCAAAAAGCACTACAGAATACGGGCGTCTACGCACAGCTTCAGTAAGCTGACCGCCTTCCTCGTAGCCAATGTAGCCAGGAGCAGCACCGATTAGACGAGAAACGGAAGACTTTTCCATGTACTCGCTCATATCAATGCGAACCATTGCACGCTCGTCGTCAAACAAGAAGTCAGCAAGAGCCTTTGCAAGCTCCGTCTTACCAACGCCAGTAGGACCCAAGAATAGGAACGAACCAGTCGGGCGATTCGGGTCTGCAATTCCAGCACGGCTTCTGCGCACAGCATCCGCTATAGCCTGGATTGCTTCGCTTTGACCAACAACGCGCTTAGAAAGCTCCTTTTCCATGTTGAGCAGCTTCTCATTTTCGCCTTGCATCAAGCGACCAACAGGAATACCCGTCCATTCGCTAACAACTCCAGCAATAGAATCAGCATCAACCTGGTCTGGAACCATTGGCTCTTTCGCTTCACTCTTAGCATTAGCAGCCTGTGATTCCGCTTCTTCCAAAGCTTTTTGAATGCTTGGAATTTCGCCATACAAAATACGGCTTGCTTGCTCCAAATTGCCTTCGCGCGTGAATTTGTCGGCTTCTACGCGCTTAGCATCGAGTTGCGCTCGCAAATCGCCAACCTTGTTATGGCCAGCCTTTTCCGCATCCCAACGCGCCTTCAAACCAGCAAGCTTTTCGCGCGAGTTTGCTAATTCTTCCTGCAACTTTTCTAAGCGTTCGCGCGCGGCGGCATCTTCCGCTTTCTTTAATTGCATTTCTTCCATTTCAAGACGCGTAACTTTGCGCTGCAATTCGTCGATCTCTTCTGGCTGAGAATCAAGCTCCATACGCAAGTGAGCTGCCGCTTCATCCACCAAATCAATCGCTTTATCTGGAAGCTGTCTGCCAGTAATATAACGGTTTGAAAGCGTTGCTGCAGCTACGATTGCATCGTCACTAATCGTCACCTTGTGATGCGCTTCGTAACGTTGCTTAAGCCCACGCAAAATCGTCACCGTATCTTCAACAGATGGCTCGCCAACAAATACTTGCTGGAATCTGCGCTCAAGAGCGGAATCCTTTTCAATATGCTCGCGATACTCGTTAAGCGTAGTTGCGCCAACCAAGCGCAGCTCACCTCGCGCGAGCATTGGCTTAAGCATATTGCCAGCATCCATTGAACCTTCTGCAGATCCTGCGCCAACAACAGTGTGAATTTCGTCAATAAACGTAATAATTTGACCGTCTGATTGTTGAATTTCCTTCAACACTGCCTTTAAGCGTTCCTCGAACTCTCCGCGATACTTAGAACCTGCAACCATCGAAGCCAAATCGAGACTGATAAGACGCTTGTTTTGCAAAGTCGTAGGCACATCTCCTGCAACGATTCTCTGAGCTAATCCTTCTACAACTGCCGTTTTACCAACGCCAGGCTCGCCAATTAGCACAGGATTGTTCTTCGTGCGGCGAGAAAGAATCTGAATCACGCGGCGAATCTCCTGATCGCGCCCAATCACAGGGTCAAGCTTTCCCTCACGAGCGCGCGCAGTCATATCAACCGAATATTTTTCAAGCGCTTTGTAGTTGCCTTCCGCGTCCGGACTTGTCACTTTCGCACCTCCGCGCACAGTTGGCACAGCCTTGCGCAACGCATCTGCCGAAACATTGTGCTTTTTGAAAATATCTGCAACAGCATTCGGCGCGCTTGCAACCATGCCAATAAGCATGTGTTCCGTAGAAACGTATTCGTCTCCCATTTCGCGCATCTCTTTTTCGGCTTGACTTAGCGCAGCTAAAAGCTGACGACTTGCATCTGGCTTAGTTGTAGTTGAGCCAGTAGATGAAGGCAATGCCACTAATGCGTTGCGAATTTCTGCTCCGATTTGTTGCGCATCTGCACCAGCCTGCGCAATAAGCGCGCGCACTACGCCTTGCTCTTGGCGAAGTAAGGCATCTGCCAAATGTAACGTATCAACTTGCGCATTGCCAGCTGCAGCCGCGCTTTGCACAGCATCACTTAATGCATCTTGCGCTAAGGTTGTAAACTTTTGTTCCATATTTACCCCCATTTGCACCGCTATCTAGCGGATTTTAGGTGATTTGCGTGCACTTTTTGCGATTGCACTCAAACCACATTCTGTCAATTTCTAAAACTTGAGTCTACTACACTCAAGTTTTGTTTTCAAGATGTTTGTGGCGTTTCCTTAAATCTTCGGTTGCTTGCGACTTTTCCGCAGCAAAGTCGTCAATCGCAAAGTCGTCAGTCAAATATCAAAAATAAATAAGTATCAAAAATAAATAAGTATTAAATATGTCGTAATCTTAAAAATATGAGAATTGCACGTTTTTCCTATAATGAAGTTCCTCAATACGCGTTTGTTCAAAAAGACGAAACAGACGGCAAGGATTATTTAGTAGCACTGGAAGGCCACCCATTAAGCCCTCAAGGAGTTAAGCCAACCGGCAAACGCTACGAGCTAGACGCCGATGGCGTGCGCCTGCTTGCACCGGTAATTCCTTCAAAAGTCTACGGATTGGCAAAAAACTACGATACGCGTTCTGCTGAAGAGCGCGACGCTTCTCCTGCGGCAACTTCGCATACTGCTGCAGATATGGTTATTTTTACAAAGCCGAGTACTTCTGTAGTCGGCCCAGACGATCCGATTGTTATTCCTGCTTTTTCAAACGATATGAATTTTGAGCCAGAAGTGGCTGTTGTTATGGGCAAGATTGCCAAAAATGTGTCGGCAGACACCGCAATGGACTATGTTTTTGGCTTTACTTGCGTAAATGACGTGACTTTGCGCGATTGCGCAGGCAGTGACCCAATGTTTACGCGCGCAAAGGGCTTCGACACTTCTTGCCCACTAGGCCCATGGATTACAACTGAGCTAAATTGGCGCGATTCCCATATATCCTTTACGCTTAATGGCAAAGATGTGCCAGAGGCGGACGGCACTACAGCGCGATTGATTCACAGCATTCCACAGCAAATTGCTGCAATTTCAAGCTTCTCAACGCTTCTTCCAGGAGATGTTATTTTGACAGGAACGCCGTATCCTGCAGGAACTTTGCACTCTGGCGACGAAGCAATTGTGCATGTAGATGGCATTGGTTCGCTGCGCAATGTGATTATGCATGCGTGAGCGATTATTGATTTGACTTAAGACTACACAAAGACTACACAAAGACTACACAAAGATTACACAAAGATTACACAAATGCGCGCGGGCCAAAGATTGCCGAACCGATTCGAACCATCGTCGAACCTTCGGCAATCGCCCACGCAAAATCGCCAGACATTCCCATTGAAAGCTCTAATTTTGCAGAGTCTCCATCATAATCTTGCGCGAGTTGTTCACTCACATAATCTCTAATTTCTCGCAATTTTGCGAAACCGCTTCTCACTATTTTTTCATCATTCACGCGCGCTCCAAGCGTCATAAATCCGCGCAAATTAAGCGATGGCAAACTAGATATAGCGAGTGCTTCGTCAATCGCGCGTTCTGGCATGCACCCCGATTTTGTAGCTTCTCCCGAAACGTTCACTTCCAGCATAACGTCTGTGCAAAGTCCCAAATTTTTCGCGCGCGTAGATATTTTTTGCGCAAGCTCAATGCCGTCAACTGACTGAATCCCATTTGCAAGAGGCAAGACTTTGTTTATTTTATTGCTTTGCAGCTGACCTATTAAGTAGAGCGAAATTTCGCCGTTTACACCAAAATTTAAGCCTTCTTTAGCAGCTTCCGCGCGTAAAATCTCGGCTTTTGCAACAATTTCTTGCGGACGATTTTCCCCAATTACGCGCACTCCAGCTTTAAGCGCCGCCATAATCTCCCCAACATCGCGCGTTTTAGTTGCAGCAAGCAGCTTAATAGACTCAGCTTTGCGCCCATAACGCGATTCGGCTTGAGCAATGGCGTCTTGCACGCTGTGTACACCGTCGGCAATTTGACGCGCGCGAACACAATCGACCTCAGTATTCGCCAAATCTTTTTGCGTCATATATGCCATTTATTGCCCCAATCTATCAGTCTAAATACATAGTTTAGTCGAGGAAGGGCACGGATTTGTCTGCTAAGTTTGCGCGAACAGAATCCCACGGCGTGTCAAGGCTTTCAAACAACGCAAGCGCATCTGCAGCGCTCATGTCTACAGGGAGAGTTTGCCCAGGATTTTTATATCCCAAAAGATACATGCAATAGCCAATCATGCGCTCGGCACTCCAGCCAGATTCACGAAGCGCGCCAACGTCTAAAGAATGCTTACTTTTTGCGAGTCGCTCGCCTTGAGCGTTATCAATTAGCGGCAAGTGTGCAAATTGCGGACGCACGTAATGCACACCGTGAGCCGCAAAAAATCCTGATTTTTCCAGCAGTTCGCCAATCCAAATCTGCAACGCTGCAGAACGCAACAAATCGCGGCCGCGCACAATATCGTTTACTCCCGAAAGCACATCGTCAACAACAACCGCAAGTTGGTAGGAAAAAACGCCATCAGCGCGACGAATCACCATGTCGCCCAAATCGCGATTAATGTTAAATGATTGCGCGCCAAAAATCGCGTCCATAAAACTCACATTCGCTTGCGGCGAATCAGCCGAGGGAACAGCAAGTCGCAAAGAATGTTGCTGATTATTTTGCAAACGCTTTTCGATTTGCGCCAAACCTTCCGCGTTTTTACGAAGATTTCTGCACGTACTCGGGTAGCGTATAAATCCGTCGCCTTCTTGCGGAGCTGCAATCGCTCGAATATCGGAACGCGAGCAAAAACAAGGGTAAATCAACGAATTTCCGTCGTCGTCTTGCAAAGATTCTAGCGCCTCAAGAGCTTCTTGGTAGATTGTATTGCGATTATGCTGATAAATCGGCTCACCAACCCAATCAAGACCAGCCCAATGCAAATCGTCAATCACTCGCGCGCTAGCATCCTTCGGCATGCGTGCAATATCAAGATCTTCCAGACGCAAAATCATGCTTCCACCTTGCGATTTTGCAGAAAGCCAAGCAGCCAACATTGCTACCATATTGCCAATATGCATACGCCCAGAAGGAGTTGGCGCAAAACGTCCAATTGCAATAGTTGACTTCGAAAACATTATTCCGTCTTTCTTAATACCTTTATTAACAAGCACAAGCTTGCAAAACATAAACTTGTAAAATAAAAAGCGCGTAACGCATTCATACTAGCATTACACGCTTCTTACAACCGCAATTAATCGCAATTAATCACAATCAACCGCAATAAATAACAGTTAAAAGCAAATGTTTTACGCAAATAGCGACTTAAACATAAGTACGCCCAAGATTGCGCCAGCAGTAGGAGCAACCACTGGAATCCACGCCTCACTCCAGCGAGAAGAACCCTTGTGTGGAATCGGCAAAATGGCGTGAAGTAAGCGCGGCATAATGTCTCGAGCAGGATTCAAAGCAGGACCAGTCGGGCCGCCCATAGAAGTCACCAATCCCCAAACAACAAAGCCAACTACGATTGAAGCGCCAGCCAAATTCTTCTCTCCCCAAGGAGAAGTAAGGCAGCAAAGAGCTGCCAAAACAAGCACGAGCGTGCCAAAGAATTCGTTTAGGAAGTAGTTAAGCTTGTTATTGTAAGCATCCGTAGTGCAGAAAGTGCCAAGAATCGCCTCTGGCTCTTCTGTCTCGTTGTAATGTGGCAAATAAGTTACGTACACAATAAGCTGGCCAACCAACGCGCCCAAAAGCTGAGCCACAATATAAGGTGCAACATTTTGCCACGGGAACATGCCATTTACAGCTTGCGCAATTGTCATAGCAGGATTTATGTGTGCGCCAGAAATTCCGCCAAACATTAGCACTGGGAACATAACACCAAAACCGTAGCCCATAGCAATGTTTAGCCAGCCTGCGTGATGACCTTTAGTGTTTTTAAGTTCAACATTGGCAACAGCTCCATTGCCAAAAATCATAAGAATGGCAGTTCCAATAAACTCGGCTGCCAACATTACTGTAAATGAATGTTGCATGGTCCTTCGATCCTTCTTAATTGTTTTGCTGTTTTGCTCTTATTTAATAAATCATTTTCAAAGAAGCTAAGAAAATGAATTTTAACAATATTTTTCCAACAATTATTCTTTGATAGTTTCCCCTAAGAGCCAGACAGTATGTATGTACGATGGTGTGGGGAGTAGCCAACCAGCGCTCGCACGCATGTAAAACTTCCGTGCATCAAAAGAGGCTCACCACCTTGGCGAGCCTCTTACTACAAAAACAATCTTGCGGATTCATCTGCACAACATCCTCGTTGCAACGGTAAAAGTCTTAAGTATCCGTCCAACGTAATTGGAATCTAACATCCATACATTTTTGTGGGTTACCGCTCTTTTAATTTGTTCTTGTGATTATTATTATTGCTGCTTTTTACTTAATAGTAAAGTGCAAAATTGCTTTTGTTAACATATTGTAATTAGTGTTCATTCGCACATAAAAAATAGACGGTTTTGCATCATTTTGTGAATATGCAATGGTTGTCATGTTCAAATGCGTTCACATATTGAAGATATCGGCGTGTCGAGCACTCGCAGCCGCCGACACTCAGTCGCGCACATCCCTTACAGCGCATACAATTACGGAGTATGGTACAAATTTTTGACGCTCCCTCAAAGGCGATTCTGCGCGGACAAATTGCAGAGCACATCGCCGAAGACGAAAAGGCAGAAAAGCGTGAAGCTCGTGAGGGCGAGCTACCGTTGCCAAAAGATCGCTTCTTTGACCGCGAGCTTAGCTGGTTAAAGTTCAATCGTCGCGTGCTTGAGCTAGCGCAAAATACCGATTTACCACTTCTTGAACGCGCTAATTTTGCAGCCATCTTTGCGTCCAATCTAGACGAGTTCTTTATGGTTCGAGTTGCAGGCTTAAAGCGCAGAATCGACTCGGGAATCGCAGTAACCGCAGCAAGTGGGCTTAGCCCGCGTCAACAATTGCGCGCAATTAGCGAGGTTACGCATCGTCGTCAAGATGAGCATGCGCATTATGTTATTGACCACATTTTGCCAGAACTTGCTAAGCAGCGCATTGTTATGCTCAGTTGGGATAAGCTTACGCAATCCGAAAAAGATAGGCTTTCAGACTATTATCGCAAGCAGGTTTTCCCAGTATTAACGCCACTTGCAGTGGATCCTGCACACCCGTTCCCATATATTTCTGGCAAGTCAATCAACTTGGCTGTTATTGTAGAAAATCCAAATTCTGGAAAGTCGCATTTTGCTCGCGTGAAGATTCCAGATAATTTGAATCGTCTTGTTCCAGTTGATGATTTAACAGACGAAGAAGGCCGCGAAGAGCGCTACGGATTCATTACTATGGAAAAGTTGATTGCAGCACATTTGGAATCGCTTTTCCCAGGCATGATTATTAAGGAAGCTCGCTCATTCCGCGTTACGCGTAACGAAGATATTGACGTTGAGGAAGACGATGCAGAAAACTTGCTCAACGCTATGGAAAAGGAGCTTTTGCGCCGCCGATTTGGGCCGCCTATTCGTCTTGAGATTTCCGACGAAGCTAGCCCATTCTTGTCGCAGCTGCTGGCCAATCAATTGCGAGTAAGTCCAGAGGAAGTCTATCGTTTGCCTTCGCCGCTAGATATGACGGTTCTTTTTGAGTTGCAAGCTCTAGATCGCCCAGATTTGAAGTATCGTCCGTTTATTCCTACTACAAATCGCCAGATTGCAGAAGTGGAAACCAGCCACGCGCAAGATATTTTCGCTTCGATTCGCGAGCACGATATTTTGTTGCATCACCCTTACGATTCGTTCTCTACTTCTGTTCAGGCGTTCTTGGCGCAGGCGGCGGCAGATCCAAAAGTGCTTGCAATTAAGCAAACGCTGTACCGCACGTCTAGTAATTCGCCGATTATCGACGCACTTGTAGACGCGGCTCATGCTGGCAAGCAGGTTCTTGCGTTGGTGGAGATTAAGGCGCGATTCGACGAAGACGCTAACATTGCTTGGGCACGTAAGCTTGAGCGTGCAGGCGTTCACGTTGTTTACGGCATTGTTGGATTAAAGACTCATTGCAAGCTTTCGCTTGTGGTTCGCCAAGAAGCCGAAGGATTGCGCCGCTATTGCCACGTTGGAACTGGCAACTACAATCCTAAGACGGCTCGCCTTTACACAGATTTGGGCTTGCTTACTTGCGACCCTGTAGTTGGCCAAGATTTGACTCGCTTGTTTAATCAGCTTTCGGGCTATGCTCCAAAGTCTAGCTTCCATCGCTTGCTTGTAGCTCCTCGCACAGTTCGGACTGGCATTATTGAGCGAATCCGCAGGGAAGAGGCGGCGGCTCTTGCTGGAAAAGAAGCGTGGATTAAGATTAAAGTCAATTCTGTTGTTGACGAAAAGACGATTGACGCTTTGTATCGTGCAGCTCAAGCTGGCGTAAAGATTGACATTGTGGAGCGTGGAATTTGCTCGCTAAAGCCTGGCATTGAAGGCTTGAGCGAGAATATTCGCGTTCGCTCTATTCTTGGCAGATTCCTTGAGCACAGCCGAATCTACGCTTTTGCTAATTCTTGCGGTCCGCAAATTGGCGATGGTCCTGCAAGTGGCCCAGAAGTGTGGATTGGCTCGGCAGATCTAATGCACCGCAACCTTGATAGGCGAGTTGAAACGCTGGTTCGCATAAGCGCTCCAGACCAGGTGGAAGCGTTGATTCAATACATTGATTTGCAAATGGCGGATTCAACGGTTTCTTGGTGGATGGATGGCGACGGCACTTACACGTTGCATTCTCGCGATGCAGAAGGCAGGCCATTGGTAGATAGCCAGGAATACTTGATTCGCACGCATACGCGTAAGCCGCGCGGCGTTAATTAACTTACTATTAGCAAAAAGCCAGGGCGTTTAGCTCTGGCTTTTTTGCGCTCCGAATTCGTTACATTTGTCTCGCTCGCGAGACGTTTGTAACGCTGGCGGTTTCCCGACTTTGTACCAAATTTGGCAAATAGTTCGCGCGTTACAGCGCGCTATTCCTCGCGGCTATTAGTAGCCGCTCGGCTGATTTGGCATGTAAAGTCCACTGGACTTTACATTTGAGCCAAATCACGCTTTGAAGGAGCTTGAAATGCGTTATGCAATTTCAAGCTCAGTCAAAGCGCTTTACTTGCGTTGAAAGCACACCGTGCTTTCAACTTTGAGCAAGCTCAGCGCTCCGAATTGGAAAATCGTTAGCGCGGCCTAAGCGCGCTAACGTCTTCGCCGCACAGAAGCAGTGCTTCTGTTTTGAGCGGATCAGCGAATCGAAGTGCATTCGCGCGCTACGCTTTAAGCGCTCATGCAAGTCGATTCGCGCTACGCTCTAAGCGAAAAGGCAGGTCGGAGCGCGTACAAAAATGCCGCGCAAGATTTATTCAAGCGCGGCATAACATTAATCGCAGTTTAATCGCGAGTTAAATCGCTACTAATCATGAAGCGTAGAGAATATCTACAACAAAGTAAAGCGTTGAATTTGCAGGAATCGTTACGTTTCCTTTTGCGTCCTTCTTGTCTTCTTTGCCATATCCATCTTCTGGCGGAATTACCAAAAGAACTTGTGATCCAACTTTCTTTCCAGCTAAGCCTTTAGTCCATCCTGGAATAACTTGACCAGCCAGCGAGAAGTCTGCAGGAGTACCGCGCTTCCATGATGAATCAAATTGATACAATTTTCCGTCTTTATCAGTAGTCCATCCAGTGTAGTGAGCAGTTACTGTGCTTTTTTCGCTCACCACTTTGCCGTTGCCCTCAATCAAAGTTTGAGAAATTAGCTTTCCATTTGGCACGTAGTTATTCTTATCTAATGACGGTGCGCCAGACTTATCAAGAGTTACCTTTGGCAGATTTTCAGGAATATCCTTAACTTTGTTGCCTGTTGCGCGATCAAGAGTTTTCATTGCAGAAACAAGAGTTAACACCATTACGTACGCGTCTTGCTTAGTTTGTGGATTTGCAGGAATTCCAAACGCAATCGTTGAATTAATCTTCCTGCCCTTAAGCAGCGTGTAGTAAGACTTGCTAGTAACACCCTTTTTAACAACAATTGAGCAGTCTGGCTTTCCTTGCTTCCATGTGTTCATAAGCTCTTTGCCGCTTTTAGCGTTGTATACAATGCCATTAGCGCATACGCGACTATTTTCTGGGATTTTAGCGCCATTTCCGTCTTGCAAAATGGCGTAAGAATTTGGCTTAACATCTATAGGCGCTGTTAATTCAACCTTTGGCTGCTTTCCTAAAGCTCCGCTAGCCTTAACGCCGCTTAAAACGCTCATTCCAGCAGCGTTTGCTTCACTGCTTGCTGCACCATTGCTTGACTCGCTGTTTGCGCTACAAGATGCTAATCCAAAGCACATGGCAATTGCGCTCGCAGCACAAATTACTCGAGTTATAACTGATTTAGTCAAATTTAATTTGGTTTTTGTCATAAGTTTAAGACTATAACTTGCATGTGATTTTGGTGTGATTTACTAGCGATTTAACTAGCGATTTTAGCGTGCTTTAAGAGCAATTTAGTCGCGATTTCAGTGTGATTTATTGCGCAAAACAGCAAACCTTATAAAAGATTAGTAAAGATTGTAGAATAGATA
The DNA here is from genome assembly GCF_049815665.1 of Gardnerella piotii. NCBI lineage: Bacteria > Bacillati > Actinomycetota > Actinomycetes > Bifidobacteriales > Bifidobacteriaceae > Gardnerella > Gardnerella piotii. Next base: position 195,009 of record NZ_CP187450.1, read on the forward strand.
GCAGTGGATACAATATAACGAATTTAGAATTACGTTAATAAGTTTGTGCGCGTGCGGGGTGCCTAATTGGCGGCGTGCCAAGCTTAAGAAAGAGGTTTGATGCAACGTCCTACAAAACGAGCTAGGTTTATGCGAGGAGTAGTGGCCCCAATTTTTGGCCTTCTTGCTGCTCTTAGTATTGTTCTTGGTGTGCTTAATGCAACTGTTTGGAAGCCAAGCTCTATTGTTTCGGCGCATGCAAACGTGTATGGGTCTAGATACATTGTTACAGATCCAGGCGTTTTGAATCTTGTTGACTATAGGGTAAAAATTAGCGTTGCGGCACTAAATAGTCGCAAGCCGATTTGCGTTGCAGTTGGCTTAGCTAAAGATGTTCGTGGATGGACTAAGGGTTATTCCGTTCAGCGAATAACGGGTCTTAATAATTGGAATAGTCTTTCTACCGATGTTATGAATGCAGACGATAACGCGCGCGTAGATAGTGCAAAAACGGACGATTCTAAGGTTTCTAAAAACGTTTCTAAAGATGCTTCTAAAGACGTTGATTTTAAGGATTCCGATTTATGGACTAACGCCACTTGCCAAATGGGTTTGGCAAAGTTGTTTGTAAATGCTGCCGACTTTGAGCAAGTGGGGAATGCGGCGGATTTAGCGTTAAAGCAGGAGTCGCAAGAGGGATTGCAAGCGAAAAATAACGTGCAAAGTGATGCTCAAAATGGCGCGCAATCGCAGACTTCTCATCAAAAATTGTCGTCGGAGTTGCAATCAAAAATTGCGCGTAGGGTTCTTATAATCGATCTTGGCAAGAATTCTCCCGAAGCTTTCGTTGAATTGCGTTGGCGCAGGCATAATCTTCCTGATTTTGCTACTCCTATGTATTTTGTAGGAGCGCTGTTTATTTTGCTATGCGGCCTTTCGGCTTCTGTGTTTGCAATGGCTCCGCATCGCAGACGAAACAAGCGACTTGTTGCAAGCAGAACGGGCTTGATTAGTGTTGAAAACAATAGTCAAGAAGAAGTTAAGTTCTCGGAGGCTTTGGCTGGAACAATAGCTGGCATTTTTGGTAGCAACAAAGACAAAAAGTCTAAGCACAAAGTGGGTTCTGGTGCGCATGCGCGTCATGGAGTTCACGCAAGAACGCGTACAACAAAGTCGCAAGCCGCTGTAGATTCTTCTATAAGCGTAAAGTCTGGTCTAAATTCTTCTAAGACTGCCGCTTTAGACGAAACAACTGTTATTTCTAAAGATGACTTGCAAGCTTATTTTGCAAGGCTTGCGAGCGAGTCGAGTTCTGATTTTAAGGGCGATTTTGCGGCGGAGAATAATGCGGCAAGGAATAATGCGTCGGAGAATAATGCAGCGGAGTCTTTCGACTTGTCTAGCGCGAATCAGTCGGAGCAATCGAAGGATTTGCATGAATCTGCGGAATCTAGCGAATCTAGCGAATCTAGAAATTCGGGAATTGCAGGGAAGTCTGGAAAATCTCAAAAATCACAAGGCGCATCTAAATCAGAAGATGGATTTGCAAAAAAGCGCTACAAGAAGGAATCGTATAAAGATCGCAAAGATCGCAACGATCGCAAAGAAAATTCTGCTGGAGGCTCCAAGAAAGCCAATCGCGGTGAGCGTAAAAATCGAGATGGCATAATGGACGCAGAGTTTCGTAAAGACGACGATAATCGTAAGCGCGATAATCGCATTGGCGAAAATCTTGGCAAATCGTTGGAGGCTGGCGATTCGAGTAGCGCGAAGCCTGGTGAAGCAAGGCGCAAGTCGCGCAACCAGTTTAACCAGCGTGACTACAGAAGCCAAAATCGTGGCAAAAGTCGCAAGTATAAAGGCTCAGAGAATCGCACGAGTGGCTATGCAAGTGGCGGAAATACCAACGGCAACAAGGACGGAAATAAGGCCAGTAATAACGCCAATCATGATGCAAATGGCTTTAATAATGCTGGCCATCAAAATGCCAGCCGCCAAAATGGTTCCCAAAATGGCTCCTCAAAACCTTCAAAAAACCGCAAAAAGTAACGTATTTTGGAAAGTGTGACTATGTTTTATGCGCATAAAATTAAGCACTACGCGCGTTTTGCGTGTGCTTCGGTAATTGCTTCGGCAATGTGCCTTACGCTTTGCGCTTGCGAAGGCCAAGTTCCTAAGGCTGCAGAAGGCTCTAGCGTTAAAGAGCTTCCAGATGTAACGCCAATCAAAGAAAAAGATATACGTTTAAGAGTTTTGCGCTCTTTAGAAAAAGCTAACGAAGAGAAAAACGCAAGTAATCTTGCGGAATACATGAGTGGCCCTTCGGCTCTTGTGCGCGCAAGTGAGCTGGCGATTGCTGCAAAAACGGGCAAGCTAGATGCAAAAACCACTATTCCGCGTGAAGTTGCTCAAACAATTGTGCCAACAAACGCAAGTTGGCCGCGCGATTTAATGACAATTACCACAACAACAAAAGACCAGCAGTCTAAACGTTTGTTGGTGATTCGCCAAGATAGCGCGCGCTCAAACTACAAGCTTTGGGCTGTTGCAAGGCTTTTCCCTGGTGTGCATTTGCCAAAATTCCCAGTTCCTTCAATCGGAGCTTCTATGGGCAAAGCTAATGATTCGGGGCTTGTTATGTCTCCACACGCGGCTGCGACTGCATATGCGGATGTTTTGCAAAGAGGAGAATCGAGCAAGTTTTCAAAGTATTTTGCTGACGATTACTTGCGATCGAAACTAAGCGAGCTTTCTAAAACAGTTCAAGCTGGAATGGAGCGAAATAAGGGATCTCAAGAACAAGTTTTTACTCCTGTAACAAACCAGATTAGCGTTATGCGTGCAAGCGATGGGAGTGATTTGGTTATTGCTCGCATTGATTCAGTTTGGACTAGAAAAGCTGGAGAAGGCCGCGAATCTAGGCCAGCTTCCGACGAAGAAAAAGCGTTATTTGGGGATTCTAAAGCCACTTCTACAATGCGCGTAACTTATGTGAACGTTGTTGCTATGGTTGTGCCTCCTGCTGGCTCGGACGCAAAGATTATTCCTGTTGGAGCGGAGCGTCAGCCTATAAAAGTGGAAGCGTTGTAGAAGCGTTGTAGAAGCGCCTTAGGCTTTCGGTAATGCGTTTAACGCTTTAGAGATATTTGTAAAGCAATACAAGCAAAAGAGGAAATATGGTTGATTCACAATCTATGGGCATGAATCCAGGCGGATTTTCGCTTGCTGGAGCAGTAGACCTAGAAGGCGTAAAGCGCAAAGCGGAGGCTCTTGCAAAGCGCGAAGCTGCCGAAAAATCTGGCAAACCGCAGTCTAAAATTCCGCTTGCAGGCGGATACGTGATTGATGTTAATGATCAAACTTTCCAGGCAATGGTTCAAACTTCCGTAAGTTTTCCAATTATTTTGCTTGTTTGGCAAAAAAGTGACGAAACTTCTTACGACTTAGCGCAAAAGCTTGCGGATTCTGTTAGCGCCTTAGATGGCAGAATGCAGCTTGCTCGAATTGATGCGGATGAAAGCCCATCGATTGCTCAAGCTTTGCGTGCGCAGCAGCTTCCAGCTGTATATGGATTGGTTGGGGGCAGGCCAATGCCTATTTGCCAAGGATTGCCTAGCGAAGATGAGTTGAATCAGATTTGTAGTGCCATTTTGCCGCAATTAGTTAAGGTTGCGGAAAAGTCTGGTGTTGCTGGAACGGCTCCTTATGTTGATTCGGCAGATTCTGGTGTAGACGATAATGCGGCGGATTCTGGCGACTCTGCGGATTCTGGCGATTCCTCCAGCATTCCCTCCGAACACAAAATTGCGCACGATGCAGCTATGAATGGCGATTATGCTCTTGCTGCGCGCGAGTATGAAAAAGTATTACAAGCTAATCCGAATGACGAATTGGCATCTCGTGAGCGCGCTAAGGCTTTGCTTCTTAGCAGAAATATGAATACAAACGTTGAGGCTGTGCGCAAGGCTGCTGGCGATAATCCTGGCGATGCTTCCGCTCAGCTTGCTGTAGCAGATGTAGATATGATTGATGGTCACATTGACGATGCTTTTGGCAGGCTTCTTGATTTTCTTGCTTCTCACAAAGATTGCGCAGAGGTGATTAAAAACCGCATGCTTGAGTATTTTGCAATGCTTCCTGCTGGCGATGAGCGCTTGAATCGCGCTCGCCGCCGCCTAGCGATTCTTCTCTACTGATATATCAGATATATCACGCTAAAGAAATTGAGTTAGCTAAAAGAAGGTATTGAAAATGAACGAAGAGAGTCTGCTAAGAAAATTTGGAATGACATCCGAGCAAATTGACAAGGATGTTGAGATTTTGGAAGATGAGAACCAAGATGATGGAGTAATAGGACCTGTATATTATGGGCTACATATGGCCTCTGCACAAGATGAACCTTTAGTTAGTATGACAATAAAACTACCTAAAGCGCAGCTTGAAAGCATAACAAAAGCGTCGAAAAGTTACCATATAAGCAGAAGTGAGTATGTTCGCAGAAAGCTTGCAGGAGCTGTTAGTTAGTAAAAGAAAAGCCAAGATTCGCATTCGTGAGAAATATGCGATTCTTGGCTTAAGTAGCGGGGCATGGATTTGAACCATGGACCTCTGGGTTATGAGCCCAGCGAGCTACCGAGCTGCTCCACCCCGCGTCGGCTACTTTTAGCAGCTCTATCTACGATAGGGGCAAATTTGGATTTGTCAAGTCTTCGGCGTGTTTCTCGCATAATTTTATAGCGCAAGCAGTTTAATTCTAAACAAATGTGGAGTATAATAAACAAGTGACTAAAGCGAGTTATTAAGAATTTGCATAATTTCTACAATCGCAACACTCGTTAATAATCAGCAATATAACTCAAATATGACTCAAATGTACAAACTAAGAGTAGAATCAGCTTTTTAGAGATATGTTTTCGTTTCGCACATACGTCAACGAATGAATTTACAGGATTTACGGTTTTACAAACTAGCTTGTGAATAACTTTATACTTAGCGCAACTGTATTGTAAAAGAGTCCTACAAGGAGGCACGAATGAGTGGAGCTATCGAAGTTTTAGCGAAAGCTGCGCATATAAATGTTGCGGCGTTGCTAGCTTCAGCAAAGCCAGAGATGCCAAGCATTAATGACTTTTTGCCGCCAGAGATTTTATTCCAAGGCACACCTTTTGCCATGAATCGAATTATTATGGTGCGTCTTATTATGGCCGTAATCATTATGATTATTTTTGGCATTGGAGCAGCCCGCGCAAAAGTGGTTCCAGGAAGATTCCAAAGCGTGCTAGAAATTCTAATGGACTTTGTGCGATTTAACATTGTGTACGAAATGATTGGCGAAGAGCGCGGAAAGCGTTATGTGCCAATGATTACAACTCTTTTTATAACAATATTCTTCTTTAATCTTTGCTCAGTTATTCCAGGCTTAAATATAGCTGCAACCGCAACTATTACAGGGCCATTAGTGTTTGCTCTTTGGGTTGTGTGCCAATACTTAATCACTGGAATTAGAGAAAAAGGATTCCTAACGTTCTTCCGCGAATCCTTGTTCCCAGCAGGCGTGCCATGGCCAATTTACTTTATTCTTACGCCATTGCAGCTGCTGGAATTGTTGATTGTGCGACCACTTTCGCTTACAATCCGTTTGTTTGCGAATATGATTGCTGGCCATTTGCTGGTGGCCACTTGCCTAGTATTCACCAACTTCTTTGTGGTGGATTCCAGCAATAAACTCCTTGCCTTAGGCGGTGCATTATGGCTGCTTGGTGGCATTCTGTTTACAGTATTCGAAATAATAGTCGCAGGTTTGCAGGCGTTTATTTTTACCGTTCTTGCATCTGTGTATATTTCGGAAAGTTACCCCGAGAAAGAAGAAAAATCTGCTGTTGCTATTGCATAAATAGTTAAATCTAGTTAAATCTAGTTAAAATAAACAGATAAATCAGGTTTAATAATCTTAGGGTTTATAACTGGTTACTGTTCCTAAAGAAAGGAAACCAATGAATAGTATCATCGCTCTCGCAGGATTGACGGGCAACCTTAGCATTCTCGGCTTTGCCGTTGCTACTCTTTCCCCTGCTATCGGAATGGCAATGGTTGTATCCAAGGCTATGGAATCCACTGCGCGCCAGCCAGAAGTCGGCAACCGTATTCAGTTGTTCATGTTTATTGGCTTGGCATTCATCGAGGTTCTGGGCTTGCTCGGATTCGTTGCCTACATTATGGGAAGCTGAACCGAACGAAACAACTCGTTCCAACGCATACAAGTGTTGAAAGAATAGAAAGGACAAGCCATGGCATATGCAGCCGAAACTAATAAACTGGCGTTGTTCTTGCCGGAGCCTTACGACGTTATATGGTCGCTGGTTATTTTAGTTGTTCTTGCAGCGTTTTTCTACAAGTTCGTTATGCCTAAATTCCAGGCAATTCTTGATGAGCGTGCAGAAAAAATCGAAGGCGGAATGGCCAAAGCAGCAAACGTGCAGCGTGAAGCTGATGAGTTAAAGAGTCAGATGGAAGAAGAACTCTCTAATGCTCAAGCAGATGCTGCAAAGACTCGCGAACAGGCTCGCGCACAAGCTTCCAAGATTGTTGATGAAGCAAGACAGCGTGCAGAAAAAGATGCTGCGAAGATTATTAGTGAAGCTCAGCATTCCATTGAAGCTCAGCATAAGCACGCCATGACTAGCCTCCAAGGAGAAGTCTCGGTACTCGCTGCGGCATTAGCAGGCAAAATTCTTGCGTCTAAGCTAGACGACGATACCGTAGGCTCCAAAATCATTGATCATGTGATTGATGAAGTAGGAGACGTTAAGGATTCGGCGCAAAACAAGTAGTTAAAGCAAGCTTTCACTAAGTTTTATGTCTTAGTGTTGCTAATGCTACTTGGTTTTGCATAAATGAGGAGGTACGGATGCCAGAAAAGGCATCGCGAGTAAGCGAAAACTTATCGCGTTCTTCGCTTGCGCAAGCCATTTCAGATGCTCATGACGAAGCTCAACGCATATCTGATGAGCTTTCAACAATGATGGATACGATCGAAAAGTATCCAGAGCTTTCTGATGCCATTACCGATCCAAATAGGTCTTCGGAAGATAAGTCTCGCTTAATTGACGAGCTTATTGGAGGTAAGGCACATCCCGTTGTTTTGCGCATTATGCACTACCTTGTAGGAACTTGGCACGGTGGCGCAGAAAGTGGCAAGACGGGCAGCTTTGGCGGCGCATGGTCTGGTTTTGAGCGCGAAGCAGGCGAAACTTTGGTTACTGTTACAACCGCTCAGCCTCTTACGGATAAGCAAATCAAGCGTTTGATTGAGATTTACAGCAATAAGTTGGGTCATCGTGCGTACATAAACCCAATCGTAGATCCAAACGTGCTTGGTGGAATGCGTATACGTATTGGCGATCAAGTAACAGACCGCACAATGTTAATGCAGCTTAAGCAGCTGCAGCGTTCTGCGCGCAATGGCGCTTGGACACAGGCAGTGAAGTAATAAATTAAGGAGAATTATGGCGGAACTATCTATTGATCCCGCCCTTATACGCAAGGCACTTGACGGGTTTGTTGACTCGTACAAGCCAGCAGACATGCCAACGCAAGAAGTTGGATATGTTGTTACGGCTGGTGACGGCATTGCGCACGTAGCTGGATTGACTGGCTGCATGGCAAACGAGCTGCTCACCTTTGAGAACGACACACTGGGCCTAGCGTTTAACCTTGATGCTCACGAAATTGGCGTGGTTATTCTAGGCGATTTTACGGGCATTGAAGAAGGGCAGGAAGTTTACCGCACTGGCGAAGTGTTATCTGTGCCAGTGGGAGACGCCTATCTTGGTCGTACAGTAGACCCATTGGGTAATCCGATTGATGGTCTTGGTGCGATTGAATGCAAGGAGCGTCGTATTCTTGAAGCCCAGGCTCCAGACGTGATTCATCGTCACCCTGTGGACGAGCCTTTGTCTACTGGCTTAAAGGCTATTGACGCAATGACGCCAATCGGCCGCGGTCAGCGTCAGCTGATTATTGGCGATCGTCAAACTGGTAAAACAGCAATCGCAATCGATACGATTATTAACCAGCGCACAAACTGGGAAAGTGGAGATCCAAAGAAGCAAGTTCGTTGCATTTACGTAGCAATCGGACAAAAGGGTTCAACAATCGCATCTGTACGTCAAAGCCTCGAAGAAGCAGGCGCTATGAAGTACACAACAATCGTTGCAAGCCCAGCTTCGGATTCTGCAGGTTTTAAGTACATTGCTCCATATACTGGTTCTGCAATTGGCCAGCATTGGATGTACAACGGCAAGCATGTTTTGATTGTTTTCGACGACTTGTCTAAGCAAGCAGAAGCATATCGTTCGATTTCTTTGCTTCTTCGTCGCCCACCTGGGCGTGAAGCGTACCCAGGCGACGTGTTCTACCTTCACTCTCGTCTGCTAGAAAGATGCGCAAAGCTTTCCGACGATATGGGCGGCGGCTCAATGACTGGCTTGCCAATTATTGAGACCAAGGCAAACGATGTTTCTGCATACATTCCAACCAACGTGATTTCTATCACCGATGGCCAGATCTTCTTGCAGTCCGATTTGTTCAACGCAGGTCAGCGCCCAGCAGTTGATGTTGGTATTTCCGTGTCTCGTGTTGGTGGTGCAGCTCAGGCCAAGGCTTTGAAGAAGGTCTCTGGCATGCTTAAGATTTCGCTGGCTCGTTACAAGTCTTTGGAATCCTTTGCAATGTTTGCTTCCGATTTGGATGCAGCTTCCAAGGCTCAGCTCACTCGTGGCGCTCGCTTAACCGAGTTGCTTAAGCAGAAGCAGTTCTCGCCTCGTTCCATGGAGCAAGAGGTTGTTTCCGTGTGGGCTGGTACTCATGGAAAGTTAGACGACATTCCTGTAAAAGACGTGCTTCGCTTTGAAAGCGAAATGTTGGATTATCTAGATAAGGGAACCGACATTTTGCAAGTGATTCGCGATACCGAGGACTTTACAAAAGAGACAGAAGCAAAGCTTGATGCAGCAATCGAAGATTTCCGTAAGTCGTTTAAGACTTCTGCAGGAAAACCTTTGATTGTTAAGGATTCTTTGCCTCCTGCCGAGAATCCTGCTCCTGTTGAGAAGGAAAAGCTTGTTGCAAAGCCAAAGTCGGATGGTCGCGATTCAAGCAATAACGAGTCTGAGGGGAAGTAGCGTATGTCTTCCCAACTTGCATTGAAATCGAGAATTATTTCCACACAGTCTTTGGGTAAAATCTTTAAGGCTCAGGAAATGATTGCGTCTTCGCATATTGCAAAAGCGCGAGATATTGCGCTTAACGCTAAGCCATACAGCGACGCAATTTTCGATGCCGTGCAGGCGTTGGTAGCTCATCACGAAGCAAACATTAAGCATCCAATCTTTGGAAAAGAGCGTGCAGGCAATCGCGTAGCCGTTCTGGCGTTGACTTCCGACCGCGGAATGGCGGGCGCGTTTACGTCTTCGATTATTCGAGAAACCGAGGCGCTGCTTACAAAGTTAGACGCCGAAGGAAAGCACGCAGAGTTGTATGTGTATGGTCGCCGAGGTGCAACCTATTACAAGTATCGTAATCGCGACGTTGCAGGCACTTGGGAAGGGTCTACGGATCATCCTGATGTAACAATCGCAGAGCGAATCTCCGATACTTTAATGGACGCGTACATGACTCCCGAAGAAGATGGCGGTGTTAGCGAGCTTTACATTGTGTTCACTGAGTTTATAAACATGGTGAGGCAAAAGGTTCGTACGCTACGCATGCTTCCAGTTGAGCTGGTTCCGTTAAAAGACGGCGAAGAGTTTGCTATGCATAGGCCTGACTACGAGGCGGCTTCTGGCCCTTCGGCTTCGCTTTCGTCTACGGGTGCGGTTTCGGCGCGTGAAGAAGCTGTTAGTCGCAGCAATCCAGATGCTGTGGAATATTGCTTTGAGCCTAGCCCAGACGAGGTTTTGGATGCAGTTTTGCCAAAGTATATTCAGTCGCGTATTCACGAATGCTTGCTTACATCTGCAGCTTCCGAAACAGCTAGTAGGCAAAATGCTATGCACACGGCTACAGACAACGCCCGCAATTTGGTGGATGATTTAACGAGAAAGCTTAATGCTTCTCGCCAGGCTTCCATTACACAAGAACTTACCGAGATTATCGGCAGCGCTGATGCGCTGAATAATGAGGAGGAATAGGAGCATATGGCTGAAAATCAGACCACAGCACCTCCAGAAGATGCAAAGGAAAGCGACCCAACGGCTGGCCGCGTAACCCGTGTTCAGGGTTCCGTGATTGACGTTGAGTTCCCAGTTGGCTATCTTCCAGATATTTACAATGCTCTCAAGGTTGATATCAACACCGTTGGAAACACGGAAGGAGATACCGTCCACGAGATTACATTGGAAGTTGAGCAGCACCTTGGTGATTCAACTGTGCGAGCAGTGGCGCTTAAGCCTACGGACGGTTTGGTTCGTGGTGCTTTAGTGCGAGATACTGGTGGCCCAATTTCTGTGCCTGTTGGAGATGTTACAAAAGGTCACGTTTTTGACGTTACTGGCAATATTTTGAATGCAAAACCAGGCGAGAACATTGAGGTGACTGAGCGCTGGCCAATCCACCGCAATCCACCTGCTTTCGATCAGCTTGAGTCTAAGACTCAAATGTTTGAAACAGGCATTAAGGTTATCGATTTGCTTACGCCTTACGTTCAGGGTGGAAAGATCGGTCTGTTCGGTGGTGCAGGCGTTGGCAAAACCGTGTTGATTCAGGAGATGATTCAGCGCGTTGCTCAGAACCACGGCGGTGTGTCTGTGTTTGCTGGCGTTGGCGAACGTACTCGTGAGGGTAACGATTTGATTGGCGAAATGGCTGAGGCTGGCGTTTTGGAGAAGACGGCGCTTGTCTTTGGTCAGATGGATGAGCCTCCTGGGACTCGTCTTCGCGTGCCTCTTACCGCTTTGACTATGGCTGAGTACTTCCGCGATGTGCAGAATCAGGATGTGTTGCTGTTTATCGACAACATCTTCCGCTTCACTCAGGCGGGTTCCGAGGTTTCTACGTTGCTTGGTCGTATGCCTTCTGCAGTTGGTTATCAGCCAAACTTGGCAGACGAGATGGGTGCGTTGCAGGAGCGTATTACTTCTACGCGCGGCCATTCTATTACGTCTCTTCAGGCTATTTACGTGCCTGCAGATGATTACACCGATCCTGCACCTGCAACAACGTTTACGCACTTGGATGCAACTACCGAGCTTTCGCGAGACATTGCAGCTAAGGGTATTTACCCAGCTGTGGATCCTTTGGCTTCTACTTCTAGAATTTTGGATCCTCGTTATGTTGGTCAGGCTCACTACGATTGCGCTAACCGCGTAAAGGCCATTTTGCAGCGTAATAAGGAGCTTCAAGACATCATCGCTTTGATTGGTATTGATGAGCTTGGTGAAGAAGATAAGACCACTGTGAGCCGCGCTCGTAAGATTGAGCAGTTCCTTGGTCAGAACTTCTACGTGGCCGAAAAGTTTACTGGCCGCCCAGGTTCTTATGTTCCAGCAGACGAGACGATTGAGGCGTTTACGCGCATTTGCGATGGCGTTTACGACGAGATCCCTGAGCAGGCGTTCTCTGGCATTGGTGGCATTGACGATCTTGAGCGTCGTTGGCACGATATGCAGCAAGAGTTTGGTGCGTGATTATGGCAGAAAAGCAAGTGAAAACGCTGCACGTTAGTGTGGTTGCAGCCAGGCATCCTGTTTGGGAAGGCGATGCTAAGTTTGTTGTTATTCCTTCTGTGAATGGCGCAATGGGTGTTCTTCCTGGGCATGAGGCTGTGCTTGCGTTGATTGATCACGGATTTGTAAAGGTTGACGATTTGCAAGGCGTTCGTCACGTTTTTAAGGTGACTGACGGCTTTTATTCCGTTGACAACGATCACATTACGATTGCTGTTGAGCATAGTTGCAATGTTGATAAAGACGGCAACGTTTTGCCCAATGCAAAAGTGATTTAAGCCTAACTCTTACGGTTTTATAAGACCTAAGTTTCATATATTGCAGGAGTTTGCGATTATTTATCGCGACTCCTGCTTTTGTTTTATCTGGTCTGAAAAGGTTATAACAATACATTAGGGGGGTAGGGTATCTGTATACTTTGTAATGATTTAGTTTAAGCCTAAATTGAATCACTTATTGTGCTGTTTTAGCAAATAGGCTCTTCGCACGATGATTCGTGATGAGAGGAAAGGAAAAGTATGTTAAGTAAAAAAGCGATTGCCGCATTTGCAGCGGTAGCGACTTTTGTTTCGGGAATTGCGTTTGCAATGCCAGCGTTGGCTAGTAGTGCGACTCCAGTTCCAGCGAAAAGCACTGGAGAATCTGCTAAACTCTCCCCTCTAGATACACTTAAAAAACGCGTGAACGATTCTGGTCTTCTTAAAAGTGAAATTGATGAGATTTTAGATTATGTAAACAAAAACGAGTCGAAGGTTACCGGTCGTCGTGACGATAGTGAGAACAATGCTGTTGTTAAATACGTAAACGACAAGATTGTTGAGTATCGTGCTATGCATCTCGACGTTATTGGTTTGCATGATCTTGCTAAGCAGGTGCGTGAAGCTAACGACTTCAAGTCGGCATCTGATATTTTCTTTGGTGCCAATGGTAAACCTGCTACTAAAGATGATCGCGATAAGGCTCAAAGCGCATACGTTAATGGCAAAGCTGCTTTAGTTAAAAAAGCTAAAGATGAGGGTCTTACTTTAGTTGCTAACAAGATTAAAGAGTCTAATTACAATTCTTTATCTTCTTTAGAGGATTCGCTTAACGAAGCAGAGAAGTATGCTAAGGAAGACTTAGTTAAGCAAGCAAAAGCTAAAGGTTTCAACTTTACTGCTACTCTTATAAGCAAAGCTGCGACTCTTAATGGCGCTCGTGCCTTGCTTAATGAAGCTCAAAAAACAATTACAGATACTCTTGTTAAAAGTATGGCAGATCTTGGCATATCGGAGGAAGATTTTCAGAAGGCGTTAAAGGAAAGTGGCAAAAGTGCAACTCCTTCTCAGCTTGAATTATTTAGAAAAGAAGCGCAGGAACATCGCAATGCTCAAGAAAAGCCTTATGCTAACGCTGTTGAAGTAGCGCAGTTGGTTGATGGAGGAACATTTACACCTACTGAAGAAGAGAAAGCTGCTGCTACAAAATTCCTTAACAGCATAAAAGATTTTGCTAATAAGCCTTTCGACAAATTGACTACTGCTGAAGCAAATAAAGCAGGCGCTGCTGCCGTGGAATTTAATAATAAGATTTCTGCAGCTCTTAAGAAGTCTGTTAAAGAATATAAAGAATATAATGAAGAAAAGGAAGATTTAGCTAAGCAGGCAGAAGAAAAAGGACTGCGTTTTACCGCTAAAATAATTCGCGATTCTAAGAAGTCTAATTTGGATCTTTTAAAGAATCTTCTTGCAGAAGCGGAAAAGATTAAGAAGAGTGAGTCTGAAAAGGCTCAGACCCCAGGAGCTTCTGGTGATGTTCTCCCAGATAAGTCGGAAGATAAGCCTGCAGATAAGCCTGGTGATAAGCCTGCAGATAATCCTGCAGAAAAAGCTCCATCTGCTCCTTCTGCTTCCGATTCCAATGCTACTCAAGATTCTTCTGCTGAGCATGGACTAGCTAAGCCTGAGTCTTCTGAAAAGACAGCTCAAGCTAAAGCCGTAGTTCCTGCTGCTCCTAAGAGCGTTAATGATCTTAAGCCAGAATTAAAAGGTACGCTAAAAGTTGGCTCCAACAACATTGCTGTTGCAGGTTCTGCAAACAAGGTTTTTGTGAACGTTAACAACAAGGCGTTCCTTGATCGCCTGCATAGCGAGGGTTCTGTGCGTGCTTATGTGTTCATGTATTCTACTCCTAAGCTTTTGCGTGGCGTGGATGGTAGTGATTACGTGACTGTTAAGCTTGGCGCTGATGGTGTTCCTTATTTCGATGCGCAATTCCCTGCTGGTTATTCTGGTAAGCATACTGTTGTTCTTGTGGATGAGCAGGGCAATCAGCTTGCTTGGACGGATATTACTGTTGCGAATAGTACGTCTGGCCAGGGCAATGGTAAGGGTGTTTTGCCTGTTACTGGTGCTGCTGGCGTTTTAGTGGCTTTTGCTGCTTTGATGTTTGCGGCTTCTGGTGCAGTGTTGCGTAAGGTGCGTAGCTAATTAATATTACTGCTGCGTGTTAGCGCTAGTGTTTTAGGGCTTTCGCGTGTGTTCGCTTGCTTGTTTTCTTGTTTGTTCGCTTGCGTTCACACTCGAAGGCCCTTTTTGTATTCCGCTTATTGCTGTAGATGATGTTATAAAGAGTGAGGATTTGAAGGATCATTGTTTGCAGGAAATCAAGGAATTGTTTGACGGTAGGATGATTAGTAATAAGGATTTGTACAAGTTGTCTACGTCAGTGCAACAGATGCTTGATTTTTGTAAAGAGATTGTGCACAACGTATAGGCATTATAGTAGCTTGTTAAATACGACTTGAAAACGAAAGTTTTGCGGGCGATGCATTTATGCGTCGCCCGATTTTTTTTTTCTGCTTACCCAAAAATTTTCAACCTTGCGAAGTGGGATTTGGCTAGTCTTGCGACGTTGGATTTGCTCGGCATTGCGAAGTGGGATTTGCTAGGCATTAAAGCGCGTAAATCATGTTACGCAGAAACGAGTGGTGTGATGTTGCCGATGCTATCAATATTTCTATAGCGCATTTTTGCAAAAATGTTGTTATAGGCCAATATATTCTGCGTACTATAGCGCGTTTTTGCGAAAATGTAGGTATAGATGAGTATTTTTTGCGTGCTATGCTGCTATTTTTTAAAAATGTCGGTATAGAATGCGACTTTCTGTAAACTATGACGACATTTTGCTATTTTGTGGCTTTTGGGGGATATTGTTGTGGTTTTTGATGATTGATAGAGTGTTTGATGTTGGGAGTGAGGCAAATGATGTTTTTGCGTGAGGCAAGTGATGTTTAGGAACGTTGTGGCGATTGAGCGCGCGCTTGGCACGGGGATTATTATCTCTAGCAGCGTGCCGATTCCGCAGCGCGTGCAGAAGCGGATTCGTGCCTCTGTTGAAGAGTATGAATCGGTGCTTTCGCGCTTTCGTGCAGATTCGCTAGTTTCGCGCATGGCTAGTGCGGAGCATGGCGGCGAGTTTGAGTTTCCAGCATGGGCTGGGCCACTTTTTGCACTTTATGGCGAGTTTTACGCTGCTACTCGCGGAGCTTTCGACGCGTGCATCGGCGCGGATCTGCTTGCGCTTGGCTACAACAATTCTGTGCAGTTCGTTCCAGAGTCGGCAGCTAGCGCG
Source organism: Gardnerella piotii (assembly GCF_049815665.1). Classification (NCBI taxonomy): domain Bacteria; kingdom Bacillati; phylum Actinomycetota; class Actinomycetes; order Bifidobacteriales; family Bifidobacteriaceae; genus Gardnerella; species Gardnerella piotii. The sequence goes on from NZ_CP187450.1 coordinate 210,323, forward strand.
AGTTCTAATATAGGCAGTTGGGCTAATTATCGCCGCGCTCTTCCAGTTACGTGGTCGGATATTTCGCAAGATAGCGGCAGTGCAACGCTTTGCACAAATCAGCCAGTGCAGCTTGATTTTGGTGCAGCTGGAAAGGGCTATTTTGTAGATCTCGTAACACAGATTATTAAAGAGGAGCTTGGTAGTGATTCGCCTGCGGATAGCGATTCGCATGCGGATTTTGATTTTCTTGTAAACGCTGGCGGAGATATGCGCGCTTGTTTTAGCGAAGAGAATAATCAAATAAAAGTGGCTCTGGAAAATCCGTTTGACACAACTCAAGCAGTTGCAGTGGCATCAATTGCAAGCGGAGCGTTGTGTGCTTCGTCTGCTGCAAGAAGGCGTTGGAAAGTAAAAGAAGCAAGTTGCTTAGGTAAAGATGCAAGTGGCTTTGAGTCTAATTTAATTGCGACTCACTTGATTAATGCGCTTGATGGCATTCCTGCTTGCGATTTATGCGCAAGCTGGGCGTATGTGTCTAGCAAAACTTGCGATTTTCCAACAGCTTATGCCGATGCGCTCGCAACTGCGTTGTTTGTATCGCAAGAAAGCGATTTGCAAAAAATCGTGCAAACTACCAGTGCTGAGTGTGCTGTAATCTCGCCAAATAATGCGCTTCGCAAAACGCGTGCATTCCCAGCGCACTTTTTTGCTGACTAATGCTGAATAATGCAGGATAATGCCAACTAATGCCCAATAATTACTATGCGAGCTAACTTGCTTGCAAGAATCGAAGCTAGGCTAAGTGATGTGAGTGGCGTTGCTGCTGATTGTGCGCGTTTACAGTAGAATATTAAAGAACGCTTATTTAATTATTGCGTAATATTGCGCTTGTTTAATTAGCTTATATATTGCGCATACGCTTGCACGAATTGCACGAATAGGGAGCAGTAAAATGGACACTCGCAAAGAAGAAGAACGCGCGGAATTGCATCGCACGATTTGGAAGATTGCAGACGATTTGCGAGGTTCTGTTGATGGTTGGGACTTCAAAGCATACGTATTGTGCACAATGTTTTATCGCTATATTTCCGAGAATTTATGCGATTTTATTAATAAGAACGAGCACGAATCTAAAGACGGCGATCCAAACTTTGATTATGCAAAAATAAGCGATGAAGATGCCGAGCCTCTTTGCAGTGAGATGATCTCAGCTAAAGGCTTCTTTATACTTCCTAGCGAGCTGTTTTGCAATGTGCTTAAGAACGCTCCTCAAGATAGCAATCTAAACGAAACATTGAGCCGCGTGTTCCGCAATATTGAAGCTTCTTCTCAAGGAACTGATTCGTCTGGTGATTTTAAGGGATTATTCTCCGATTACGATGTGAATAATATTAAGCTTGCAGATACTGTTGAAGGCAGAAATAAGCGTTTTGTTAAGTTACTACAAGTGATTAGTGAGATGAAGCTTGGCAGTGTAAACAACAATGTGATTGAGGCTTTTGGCGATGCTTACGAATATTTGATGGGCTTGTACGCTTCTAATGCTGGCAAGTCTGGCGGCGAATACTTTACGCCTGCAGAAGTCTCAATGCTGCTCACGCGCCTTGGAACCGTTGGAAAATCAAGCATTTCAGACGTATACGACCCAGCATGCGGATCCGGCTCGCTTCTGCTAAAAGCCAAAAAAGTGCTAGGCATTGAAAATATTAATGGCGGTTTTTACGGTCAAGAAAAGAACGTTACTAGCTACAACTTGTGCCGCATGAACATGTTTTTGCACGATGTGAATTTTGATAAGTTTACTATTACGTGCGGCGATACTCTTATAAAACCGATAATCAAGGATAATAAAAAGTTTGAGCTAGTGGTTTCTAATCCGCCTTATTCCACGAGTTGGGAGGGGGATTCTAATCCGTTGATGATTAACGATCCTCGTTTTGCTCCAGCTGGTGTGCTTGCTCCAAAAAGCAAGGCAGACATGGCATTTGTTTTGCACTGCTTGGCGTATCTGGCGGAAGATGGTGCTGCTGCTATTGTTTGCTTCCCTGGAATCATGTACCGCGGCGGAGCTGAGCAAAAGATTCGCCAATATTTAGTTGAGCATAATGCTGTTGATTGCGTGATTCAACTTCCGAGCAACTTGTTCTTTGGTACTTCGATTGCTACGTGCATTATGGTTTTGCGCAAAAACAAGCGGAATGATACTTCTATATTATTTGTTGATGCGAGCCGAGAGTTTGTAAAGTCAACGAATAGTAACAAGCTTTCGGACGAGAACATTGAGCAGATTGTTAAGTGGTACACTTCTAGGCAAGATGTGGAGCATATTGCGCACGTAGCGCGTTTGGAAGAAGTGGAATCCAATAAATACAATCTTTCCGTTTCTACATACGTTGAAGCAGAAGATACTCGCGAGAAGATTAATATTACAGAGCTTAACGCGCAAATTGCGTCGGTTTGCGCTCGCGAGCAAGAGTTGCGCGAACAGATTGAGAAGATTGTAAGCGAGATTGAAGCTGGCAGCGTTAACTTTGATAATAGCGAGGTGGCTCAATGACTAGCAGACTTGAGGAGTTAATTGCTGAGCTTTGCCCGAATGGTGTGGAGTATAAGAAAATTGGCGATATTGCGGATGTAAAAACTGGGAAAAGTAACGGTAATGAAGCAGAAGAAGATGGTTTATATCCATTTTTTGTGCGTTCTGAAAATATAAAGCGTAAAAACGATTGGGAATACGATGAAGAAGCAATTATAATACCTGGTGAAGGTGGAATTGGTGATATTTATCATTACATAAAAGGTAAATATGCATTGCATCAACGTGTGTATCGCGTACATTTTGAGGAACCAATAGTTAATACTCGTTTTGCATATTACTATTTTAAGTCTAATTTTAAGCGATTTATTATTCGTAAAGCAGTGAGCGCTACTGTTACTTCAATACGAAAACCAATGATCGAAGATTTTGAAATCCCCGTTCCGCCGCTTGAGGTTCAAGCGGAGATTGTGCAGATTTTAGATACGTTTACAGAGCTTACAGCAGAGCTTGCAGCAGAGCTTACAGCTCGTAAAAAGCAATACGAGTATTATCGCGATACCTTGCTCACCTTCGACGATAATAATCCTCTACACTCGCTTATCCAACGCTACTGCCCTAATGGTGTGGAGTATAAGAAGATTGGCGAGATTGCTTTTATTTCAACTGGCAGTAAATTAAGTGATATTCAAGAATCACCTTCTTTGTATGAATATATTAATGCTGGAACTACTAATTCTGGATATTCATTAGATTGGAATTGTGATGGGGATGTGGTTACAACGCCTTCTAGAGGTCAAGGTGGTATTGGTTATGTTGGGTATCAAAAAAATAAGTTTTGGCTTGGACCTTTATGTTATAAAATCGCTGGAAATGCTGACTTTGTATTAAATAAATATCTGTATTATTGCTTGTCAAATAATTCGTATGCAATATTGTCTCTTAAGAAAGATGGCGGAGTTCCTGCGATTAACAAGTCTGACTTGGAGGAGTTAATTCTCCCCGTTCCGCCTCTAGAAGTACAGCGTCAAATCGTACAAATTCTGGATCGCTTTGACGCATTGTGTAATGATTTAACTCAAGGCTTGCCTGCAGAAATCGAAGCTCGTCGCAAGCAATACGAGTATTATCGAGATCAACTCCTAACCTTCAAGCGTGCGTAATTAAAAATTCGAGTGTGAGTAGATAAGAAGGAAGCAAAATGAAAATCGTGTTAGAAAATCAAGATAGCACTGTAATGTCTACGTTTACGCCGAGCGCGCGCAACGACGGCAACTATCAAAGCGAAGCGCAACTCGAAGAAGAGTTCATTAACATTTTGCAATCCCAAGGCTACGAGTACGCTCACATTCACAACGAGAAAGATCTTATAGCAAACCTTCGCGTGCAAATCGAAAAGCTCAACGATTACCATTTTTCAAATGATGAGTGGGAAAGATTTTTCAAAGAAAATATTGCAAACAGCACTGACGATATAGTTAAGAAAACAGATGCTATTCAGCGAGATAACGTTAAAATACTCAAAAAAGATGACGGCACAGATAAGAACATTACTATTATTGACAAAGAAAATATTCACAAGAATATTGTGCAAGTAATCAACCAGTATGCTGTTAACGCAAACGTTAACGCAAACGATAATGCAAACGATAATGCAAACAATAATGATGCAAATGGCCCTGCGCGTAGCAATCGTTACGATGTGACGATTCTAGTAAACGGCTTGCCAATGGTTCACATTGAGCTAAAGCGCAGAGGCGTGCCTATTAGAGAAGCGTTCAATCAGATTAACCGTTATGCTCGCGACTCATTTTGGGCTGGAAGCGGACTATTTGGATACGTGCAAATTTTCGTAATCTCAAACGGCACTGAAACAAAGTATTACTCTAACTCAACTCGCAATAATGCTTACAGAGAGCAGAAAAGTAAAGGATCTAGCAAAAGCACAACAAGTAACAGTTTTGAATTTACAAACTATTGGTCCGATGCTCAAAACACTATAATCTACGACTTATGCGATTTTGCGAAAACATTCTTTGCAAAGCACGTAATTCTTAACATTCTTACAAAATATTGCGTTTTTAATGCAGAAGATTGCTTGATGGTTATGCGTCCATACCAGATTACTGCAGCAGAAAACATAGTGAATCGCGTAAAATACATGTTTGCTAATGCAAGCAAAATGCCAGCATCAGAGCGTCAAAAGGGTGGTTATGTTTGGCATACTACTGGATCTGGTAAAACGCTAACTAGCTTCAAAACATCGCAGCTGGTAAAAGCTTTGAAAGACGTAGAAGGCAAGAATCTTGTTGACAAAGTTTTGTTTGTTGTAGACCGTAAAGATCTTGACTATCAAACAATGAGAGAATACGACAGGTTTGAAAAAGGAGCCGCAAATAGTAACACTTCAACATCTGTGCTTACAAAACAGCTAGAAGACAATACGGAAGAATGCAGGCTTATTATAACCACTATTCAAAAGCTTAGTAGGTTTATAAGCAACAACCCAAGTCATGAAATTTACAAAAAGCGCATAGTGTTTATTTTTGACGAATGCCATCGAAGCCAGTTTGGAGGCATGCATGCGGATATTGTAAAACACTTTAAAAATGCTCTGCTTTTTGGGTTTACTGGCACGCCAATTTTTGAAGCGAACGCTGCTGGCTCCGACGCTGCGCATTTTTCTACAACCGAGCAAACCTTTGGACCGTGCTTGCACACGTACACAATCATTAACGCGATTAACGATAAAAACGTGTTGCCATTCCGCGTGGAATACGTTGCTACTGTAAAAACGTCTAGCGAGCTGGAAAAAGCAACCGATGAATTGGTTAAAGATATTAATCGACCAGATGTAATTAGGCATAAAGATCGCGTGCATAATGTTGTTCAATACATTATTGAGCATTTTACTCAAAAAACGTATCGCAACGAGAAAACTTACAAATACAAGCGCATTATTAACGTTAAAGAACTTGCTGCTGATAAGTATAACACTGTAGAACCTGAAAAATCTTCTGAAGCAGTTGACGTAAACGGCTTTAATTCAATCTTTGCTGTTGCAGACATTCCTCTTGCAAAAGCGTATTACAACGAGTTCAAAAAGCAGCAGCAAAATCTGCCGCCAAGCGAACGCTTAAAAGTGGTAACTATTTTTAGCTATGCAGTAAACGAGGGTGAGTCAGATTCTTCGGCGTACGCCAACGGTATGGGTTCTCTTGGAGAAGAAAATTCAGAAAGCACGGCAAATCTAGACGCAAATTCGCAAGAATTCTTGGAAAGCGCAATAAAAGACTATAACGAAATGTTTAATACTGCGTATGATGCGTCAAATAACAAATTCCAAAACTATTACAAAGACGTTTCAATTCGTATGAAAAATAAGGAAATTGACGTTTTGATTGTAGTCAACATGTTCCTTACTGGTTTCGATGCAACAACTTTGAACACGCTTTGGGTAGATAAAAATCTTCGCATGCACGGGCTTATTCAAGCGTTTTCGCGCACAAATCGAATCTTAAACTCCGTTAAAACATTCGGAAACATTGTGTGCTTTAGGGATTTGAGCTATCAAGTTGACGAAGCGGTAGCTCTTTTTGGAGATAAAGATGCGCAAGGTATTGTGCTTTGCCCTACTTTTGAGCAGATTTTCAACGGTTATGTTGACGCTAAAGGAATTGAGCGTTGTGGATACAGTGATTTAGTAAATGATCTTATGGAAAAGTATCCGCTGCAAGGCTTCAACATTGTTGGAGAAGAGAATCAGAAAAAGTTTATATCGCTTTTTAGCAATATTTTGCGCTTGCGTAACATGCTGAAAGCTTTCGATCAATTTGAAGGCAACGAAATAATCAAAGAGCGCGATATGCAAGATTACTTGGGGCATTACCAAGATTTGCATGAAGAGTGGAAGCGCAAAGAGCAAAAAGGCGAGATTGCAGACATTACGGATGACGTTGTGTTTGAGATGGAGCTTGTGCGCCAAGTAGAAGTAAATATTGACTACATTTTGATGTTAGTAGAACATTACCATAGCAAGCATTGTAAAGATAAAAATGTTCTTGCTTCTATTAGGGTGGCGGTTGACTCTAGCCCGCAGTTGCGTAGTAAAAAGAAGCTTATTGAAGGGTTTATTGCGCAGCTTAACGAGAATGAGCTTGATAAGCTTGTGGATTCTGGCGATACAATTACCGTTTACGATTCTAACGGCAACAAGGTGAGCATTGTTGATTGCTGGAACGAGTATGTTGAGCAAAAGTATAATCATGATTTGGAGCAACTCGTGCAAAGCGAAGGATTAAACGATGCTTTGACTCGCAAGTTTATGGAGAAATCTTTTAGCGCTGGCGAAGTGAGTGAGCTTGGTACAGATATTAATGATTTAATGCCTAGAATGAGCAGATTTGGTGCTGCGGCTAAGGCGCGCGCTGAGAAGAAAAGTCGCATTGTAGAAAGTATGAGAAACATGTTTAATGAGTTTGTTGGGCTTATTGGCTTTTCTCAATACGATTCGCAAAAAGATTGATAATTATCGTTATCAATATCATTTTTGTAATATTTGCGAGTTTTTTGCTCTGAACTATATCAATCTACTTGATATATCGATATTATGTTGATGGGGTTACTTGCGAGGCGACTTCAAATATAACAAAACGGAACAAGTTCTAGCAAAACAGAACAACCGCGTAGAAATCGCCAAAAAATTTGAACGATTAAAACTGAAGACTAAAAACTGAAGCTAAAACTTAAAGATAAAGCTCCAGCAAAACTAAAGAATAGAACGAAAATAAAAGAAGTTGGGTGCGCTCGATGGGGATTAGAGCCAAAGGAGATATGGAGACATTATGCACGCGTGTGCAAAAGCGCGCCAAAAAGCACGGCAAGTGTATGCATTTTTACTTGCGATATGCGTTTTTGTAAGTTGCGCAATAGGGTTTGCTGGAATTGCTGGGTTTGCTGGACTAATCGCAGCTCCAACGCCTGCTTATGCTACGGATGCCAATAAAACATACAACACTTGGTCGGAAGTTTCTTTAGCTATTAAAGATCAGCTAGAACAAGGCAAAAGCGAGTATGCAAACGCAAATATGGCAGGAGCAGCAACCAGGTTTCAGGCTGCATACAACTCTGTTTATGTAGCTTCAAACATGATTACAGTTGTGCGAGATACGATTAGTCAGAATAAAGTTCAATCGCAAAGTGACCAATTCCAACAGTTACAAACGCTGGTATATCAACAAAATCAGGCCGCGCAAATTAGTGAAGTCGTATCTGCTCTAGAAGCAGACGTTGCGCAAACAGCATCTCAATTAGACTCAAACACAAATCTAGATAAGCCGAATGTTTATGCGTCCAAATTGCGCGCGCAGATCGCAAAAGAACGCAAAAAGCTCGATGCCGCAAAAAAGAAGAATCTTGGACGAAACGGCAGAACTTGGAGTCAAGTAGCGCGAGAAATGAACGTTATACTCGACAAATCTGCATCAACGTATAAAGCAGCAAAAGCAAATAAGCAAGAAGTTGCAAAAGCTGTTGATTTAGTGAACGAAGCCTATTACCAATATTATGAAAAGCTCGGTTTTGAGAAGAACGTTATGAACGCAATAAGCGGCAGCCGAGTAAGCACTGTTGAATATCAATTCAAAGAGTGCAGGCAGGCTATGAACAATGGCAAATCATTTGCGCAAACAAAAAAGCTGTTTACAGATCTTAAGTCAATGCTTATTGAAGATGCATCCAAGCTAGACGGCGGTGCGGCGGCTAATGCCAATGTGTTTATGCAATTTATAACAAGCTCCTTTGGTCAGGCTTTTATAATCTTGTTGCGCGAAGGGTTGGAAGCTCTGCTGGTTGTTGCTGCAATAATCGCGTATCTTATTAAATCTGGGCACAAGTACATGGTTAAGTACATTTACATGGGTCTTGTTGCTGGAATTGCGGCGTCGCTTGTTGTTGCTGCGCTATTTGGATTGTTGTTCAATGGCTCTGGACCGCAGCAAGAGATTACGGAAGGCGTTGTGGCGCTGTTTGCAATGCTTATGCTGCTGTACACAAGCAATTGGATGATTTCAAGATCTTCTGTGCAAGCTTGGAACGAGTATATTCGCAACCAAACAACGGCAGCTGTTTCTAAAGGCAGCTTGATTTCTCTAGCGTTGCTAAGCTTCCTAGCAGTGTTTCGCGAAGGCGCAGAAACTGTGATTTTCTACCAAGCGATTTTTGCTGTATCAAGCGGAGCTGACTCCATGATTTGGGGCGGATTCGTGGCCGCAGCTGCTGTTCTAGTTGTAATCTTCTTGCTGATTCGCTTTGCATCTGTGCGCATACCGATTCGCCCGTTCTTTGCAGGAACAAGCGCGCTTATGTGCATTTTAGTGGTGATTTTTGCTGGCGGAGGTGTGCATGCGCTTATAGAGGGCGATGCGCTCGCTGGCGCGTATATTCAAGGCTTGCCAACTAACGATTGGCTTGGATTCTATCCGTACGTTGAAACGATTTCGGCGCAAGTCGTAGCTGCAATCGTAGTTATTGCGCTGCTTTGTGCGAGTTTTGTGCGCGCGCACAAATCGCAAGCAACCGTTGGCAACAGTTAACGGATAAGTCAAAACTAAAAATCAAAACTAAAAATCAAGCAATAATAAACAATAACTAATAGAAAAGGTTAGATATGAAGAATAAAAAGATGATGGCAATTGCAGCCTTAGCGCTTGCAGGAATGCTAACACTCACTGGCTGTGGCGCAAACGGAAACGCAGCAAAGTCTGCGTCAAAGCCACAATCATCTGAGCAGAAGGCCGACGATAAGGGAGGAGACAAGGGCTTTGAAGAGGTTCCAGTTGGACCTCACCAAGACCAGAACATTGGCCCGCTTACGATTGGCGCTGTGTACTTCCAGCCAGTCGACATGGTTCCAGCAGGCATGGGCTTAAAGGCAAGCGAGGCAAGCTTCCACCTTGAGGCAGATATTCACGCAAACAAGAAAGGTGCACAGCTTGGCTATGGAAAGGGCGAGTTTATTCCAGATTTGACTGTGAATTATCAAATTATTGATAAGGCGAGCGGTGACGCTGTTGTAAAGGGCACGTTTATGCAAATGAACGCTTCCGACGGCCCACACTACGGCGCAAATGTTAAGCTCGATAAGGCTGGAAACTACAAGTTAGTGCTTTCTGTTGAATCGCCAGAAAAGAAGGGTTGGATGCTTCACGTAGATCCTGCTACGGGCGTGACTGGCCGATTCTGGACTGAGCCAATTACCGCTACATTCGACGATTGGAAGTACACTCCACGTCAGTGGTAGTTTTGCCAGTAGAATGCATGAGTAATGCATAAATAGTGCAAAATGGCGCATAAATAAAAAACAAAAATAGATAACAAATAACACATAAATAGCAAAGGAGGGAACATGCTCAGGATGTTCGTTACAGTACTTCCAGGGCTGCTCCCTCTTGCGCTGCTTACAATGGGATTAAGCGCAACGCTAAGCGTTGGCGAGGGACGAGATAAGCCAATCAGCTGCCGCTGGCGACTTTTTGGTTTGATTTTTGGAACAGTTGCGGCGCTTGTTTTTGCATTTTTGCGCGCAAGCGTGGTGATTAATCAGCGCAATTTTGTGAACCTTCCAGCGCTTTGCATTGCAGTTCCGCTAGATGTTGCAACAATCGCCTGTGTTGGCGCGTCTGGCAAAACGGTTGCAAAATGGCGCAAAAATCCGCTGCCCTTGCACATAAGTAATGCAATTGGCGCGCTATGCCTAGCGTTTACAGTGTTTTACGCGCTCCCAGACGTTATTTTGCAGCTTACGATTTTCGTTGACTCCAGCACGCCTCCGTTTACTTCCGATATGCTTCTTCGCGCGCTAGGATTTATTCTTGGCGCGGCTGCTGCGATTTGCATAAGTCTTATGGTGCGATCTTTGCGTACAACCGCGAGTATTGGCGCCTTTAAAATCGCAATTATTCTAAGCTTAATAATTTTGCTAATTCAGCATTTAACATCCCTGCTGCAAATTATGCAAGGAAGTATTTTGCTGTATATAGACGATTTTTCGTTTAGCATTCTTGTTTGGCTTATAAACAACGCTCCGCTTATGATTATTGCGCAAATTTGCGTGTTTTTGATTCCTGCATTTGCGTCTATTGTAATTGGTTTTAAGACGACTGTAGATGGAGAAAATCCTGCACAAATCCGCGCAAAGCGAGCGTTTAAGCGCAAGTCTAGAAGGTCTGCGCTTGCGGCGCTAATGGCTGCAATCGTAGTAATACTTACGCTTACTGCTGGCGTGTATCTTATGAATATTAAGCCAACGCTTACGCCGCCAGAACCGTACGAGTTGCATGATGGCGTAGCAACAATCAACTTTGTGCAAATTAGCGATGGCCACTTGCATAGATTCCAATACAAAGCTAAAGATGGCACTGTTATGCGCTTTATAATCATCAAGAAAAATGGTGGAGCGTATGGAGTGGGTTTGGATGCTTGCGAAAATTGCGGAGACGCAGGCTACTACGAAAAAGACGGCAAGATAATATGCCGAAAATGCGATGTTGCAATAAATTTGGCGACTATTGGTTTTAAGGGCGGATGCAACCCGATTCCATTCCCATACAAGGCTGGTGGCGGAAAAATTACCATTCACACAGCCGATTTAGACGTGCTTAGCTCGCACTTTAAGTAGGAGTGCTTGCAAATGTTTATGATTCGAATGGTTGCGCGATCTCTTGCAAGGCAGATTAAAAAGCGAGTTCTTATAGCGATTGTTGTGTGCTTGAGTGCGTGTGTAAGCGTTGCAATGCTTAGCGTTGTTTACGACGTTGGAGACAAAATTAACGCGGAGCTTAGCTCTTACGGATCCAATATTATTGTTCAGCCTAAGTCGAATGCTGTTGTGAACGATTTGTATGCGTCTCGCACAAAGTCGGACTATAGTAATTCGCAAGCTTTGCAAACTTCTCAAACTTTGGCGGATGCTGAAAGTCAAGAATCTACCGCTTTTTTGAAGGAATCGGATGCTGCAAAAATCAAAATGATTTTTTGGGCGTTTAACATAACGAATTTTGCGCCAAAACTAACGATTTATGCAAATCTTAAAGCAAATTCTTCTGCTGAATCTGCTAATTCTGCTAATTCTTCTTCTGCTAAATCCACTAATTCCGCTAAATCTGCTAATTCAGTAGTTCCGATTGTTGGCACGTGGTTTAATCGCAAGCTTGCGCTCGCTTCTGGAGAGACAACAGTTGTTGGCGTGCAAGGAATGCGGTCTTGGTGGAAGATGCTTGAAGGCAGATTCCCGCGCGATTTTAAGCACGAGGCCGCTGTTGGTGCAAATCTTGCTAAAAGTCATAATCTAAAAGTTGGTCAGCGAATAAAACTAACTCGTTCTGGCAGGCAAATCTCACTTAAAATTGTTGGCATCTACGATTCTGGAGATATCGACAATAACGCGATTTACGCGGATTCCAGCCAGGCACAACGCCTTTCCAATAGGCCAAATATGGTTGAGGCGATTGAAGTTAAAGCATTGACTACGCCAGAAAACGATTTAGCGCGTAAAGCGGCGAAGAATCCAGCGGCGCTTAGCCAAGAAGAGTGGGAGACGTGGTATTGCACAGCCTACCCAAGCTCGATTACTTACCAAATTGAAGAAGTGATTCCAGGAGCTGTTGCAAAGCAAGTGCGGCAAGTTTCGGCTATGCAAGGCAGCGTGCTTAACAAGACGCGCGCTGTGATGGTGCTTATGACGGCGCTTAGCTTGGTTGCTGCGGCTGTTGCTGTTGCAAATCTTATGGCTGCTGCGATTTCGGAGCGCTCGGGGGAGCTTGCGCTGCTCAAGGCGCTGGGTGCGCGCGATGGCGCTGTTGCGCGGCTAATGCTTATGGAAACAGCGGTTATTGCGTGCGTTGGTGCGCTTATTGGTATGATTGCAGGCTTTGGCGTTGCGCAAGTGATTGGATTTAGCGTGTTTGGTTCTGCGATTTCGCTTCGACCAATGGTATTTGTGCTGGTGTTTGTGCTTCTTGCGATTACTGTTCTTGCTGCTGCTGGCTCTTCTATTCGCTCTATTTTGCATGTGCGTCCTGCGGAGGTGCTTCATGGGCGTTAAATCTGGTTTGGGTATGACTTCTAATAGCGCAATGTTTGCGACTATGCTTTTTGGCGCGGTTTTTCGCCGAAAGTCGCGTGCGCTTATGGCAGTAGTTGCAACTCTTGTTGGTGCCGCTACGCTATTTTGCTTGGCTGCAATCTGCATTGTTGTTCCTCAACAAATGAGTGACGAAATGCGCACGTACGGAGCGAATATTATTGTGACGCCGCTTGCAGGCGAGTGGAAAAATGGCATTGATCGCGCAATGGTTTTGCACACTAACGACATGGTTCTTGCAAAAGGTGCTATGCGATCTGCTACCTACCGTTACGAAAATGTGCGCATTAATGCGGCTCCGTACGTGCTTGCTGGAGTGGATGTTTCCGCTGTTAAGTCGCTTAATAAGCATTGGAACGTGGACGGCGCTTGGCCTAGCAGTGGCAACGTTATGGTTGGGCGAGATGTTGCTTCGGCTATGGGATTGAAGATTGGTTCGCGCATTGCAATCGCGTATCGCGCTGGCGATAATTCCTCGGATTCGCACAAGCCCGCGCAAAAGTCGCAAGGTAAGTCGCAAGGTAATCAAGCAGAAAATCAAACAGATAAATCTTCCTCAAAAAAGCTTGTTGAAGGCAGAGTTTCCACAGATATTATGGATACTCACGGCACAACTTTCCGCGTTTGCGGCATTCTAGACACGGGAGACGCCGAAGATTCCATGCTTTACGCAACTAACGCGGATTTGCGTGTGCTTACAGGCGTTAAGCGCGGTGCGGACGTGATTGCTTACTCGTCTTCTGCGCCGAATGTAGATGCTGTTGTGCGCAGCATTAACGATATGACTTCTATGCGCGTTCGTGCGCAACAAGTTACTAAAGTTACAGCGGCAGATACTGGCATTATTGCTATGCTTCGCAGCCTATTTTGGATTGTTTCGCTGGTTGTTCTTGCGTTGATGATGGTTGGTGTAAGCACTACGATTTCTTCGATTGTGCAGCAGCGACGAAATGAGATTGGCTTGCGCAAAGCTTTGGGTGCGAGTGCTAAGAGCATTGGCGTTGAGTTCACTGCGGAATCTGGGCTTTATGGTTTTATTGGCGGAATCGCTGGTACGGCAGTGGGGTATGGATTTGCGCGTTTGCTTGCGTCAATGGTGTTTGCGCGAGATTTGAGCGTGAATTGGTGGCTGGTGGCGTTTTCTATTGTGTTTAGCGTTGCAGCGTCTTGCGTTGCTGCGTTGCCGCCTGTTTTGCGCGCTTCAAAAATCGACCCTGCGATTGTGCTTCGAGAAGAATAGCTTTTATAGTGTTTTTGGAGTGTTTTTAGAATGTTTTTAGAATGTTTAGTTAAGGATTTTAGTTAAGGATTTAATATGGCAGAGAATGTAGAAAATAGGCAGGAAAATACAGATACCAAGCCAGAAATGCTGTTGACTTTGGACCACGTTTCCAAGATTTACGGCTCTCTTCGCGCTGTTGACGATTTGTCGCTTACTGTGCCGCAAGGCGAGTGGCTTTCGATTGTTGGCTCGAGCGGCTCTGGCAAAACTACGCTAATGAACATTATTGGGTGCATGGATTCGCCGTCTAAAGGCTCCGTTGCTTTGCAAGGCCGAAAACTCGAGGATTTGAACGCGGGCCAGCTTGCAGACGTTCGCAAAAACGTAATAGGTCTTGTGTTCCAAAAGTTTTATCTTGTGCCACATTTAACAGCCGTAGAAAACGTGATGGTTGCGCAATACTATCATTCTGTTGTAGATGAATCGCAAGCAATGGAAGCCTTGGAACGCGTGGGTTTGAAGGAGCGCGCGCATCATTTGCCGAGCCAGCTTTCTGGCGGTGAGCAGCAGCGAGTGTGCGTTGCGCGTGCTCTTATTAACTGCCCGAAGTTGCTTCTTGCGGATGAGCCGACTGGTAATTTGGACGAAAAGAATGAGCAGATTGTACTCGACTTGTTTAAGCAGCTTCATTCCCAGGGCACTACGATTATTGTTGTAACGCACGATTCTTTGGTAGCTCAATGCGCGGATCGTGAAATTATGCTCAACCACGGTGTGCTTGTTGGGGAGCGTTGGAATAATGAGGATGCGCGCAAAGCGTACGAGGCGATTGGTGGCAAGCCTGCGTTTACGAGTGCGCATGTTGATGAAAGCGTTGCGCAATCTTTGCAAAATCATGAGCCTACTAAGTCGCCTAAATTAGCGAATTTAGATGATTAGTTGCGTATAGTTTTAATTTAAGATTTAAAGGCGATGATTTATGATTTTAGACAATATGTTTCACAATGTTTCACGCTGCAATAATTTGCGTGATGATTTGAAGTCTAAAAAAATTGCAAAAACGGTTGCTGCGATTGCGGTTTTGGCTAGCTCAAGTGCGTTTCTTGCATCTTGCGGTGAGCCGAGCGCTGTTCCAATGAATGATGAGTTTGCAGGAAACTCTGGTCAAAGCGAAAACGATAGTGGCAATTCTTCAAAATCTTACGATTCTGGCGCTCAACAATCGCACGCTTCTGCACAAAGTGAGGATTCACAAAATCAGCAAAATCAGCAAAATTCGCCTAAAACAGACACTGGCAATTACAAAGATGGCGATTACAAAATCAAAGCTAAGTATGGGCCAGTTGCAGAAGATAGTATTGACGTGAATTTAAGCGTTGCAAATGGAAATATTAGCAGTGTGCAAATAACGTCTCATCCGTTTACGCCAATCTCCAAAAAACACATGAGCGCTTTTAGTGAGGCTATTCCAGGAAAAATCGTTGGAAAACCGTTAAAAGATTTGCATATTTCGGTTGTTGCTGGAGCAAGTTGGACTAGTGATGCCTTCAACAAAGCGCTTGACGTTGCTCGCCAAGAGGCTTCAATCGCATCCGCAAAATAATCTTGAACTATCTTACTTTATTAATATAATCGTGATTATAATAATCGTGATTATATTGTTGAATATTTGCATGTAATTAATAGGGGCTAGTAGTGCAGTTGTTTACAATACTAACCCCTATTTTTTTGTTTGTTTTTCTTATGAAATTATTGCTTATTCATTTTTATGCGCTTTAATTGTGCTATGACTCCAGCAAGTCCAAACGTTAAAATTGCAGAAAAAGCAGTTAGTAATATCGCGCTTCCTGTTTTTGGAAGTTCTTTATTCTCGTTTCTGCGTTTTTCTACGATTTTATTATTTGGATTTTCTTTTGGTAGTGGCGTAGGGCTTGGTGTTTTTTCTGTGGAATCTGCAGGAAGATCAATATCCTCCTGTTGTGTATGTTCGACGTTTGGAGTACTAGCTTCTTCATTTTTACTTGCTGACTCACCTATTGAGGAGTTGCTGTCAGGTTCAATAGAGCCGCCGTCTTTAGCCTTATAAAGCGTGCGTGTACTGCCTGTGATTGCAGAATTGGTGAGAGTTACTTTTCCACTATGTATATTTAAGCCGACCTCGCCATTATTATTAAATTCAAGAGTAGAGTTGGTAACGTCTAATTTTGAATTTGGGCAAACGGAAATGCCTGCGTGATCTCCTGCATTATCAACAATTCGTGAACTATTGATAGTTGCCGCGCCTTGAATTGTTAAACCAGTTCTGTGTCCCCCGTTACCATTTTTATTAATCACAAACTCCGAATTGTCCATGTTTAATTTGTTGACATAGTATGCCAGTCCTGAACCATCTGGCCCTCCAAAGCCTGCTACAGTAAGTGAAGAATTCTTCAAAGTTAAATCATATGCCTCAGTCCATGCGGGAGTTTGTGATTTAACGTTAATAGTAGCATTTTCGAAAGTAACACCAGGACCATAAAAAATTGCATCACATTTGTCGTCAGCAGTAATTTTTAATTTATTTTTGTTTGTACCTTTTACTGTTCCAGCAAGGTAAATTCCATGTCCGTCTTCTACTGCGTTATCTTTGAAATTGTATGTTCCATCTGTAATAGTAGAGCCTTTATCCGCTGTAAGAGCTACCTTAAAGTTCTTCATTGTCAATTCGCCGTCACCGCGAAGTGTGGAACCAGATTCCAGCGTGATGCCATCGTTGGTATTATTTGAGCCTGTTATTGTGGCGCCGGATTCAGCGATAGAAAGTGTAATGCCGCTTGGAATTGTTATAGGGACAGTAAGCGTAAAATCGCCTTTAATGGTAATCGTTGCAGAGTTTTGTCCAGCTTTTTCAAGAGCTTTTTGAATAGTTTTTAATGGCTTATTTTCAGATCCATCGTTTGTGTCGCCATCTGATCCTTTTGTGCCATTTACAAAAAGTTGTTTTTCTGTAGTTGGGTTAGTTGCGGTTACTGCTGCTGCGGGGGGGTAATAGCTAATGCGCTTATTGAACATACAGAAAATAGTGACATTGCTGCAATTACAGTTGAAGCAGCAAATATGCGCATGCCGTTATATTTATTATTTCTTCTCATTGTTAGCTCCATATCGTCGCTGAAGTTGGGCGCTAGTTAATGCGTCACGTTAAAACAGATTTCACACTATACCTCGTGGTAGACGTATTATTGAAAATAGCTATCTTACTTCTTGATTTCAAAAATAGTGCCTTCGTCGCGAATCATCGCTGCTGCCATAGCTCCAGTTGCTGCCATAAATGGAATAATCGCATTTCTGTATTCGTTCATGAACTGTGCAAAATCATGATTCCAAGATATAAGCGCAACGTACAAAAGAAGGAATTCGATTGCTGTAAATATTGCCCACTTAAGAATCCAAATAAGCGTTTTTTTAATAAGTTTTATAGAGTCCTTGCTCATGAGTTGTTTCCCTTCCAATTTGCTGTTTTTTTTGTGAGCATTGTAGCTAATTCGCGTACGCTGCTTCTCGTTCGTATGCATTTTGTATTTCTAGTATAAATGCTGCAAGTCTTCGAGAAATACTATGTACTCAAAACTCAGTACTCAAGATTGCACGGAAAATGTTTGTAATTAGACTTAAAGCAACGCACAAATATATTGAAAATATGTGTTGCGAATATAAGTTGTGAATATATTACAAATACAAGGAGATACAAACATGAGTAGCGCAAATATTGGTAGTGTAAGCATGAGTGATTTTGGCATAAACTCTTGGCAGCCAGAAGATAACGTGAACAAAATAGGAAAAGTTTGCGAAAATAGCATTAATCAAATTCAAAAGCAGGAAGATAACCTTGCGGAAAATAGTAGCGAAGAGCTTTCACAATATGAAATTGATGAATTAGCTAAGCAATTAGAAGAATTCTTTACAAAATATATTGTGCTAGAAAATGGCTCTTTTGTTGTAAAAGAGGATGCTATTATTGCAGACGGCTATGGCGATTACATAGAATATTTTCGCAATGCTGCAAAAGGATTAAATCTTTCAATGGAAGATCAACAATAAGCTTAGATCCTTAAAAGCTTAAATCCTTAAAGTCTAAATCCTTAAAAATCGCTTTCATCAATAGGGTGACCTTGTGGGCGCTTTATTACTCGCCACAGAATCACCAATGTTACAACGCCATTTGCAATTCCATAGTAATAAATCCAAGGAACGTGAATAAGCCCACAAATAAAGCATGTAATAATATTTGTTAAATTATTTAGATAATTGCTACGTATTTGCTTATTTTGTGATTCGACTTTTTTGCGCTCTTGCTCAAGAGTAATTATGTAATCTTTGTTGCTTTCTATATTCTCAACATCATTACTTGTTCTGTTAGCGCCTTCGCCATCAATCTTAGATATATTATTTGCGATATACGCATTTTTTTCTTTAATAACGCTTTTACGCAAGAAAAAATATGCATAAGAATACAATGCAACAGAAAGAAGTCCTGGTACAAGCCACAAAACGAAGAAGCCAAAGCTACGCATAAAAGCAGCTGTTGAGGCAAGCGCCACCGCAGCTACTTCTGCGGAGTGCAATACTACTAGTCGTTTTGTCATATAATCCTGCTGCAATCATTATTGAAGATGAATTTCAACGCAACTAAAAGTCACATATTGTTACTTATTATAATCACATTTGATTTACATGCATTACTTGTAATCATTTATTACTACACGATTTGCTCTACTTTGAGCATGCTTATAAAGTAGAATATAAGAAAAGTAGCATAAGATTGCAAGAAAGCCATTATGCCAAAAACGTATGCAATAGTAGATAACGATCCATTAGTTTTAGCGGTTATGCGAAACGTGCTCAGCAAGCTTTTGCCAAGCGAGTACGTGTGCAAATGGTGCGTAAAATCAGGCGTGCAAGCTTTGAAATATTGCCAAGTAGCAAAAACTACTCCAGATTATATTTTGATAGATATGTCAATGAAAGACATGTCTGGAGTAGACGTAATACGCGCAATTCGCGAGAAAAACAACAGCATTATTTTAATTGGCATGACTTCTTACGATTGTAGATCCTACGCTTCGATGGTTTCGCAAGTTGGCGGGCAAGCGATGGTTGCTAAAGACAATTTCAAAGGTCTAGCAGAAGCTTTGCAATATTGTAATAATCAGCAGGTGTATGGCTGCCGTTGTGTTAAAGACGTTGCTTACGATTTTGCTACACCGCAAGAATCTTTTATTAGGCTTTCTAAATCAAGCTCGCGCAGCGTTTTGCCTCCGCAAGAACTAAAAATTATGGATCTGCTCGCTAAAGGCTACACAACGAATCAGATTGCGTCTCAACTTGGTCTTATGCCAAACACTATTAACACGCATATTCATAGAATTTACAAAAAGTTGCATGTTTCTAACCGAGTGCAAGCAATATCCGCGTTTGCTGCAATGCAAAATCGTGAGCAAAATAGCAATATGCAATATTTTAATGATTCGCCGCAGAATCATCCGAATTTTTTGCAAGAAACGGATAATGCATGTTAATGAAAACATTTTCGCGCGTTATTGAGTTGGTTAAAAGCTGGAAAATTCAGCGAACTTTATTCATAATATTGGCGATTCTTGTAGTGTCAATGGATGTGCAATCTTGTAATACGGCTGGTCTGTGGCATAATCCGCAGCAATCTGTGTGCCAATACGTTTGGATGTTTGCAATATTTCTTTTGATTGCTTTTTCGCGTCAAATATCCCTCGTAACTCCGATTTTGTATTGCGTAACGCTGGCAGTACCAGGCGTAAATGCAACTTGCTTTCTTTTTTCATTGATCGCTAGTATGTTTGTTGCAGGCTTTTACGATTCGTGGAAGTATTTGCTTTGTGCGTACATAGTTTCGCTGAATATTATGTACTTTGCAAAAATGGCGTACATTCCGCTTACTTTTCCTTGTTTTATTCTTATTTCCATGATTTGCGGTTACGTTTTGCGCAAGTATTTGAACATGTTGGAAGAAAATAATCGCGCAAAAATGGATATTGTGCGCAGTGAGTTCCATTCTTATATTGCTTCTGTTGCATTGCAATTGCACGACGATGTGAACAATGAGATTACGGATATTACATTGCTTGCGACTGATGCTTTGTATGCCGAGAAAAGTGATCATACAAAAGAGTCGCTAGAGCAGATTGTTGAGCATTCTCGTAATGCGCTTTCTAAAACGCGACTTGTTATTAATCTACTTGAGCAAGCTGAGCATAAGTATGATGATTCTTTAGATTCAAATATTGCTAGTATTGCTGGCACGCAGTTTATTTATGGTTCTAATGGTAATAATTGCATGACTTTGGCTGATTTTCTATGCAATATTCGCGCACGATTGCAATCTGAGCGTAAGATTTGTGAGCAGCTTGGGTATTATGGCTCTATAACAGTAAATGATGAAAGTTCGGGGAGTGGCAATCTTGCTGTATCTGCAATAGTTGATGCCGAAAAAGCTCAATGTGCTATTCGCATGTGCAGCGAGCTGCTTACTAATATTCGCAAGCATTGCAATACTAGCGTTGATTTTTCTATGAATGTTACGGTTGATGAGCGCGAATGCAAAATAATGTGTATGAATTCGATTTCGACGTTGAATAAGTTTGGTGAAAGGCTTGTTTTTGGCAAAGGGCTACTATTCCACAAAAAATCTGTGGAACGTTTAGATGGATCTTTAAGCGCGCAAAAAGATGACGACACTTGGCTGGTCAATGTTGTTATTCCGCTAAATTAGCATCACTCAAATCATGCGTTATCGTGGCAAAAATCGCAAAATTAGCAAAAACTGCCACGATAACTAGGTATGTCACGCATTTGCTGGTTCTATTGCAATACGTCCACCCAACGCTTGAACAACCTTTACAATAGTTTGAAAGCTAGGATTGCCGTCTCGTCTTAGGCTTTTGTAAAGGCTTTCTCTTCCAACCTCGGCTTTTTGAGCAATCTCTTTCATGCCTCGAGCTTTTGCAATATCACCTATAGCAGCTTGCAGCAAGCGAGGATCGTTAAGTTCTGCTGCAGCATTTAGATACGCAATAACATCATCATCGTCCTCAAGATACTCACTCGCATCCCATTTACTTATATTTACCATTTTTTCTCCTCAATTAATTGTGCGAGAAGTATCTTCGCTTGCTTAATATCTTTACTTTGACTACTTTTATCTCCACCAGCAAGTAATAGCATTAGTTTTGAGCCTTTTTGTGCAAAATACACACGATACCCTGGTCCAAAAGTGAAACGCAGTTCACTAATACCATTGCAAACTGGATGTAAATCACCTACTGGTTTGCCTGCAATCTCACATAATCTCAGCCTCGCGTTAATTCGAGCTTTAGATTGCGTATCGCGAAGTTTTTTCATCCAATTGCGATACTCAACTGTTTGAAGTATCTCCATAAAAGTATTTTATCCTGTAGGATACAGTTTTGCAATATAAGTAAGCAATCATATCAGTTATCGTGGCAAAAATCGTAAAATTAGCAAAAACTGCCACAATAACGTGTATAACATAGCAACGAAACAGCATTCTGCATCACAGATTAACCGCTTACTTGCATCTGCTGTGCAAAGGTTCGTCCAAATACTCGATTGAAAAGCGTCCAAGCACTCGATTAAAGCGCAAGAAAGCACAATAATTTATTCTTGCACAATGGCTATTTCTCTGCATGAATAGGAACGTGTACATTAATAATCCACGAATCGTCATCTTCAATAACTTTAAAAGTTCCGCCAACTCGTTCCGCAAGCATCTTATGAAAACGCAGTCCATATCCTAATTGCAAGTTAGCAAGAATACCGCGTTGCGCACTATTTATACACGTAATATGACATTCATTGTCATTAAGCATTACATTCATAGCGTATTCTTTAGGCTTTGCAGCATGCTTTTTTACGTTTGCAAGTAGTTCTCTGCAAATATATTCAATTTGAGCACATTCTTCAAAAGGCAAACGCATTGATTGAGAATCTTCAGCAGTTAAATCACTACTCAAGTCAATGGAACCAATATAGCCAAGCTTTTCAAATGACTTTTGTTCACAGTCAAATAGAGCGCGTAAGCCTGTGCAAAAATCTTTATAACATGTAGTCGATTGCATAACATCGCTAGTGCTTGCAGTTGTAGCATTGTCAAGAAGAGAAATGATATTGCGTGCTTTATGAATAGTTGTAGTAGCACATTGAAGAATCTCTCGCGAATTTTCATGCTCTTGGTCATGAGTTGTTTGAGGTTCAATAGATTGTTGGGCCATCATCATAATGCTGGAAAGCTCATTAGTTACTTCATCGTGCATGCGAATTGCCGCAATAGTGGCATATTTTTGAAAAACGTTGTAACGTTGCGCAAATAACTGTTCCTGTTGCTGGTGAATAGTAGAAATATAGTATTTTAAGATTGCGCTAGAGATAAGAGTTATAAGAAGCCACCACGCCAACACATAAGCGTTTTGAAAATCGCAGATAATAAAAAACCATGAAGATACTCCGCAAGAAGAAAGCACGGTGTACCAAGGTTGAGTAATTACAGCAATTGCCAAACAAATCAATATGGTAAGCATCATAGATGAATAGTTGATATTGGGTGCAACAATTACCAACGGCATCCAAATGAGCACAATAAAAGATGCCTTACGCGGCCATATTGCAATGCATAAGCAGATTACGATCCATACTATTTCAACTGTAATTGCATGCCAATTAGAGTAGTAATGAAGATTATTATAGGAACAAATTTCAAGAATCAAAGTACAACTTATGATTGCACCAATTCCAATTTTCCGCCAAGCATCATGCGGCAAAAAATTGATCATACGCGTTAATAATTTCATAACTACCTACTTTTACACGTTAATTTCTTACACGTTATATGTCATGCGAGTATTTTGCGAGCGCAGCGAGCGCCTGCATGCGACTTTTAACTTGAAGTTTTCCATAAATACGCCGTAAATGCGTGTTGACTGTTGAAACTTTCACATTAAGCTGATCTGCAATCTCTTTCGTAGAATACCCCTGTTTGCACAATCGCATAATTTCCGATTCTTGAGGAGACAAAACTGAAGTCTTCGGAAGTTGAGAAATCATATTGAATGATTCTTGCGGAGTGTGAAAATAGTCAATATATTGTGGCAATTCTGGGCAACCGTAGCTTGTTGTGCTCGATTGGATAGCTGCAACTACGTCTGCTAAATTATCTTTATGCACTAGCGCTTGACCACCCGACTTAGCGACTGGCAATACGTATTCATCCATCATGTAGGAAGTAATGCCAATTAAAACAATATTGCTATTGCGCTCGCGAATTGCTTTAATTACATCAACACCACTCATTTCTCTCATTGACATATCTACTAAAAGTACGTCAGGAGTATTTTCTGTAACGCAACGATGAATAGCTTGTTTTGCAGAAGAACACATCCATGCACAAACAAAGTTTTCAGGCAAACGACTTTTCAGAAGAAGTTGCATATATCGCAATACAAGCGTGTCATTATCAACAATTGCGTAAGTAGTGTTCATACAATATATGGTATCTTGTTTTGGAATCCGCTTATCAAGAGATGTGCGATTGTATTGTTTTTCTCAAATTATCAAGATTGTACACATTAAAGTGCCATACGCTAGCACTTTCCGTTGGCACACTCCATTCTTCGGTTTTGCCATTCGCAGTAAAACGAATTATTTGAGTTGTTGGTTTACTTATAACTTCAAAATTAGTGAGTTGATTCCACGCAATACGACGAAGATACTTATCGTCTAATTTAGCTAGATTACCCGAGCCTAAAATGGCATTCGGATTAACAACAATAAACTCATTATTAGTGGCAGCAATAATACGCGCATTAACGCCTTGCGCTACATAGAATAATTTAGGTAACAAAAATAGTTTGATTAAATCTTTCCACCAAGGGTCGTATTTCATTGTAAATACATACGTCTTATCAACTGAAAGATTGTGATCTTTAAAATACTTGACGATATCTTCTTCTCGTATACCGCGCAAAGGATTAGTCATAATAAGCACCTCCTTGTGATTCCTGTTTTGTAAATTACCAACATACTAACGTGCAGATTTTATCTACACAAATAGGCGTACCTATTTTTAACGATAGTGTTTTTAGAAAACTTTTAGAAAACTTTTACTATTAGCAGTTTGCATGTTCTCAACAATCAACATTTAAGAATAGTTACAAAACGGAAATATTCTTAAATAATTAAATAAAAAAGGTTGCTTATGAAAGTGCATAAGCAACCTGATTAATTAACTAATTAACTAATTAACTAATTAACGAAGCAATGAAGCAACTAAGTGACTAGAAATCCCAATCGTCGTCATCGGTTTCAACAGACTTGCCCATAATGTAGCTGGAACCAGAGCCGGAGAAGAAGTCATGATTTTCGTCGGCTGCAGGAGAAAGAGCTGCGAGAATTTCTGGGCTTACGTGAGTTTCTTCTTCGCTGTACTTAGCAGGATAGCCAAGGTTCATCAAAGCCTTGTTAGCGTTGTAACGCACGAAGTCAAAAACGTCATCGTGGAAGTCAAATCCTTCATAAATCTGACCAGAATACTCAACTTCCAAATCATACAAAGTATCAAGCAAGTTCATAGTGAACTTTTCAAGATTCTTCTTATCGTTCTCGCTTCTAAGCTCCAAACCGCGCTGGAACTTGTAGCCAGAATAGTAGCCGTGAATCGCCTTATCGCGCAAAATCAAGCGAATCATGTCGGCAGTGTTCATCATCTTACCGCGAGAAGCAAAGTAAAGTGGCAAATAGAAACCCGCGTAAAGAAGCAACGAAGAAAGCATAGTGGCTGCAATCTTGCGCTTAAGCGGATCTTCACTCTCGTACTCGCAAAGCACGGTGGTAACACGCTGCTGCAAAACGTCGTTGCCAACAGCCCAACGATAAGCCTCATCAATTTCTTCGCTAGAGCAAAGAGTGGAGAAAATAGAGGAGTAGGAGCGAGCGTGAATCGACTGCATAAAAGCAATATTCGTGTAAATAGCTTGCTCGTGCTCCGTGCGAGCGTGCTCAATCTGGCAAAGCTCACCGATAGTTGCCTGGCTGGTATCAAGCAAAGTCAAGCCTGTAAAAACGCGAGTAGTGGTCTTGCGCTCAAGATCGGTGAGGGAACGCCAAGAAGGAATATCATTGCTCAGCGGAACCTTTTCTGGAAGCCAGAAGTTAGCAATAAGACGATTCCAAACGTCCAAATCCTTGTCGTCAACAATATTGTTCCAATTAACCGGGCGCACGCGCGAACCGTGATGATAGCGATACTGAGCTGGTGTGATAGAAGCTGCCATCATAGCGTCGTCTGCGATTACGCGATTTGTGCCGAAAGGCTTATCGAGGCTACTTCTAAGCTCGGTTGGGCTGAGTTCTGTCATAATTACTCCTGATTTTGTGTTTACGTTTTATAAAATTTTTAAGTTTTTGATTTAATTTGCGAAAGATTTTCAGCGTTACGACTTACAGCGTGCAGCTTACGCAACCCTCGATTTCTGTACCTTCCAAAGCCTTCTGGCGAATACGAATGTAGTAAAGAGTCTTAATGCCCTTACGCCACGCGTAAATCTGAGCTTTGTTCAAATCGCGAGTAGTCGTAGTGTCTGGGAAGAACAAAGTAAGAGACAATCCCTGATCCACATGCTGAGTTGCCTCCGCATAAGTGTCGATAATCGCCTTCCAACCAATCTCGTAAGCATCCTTAAAGTACTGCATATTGTCGTTCGTCATGTATGCAGCAGGGTAGTAGACGCGGCCAACTTTGCCCTCTTTGCGAATCTCAATGCGAGAAGCAATCGGGTGAATCGAACTCGTGGAATGGTTGATGTACGAGATTGAGCCAGTTGGAGGAACAGCTTGCAAATACTCGTTGTAAATGCCGTCGCGCAAAATCTCGTCGCGCAAAGTCGCCCAGTCGTTTGCGGTTGGAATTGCAACGTTAAAACGGGCAAACAAATCGCGAACTTTTTGAGTTTTAGGCTCAAGCGAGCGGCTGCCATCTGTGTACTTATCGAAGTAGTTGCCTTTGCCTGCAGGCTTAGCGTAAGTGCTCGTCTTAAAGCTTGCAAAAGCGTGGCCGCGCTCCACAGCCAAAGCGTGGGAAGACTTATAAGCGTGGTAAGCAACAGTCATAAAGTACATGTCTGTAAAGTCAAGAGCTTCCTCACTTCCGTACTGCATATGCTCGCGAGCAAGAAAACCGTGCAAATTCATTTGACCCAAGCCAATAGCGTGGCCTTCCGCGTTTCCGCGACGAATCGAAGGCACAGAATCAATCGAAGTGTGCTCCGAGACAGAAGTGAGTGCGCGCACAGCCAAATCAACGCTTGTATCCAAGTCACCGTCCATCGCCTTAGCAATATTAAGCGAGCCAAGATTGCAAGAAATATCGCGACCAACGTGGCTATAAGACAAGTCAGCGTTATAAGTGCTTGCTTCCTGAGTTTGCAAAATCTCGGAGCACAAGTTGCTCATAGTAATGCGACCCTCAATAGGATTTGTGCGATTTACAGTATCTTCAAACAAAATGTAAGGGTAGCCAGACTCAAACTGAATCTCCGCAAGAGTCATAAAGAATTCGCGAGCGTCGATGTACTTCTTGTGAATACGAGGATTTGCAACCATCTCATCATAATGTTCGGTAACGGAGATATCTGCAAAAGGCTTGCCATATTCGCGCTCAACGTCGTAAGGGCTAAACAAAGCCATCTTTTCCTTGCGCTTAGCAAGCTCGAAAGTAATATCTGGAATCACAACACCCAAAGAAAGCGACTTAATACGAATCTTCTCATCTGCATTCTCGCGCTTAGTATCGAGGAAACGCATAATATCTGGGTGATGCGCGCTAATATACACAGCTCCAGCGCCTTGACGCGCGCCAAGCTGATTAGCGTAAGAGAATGAATCTTCCAAAAGCTTCATAACAGGCACAACGCCGCTCGACTGATTCTCGATGCGCTTAATAGGAGCGCCAAGCTCGCGCAAATTAGTAAGAAGCAGAGCAACGCCGCCGCCGCGCTTAGAAAGCTGCAAAGCAGAGTTGATTCCACGTGCAATTGATTCCATATTGTCTTCCAAGCGCACGAGGAAGCAGCTTACCGCCTCTCCGCGCTGGGCTTTGCCAAGATTCAAGAACGTTGGGGTGGCTGGCTGGAAGCGGCCTGCGAGCATCTCGTCCAAATAGTTGAGTGCTGCTTTTTTATCGCCATCTGCGAGTTCCAAAGCGACTGCAGCTGCGCGCTGAGCGAAGTTTTCCAAATACTGCTTGCCGTCGAAGGTCCTCAAAGCGTAAGAAGTGTAGAACTTAAAAGCACCCAAGAATGTACCGAAAGTGTGGTGAGCGGCTTCTGCGTGCTCATAGAACTTATCTAGAAACTCGTCGCTATATTTGTGGAAAACGTTGCCGTTGTAGTAATAGTTGTCAATTAAATAATTTAAGCGCTCGCGAGTTGAATCAAACTTCATGCTGTGCTCTTGCACGTAACCCGAAACGTAAAGCTTCTCTGCTTCCTGATCTTTGTCAAACTGAATACCTTTTTCTGGGTCGAAAAGACCGAGCATAGCGTTAAGAACGTGGTAGTCGCGGCTGTTGCGAATGCGTTCGGCAGTTGTGCTGCTGCTGGCAGTGCTGGCGTCGTCAGTGTGATCAAGATTAAGCGAAGTAGATTCGCTCATCGGATCCGTGCTATTCATGGGTTTTATTCCTTTCTTCGTGCGTTGTTTTTGCTTTTCAAACGCTGGTTGTTTTTATTTATATTCTGTATTTGTTGTTTTTGTTTGTTTATCTTTATTTATCTGCTTCTTTTAATTGCCTTAAAAATCTTGGTATTCCTTGCGCTACTTTTTCTATGTCTTCTTGAGTTCCCGTAAGCTCAAACGAATACATGTTTGGAATTGCGCATTTTCCAGCAATTTGACCGCCTGCAGCGCAATATGCGTCTCCAAAATTCGTATTTCCAGAAGATATTACGCCGCGAATAAACGAACGATTTTCGCGATTGTTTAGGAATTTGCGCACTTGCATTGGTATTGCTTTAGAAATATTTCCGCCGCCGTAAGTTGGCACAATCAAAACGTATGGTTCGCGCACGTGCAATTCTGGTTCTTTTGGACGAAGCGGTATGCGATACACGTTCACATTGTTGCTTGGAAAATCGCAATTTTTCACGAATCGTAGTGTGTTTTCGGAGACGGAAGAAAAATAGACTACAGCTCCGATTGATTCGCCTTGTGCGCGCGCTTCTGGCTCGCTTGGTTGTGACATATTTTCTTGATCACACATTTTTATGCTTCTTAATTGCTTTGATTATTTTGACTGCTTTGCATATTTTGATTGTTGATTTTTGACTGCTTTAATCGTTTTGATTGTTATCTTCTAATTGACTTGCGATTTGTGCAATCAAATCTGGACGATATCCGCTCCAAGACGAGTTTGGAGTAATCACCACTGGCGCTTGGCGATATCCTGCAGCGCGCAACTGGTCTAAAGTAGAAGGGCTTTGAGTTAAGTCTACTGTTTCAAAATTCACGCCTAGCTTAGTGAATTGACGCTTTGTGGCATCGCACTGTGGGCAATGTGGCTTGGTGAAAACTGTAATAGTCACGATTCGTCTCCCTTCGTTATGTGGTGTTTAAGTTTTTTGCTTTATGATTATTTAATTTCGTGCTTTTTGGCACGATTTAACAGTCTACTACCACTTAACACTATTTGTAGTGGCGTGTTGTATAGATAATCCCTATATCTAGTGTCTCCAAATTTGAGCCAGCACGCGTGTCTATAAGATTTAAGCGGTATTTATGCTTTCTAAATAGCGATGAATAAAAGTAAAAATGTAATCTTTATCACAAAATTGCCACTATTGCGATAGTGCAAAATTTACGTGTGAGCGCAACAAAAACGCTTGTGCATATAAAACGATAAACTTAAAAAAGTGTGTTTTGATTGGTTAAGTGTTAAAGATAAAACAATCATAAAATAATAAAACGGTTATAAATATTACTGTTATAAATATTAAAAGATAGAGGTGCAAAATGTCGGAAACTCAAGCTAGAGCAAATATTGGTGTTGTTGGCTTGGCAGCTATGGGATCGAATTTGGCGCGAAATCTTGCGCATCACGGCAATACAGTTGCTGTTTATAATCGTCATTATTCGCGCACAGAAACTTTGATGAATCAGCATGGCAGCGAAGGCGATTTTGTGCCAGCTAAAACTGTTGAAGAGTTTGTTGCTTCGCTTAAGCGCCCACGCACAGCAATCATTATGGTAAAAGCTGGTGCTCCTACAGATGCTGTTATTGAAGAGCTTGCAAGTGCTATGGAGCCAGGAGATATTATTGTTGACGGCGGAAACTCCTACTTTGAAGACACGATTCGCCGAGAGAAAAACATTCGCGCGCGCGGTCTTCACTACGTTGGTTGCGGTGTTTCTGGCGGCGAAGAAGGTGCTTTGCGCGGCCCTTCGATGATGCCAGGAGGCACGGAGGAGTCTTGGAAAACGCTTGGTCCTATCTTAAAGTCGATTGCGGCTGTTGCAGAAGGCGAGCCTTGCGTAACGCATATTGGCACTGATGGCGCTGGTCACTTTGTAAAAATGGTTCACAACGGCATTGAGTACTCCGATATGCAGCTTATTGCCGAAAGCTACGATTTAATGCTTCGCGGTTTGGGCATGAAGTCCGAAGATATTGCAGATGTGTTTAGCGAGTGGAACAAGGGCGAGCTTGATTCTTATTTGATTGAGATTACGGCGGATGTGCTTCGCCAGAAAGACGCTAAGACTGGTAAGCCTTTGGTTGAGATGATGGTGGATCACGCTGGAATGAAGGGCACGGGTACTTGGACTGTACAGTCTGCGCTTTCGCTTGGAATCCCTGTAACTGGTATTGCAGAAGCTGTGTTTGCTCGCGGACTTTCAAGCCAGGTTGCTTTGCGTGAAGCTGCTGAAAACCAGGGTTTGACTGGCCCAGATATGCATTTTGATTTTAGCGATTCTGAGCGTAAGGCATTTATTGAGGATATTCGCCAAGCTTTGTACGCTTCTAAGATTGTTTCTTATGCTCAAGGATTTGATGAGATTGCTGCTGCTGCAATTGAGCATGATTGGAAGATTGACCAGGCTGCTGTTGCTCGCATTTGGCGCGGCGGATGCATTATTCGTGCTCAGTTCTTGAACCGCGTTTCCGAGGCGTTTGAATCTGGGCAGGCAAGTGTTTCCTTGCTTTTTGCGCCGTACTTTAAGGATGCTATTGAAAAGTCGCAAGCTGCTTGGCGCCGTGTTGTTGCGCGCGCAGTGGAGCATGGTGTGCCTGTTCCAGCATTCTCCAGTTTGCTTGCATATTACGATGGCTTGCGTTCCAAGCGTTTGCCAGCATCGCTTATTCAAGCTCAGCGCGATTTCTTTGGCGCGCACACTTACGGTCGCATTGACGAGCCAGGAGTATTCCACACTTTGTGGGCAGAGCCTAATCGCCCAGAAGTAAAGCAAGATTAAAACTAATATAATCTAAAAATAATTATTTCGTAAGCGTCGCATGTATAAGTTTTGCATGCGACGCCTTGTTTTTACAACACAGAAGCCATGTAGTACGGTAAGTAAAGCAGTTTGCCTTCGCGCTTAATTTCTCCGTGGTGAAGCACGATTCCTTCGCTGCTGGTTTGACTAAAAGCTTCCATAAAGTTTGTTATTGACTTCACACTTTTACTACTACCAGATTTCACTTCTACTGGAATAATCTTGTTGCTTTTGCGCAAGAGAAAATCTATTTCCATTACTGTCTTTTTGGTATCGATACTTGTTTTTTTGTAAAAATACGCGTTGTGTCCATTTGCTTTTAGACACTGTGAGACAATATTTTCTATTATCATTCCTTCATTAATGTGTAGCTTGTCTAGCAGAATTGCTTTATAAAGTTCATTTTCTAAGTAAGGTCTATCTTTGTATGCTAATGAAGTTAACAGTCCTGTATCCATCATGTAGCATTTGAAGGAATGGTTGATAGTAGATAGATTCAAAGCTACACTTGGGTCTTCAACGCTGTTTGCAATATTTATTATCATTGCTTCTTCTAGCCAACGTATTGGATCCCTATATTCTTTAATACGCGCGTTGGAATCTACGTGAGATAGCACGTAACGCTTGTCGTGTTTGGAAAGCTCTGCTGGAATTCTATCGAAAAAATTAGTTACGTAAGTAGGGTTCTCTTCTTCCTGATCTTGCATATCTTGCTTATAAAGATTGATTATTTGCTGTTTAGCAAAATCAACCTTCGCAAAATCTTTTGTATCAACGTATGCTTGAACAGCTTGTGGCATTCCACCAACCAGCATGTATTCTCTGAAAGACTTCATTATGCTCTGGTGCATACTGCCCATAGGTTTGAGTGATTCAAAGTGACCTTTAATAGTAGGGAAAATCAGGTCGTTATCGTTCGCTGATAAGTATTCTTCATAATCAAGTGGCAGTACTTCTAATGTGTACTCTTCTGAAGGTATGAGAATATCCTTGCTTTTCTTTGTAATAGAAGCAAGCAATCCTGTTTCAATGTAATCGTAACGACCATCTTCAAGTAGAGTTTTTATTGCTTGCCGTGCTTGTGGGAATAATTGTATTTCATCAAGTATTATAAGAGATTCTCGCTTATAAAGTCTGGTATTGTAAGCTAACTGTATTGTGTTAAATAGAGTATCTAAATCTCTTAGACTGTTTATAAAAAGCTGCTTAATATCTTCTTCGGTTTGATCGAAACGAATCAGAATATAAGACTTGTATTCTTCTTTTCCAAGCTTTTCTGCTAACGTTGTTTTACCGACTCGTCTTGCTCCCTTAAGAAAAAGCGCATAATTTGGTGCATATTCATGCTTCCATTTCAGTATTTCTTTGTATATCTTTCTATCAAACATGTGGGTTTTGCGCTCTTTCTTGGATTATAAATTTGTGCTTGATTTGTTCAATTGTTGCAGAGTGTAGTTTTCCTTGATATTTCAATGGTTTTATAAAGATTTTCCCAAATGCGCCATGTTTTGTCAAGCAGATTTTCCCAAATGCGCTATGTTTTTAGGGGCTGTTTTTCCCAAATGCGCTATGTTTTGAAAGACATCTTCTCGCAAATGCGCCACACGACTATGCTGATTTAATTTTTAGTTGATTGAATATTATGCAGATTACTGGATTGCTGCTTGCAATGTTTCTGCGGTGGTTAGCCACGCGATTTCTTCACTTCCGTTAGCAAAAGATGCAGGATAGTCTGGGTTATTGCTCCCAGAAAGCGCGTCCATTAAAGCTTTCCCTTTTTGCTTTCCAGCAGTTAAGAACCAAGTGCGGCGGCTATGAGCCAGCACGGGAACGCTAAGCGTTAATCGCATTGGCGGCTGCTTAGGGGAGTGATTCACGCCTAAAACTATGCGATCGCGATTATGAATTTGCGGCAATCCTGGGAAAAGTGAAGCCATATGCGCGTCTGGTCCCATGCCAAGAATCGCCAAATCAAACACTGGCTCTTTGCCAAGTAATCCTATAATTTCTTCTTCGTATTCGCGTGCAGCAGCATCTAAAATCGCGTCATTTTCAGCATCGCTAGCATTCGCCACTTCTTGCGCATTGCGCTCATCTGCAGGCATTTCGTGAATATGAGACTCCTGCAAAACTTTGTGATCGCTAAGCATGTTAAGAAGTAGCTCGCGAGCCTTGCGCGCATTACGGTCTTCGCTGTTATAAGCTACAAAACGCTCATCTGCCCACCAAATATGCGCATTAGACCAGTTGATTGCTGGAAGTAACGGATTGCTAGCTAGCATTTGAAACATGCGAATCGAATCTGTTCCACCTGTTAGCAAAAGATGGAATGGCTTATTAAGATTTTCAACATTGTTCTGCCATTGCATAATCAAAGTTACAAATTTTTGTGCAGCAACAGCAGCTAAAATATCTTGATTGTCGTAGCCGTACACTGTTGCGTTATGTGCAAATCTAAAATCTTCAGCCATAATGAATCCTTTTATTATTTCTACTTGTTGTATTAGAGTTCGTTATCTTGCAAGTTCGTTACTCTGCATTGTGCAACAATTTGCGTGAATAAGCTGCGCATAAATCTCGTCTGGGTCAATTCTGCGTAATTCTTCACTTAAGCAGTCTTGCAAAGAACGAATAGGCATAGAAATAGGCTGAGAAGCTTGCTCTGGAAGACTTATTATTGCTTGGCTACTACCAGAAGGTCGCGTTAAAGAAAGCTCGCCATCCTGCCTCTTAAGACTTACTTCTGTAATTGCATGTGCGCTTGAATCTTCAACAATTTCTACAGGAACATTAAGCGAGATTTTTAGCCATTGCGCGAGCAAATGCAACGGAACGTAATGCTTAGGGCCGCTAACTTTAACACTAAGAATCGGCAAGTGAGGCGGCTGATCAAGCATAGAAGCGAGCATTGCACGCCAAGACGTAATGCGTGTCCAAGAAAGATCCACGTCTTTAGAAGACCAGTTTTTGCGCAGATTTTGTACAGTTTCAAGAGTGTTGCTGGCCCGTTGAGCGTCTGTAATTCTGCTGCTTGCCATAGCTCCAAGCAAGTCTTTAGCAGGATTTTCTGGAGCGTTTGTAGGCCACCATGCAACAATAGGCGCATCTGGAACAAGAAGCGGAATAACAAGCGTATCTGGGTGACGAACAAGGTCATTATGCGGATAGAGAATAATGATTTCGCCTGCTCCAGCATCTGCGCCAAATCGCACTTGAGCGTCTAAGTTTGGCGTTTCTTCTTCTTGATTTTCTTGATTGTCTTGATTTTGATTATGCAAACTTGCATTAGCGCTTTGCCAATCGCGAACAATCGCAATAACTCTGCAAGGATGCTCGCGGCTAGCTGCATTTGCTGCTCCAAGCGCGTTTTCAAGCTCTTTAAGAGTGGTGTCAATAAGAAGAGTGAGCACGCGTCCAGTGGCGGATTCGCCTCGTTCTTCGTGAAGCTCGTCGATTTTTGCGGAGATTTTAGACGTGTTTGTGTTAGGAAGATTAATAATCATGGCAGCCTCCAATGGCGATTATCGCGAGCAAGCATGGCATCAGCTTCCGCTGGTCCCCAAGTTCCAGCGCGGTATGGTTGCGGACGCGTGTTAAGCGAAGCCCAAAAATCTTCAATCGGATCCAAAATCTTCCAACTTAAATCAACCTCTTGCGTTGTTGGGAAAAGTGGCGGCTCGCCAAGCAAAACGTCTAAAATAAGGCGTTCGTAGGCTTCTGGAGAGTTTTCTGTAAAAGATCTTCCATAGCTAAAGTCCATAGAAACATCGCGAACTTCCATAGACGTTCCGCCTGGTACTTTTGCGCCAAATCGCATTGTTACGCCTTCGTCTGGCTGAACGCGAATCACAATAGCATTGT
This sequence comes from Gardnerella piotii, assembly GCF_049815665.1. Lineage (NCBI taxonomy): Bacteria > Bacillati > Actinomycetota > Actinomycetes > Bifidobacteriales > Bifidobacteriaceae > Gardnerella > Gardnerella piotii. The sequence continues at coordinate 244,637 of NZ_CP187450.1, forward strand.
TTCCAAGTTCGCGAACAGCAGTAGTCTCAAAAGGCAAGTGTGGAGCGCGCTTAAAAATCACAGCAATCTCTGTAACGCGCTTACCTAAGCGTTTGCCAGTTCGCAAGTAGAATGGCACTCCAGCCCATCTGCGAGTGTCTACGTCTAATCGCACAGCAGCATACGTTTCTGTAGTGCTATCTGGGCTAATTCCTTGCTCTTGCAAATATCCAATAGCCTTATACGACCCCTGCCAGCCTTCTGCGTATTGGCCTCTTGCAGTGTTTGCAGCTAAATCTTTAGGCAAGCGTATAGCAGACAAGACTTTAGTTTTTTCTGCTGTTAAATCGCCAGCGCTAAAACTTACAGGCTCTTCCATAGCGGTGAGTGCCATTAGTTGCAACAAGTGGTTTTGAATAACATCTCGCGCAGCGCCAATGCCGTCATAATATCCAGCTCTGCCGCCTATGCCAATGTCTTCTGCCATAGTGATTTGCACGTGGTCAACATAATTAGCGTTCCAAATTGGCTCATACATTGCGTTTGCAAAGCGCAAAGCAAGCAGATTTTGCACAGTTTCTTTGCCTAAATAGTGGTCTATGCGGAACACGGAATTAGGGTCAAAAACCTCGGAAACTACGCGATCCAACTCTTGCGCGCTTGCTAAATCGTGGCCAAATGGTTTTTCGATTATTACTCGTCTCCATGCGTTTTCGGAGGAGTGTGAGAGCCCCGATGCAGCCAATTGCTGCGCTACAACAGGGAAGCTGGATGGTGGAACAGACATGTAGAATGCGTGATTTCCGCGAGTTCCGCGATCTCTGTCTAACTCGCTTACGGTTTTGCTTAATCGCTCGAACGCGCTTGCGTCGTCGAATGTTCCGCGAACAAAACGTATGCCTTTTGCAAGATTAATCCAAGTGGATTCGCAAAATGGCGTACGGCAATGTTGTTGAATATTTTCTCTAACAAAGTTTACAAAATGCTCATCTGTCCAGTCGCGTCTGGCGAATCCCGTAAGGCCAAAGCCAGGAGGCAAAAGTCCTCGATTTGCTAAATCGTATACGGCTGGCATTAGCTTTTTTCTAGCTAAATCGCCCGTGATTCCAAATATAACAAGGCTGCACGGGCCTGCGATTTTGGCTAGTCGCAAGTCGCGCGGGTCTCGCAGAGGATTCTTCCATTCTGCAATCGAATCGCCCTTATTGCTTTGGGAAAATGGGGTTATTAACTCACTCATATGTACCATCGTAATATTTTGACGTGATTTGGGCGGTTTGTTTTGCTATGCGCAAGTCATCCGCCGCACACTGCTAGTCGTATCATTCGTGCGTATTGTGGCCCGCCAATAGGCGTTAAGTGTATTCCGTCATCTGTTAGAAATTCGCTATGACCTGCACTCGTGCCATTCCAGTCAATAATTCCAACGTTTTTACGCTTTGATGCAAATGCGCGCAATTTTGCGTTCGTCTCGTCTTGCCAAGGTTGCGGCACGCGAGTTGTTACAAAGTACACGGGCTTTCCGCCAGTAATATTCACCATGTTTTGTAAAACTGACTCGTCTCTAGGCGGCCCGTTGGTTCCAAGTTCGTAGATTACAACACTTCCAGGGTGTTTTTCGGCTATGTCTTTTTGGTAGTCTTCGGCTCCGTGGAAAATCTGCCTGCTAACTTTTCCGTCAATCCAAGCGTTTGGTAGAGCTTTTATAAGGTACGGTTTTGCGCCTTCGGTTACGGAGTCTCCAACCATTGTTATGTCTGCTGTGCAAACGTCTTGTTTTGAGTCAATTTTCCAAGGTTTTGTGTTTATGTTTGCTGGCACTTTTTCTGCGATTGGGTTTAGAACTCTATGCGCGCTTGGCTTTGTTGGAAGCATTTGTTTTGTTATATTTTGGCGCTTTCCGCCCACTCTTCTTTTTTGATTTTGCTTTGACTTTGTGTTTGTCTTATTGTTTGAGTTATTGTTTGAGTTATTGTTTGACTTTGAGCTTTGGCCTGACTCTGGCTTTTGATTGCCATTTTGCGAATGAGTTTTATTGTTTTGTTCTTGACTTGTTAGTTCTGGTCTTAATTGTATTGCTCGCGCTTGCGCAATGCTGTTCCAGTTTAATGGCGCAGCAATTAGCACTATGCACGCTATTGCGCACACAGTAGTTGCAACTCTTCGTAGAACAAATGGAAGTCGAATGTTTTTGCTTTTAACGCTTAAAGTATCGCTAGAAAGATCAAGGTTTTTATTTTTATCTATAGAATCATCTTTTGAATCATCTTTTGAATTATCTTTCGCATCTTCTGATTTTGCGCTAACACTAAAAGTCATATATTTACTTGCAAATGGCATTTCAAAAATTCTGTAAAATACTTCACCTGCAGCGACAACAATCACGCATTGCAAAATCTGCTCAAATAGCGTTATATGCGTTGTTCTAGTTGCAGGATTTAAGACTTCGAGTATAGGAAAATGAACAAGATAAATCGCAAAAGATCTCTTGCCTAAGTAGCTTAACACGCTAGTGCCAAGTATTTTTGCGCAAACGTTGTTTTTTAGCATGCAAGCGTGCATTAAAATCGCGCAAACTATTGCAAAAAGCGCATAACCGCCGTACACAATCCACGTTTTTAGTCCGTCTTGTTTAATAAAGCAGAATAAAACAAACGCTAGTGCAGCAAATCCTACAACGGATTCTAAAATTGGCTGTCTGCCTTTATTTTTGCCATTTTGCGAATCGTTTTCTTGATTTTCAATTTGCTCTTTTTCGCTTTTGCTTCCAACAATGTAGCGGCACGCGTCCGAAATGATTTTTATAGCAGATTTTCCACTAAACCATGTGCAATACATTGCTAGAAGCGCGCCGATTAAGAATTCACATGCGCGCGTATCTAAAGAGTAGTACACGCGTGCAATAGTTTGCCCTTCTCCATAAAGAATTGTTATTGCAATGTTTGTAAGCGCAGAAACAATCGCAAGCGTTGCAGTAACAAGCATTCGCACAAACTTTGATTTAACTATTTTAAGAATTGCGCATAGAATAATTGGCCAGCAAATAAACATTTGCATAATAAGACCTAAGTACCATAAATGCTTAATAGGAGAAGGCAGCCCCGATTGCTCAAAATACGAGACTTTTCGCAAAATATACGCCATGTTGCTGCTAAATGTTGCTCCAGTTAGAGCATCTGATTGCAACTTTGTTAAAAGGCTTGGCGAAAACAGCCACATAAGTGGTGCGCTTAGTGCAATAATGCCCAGCGTAGAAGGCCATATTCGTTTTATGCGTTTAAGCAGGTACTTAAAGTAGGCAATAAGTTTTGATTTTTTCTTCTGGCTTTCTTGGTTGCCATCTAAATGCGAATTTTTATCGTTTTTCTCGCTGAACATTTTTAGCAAAGACACGGTGCTAAAGTATCCTGCCATAACAAGAAACATTGTTACGCCTAAAAAGCCGCCGTTGAATACAATTGGACGCAAGTGGAACGCTACAATTCCAATAATTGCAATCGCGCGCATGCCGTCTATTGCAGCGTTGCGTTTGTTTGCAGCGTTTGTTGCGTTGTTCAATTCTTTCATCTTGCCTACAACTTAATACGTGTTTGTTGTGTTTGTGTTCAGTTTTGTGTTCAGTTTTACAAGTGTTTATGTTCGATTTTTTCCATTAGTATCGCTCCAAAACGTAGTCATATTATCTATGTATTAAGACACTAAAGACGCCTATAGCGTGTCTTAGTTTTTCCTTGATTTTTCGCGTATTTTTGCCTGATTCACGAGAGTTTTTTTAATGTGAGCTAAAATATTTTTCAAATGTTTTACTGTTTTTATTAATATTTTTTATTAATATTTTTCTTTGTGTTTTTTCGCATCGGTTAGTTGACACTTTCTGTGTCTTATCTAAATCGCGCATTTATTGCGTTTTGATCCTATTTACTTGCGCGTATATCGCAAGCGTATTGCGCACTATTTTTCACATGTCGCAAATATATTACACAAATATGTCTCGCATATATTCCGCATATCTAACTGGTTCTGAATCGCTATCGTGCGCATAGTGTTTTTATATACTCTTTGCTGCGCGCTAAAGTTAGACTGAACAGTCTAAGTTAGATGTACAAACGTTAGATTGATAAACAAATGCTTAAATGTACTTAAGCATTAAGTTTTACGTTAAGGAGTAAAAATGGCAGAAACATTTAACGTTGTGGTAGAGATTCCACGCGGCTCTAAGAACAAGTACGAAGTTGATCACGAAACTGGTCGCGTATTTTTGGATCGTACTCTATTCACTGCAATGGGCTATCCAGATGATTATGGCTACATTGATGGCACTTTGGGCGAAGATGGCGATCCACTTGACGCTCTTGTTATGATTCCAAATTCCGTATTCCCTGGTTGCGTTGTTGAATGCCGCGCTGTTGGTTTGTATCACATGGTTGACGAAGCTGGCGGAGATGACAAGGTTTTGTGCGTGCCAGCAGACGTTCGCTTTGACGACATTAAAGATATTGATGACGTTAACGAGTATCACAAGGCAGAAATCAAGCACTTCTTTGAGCAATACAAGGCTTTGGAGCCAGGCAAGGAAGTTCTTCCTGGAGACTTCTGGGCTGGTGTAGAGCAGGCTGAAAAGGAAATCGTTGCAGCTCGCAAGCGTTTGGAAGAAAGCGAAAAGTAGTTTTTGCGATTAGTCGCAAGCTTCCGAACGTTTTAACAACGTATATATTAGTGTCTAACGCATTTTATGTGTTAGACACTTTTTAATATCTTTAATATCTTTAATAAATAATTGTTATCTATAAAACATATTGCGTGAAACAACGCGTGAAACAACCAGCATTAACTTTAATCGCTTATGCTACAAGCAACATTGCCAATCCAGCTCCGTAAACAACCATTCCGCACATCATAATTGGAATCAAAGCTGTTCCAATTTGCGGAAAAACTGTTCCAGCATTGTATTGCGCGTCTTTAATCCAAAGGTGAGAAAGGCCAGCCAAAACAATCACAACAAACAATCCAAGAATTGCCACTAATACGCCAAGTTCTAATACGCGCACAGAAAAAGTGAATTTAATAATTGACGGCAAGAAAAGCCATCCAGGCAAGGCTGCGCATGCAATACTTGCAGTAAGGCAATGAGATAGGTTTCGTACAAGATTAGACCTATCTTCTCTAAACATTTGTCTAGCAAAGCTAACAAATGTTGCCGCAACAAGAATTAGCGCAAAGTTTACTGCCCATCGCTCGTATGGTCTAATAGCAGCAACAAATTTGTGAATACTAACTTCTGATTCGCCATCAATCACGCTGCTTGGCAGCCATCCTTTTAAGGCCAACGTTGCGCACCACATAGACGCTACTGATGCAAGAAAAGGAATAGCTTTATCGGCTGTAGAGCCTTTGAGTGGCCAAAAAGTTATTAGAGCAAGAAGAATAAGAATGCAAACAGTTAAAACTGCTTTTGCTGTTGCAAACGGAAGCATAGCAGCAGATGCTAAAAGAACTATAGCAACAAATTGAGTTACAACAATCGTAATGTGATCATACATTTTGTTGCGCTGAATAGTGTTGCTCATTGTACGCTCCTATCGCGTTTACGCAGTATTCAATCTGTGTATTCAATCCGTGTATTTAATTTGTTAATCATGTATTTACATCATTTTATATGCAAGCGTACACTTGCGCTTTTTGATTCTTCTTAAGCATGGATTACAATTCTTTTTTATAACAGCTTGATTTTGAATTTTAATTCAATTCTATGCGCTATGGAGGTGTCAATATGACGGATATTACATTGATGACCTCTTGTGCCGCGCCTGCAAAAGTTTTGCCATCTCTAACGCTTCTTTCGCATCGCGTGCGCGTAGTGCCAATGGAACCTTCTAGCATGCTTAAAATGCCAGAAGATACTATTCTTCTTGTTGATGCTAGAGAAGACTTATCTTTAGCAAAATCGCTGTGTTCTCTTGTGCGCGCGTCTAATTTAACAATGTCTATTATTCTAATTCTTACAGAGGGCGGTTTTACAGTTGTAAACACATCTTGGGGCGTTAACGACGTTATGCTAACAACTGCTTCTCCTGCCGAAGTAGAAGGAAGATTGCGCTTAGCTGCTAAAAAAGTTGTATCTGCAGATTCTGCTGATGGCTCTACTGTTGCCGATTCTACTAGCGTTGAGGTTAACAGCAATGGTCAAATGTGCTCTGGAGATTTAGTTGTAGATACGCAAAGTTACACAGTTAGCTTGCACGGAAAGCCTATTGATTTAGCGTATAAAGAATTTGAGCTGCTTAAGTATTTTGTTCAGCATCCTCGTAGAGTTTTTACGCGTGCGCATTTGCTTCAAGAGGTTTGGGGCTACGATTATTACGGCGGAACGCGAACTGTAGACGTTCATATTCGTAGGCTTCGCGCAAAGTTGGGCGTTGAATATGAGCATGTTATTGGAACAGTTAGAAACGTTGGATATCGTTTCGACCCATTAGAAGCTCAAGTTGACGAAGTTGAAAATGACGATTATGCACAAAACGCTAATCGCGCGGATTCTGGCGATTCACGTGACGAGGATTCAAGCGTTTCCAACGATTTAGACTAGGCTTATATTGGCTACAAATAACACGAATAAAATAAATAACACAATAGATAACACAAATAAAATCAATGCGGTAAATGTGATAAATAAAAACAAAATGCGCGAAGAATACAGGATTTTATGCGAAGAAATCCCAAATCCAAAATGTGCGCTAAATTTTACGAACCCATTTGAGCTTTTAATCGCAACTGTTCTTAGCGCGCAAACAACCGATAAGCGCGTGAATCTGGTTACTAGTAAGCTTTTTAAGGAATACCCAACGCCAGTCGATTTGGCAAAAGCGCAAATATACAACGTGCAAGAAATAATTCATTCGCTTGGCTTTTATAGAGTAAAATCGCAACATATTATTGAGCTTTCGCAAAAACTTGTTAAAGATTTTAATGGCGTTGTGCCAAATAATATGGCAGATCTTACAAAGCTACCAGGCGTAGGAAGAAAAACAGCAAACGTTGTTTTAGGAAACGCTTTTAAGATTCCAGGATTTCCAGTAGATACGCATGTTATGCGTGTTACGTCAAGACTTGGCTGGGTGAGTGACTCTAGCGCTAAGGCTAAAGATGCAGCGAAAATCGAGCGAGAAGTCACAGCTTGTTTTGCGCCAGAAGAATGGACGAATCTTTCGCATCGTCTTATTTTGCACGGAAGAATGTTTTGCACTGCTAGAAACCCGCGCTGCGGCGATTGCCCGCTTAGGTTTTTGTGTCCTTCTGTTAGATTGTAGCAAGTCAATTTGCGCAAGATTACAAGATTAATGGCATCTAGGAAACTCTTTTAGAATATTTTTAGGATATTTTTAGACTATTTTGTGAATAAATTCGGCAATCAAATTCAAACGGTGATATAAACTTTTAATCATGCCTGAATTTGAAAGATACTCATCTGCTTCGCATGTGCGTAGTGCAAGATATGCGCATAGAACTAGACGAAGCGCTAAACCATGGGTTGTATTTATTGTTTTAATCGGCATTCTATCTGCAATAATTTGGGGCGGATGGCGGTTTATAGGCGGAAGATCTTTAATACCTACAAACATCTTTCCAGCGCCAAGTTCAACTTTAACAATAGGATTACGCACGGCTCCAGCTTCGCTAGATATTAGAACAGACGATAGCGATTCCTTACAACAGGCACTTTTGGAGAACGTTTACGAAACACTTGTAAAACGAGACGAAAACAATGCTTTACACCCAGGACTTGCGCAATCTTGGAGCGTTTCGAACGATGGATTGAATTACAAATTTAGGCTCCGCAGCGGAATTAAGTTTGCTAACGGAGACCAAATGAACTCAAGCTCCGTTCTTAAATCGCTTCAGCAAGGCATTACAAAGAATTATCCTGGCTACGAAAAGCTAACAAACATAACAAGTGTTTCTAATTCTGGGCCTAACGTTCTAGATATAACTCTTAAAACTCCAGACCCACTTTTGCCAAGGCGATTAGCTGGAAGAGCTGGAATTGTTTACAACACAAACATTTTTGTTAACTACGCTTCCGATGCTATTGGAACGGGCCCGTTTACGGTAAAGGGATATAACAAGGGTGGGGATCTCGTTCTTGTTAGAAACAACAATTACTGGGCAGGGCAAGCTGGATGCCAAAGCATAACGCTTAAGTATTTTAACGATGATACGTCTTTAGCAAACGCTGTTAAAGATGGCAGCGTGCAAATGGCAATTCCACTAGACGGAAATGAAAACAAGCGAATGGCTGCAATGCCAAACACTAAGCTGGTAAAGGGAAAAAGCACAAGATTAAGAATGTTTGCTTTTAACACGGGAATGTCATCTATGTTCTGCGATCAGCAAATTCGTAGAGCTGCAAGACATGTGATTGAGCCAAATGTTATTCTTGCTTCCGATCCTTTTGGAGGCCAGCTTGTTGGCGGGCCAATCGACCCTATGTCTCCAGGGTATGAAGATTTTAGTAACACGTATCCTCACGACGTTCAAAAAGCTTACGGTATGTACCACTACTTTGTTGCAGGATATTTGCGCGGAATCACAATGCTTGTTCCAACTGGAATGGCTAGCGTTTGCGATCAAATGGCAAAAAACTTAAGCTATGCAGGTGGATTCCCAGTAAAACTAGAAGAATTAGACCAAAGTGTAATCGATCAACGAATACGCGAAGGTAAATACGACTTAGCTCTTACTTGGACTAATCACACTTTGGATTCTGGAATGTATGCAGACACTAAGTCTAACTATTTGTTCCAAGATCACGCTTCGCAAAAGTATTTTGCAGACGCAATGAAGTCTACAAGTCCGCAAGAGTACGAAGAAAACATTAAAAAGTACGCTAAAGAATTGTGCGATTACGCGGTTTCGGGATGGTTGTACGCAAGGAATAGCGTTGTTGTTGCAAAGTCAAATGTGAGTGGATACCCTACTAACATGACTGATCAGCTGCTTCCTTTGCATGATGTGACTGTTAAATAGTGCTGGCTTAGTGAGTTCTTAGTGCTCTGTTATAGTGCGATGTCTCAGTGAGTTTCTAATATTCAGTTCATGAGTGAACAGGATAACACAGTAAAACACGCACATTTAACACCATTGCCTAATAAGGTTGGTGTTGATGGTCTTGAAGACAAATGGCGTAGCAATTGGGACGAAGCTAAGACTTACGCGTTCCACAATTCTCGCGACCGTAAGGCCGTGTATTCAATCGATACACCGCCTCCAACAGTTAGTGGCCACTTGCACGTTGGTCACGTATTTTCTTACACGCATACGGATGTTATCGCGCGATATAAGCGCATGCAAGGCTTTGATGTGTTCTACCCAATGGGTTGGGACGATAACGGCTTGCCAACAGAGCGTCGCGTGCAAAACTATTACGGCGTGCGCGTAGATACTTCGCTTAAATATGACCCTGATTTTAAGCCGCCATTTGAAGGCACAGAAGGCAAGAAGATTGAGGCAAAAGACCAGGTTCCTGTAAGCAGGCAGAACTTTATTGAGCTTTGCGAGCGCCTAACTTCCCAAGATGAGAAGCTTTTTGAAGCTTTGTGGCGCAGACTTGGTCTTTCTGTTGATTGGTCGCAAACCTACCACACTATTGGCGAGCAGCCTCGCCGAGTTGCGCAAAAAGCATTCTTGCGCAATCTTGCTCGCGGAGAGGCTTATCAGAAAGACGCTCCAGGTTTATGGGATGTAACTTTCCAAACTGCAGTTGCACAAGCTGAGCTTGAAGCGCGCGAATATCCTGGCTTCTATCATAAGATTGCTTTCCGCTTTGAAGATGGTACGCCAATTTATATTGAAACTACGCGCCCAGAATTGCTTGCTGCTTGCACGTCTTTGATTGCACATCCAGACGATGAGCGTTACAAGAAGTACTTTGGCAAAGAAGTTTACTCGCCGCTGTTTAAGGTGAAGGTTCCGATTTTGGCTCATCCTGCTGCTCAAATGGACAAGGGCGCTGGCATTGCAATGTGCTGCACTTTTGGCGACGTAACAGACGTTGAGTGGTGGCGCGATTTGAGTTTGCCAACTCGACCAATCATTCAGCGAAACGGCCGCATTGTAATGACTACTCCTGATTGGATTACGGATGAATCCGGTCGCGAAATGTTCGAGAAGATTGCTGGCAAAACCACGTTCTCTGCTCGCAAGGAAGTTGTTGAAGCTTTGCAAGCTGCTGGAGATATGGAAGGCGATCCAAAGCCAACAAAGCGTATGACGAACTTCTACGAAAAGGGCGATAAGCCTTTGGAAATCGTCACTTCTCGCCAGTGGTACTTAAAGAACGGCGGCACGGACGAAAAGTTGAACGCTGAGCTTATTGAGCGCGGCAAGGAGCTTAACTTCCACCCAGACTTTATGCGCGTGCGCTACGAGAATTGGGTTCATGGCTTGAATGGCGACTGGCTTATTTCTCGCCAACGCTTCTTTGGTGTGCCATTCCCACTTTGGTATCCAGTAAACGAAAATGGGGAAGTGGATTACGCGCATCCTTTGACGCCTAGCGAAGATCGTTTGCCAATCGACCCAACTATCGATGTGCCAGAAGGATTCGACGAATCTCAGAGAGATCAGCCAAACGGCTTTACTGCTGAGCAAGACATTATGGACACTTGGGCTACATCTTCCTTAACTCCACAAATTGTGACTCGTTGGGAAGAGCCAGGTGAAGAAAACCAGGCTTTGTTTAAGGCTACTTTCCCAATGGATTTGCGTCCACAAGGCCAGGATATTATTCGTACTTGGCTGTTTAGCACGGTTGACCGCGCGCATCTTGAAAACGGCTGCTTGCCTTGGAAGCACGCTGCGCTTTCTGGCTGGATCTTGGACCCAGACCACAAGAAGATGTCTAAATCTAAGGGAAACGTGGTTGTACCAAATAAGCCAATTGAAGAGTTTGGTGCGGATGCTGTGCGCTACTGGGCGACTTCTGCAAAACTTGGCTTGGATGCAACTTACGACGAAGGTCAGATGAAGATTGGCCGCCGCCTTGCGATTAAGCTTTTAAACGCTACTAAGTTTGCGCTCGCGATTGGCCGAGAAAACGATGAACATCAAGTTTTGGAGCCTGCTAGCGCGGATTGGGATTTTGCAAACGTTACAGAAGTTTTGGATCGCTCTGTTATGGCAAAGCTTGCATCCGTTATTCGTACCGCAACTGATGCGCTTGAATCTTACGAGCATTCCAAGGCTTTGGAAGCAATCGAAACCTTCTTCTGGGAGTTCTGCGACGATTACATCGAGCTTGCAAAGAATCGTGCTTACGGTACTGCAGAATCCACTGGACGCACTCCAAGTGAAGCTTCTGTAAAGTCTGCTCGCACCACTCTTGGTCTTGCGCTCGACGCTTTGGCTCGCCTGCTTGCTCCTTACTTGCCTTACGCTACGGAAGAAGTGTGGAGTTGGATGCACGACGGCGAAGGTTCTGTGCATCGCGCTAGCTGGCCATGCGCTAAGGCATATGAGGCTGCCGCAAACGGTGTTTCTGCAGACACTTTGGCTTACGCGGGCGAGGCTTTGGCTACTTTGCGCAAGATTAAGTCTGAAGCAAAAGTTTCTATGAAGACTCCTATTTTGCAAGTGACTTTGAACGTTGCAGAAAATGCCTACAAGGCTGTTGAGGAGACTTTGGATGACGTTGCGGAAGCGGGACGCGTTACTGGAGAAGTAAAGCTTAACGCTGTTAAGGCTGCAGATGCTGGAGATTCTTCTGATTCTGAATCTGCGGAATCTGATGCAACTAACGTAAACGTTTCTGTTGCTCAAAGCGAACTCGGCGAAGCTCCTGCAAAAAAGAAGTAATCGCCAGTAATCGAAAATAGTTAATCGCAAAACAAAAGCGCTGGAAGTTAACCTTCGGCCCCAGCGCTTTTTGTGTATTTAAGTACTTAGTAATAATCACTTATTGTAGATTCTACTGCGATGATCAATGTCCACAACAAAAACGGTCAGTACATTATTTTCAATTGCACAAATTATTCTGTAATCCCTTACCCTATATCTCCAAAACCCCGAATAGTTGCCAGTTAGCGCTTTGCCTCTGATTCGAGGATTGTCGAGATTGCTAATTTCGCGGAGTTCCTTAACGATTTGCTTAGCGATTGTTTTGTCAATTTTCCCTAGCTGTTTTTCAGCCCTTTTAGATAAATTAATCTTCCAAGTCAAGGCGCTTCACCACGTCGTCGAGTGGAGATGTTTCTAATTCTCCACGTTTATATGCTTCAATATCTGCCATTAGTCCATATTCATGTTCAAGTTCATCGATTTGAGCCTCTAGTGCTTGATTCATGTAAAACGAACGAGTGCGGTGAGTGGTTTTAGCGAGCTGATCATAACGATCTAAAACGTTAGAGGGTACTCTTAATCCTGTAATTGTTGCAGCCATTTTTAATCTCCATTGTAAAACATGTAAAACATATATTACACTATATGTAGAATAGTGTAATCCGATACACTGTACACACTAAGCATCGCGCGGTAACGCTAGACTGTAAACCATGAATCCAGAAAGCTTAAGTGAATTAATTGAAAAAATTGCTAAAGATTTAGTAGCAAGCGGTAAAGCTGGCAATCTAACAGAAGATTTGATTCCTGCTGCCGAAAAACTTGCAGTTATGCGACCAAAAGATCGCGCACACGGCGATTGGGCTACGAACGTTGCTATGCAGCTCGCTAAAAAAGCTGGTATGAAGCCTCACGATTTAGCTGAACTTTTTGCCGAGCGTTTGCAAGATGCGGAAGGTATTGCGCGCGTAGAAGTGGCAGGCCCTGGCTTTATTAACATAACGCTTGATTCTGCGTCTGCCGCGGCTGTTGTTGACGAAGTCTTAAATCAGGGTGCTGATTTTGGCAAGAATACGCATTTGAGTGGCAAAACTTTGAATCTTGAGTTTGTTTCCGCAAACCCAACTGGTCCAATCCATATTGGTGGAACTCGCTGGGCTGCAGTTGGCGATTCTATGGCTCGACTCTTGGAAGCGAACGGCGCAAAAGTTGTGCGCGAATACTACTTCAACGATCACGGTGAGCAAATCAACCGTTTTGCTAAGTCTTTAGTTGCTGCAGCTCATGGCGAAGAAACGCCTGCAGACGGCTACAAAGGCGCGTATATTAACGAAATCGCGGACGCTGTTATAAAAGAAGCGCAAGCAGACGGCGTTGATATTCTTTCTTTGCCTAGAGTCGATCTTGGAAAAGATGAAGAAGGCTTGCCACTTGGCGAAGGTGATTCCGAGCAGCGAGAAGAGTTCCGCAAGCGCGCAGTTCCAATGATGTTTGCGGAAATTCGCAAGTCAATGCGCGATTTTCGTGTTGGTTTTGACGTGTGGTTCCATGAAAACAGCCTGTACGAGGACGGCGAAGTTGAGCGCGCTATTGCAGACTTGCGTGAGCGTGGAGATATTTTTGAAAAAGACGGCGCAACTTGGTTTGAATCCACCAAGCATGGCGACGATAAGGATCGCGTAATTATTAAGTCCGACGGCAATTACGCCTACTTTGCTGCAGATATTGCGTATTATCGCAATAAACGTCACCGCGAACAGAATCCTGCAGACGTAGCAATCTACATGCTTGGCGCGGATCATCATGGCTACATTGGCAGAATGATGGCAATGTGCGCGGCTTTTGGAGATAAGCCAGGCGAAAACATGCAGATTCTTATTGGTCAGATGGTAAACGTTATGAAGGACGGCAAGCCAGTGCGCATGAGCAAGCGCGCTGGAAACGTTATTACGATTGACGATTTAGTTGATGCAATTGGCGTTGATGCTTCTCGCTACTCGCTTGCGCGCACCGACTACAACACAAGCGTTGATATTGATTTGGATTTGCTTGCTTCTCACAGCAACGATAATCCTGTGTACTACGTGCAATACGCTCACGCACGCAGCTGCAATGTGGCTCGTAACGCTGCAGATGCTGGAATTAGTGCAGATGGAGCCGATTTAAGCTTGCTTAATACCGAGGCAGATGGAGAAGTGTTGGCTGCTTTGGCGCAATGGCCTGCAGCTCTTGCACAAGCTGGCGATTTGCGCGCTCCGCACAGAGTTGCGCATTATCTTGAGGATTTGGCTGCAAGCTACCACAAGTGGTACAACCTTGAGCGCGTAGTGCCAATGGAGTTGAGCGACCCAGAAAATCGCTTGCCAGAAGCAGAGCGCGAGGCTATTCGCATTGCAAAGTGCCCAGAGCCAGCGCGCGCGGCAGCTCGACTTAAGCTTAACGCTGCTGTGCGCACGGTAATCGCCTCTGGCCTTGATTTGCTTGGAGTTTCTGCTCCAGAAAAGATGTAGTTTTACTATTATTGCGCATTTACGCTTTATTTAGGACGTTAGTTTTTATGCTAGCGTCCTTTTATTTTTAATTAGGAGACACGCGCGGATTATAACTTTTTCCGATTAAGTACATGCGATTTATTAATATACCCCCTAATATTATTTTTCGGTTTCAGTTTTGTTATTAAATGCGTTAAATAATATGCTTAAACAATTTTTCACCATATAGGAGGTGTAGCATGAGCGTCACAACACAAAGTGTCAGCACAGACAGTGCCCCGAAAAAAAGGAACTTGACAATTATTGAGTCCGCATACGTGGCGGTCATGTTGTTTGGCATGTTCTTTGGCGCTGGAAACCTTATTTTCCCAGTATTTCTTGGTGCTAACGCAGGAAACAATTCTGCTCCTGCAACAATCGGCTTTATTGTTACTGGCGTTGGTTTGCCATTGTTAGGCGTTACAGCTCTTGCAATGAGCCGCGCAAATGGCCTTTTTGAGCTTTCAAGCAAAGCTAGCAAAAAATACGGCATGTTCTTTACGTGCGTTCTTTATTTAACAATCGGCCCATTCTTTGCAATTCCGCGATGCGCAACAACTTCATACACTGTTGGATTGGAGCGAATTATTCCGCAAGACGGAAACGGACAACTGTACTTGTTCTTGTTCTCTGTAGTGTTCTTTGCGCTCGCGTTCTTCTTTGCTATGAAGCCAAGCGGCATACTTACATGGGTTGGCAAAGTTCTTACGCCAATCTTCCTTGTGTTCCTAGCGGTTTTGGTATTTACTGCACTATTTTCTCCTATAAGTGGTGCTTCTTCGGATGCTGCTCCTATAGGAAATTATGTTAATAAGTCATTCTTTACAGGATTCTTAGATGGCTACAACACAATGGATGCTTTAGCTAGCTTGGCATTTGGAATTGTGGTTGTTAGCACCATTCGTCAGTTTGGTGTAAAAGATCCTAAAGATGTGGCAGTAAATACTGCTCGCTCTGGATTCTTTAGCTGCTTGCTTATGGCGTTGATTTACGTTGCGATTGTTGTTGTTGGTGTGCGTAGCCGCGCGCTGTTCCCACCTGCGGAAAATGGTGGCGTGACTTTGGCGCAAGTTGCACGCTATCATCTTGGTAACGTTGGCTTATTTGTGCTTGCTGCAACTGTAACTCTTGCATGCTTAAAGACGGCAGTTGGCTTAATCGTAAGCTGTTCGGAAACTTTCTCTAAGCTATTCCCTAAGGGTCCTAGCTACAGAGTTTGGTCTGTATTGATTACGCTTGTTTCGTTTGGCCTTGCAAACTTTGGTTTGAGCGCAATCATCGAATATGCGGTTCCAGTATTAATGTTCTTGTATCCGCTTTCAATCGTATTGATTCTTTTGGCTTTGTGCGGTCGACTTTTTGGAAATTCCAAGGTCGTGTACGCTTGGACGCTTGGTTTTACTGGTGTTGCAGCTGTATTTGACTTTTTGAATAGTTTGCCAACAGCTTTGCGCAACGCATTGCATATGAATGATATGTTGATTGTTGCTCAAAACTGGCTGCCGTTCTCGGAATTCGGAATGGCTTGGGTTTGCCCAGCTGCTGTTGGATTTGTTGTTGGCTATGTTCGCATGGTTTTATGTGACAACAAAGGTATGGAAGAGGTTGCTCGTGCAGCTGCTGGCCCAGATCTTGAAGGCAGCGTTGCTAGTAGCGATGATTATTCTTCAAGCAGCTCTGAGTTTGACGAGCCTAATTTTGGCAATCAATCCTAGTGACTATTGGTATTGTGTAAAAGCGCATAACAGATAAGAAAAAAGTCAGTTGTCGACATTTTGTCGACAGCTGAAACTTGCATCGTCTGACGGGAAAAAATATGAGACAGATGCCGCTGGTATGCAAGGAATTTTGCGCATTATTCAATCAATACCATCTCCCAAAGCTGAACAATTAAAAACCAAAGCCTACCGTGCTTGTTTGCGGTAGGCTTTTGTTTAGGTTTTTGATGTGATTGCTTGCGAGTTGCGACTAGAAGTTGCCGCCGTTCCAACCCCAGTCAGTTGTTGCAGTGTAGCGAATGTAAGTGCGATCTTGTGGAATTCCAAGCTCGCGATTCAAAGCTGCCATAATCTGCTCTGTCAACTTTTCCCAAGCCGAGCCTGGAACGCTAGAACCAAACACGTTCACTTCAACGTAAGCTGCAGGCTTAGTATTATCTCCTGCAAAATAA
Organism: Gardnerella piotii; assembly: GCF_049815665.1. Lineage (NCBI taxonomy): Bacteria > Bacillati > Actinomycetota > Actinomycetes > Bifidobacteriales > Bifidobacteriaceae > Gardnerella > Gardnerella piotii. The sequence goes on from NZ_CP187450.1 coordinate 261,149, forward strand.
ATTGGCATATTGTCTTCAAACGGGCACATAAGCCAATGCTCGCTTTTGCCTGGAACCGCGCTAATCGCCTTGCCGTACGCTGCTTTTAAGGCATCGCGCTGAGCAGGTGTAGTGCTTACAGAAACGTGAGTGTGAATAACTGGCATAATCGCTCCTTTGCTAAATTTTATAAATTTGCTAAGTTTTATAAACTTGTATTACGCAACTTGCGCTACGCAATAATAAACTTGTGTTACGCAATAATTATAGTGAATTGTTAACCTCCGCGTGTTTAATTGAATGTATGAAAAAACTTATTGAACAGGTTGTTAAGTTTGGAATCGTAGGCATCATTGCGCTGATTATTGACGTAGTGTTGCTAAATCTGCTTCTTCTTGTGCATCTTAATAACGTTGTTGCTGGAACAATATCTTTTATAATCTCACTTATTTTTAACTACATTGCCAGCATGAAGTACGTGTTTAAGCATCGCGAAGACATGGCTCGTTGGATGGAATTGCTAATTTTTGTTATTTCTGCAGTTATTGGTTTGCTTATTAACGATGCGATTATTTGGCTTAGCACGCTTGGAATGTCGCAAGCTTTGCGCGGTACTGCGATTTACATGCTTCGCACAAACATTGGCAAGCTTATTGCAACAGTTGTTGTAGCTGTGTGGAATTTTGTTATTAGAAAATGGCTTTTAGATGACACAAAGTCGCAAAAACCTGATTATGATGCCGCTGAAGACAATACTTTTGCTCACAAGTTGGGCGAGTGGTCGTTAAGCAACACTCCAAAAGGCTGGAAATAGGTTTGGAAGTAGGTTTGGAAGTAGGTTTAGAAAATATGCCAGCTACGACTATTCATTTTGTGCGCCACGGAGAAGTGGAAAATCCAAATCACGTGCTTTACGAGAGATTGCCAGGATTTCACTTATCTAATCGCGGCTTAAAAATGGCTCGCGCTACAGCAAAATATATTGCTACTGTTCCACAAATGCGCGGAATTAGTGCTATTTATTCGTCTCCTTTGGAGCGCACGCAAGAAACGGCGCAACAAATCGCAAACGCTTTGCAAATTGGCCCGATTATTTTAGACAATCGTCTAATCGAAGCGGAAAACAATTTTCGCGGAAAAAGAATCGGCTACGGCGAAGGCGCTTTGTGGAAAAACAACAATTGGAAGCTTGTATCTAACTTGTGGAAGCCGAGTTGGGGAGAATCCTACAAAAGCATCGCAGTTCGCGTTGGCGATTTTGCGCGCGAACAAGTGAAAAATCACCCAGGCGAACAAATCGTAGCTGTAACGCATGAATCGCCAATATGGTCTTATCGTCATCTGCTAGAAACTGGCCACGCGGAGCACAATATGCTTTTACGCAAGACGGCTTTGGCGTCGATTACGTCGATTACATACGATTGCACAAATATGAATGTGCTTTCCATCACATATGTGGATCCTGCGGCGCGTGTGCAATAGAACGTGTGGAATAATAAGCAGTAGACTTAAAATATGCATAAAAGATGCGTAGAAACCGTGTTTTTTACGGCTAATGCGAAGGAGCGTTATTATGGGTGATTCTGTAGAAAAGCTGGATTCAAAAGCTTTAGATTTGCTTGAGTCTGCTGCAAAGTCGGCCGCGGATTTAACTAAATTGTGGCCTTTAAGCGAAGCACGCCATTTAGATAATGACGCAAAATATGCGGAAAACCTAGAAGTTAGGGCGATTCGCGCTATTGCACGAATTATTACGGATTTAGACGTTACTGTTCCAGATGCAGAGTTTGTGTATGAGGGTGCGGATGAAATTCCAGGGCGTCCGCAAGAGATAGTTGACGCGCTTTTGGCGGCAGCAAACGCTTACGATGATATGGATTTATGCTACGACCCAGACTATAGCGAAGCGCAAGAAGAGCTAGAAAATAACACGAATGATGTTAGCGCTATTTTTAACAAGCTTGAGTCCAATCTTTCTAACGATGTTAACGCAATCAACGGTGCTGCGGATTCTCTAAGCGTTGCAGGGAATTGGAGCGTTGAGAGCTTGCAAGATGCGTTCAGGTGCGCAAAACAAGAGTGTGATTTTTGCGGACTTAATTCTGTAGAATCGCAAAAAATTACGGCAATACTGTCTATTCTTAAAAGTCTTATTGAAAAAACCAGTAACATTTACGAGACTTTGCCTATATTCCTATATATTAACGAAGTTTGTGAGTGCGCTGGAATTCCTCGAATGATGTTTAAGGATGATCAGTGGCGTGCGCTTGTTGATTGCGTAAAAAGTGGCGATGATGGCGATGATGGCGAAAATAGCGAAAATAGTAAAAATAGTATGAGCGCGCTGGTTGAATTTGCGGCTCCATTGCTTGAGCGTGAATGGTCAAAGCATAAGGAAGACGTTCTTTGGGACCCAGAAGAGGCTAAGAAGCTTGCAAAAGAAGAAGACGATAGAAAGTCTCGCGAAGCTCTTGCTGCTAAGTTTGCGCATGTGGAAGGTAATAAGGAATCAACGCAAGCTCTTGACTAGATTGGCACGTCCGTAACGCGCGGCACAATGGAACCTATGACTGATACAGAGGAAACTCAAGAAGTTGCTAATAATGCAACAAAATCCACAAAGCCTGAACTTCCAAAGAATGTTCGCGTGCGTTTTTGCCCTTCGCCAACCGGCACGCCTCACGTTGGCATGGTTCGTACCGCGCTGTTTAACTGGGCAGAGGCTCGCCACACGCATGGTAAGTTGCTTTTCCGCATTGAAGACACGGACAACGAGCGAGATAGCGAAGAAAGCTACCAGCAGATTATTGAGGCTCTTCGTTGGCTAAATATTGATTGGGACGAGGGCATTGATGTTGGCGGAGAAAATGGCCCGTACCGCCAGTCGCAGCGTATGGAGATTTATAAAGACGTAGCGAAAAAGCTTTTTGAAGCAGGATACGCTTACGAATCATTCTCTACTCCAGAAGAGATTAAAGAGCGCAATATTGCTGCAGATAGACCAGCTGAGTTTGGCTACGATGGTTACGACAGAAACCTTACTGAGGAGCAGAAGCAAGCTTTCCGCGATGAAGGCAGAAAGCCTGCGCTTCGCTTGAAGATGCCAAATGAAGACATTACTTTTAACGATTTGATTCGTGGCGAAATCACTTTTAAGGCTGGTTCTGTTCCAGATTATGTGATTGTGCGCCCGAATGGCGATCCGCTTTATACGCTTACGAACCCTGTTGATGACGCGTTGATGGATGTGAACGTTGTTTTGCGCGGTGAGGATATTCTTAGCTCCACACCTCGTCAGATTGTGCTTTACCGTTATCTTATGGAAATGGGTATTGCTAAGGAAACTCCGCTTTACGGCCACATGCCTTACGTTATGGGCGAAGGTAAGAAGAAGCTTTCTAAGCGAGACCCTGAGTCTAACTTGTTCTTGCATAGAGATAACGGCTTTATTCCAGAAGGCTTGCTGAACTACTTGGCTTTGCTCGGCTGGTCGATTGCGCCTGATCGCGATGTGTTCTCTATGGACGAGATGATTGAAAAGTTTGATGTGCGAGACGTTAAAGCAAACCCTGCACACTTCGACTTAGACAAAGCAATTTCCATTAACGCTGAACATATTCGCATGCTTGAGCCTCAAGACTTCTTGAATCGTTCTGTGCCTTACTTGCATAAGGATGGCGTAGTTAGTGCGGACAATTGGGATGCATTGACTAGTCGCGAACGCGAAGTGCTTAGCGCTGCTGCTCCTCTTGTTCAGCCTCGCGTGCGCTTGCTTGGTGAAGTTGCTGGTATGGTCGGTAGTCTGTTAAGCGAAGATGGCTACATTGAGCCAGATGACGATGCGCGTAAGCAGCTTAAGGAATCTGCTGGCGATGTGCTCGATGCGGCTATTCCTGCTTTGCAAAGTGTTGATTCTTCTGATTGGCATACGGATTCTTTGCACGAGCTTTTGAACAAGAAGCTTGTTGAAGAAGCTGGTTACAAGCCGCGATTGGCGTTTGGCCCTGTACGAGTGGCTCTTTCTGGCCGCAGAGTTTCGCCTCCGCTTTTTGAGTCCATGGAAATCGTTGGCAAAGACGTGACTTTGGCTCGTTTAGCTGGATTGCGTGAGCATTTGTAAAAATGATTAAGCTTTAATGCTGTTTTGCTCCAATGCTTGTTGATTTTTGCTTGCATTGGAGCATTTTTGTATATGATTTGTTGTTGATTTGGTTGTTGTGCGACACGCCGCTAGTTGCATATACTTGCGTTATGTTGTAAAGTCGACATTTGTTGCGTCTAGAGGCGTAGCAAATAAATTAAGCCCCCGTCGTCTAGCGGCCTAGGACTACGCCCTCTCACGGCGCCAACACCGGTTCAAATCCGGTCGGGGGTACAAAGACGGAACGGTTCCAAGAGCCGCGAAGCCTGCCAATTGGGGTATGGTGTAATTGGCAACACAGGTGATTCTGGTTCATCCATTCTTGGTTCGAGTCCAGGTACCCCAGCGAATAGCTCTCGTAATAGCGGGGGCTTTTTTTGTTCGCGAATCGACTTGCATGGGCGCTTTGACTGAGCTTGAAATTGCATAATGCATTTCAAGCTCCTTCAAAGCGTGATTTGGCTCAAATGTAAAGTCCAGTGGACTTTACATGCCAAATCAGCCGAGCGGCTACTAATAGCCGTGAGGAATAGCGTAGCGCGCGAATGCACTTCGATTCGCTGAGCCGCTCAAAACAGAAGCACTGCTTCTGTGCGGCGAAGACGTTAGCGCGCTTAGACCGCGCTAACGATTACCTACCTTTTTGTGTTATAGGCCAAAAAGTGTGTAAGAAATCATAACTCACGTGTTGCCATACAAGCGTTTGGCGGTAATCGAATCTTACGTGCCTCTTGTGCAAGTCTTGCGCAAAACAAAACCCCCGAGTGATTGGCTCGGGGGTTTGAAAGAAGAGAAGAAGAGAGGTTCAGTTATTAGTTCTAAATCACTGATTATTGTGATTTATTCCGTCTATGCTTTATATCTAACCACTCTTTTCTTAATGCGAATAGGTTATTAGCTTAAAGTTATCTTAAAATATTGTAAAAAAACGCTATTTTTGCGGTGTTTTGCTGTGTTTTGCGTCATCTTGCCTTGTTTTGCGTCATCTTGAATAATCATTAATGATTTTTAGTGTTTTGCCGTGTTTTGTTGATACGCCAGATGCTGTGCCGTATGCTTGAACTATGTTAGAAATTGCAGAATCTGATAAAAGCGACTCTAAGATTTTGAAAAGCAGCCTAAATGAGCAGGAGACTTTTCAAAATGCTAAGTCGTCAAGTTTTGCTAAGTCGTCTAATGCATCTAATACGTCTAATTTGTCTAATTCGTATAGCGCATCTGATTCGTCAAAGCTTCCAACATCCGTCTCTGCAAGATTAGGTAAGTTGCAATTTCATCTTTCGGGAAAATTCCGCGTTTTACAGTTTGCAGATGTTCAAGATGCGCCAAAAATCAGCAAAGACACGATTAAGCTTATAGAGTCTGCTTGCGATGCAGTTAGGCCAGATATTGTGATTTTTAGTGGCAATCAAATTGCAGGGTATGCTAAAGATTTTGCGAACACATTTGTGCGAAGACGCTGGGATGAGTCGCAAGATAACCGTGGAGCAGATAACCGTGGAGCAGATGCGCGCAAGTCGCATGAAAAAGATTTGCAAAATACGCGCAAAAAAGTCTTAGATCATATTAAATGCATGGTAAAGCCTTTAGAAGATCGCTCAATTCCTTGGGCGCTAACGTACGGGAATCACGATTTTCAGTGCGGATTAAGCAACGCGGAGCTGGATTCTTTGTATCAAGAGTTTTCGGGATGCTTGAATCGCCAGCAAACCGATGGAGAATTTTCTAGCGGATCCGCAATGTCTCTTCCAAAAAGCATTTTGCCAAATCAAATCATATTTCCTTGTAAAGCAGGAACATTCGCTTTGCCTGTTATGGACGTAAATCAAGAAAAAGTCGTATTTTCTATTGTTCTTGTAGATTCTGGCGATTACGAAAAGCGCGGCGGCTACGGAAGCCCTTCTAGTAAGGCACTTGACTTTTTATCGGATTTGCCAAACTTTTTGCCACCAAGATTTTGCGTTTTTCAGCATTTTCCGCTTCCGCAATACTACGATTTGCTGCGCGAAGTTGCTAAAGATTGCGCTGCTAAAGAACACGCAATCGAAGGATATAGGCGTTTTGCTGGAAAATACTACGCTTTAGACGATAATCGCGTTTTGCCAGATGGATATCTTGGAGAAGGCGTGAGCTGCCCAGATAAAGACAGCGGTGAATACGATATTTTGCAAAAGATTGGTGCTTTTGCTTTTTGCGCAGGGCATGATCACAGAAACGCGTTTGCGGGCAGGTGCGAGGATTCTGGCATGCTTCTAATGGCCACTGCAACGTGCGGATTTGCGTCTTACGGGCCAGTGGCTTCTAAATGCGGAGCAAGGCTTCTTGAGTTTGACATTCGTCACCCTTACGAGCCTAGAACGCAAATGCTGGAATTTGGCGATTTAGTTGGCAAAGCATCGTCTAAGAAAGCGTACACGTATGGATTAAACGCGGATTGTAGCCACGATTTGCCAGAAGTCGATTTATTGCAAAAGCCTTCACTCTTTGCAAGGATCTTAAGAAGATGGCGGTCTATGGTTGCAAAATAGCACGGATTATTTAGCATTGGCGCGAATTTGAGCGCGATTGCAACGTAATTTACATGCGATTGGCACGCGTATCGGTATTATAGTTAATTAGTTTTAGTTGCAAACGAAAGAGGTAAATGTGTCTGCGCAAAACACGGCTGAACATAACGAAAGTGGCATCGACGCTGCAGACGTTTTACATGTAGAAGGTGGCAAGCCGCTTAACGGAACGATTAAAGTTCGTGGCGCAAAAAACTTTGTTAGCAAGGCGATGGTTGCAGCGCTGCTAGCTCCTGGAAAATCCGTGTTAAAGAATGTTCCAGAGATTAGAGATGTTCATGTTGTTTCGGATTTGCTTAGATTGCATGGCGTAAACGTAAACGTTGATGGCGCTGCAGGCGTTGTTAGCATTGACGCAAGCAACGTTCAACTTGCAGATGTTGCAGACGTAGACACGCTGTCTGGGTCTTCTCGTATTCCTATTCTGTTTTCTGGCCCGCTTCTTCACAGGCTTGGCGAGGCTTTTATTCCAGCGCTTGGTGGGTGCAATATTGGCGGTCGTCCTATAGACTTCCATCTTGAAACTTTGCGCAAGCTTGGCGCAAATGTAAACAAAGACCACGAAGACGGTATTCATATTACTGCTCCAAACGGTTTGCGCGGAACTAAAATCCATCTTCCTTACCCTTCGGTTGGTGCCACTGAGCAAACTCTTCTTGCTGCTGTTCTTGCAGAAGGCAAAACGGAGCTTTCGGGTGCAGCAATCGAGCCAGAGATTATGGATTTGGTGGCCGTTTTGCAAAAAATGGGCGCAATCATTTCTGTAGACGTTGATCGCACATTTAGGATTGAGGGCGTAGATAAGCTTCAAGGTTACAATCACACTGCTTTAACAGATAGGATTGAGGCAGCATCTTGGGCTTCGGCGGCGCTCGCAACTCACGGAGATGTGTTTATTAAAGGCGCAACTCAGCCAGAAATGATGACATTCTTAAACGTTTTCCGCAAAGTTGGCGGACAGTTTGACGTTGCAGATAACGGTATTCGATTCTGGCATCCAGGCGGAGACTTGCATCCAGTTGCTATTGAAACAGACGTTCATCCTGGTTTTATGACCGATTGGCAGCAGCCGCTTGTTGTTGCTTTAACGCAAGCTAAAGGCTTGAGTATTGTGCACGAAACAGTGTATGAGAATCGTTTTGGCTTTACAAAACCGCTTGTGCAAATGGGCGCAATGATTCAGCTATATCGCGAGTGCTTAGGTTCTCTTCCTTGCCGATTCCAGCAGCGCAATTACAAGCATTCTGCTGTGATTTTTGGGCCAACGCCTCTTACTGGTCAAGATATTGATGTTCCAGATTTGCGTGGCGGCTTTAGTCATCTTATTGCAGCTCTTACAGCAAAAGGGCCGTCTAATGTTAAGGGCATTTCGCTTATTGACCGCGGCTATGCAGATTTTAGAGGCAAGCTCACTGCTCTTGGTGCAGACATTGATTGATTAGTGTTATTAATGCTAGCAATGTAAGCAATGTAAGCAATGTGGATAACTTTTCCCTTATTTTTCTAGGGCTTTGATGGCTTTGGTACACATTTTCCATTAAGTCTTTTCTTTGCATGAATTAGTGCATAGAGTTTAGCGCACAGGATTATTATCGGTTTGATTTTATGAAAGTGCGGTAAATATGGTTTGTGTAGGTGGAAAATATCAGCTTTTGGGAAAGCTTGGTTTGGGCGGAACTTCTAGCGTTTATCTTGCAGTAGACAATGTTTTACACAAAAAATGGGCTGTTAAAGAAACGTCTAATGAGAATTTAGATAGTGATAAAAAAGCTTTGATTTTGCAATCGCTTCGAGCGGAAGTCGAGGTTTTGAATCATTGCAATCATCCTAGTATTCCTAGAATCGTTGATTTCTTTGAAGAAAATGGCAGAGCGTACGCAGTTCGCGACTATGTTGAGGGAAGTTCGCTAAAAACGATTATTGCGCAAAGTGGAGTTATTACTCCTAGTCAAGTATGCGCTTTAGGAATCCAGCTATGCGAATTATTGCAATACCTTCACTCGTTAAATCCAGCTGTTGTTTATTGCGACTTAAAGCCTTCTAACGTTATGATCTCTAATGATTCTAGCGTTCATCTAATTGATTTTGGCTCTGCGTTAGAGCTTAAAGGCGAAGATGGTGTTTTGGTGCAACCAAGTCGATTTAAGCAAGATGCGCGTTTTGCAACATGTGGATTTGCAGCTCCCGAGCTTTTTGAGCAGGATGCTAAAATCGGCGTTTTTACAGACGTTTATGCGCTTGGAGCAACGTTGTTTTACGCGCTTACGGGTACGTGCTATTGCGAGAGTTCCAATCATTCCGATTCCTCTTTAAGTTTTAACAATTCCGATTTTTCTAGTTTTTCTAGTAATCAGACTTTAGATTTTAAGGATTCTAATAAATCTCATCCGCTTACTAACTTCGACTTGAGCTGCGATGATTGCGATAGTGGTGTGCGCTATGTGCTAATGCGCTCATTGGCGCATAATCCAAAGGATCGATACGAAGATTGTGCGGAGTTTTCTCAAGCGCTAAAAGATTGTTTAGAACATTTAGAATTTGGCGAAAAAGTTGAATCAAATATGGGAGAATCTGGTCTTGTTTCGCGCAATAAAAGGCGTGCAAGAGGTGCGCAAACGTGCAAAAAATATGATGCAAGTCGTAGCAGCCGTGCTAGAGCGCGATTACGCGTAGAAAGTGGTAATCAAAATATTGGCAAAAGACACAAGAAAAATGGTGTTAAAAATGGCGTTAAAAATGGCAAGAAAAATATTTTTAAGATTGTTTGTTGCGTCTTAATGGCATTTATTGGATGTGTTGTTTTTGCATTTGCTTGTAAATCTGTAATAACAAATGCAGGCAGAGTGAAAGTAATAGAGCCGCGATCATATGTAAAAAGCGGAAATATTTCTACAAAAAACAAGCATGCGAGCAATATAACAAGCAGTGCGCAAGAGTATAAAAAATACATGGTTAAGGCTGCAAAATCAACAGATTCTAAGCAGATTGTTGAATACGTTAATAAAGCTATGTTTTTACAAGTAAAGCTTTTTAACGCAAATGTTCAGCCTATGTCTATTCAGCCAGCGTTGCGACTTTTAGTAAACCAGATTGAAGATTTTCGGTGGAGCGCAAGCGAAAGAGAAGATTTTACGTCGTTTGTTAATAAGTACAAGTCGGATCTTAAAAAATCCGAAGATTGGTATGAATTATGCTTATCTGTTGGAAAAGCGTATTGGTATTACGGAGTTAAAGATAAAGAAGAATCAAGTAGTGCGAATAGAAAGGAACGAATTGAACAGTCTGTAAAGTGGTTTGAAGAGGCGTTAAAGGGTGTTAAAGCAAAGGATTATGAGTCGGGGTTAATGTATTCTACGCTTGGCAAAGGCTACTTAGATCTTACAAACTATTCGCAAGGTAAGCCAACGCCTAAAGTGCGAGAGTATTCTGGAAAGCTGCGCGCTTTTGTTGAAAATGCAAAGAAAAACGAAAATGAGATTGTAAAAATAGATGCAAGTGAGATTGTGTTTGAGTCACTGAACTCTTGGAGTGCGCAATTTAAGGCAGATGGCGTAAATCAAGATATTGTTGAAAAGATTTTTGACGATGCGTTGGATTTAGCACGGTCTTTGAAGTCGCAAAATAAAAACGTTGATAACAGAGTTAAGAGCATAATGAGTCAGGCGGATCCGCTTATAGATTCGATTGAAAACACATTTGATAACAGCGGCGTTTAGGATTTAAAGATTTTGCCAAGCAAGGTAGAGATTCGAGATTTTTCGCACTGAATGAGATGAACCTCAGCGCCGAAGGTGGTGATTCATCGAATGAAGAAGAAAAATCGAGAATCTCGGCGATGAACACCACGCAAAAGTCCTAGATATCCAGAAGGTTTGATGTATTTCTATACGAGCAATAAAAGAGGAGCGTAGCGACGGGACTTGCGAGGAGAGAAATACTCAAACCTCGCGCAATACCAAGTAAAGAAATACTCAAACCTTGTTAGCTGTAAATAAGGGGGATTTGCAAAGAAAAAGCCCACTGCGGTGGAATGAATGCAGTGGGCTTAGTGGAGCTAATGGTAATCGAAACCACGACCTCTTCGATGCGAACGAAGCGCTCTACCAACTGAGCTATAGCCCCAATGTTTTACACAACTCTGCACACTGTACTACAAAATGCGTAAAAGTACAACGCTAACAGCGTTGGAGTGTTGTAAAACGTTGCTAATTCTTTAGTTAATCTTGCTGCGATTTGCCTTCCGATTGCTTTTTGGCTTTGTTTGCAGCATGAGCTTTGTAAAGTCCAATAAAAGTTGGCACAAGAGAAATAAGCAAAATCGCCACTATAACAAGCTCAAAATTCTTTTGAACAAAAGGAATGTTGCCAAAGAAGTAGCCTAGAAGAGTAAAAAGCGACGACCACACTATTCCGCCAAGAACAGAAAAAGGAGTAAAACGAGTCCAACGCATGCCAGAAATGCCAGAAATAAAAGGCATAAATGTGCGAATAAATGGGAAGAATCTGCCTAAGAACACTGCAATTGGCCCCCACTTATCAATCATTTGCTCTGTTTTGGCAATGCGTTCTGGCGTTAGGGCTTTAACTTTGCCTGATTCAACGATTCGCCTGCCAAAAAAGTGGCCAATAAAGTAGTTGCATTGGTCGCCAATAATTGGTGCAAGCCAAACAGCTACGAGCAAAATCGCAAGTGGAAGCGAGCTTTTACCAGTTTGTGCATCTGGAGCTGCAAAGAATCCAGCTGCAAAAAGCAAGGAATCTCCAGGCAAGAATGGGAAGAATACAACGCCTGTTTCAATAAAAATGATTAGAAAAATCAATGCTAAAGCAGGAGCAGTTCCCATAGCAATCCAGCCAGCTATAGCGGAGCGCGGATCTTTAAGAAGGTTAAGAATAAAGTGAATAAAACCCATGTGTGTACCTAAATCTGTTTGTGATTGCGAATTTTGTTGCAATCGCGTGGAGTATCATTATATTGCACGCTTTAGATAGGGGAATGTGGCTGGTAAGGTATTCATTTAGAATTTAGCACGTTAAAGGAGAATGCAAGAGATGGCTCAGTGTAAAGCAAACGCTAATGCTGCTAATGCTAACGCAGATGAACCCCTTGAGTCGCCTGGCGAATTGGAGTCGGAGCTGTCTATAGCAGATATCTCCAAACGCCACTCAAATCCTAAGCGCTGGGTGCTTTATTTTGCGATTCTTCTTGTAGCAGTTGTTGTTCCTTATTGGGCGGGTAGAACTTTGGCAGTTCAGCATACTGCTTGGGTTGTTAAGAATTTTTCTGGATTATCTGCACAGGGAGTTGTGTTTATTGCTTGGGTTACAACAGTTGCAACTGCTACAGTTTTAGCAATGGCGCTAATTGAGTCTGGTAGATGGCTTTGGCGATTTTTGTTTGTTGTTTTTCTAGCGATTGAACAATTTATTAGCGGATTATGCTTATTGCGCTTAAGTTTTTGGTATTCAACATACGTAGTTTACGGACCAGCAAGTGGGCTTGCAAATGCAGCAAATCTTGGAATAATCTCTGCTGGATTTGGCGTTGCTGTTTATGCGATTTTATTTGTTGGATTGCTTGTAACGGTTCCTAAAAAATCGCGATTAAACGTTTTGACTCGCAGCTGGGCTTCGTTAATAATGTTTTACGCTATTGAAGTTCTTGCGATTCTTGTTGTGATTTTTGGTGGATTCATGACTGCTATGTAGGCTTTATAAGCTTGTTTGGGCATAGTTGTAACATTGAAACTCGGCGTGTAACGCCCGCGGATTTGCAAGCGCTGTATTAAAGGATGCGGCACCGCGCAGTAACTACATAAGGAGGACGCCGTGGCATTAACGGCTGAAGATAAGAAGAACATTATCAACGAATACGCAACGCACGAGGGTGACACGGGTTCCCCAGAGGTTCAGGTTGCTTTGCTCAGCAAGCGCATCTCCGACCTTACCGATCACTTGAAGGAGCACAAGCATGATCACCACTCTCGTCGTGGTATGATGCTCATGATTGGTGACCGTCGTCGTCTTCTTGATTACTTGAAGCGCGTAGACATTAATCGCTATCGTTCTTTGATTGATCGACTCGGATTGCGTCGATAAGTCTTTTTGCCCGAGCATAAGCTCGGGCTTTTGTATTTATGCATCTGTATTTATGCGTATTGTTTATGCAATTCTAGTGAATTTAGTGTGTTTGAAGTAGAATTAAAAAGCTTGATTAAATGGCTGAATTTGAGGTTTGAAGATTTAAGTTTGAAGATTTAGGATTAACGATTTAGATTCTAAGCTAAATAATTTAAGAATAATTGATTTAAGGTTAAACGATTAAGATTTAAGTGATTTAAGATTTAAGCGATTTAGTTTTAGCAAGTTCTTAAGTTTGCAGGATTTATAACTGAAGAATAAAACATAATTGAATATGGATGATTGAAGTAACCGAAACAAAAAACTACGAAATGTTGGTTATGCATTTTGCAAAGATTCGCGCGGATGTTAGGCAAAGGTAACAAAAAAGCGAGTCTGCCAATGACGACGCATGTTGGTTGATTAGGTAAGTTAAGAAAAGGAGGAACCCGTGGAGGGTCCCGAAATTAAGGCTGTAGAAGCCGTTATTGATAATGGTTCATTTGGAAAGCGCACGCTGCGTTTTGAAACAGGTCGCCTCGCTCAGCAGGCGGATGGTGCTGTTGCCGCATACTTGGATGACGATTCCATGATTTTGTCGACGACGACTGCAGGATCTAGTCCAAAAGAAAACTACGACTTCTTCCCACTGACTGTTGATGTGGAAGAAAAAATGTACGCTGCTGGTAAGATTCCAGGATCTTTCTTCCGCAGAGAAGGCCGCCCGTCAAATGAGGCAACGCTTGCGTGCCGTATTATTGACCGCCCATTGCGCCCACTTTTCCCACACACTTTGCGTAACGAAGTGCAAGTTGTAGAAACGATTTTGGCAATTAATCCAGATGATGCTTACGACGTTATTGCTTTGAACGCTGCATCTGCTTCTACTATGATTTCTGGTTTGCCATTTGAAGGCCCAGTTTCTGGTGTGCGTTTGGCTTTGATTGATGGCCAGTGGGTTGCATTCCCTCGTTGGAGTGAGCGTGAGCGTGCTGTATTTGAGATTGTTGTTGCTGGTCGCGTTATTGAAAATGGCGATGTTGCGATTGCAATGATCGAAGCTGGCGCTGGTAAGAATGCTTGGAATTTGATTTATAATGAGGGTCAAATTAAGCCAGATGAGGAAGTTGTAGCTGGAGGCTTAGAAGCCGCAAAGCCGTTCATTAAGGTTATTTGCGAAGCGCAAAATGAGTTGAAGCGAATTGCGTCTAAGGAAACCAAGGAATTCCAGCTGTTCCCAGAGTATACGGATGAGCTTTATGCAAGAATCGATGAGATTGCTCATGCTGATTTGAACGAGGCTCTTTCTATTGCAGAAAAGCTTCCACGCCAAGACCGCATTGCGGAGATTAAAGAAGGCGTGCGCGAGGCGATTGCGCAAGAGTTCACTGATATGGACGAAGCCGAGAAAGAAAAGGAACTCGGCAATGCGTTCAAGGAGTTGCAGCGCCAGATTGTTCGTCGTCGTATTTTGACGGAAGATTACCGTATTGACGGCCGCGGCTTGCGCGATATTCGTACGCTTAGTGCAGAAGTTGATATTGTTCCTCGCGTTCACGGTTCTGCGCTCTTCCAGCGCGGCGAAACCCAGATTTTGGGCGTAACTACTTTGAACATGCTTAAGATGGAGCAGCAAGTGGATGCGCTTTCTGGCCCACAAACCAAGCGCTACATGCACAACTACGAGATGCCTCCATACTCCACTGGCGAAACGGGTCGCGTTGGTTCTCCAAAGCGCCGCGAGATTGGTCATGGTGCTTTGGCAGAGAAGGCTTTGGTGCCAGTTTTGCCAAGTCGCGAAGAGTTCCCATATGCTATTCGTCAAGTATCGGAAGCTATTGGTTCCAACGGCTCTACATCTATGGGCTCTGTGTGCGCGTCTACGCTTTCCTTGCTCGCTGCTGGCGTTCCTTTGAAGGCTCCAGTTGCTGGCATTGCTATGGGCTTGGTTTCGGGAGACGTTGATGGCAAGCACATCTTTAAGACTTTGACCGATATTCTTGGCGCAGAAGATGCGTTTGGAGATATGGACTTTAAGGTTGCTGGTACGTCTGAATTTATTACTGCTTTGCAGCTTGATACTAAGCTTGATGGCATTCCAGCAGACATTTTAGCTGCTGCTTTGCAGCAGGCTCACGAGGCGCGCACTACGATTCTTGAAGTGATTAACGAGTGCATTGATTGCCCAGCAGAGATGAGCCCATTTGCTCCACGCATTATTACAACTACGATTCCTGTAGATAAGATTGGCGAAGTGATTGGCCCTAAGGGCAAGATGATTAACCAGATTCAAGAAGAAACTGGTGCCGAGATTGCTATTGAAGATGACGGTACTGTGTACATCTCTTCCGAAGGTGGCGAAGCTGCTCAAAAAGCTAAGGAAATCATTGATTCTATTGCAAATCCACGTATTCCAAAGGCTGGAGAGACTTTTACTGGCAAGGTTGTTAAGACTACGAGCTTTGGTGCTTTCGTAAACTTGACTCCTGGAAGCGACGGCCTGTTGCATATTTCCCAGATTCGTAATCTTGCTAACGGTGAGCGCATCGACACTGTTGAAGATGTGCTTAAAGAGGGAGATACCGTAGAAGTAATCGTGCAAAGCGTAGACGAGCGCGGCAAGATTTCTTTGGCAATTCCAGGTTTTGAGAATCAAGAGTCTTCGGCGCCAGCGCCTCGTGAAAATCGTGGTCGTGGATCTCGCGAAGATCGTGAAGATAGGGATGATCGCAGAAGTGACCGTAGGCGTGCTCCGCGCGACGATAGGGATGATCGTGGAGACAGAGATGATCGTCCTCGCCGCCGTAGCGTTCGCGATGATCGCGATTCGCGTTATGACGATAGGGAAAATCGTTCGGATCGTTCAAGCCGCTACGATGAGCGCTCTTCTAGAAGAGATGATCGCAGAAGCGATCGCTATGATAACAACGATTATGAAGATCGCCCTCGCCGCCGCGCTCCTCGCGACGACCGATACGACGAGCGAGATGATAGTGCAAGTGAGCGCGCAGAGCGTTCCGATCGTTCCGACGACCGCGCAGAGCGCCCTCGTCGCGGATCGGATCGCAGAGTGAGCGACCGCAATTTGCGCTACGCTGCAGACGACGACCACTACGATGAGTACCGTGCTGCTCGCGAGGAGCGCGCAGAACGCCCTCGCCGCAGAATCCGCCGCGATTTTGACCCATTTGATGAGGATTAATCGCAAGATAATCGCAAGATAAAGATACAAGCGCATAAGCGCCTAGTCATATAAAATAAAAAATCTAAATGCCTTCAAGTTGCTTTTGCGCTTGGGGGCATTTTGAAACATTTTTTGAAACATTTGAACAGGAGCAAAATGGCCATGAATCGTACTATAGGATCGTTTAACACTACAGCTATTGGCTTTGGTGAGATGCCATTAACGATTGAAAACAATCTTGGGCACAGTATGGGCATTGAAACAATCCACGCTGCTCTAAACGCTGGATGCACGCATATAGATACGGCATGGGCGTATTATTGCTCGGGCGGTGAGGAGCAAACTGGCGAAAAGCTTGTGCGCGAGGCGTTGGATAGCTGGAATGGAGACAAGTCCTCGATTCTTGTTGCAACAAAAGTCGGCCACTTCCGCAACTTTACAGATGGCAAGCCAACGTGGGGTAAAGATGGAAAGCCAGAGCATTTGATTGCGCACGCTAAAGAGTCGGCAATGGCTCTTGGCGTAGATACGATTGATTTGCTTTACTTCCACAGGCCAGATCCAGAAGTTCCATACAACGAGTCGATTGAAGCAATGCAACAGCTGCTTGATGAGGGAGTTGCGCGAGAAATCGGCATTTCTAACGCATCTGTTGAGCAGATTGACATTGCGCGTGGGATTTTGGGAGAAAAGCTTGTTGCTGTTCAAAATCAGTATTCGCCAGTGCATTTAGAAAACGAAGACACATTGCAATATTGCAAGAAGCTTGGAATTGCGTTTGTTTGCTGGAGTCCGCTTGGAGGGTTCCGTCACCCGTACGACGAGCATCTTTTTGACCCATTCCGCAAAGTGGCAAATGATCACAACGTTAGCTATCAGCAGGTTGTTTTGGCTTGGGAGCTTGCCAAGGGCAGCAATGTTTTTGTTATTCCAGGCGCGCATAGGCCAGCTACGATTTTAGATAGCTTAAAGGCTGCAGATTTGCAATTAAGCGACGAAGAATTAGCTTATTTGGGTTAACTTAATTTTGATTAACTTTTACATCAAATAAGACAAAACGAATAAGACAAAACGAAAGCGAATAATATGCAAGAAACTAGCGTAGCAGGAATGCCACTTGCACACGAAGATGAAGACGGCTTGCCAATTCCAGTGACGATTCCAGTGCCACTGTGCGCACGCGCTCATGCCGTTTTTACAACGCGATTAGGTGGAATTTCCGAAGGTGCGTTTGCTTCGCTTAATTTAGGAGGCAAAGCTGGCGACGATGCTAAATCTGTGTTTAGCAACCGTTGTGCTTTGCAACGCGCACTTAAATCTGACTTGTGTCTTGTTAGCCAAGTTCACGGAAATAGCGTATTTGATGCAGATTCAATAGTTGATTCGTGGAACACTCCGTACGGTTTTGATGCTACAGGTTTTGCAGATTCACACGCTAGAATCGAAGCAGACGCGCAAGTTTCAACTGCTTGCTCGCTTGCTTTAGGAATGTTTGCTGCAGATTGCTTGCCAGTTTTACTTGCAGATAGTGAATCTGGCGTAATTGCTGCAGCACATTGTGGCAGAAAAGGCTTAATGGCTGGCGTGCTTGATTCTGTTATTGAAGCAATGTGCGAAAAGGGAGCCGAACGCTCGAATATAACAGCTGTTTTGGGGCCATGCATTTGTGGTGATTGCTATGAAGTTGGCGAAGAAATCGCGCGCGACTTTGAACGCCGATACCCACAAACTGTAACGCAAACGCGTTTTGGTGGACTTGGAATTGATATTGCAGAAGCTGCTCGCATTGATTTAGCGCTTGCAGGAGTTGCAAATATTGTTGACGCTTTGCCGCGCGTTACTGCTGCCACGCAATATTTGGCTAAAGACGAAGAGTTGCAAACAATTTGTAAGGTAGACGGCGAAGGCGAAGCGCTGGAAAGTCGCCTTAAGGCGTTGCAAAACCCAATGTGTACGCTGGAAAATCCATTATGGTATTCTCACAGACGCGCTGGTCTTGCAGGAAAATCTCACGAAGGACGATTGCTTGCACTTGTAGTTAAAGACAAGTAAAAAGCAAAGCTATTGCGTAGAAAGCTATTGTTATGAATCAAATTAACGTAGTGATTTCTGGGTTTGGGCCATACGAGGATTTAGAAATAAATCCATCGCACGAAGTGCCACTGGCGCTTGAACACGCCAAAAATGGCGATTTAGCATCGGATTTTAATCTTCCAGAAGATGTTAGCGTAAAAATTACGTCTGTAATGTTGCCAATCAGCTTTGCAAACGCTTGGCCGCATCTTTTAGAAACGATTAATGCGCAAGACGCGGATATTGTGATTGCAACAGGCGTAAAACACGCGGCTCGTGGAGTGCAACTAGAACGATGCGCTACAAACATAATGGATGCGAATAAGCCAGACGTAGATAACCACACTCCTCAAAGCGTGCAAATCGTTGAAAATGGGCCTGCTGCGTACTGGACTAGGCTGCCGCTAAGAATGATTCTAAACGATTTTGCTCATAGTGGGATTGCGTCTACACTAAGCTCGGATGCAGGAACATACGTTTGCAATTCGCTGTTTTATAGATTGCTAGATTGGGCGTCGAATAATTCTAAAAAGCGCATAATTGCAGGGTTTGTAAGTTTTCCGCCAGTGGTTGCGTTGCATGATGCACGCCACGGATTGCCATTGGACGCGCAAATAAAAGCTGGAAAAAGCATAATTTGCGAAGCTGTAAATTACTATATGAAACCTTCGTCTTCGGGAATATTGCTCAAGTAATTCGCGCGACACGCTCGAGTGTTTTAGCAACTAAAGTGATAGCGTTATTGCTGATGGAGTGTGCACGATAAGTAGAGTCGTGCGGGGGTTTGTGAAAGGAATAAACATGGTGACAGATCGTTTCCCAACTGCTTTGCGAGGGTACGACAAAGATAAAGTCAACGAAGCCTTTACCAACTATGAGCGCACAATATCGCGGTTGCGTGAACAAGTGCGATCTAGTGACGAGTCAATTTTGCAATTGCAGGCACAATTGCAAGAAGAAAAAAATAATGTAAAACGCGCAAAAAGCGGTAATACTTTTGCATCTTTGGGCGCAAATGCGCAACAATTACTTGCTTCGGCAGAACAAACGAGTGCGCAATTGATTGAGCGCGCAAAGCAAGACGCTGCGTCTATTAAAAAGACGGCTCAAGCTCAGGCAGGAACTTTACTGAATAATGCAAAATTAGACGCGGAACATTTGCTTCAAGAAGCGCAAACTAAGGCAGATACGCTGCTTTCTACGGCAAGCAATAAGGCAAATCAGATGACAAGCGCTGCGAAAGAGGATTCAGAGCGTTTGCGCGAAACAACGAGTAAAGATGTTAATGCACAAAAAGATGCTGCAACGCTAGAAATCAACAATGCGCGTGAAGAGCACACGAAGCGAATGGCATCCGAAAAATCCGAGCAAGAACGTGCAATTGCACAGCTAAAGGCGGATGCAGCGCAAAAAATCGCGGAACAAAGGTCGGCTGCAAACGCGGAAATCGCACATGCTAAAGCAGAAACGAATGATCAAATTGAGTCGGCTTTAGCAGAAGCGAACAAGAAGCTTGCAGATATGCAAGAGCGCGCAACAAAGATGATGGCGGATGCTCAGCGCAAGGCTGGAGAAATCACGGATGCTGCAGCTGCAAAGGCCCAAGAGATTGCAGATGAAGCGCAAGTTGAGCGCACGCGTACTCTTAGCCAAGTTAGTGCAGAAGTTGAGCAAATTAGAAACGATATTGCCGCTCAGCAAGAAGAGGCCACAAAAAAGGTGAACGAGCTTATTTCTGGTCTAAAAGAGCGCGAGCGTGCTGCGCAAGAAGAGGCGGATGCGCTTATTGCGAGAGCGAAAACAGTGCATCAAGATGCGGATGATTATGCTGCTCAAGCGCATAAGGATGCGGATGCTCAAGCTGCGCAAATCGTTCGCAAAGCTATGCAAGATGCTACGGCTCAAGTGGAAGAGCGCAGGGCGGCAGCTCAAAAGGAGTTGGACGGCATGACGGCGCGCTTAACGCAGTTGCAGCATAGGGAAGCGCAAATCACGCAGCGCGTTACTGAGCTTAGGTCGCTTTTTGCAAACGCATTCTCGGGATTTGACTTTGGAGATGCATCTGGCAAGCAGGGCAATTCTGGCGATTCTGCAGGTGATGATGCTTCGGAGCGTAGAGATGCGGATGCTCAAAAGCAGGCTAGAAAAGATGCTCAGGCTCAAGTGGAAGAGGCAATTGCGCAGGAGTCGTGAGCTTCTGGCGTGATTTGTGTTGCGTGATTTGCGCGGAAAAGTCGCAAGCAAGCCGCAAGATTTGCGAAAAAAGCTAAAATAAACTATAAAAAATAAACATAAAACAAGAAAAACAAGAAAGGTTATACAGTGACTGAGATCTGTGAATTAAGTGCCGAAGCTTTGCAAGGTTTGCGTGACGATTTTGACGCAAATCCATTGAATCGTTTGGCAATGAACGGCGTTACGGCTGCAGGAATCGATAAAGTGGCGCGAAACTACGACCGCGCTCGTCTGCTGCAGCGCCGATTCTCAACGGTTGTGGATAATGGCGATGCAAGGCATCAAGATCATTCTGGTCGCTGCTGGCTATTTAGCTCTTTGAATGTTGCGCGATTTGTTGCTAAAAAATCGCTTAAAGTTAAGGATTTTGAGTTCTCGCAGAACTACGCAATGTACTTCGATAAACTTGAGCGAATCAACTACTTCTTAAATGACGTTGCGGCTCTTGTTCGCTCTGGCGAGCCTTCTGATTCGCGTTTGCTGCAGCATTTGCTCAGTGACGTTATGGGCGACGGCGGCCAGTGGACCATGGCTATGAACATCTACAAGAAATATGGTGCTGTTCCTAAGGATTTGTACCCAGAAACAGAGTCTTCTAAAGACACTGGAGATATGAATACTCAGCTTAAAAAGCTCTTGCACACAGCTGTGGCTCATATGTATGCTAACGCTGCAGATATTGACAATATTATTGAGACGACTATGGCTGCAGGTCATAGGATTCTTACAATTCACTTGGGTGAGCCACCAAAGAGCTTCGATTGGGAGTGGACAGACGAGGACGGAAAGTTCCATCGTGATGGCGAAATTACGCCAGTTGAGTTTTGGAAGAAGTACGTTACTGCTGGTTTGGAAGACTACGTTTGCTTGGTGGACGATCCGCGTGCGGAGCATCCAAAGGGCAAGAAGATTGCGATTGAGCACTTGGGCAATGTTGCTGGCGGAGATGCTACGGAATATTTGAATGTGCCAAACCAGTTTATGAAGGATTGCGTGCGTAAGATTCTTGTTGAGCAGGGTATTCCAGTTTGGTTTGGTGCAGATTGCCACCCTATGATGGACCGCGATAATGGCGCGTGGGCTACGGATTTGTTTGAGTACGATCGCGTTTATGGTGTTGATTTTGACTTGAACAAGGAGCAGCGCGTGCGTTTTGCTGATTCGGCTATGAATCATGCAATGGCGTTTGCTGGAGTTGATGTTGCGGATGACGGCACGACTACTCGCCGCTGGCGCGTGGAGAACTCTTGGGGCGCGGATATTGCGGACAAGGGTTACTTTACGATGAGTGACGATTGGTTCACTGAGTACGTGTACGAGGTTGCTGTGCCTAAGGCTCTTTTGCCAGAGGAATATAAGAAAGCACTGGAAGAACCAGCAATTGTTTTGCCGGCGTGGGACCCAATGGGCGCTTTGGCCTAGCTTAAGCGCATTGGGCGCTTAAGCTAAGCCAAAGCGCTTTTCGCGCTACGCTATTCCTCACGGCTATTAGTAGCCGTTCGGCTGATTTGGCATGTAAAGTCCACTGGACTTTACATTTGAGCCAAATCACGCTTTGAAGGAGCTTGAAATGCGTTATGCAATTTCAAGCTCAGTCAAAGCGCAAAGGTAAATCGTAGCGACTACATAAACTTGTAGTGTTTTTGTAATTACGTCAAACGCTTCCACATTTAGCGCAGCTTATTCTATAGGATGGTGACAAATGGAATCTACGCCTGATCAGCGTATTTCAAGCGCAGTCAAGCAAGCTGTTGAAAACGGCATGAATCCGCTTGATTCGTCTAAATTCGAGCGCTGGGAAGACCAGGTTGGCGTAGATCGCATAATCAACCGTCGCGTGTTGGAGTTGGAGCCGCTTCCCACTCCTGCTCAAGTTCTTGGCGAGTTGCCGCTTTCTCCGTATGCGCAAGATATTGTTGCCGAGTCACGCGATGAGATTCGCGGATGCCTTAACGGAGATGACGATCGCTTGCTTGTAATCGTTGGGCCTTGCTCGGTTCACGACCCCGCTGCGGCTCTTGACTACGCGTCTCGTTTGGCTGATTTGCGCGCAAAGCTCGAAGGCGAGCTTTTGATTGTTATGCGCGTTTACTTTGAAAAGCCGCGCACAACAGTTGGTTGGAAGGGCTTGATTAACGACCCAGATATTGACGGCACGCACGATATTCACAAGGGTTTGCTTTTGGCACGCCGCACGCTTCTTGGTGTTCTAGACGCTGGTTTGGCTGCGGCAACCGAGTTTTTGGAGCCGACTAGCCCGCAGTTTATTGCGGATGCGGTTAGCTGGGGGGCGATTGGCGCGCGCAACACGGAATCGCAGATTCATCGCCAGCTTGCTAGTGGTCTTTCTATGCCAGTCGGATTTAAGAACGCTACGGATGGCTCTGTTACAGCCGCCGTCAATGGCTGCCTAGCTGCTAGCCAGCATCACACTTTCTTTGGAATTGATCATCTTGGACGCGCTTGCGCTGTACAAACGCTTGGAAACCCTGATTGCCATGTTGTTTTGCGCGGCTCTAGCAAGGGTCCAAACTACGATGCATCTTCTGTTGCAGCTGCCGTTGCCTCTGTTCGATTGAGGCTTGGAGCGAATTGCGTAGCGTCTAATGGCGTTGTAATCGACTGCTCGCACGGAAACTCTGGCAAAGATGAGAATCGCCAGATTCAAGTCGTGCAAGATATTGCGGATCGTTTTGCGCACGGCGAAAAAGGCATTAAAGGCGTTATGATGGAAAGCTTCTTGCAAGGCGGAAACCAAGATCCTGCGCCTTTGAGCGAGCTTGAGTACGGAAAGTCTATTACAGATCGATGAATTTCTTGGGAAGATACCGAGCGCTTACTTAACACTCTTGCTCAGTCTGTTTCTTCTCGACGACTTAAGTCTTGATTTTGCCTAGAATGTTGTGCGATTCCTTGTTTGGTGTTGCGCTATTTCCTATTTAACGTTGCGCGAGGTTTGAGTATTTCTCTCCTCGCAAGTGACGCGCTCCTTTACGGGGGTCTTATGAACGTTAATATTCCAAGGCCTCAGTATGGCGCTATTTATTGCTCGTAGAGAAATACATCAAACCTTCTGGATATCTAGAACTTTTTCGTATCTTTCATCACCGAGATTCTCGATTTTTCTTCTTCATTCGATGAATCACCATCAAAGATGCTGAGGTTCATCTCATTCAGGGCGAAAAATCTCGAATCTCTACCGCACTTGGCGTAATTTATATGAGTCTATGTAGTGCGATTATATTGCGACACGCCGTGGTTTTTTTAGTTGTAAACAATTACAATAAATCCTCAAATAGTCAGCATTTTTGAACAAAGGAGTGCAAAATGTGCGAATCGCCAGCCACCAATCGCAACAGTCTTCCTAAAGATAAAGATGGCGCTTTAAGCCGCGCTCTGCCAATTGCGCGATACGCGATTTTTGCGCTTCTGCTTGCTGGTGCGTTTCTTCTGGCGTTTGCGTGGTATCGCGGCACTCACAGCAAAGGCTACACTGTTGTTACGTGTTCTGCATTATGGTTTAGCGTTATTGTTCCGTTTATTACGCTGATTGTACTTTGCGTTTTTGTGCGCGGATGGCGTCTTGTTGTTGGCTCTATAATTTGCGTTTTGCTAATAGCGTCTTTCTTTGGATTTATTGCGCTTCAAAATCAAATCATGGAGTTTTTGAATGTTCCCGCTACAAATCCTTGGTTTGAATTCACGTGTAGCTCTTTGCTAAAAATCGCAACCGCGTCTTTTGTTATTATGTGTTGTGTAAGCGTATTTTTGATTAGACGCAATTCAATGCACAAGATTAAAGGATGATTTAACGAATGCCTAAGTTTACAAAAATTGCCATTATTGGCGCTATGGAAGAAGAAGTTGCGCACATTGCTGCCTCGCTTAGCAATGTTAAGCACGATAAGGCGGCCAGCTTAGACGTATCTTGCGGCGTGCTTGAATGCGAAGATGGCGGAAAAATCGAAGTTGCTGCAACAGTTGGCGGAATGGGACTTGTAAATGCCGCTGCAACCGCACAGTATTTAATTGACGCGTATAAGCCGCAGGCTGTAATCTTTTCGGGAATTGCGGGAAATCTCAATAAAAATTTGCATACGAATGATGTTGTTCTTGGAAAAACATTAAGATATTTAGACACCGACATGCGCATGATTAGTCAGTGGAAACCGTTTACAAACGAGTACCATTCAGACGATTATCTTCTTAAAACTGCAGACAGTGTTTTAACAAAGATGGGCATTAATCACATTTTGGGAACAATTGCCTCTGGTGGATATTTTGTAGACACGCCCGAAAAAGTGGCGGAAGTAATTGAGGCGACTCAAGCGGATGCTGTAGAAATGGAAGGCGCTGCGATTCTTCACGTTGCTGCAAGAAACGACGTTCCAGCGTTAGTTGTGCGCGCAATGAGCGACAATGCAGACACAAAATACGAGGAGTTTCACACTTTCGACATATCCGAATACGCGGATACAGCTGCAAAAATGACGGTAAATATTGCTAGAAATTTGTAGAATTCAACACGCCGATGTGGTCGCCGACGCGTTGCATCGTCAATCAAAAGGCGAGTAGTGCTAAATGCCGCCATTTTCTAAGCTCAATCAGATTTTGGCGGCAAGGTTTTTACCCCCCTCTTAAGATTGGCATCGTTAATAGAAGAAAAAGGTAATAAGAAATAAAAGATGCCAGTTTTGAACATTAGTTTAATTAATTTAAGAGGAAAATTTGCGGTAGGTTATACGAGAAACGCAGATTGGCTGGCATAATGGCAATTCTTCTTGAAAGGAATGAAGAATATGCGTAAAAATGCAGTAAAAAATGCAGTAGAAAATAATACAGTAGAAAATCGATCAATAAAATCTAACACAAAGTGGAATATGCGCGCGATTGCAGCAGGATTGTTAGCGTCCGCAACTTTAGTAAGCTTTGCGGCTTGCGGCGACAATATTCCTGCAAGCAGTTCGCAACCGTCCACAAATTCTTCCGCAAAAATCGTAGGAAACTTCCAAGGATCTGGTGCATCTTCTCAGCAGGTTGCTGTAGAAGCGTGGATTGCAGGATTCCAATCTAAAAATCCTGGCGCAAAAATCGCCTATAATCCAACTGGCTCAGGCGCAGGAGTTACAACATTTATGACGGGAGCCACAGCTTGGGCTGGATCCGATAAATCGCTAAGCGACGACGAAGTTGAAAAGTCTAAGTCGGTTTGCGCTAATGGCACTACAGCTTTCGACGTTCCAGTATACGTTTCTCCAATCGCAGTAATCTTTAATCTAAAAGGCGTTTCGGATGCTGGAAAACACATAAATATGGACGCTTCTACAATCGCAAAAATCTTCGATGGCAAGATTACGCGTTGGAATGATGATGCGATTAAAACGCAAAATCCAAAGCTAAAGCTACCAGATAAGCCGATTACAGTTGTTCACAGGTCCGATAAGTCTGGCACAACGCAGAACTTCTTAAGCTACATAAAAGACGTTGCTCCAAGCGATTGGGCGTACGATCTTAGCGAAAATTGGCCAAATAGCGTAGGCCAGGGCGCAAAAGGCACGTCTGGCGTTGTTTCCACAATTCGCATGGCAGACGGAGCGATTGGATACGCGGACTTCTCGCAAGTTGGAAAGCTTGGAACTGTTGCAGTAAAAGTGGGAGATTCTTACAACCAGATTAGCCCAGAAGGTGGTTCTATAACCGTTAACGATTCAAAGGTTGACGAAGATGCTGCAGCAAAATCAAAGCACCGCGTTGTTGTTAAAATAAACCACAAAACAGAAGAAAAAGGCGCTTATCCGATTGTGCTAGTTTCTTACGATATTGTGTGCAATGCGTACAAAGATGCTGCGACTGCGCGATTTGCAAAGTCGTGGCTTTCGTACGTTGTTAGCAAAGATGGCCAGGCTGCGGCTCAAGGTGCTGCTGGAACTGCGCCTTTGCCAGAAAAGCTTATGGGCAGGATTAACAAGTCGATTCAGTCAATTCAGTCGATTGGCAAGTAAAAATAGCATTTTGCAAAGATTTTAGAGTAGTCAATATATTGCTGCTGATAGCATTTATATAATGACTACAAAAGGAGCATGAGTGAGTTCTAAACAAAGAACTGAAATCAGTAAGGATGCGAACAAAAGCGGCCATTTTGCCGACCGCGTGTTCAAAAACGTGGCTCTTTTATGCGGATTGCTGATTTTAATGGTGCTTACAGCTGTGGCGCTGTTCTTGCTGTTTCAAGCGTGGCCGATTCTAGGCGCAAACAAAAGCCAAGTAAGTCAAGTATTTTTGGACTTTACTGGTGGCAAAGCGCATGATTTTCTAAGCTACGTAGCGCCGATGGTTTTTGGAACTGTTCTTATGTCTGCGCTCGCTCTGCTCTTTGCATTCTTTGTTTCGATTGGAATCGCGCTGTTTATAAGCCATTATGCTCCGCCAAAAATAGTGCCGCTTTTAAGCGGTGTTGTTGATTTGCTTGCTGCAATTCCG
This sequence comes from Gardnerella piotii, assembly GCF_049815665.1. Taxonomy (NCBI): domain Bacteria; kingdom Bacillati; phylum Actinomycetota; class Actinomycetes; order Bifidobacteriales; family Bifidobacteriaceae; genus Gardnerella; species Gardnerella piotii. The sequence continues at coordinate 287,928 of NZ_CP187450.1, forward strand.
TCCGTAATCTACGGTCTTTGGGGCGGATTGGTGCTCGTGCCAGCAATATACCCGTTCTGGAAGTTTATTTCGCACATTTTTGGCTGGATTCCGCTTTTTGCAGGACCTGCGGCAAGTCCTTCGCGTAGCGCTGCAACCGTTAGTATTGTTCTGGCAGTTATGATTTTGCCGATTATAACTTCTATGGCGCGAGACATTTTCCAGCAAGCTCCGCGATTGCAACAAGAAGGTGCGCTCGCACTCGGTGCCACAAAGTGGGAGATGATAAAGCTAGCGGTTTTGCCGTTTGCAAAGTCGGGAATCGTCTCCGCATCTATGCTTGGTCTTGGTCGCGCGCTTGGCGAGACAATGGCAGTTCTTATGATTTTGTCTCCAGGATTCACCTTTAAATTCAACATTTTGCAAGCTTCACAAAACCAAACTATTGCAGCAAACATAGCAGCGCAATACCCAGAAGCAAACGGATTGGGTGTTAGTGCGCTTATTGCTACAGGTTTGGTGCTGTTTGTTATTTCATTCGCTGTAAACCTTATTGCTCGCAAAATCACGGGAAAGGCGAGTGCATGATGCAAAATTCGCAATCGTTACAAGCTGGGGTTGTTGGGGTTGATCAGACTATTGAAGATAGCTGCGAATCCCCAAAAATCGACTTTAACAAGTTCCGCCCAACGCGCTCTAGAATCGCAAGTCGCAAGCGAAAAGACGCGTTTATGCGCGTTCTAATCTTCCTGTCTTTTATAGTTGCGCTAATTCCGCTTCTTTCTTTGCTTTTTACGACTATTGCAAACGGCATTAAGCGATTAAATCTTGACTTTTTAACGCATAATATGACTTATGTTGTTGGTGGCGCTGCAACTGGAACAGGCGGTTACGGCGGTATTTTGCACGCCATTATTGGAACTTTGGAGATTACGCTTGGCGCAATGCTGATTTCGATTCCGATTGGAATTATGTGCTCCGTGTATTTGATTGAGTATGCGAGAGGAAGTCGCTTAGCTAGGGTGATTAATCTTGTTGTAGACGTTATGAGCGGAATTCCTTCGATTGTGGCTGGCTTGTTTGCGTTTTCTAGCTTTACGATTTTTGTGGGTCCTGGAACAATCAACGGTTTTGAAGGGTCGGTTGCGCTTTCGCTGCTTATGCTGCCAACTGTTGTTAAGTCGTGTCAAGAAATGTTAAAAATTGTGCCGAACGATTTACGAGAAGCGGCGCTTGCTCTAGGCGTTACAAAGCAGCGCATGATTACAAAAATCGTATTGCGAACCGCTTTGCCTGGCATTGTTTCTGGCTGTATTCTTGCTGTTGCGCGCGTGATTGGCGAGACGGCTCCGCTTTTAATGGCAGCTGGGTTTATTGCATCCACGAATTTCAATCTTTTTGACGGGCAAATGACCACTTTGCCAGTGTACGTTTACCAGGAGTATTCAAAGCTTTCGGCGAATTGCCCAGCTAACACGCCATCTTCGTGCGTTACTACGATTCCGATGGAGCGCGCGTGGGCAGCGGCGCTTGCGTTGATTGTGATTGTTTTGCTGCTGAATATTGTTGGGCGAGTTGTGGCTCGCGTGTTTTCAGTAAAAGCAAAGTAAGACGAAATAATGCGAAATAAGTCGAAACAGAGCGAAATAGATTTTAGAAAGTGAGGCGCAAATGGGTCAGCGCATTGATGTTAAGCATTTGAACATTTACTATGGTGATTTTCTAGCAGTAGAAGACGTTAACATAAGCATTGAGCCAAACAAGGTTACGGCTTTTATTGGGCCTTCGGGATGTGGAAAATCAACGGTTTTGCGCACTTTAGACCGCATGCACGAGATTACTCCAGGCGCTCGCGTAGAAGGTCAAGTGTTGCTTGAAGGCCGCGATTTGTATGGCAAAGATGTGGACCCTGTGGCCGTTCGCCGAGATGTTGGAATGGTGTTCCAGCGCCCAAATCCTTTCCCAACAATGTCTATTCGAGAAAACGTTCTTGCAGGAGTTCGCTTAAACAATCGCCATATTTCAAAGCAAGACGCCGACGACCTAGTTGAGTGGGCTTTGCGTGGCGCGAATTTGTGGAACGAGGTTAAAGATAGACTCGATAAGCCAGGAATCGGGCTTTCTGGCGGTCAGCAGCAACGACTTTGTATTGCGCGAGCCGTGGCTGTGCATCCGCAAGTGCTTCTTATGGACGAGCCGTGCTCTGCTCTTGACCCTATCTCTACTCTTGCTGTAGAAGATTTGATTAACGAGCTTAAGCGCGATTACACGATTGTGATTGTAACGCATAACATGCAGCAGGCGGCGCGCGTTGCCGATTACACCGCGTTCTTTAACCTTAAGGCGGTTGGAAAACCAGGGCATCTTGAGTATTTTGCAGATACAACCACTATGTTCAACAATCCGCGCAATGCGGAGGCGGAACGCTATATTTCTGGCCGATTTGGGTGATTTTTGCAGCGATTTCTGGGTGTTTTCTGCGCGATTTTTAGGCGATTTTTGCATAATTTTTGCGCGATTTTTCTTTGGTCAGCACGTGCGCGTAAGGTCGAACCTGTTCGGTTGTTCAAAGTTCTATAAGTCGTTTCTAATTCTCGCGAGTTTTCTAGAGTGTTTATTCGGCTTGTGCTTTGCGCGCCGAGCGAGTCGCAGTAACCTCTGCGTGAATGCCCAAATGTAATTGCGTCCGCGATTGCTCAAGTGCTCTCGCCACGCTTTTTATGGTCTTTTGCGCTGTAAAACCAAGGAACAGAGAGTTTATGGAAAAGTTCTTCCATCTCAAAGAAAACGGCACGAATGTATCAACGGAGATCACTGCAGGTCTCACTACATTCTTTGCAATGTCGTACATTATTGTTGTAAACCCAATGATTTTAAGCCAAACTGGCATGCCTAAGGGTGGCGTTTTCCTCGCTACAATCATCGCAGCAATTATTGGCACGCTTGTTATGGGCTTGTTTGCTAACGTGCCTTACGCTCAAGCTGCTGGCATGGGTCTTAACGCATTCTTCACATACACAGTGTGCTTTGGCTTGCATTTTACGTGGCAAGAAGCCATGTGTATGGTGTTCTTGTGCGGTTTAATTAACATTATTATTACCGTTACCAAGATTCGTAAGATGATTATTCGTGCCATCCCAACTTCGTTGCAACACGCGATTGGTGGTGGCATTGGTTTATTCGTTGCATACGTTGGCATTATGAGCGTTGGCTTAATCACCTTTACTTCTAAAGATCCTGCAGCTGCCGCTAAGAGTAAGCCAACCGCTGCTATTCCAGGCCTTGCTGTTATTAATAATCCTATTTTGTGGCTATTCCTTATTGGACTTGTTTTGGCTATTGTTCTTACCGTTCTTAAGGTTCGCGCAAGCTTGCTTATTACGATTATTGCAACATCTTTGATTGGTATTCCGCTTGGCTTAACTTCGTTAAATAATGCTGTTTCTGTTACAGACGCTTTTGCCCAGCTTCCAACCACCTTTGGTGCTATTTTTGGCCCGCAAGGTTTCCCTGCTCTCTTCTCTAATCCAGCACGCATTCCGCTTGTTTTGGTAACTATTTTCGCCTTCTCTATGTCGGATACTTTCGACACTTTGGGAACGTTTATTGGTACAGGCCGCAGAACTGGCATTTTCTCGGAGGCAGATGAGAAGGCTTTGGAAAACGGCTCTGGCTTTAGCTCCAAGATGGATCGCGCGCTGTTTGCTGATTCGATTGCAACTTCGGTTGGCGCAATTTGCGGTACTTCTAACACCACTACTTACGTTGAGTCTGCTGCTGGTATTGGTGCTGGTGGTCGTACTGGTTTGACTTCTGTAGTTGTTTCCGTGTGCTTTGCGCTTTCGATTGTTCTTGCGCCATTTGCTAGCGCTGTTCCTGCAGCTGCTACGGCTGGCGTGCTTGTAGTTGTAGGCTGCATGATGGCAAGCTCGTTAAAGGAGATTGCTTGGGACGATATTTCCGAAGCAATTCCTGCGTTCTTCGCTGCCGTGTTTATGGCGTTCTCTTACTCGATTTCTTACGGCATTGCCGCTGGATTCATCATGTACTGCTTAGTTATGACTTGCAAGAAGCGTGCTAAAGACGTTCATCCAATGCTTTGGATTGTTTCGCTTTTGTTCATTCTTGACTTTGTTGCTAACGCAGTTTTGTAAATCTGCTAGTTTGTATTAGTTAAGTTAGATATTAGTTAGATATTAATTTAATTAATTATTTTACGAGCGTATTTGATGCGTACGGCTGCTTGCGATTTTTCCCTTGCGATTTTTCCGCGTTAGTTTGGGATAAGTCGCCAGCAACCGCGCGTGTTGAGTGCGCTCTTAAATAATCCTAGATAAATAATCCTAAATAAAAATAAATTATAAAGTTTGCGAAAAAATATTGACATTGTCGCGCGTGGGTATTAAACTTGCCCAACGTAAACCACAGACCGTTGGTGGAGTCGAAAGATTCCTGAAAATGATGTGTCATGCCAGCACAGGTTGAGCAGTGATTGTTGCAGTTGATTTGCGATTTTTCACAAACTTTTTAACACTATGTGTTTTTTTGGATGCTCTGCCGTGCGCAGGGCTTTTTTGATATGTTATTTCCATTCCAGCGGCCAATTTAGGAAGGAACGCCATGAAGAGGCCCGAAAAGGAAGCGGTAGTTGCAGAGCTTACGGATTTGTTCCGTAACGCCGACGCTGTCTACCTTACCGAGTACCGCGGGCTTACAGTTCCGCAGATTTCTTCTCTGCGCGAAAAGCTAGGCCGCGATACTTCCTACTCTGTGGCTAAGAATACGCTTGCTCGCATTGCCGCTAAGGAAGCGGGCATTGAAGGTCTTGATGAGCTTCTTGCTGGCCCAACTGCAATCACCTTTGTAAAGGGCGATTTCATTGAGGCTGCTAAGACCTTGCGTGATTTTGCCAAAGAGAATAAGACCCTCGTCATCAAGGGCGGTTTCGCAGATGGAACCGTTTACGATGCCGAAGGCGCCAAGCAGCTGGCAGACCTCAAGTCTCGCCCAGAATTGCTTTCCGAGATGGCTGGCGCGCTCAAGGGCACCATGTCCAAGGCCGCCTACCTGTTCAACGCTTTGCCAACCAAGGCAGTACGTACTATCGACGCTTTGCGCGAGAAGCAGGAAAAGGCCGCTTGATTCCCTTGCAGCTTGCTGCATGAGACCAAAAAATAATAAAAATGTTATGGCTCTAAGGCACAAGGTGTGTCTGGCCAAGTAAGAAAGGAAGCCATTATGGCTAAGCTCACTAGCGAAGAGCTTCTTGAAGCTTTCGGTGAAATGACCCTCGTCGAGCTTTCTGAGTTCGTCAAGGCCTTTGAAGAGAAGTTCGATGTTGAGGCTGCTGCTCCTGTAGCTGCTGTTGCTGCTGCTCCAGCTGCTGCCGCTGGCGCTGCTGAGGAAGAGAAGGACGAGTTTGACGTTGTCCTCGCTTCTGCAGGTGCTCAGAAGGTTGCCGTCATCAAGGCTGTTAAGGCTTTGACTGGCCTCGGCTTGAAGGAAGCTAAGGACATTGTTGACAATGCTCCAAAGCCAGTCCTCGAGAAGGCTAAGAAGGAAGATGCCGACAAGGCTAAGGCTGCTCTTGAAGAAGCCGGCGCAACTGTTGAACTTAAGTAGTTCTAGGCTCTTTTGTTAACTTTGTTAACGCATGCGGCTGGTTGCTAGCGTGATTTGCTGGTTAGCGATTTGCTAGCGCATTAGTCGCGGATGCGTTTTGAATGCGGCAGGGTTTTTGTGGTTATCACGAATTCCTTGCCGTTTTTGCTTCTCTGCGTAGCTAATCCGTGCTAGCGCTATTTCCGCTTTTTGTACCATATTTGGCTTAAATCGCGTACAAAGTCGGGAAAACATTTCACCAAATCGTCGCGGCAAAGTGGCATAATAGGAAAGCTTGTGACTGGAGGAGTAATCCGCTAGCACAGCACAGCAATATAAGTTGCGGGAGGATCCTTAAAACGGCTTAATATCAACGTTTTAGGGTGCCGATTTAACCGCTTCAAAAGAAAGAAGAACCATATTATGGCTCCAAAAAAGAAAGTCTCTGCGCTTATTAAGCTCGAGATTCAGGCTGGTAAAGCAAATCCAGCCCCACCACTGGGTCCTGCATTAGGCTCCCACGGCGTAAACATCATGGACTTCTGCAAGGCCTATAACGACCAGACGAAGGACAAGATGGGTCAGATCGTTCCAGTAGAGATTACTGTTTACGAAGATCGTTCCTTTACATTTATTCTTAAGACTCCACCAGCTGCTGCTTTGTTGCTTAAGGCTGCTGGCATTCCTAAGGGCACCGAGAACCCATTGACCCACAAGGTTGGTTCTGTAACCAAGGCTCAGGTGCGCGAAATCGCCGAAATCAAGATGCCAGATCTTTCTGCACGAGATGTTGAAGCTGGTATGAAGATTATCGCGGGCACTGCTCGCTCGATGGGTATTACCGTTACCGACTGAAAGTGAGTGGAAAAAATGGTGAAGCGTTCTAAGAAGTATCGTGAAGCGGCTGAGAAGATCGACCGCAACAACCTTTACACCCCAGCTGAGGCTATTGCTTTGCTTAAGAGCATGCCAAAGCACGCTTTCGACGAGTCTGCTGAGGCTGTTATGCGCCTTAATGTGGATCCTCGCAAGGCGGATCAGTTGGTTCGTGGCGTTGTGAACTTGCCTAATGGCACTGGTAAAACCGCTAAGGTTTTGGTGTTTGCTCGTGGCCCAAAGGCTACTGAGGCTCAAGAAGCTGGCGCAGACATTGTTGGCGATGACGAGCTTATCGAGAAGGTTGCCGGTGGCTTCCTTGACTTCGATGCCGTTGTTGCAACCCCAGACATGATGGGCAAGGTTGGTCGCCTTGGTCGTGTGCTTGGTCCTCGTAGCTTGATGCCAAATCCTAAGACTGGCACCGTTACAATGGATGTTGCAAAGGCTGTTGCCGATATTAAGGGTGGTAAGATTGAGTTCCGCGTTGATCGTCAGGGCAATCTTTCCTTCCTGTTTGGCAAGCTTTCCTTCGACGATAAGGCTCTTGAAGAGAACTTCAAGGCTGTTGCCGATGAGATTCGCCGCTTGAAGCCTACTACCATTAAGGGTCGTTACATCACTAAGGTAACGATTACCTCTACAATGGCTCCTGGCGTTCCAGTGGATATTGCAAGCATTGCTGCGTGATTTTTAGCTAAGCATAGCTGAGTAATTTTATTAGCGCTGAAAATAGTGTGTTCTTTTATAGAGCACGTTGTTTTCGGCGCTTTTGTTTTAGCTCTTTCTGCTTTTAGAGCGCAGAATCGCGGATTCGCCCAATCGTAATCGCAGTTTGTAAAACGTACGCCTCTCTAGGGTCAGTGGCGTCCCAGCCTGTTGTTTGCGCAACTTTGCGCAAACGGTATCGTATTGTGTTTGGATGCACGTTAAGATTGTGCGAAGTTTGATCCAGCGCGCCGCCAAAGCGCAAGAAAGCGTCGACTGTTTGCAAAGTCGGGTCGTCTGGGTTGTACGGCGCCAAGCTTTGATACACCTTAGTGTATAAGGTTTCTACGGCGGTTTCATCACCTATAAGTGCGCGCTCTGGAAGAACGTCGTCGCAGCGGATTATTTGCGGCAAATGTGTTACAGACGGCGCAACGGCAAGCGCTGCAAGTGTTGCTGTGATTTCTTTGCATATTTTTTGCGCGCCGACTACAACTTCGCTTATGCAAACGGGTTTTCCCGACTTTGCAAACACTTCGCACATCTTGTTTAATGCTGTTGGATTTGGGTTTTCTCTTAGCGCAAGAATGATTATGTGCGAAGGAGCTGCATCTTTGCGTTTGCTCGCGTCGACGCTTTCTTGCGATTTTCCGCCGATTTTCCACGTTTTTGCACGCGCGCTAATGGCGTCTAGCTGCACGCTGTCAACTATCGCATCGTATGCGCCGCATGCGCCGAGTTGCGTCCATATTGCGCGTCTTAAAGAGTCTGTGTTGTTTTGCGCCGCATGCGCGCCCGCGTTTTGCGGTGTTGGATTTGGGTTGTCGTCGTTTGAGTTCGATTCCGTTTTATACGTGCCTGCAATCGCCACAAATCGCGTATTTTCTTGCCATTGTAAGAGGTGCATTAGCGCGCTTACGCGACTATCTGCAATGCCGTTCATAAGGCACGTTCCGATTAGCGCGTGCAATCGCAAGCGTGTTGCCGCGTCAAAAATTTTGCCGTCTCGAATGTCAAAAATTCCGAGTGCATCTTCGCTTTTTGGAGCACATGGCATTGGTGTAAAGCTTGGAGTAAAGCTTGAGGCGTCACTTGAGGCGTCACTCGAATCATCACTCGAGGAATCAGTATTATTATTTGCCACATCGCATTCGTCATTCGGCTTTACGCCTGTAAGAATTGTAAGAAAGTCAGCGTTTCCGTCCATTCACTCCCTCAATTCTTGTGCTCCGTCTTGTGCGAATCCTTGTGTGTATTGTTGCGAATCCTCGCGCGTACTATCATGCACCAAATCGCAATTTATTTTATCACTTTGACGGCATGTGTTACGGCATGAGATGCAAACGCTATCCCTTACAAACATTAGAACCGTAAAGAAGAACACAAACGCAATCGGCAGCATGTGTCGCTCAAAATTGTTTGCAGGAGCCAACACCATTACGCCCATCAAAAGCGCAAGAGGCGCGTGCAAAACCAGCGTTTTCCACCTGCGCAATGCTATTTCGGCAACGCCAATAAGCAACGTTGCAACAACATACAAGTTTCCGTGAATAATCCACCCAAAAATCGGCGTATTGCTCCACGCTTCCGCGCTGCTCGATACAGCGCCACGCCACTCGGGCAGCCAGTAGCGAATCCACTCAGAATTCTTTATATTCTCGGTGTTTACATAGTATTCGGGGCCAACATAAGGCACGTCTAGAATGTCGAAGTAGCCGTACGACTTTGCTAGCAGCGCATCCGTTGCAACAATCGGGCTGTGCGTAATCATAAGCAACCATGCGTGGTTAAACTTTTTCATGTTGTCTTTTGTAATATAACGCCAACGGTAGCTCACTTTTTTAGATTGCAAGCCAGAAGATTTTACAGGGTCCGCGTCTTGAGGAGTGTACGCTTCTGCAGTTTGACTAAGATTGAAAATTGGCGATATTGCGCGCTTTGCTGCATGCGGTATGCTTTTGGGGTCTAGCTTTGCGATTCTTGCGATTTGCTGAAGTTGCACTCCGCGGCTTTCGATTGGGTCGCCATTTATAATAGCGCCGCTAGAAATGGCAAGCATAATTGCGCCATGTATAAGAATTGTTGGTAGCAGAATGCATAAAACCCATATTTTCCAACGTTTTCTGCTAGATATAATCATCAACACAAATTGAATCGCAAGAATGTACCACGCGTATTTTGCGGCAATCAGCATAATGCATACGCTGATTATTAGTTCGACGATTGTGTGTGCAGCTGGCTTTTGCTTGAAATCAAGACGATTAAGCTCGTACATTATGCCAAACCACCACACAAATGCAAACGCGAACAGCGGCGATTTTGTAAGCGAAATTGTTGAAAATACTACGAGTGGGCTGAATAAAAATGTGATTATTACGGCGGCGCGCAAGGCGATTGGTGTTGCTGTGATTGGTGTTGCTGTGTAGCCAGCTTGCGATTCGCCTGTTTTAGCACTAGCCCACGGCGTGTTTAAGAATCGGTTTGCGGTTGCAGCACAACAAAATGCCGCGAGCACAAATTGCATAACGGCAAGAAGCACGATTCCTGCGTCGTTCGACTCTGTAAAATAGCGCGATATTGCGGCTGTAGCGCCGTAAATGAGCGTTAAAACAATGTTGTGCTGGTCGCTTAAGTACGTTGGCTTTGCGGGCCAAAGGTAGTGCGCTGTTGGGTAAATGTCTGCTGGAACAAAGCTAAAGAAGCCAATGTATGGCTGTTTTAGGCCAGTTACTTGATTCCACGCCCAGCTGTATTCACGGATTTGCGAGCAAATGTCGGCTCCGTATGCGGCGAGCAGCGTTGCGGGCGCCCATAGCCAGCCGATAATCAGCGTTAGAAAAATGTTTCGCTTGCGGCGGGTTGAGTGGTAAAAACACCACTTTAGGGCGCGTTTTGCGTTAAAAAATGCGGCGCGTAGGGTTGTTGCGATTTTTGATTTCGATTGTTTTGGCTGTGATTGTTTTGTTTTTGATTTTTCTGGCGATAATTCTGGCGATGATTCTGCGCGCATAAATCTTACGATTTTTGGCATAACTCCGTTTTTGCCAAAATAAATAAGAACTCTCAAAATCGCGTAATATGCGCAAAATGTGATTACAAAAATCAGCGCATTTAGCCAATTAAAATCTGTTAAAGATCCTTGTGCGCGGTAGATTACGCCCAGACTTGTGCAAGTTGCAAGGAAGATACATGTAAAAACGATTAGCGAGTTTTCGGCGATTTTGCTTGCCGCTTTTGTGCTCGTTTTAATGCGTTTCATGTTCCACCTAATGCTTGTGTTTTGTTTGGTCTGTGTTTTTATTGCACTCTAATTATACCCGCTATGCTCTAAGCGCGACGACCTGCCTTCGAGCTTAAAGCGTAGCGCGAAAAGCGCTTTGACTGAGCTTGAAATTGCATAACGCATTTCAAGCTCCTTCAAAGCGTGATTTGGCTTAAGCATAAAGTCCAGTGGACTTTATGCGCCAAATCAGCCGAGCGACTACTAATAGCCGCGAGGAATAATACGGCGTGTCGTCATATAATCGCACTTGATATTTTCATAGGGGGGGGGGTATATTATTAAAGGCTTATGATAAGTGCCCATTTACTGGCCGTAGTTAGCAGATGATTATTTAATCTGTAAGTTTTGCATTTTGCTTTGCAAGCTTAGTAAATACGCGGAGAGGGAGGTGTGCCGATGCGTAATTTACATTGCAGTGGCCGTTTCCTTCGATTTTTACGTTCAATTTGCGCTAAAACAGCGTGCGCTCGCCGCGCGATTGTTGCGCTTTTTGTTGTTGCTGCTACTATTCTTGCCACTTTTATGATTATGCCATCCGCCTCTATGGGCGCTAGCTCGCAAAATGAATCTAATCAGGAGCAAACTCAGTCGCAAACTAAGAGCGAAAATGCTGAGCCTAAGACTGAGCAGGATGTTAATACGGCTGAAAGCAAAGCTGATGCAAAAGGCGGGGCTTCTGCAAGCGGAGAAAATGGTGAGTCTAAACCTGCCGACCCAAAAGCTGTAGACCCTAAAGATCCGCAAACTTCTTCTAAACAAGACGGCTCGAGTGCAGCCAGCGCACAAAGCGTTGACTCAACGAAGCAGCAGCAAAACAATGGTGTAGAAGGCGTAAACAATAACCTTAATAAAGGTGCTGCCACTGCCAAAGACGCTGCCAAAGGCGCTGAAAAATCCAAATCTGCAAATAATGCATTGCGTCGGCAAAAGCGTGAGCTGGGCAACACTCGCGCCGCCGCGGACAGTACTCCGCTTCCGAAAGAGTGCAGCGATGCTGGCATAACAGAACTCGCAAAATGTTATGTAGCAGAGTATTTTTATACTATTAGAAAGAAAAAAAGGGTTGTAATTAAAAAATCTATTACAATAAACAACATAGGTGAATCTCATACTATAACGCCAGTGTTTCGTCGTGTTAAGAAAATTAATGATAAGGGTATTCCGACAATAGACGAAGAGACAGACGCATCTAGTAGTGTTAAAGGCCTTATTGAAAGTTTTTCTTTAGAGAGACTTTCAACTGAAAGTACTGCACTTGAGTCAAATGTAGAAAATAATGATTTTGTTAAAGTAGATCCTACTTCTGGCGAAATTAAAATACATGCTAATAAATGGTTGAATAATGGCAGTTATTATGTGTTTGTAAAGGTAAAATATAAAGACAATTCTACTCTTACTCGTTCGCAATGGTGCACTAATAGCTGTAGTCCTTCATATAATAAATATTCACGCTTTAGTATACAGATTAGATACAAAAATCCTACGAATGATGTTTTATCGTTAAAGGTTTATAATCACCAGGACTCTAAAGATCGTGCTGAAGTTAAAGATAACGGTATTGCCGCTACTGTTGAATCGGATGATAAAGGAAACTTTAGCCCAATAACTCCGATTTTTATTGACACTACATCTTCTAAGAGGCCAAATCTTATTTATCATCGCATGGTTTGCCATAAAGACGGAGATGAAACTAAAGATAGTGATTACTACCTTAATTCAATTAATGGCTTAACTCTTAGCGATAGTGCTACGCCTGCTGGTGGTTCAACTAGTCATAATCCACCGCCTACACAAAAGCAGTGGGATCATGCTTTAGGGAAACGCCCAGATGACAATAAACTTAGCGAGTCTAGTGGCAACTTATATGAAAGTGATGATATTATCGAGCGCTCGCAAAGCTGGATTACTGGCACGCCTAAAGAGGCTGGAACTTTTATATGCAAAGTTCTTGCGCTTAAGGGTGTTAGTGTATCGTCTAGCAGTGTTAAAACGTATCATTATACATTTGATCAAGTATTTGATAGCAAAATTAGCGATAGTAGCACGCATCTTAAACAGAATCTTTTTGATACGAATGTAAAAGTGGAAGATATATTCAGTGCGTATGTCCCGGAAAAACAGAGCCCGGAAGATCCGACTCCTAACCCGTATGGCATTTTTGAATCGGGTGCATATGACAGAAAGAAAGTCTGGGACGTTAAGACCATTAAGATTGTTTTTGAGTCGAAGAAAAAGAAGAAGCTTGATGTTAAAGATGGCGATCTTAAGCTGAGCGTGTATCCGTTTAAGAACAATGATTCTGGCTCTGGTGGCGCTTCTGCGGCGTTGGCGGATGGCGACACTGTTTCTGTTATGAAGGGAATGGAGCTTAAGCCGTTTATTGAAGCTACGTCTAAGGCGGATTCCACAAAACAAATTACGCTTAAAATGTTGTGCTCGAAGGGTGAGAAGCCGCAAAAAACTAACGCAGGCGCTGCAGGCGGCGCAAGTAACGCATCCAAGACAGGCGCTGCAGGTTTTGAGTATACAAAATGGGTAGATCCAAGCAGTCTTGGCTTTAGTTTCCCAGATGACAAGGCTCAAAACCCATGTACTTCAAACGAAGGCGAGCAGTCTTGCACGCCTGATGGATCCACTACCAGGTTTGCTGCTAGAACTAACGCTAGCGCTACATTTAAGTCAACGGAAGCTGGCGATTATAAATGCGTTGTGTATGCGCTTAAAAAACCAGATGCGCTTAATAAGTTCAATGAAGTTACTACAGACGTAACGCCAGAGAAAATATCTGATGCCTTTAAGGGTGCGAATCTAACAGCCAACAAAGACTATGCGAAATTGACCGTTTACATTAACGTGCCAGAAAAATTTACTTTGCCGCATACGGGTGGGCACAGTTGGAACTTGCAGCTGGGTGCTGTAGCTGCCGTTATGGTGAGCGTGCTCGCTGCTGGATTTGTTATAAGTCAAAGTGAAGCATGCAGAAAGCTGCTTTACAAAAGGCGGCGATGCTAATGTGAAAGCTGCCTACGTAATAAAGTTGTGCGCGCGTATTAGTGCAGTGCGCGTAGCAAAAATAAAAACATAATTAGATTAACTAAACCAAGATATTTCAACAAGATATTCCAGGTAGTCAAAAAACAAAACAAACACACAAACACAAACACAAACAAGTGCCGAATGGGTACAAACAAGTGCTTAGCAAGTGCAAACAAGGCTCAATCGGCGCGCAAACACACAAAACACAAACTAAAAACACAAAGTAACTTATCTCAAACAGCTCTTAGGAGCGCGAGTAAAGGAGAAAATATGAATAAACTAACAAGAAAGTGCGTTGCGGCGATTGCGTCGCTCGCGATGGCTGGCACGCTGTGCGTTGCTGGCGCCGTGACTATGGCAAGCGTTGCGTGGGGTAGTCCACATCCTGTGGTGCATCAAGATCCTGTTTCTCAGGAGCCGTGGGGTCAACACCTTCCAAACGCACCATACAGCATAACAATCGTAAATTGCGATGCAAAGGCGGATACTAGCGCAGCTAGCGGCAGCACAACTACCAAATGTGACACTAATCACAAGCCACTTACGGGTGCGGAATTTAAGCTTACGCCAATCAAGAAGATTGGCGATACCGAGCTTAATGCTGATGCTTTCAAGAATGCAGAAACTTGGGCCAAGATTGCTGAAACAATCGACGCTTTGAATCGCGGTGACGAGAAGGCCGCAAAGATTGTGCTTGATACGGATACAAGCACAATAAAGACTCAAACCGTTGGTAATACAGGCGAAGCTAAATTTGAGCAAGTTCCGCTCGGCTTCTACAAGGTTGAAGAAACTAAGATGCCTACTGGCAACTACGGCGCAAACGACATGACTGTGTTCTACATGACTTTGCCACAGATTGAGCGCAAGCAAAAGAAGGATGATAACACCAAAATTGATACAAACTACAACTACAATCCTGTTGTAAAGATTAAGAACAAAGATCTTTCTAGCGCAATCACAAAGGTTTTCAGCACCGAAAAAGGCAGCAACGCTGTTTCGACTAAGGATGATTTTAAGTACGTAATTAGTTCGGAAGTGAATCATCCTACTGGAACTTTGGACGCAAATAGCATTCAAGACTACATGGTATTCGATGACGCTCCAACTGAGGCGTTTGATTTTACTGATACGAGTAAGATTGTTGAATCCGTAAAGATTGGCGAGGGTGACGGTGCTACTGCACTAACTAAGGATACTGATTACAGCGTTTCTATAGTGGATTCTGAATCTGCTGATGGCGGCAAGAATCTTGCCACAGGCCACAAGCGTATTTTGGTTAAGTTCACTGAAGCTGGCTTAGGCAAAATTGCTACTGCTTTGAACGGCGCGGTAAAAGCCAAGAAGACGGACGAGCCTAAGGTTCACGTTACAGTCTCGTTCAAGTTGAGTGAAGCATATAAGGGTAATGCTGGTAACAAGAACGAGATTAAGAACAAGTCTGGCTTCTTTAAGTCTCATCCATCTAACGCCACTAAGGATCCAGATCCAATCGTGTCTGGCGATGATGATAAAGGTACTTCTACCGTTAAGTTTGGTTTCCTTCAGGTAGACAAGCATGATAAGACAACTACTACAACAAAGCTTTCTGGTGCTGTATTCAAGATCTTCAACTCCGAAGCAAAGGCAGAAGCTTGCAAGGCTGCTTTGCTTAAGCGCTCTGCTGGTAGTACTGATGTTCCTACTGAGTGCTCTGACGGTGCTTCAAAGAACTTTGCTGGAACCACAGATGGTCGAGGTAAATTTGCAACTGATCAAAAGGTTATAGCTGGCAGAATGGTTTATCTCGTTGAGGTTACTGCTCCTACTGACTACGCTTTAGCTAATGAGGTTAGAGGTGTAACCGTTGAAGAAGGCAAAACAACAACAGTTGACTTCCCTAATACCAAGATTAGCGACCTTAAGATTGATACATGGTTCAACCTTCCTGCAACTGGTGCTACTGGCGTGATTCTGTTTGCGCTTGCTGGCATGGGCTTGATTGCGGCAAGTGTGTTCCTATACATGCGCAATCGCAAGGAAGAAGAACAGCAGGCAAAAGCCTGATTGGCTTAGATAACCAGCGTTGATTAAACGTTCGGTTTAGCGTTAAAAAGATTTAGGCACTTTGTACCAGAAGACACGCCGCAGCGTTTGAAACAAAATGCATTGAGTATTTTGTTTCTACGCTGGCGTGTCCTGGTACAAAGTGCTCTAATCTTTTTGCCCGCTATGCAGATTGCGCAAATACGCCAAACTAGGTAGAGATTCGAGATTTTTCGCCGCTATCGAGGCGTATCGTTAGCGCGGTCTAAGCGCGCTAACGTCTTCGCCACGCAGAAGCAGTGCTTCTGCCTTGAGTGGCTCAGCGAATCGAAGTGCATTCGCGCGCCACGCTTTAAGCGCTCATGCAAGTCGATTCGCGCATTGGAGTAGGAATGAAGCCTAATAAGAAGGAAAAGCAAGCAAAACGCAAAAAATCGCATTTGCGTCGTATCTTAGAGCCAATCGTTCTAGCGCTTGCAGCAATCCTATGCTTCACGTACCCAGTAGCGTCAACGCTGTGGAATAATCACGCGTCTAAGCAGCTTTCTGCCATTTACGACAAGCTTAGCCGCGAGCAGCCTAAAGATGCGCGTGCAATTAGCTTAGAAAAGGCTCGCCGCTATAACGCGCATCGCAACGCGATTTTTACGGCAGATCCATATAACGGAACGGAAGATTTTAAGAAAACACCTGAGTATAAAAAGTACGATAGCGTGCTGGATGAGCCAATGGGCATTATGGGAATCGTGAAAATCCCGAAGATTGGCGTTAAGCTGCCGATTTATCACGGTAGCTCGCAGGATGTTTTAGCATATGGCGCTGGTCATTTGTATGGCACGGATTTGCCAGTTGGTGGCAAAAATAGGCATTCTGTTATTACTGCGCATACGGGTTTGCCGCATGCGACTATGTTTGACGACTTAATTTACCTTAAAAAAGGCGATTTTTTCTATTTGGATATTCAAGGCGAGACGCTGCGATACAAGGTGTTTCGCATTAGCGTTGTAGAACCAAATGACATCAGCTTGTTGCAGCGCGAGAAGGGGCGTGATTTGGTGACTTTGCTTACTTGCACGCCGTACGGTGTGAACTCGCAAAGGCTGCTGGTTACGGGGTATCGCGTGCTGCCTGATCTTGTTAAGGCGCCAGATGACAAGCTGCAGTGGCCGCTTTGGATGACGCTGTTTGTTATTGCGCTTGTTGGGTGCGCGGTGATTCTTGCGACTATGGTTGTTGCAGATGCTAAAAGAAAGCGCGGCAGGTTTGATTTGCACGCTAAGCATTTGTCGATTCTTGCTTAAATCTGCTTTATTTTCCGCTTTTTGTACCATATTTGACCCAAATCACGTACAAACTCGGGAAAATCTTCCGCATTTTGTACCATATTTTACCCAAATCACGTACATTTTCGGGAAAGATTGCGCAATCGCCATTAGCGCAATATACACAAAGCATGACACAATAGTGTGTAGTGTGTTTTTTGAAGGGAGCAGGTTCCGTGAGTGTTCAACAAACCTTGCAGCGCTGGATGATTACGGTAGGTGGAGTGGAGCAGGCACGCGTTGGCGCGGGTCAGTCTGTGGAGATTGGCAGGAAGCCTATACGCCCTTTGCGCGAAGATGGTTTTATACGCGTAGACGTTGTAGACAATAAGCGCTCTATGTCTAAAAGACACGCGCTTTTTATTGTTGATGCAAGCGGCGCGGCTACGATTCGCGATTTGAACTCTACAAACGGAACTTACTTGGTTAGCGAAAGCGGCGATTTGCTGCGACTAGACCCAGGCGTTGATTTTCATATGCCAGATAGCATTGTTCGCATGCAATTTGGCGATGTTCCAGTTGATTTTGTGCGCATTGAAGAAAAGGCACCGCAGGGAAGCGATGCGGGTGCGCAGCCAGTGCGCGATTTGTTCTCTTATGCGCCAGATAATGATATTAAGGAGCCAGACGCGGCGGATTTGTCGGTAGATGATATTCTTGACATTCGCGCGGGGGAGCCAACGGGAGTGTTCCATGCGCAGTCGGTTTCGCGGCCTGATTTGGTTTGGGATAGTCAAAAGCGGCTTAATGATGCTGCTGCGGCGGATGACCTTGGTAGTGCTTCGGCGGCGGATGCTGGTGCGGATGCGGATGATAATGCGGATAATAATTCTGCTGTAACTTCTGCTGAGCCTTCAAGTGTTGCGCCTTCAAGTGTTGCGGATGTTGCAAGCGTTCTAGATGTTGCAAGCGTTGCAGAAAGCGTTGCAGAGCAAATTAAGCCTGTTATTGCAGGTCAGGTTGTTTTGCCTGTTGTTCGAGATGAGTTTGAATCGCCTGTGGAACCGCGCAATTTATTTGACGATGCTGCAAATAACGATGTATCTAGTAACGATGTTGCTAGTAATGATGTATCTAGTAACGATGTTGCTAGTAATGATGTTGATAGTAACAATGATGCTAGTAACGATGCTGCTACTAACGATTCTGTAGATAATGATGTATCTACTAACGATGCTGTTACTAACAATGATGCTACTAACGATGATGCTAGCGATGTAAGCAATTCTAGCAATGTAAGTGACGCTAACAACATAAGCGATGTAAGCGCTACAATCGCAAGCGATTCCGCGCAATTTACACCAGCTTTTGAGCCAGGATCCGTGTTTGAAAAAGTTTCAAATGGCGAATTTAGCGCTCGCAAAGAAGTGGTTTCTGCTGGAGGATTTACATCGGAAGAAGCGCAAAAAACAGACGATTTTGCCGAGCAATTTGAGATGGCAAAGTACCAAGAGTTGCTGCCATTCTTGGCAATGAACACAAATTTGTACGACGATTTGTATGCGTGGCTTTCGGCGCAGGGGAATGCAGACGTGGATCAAGCGTTGGCGCAAAATAGCGGATACAGCGCGTATCGCAATGCAATCGGCTTGTAAACAAGGGAGTTGAGTAGTATGAGCGATAATCAAAATGACTTTATGCACAGCCAGCAAGGCCAGGCAAGTCAGTTAAGCCAGCAAAATCAGCAAAATCTTTCAGACAAGCCAGACCAGGCTGCGCCTCGCCAATCTGCACAATCTTTGCGCGCCGAGAAGCTCGAGCGCATGAACAAATGGCATGAAAAATACAAGTCGCAGCTTGCTCCTTCTCCGCTAGAAGACATAACAAAACTTTGTGCGCAACTAGAGTTGACTCACGCGCATCCTTCGGGAATCGCCCAGCTTTTTGCCAGTGGAAAGGCCACTCTTCAAGCGCTTTTCCGCGATTCGGGAATGCTGCGTGCGGCAGGTAGAAGGCTAGACAGAGTTTTTGAAGACAGAGACAACAAAGCGCACGAAAATGGCGTTTCGGAGCTTTCGCTTGTTGTTGGAGTTGCGTCTTGGAGCGGCAATCATGTGCCAGTTTTAACATACCCAGTACGCGTTTTGCGAGAAGCTGGAAAAGACGAGACGGCTGCAACGATTTACTTTTCGGGAAACGTTCGCCTAAACCACGCTCTTGTTCTTAGATTGCAAGAAAGAGGCGTACACCTTAGCGAAGACGCGCTTTTTGATGGCTCAAACTACCAGAGCGGCACGCCAGAAACATCTGCAGTTTTTGACGCGATTTGTGCTGCTGCGCAAAGAGTTTTCCCAGATTTCGACATTGAGCGAGATATTGTGCTCGGTTGTTTTACGGACTCGGGATCTAGATTCTTAGCAGAAAGCGGTCAGATTTTACGTGCGCTTAAGCTGGGGAACGTTGGAAATACAATGATTGACGCGATTGCGGGAGATGATATTGCCGTTGAATCGCTGGGCGCAAAAGCTACTTCCGACTATTCTCCACTAGATGCAGACCCACACTACGAATATGAAGTTGGTGACGTTAGTAACGCTGTGCGATACGCTGCAGGAATGGCGTCAAATGGCGCTTCTTTGGCAATAGACGCAGATGCTGGATGTGATTCCGCTTTAATCGCATCTGCGATCTCTTCGCGCTGCGTTCTTGCAGGAAAGTCCGTTTTGTACGTTCCAAACGTTATGGAGCAGCAGCGCCGATTCCGCCACGCTCTTAGCGCAAACGAGATTTCTTCGCTTTCGCTAGACGTTTCGGATTCACATCTTGCAAAGCACGTTGATGCGCAGCTTATAGCGGCCGTTGGGTCTCGCCAAAGCGTTGCTTCTAGCCGTTTTGAGCAAGTTTGCGACGAGCTTGTTGGCGTTAAAACGCGATTAAACCGCTACTTGGGTGATTTGCACGGAGTAAACGAGCGATGGGGTGTCTCCGCTTATCAGACTATGCAAAATCTTGCAGGAATCGCCATGCTGCCTACGCATCCTTGCACGCATGTTCGTCTTAGTGTAGATGCTGCGCGCTCGCTTTCTGGTCATTTAGACGAGTGGGCGCAAAAGCTGCACGAGGCAGATTCTCTTGGTGAATTTACTACTAATGCCGAAGATACGCCGTGGTTTGGTGCTTCGCTGTTTAGCGAGAACGAGGCTGTAACAGTGTATCAGCGCGTTGTAGACGTTCTTACAAAGCTTTTGCCAGCCGCGCGCGAGCACGTTAAGTCAACTGTGCAAAATTGCGGTTTCCCTATTCCTTCTACGGCGCGAGAATGGGGTAGGCAGGTTACGGTTCTAAAGAATCTTCGCCGCGTTTTAGACGTTTTCCAGCCAGATATTTTTGAGCGCGATCTTAACGCAATGATTGAAGCGAGCAAGCCTAAAGCTGTTCGCAAGCGCGAAGGCACGCCAATGGGCTTTTGGGAGCGCAGGCATCATATTAAAGAAGCGCGCAGCCTTTTGCGTGTTGGCGCAAAGGTAGACGATCTTCACGAAGCGTTAAAGATTGTTGCCGCGCAAGCTGCGCAATGGCGTACTTTTGTGCCTCATGGCGGTTGGCCTGTATTGCCTCCTAAGCTAGACGAAATCGTTAGCACGCAGGAGCTTTTAGACCGTAATCTTGTAGCGCTTAACGCTGTGCTTTCTACAACGCGACTTGGCGCAGACCTTGAAAACATTGAGTTTACTAAGCTTGACGAGCGCTTGCAAGCCTTGCACGATAGTCGCGAATCTTTAGACACGCTACCAGGTAGGTGTGTTATTGAGCGTGAATTGCGCGGCGTTGGTTTAGAAGATCTTGTTTGCGACTTGCGTAGGCGTAAAGTTACGGGCCAGGCCTTAGATGGCGAGCTTCATCTAGCTTGGTGGACTACCGTTTTTGAAGATATTGTTAATTCTTCCGAGATTATATCTAATCAAGACGGTTCCGCGTTGCAAGACGCTTCCGATCGTTTTGTGCAAGTAGACACAGAGCACGTGCGTTCCGTAGGACCAATGGTTCAGCAAGAAGCACTTAAAAAGCTTTGCGACTTGCTTTTTGCGCGTTCTCAAGAGGCAAATCAGCTTCACACTGCTCTTGCAAGCAATGGTTCGGGTGTAACTTTTGCTAAGTTGATGAACTCCTACCCAGATTTGCTGCTTGCTGCTAAGCCGATTCTGGTTGCAATGCCGTCTACTTTAACTATGATGACTGAGTTTAAGCCGATTGTAGACGTTGTGATTATTGATTCTGCAGAGCATATTAACAACATTGAGCTGCTTAGCATTCTTGCGCGCGCACGCCAAGTCGTTGTTATTGCGCACAAGCAAACTGTTAGCTCGCAAAGCGTAAGTGACCTTATTAGCGTTTTGCCTACTGTTTGCGTTAAGTCGCGAGCAACCAGGCGTTCCGCGTATCTTGCCGATTTCCTTGAAAATCACGGCTACGGCGTGCTTAGACACGATGTTCCTGTAGAAAAAATGCAAGGCAAGGTTAAGCTTCATCAAGTAGAAGCCGCTGGCGTTCCAGTTATGGCAACTGGTCTTATTGAAAGCAGCCAGCGCGAGATTGATGAAGTTGTGTCTTTGATTAAGCAGCGCGCTAAGACTTTTAGCGTTGTTCCTTCTAGTTACGTGCTTGCAGTTGTGACTCTTACAAGCGTGTTTAGAAACAGGCTTGGAGCGGAGCTTAAGGCGTTGGCTGTTAAAGACGAAAATATGGGTAGATTCCTTAGGCATGTACGACTTGTAAGCGTAAACGAAGCTGTTGGTGCATATGCAACGGATGTTATTCTTTCGCTGTGCTACGCAAAGACTTCGCACGGAAGGCTTTTGCAGCAGTTT
This sequence comes from Gardnerella piotii, assembly GCF_049815665.1. Lineage (NCBI taxonomy): Bacteria > Bacillati > Actinomycetota > Actinomycetes > Bifidobacteriales > Bifidobacteriaceae > Gardnerella > Gardnerella piotii. The sequence goes on from NZ_CP187450.1 coordinate 309,566, forward strand.
GGAGTTTTGGAAGAAGAAGGCGGAAAGTCCATGCTTCTTGACTCCTTGGCTTTGGCTAGAAGAAACTTGGACATTGTTTGCGCATTTAAGTCTAGCGATATGGAAGATGATCGTTTGCATCAAGACGGACCTAAGCTTCTTAAGGATTTGCTTACTTGGGCGCAGAATTTGGACGATAATCCAGTTTATGCAGTAAATACAGCGGTTGCTGGTGATTCTGGAGATGCTAGCGAGGCTAGCGACGAGGGTAACGAGGGCGAGCCTACTAAATCGCAAGCTGCTGGCGACTTTTCCGCAAACGGCTTTAGCAACGTTTTGTTTGCGGATTTGGCAGAACGAATTCGCTCTCGCGGCCTTAATGTGGCAGTAAACTACGGTTTTAGTGAAGATCATAGCATTCCTCTTGTTGTTGGTTTGCCAGATAAGCCGTTTGCTTTGGCTGTTCTAACCGACGATGCGAGTTTTATGAGCCTTGAGTCTACTCGTGAGCGCAATCGCATACTCGCTCAAGATTTGGAATATCTTGGCTGGTCTGTTATGAACGTTTGGAGCGTTGGAGCATTCGTTAATCCCGAAAAAGAAGTTGAGCGAATTGTTTCTAGAATTGGCGAGCTTTATAAAAGCGGCGAGCAGCAATGAGCGAATACAACGCTAATCGCAGGTGTTCTAGGGGCCATTCGCGCGTGGTTCGTAAAGGGTCGGAGCTTTTTGACGCGGATGGCGTAAAGCAAGAGCCAGGTGATGCTCAAACGATTGAGCAGCGCGCAAAAGACGACGATAATCGTATTCTTGGCGAGCTTCCTCCGCATTGGGCGGTTTTTAGCGAACGCGGTAGATAAGCTTTGCATAGTTGCTGGCATGCGTTTATTTATTGCTTGCTAGTTTTGTACAGCTATTACCGCAAGGTTTGGAATAATCGCTTGCGTGTTTATGATTTGCAACGCGTTTTCTGCTGGCATTGCTAGCAGTGCGCTTTGCGCAGAATTGTTTACGTTAACAACGATTACGTTGTGAACAAGCGAAACGTTTTTGTCTTGCAAAGTAATGTTATCGGAAAAACTGGCGTCGCTAGAGGTTTCTATTTGTGTTGGATTTGTTGAATGGTTGGCTGTATTTAAGCTGTTTGGAACTTTGCTAAACGCTATAGAAATAACGTCTCCTGGCGCAAGGCTGGCGCTACTGCTTGCAAGATTAACCGAAATCGTTGTAAAGCCAGGCGGAATTTTTGTTTGTTTTGTAACTTGATTGCTAAAAATCGGCGTTCCGTATTTAATGTTGCACGCAGCAATAATAGCGTTTTTAGAGGAATTGTTTATAGAAGTTTGGTTAAGAACATTGTTAAAAACGCTGCTTTTAGGCACGTTAACGTAATGCAGGTCACTTTGTTTAATCACGCTGCCTTTTGCTATGTTTCTAATGGCTACTGGCACGCTTTGAGTAGCTTGAAACGTTGAAATAAGGTGTATTGAAAACAATGTTGCAACACTTATAAAAAATATTGAAAGCATGTTTAAGGTTTGCGCCCTTTTTCTGCGCTTTATAAGCTCTACTGGCACCTTGTTTTCCGCGCTGTAGCCAACTGTTTTTAGTAAAAATGATGTACGCATATAAGCATCATTTATCACGCGTAGCGCTTTTGCAAGCTTTTTTGTGCAATGTGGTTAAAGGCTAGCTTAGATGGGGATTTTATGAGGATTTTATTCACATATAAACATTTTTGATGAAGTTTAATAGTTACTTACGCACATATGCACATAAATAGCCATTTTTGATTGGTATTAATCCACATATCAACATATATCAATATAAGTGATTACTAACATACGCACACATGCGTAGCAAAATAAACGCCACTTACGCACATAAGCACATAAGTGGCGTTATAAATTTTCAATTTATTCACATACACACATAAGTTGCGTCATATTTTTTCACTTATGCACATATGCACAAATTTTAATGGGTTATTTGCACGTTACTTATCGGTGCGATAAAATCCGCTACCCTTAAAGCTGATTGGTGGTGCGCTAAAAACCTTACGAACTTCTTGCTTTCCGCACTTTGGGCACACGGTAATTGGCTTATCTTCAAACGATTGATGTTGTGAAAAATCATATCCGCATTGCTTGCAACGGTAATGATAAGTAGGCAACGGTTCCTCCAATCTATAATTCCATCACATATCCTAGCTCATAATACCGCCTCGTTAAAGCGGCTAATCGCTAATCGTAAACGCTTTTTGTTTGTAAAATTTTGCGAAACAATCGCAAAAAATTCGACACGCCGACTTATTTTTAGCCTTTACATCCTTAATGCACTTTATATTTGTACGTATGGGTTATGAATCGGTGAGCGCGTTAACGGTATTGATCATCATCGTAGCCTTAATGTTTGGTTGGTTGCCTAAACGCACTGAAAACAGCATGAAGTCAATGCTGGAGCACAGCGAAGATAGGTATTCACCTTCGTTGCACATTGTGGATTATAGCAGTGATTCGCTTTTCCACGCGTGTAGCGGCACGATGGCGAAAGGGGTTGGCATGCAGCCGTCGAAGATGCAAGCGAATACAAAGCCTAACAATGGCAAGTTCAGTCGCAATGGCGTGAACGCTAATAAACATAAGTGCGCTAAGCAGTTTAATGGTGCTTTTACGCCTGCACACGTTGCCCGTATTCGCGCGCTTCGTCGTGCAGCAATCCGCCGTCGCCGTGCGTTGGTGCTTTCTCTAGCGTTTTTAACTCTTGTTGTGTTTGCTGCGGGTCTTTCTGGCCTTTATAGTGCGTGGTTTGCAATCATTCCTCTTGCTGCTGTTTGCACTGTTCTCTATTTTGGTTCTATGGCTGCTAAGCAAGCGCGCAAGTGGGAAGCAAAAGTTGCTTTGTATAACAAGCGTTCTGCAGCTTTTAATGATTCTGTTGTGGAGCCAATTTTTGACGCTGCTGTAAACTCAGTTGTTGAAAATGCCGAAAACTCACAGCATGCCGAAAATCCAGACAACACAGAGACTTCGGTTATGCAACAGCGAGATATAAGCATGGCTTTAGCTGGATCAAGCAGTAAAGAGGTGGCAAAAAGCGCGGTTGCTGGCGATTTTTCCGCTGCTAATGATGCGCGCTCGCAAGCCGATGCCTCCAACTCTAACCAAGATCTTATATCGTTCTCGTTTGGCGATGATTCTAGTGATTTTGGTGCTAATGGCAAAAATGCGGGTCCGCAAAGCTTAGAGATAAAGTCCACTAAGCAAGTTACTAAAGCGATTTCAACAGACGATTCAAACGAATCGGCGGCGGCTTTCGATTCAAGCAAAGTCTCTGAAGTATCTGAAGTTACTGTAGAGCCTCCAGTTAGTACAAAAGACTCGCTTGGTAAAGCCGATTTAAGGGATGTTTTGGCTCGTCGCGCTGCTTAAAGTTTGTAAAAATTTTCTAAAATTTTAGCACTCTAGTTGGTAGAGTGCTAAAAACGCGCTATTATAAGGTTCAGTGCTCGATAGTTTTGACGTGATCGTCAGCCTCGTCAACATTATTCGCGCAAAGGTTACATTTCTCTAGAAAGAGGTACCGAAGTGTCGATTAAACTCACACCTTTGGAAGATAAGATTATTGTTAAGCAAGCTCAGGCAGAAACTCAAACTGCTTCTGGCTTGTACATTCCAGATAATGCTAAGGAAAAGCCACAGCAGGGAGAGGTTTTGGCTGTTGGCCCAGGCCGCCGCGACGATAAGGGCGAGCGCATCCCTATGGATGTTAAGCCTGGAGACAAGATCCTTTACTCCAAGTATGGTGGCACAGAAGTTCATTACGAAGGCGAAGATTACTTAATCGTTTCGTCTCGTGACGTTCTTGCAATCCTTGGCTGATTTTATTACTCGCTTGGCTAATTACTTGTATTAGTCAAGTAATATAAAGCTATTTAGCGCTGAAAATGACGGTTTACCGCTGTTTTCAGCGTTTTTGTTTAATCGTTTAGTGTGTCTGATTTGTTTTAATACGTTTAATAATTTATTTAATTTGTTTAAGACGCGACTATTATAAAATCATGGATTACAAACATCGCAGTATTTTAGATACTTTGCCAAATTATAAGCAAGGTAAACCAGCGCCCGCATTAGATGGCATTCGCGCATATAAGATTTCTAGCAACGAAAATCCATTTGAGCCGTTAGAAAGCGTGAAAAGCGCCATTTCTAGCCGTGCGCTTGGGGTTATTAATCGTTATCCAAACATGCGCGGAACAGAAGTCGTAGAAGAGTTAGCTAAGAAGTTTAACGTTACTCCCGACGAGGTTGTTCTTGGATGCGGCTCTACAGAGGTTATTACGCAACTTGTGAATCTTGTTGCAGGCCCTGGAGACGAAGTCATATACCCGTGGAGAAGCTTTGAAGCGTATCCGATTATTGTTACTGGTGCTGGCGCTACAAGCGTTAAAATCCCTAATCGCGCAGATGGATCGCACGATGTGGACGCAATGATTGATGCGATTAATGAGCGCACGCGTCTTGTTATTTTGAACAATCCAAACAATCCTACATCTGCATCGCTTTCAGACGAGGAAGCTAGACGAGTGCTGGACGCTGTTCCAAGCAATGTTTTGGTGCTTATTGACGAAGCTTACGTGCAATTTAACAACGCAAAGGGTACGGCAGATGGCATGCAACTCTACCGCGAATATCCAAACGTTGTTGTTGCTCAAACATTCTCTAAGGCTTACGGTTTGGCTGGTTTGCGCATTGGCTACGCTATTGCAAACGCGCAAGTCGTAGATGGTATGCGAAAAGTGGCTGTTCCGTTTGGTGTAAGCCAAATTGCACAAGTGGCTGCTCTTGCGTCTTTGGAGAGTGAAGCGCTTGCAGAAATGCGCAATCGCGTAGATGCGCTTGTTAAGGAGCGTAACCGCGTTGTGAGCGGTTTGCGAGAGCAAGGGTGGAATGTTGCCGAGCCATACGCAAACTTCTTCTGGATGCCGTTTGGCGAAGATACAGAGCTAGCTAATCAGCGTTTTGTTGATGCAGGTCTTTCTGTGCGCGCGTTTGCTGGGGAAGGTATTCGCATTACAATCGCAGAAACCGAGGCAAATGATCGCGTACTTAAAGTGTGCGAGTCTTTAAAGAAAGATGGTTTTTCGCTTAAATAGCAGATAAATAATCGCATTTTTTAGATGCATTTAGATGTGATTTTTGCTTTCGGCGTGTCTTGAACTTGCATTAGTCGCGCGTTCGTGGCAAAATAACAAAGTTGCCGTTTGGAGATATTCTTCTCCGCACGGAAACGTTGGCGGGTTACCAGAGCGGCCAAATGGGACTGACTGTAAATCAGTTGCTTCGTGCTTCAGTGGTTCAAATCCACTACCCGCCACGCCTCGATAGCTCAGTGGTAGAGCACTTCCTTGGTAAGGAAGAGGTCGTGAGTCCGATTCTCACTCGAGGCTCTCTGGCGGGGTAGCTCAGCTGGCTAGAGCGTACGACTCATAATCGTAAGGTCAAGAGTTCGAGTCTCTTCCTCGCTACAATGGCCAGCAGGAGTTGGTCAACATACAATATTCTAGAGGTGAACAAAATGGCAAGTAAGAGCGCAGACATCCGTCCAGGCATTACGCTTGCATGCACGGAGTGCAAGGAGCGTAATTACATCACGACGAAGAATCGTCGTAATACGCCTGATCGCCTTGAGTTGAGCAAGTTCTGCCCACGCTGCGGCAAGCATACTCTCCATCGCGAGACTCGCTAAAAGCGTGAACTTCGGCGAAGTTTTATAGCTTTATTACCCCGCGTTTTGCGGGGTTTTTTGTTATTTATTGCTGTTAGGATTAATCGTATGAGTATGCAATCATCCTTATTGGAATCTGATAATCCAACTTTTGCAAATCTTACAACAATTGGTGTTGGTGGCTCTATTGCTCGTTTTGTAGAGCCTACTAGCAGAGTAGCTGTTATCGAAGCTGTAGAAGACGCAGATTGCGCTGGATTGCCGCTTTGTGTTATTGGCGGCGGGTCTAACATGCTTGTAAGCGACGAACCGTTTAACGGAGTTGTTGTGCGTGATGCTCGTCGCGAGATTTGCGTTTTAGATGAGGCTGCTCCTGGCATAGACGGCGTTGATAAAACTAGCGGAGATTTTTTGGTTCACGTTAGTGCAGAAGCTGGCTGCAATTGGGATGATTTTGTGTCTCACACTATTGAGCTTGGATTGCAAGGCGTAGAAGCGCTATCTGGGATTCCTGGAACGGTTGGAGCGTCTGTTGTACAAAACATCGGCGCATACGGTGCGGAAGTGGCGCAAAGCGTTGAATCTGTAGAGGTTTGGGATCGTAAAGATAAAACCACTTTTTATATGAATCTTGCAGATCTTAAGTTTGGCTACCGCACTTCTGTTCTTAAAAAAAGCATGTATAAGGCTCCTGGTGTTGCTGCTGATTGCTTCTTCCCAACGCCTAGATACGTTGTTTTATCTGTTACTTTTTGCTTAAAACATTCAAAAACGGGTGTTGTGGCTCATTTGCAGCTTGCTCACGCGCTTGGTGTGCAAGTTGGAGATAGGATGGAAACATCTAAGATTCGTCGCGAAGTTTTGCGCGTCAGAGCGTCTAAGGGCATGCTTGAAGATGCTATGCGCTACGCAAATAAGTGGATGTGCTACGCAAAAAGCGAAAATGGTGTTGAGTATTCGATTAGGCTTCAAAATGAAGACTATTCTGCTGGAGATTTGTTAGAAGGCGATTCTAAGTATGCTGATCGCCATAGTTGCGGAAGCTTCTTTATGAATCCGATTTTGACTAAAGCTCAAGCAGATTTGCTGCCAGAAGACGCTCCGCGCTTTGACGCCACTTTGCCAGATGGCTCTAAAGGAGTTAAGACTTCTGCAGCATGGCTTATTGACCATGCTGGATTCCACAGGGGATTTAGACTTACGCAAAGCGATGGCGAAAAAAGTAAAGCTGGGTTGTCTTCTTTGCACACTTTGGCGTTGACTAATCGTAGTTGCGCAAAGTGCTCGGATATTGTTGATTTAGCGCGCAAAATCATAGATGGTGTTTACGATTCGTTCGGAGTAAAACTTGTTCCAGAACCTGTTTTAATCGGCGTTAGTGTGGATTGTTAAGATATTTGTTAAGACATTGTTAACACAAATTTAGCATAATTTAACATAATAAATTGCGATTTGTGTTGTGATTTTCCGCTAGACAAAGTACTATGCTCTTTTAATATCGTAAAAATTATTGTTTAATAGCACTTAATGTGTGTTGAACCGTATTTTTTGCGATTTATAACATATAACCCCTTATATGGAATGTTTTAGACGTAGTTTTAGAGAAGGTTGGATTATGCAAATATGGAGAAAAAAGTCTGTTGAGCAGACTATTGCAGAAACAATGGATGGTGATCGCCATCTTAAGCGCACGCTAAATGCTTGGGATCTTGCGGTTATGGGCGTAGCGGTTGCTGTTGGCGCTGGAATCTTCTCTGTTGGCGCTCAAGCAGCTGCATTCCATGCGGGACCAGCGGTGATTATTAGCTTTATTATTGCTGGAATCGTTTGCGGAACGGCTGCAATGTGCTACGCTGAGTTCGCTTCGATGATTCCTGTTGCAGGATCTGCATACACCTTTACGTACACAACAGTCGGCGAGCTTATTGCTTGGATTATTGGCTGGGATATGATTCTGGAAATGCTTATGGCAGGATCTGTTATAGCCAAATATTGGGGCGTTTATCTTAACGATTTAATGCATTTGTTTGGTCTTAACGTATCTACTTCGGTAAATATTGGCGGTTTTACTTTTGATCTTGCTCCAGTAGTTATTGTTGCGTTCTTTACGATTATGCTTGTTGTTGGAACAAAGCTTTCTGCTCGTTTTGACGGTGCTTTAACAATCTTGAAGATTGGCATTGTTCTGTTTGTTGTTGTTGTTGGATTCTTCTACATTAAGGCTTCTAACTTCACTCCATTTATTCCACCTGCAACAGACGTTGCTAGCGTTAAGGGAATTCACGTTTCTGGCACTATGAGCCAGCCGCTTTGGCAGTGGGTTACTGGCATGCAGCCAGCTGTTTACGGCGTTACGGGTATTCTTTCTGGTGCAGCACTTGTGTTCTTTGCATTTATTGGATTTGACGTTGTTGCAACTACGGCAGAAGAAACTAAAGACCCGCACAAGAACATTCCTAAGGGCATTGGTCTTGGTCTTTTGATTGTGACTGTTCTTTACATTCTTGTTGCTGTTGTTACAACTGGTATGGTCTCTTACAAGGATTTGGCTAAGCAAGAGGCTCCTTCGCTTTCTACTAGCTTTGAGCTTGTAGGCGCAACTTGGGCTGCTAAGATTATTTCTCTTGGCATTGTAATCGGCTTAACAACTGTTGTTATGGTTCTTCTTTTGGGCCTTACACGTATTGTGTTTGCTGTTAGCCGAGATGGTTTGCTTCCACGTAGCTTCTCTAAGGTTAGCAAGCGAGGAATTCCTGCACGCATTCAGATTGTTTCTGGCGTTGTTGTTGCAATAATCGCTTCTACGTTAGATATTGGAATTCTTTCCGATATGGTGAATATTGGTACGCTTTCTGCGTTCTTGCTTGTTTCCGCAGGCGTTCCTATTATGCGTATGCGTAGACCTGATTTGCATCGATCCTTTATGGTTCCATGGAATCCAGTTCTGCCAATTTTCGCCGCGCTTTCTACGTTCTGGCTTATGCTAAACCTTTCTGTGCTTACATGGATTCGTTTTGCAATCTGGCTTGCAATCGGTTTTATTGTGTACTTTGGCTATTCTTACCGCAATTCTTTGCTTGGAAGGCAACTTCGTAAAGCTAAGAAGCTTGGTGTTCCAGTAGAAACCTTGTTTGCGCAAGATGCTGCTGCCGCCGAAAAAGTTGCGGAAGGCGAGTCGGAAGACCAAGCGCGAGCTGAAGCTGCTCAAGAGGCAGCTGTTGGGTCTGCTCAAGAGGATGCTCAATAGGCTTTTGCTTTTAGACGTTGATTTTTTGAGACGTTGATTTAATGTGTTGAGTCGGTATGCGATTACGTATGCCGACTCAATGCGTTTTGCACTCGTAACGTGAACTATAATAGAAGAGTTAGTTTATTTTTGAGTGTGAAAGGGTGCGTTTGTTATGCCTTACGTTATTGCAGAACCGTGCGTTGACGTTAAAGATAAAGCGTGTGTTGACGAGTGCCCTGTTGATTGCATTTACGAAGGCGATCGCACGCTTTATATAAACCCTAATGAATGCGTTGATTGCGGTGCGTGCGAGCCTGTATGCCCAGTAGAGGCCATCTTTTACGAAGATGACGTTCCAGAAGAGTGGGAATGGTATAAAGACGCTGCTGTTGAATACTTTAACAAGCTTGGCGATTTAGGTGGTGCGCAAGAAGCTGGCCCATCTGGTTGGGATGAGGATCGCGTAGCTGCTCTTCCTAAAAAAGATGCTTAAATGCCCATTTGAGCAGCATTGTTGCCGTACTTTTTTCTTACTGCATCTAATACGTGTTCTGCGTGACTTATTCTTGCATGCGTATTTTTTATTGCGTTTTGCGCAATTTCTGTTGAATTTTTACGCATACCACTTATGGTGTTTTCTCTTTCGTTCTCTTCTAAGATGTCGCTAATCGTAGGCTGAACAAGCGCTTTGCTTTTATCTACAAGATTGCTTACGCTAACGCCAGCAAGCCTGACGGAGCCTAGTAAACAAATATGACTTCCGCCTAATTTATGGTCATGAACTGTTGGGTTTACTGATTCTAGTAAATCGCAAGCATGCTTGTATAACTCTGGTGCGCAATCGGTTACGTTTCTTAATGTTTTGCATCTTGTTGCATAGTGCAAATTGCTAAATCGCAATTTTAACGTTATTGTTTTTGCCATTGTGTTGCGATTGCGTAATTCTTGCGCCACTTCGTTGCAGCAGTGCCTGATCAGGTTTTTCACTGCTGCAATATCCGTGGTGTCTTTATCAAGAGTGCTTTCTGTTCCAATGGATTTTTCTGGAACGTGGGGCGTTACTTGCCGTGCATCAATTCCGCGCGAAGTGTTATAAAGCATTCGCGCAAGAACTTTAGATTCAGCAACTCGTTCCAAAGTCTTCTCATCTACACTTCTAAGCATCTCAATGCTGTTTATTCCCCACGTAGCTAGTTTTTTGGCAAGCGCGGGTCCTATTCCTGGTATTGCTCGTAATGGCATTATTGAAACAAAGTCGGCATTGCGATTTTGGGGGATAATCAGCATTCCGTTTGGCTTTGCGTTCGTTGACGCCATTTTTGCGATCAGCTTATTTGATGCAATCCCCACAGAGCAAGTGATATGAAACTTGCGCGCGACTTCGCTTCTTATCCACTTGCCTATGGCGATGGGCGTTTTCCAGCGTAATAACGCTGAGCTAACGTCCATGTAACACTCGTCTACAGAAACTTGTTCAACCTTATCTGTGATCTTTGAAAAGACCTCCTTAAAAATCCTAGATGAAATGGAAACGTAATATGGCATATCTACCGGCAGGAAAATGCCATTAGGGCACAAGCTTCGTGCTCGCGCTGTAGGCATAGCGGAATTCACGCCATACTTACGTGCTTCGTAGCTGGCTGCCGAAACTACGGAGCGCGAGCCTGTACCAATAATCACAGGTTTGCCAAGTAACCTAGGATTACGCGCCGCCTCGAGTGATGCATAAAATGCATCCATATCGATATGAAGTATTGTGCAGCCAGACGTGTTGCGCCCCCAATCGCGTTTAGCTGCATTAACTCGCGGTGCTGTGCTCATGAATTTATAGTAGAACAAACGTTCGATTTTGTACAATAGCGTGTCGCAATAAGTTTACGAAAAATAAGTGTAAAATACGCAAAATAACTACTGGCAAATATAACTACTGCCGTGTAGGGTATGCTTTATGAAACAAATCATAGTAAACGCGCTAAATCGCATGCCTGTTTTGCTAATCGTTGTTGTAGAAGCTGCAACGGTCTATCTAGCAACGTCTATAGCAAAGGTCGCGTTTAGCCAGCTCGATCCGCTATATTCTGTGTGGTATCGCGTTGGGTTTATGTCTTTGTTTTTGCTTGCTTGGAGAAGACCTTTTTCGCGTAAAAAGCGCGCTCGCAACTCTCTTCCTAAAACATTAAAAGAATGGTTAATTGTTGTTGCAGTAGGCATTTCTGTTGTTCTTATGAACACAATGTTTTATTTAGCTATTAGTTGTATGGCTGTTGGAGTGGCTGTAACTATTGAGTTTGTAGGGCCTTTAATGGTTGCTGTTATAACGGGTAAAACATGGCGAGAGCGCGTTGGAATTGTTATTGCTGCTTGTGGAATTGTGCTTCTTGCAAGCGCGTCTATGCGTTCTAACGAAAGCCCGCATTTTCTTGTTGGATTAGTGGCAATTCTTATTGGCGGATCAATGTGGGGAATGTACATTGTATCTGGGCGCATGCTTGCAAGAGGCTCTAATGCAATTGACAGAGTTAGTATAGCTATTTTAATCGGTTGGCTTTTGCAATCGAGTGTTCTTGGTGTTCCTGCAATTTTGCATGTTGTGCATCCTAAATCTAGTGCAACTTGGGCTGCTCAGCCTTACGGATCTTTGAAACTTCTTGGATTAATGGTTGTTATTGCAACTTGTGCGTCTTTTATTCCAACGCTTTTAGACCAGGTTTTGCTAAAGCGTGTGTCTTCTGCACGGTATTCGGTTATGCAAGCGCTTTACCCTGCGATTGCTGCAATTGTTGGAATGGGATTTGGCGAAATGCCAACGTTGATTGACGTTTGCGGAATGGCTCTAGTTATGTTGGCTGTTGTGATTACATTTTCGGGAGATCATAATCCCGCATAAATATTGCTGTTTGGCTATTAAATCCACTTTTGCGCTTTTGGTGTGTCGCTTAAGCATTGTGCACGTCCTCAAGAGGTGATATAGTCTGAATCTGTTGCTATCTTGAATAGTTACAAAGTGGAGTCATGCCTGAGTGGCCGATAGGGGCACCCTGCTAAGGTGTTAGTCGCGTAAGCGGCTCGAGAGTTCGAATCTCTCTGACTCCGCGGTTTTAGCTCTAAATCGTTGAAAAATCAGCGGTTTAGAGCTTTTTGTTTTGATTTTGCACATAGCACCATGGTTGCTATTTTGGCCTATAGACGATATAACCCCTATTTTTCTGATTGCAACATATTCCTATAAACGCGAGTCGCCAGCAACCACCACTACTGTGTATGATTGTGCACAATTGTGCATAACAATGTGGATAACTGCCCTCTAAAATAGCCTTTAACCACATTGAAAGTTTTTTATTTACAGATTGAAATTCCTAAATCATAGTTAGAGCATGAGCGAATTTTTCGTTCATCGTGGCTAGCAAAAACGTTTGTCACGTTAGAGAAAACAACGTTTTAAGGAGTTGATATGGGAAAACATGGATGTAAAGGGATTCCAATCTTTTTACGCAATAAGCGCACGCGAATGTTCTCTTTACTGACAGCGTTGCTGGCGACTATTGCAATTGTTGTTGGGAATGGCGCAATAAATGCGGCTTCTGCAGATATTTTTGCCCAATATTCTACATATAAGGATGCTTGTTCACAAGTGAAACCATACGGAAAACTTGTAAAAAAAGATGATGATGGTAATTACGTATTTTGCATTAATACTGGATCAACTGTAAAAGCTGATTCCGATTGGAGAGATATGCCGCTTGATGTTAACAATATTAATGAAATTACGGCAAGAATAGCTAAGTATGCTATTGAAAATAATTTGACATCCCAAATGGAGGAAGCAGCATATTTAATTCATGAGCGCTATGATGAAGATAAACGCGGGTGGGAAGAAGCAAAGCGTAGAGGATTTGAAGGTGCATCCAACTTGAAAGAAGATGCAGAAAAAGTGTGGAATGAAGTAACCCAAAAAACACCTAAGGGTATGGGATTCAAAATACTTGACCCTTATTCTACCTACTATGCAAGGAGTGGAAGGGTAATTATTGATGCACATGGTGTTGATGCAAGAAATGTTGGATATTACAGAGACAATACAGAATTTAAGCTTACTGCAGTAGGCGATAAGTTGCGTTTTATAAAAGATAAAAAACAGGTTAAAGAGTTTAAAGAATTACTTAATCCTTATAACTTGCAGTGTGGAATTGATTGGGTTGCAACAGGAGAAGGCGAAGCAGAAATTAAAGGTGAATACTACATTCCATATTTGCAAAGAAAAGATATAGGAAATGGGGCAGCTTTAATACGAGTAGCAAAAGATGAAAAAGTCAGAGAATTTACAAATGTATTAACAGAGAGAGCGCACAGAAAGTTCCAGCCTTCGATTTCTTCTAAGTCGATTGTAAAAGAGTTAAAAGTAGGCGATTCTGTAGAAGATACTGTTACTTCTGCGCTAAAGAATCCTACTGAAGATGAGTGGGTAAGTGGTAAAGATGTTCGCGCTCGCGGATACTACTTTGTTGGTTCTTATAACGATATTATGAAAAAACGCGAAAATAAAAAAGACAAAGTAGAAGAGTATATAAAGGAACTACGAGAAGATAAGAATATTCGTCAAGTTGCTGCAGCCGATGTTTATTTTTCGGGAGAAAATCAAGAAGTTAAAGCGGTTGCGCACGAAGCAAAAGGTGACTTATCTAAAGATGAACTTGCTAGCGCAAAAGTTTATAAAGTGAACAAAGATGATGCAGGATTATTTGGAACGTGGGTTTGGTTTATTGATCCTGGAAATCAAAAAGACGACGTTAGAGAGTTTATTCCAGAAAAGTTTGTTGAAGAATTTGGAAACGTAAATTCAACAGTTTCGCATAAGGCAAAAATATCGATTGAACATGTTAAGAATCTAAAAAATAAAGATACAAATGACGTTTCGGATGCGATAGTTGTTAGTGGCGTTCCAAAAGACTACGGAAAATTTGATGGAAATACTGATTATGGGTTTAGTAAAGATGCAAAGATGAACATTCGTCTTTGGTGGGTTGGAAACAAAGATGGTTCAATGAGCAACGAAAATATGGTAAAGCTTGTTTCTAGCTCTGTAGAAGAGCCTAAAGAAGACGAAAATCATAAGAAAATAGATTCATGGGATGTTCCATTGCGTAATGGAACTTACACTCTTGGGAACGGCAAGATAATTCTTACTCATAACGAGTCTAATGGCAAAGAATCTGGCAAAGAAGCTGGCAAAGATAGCGATAGTGAAGATAACAAGGGCAGTGAAGATAACAAAGAGAACAGAAGTGCTGAGAATAAAAAAGAAAAGTTTGAAAAAGTTGGAGATATGATCGATCTTTTAGACGGCAATACGGCTAAAAGTGGAATGTATGTTTTTGTTTATGAATTCCCAGGTTCTTCTAGAGCGCAAGAGTTTAAGACGTCGTTTAATAACGAAGATAGTAGAAGCTTCTTTGATAGAAATAAGCCTGTTACTGTGACTGTTAATAAGGCGGAGAATGCTGGTGCGAAGGGTGAGCCTGGAAAGAGTGAGCCTGGTAAGGGTGAGCCTGGAAAGCAGCAGCCTGGTGGTTCTAGTGAAAAGCCTGGTAAGCAAGATCCTGGTAAGCAGGATAATCCTGGAGGTTCTAGTGAAAAGCCTGGTAAGCAAGATCCAGGTAAGAGCGAGCCTGTTGGTAGTGGAAATGTTACGGGTAGTGAAGTTGATCCAAAGACGTCTCCTAGTGGTGGCGTTGTAGATAATATTATTTCAAAGCAGAATCCGCAGAATCCTCAGAGTCCTCAGAATCAGCAAGGTTCTGGTGTGCAAGCTGGCAATAATAATCAGTCTGGTAGCACACAGGGCTCTGGGAAAAACGAGCCTGGTAAGCAGGAGCCTGGAAAGGGTGAGCCTGGTGTGCAAAAGCCTGGTGGTTCTAGCGAAAAGCCTGGTAATCAGAAGCAGCCTGGGACTGGTGAGTCTGGTAAGCAGGATAATCCTGGCGGTTCTAGCGAAAAGCCTGGCGGCACACAAGGTTCTAGTGCGCAGAATGAAGTTGCTGGCACACAGTCTGGCAGCACGCAAGTTGGCAACAATGCGCAATCTGGTGTAAACGCTGGAGCGAATAATAATACGCTCGGTGCGCAAGTAGATGCTGGAACCAATAATACAGTTCATCAAAATGCAGATGCGACTGCTAAGAGTAATGCTAAGAGTAATGCTAATAACGATAAAATTAATGAAAAAAACAATAAAAAAGATAATCAAAGTAATGTTAATGCGGATTCTCAGCATAAATCTGAGCATGTTGAAGGCAAGGAAGATAGCAAGGAAGGTAAATATACAGCTACTAAATCAGGTACTATTCAGAGAGGTGATTCTAAGAAGGTTGATACTCATCAAAGCGCTACTCAGCAGGGAGATTCTAAACAGGGAGATTCTCAGTATGGAGATAATCAACAAGTAAGCGACTCTAATGTAGAGCAGAACTCGCAGCCAAATAATCAATATGTAAGTGGAACAAAGAATTCAAAACGACGCCATGCTCGTCTAGGTGCTAATGTTGGGCATCTAGTAACAACTGGCGTAAAAGTTGAAACAACATTAATGTTCTCTCTGGCTATATTGCTTATTGCAGGATCTGTGATTTTGTCAAAACGTGTAAGCTACATTGCATAAAATCTATCATAAAATATTTGATTCATATGTGCATAAATTTGTAAAACATGTATGTTGAGATATATTAATAAAGTATTAAAACAGATAAAAATAGTTGCGTTGTATAATATGCATAATTTATTCTATAAACATAGCTTTTTGGCGCTTATAGTTTTGCGTACTATACAACGCACAATTATTATGTAAATGGTATATAAAAGCACTGTTTTCAAATGAGGTTTTTTATGAGTGACTACAACATAGATAAAGAAAAGATGTTGGTTCGCTTGCATAGAGTATGTGGGCAAGTTCACGCTGTTGAAAATATGGTTGAAAAAGGGGAAGACTACAACAACATTCTTATGCAACTTTCTGCATCTACGGCAGCTCTTAGGGCAGTTGCGCTTATAGTTGCTCATCAAGAAATATCAAAGGCCTTAGAAGAAGCGCAAGACGCTGGAAATAAAAAGGTTACAGATAAGAAAGTTGCAGAGCTTGTAGACGTTGTAGATCACTTAATGCGCTACGATAAGTCGTGATTTGTGATTTGCGATTTGTGATTTGCGATTTGTAATTCTAGCGGTTGCATATAATCTTTTGTAGCTTTAAGACTGTTTGAATTGAAAACGATTTGAATATTGAATATCGAATGTCGAATGTCGAATGTCGAATAATATTGAATATCGAATATGAAGAATATGCGAACCGTAACTGATTTATGTGAGAATCCTGCGCACTTTGCTTTTGTGGAAAAGAAGTCCGAGTTTATTTCGGACGCTTGCCACGTTTCTAGTGCTGAAGAAGCGCTTGAGTTTGTAGAGTCAATTAGGATGATTCACCCCAAAGCAAGGCATGTTGCGTACGCTGCGATTTACGCAGATAAAAATGGCAGATTGTGCGAGCGTATGAGCGATGACGGAGAGCCATCTGGCACTGCAGGTAAGCCGATTTTAGATGTTATTAGGTCTTCTAATGTTGTAGACGCAGTTGTAACAGTTACGCGCTATTTTGGTGGGATTTTGCTTGGCTCTGGTGGTTTAATAAGAGCGTATTCTGCTTCGGCTGCAGGTGCTATAAAGTCTAGTAAAATAGCGGATATTGTAGAGTGTAATTGTTTTTCTTGCAAAGTTGAGTACTCGCATTTAAGAATGTTTAAGCATTTATTGTTAAAAAATAATGCGGAAATTATAAGCGAAGAATACGGCGTTTCTATTGAATTAACAGTGAGTTTGCCGCGTGAAGAATCAGATAGATTCCTTGAAGCAGTAAAAAATACGTTTTCTGGAGTAATAATTCCAGATTTTTGTGGTGTTTGCACTAGAATTTGCTGATTTTTATTTTAGTGATTCTTGTTTGATTCTTATTTGACACTTGTTTGATTCTTGGTTTTAAGATTTGTGTTACAAAGCTGATAGATTATATAAGTGATTAAGCAAAGGTTGGTGAGTCGTTTATGAATGATACGCAAAAGCTTAATGGCGTTGAGCAAAACGATGATTTAGGCAATGGTGCAAGCCGCGATTTATCTATTGAATCTAATGATTCTAGCAATTCATATGAGCCGTTAACCGCGGTGTATGAGCATTTAAGGCATTCCAGTGATTCTGAAGAATTGCATGAATTTGCTGTAAAAGAGTTGCCAGATAGGTCTGATCAGGCAGGATTTTCTAGAGCGACTGCACTTTTGGAAGCTGTAGCAGGCAATTCAAACACTCCAGAAGAAGATCGCATTCACTTAGCAACAGTAATGCCATTCCCGAATATCTTGGTTAAGCTTTCTCAAGACGAATCAAGTAATGTTCGCTTAGCTGTTGCAAAGAACGAAAATGCTAAGAATTGGCTAGTTGGAAGGCTTACTAAAGATTCTTGTGCACAAGTTAGAGATGCCGCTTTGTGCAATCCGCGAACATCTTGGAAAATGCGATTAGAAGGTGCGCAAACAAATGGTGTTAGCACAAAAACGTTGGATTACTTGGCTTCTCTTGGTGCAAGCGAAGAAAGTGGCGATTCTCCTGTGCTCTCTGCAATGGTAAGAAGAGCAGTGGCTCTTAATCCTGGTGTGTCGCAGCCAACTTTGATTGCTTTGTCTAAAGATAAGGACTCGGATGTCTCGCTTGCTGCGTCAAAAGTCTTAAATAAGTCTTAAATAAGTCTTAAATAAGTCTTAAATATAAAAATAAGTCTTGAGTATAAAAGTAAAATGAATAATAATTGCATACGTTTGCATTAAAACCCCACAAATAGACTCGATGGAAAATATGAACACTAAAAATGAAGAAACAGTGCAGCCAACAAGTCCGTTAATACATTTGGCTGAACTAATGGGCGTTCGCTCCAAATTTGTTGGATCGGATGGTGTAGAGCATAAAATAGCAGATAGCGTGCTTGTAAAAGTATTGCAATCACTATGCGTAGAGGCTCAAAACAATAAGCAAATCGAAGAAGCAACTCAAAAAATTCTTAATGAGCGTCATACTCGCCTAGTTGCTCCAACAGTTTTGCACACAGTTGGTAAAGAAAGCGAAGTAAGTATAAATACTGGGATTTTAGAGTATCCTACAGCAACGCTTATTTTGGAAGATGGCAGTGAATACAAGGGTGATTTGCAGATTTTGCCTTCTAAAAATGACGTTGCAATTCCAGTAGACGGCAAGTTTGTAGCAACTTCTTTGCTTAAGATTCCTGCAGACGTTCCAATGGGCTACCACACTTTGCGTGTTAGTGTTGAGAACCGCGTAGAAGAGGCCACTCTTATTAGTGCGCCAGAAAGCATTGATACTATTGAAAAGCTAGAAAAAGATGGCAAGCAGATTTGGGGTTGGATGGCTCAGCTTTATTCAATCCGCTCTTCTAAGTCTTGGGGAGTTGGCGATTACGCAGATTTGGCGGATTTGCTTGTTAAAGCTAAAGAAAAGTCGGGAGCGGACTTTGTTCTTGTAAATCCACTTCACGCTGGAGAGCCAGTTGCTCCGTTAACGCCTTCGCCATATTTGCCTGTTGCTAGGTCTATGGTAAACGTTACGTATATTCGCCCAGAAAACATTCCAGAATATAATCTTCTTAGCGATCAAGATCGCAAAAGCGTTGACGATTTGCACAATCAAGTAGAGCCGCTTAATAATGATGCGCAAATTATTGATCGCGACGCAATGTGGCGCGTAAAAATGCACGCTTTGTGGATTATTTTTAAGTCGGGCATGTCAGATAAGCGCGCGCAAAAGTTTGAAGCGTTTAAGAAAGATATGGGAGACACGCTTGAATCCTACGCAACTTGGTGCCTTTGCTACGACAAGTGGGGCGCGCCTAATGGCGATGACTGCTGGGAGAAGCATCTTACTAAAGATTCCGATGAGATTAGCGCTTTAGCAAAGCAATTCCCAGATACGTTAGAGTTTTATCGCTGGCTTGAGTGGGTTGCGTTCGGCCAGTTGCACGATGCGCAAATGGCAGCTAAAAAAGCAGGAATGCGCATTGGAATTATGTCGGATATGGCTGTTGGCGTGCATCCTGCAGGATCGGAAGTTTGGTGGAATCCAGAGCGATTCGCCAATGGTGCTTGCGTTGGTGCGCCTCCTGATTACTTCAATCAGCAAGGTCAAAACTGGTCTCAGCCTCCGCTTAATCCATTTGAGCTTGAGCGCACAGGCTTTAAGACCTACAGAGATATGGTTCATGGCATGTTTGCTTCTGCAGGAGCTGTGCGAATCGACCATATTCTTGGACTTTTCCGACTTTGGTGGATTCCAGAAGGATCTACTCCAGGAGACGGAGCTTATGTTTACTACGATGCAAACGTTATGCTTGGCATTCTTGCGATTGAAGCCACGCGCGCAAATGGCGTTGTAGTTGGAGAAGACCTTGGCGTTGTTCCAGCTGAAGCTCTAGATGTTTTGGCTAAGAACAAGGTTCTTGGATGCACCGTTGAGTGGTTTGAACAGAGGGGCAACGTATTCCGCGAGCCTAAGAAGTGGCGCGAAATGACGCTTGCTTCTGTAAATACTCACGATATGCCACCTGCTGCAGGGTACTTAAACTACGAGCACGTTAATATTCGCGAGCGTTTGAATCTTCTTACTGGCTCTGTAGAAGAGTTCCGCGCCGCCGCCGTTAAAGAGCATAATGGAATGCTTAAGATGCTTGTTTCTAGCGGATTCTTAAACGAAAGTGCGCTAGAGGATGAGTCGCAGCATGAGCAAGAGATTGTTGAAGCGTTGTATAAAGCGCTTAAAGCTGCGCCTTCTAAGTTGCTTGCTGCGTCTATTGTTGACGCCACTGGCGAGCACAGAGCGCAAAATCAGCCTGGAACTAACGACGAATATCCAAATTGGCGTATTCCTTTGGCAGATGCTGATTGCAATCCTGTTCTTTTGGACGATTTATTCGACTTGCCTAGAGTTAAGTCTTTAGCGCAAATCATGAATAAATAGGGATGAATAAATAGAGGTAGATGCATTATTAATTGCGGGCTGCAGCGTTTGTTTTTGACTTGCGAGCGTTGTAGTCCGCATTTGCATAACGTTGTAGTCCGCATTGTATGTAAAATAGAAGTTTGCAAATAGTCGTCATATGGCGATATACTTGCAGATTGTTGTGTTTCCCTAAGGGGTCCTTCAAAGCGCTTTTCCCACTCGCCATCGAGGACTTTCAGGGAGCCCACGGATTATGAGTAGAGTATCTTCTATAAACCAAGAAGATATAAAGCTCGAAACACAATAGAGAAAAGGTACGATTGTGAAGACTTTCACACCGAAACCAGCAGATTTAACTCATGACTGGTACATTATCGACGCCACTGATGTGGTGCTTGGTCGCTTGGCTTCCCAGGTAGCTATTTTGCTTCGTGGTAAGAATAAGCCAACTTATGCTCCTCACGCTGATTCTGGCAATCACGTTATTATTATTAACGCAGATAAGATTGCTTTGACTGGCAATAAGTTGAGCAAGGAATTGTATTCCCACTCTGGCCGTCCAGGCGGACTTCGCCGCGATAGCTATGCTGAGCTTTTGGAGAAGAATCCAAAGCGCATCATCGTTTCCGCTGTTAGGGGAATGCTTCCAAAGAATCGTCTTGCTAAGGTTCAGCTTGATCGCCTTCGTGTGTTCACTGGCGCTGAGCATCCTCATATTTCGCAAAAGCCACAGGTCTTTGAGATCTCTCAGGTTAGCCAGCAGGCTAAGTGAATCGTAAGGAGAATATGATTATGGTAGATAACAACAACTCCGCGGTTCTTGAGAACGAAGAAGAACTGACTAGCTACACCACCGAAACCAACGCTGGTGCAGGCACTGGTACTTCCGCTATCGCTCCAGGCTATGGCACTGGTCGTCGTAAGGAAGCCGTTGCTCGCGTTCGCTTGGTTCCAGGTTCTGGTAAGTGGACTATTAATGGCCGCACTCTTGAGGAATACTTCCCATCTCGCTTATTGCAGCGCGAAGTTAATTCCCCAATCGTGCTTCTAAAGCTTGAAGGTAAGTTCGACGTTGTCGTTTTGGTAGACGGCGGCGGCACCACTGGTCAGGCTGGCGCAATTCGCTTGGGCGTTGCCCGCGCTTTGAACGCTATTGACCGCGATGCAAACCGTGCTTCCCTAAAGAAGGCTGGCTTCTTGACCCGCGACGCTCGCGTTGTGGAACGTAAGAAGGCTGGTTTGCACAAGGCACGTCGTGCACCTCAGTTCTCGAAGCGTTAAGCTGCGAAGAATTACAACTTCAATGGCTCCTGGTTTATGCTGGGAGCCATTTTTTATTCGTGTGTAATCGAGAATTAAGTTAAATGTTATTAATCGTTTGCAAGTAACAGTTAAATCTAACATTCTAGAAAATTTTTCAGCAAATCGCACATAAATCATTACAAATAAGAACAAATAACGAACATTAGAGGATAAACCTCGCTCATAAATAGCGCAACTCGCTGCAAAGCCAAAATAGTACAGTAATTCAAGTAAATTGTGAAATGTATCACATACCAGCATTATGATGCGTCTTTCATAGAAGATTATGCATGTAAATGTTGATGTGCAAAAAGCGTAGAAGTACGTAAGGAATCTAAAGATCAAGGAGGACCAAATGGCGCAAGCGCAAGAAACAGCGCAAGAAAATGTGCTCGATGAAAAAGAGCAAGCGGCATTAGTTGCAAAACAAGAAGTTGATGAGTTAGCTAAAAAAGCAAAAGTCGCTTTAGATGAATTTGAAAAGTTAAATCAAGCTCAAGTAGACAGAATTGTAGCAAAAGCATCGATTGCAGCTCTAAACAAGCATTTAGTCTTAGCAAAAATGGCTGTTGAAGAAACAGGCAGAGGATTAGTAGAAGATAAAGCTACAAAAAACATCTTTGCATGCGAACATATTACGCATTATCTTGCAGGCCAGCGCACAGTAGGCATTATTAGAGAAGACGATGTTCTTGGAATCGACGAAATCGCTGAGCCAGTTGGCATTGTTGCTGGCGTTACACCAGTCACAAATCCAACGTCTACAGCCATTTTTAAGTCGCTAATCGCGCTTAAAACTCGCTGCCCAATTATTTTTGGATTCCACCCATTTGCTCAAAAGTGCTCCGCGGAAGCAGCAAGAATTGTGCGCGATGCAGCAATAGAAGCAGGAGCGCCAGAAAATTGCATTCAGTGGATTGAGCATCCATCAATCGAAGCTACGGGAGCTTTAATGAAGCACCCAGATGTTGCAACAATTCTTGCAACAGGTGGCCCTGGAATGGTTAAAGCTGCTTATTCTTCTGGTAAGCCAGCACTTGGCGTGGGTGCAGGAAACGCTCCGGCATACGTTGATGCAGATGTAGACATTGAGCGCGCTGCAAACGATTTGGTGCTTTCAAAGCATTTTGATTACGGCATGATTTGTGCAACAGAGCAGGCGATTATTGCGCATAAAGATGTGTATGATGCTTTGAAGCTCGAATTAAAGCGCCGTAAAGCTTACTTTGTAAACGAAGAAGAAAAAGCAAAGCTCGAGAAGTACATGTTTGGTTGCACGTCTTATAGTGGCCAAACTCCAAAGCTTAATTCTGTTGTTCCTGGAAAATCTCCTCAATTTATTGCGCAACAAGCAGGATTTGGGATTCCAGAAGATGCCGTGATTCTTATTGCTGAGTGCAAGGAAGTTGGCGAGATGGAGCCTCTAACAATGGAAAAGTTGGCTCCTGTTCACGCTTTGCTTCGCGCAGATAACAAGGAACAAGGCTTTGAAATGTGCGAGAAAATGCTTGTGCACGGAGCTGGCCACACTGCTGTGATTCACACCAATAATCAGCAGCTTGCTCGCGAATACGGCAGCCGCATGCATGCTTGCCGAATCATTTGGAACTCCCCAGGATCTTTGGGTGGCGTTGGAGACATCTACAACGCAATCGCGCCTTCTTTAACTTTGGGATGCGGTTCTTATGGCGGAAACTCTGTTTCTGGAAACGTTCAAGCGGTAAATCTTATTAATATAAAGCGCATAGCGCGAAGGAATAACAATATGCAATGGTTCAAGATTCCGGCCAAAACGTATTTTGAGCCGAATGCTGTTCGCTATTTGCGAGACATGTATGGAATTGAGCGCGCTGTTATTGTGTGCGATAAAGTGATGGAACAGCTTGGCATTATAGACAAGGTGATTGATCAGCTTCGCGCTAGAGACAATCGCGTAACGTTTAGGATTATTGATTACGTTGAGCCAGAGCCAAGCGTTGAAACTGTTGAGCGCGGCGCGGAAATGATGCGTGAAGAGTTCCAGCCAGACACGATTATTGCTGTTGGCGGCGGATCTCCTATGGATGCTGCAAAGATTATGTGGCTTCTTTATGAGCACCCAGAAATTTCCTTCGCTGATTTGCGCGAGAAGTTCTTCGATATTAGAAAGCGCGCGTTTAAGATTCCACCTCTTGGTAAAAAAGCTTGCTTGATTTGCGTTCCAACGTCTTCTGGAACAGGATCGGAAGTTACTCCGTTTGCTGTTATTACAGACCATAAGACTGGCTACAAGTACCCGATTACGGACTACGCGATTACGCCTTCGGTTGCAATCGTGGATCCAGTTTTGGCGCGCACGCAGCCTAGAAAGCTTGCTTGCGATTCTGGTTTTGACGCTTTGACGCACTCTATGGAAGCTTTTGCTTCTGTTTATGCTAACGACTTTACGGATGCAATGGCATTGCATGCAGCAAAGTTGATTTGGGAGAATCTTAACGATTCTGTGAATTCCAACGATTCCGAGCGCAAGATTCAAGCTCAAGAGAAGATGCATAATGCAGCTACGATGGCTGGAATGGCGTTTGGCTCGGCGTTCCTTGGAATGTGCCACGCAATGGCACATACAATCGGAGCTTTGTGCCACGTTGCGCACGGCCACACAAATGCGATTTTGCTTCCTTATGTAATTCGCTACAATGGTCAAATTCCACAAGAGCCTACAAGCTGGCCAAAGTACAATCGCTACATCGCTCCAGAGCGTTACCAGCAGCTTGCTAAGAATCTTGGTGTAAATCCTGGTAAAACTCCTCAAGAGGGCGTTGAGAATTTGGCGCGTGCTGTTGAAAATTATAGGGATAATCTTCTTAGCATGGATGCTTCGTTTAAGGCATGCGGTGTGGACGAAGAATACTACTGGTCTTTGTTGGATCAGATTGGTATGCGTGCTTACGAAGATCAGTGCGCTCCTGCAAATCCGCGTATTCCTCAAATCGAAGATATGAAGGATATTGCGATTGCAGCGTATTATGGTGTTTCTCAAGAAGAAGGACATCGTATGCGCCTACAGCGCGAATCGAAGTAGAATTTAAGTAAAATTTATTGCATGATTATTTGAGTGGTTATCTAAGTGATTATCTAGGTAATTATTGAATGATTATTGCATATTTAGTTACAAATGGCAGAGGCTGCACTAGCTGTAGTTTCTGCCATTTTTCGTTGGAAAATAGCCGACACGCCCGATTTTTGTTAATCCAAGGTTGATGGTTTAATTACTTAGTTGCCTGTTTTTAAGGCTCGCATATTGTAATTCAAAAAAGCGAGCGCAGAAGCAGAAATCGCAGTTTTTTGTTGATTTTTGTAGGCTGCGCACTGATGTGGAATGGCCTTTAGTGTCTATTCTCCCGGTGTCCTTTAATACAGGTTGGTAAACAGTAAACGAATCGCTAGAAAGGGCGGACGGCAATGGCGGGACAGAAAATCCGCATCAGGCTTAAGTCCTATGACCATGAGGTCATCGACCAATCGGCGAAGAAAATCGTCGAGACGGTGACGAACGCGGGCGCCACAGTAGTGGGTCCGGTTCCTCTGCCGACCGAGAAGAACGTGTTTGTTGTTATCCGTTCTCCTCACAAATACAAGGATTCTCGCGAGCATTTCGAGATGCGCACTCATAAGCGCCTCATTGACATCGTTGATCCAACGCCAAAGGCTGTGGATTCTTTGATGCACATTGACCTGCCTGCGGATGTAAATATCGAGATTAAGCTGTAGGAAGGGGGGTAAATAATGTCGCAAAATAAGAATCGCACTGCTTTGCTCGGCCGTAAGCTGGGCATGAGCCAGGTTTGGGATGAAAACGGCCTTTTTGTCCCCGTAACTCTGGTTGAGGTTGCTACCAACGTAGTTACCGCTGTTAAGACCGAAGAAACTGACGGTTATTGCGCCGTGCAGCTCGGTTATGGCCAGATTGATCCTACCAAGGTTACCAAGCCATTGGCTGGTCACTTTGCAAAGGCTGGCGTGACTCCTCGTCGTCACCTCGCTGAGGTGCGCACTGAAAATGCAGCAGATTACAAGCCAGGTCAGGAATTGACCGCTGAAGTATTTGCTGAAGGTGCAGAAGTTGACGTAACGGGTACTACAAAGGGTAAAGGCTTTGCTGGCACAATCAAGCGTTGGGGCTTCAAGTCTTACCGTCGTACTCACGGCTCGCACAAGAATGAACGTCGTCCAGGTTCTGTGGGCGCATGTGCAACTCCAAGCCGCATTTTGAAGGGCAAGCGTATGGCTGGTCGCATGGGTCATGTGACTTCTACTGCGCTCAACCTCACAATCGTTTCTTCGGATGTTGAGAACGGTATTTTAGCTATCAAGGGTGCTATTCCAGGACCTAAGGGTGCTATCGTTCTAGTCCGTTCGGCAGTGAAGGGAGCCTGATTTAAATGGCAAACGTAACTCTGAACGTAACTGACACCAAGGGTAATGCAAACGGCACTGTTGAAGCTCCTGCCGAGATTTTCGGCATCTCCAACGAAGACGTTTTAGCTCACGGCCCATTGGTTCATCAGGTCGTTATTGCTCAGCTTGCTGCTGCTCGCCAGGGTACTCACGCGGTTAAGAATCGCGCTAACGTATCTGGTGGCGGTAAGAAGCCATGGAAGCAAAAGGGCACTGGTCGTGCTCGTCAAGGCTCCATTCGTGCTCCACAGTGGGTACATGGTGGCGTTGTACACGGCCCAGTTCCTCGCAAGTACGATCAGCGTACTCCAAAGAAGATGAAGGCAGCTGCTCTTCGTTATGCTCTTTCGGATCGTGCAAATGCTGGTCGCATTGCAATTGTGGACTTTGGCATTAAGGATGTTCCATCCACAAAGGCAGCTGTTGCAGCACTCACACCAGTAACTAAGGATCAGTTCACCACTGTTGTTCTCTCTCGCGAGAACATTAACGAGTGGATGTCTGTTCGTAACATTCCTACGGTGCATGTGATCTTCGCTGATCAGCTCAACACCTACGATGTCATCACCGCTCAGTACGTCGTCTTCTCCAAGGAAGGTTTCGAAGCCTTCGTTGCAGCTAAGACCGAGCCTGAAGTTAAGGAGGCCTGATTTAAATGGTCGCAGTCCATAACCCAGCACATGACATCATTTTAAAGCCAGTTGTTTCTGAAAAAAGCTATGCAGCTTCCGATCGTGGCCAGTACACCTTCGTTGTAGCTCCAAACGCTAACAAGGTTCAGATCAAGCAGGCTATCGAAGAAATCTTCAAAGTCAAGGTAACGAATGTTAACACCTTGAATCGCGCTGGCAAGCTCAAGCGCTCTCGCACCGGCTTCGGTCGTCGTGTGAATCAAAAGCGCGCTATTGTCACCGTGGCACAAGGCCAGACAATCGATATCTTTGGTAACTGAAGGCTAGCCGAGAAAAGTAAAGGAATACTATATTATGGCTATCCGCGTTTATAAGCCTACGACTGCAGGACGTCGTAACGCTTCGGTTTCGGACTTCTCCGAGATTACGCGTTCTACTCCTGAAAAGTCGTTGGTACGCAAACTCAGCAAAACTGGCGGTCGTAACTCTTACGGTCGCATGACTTCCCGCCATCGCGGCGGCGGACACAAGCGTCAGTATCGTCTCATCGATTTTAAGCGTTGGGATAAGGATGGCGTGCCAGCAAAGGTCGCTCATATTGAGTATGACCCTAACCGTTCCGCTCGCATCGCATTGTTGCATTATGCAGATGGTGAGAAGCGCTACATTATCGCTCCTGAAGGCATTTCCCAGGGAGATGTTATTGAGACTGGCGCCCAGGCTGATATTAAGCCAGGCAACAACTTGCCTCTTAAGAACATCCCAACTGGTACCGTGGTTCACGCAATCGAGCTTCGTCCACTTGGTGGCGCAAAGATTGCACGCTCCGCAGGTGCTGCCGTTCAGCTCGTAGCTAAGGATGGTGCTTACGCTCAGTTGCGTATGCCATCTGGCGAAATTCGTAACGTGGACGCTCGTTGCCGCGCTACAATCGGCGAGGTTGGCAACTCCGACCACGCTAATATCGAGCTTGGTAAGGCAGGTCGTGCTCGTTGGCTTGGTCGCAGGCCAATCACCCGAGGCGAATCTATGAACCCTGTTGATCACCCTCATGGTGGTCGTACCCGTGGTGGTAAACCACCTGTTTCTCCATGGGGCAAGGGCGAGGTTCGTACCCGCCGTCCGAAGAAGGCTTCGAACAAGATGATTGTTCGTCGTCGTCCGAATGGTAAGAACCGCAAGTAAGGGAGTGTCGAACAGATGACTCGTAGCATCAAGAAGGGCCCTTTCGTCGACGCCCACTTACAGAAGAAAGTCGATGAACAAAACGACAAGGGCACGCATAACGTCATCAAGACGTGGTCGCGTCGTTCGATGATCACTCCTGATTTCATTGGACACACCTTTGCCGTACACGATGGCCGCAAGCATGTGCCGGTATTCGTTACCGAAGCAATGGTTGGTCATAAGCTCGGTGAATTCGCCCCAACCAAGACCTTCAAGGGTCATGTGAAGGACGACAAGAAAGCACGCCGCTAAAGGAGAGTTAGGACACATGGAAGCTAAAGCAATCGCTCGTCACGTACGTGTGACGCCGCGCAAGGCTCGCCGCATGGTCGACCTCATCCGAGGCAAGCGTGCAAGCGAAGCCATTACCATTTTGAAGTTTGCTCCTCAAGACGCATCGTTGCCGGTGCGCAAGGTTCTTGAAAGCGCGATTGCTAATGCTCGCGTTAAGGCTGAGAAAGCTGGAGAACCATTCCGCGAGCAGAACTTGGTCATCAAGGAAACCTATGTGGATGAGGGTGTAACGCTTAAGCGTTTCCGCGCTCGTGCACAGGGTCGCGCTGCGCGCATTAACAAGCGCACAAGCCATATCACTGTTATCGTCTCGCTTAAGGAAGGGGATCGCTAAAGATGGGTCAGAAGATCAATCCTTTCGGCTATCGCCTGGGCATTACCGAGAATCATCGCTCTAGGTGGTTCTCCGATTCTACTAAAGCCGGCGAGCGTTACCGTGACTTCGTCCTTGAGGATGACAAGATTCGCAAGGAAATGAGCCATGACCTCGAACGTGCAGGCGTGTCCCGCATTGTTATCGAGCGTACCCGTGACCGCGTTCGTGTGGATATTCACACCGCTCGTCCAGGTATTATTATCGGTCGTCGTGGCGCAGAAGCCGAGCGTGTTCGTGCAAAGCTTGAGAAGCTCACTGGTAAGCAAGTACAGCTCAACATCTTTGAAGTAAAGAACGCTGCACTTGACGCTCAATTAGTTGCTCAGGGAATTGCGGAACAGTTGACTAACCGCGTTACATTCCGTCGCGCTATGCGTAAGGCACAGCAAGACGCAATGCGCGCAGGTGCCAAGGGTATCCGTATTAAGCTCTCTGGTCGCCTTGGTGGCGCCGAAATGAGCCGTTCTGAGTTCTACCGCGAAGGTCGCGTTCCACTGCAGACCTTGCGCGCCCTTATTGATTACGGCTTCTTTGAAGCCAAGACCACTTACGGCCGTATTGGCGTAAAGGTTTGGATTTACAAGGGCGATATGACTGAGCGTGAGTTTGAAGAGCAGCAGGCTCAGCAGGGTAAGCGTGAAGGTCGCCGTGGCGATAGTCGTCCACGTCGTGGCGCACGCTCTGCCAATCAGCAGAAGGCTACCGAGGCACAGGCCGAAAAGCCAGCCGAGGCTGTAGCTGCTGAAGCTCCTGCCGCAACGGAAACGAAGGAGTGAGCAGATGCTTATCCCAAAAAGGACTAAATATCGCAAGCAGCACCGTCCTACCCGTAGCGGCATGTCTAAGGGTGGAACCGCTATCGCTTTCGGCGATTTCGGTATTCAGGCGCTGGCTCCGGCGTACATCACTAACCGTCAGATCGAGGCAGCCCGTATCGCAATGACCCGCTATATTAAGCGTGGTGGTCGCGTGTGGATTACGGTTTTCCCTGATCGTCCATTAACCAAGCACCCGCTTGGTGCACGAATGGGTTCCGGTAAAGGTGCTCCAGAATTCTGGATTGCCAACATTCACCCAGGTCGTGTAATGTTCGAGATCGGTGGTGTTTCTGAGGACGTCGCTCGCGAGGCTTTGCGCCGCGCTATCGACAAGCTCCCAATGAAATGCCGTGTTATTGCGCGTGAAGGCGGTGACATCTGATGCCAGTCGGAACTGCAGACTACACCATCAAGAATTTAAACGAGAAGACTAATGCTGAAATCGAAGGCTTCTTAAAGAAGTCTAAGGAAGAGCTTTTTAACTTGCGCTTCCAGGCAGCAACTGGTCAACTTGAAAACAGCGCTCGCCTCAAGGCGGTCAAGCACGACATAGCCAGGATGTATACTATCCTGCGTGAGCGTGAACTCGGCATCAGCCAAGAGCCTGGCGCCACTGAGGTCAAGGAGAAGTAAGCATGGCTGAGAACCAAGAGCGCAACTTCCGCAAGGTTCGTCGCGGCTACGTCGTGTCCGAGGCCATGGACAAGACGATTGCCGTGGAGTTGGAGCAGCGTTCGACACACCCACTTTACGGTAAAGTCGTCCGCTCCACCCGCAAGGTCAAGGCCCATGATGAACACAATGAGGCGCATATTGGCGACCTCGTGAGTATTATGGAAACTCGGCCTTTGAGCAAGACCAAGCGTTGGCGTCTCGACTCGATTATCGAGCGCGCCAAGTAAACAAGTTCAGCAAGGCTCCGCGCTTCACCTGTGCTGTTCATTTGAGCGGTACGGGTGAGCGGGGAGAACCAGCTCGACTAAGGAGAATCAATGATTCAGCAGGAAACGCGGCTTCATGTCGCCGACAACACGGGTGCTAAGGAATTACTTGCCATCCGCGTGCTCGGTGGATCGAAGCGACGCTATGCCGGCATCGGCGACATCATCGTCGCCTCCGTTAAGGATGCTATTCCTGGCGGGTCGGTCAAGAAAGGCGACGTAGTTAAGGCTGTCGTCGTCCGTACTGTCAAGGAACATCGTCGTGTTGATGGTTCCTATATTAAGTTCGACGAGAACGCCGCTGTTATTCTCGGCTCCGGCCGTGAACCAAAGGGCACTCGTATCTTTGGACCAGTCGGTCGTGAATTGCGCGATAAGCGCTTCATGAAGATTGTGTCCCTCGCCCCGGAGGTGATCTGAGATGGTAGCCAAGATTAAGTCCGGCGACCAGGTAAAGGTTATCCGCGGCAAGGATCGCGGTAAGGAAGGCAAAGTACTTCGTGTACTCGCCGAAGACCGTTTGATCGTCGAGGGTGTTCAGGTTGTTAAGAAGCATGTGCGTGCTACCCAGCAGGGTCAGCAGGCAGGCATCGTCTCTGTTGAGGCTCCAATTCACCGTTCTAACGTTATGGTGATTGACCCAGAGACAAAGCAGCCAACCCGCGTGGGCGTGATTGTTAAGCAAGAAGCTCGCGACGGCAAAGTAAAGACCGTGCGCGTGCGTGTAGCTAAGAAGTCCGGAAAGGAGCTGGCATGACCGATACTACAGTTGAGGCGCCGGCAACTCCGCGCTTAAAGCAGCAATACAATGATCAAATCGTTCCAGCTTTGGAAAAGGAATTTGGCCACACTAATCCTATGCAGGTGGCTCGTTTGCAGAAGGTCGTCGTCTCTATGGGCGTTGGCGCTGCAGCTCGCGATTCCAAGCTCATCGAAGGTGCGATTAAGGATCTCACTTTGATCACTGGTCAGAAGCCAAAGGTTACTAAGGCTAAGAAGTCTGTTGCGCAGTTCCATTTGCGCGAAGGACAGGCTATTGGTGCTTACGTAACTCTTCGTGGCGATCGTATGTGGGAATTCTTGGATCGTTTGCTCACTCTGGCTTTGCCACGTATCCGCGATTTCCGTGGTATTAATGGCAACCAGTTCGACGGTCAGGGTAATTACAACTTCGGTCTTACGGAGCAATCAATGTTCCACGAGATTGATCCTGATTCGATTGATCATCAGCGTGGTATGGACATCACCGTGGTGACCACCACCAAGGACGATGTGGAAGCGAAGTCGCTACTTAAGCACCTCGGTTTCCCATTCAAGGAGAACTGATATGGCAAAAACCGCTCTGAAAAACAAGGCGGCCGCTAAGCCGAAGTTCAAGGTGCGCGCTTATACGCGTTGCCAGGTTTGTGGTCGTCCTCACTCCGTGTATCGCAAGTTCGGTCTGTGCCGTGTATGCCTTCGTGAAAAGGCACATCGCGGTGAGTTGCCGGGTGTTACGAAGTCCAGTTGGTAAATATCGACGCTGAAGGTCCACTGCTTTATAAATAACAAACAGGCGGTGGAAACCACGGCGAGAAAGGGCGTTAGCCCAACATGACAATGACAGATCCTATCGCAGACATGTTGACACGTCTGCGTAATGCGAGCGCGGCAAAGCACGATATCGTGGAAATGCCGTACTCCAAATTCAAGGCGAATATCGCCGAGATTCTTAAGCGCGAAGGCTACATTAAAGACTTTGCTGCTAAAGAAGCTAAGGTTGGACAGACTTTGGAAGTTACGTTAAAGTACGGCTCCAATGGTCAGCGTTCCATCCAGGGCATTAAGCGCATCTCTAAGCCAGGCTTGCGTCGTTATGCAAAGTCTGATTCTTTGCCTATGCCTCTTGGCGGTCTCGGTATCGCTATTATCTCGACCAGCTCGGGATTGTTGACTCAGAAGGAATGCCTCGATCGAGGCATTGGCGGCGAAATCGTCGCCTACGTATGGTGAGAAAGGAGAGCTGAAAATGGCATCGCATATTGGTAAGCTCCCCGTCGACATTCCTGCAGGCGTGGAAGTTAAGATTGAAGGTCAGTCCTTTAGCGCTAAGGGTGCTAAGGGCTCTGATTCCTATGTAATTCCAGAAGGTATTACCGCTGAAGTTGCTGATGGCAAGATCGTTTTGACCCCAGTTGACGATTTGCGTCCAACTCGTGCAAAGCATGGCTTGGCTCGCGCAATCGTGGCGTCTATGGTTAAGGGTGTGCACGAAGGCTACGCCAAGACTCTAGACATTGTTGGAACTGGTTATCGTGCTGTAATGAAGGGCAAGGGCATTGAGTTCTCGCTCGGCTATTCGCACACTATTACCGTTCAGCCACCTGAGGGCATTGAGTTTGAATTGCCAAACGCAAATCAGGTAATCGTCAAGGGTACTGACAAGCAGGCCGTTGGTCAGGCTGCCGCTAACATTCGCAAGCTTCGTGCTCCAGAACCTTATAAGGGCAAGGGCATTAAGTACAGCGATGAGCGTATTTTGCGCAAGGCTGGAAAGGCTGGTAAGTGATATGAGCGTTAAGATTTTCGGTAAGGGTACCAAAGTCGCACGTTTGCGTCGTCACGCCCGCCTTCGTAAGCGCATCTCTGGCACTCCAGAGCGCCCACGTTTGGTAGTTTCTCGTTCTAACCGTCACATGGTTGCTCAGATTGTGGATGACACTAAGGGTCTTACCCTTGTAAGCGCTTCCACCTTGACTTCTGACTTCGCTGGTTTTACTGGTACGAAGACTGAAGCTGCTACCAAGGTTGGCGAGTTAATCGCAGCCAAGGCGAAGGAAGCGGGAATCACCGCTGTTATCTTCGATCGTGGCGGTAATAAGTATCATGGTCGCGTCGCAGCCGTAGCTGAAGGCGCCCGTCAGGGAGGTCTAGCACTGTGAGCGATAACGAAAAGGAAACCCAAGTGGCTGAAGAAACTCAGAACACTCAGGCATCCGCTGAGGAGCGTACCGACGATCGTCGTTCCCGTCGTTCTAAGGGCGAAGGTAAGCGTAGCGAACGTCGTAGCCGTCGTGAAGAAAACCGCGGCGAAGAGCTTTTGGATCGCGTAGTTACTATTAACCGTGTTTCCAAGACCCACAAGGGTGGCCGTACCTTTAGCTTTGCAGCACTTGTTGTTGTTGGCGACGGTAAGGGCACTGTTGGTGTTGGTTACGGTAAGTCTCGCGAAGTTCCAGCAGCTATCGCTAAGGGTCAGCTTGACGCTAAGAAGCACATGTTTACTGTTCCACGCATTCGTGGTACCGTGACTCACCCTGTGTTGGGTCACGATGCTGCTGGTACAGTTTTGCTTCGTCCAGCTGCTCCAGGTACTGGTGTAATCGCTGGTGGCGCTGTGCGTGCTGTTATGGAGTGCGCTGGCATTACCGATATCCTCACCAAGTCCATGGGCTCCGCAACCGCTGTTAACGTGGTTCGCGCTACTGTGGATGCTTTGAAGAAGCTTGAAGAGCCAGAAGAAATTTGCGCTCGTCGTGGACTTTCCCTCGAGGAAGTTGCACCAGACGCATTGCTTCGTGAGCGCGCTGCTGGCATTGCCGAAGCACGCAAGGCTCGTGAAGAAGCTCAGGCTGCTAAGGCTGCCCAGGCAAAGGATGGTGAGTGATGGCTAACTTAAAGATCACTCTGGTGCACGGTTTAGTTCATTCCACCGAGCGTCAGCGCGCTAACGTTAAGACTCTTGGCCTTCACAAGATTGGTCAAAGCGTTGTTCGCGAGGACAATTCAGTCAATCGTGGCTTGGTTATGGCCGTTCGCCACTTGCTGAGCGTTGAGGAGGTTGACTGATTATGGCTAATGAAGAACCAATGTTGCACATGCACACGTTGCGTCCAGCTCCAGGAGCTAAGAAGGATCGCATCCGCGTGGGTCGTGGTGAAGGCTCTAAGGGTAAGACTTCGGGTCGTGGAGACAAAGGTACGAAGAAGCGTTACCAAGTTCGTCCAGGCTTTGAAGGCGGCCAGCTTCCACTTTACATGCGCTTGCCTAAGCTTCGTGGCTTTAAGAGCCCATTCAAGAAGGAGTTCCAGGTTGTTAATGTTGCAGCCCTTGCAGAACTCTTCCCAAAGGGTGGTGAAGTCACTGTTGCTGATTTGGTAGTTAAGGGCGCTGTGCGTGATGGTTACCCAGTTAAGGTTTTGGGCGATGGCGATCTTAAGGTTGCTTTGACTCTTAAGGGAGTTAAGGCTTCTGCATCCGCTAAAGCCAAGATCGAAGCTGCTGGTGGCTCTGTTAGCGAAGAGTAGTAATAAGTAGTAATACTTAAGCTAGTAATGCTAATTAACGCAGTGATTTAACTGTTTAATAATCCCCCTAGTTTGCGCTGGGGGGATTATTTTATTGCAAAACTCACTCAATTATTGTTTCAGTATGTACCGTGATATAAACTATTGCCTCAGAGTTTGTTTTTTTACTGGTGCGCCTAGATCGTAGCGCAAAAAAGGGAGGAAGACCCAGGTGAAAACGTTAATCCAGGCCTTCAAGACGAAGGAGTTGAGGAATAAGATCCTCTTCGTCTTCGCAATGATTATTATCTACCGAATCGGCTCATTTATTCCGATTCCTGGAGTTGACTACAAAGTTATTCGAGCTTGCACCGCTAAGCTGGCTTCTTCTAGCGAGAACTTTATTGGGTTGGTGAATCTGTTCTCTGGCGGTTCTCTTTTGCAGCTTTCGATTTTTGCATTGGGTGTTATGCCATACATTACGGCGTCCATTGTTATTCAGTTGCTTAGAGTTGTGATTCCACGCTTTGAGGCTCTTCACAAAGAAGGTCAATCTGGAGAAACAAAGCTTACTCAGTACACCCGTTACTTAACCATCGGTTTGGCTGTTTTGCAATCAACTACCATTTTGGTTACGGCTCGTTCTGGCGCGCTATTTAACTATCAATGCGGCCAGGTTATTCCAGACGGTTCTATGTGGAGCCTTATTGTAATGGTCTTAATCATGACTGGTGGCACTGGCCTCATAATGTGGATGGCAGAGCTTATTACAGATAAGGGTATTGGCCAGGGTATGTCTGTATTAATCTTTATGTCTATCTGCTCTGGATTCCTTCCAAAGTTGTGGGAAATCGGTTGGGGTACGAATGGCCTTAATGGAGATTGGACTAAGTTCTCCATTGTTGCTGGCGTTTTCCTTGTGATTCTTATTTTCGTTGACTTTGTGGAGCTTGCTCAGCGCAGGATTCCTGTTCAGTACACGCGTCGAATGATTGGTCGCAAGATGTATGGCGGCTCTTCCACATACTTGCCTCTTAAGGTGAATATGAGTGGCGTTATTCCACCAATCTTTGCGTCTTCGATTCTTGCTATTCCAACACTTCTTGCTCAATTTGGAGATAGTCGTAAGGATTGGGTGCGTTGGATTAATGCCAATTTAGCAAACTCTACTTCTGCTTGGTACATAGCGTTGTACACCGTTATGATCGTGTTCTTCTGCTTCTTCTACACCGAGATTACTTTTAATCCAGATGAGACTGCAGACAACATGAAGGAATACGGCGGATTTATTCCTGGTATTCGCGCTGGTAGCGCTACAAGCCGTTATCTTAGCTACGTTATGAATAGGCTTAATACAGTTGGTGCTATTTACTTGCTGTTTGTGGCTTTGATTCCAACGGTTTTGATTATGTCTTTGCATCTTAATATGAAGCTTCCATTTGGTGGTACAACAATTCTGATTATTGCTGGTGTTGGTTTGGATACTTTGCGTCAAGCCAAGGCTCAAACTGAGCAATTCCAGTATGCTGGATTCCTGTTTGATCACAGCAATAATAAGCAGGTTGCTAAGTAGTATTTCAGATAGGTTTTGTTTAATATTTGTATTGGATTTGCATTGGCATAAAACTAGGAGATTAATATGCGATTGTTAATTATGGGTCCGCAAGGAGTAGGTAAAGGCACTCAAGCCGCTTTGCTTGCAGAGCATTACAATATTCCTGCTATTTCTACTGGCGATATTTTCCGTTACAACTTAAAGAATAAAACGGAGCTTGGCAAGAAGGTTCAAGGTTATCTCGATAAGGGAGAGCTTGTTCCAGATGAATTAACAAATAGCATTGTTAAAGATCGTCTTGCTCAAGATGATGCAAAGAATGGCTGGATTCTCGATGGCTACCCTCGTAACGCTTCTCAAGTTCAGGCTCTTGATCGCATGTTGGAAGAGCTTGGTACTCCGCTCGATCACGTTGTTGCTTTAGAGGCGGAGCGTGAGGTTTTGCTCGAGCGCATGCAAAAGCGTGCTGTAGAGCAGGGTCGTTCCGACGATACTCCAGAAGTTATTGCTAAGCGTTTGGAAACTTACGAGAAGGAAACAGCTCCTTTGCTGGATATTTACGAAAGCCGCGGTCAGCTTGTTGAAGTTGATGGCGTTGGAGATATTGCCGAAATCAACAATCGCATAGTTGAATCCTTGGTATGAGATTTATTTAAGATTTATTTAAGATTTAGATTTTCTCATATTAATAATGCGCCCTTGCGACACGCCGAGTGTTGTATTGGGCGCATTTACTGTATCATAGAAGATTGGCGTGTCTTCGGATGCGCAAAGTAGTATATCCAAGGAACGGAACGAGGCTCATGGCAAAAGACGGTGTGATTGAAGTCGAAGGCACGGTAGTAGAAGCACTACCTAACGCGATGTTTCGCGTTCAGCTTGAGAACGAGCACATCGTACTAGCGACGATTTCGGGAAAAATGCGTAAGAATTACATTCGCATTCTTCCGCAAGATCGTGTTGTGCTGGAGATGAGTCCTTACGATTTGAACCGCGGACGTATTACGTACCGTTATAAGTAAAGGTACAAGCAAAGGAAAACCATGAAGGTCAGCCCTAGCGTGAAGAGGATCTGCGAAAACTGCCGCGTGATCCGCCGTCACGGTCGCGTCATGGTGATTTGCATCAACCCACGTCATAAGCAGCGTCAGGGCTGAGTGGATCTCCACCGCGAATATAAAGGAATAAGGCGCTAAGTCGCAGCTTAAGCTGAACCCTGGGTGCGCAGGCCCAGGCCGCAAATAATTGATATTATTGCGGGAGACTTGGTGCACGACCTGCGTAATAGTAAAGGAATTACAATGGCACGTCTTGCCGGAGTAGATATTCCCAATGAGAAGCGCATTGAGATTGCCCTCACCTATATTTTTGGTGTAGGCCGCACTCGCGCTAAGGAAACGCTTGCCGCGACCGGTGTTAATCCGGATACCCGCGTCAAGGATCTTACGGATGAACAGTTAATCACTTTGCGTGATTATCTTGAGGCCAACTATAAGATTGAAGGCGATTTGCGTCGTGAAATCGACGCTGACATCCGTCGTAAGATTCAGATCAACTGCTATCAAGGCCAGCGTCATCGCAAGGGTCTTCCTGTGCGTGGTCAGCGTACTAAGACTAATGCTCGTACTCGTAAGGGTCCAAAGCGTACTGTCGCCGGGAAGAAGAAGGCCACCCGATAGTCGGTGGTCGGCTCTAGGCCACGAGTTAATTCTCATCGCCTAGACATACCAACTAATTCGTCATAGGAAACGAGGGTCAATGGCAGCTGCAAAGCAAGCCTCGCGCAAGCCGCGTCGCCGGGACCGCAAGTCGGTACCGGTTGGGCAGGCGCATATTAAATCAACATTCAATAACACGATTATTTCCATCACCGATCCATCGGGTGCAGTCCTCTCTTGGGCTTCCGGTGGCGATGTCGGCTTTAAGGGTTCCCGTAAGTCGACTCCTTACGCTGCAGGTATGGCCGCTGAGTCTGCTGCTCGTAAGGCAATGGAACATGGCCTTAAAAAGGTCGACGTGTTTGTTAAGGGTCCAGGTTCCGGTCGCGAAACCGCTATCCGTTCCCTTCAGTCCGCGGGTCTTGAGGTCGGTTCTATTACCGACGTCACCCCACAAGCGCATAACGGCGTTCGCCCACCAAAGCGTCGCCGCGTCTGAGCACTCTTACGAATCCATCCATCCAACCCGCTTATGGGCGGCGAGTGCACCACCGACCAGAAGCTGAAAGGATACAAAAGTGCTTATCGCACAGCGTCCAACACTTACCGAGGAATCACTGAATCCCCAGCGTTCTCGCTTTACTATTGAGCCGTTGGAACCAGGTTTCGGATACACGCTCGGCAATTCGCTGCGTCGTACCTTGTTGAGCTCCATTCCAGGTGCGGCCGTTACTTCGGTACGCATCTCTGGTGCTTTACACGAGTTCACGACTCTGCCAGGTGTTGAAGAGGATGTCACTGAAATCCTGCTGAACATCAAGGGCATCGTACTTACAAGTGAGTATGACGAGCCAGTAGTGATGTATCTACGCAAGAGCGGCAAGGGTGAGGCAACAGCTGGAGATATTACTCCTCCTGCTGGCGTCACTATTGCCAACCCACAGATGCATATCGCTACACTTGCTGAAGATGGCGAGCTCGAAATTGAGTTCACTGTGGAGCGTGGTCGTGGCTACGTGCCTGCTCAAATGAATAAGCAGGAAAACAGCGAAATCGGTCGCATTCCAGTGGATTCGATCTACTCGCCAGTTTTGAAGGTGAGCTATAAGGTCGAAGCTACCCGCGTGGAACAGCGCACGGACTTCGATAAGCTCATCCTGGATGTGGAAACTAAGCCAGCTATTACACCACGCGACGCGGTTGCGTCCGCAGGTTCGACTTTGGTTGAGCTTTTCGGTCTTTGCCGTGAGCTTAACGTCGATGCTGAAGGTGTTGAAGTTGGTCCAGCTCCAGTCATGGCGGAAGCTGATTCCCAAATGGCCACTCCAATTGAGGATTTGAACCTAACGCAGCGCAGCTACAACTGCTTGAAGCGTGAAGGAATCCACACAGTTGGTGAGCTGGTAGTTCACACTGAGCAGGATTTGCTCGATATTCGTAATTTCGGCATGAAATCCATCGATGAGGTTAAAGAAAAGTTGCAATCCATGGGATTGTCTCTTAAGCCTTCACCGCTTGGCTTTGACGCCAATAATCTCGAAGGTGGCACATTCTTCTCGCCAGAAGACGAGTAAACAACCACCGCAAATCGTCGCGGTTTTTGGATGTTCGGGTTTTTGCCCACCTGAATTCCGCGGCAATAAGGAGTAATAATGCCTACACCGAAACAAGGGCCTCGTCTGGCTTCTAGCCCAGCGCATGAGCGCCTGATGCTGGCCAATATGGCTACAAGCCTCTTCCAGCACGGTCGTATTGTGACTACTTTGCCAAAGGCAAAGCGTCTTCGTCCACTTGCTGAGCGTTTGGTAACATTCGCTAAGCGTGGCGATTTGCATTCGCGCCGCCGCGTGTTGCGCGTAATTCGCAATAAGTCCGTTGTTCACATGCTTTTCACTCAGATTGCTGAGCAGATGAAGCAGCGTGAAGGTGGCTATACTCGCATCGTTAAGATGGCCCCTCGTCGTGGCGATACTGCTCCACAGGCTATTATCGAGCTTGTTGTTGAGCCAGTAAGCCCAAAGAAGGCTGTTGTTAAGGAAGCTGAGTCTGCTACTAAGGTTGCTGCTAAAGAAGAAGCAGCCGAGTAGTTGAGATTAGCATCTTGATGCATCGGTAAGTAAATCTTTTGCGATTAATCGCAAGTATAAAGGTTTATTAAACGGGTTGGAGATATCTCCAGCCCGTTTTTCTATATCTGACATATCTTTTCTATATCTGGTATCAATTACTATTGAACTATGCCAAATATTCTCGATTTACTGAATAACGATTTTACTAACTTTAAAGAGCGAAAATTCAACGCCGTAGATTCGCTTATTTTATGCGAGTTGGCGTATATTTGCATGCCTGAATCGATTCCAAAGTATAATGACGATTCTAACGCACTAGCAACCGTTCCTTTAAGTGAATTGCTTCGCGGCGAGGATTTTTCTTCAATGTTTAGCTCTGGTTCTACTAAGGTAGATGAGTTTCGCAAGAATCTACTTTTGGCTGTTGAGTCTAGCCCGCGTTATAGGGGCATGCGTGTTGGTGAGGTTCTTGAACGTTTTGATGAGTCGAATATTGATGACTCTTGCGAACAGCAATTTGCGGCTGTTACTTTTGATTTAACAGATTGCGTTGGGTCTAGCTGCTTTGTTGTAGCTTTTAGGGGAACAGACAACACGCTTGTTGGCTGGAAGGAAGACTTTAACATGGCATTTCGATGCCCAGTTCCAGCGCAGGAGTCGGCAGCGGAGTATTTGCTCTCTATATCTAGGCGCGCGTGTAAAGATTCTTGCAAAAGTGGCGGTATTCGTGGGATTTTTAGCAGTGTTGGTGATTATTTTGCGAATTTGTTTAATAAGAAGAGTGATTTTAAGAATAGCGATTTAGAAAATAGCAATAACACAAATAGCAATGATTGCGATTTAAATGATTGCGATTTAAGTGATAATCCTAAAATATTTGTTGTGGGTCATTCAAAAGGCGGGAATATGGCTGCATACGCGGCAATGCGATTAGACGCGCAAGATCGAAGCCTTGGAAACCATATTAATAAAATCTACTCAATGGACGGCCCTAGTTTTGGCTCGGATGTTGTTGATCCAAAGGTTTTTTCTCGCGTTGTTTCCAGAATCGAAAAAGTTGTTCCGCAATCTGCTTTTATTGGATTGATTATGGATACTGGAGTGCCGTATAAGGTTACAGCTGCTGATTCGATTGGATTAATGCAACATTTTGGCATGTATTGGCAAGTTAAAGATGGTGATTTTGACTACTGTGATTGTGTAACTCCGCGCGCTCTGGCCGTTTCTAAGGCTGCAAACGAGTGGATGATGAATTTGCCATTTGAAGAGCGAAAACGCAGAATTGATAGTGTTTACAGCATTTTTAGTAGTTTAGGGTACTCGACTTTCGACGAGATGTCTGCGCATTGGTCGGAGGTTGTTCCTGCATTATTGAAGATTGCAATGCGTATGGATTCAAAGACACATGAGTTGATTCGTAGCGTTATGAGTGCTTTTGCGCTCGCTAGTGTGCCTTCAGATAAGGAAAACTAGTGTAAGTTTGTTTGTAGGTCTGTTTGTAAGTCTGTTTGGAAAGGTTTTGAATGCGTCTTCGTTTGGATTTAGCGTATGATGGCGGCGATTTTTATGGTTGGGCAAAGCAGCCTACTTTGCGCACCGTTCAAGGTGTTTTAGAAGACGCATTGCATAAGGTTTTGCGCGTGAATAAAGACGATGCTAGCGAACCTTTGCGCCTTAGCGTTGCTGGCCGCACAGATACGGGCGTTCACGCATCTTACCAAGTTTGCCATTTAGACGTTTCGGAATCCGTTTTGCAAAATTGCGTCGGTCACACAAATCTTACGCCAGTAAAAGCCTTGGAATATAGGCTTTGTGGCGTTTTGCCTAAAGACATTTCAATTCACAGCGTAAGCATTGCGCCAAGCGGTTTTGATGCGCGTTTTTCTGCGTTGGATCGCACATACGTGTATAGGATTAGCGATGCTGCAAATCGCGAGAATTTGGATCCGCGCATGCGTGGCTTTGTGTTGCAACTTGACTACGACTTAAACGTTGATGCCATGAATCAGGCGGCGTCTTTGATTGTTGGTTTGCACGATTTTGGCTCTTTTGCGCGGCCAAATCCTGGTGGAACTACGATTCGCTGCGTTAAAAAGGCTGTTTGGAATCGCGTTTGCGTGGGGAGCTGTTTATCTAAATCAACTGGAAAAATTCCTTGCATTGAGAACGGTTTGCTTGAGTTTACTATTGTTGCAGACGCGTTTGCGCATAACATGGTTCGTTCACTTGTTGGAGCGTGCGTGCAAGTTGGGTGTGCAAAGCGTTCTGTTGATTGGTTCAAAAATAAGATTGAAAATCCTATTCGAGAAGGCTCTACTGGGCCGATTGCAGCAAATGGCTTGACTTTGGAATATGTTGAATACCCTAAAGACGAGGAGCTTGGTGCGCGAGCAAACGCGATTCGTGCTAAGCGCACGATCGAAGAGCTTGGGTGAGTTCAACGCGCCATGCGCTTGTATATTCTAGGGTTGTTTTACAATTGAAAAGTTGCGTTTCTTTTTGCATTTGCGTTTTGAGCATTTGCGATTGGCGCAAAGGATGAATGTCCGAGCGGTCTAAGGAGCACGCCTCGAAAGCGTGTGAGGGCTACACCCTCCGCGAGTTCAAATCTCGCTTCATCCGCAAGCAGGGCTTCTGGCGATTAGCCAGAAGCCCTTTTTCATACTCGGACCTGCCTTTTCGCGCTACGCTCTAAGTGAAAATGCAGGTCGTCGTTCGCGCGGTCTAAGCGCGCGAACGTCTTCGCCACGCAGAAGCAGTGCTTCTGCCTTGAGTGGCTCAGCGCTTTGAAGGAGCTTGAAACGCGCTATGCAATTTCAAGCTCAGTCAAAGCGCATAAATCATAGAAGAATCGCTAGGGTATCCATAAGCGTACGCGCTCATAATATGCGAAATAGTAATGTTTGCAAGAATCTCAATAAACTCTTGATTTGTTCTGCTAGAAAGTGCGCTATGATTTACGCTGCCGTCTTTGTTTGTAGGGAAAATGGCTTGATTTAGCGCATCTAGTTCTCCGCGCGCGCAATCCATATATGCTATTGCAACTATTGGCAAGTCTTTTGCGCTAGCTTCGTCTTTTGCAATGCCAGAATCCAGATTCTTTTGTGGTATTTCGTATACTTTTTGTCGCAAGTCGCTTCCGCTTGAAGCAAAGTGCATAAGCGTGTTAGCAATCGTAGCTGTAATATCGCTTTGTCTTAACGAAACATTATCAACATCTTTTGCAGCTAAAGTTTGTAACATAAAAGCTAGTTTGTCTTGTTCTAATGCCGCTTTTGCAAGTGGGTCGTGATTCCAATACAAGTTACTAGTATTATTTGCAAAGTCATACAATTTTTTGTAAACGCTTGATTCCATTTGATTTGCGATTTTAGAGGCGTTTGC
Source organism: Gardnerella piotii (assembly GCF_049815665.1). Classification (NCBI taxonomy): domain Bacteria; kingdom Bacillati; phylum Actinomycetota; class Actinomycetes; order Bifidobacteriales; family Bifidobacteriaceae; genus Gardnerella; species Gardnerella piotii. The sequence continues at coordinate 352,502 of NZ_CP187450.1, forward strand.
TGCTCCGCTCTCGTTACCTTGACTTAAGTTGGCCAATTTCCAAGTGTTTTGCGCGCTAAAAACAACGCCTTGAGCAAATCGTGCGTTGCATTGTATTGCAACGTTTTTCCAAGAATCCGCAGCATTTTGCAAGTTGTTTCTAGTTACGTTTGCTTCGTTTTTATCTACGATTTTTTGATTGTGCTTTGCGCTTTGTAGAACCTGGTAGCACTCATTATTGCTTTTAGATGAACTAACCGAAGTGTTGTTAACGTTATTAAATTGCCTTGATCCCGAGCAAGAGCTAAAAGCCATTAATACAGCAATAAGTGATGCAAATACTAGAACAAACTTTTTTTTGCGCATTAGAACACCTTTTGCTACGCGTTTGATAATATTTTGCACGCCTTGCAAGGCTTTAGGACAAAACAAAACGTGTCTGCATAATCTACTAAAATAGTCTGTGACTGTGACCAATGTTGGCTTGCCTTGTGTCTAACATTTTATGCTTAACATTTTTAATCATAGTCATAAGATTTTGCGCTTTACGTACTTGTTAAAATTAGATTTTAGCGTTTTGTTATGCGTAAAACGTATAAAAGAAGAATAAGTTAATTTTATAAGTGAAAATTTATAAATGAATCACAGGAGGACGTGCACGATGGAATTGGATTTGGCGGGAATGCATCAGCTTGCGGCTCAGCAGGGGATTAATGCCGATGAGCTGGACGAGGCACTCGCCGAGGCTTTGCGTCTTGCATACATGAAGACTTCCCACCCAGCAAGGCATGCTCGAGTTGAGCTAGATGAGCGTGCTGGCTGCTTTACTGTATGGGCACGAGATGAGATTCCGGGTGTTCCTACAGAAGATAATCCTCACCCAGCATTTACTTTGGGCGAGGAGTATGACGATACACCTAGAGATTTTGGGCGTCTTGCTGCAGCAACAGCTCGCCAAGTTATTACTCAACTTTTCCGCAAAGTGGAAGATGACCGCGTATTTGGAGCTTTTTCTGGTCAAAAAGGAAAGCTTATTAACGGCATTGTGCAGCAGGATTCTAAAGATCCTTCTAATATTCACGTTGCTGTTGGAGACGTTGAAGCCATTTTGCCTAGAAGAGAGCAAGTTCCTGGCGAAAGGTATCGTCACGGCGAGCGTATTCGCGTTTATGTTGTAAACGTTGCTCGCGGATTGCGCGGACCAGAAATAGTTGTTTCTAGGTCTCACCCAGATCTTGTTCGCAGACTTTTTGAGCGAGAAGTTCCAGAACTTGTTTCGGGAGCTGTTTCGATTATGGCAATTGCTCGCGAAGCTGGCGCTCGCACTAAGATTGCTGTTCGCGCTAACACAGATGGCGTTAATCCAAAGGGTGCTTTGATTGGCCCTGGTGGTTCGCGTGTTCGTGCTGTATTGGAAAATCTTGGTCAAGAAAAAATCGATATTGTTGATTGGTCGCAAGATCCAGCACAGTTTGTTTCCGCTGCGTTGTCTCCAGCAGTAGTAACTGAAGTTCATGTTGTTAGTGAGAAAAGTCAGACTGCTGTTGCTTTTATTCACGATTCTCAGCTTTCTCTTGCCATTGGCAAGGAGGGACAGAACGCGCGACTTGCAGCAAAGTTGACTGGTTGGAAGATTGGAATTGAGTCTGCGGAAGAGCATGCTAAAAAGCAAGAAGCAATGAACGCTGATTCTAATTCGGCGGAATAAGATTTTGCTAGCATTTAGCAAACTTGCGACACTCCCGAGAATCCAACGTTTCGAGTAAGCTGAAAGCTGCAATCTGGGCTTATTAACAGCTTTTTGCCTAGGGAACGAGGTACAAAATCATGGTTGAAATCATGGTTACACGATGAGATATCGCATTATGAGATATCTAAATAAAAAGCATAAGAGTAAGAATCTTATAACAATATAAAGTGGCTGCGTTCGTTTTACGCTGCCACAGACTGAGGAGAACACTGAGTGGTAAAAAAGCGCGTATACGAACTGGCCAAAGAATTTGGCGTAGATAGTAAAACCGTATTAGAACGTTTGAAGAGCATGGGCGAATTCGTAAAGTCCGCATCTTCAACCGTTGAAGCTCCTGTAGTGCGTCGTCTAAAGACGGAATTTGTGCCTGCGGATTCTGCTGCAAAGAGCGAATCGAAGCCTTCTGCGTCTAAGAATGTTGATCATGCATCTAATAAATCTGCGGATTCTGCGTCTAATAGCAAGCCAGAATCGCATGGTCAAAATGCAGAAAAGAAGGCTAATCAAAAGCCAGAACAAAAGTCTTTTGCAAAGCAGAATTCTGCGCAAAAAGTGCATGAAAATCATGAATCTAAGACTTCTAACGCGCATGCTACTACCACTGCAACTCCTAAGCCTTCGGCTGGAAACGCAAAGCCTAATAATGCTTCTAGGTCTGGCGATTCAAAGCGCAACGCAGAAAAGCGCAGTGGTGCAGAATCTAAATCTGCTAAGCAAGAGCGTTCTGCGCAAATGCCTCCACGCCCTAGACCACACCAAGGCTCTGGCTCGGGAGCCGCTCCTCGTCCAGGAAACAATCCGTTTAGTCGAAAGCAGGGTATGCGCGCGCCTACACCTGGAGACATTCCACGCCCACACCCAATGTCGCGCCCAGGCGCAGCTGCAGAGAATGCTCGTGGCTCAAAGCCAGGATCTGGCAATGGCAACGGCGGCAATGGCGGTGGTCGCGGACGCGGTGGTCGCGGCGGAAACCGTCAAGGCGGCGGCAATGGCAATGGTGGAAACGGAGCAAATCGTTCCCAATGGCAAGGTTCGCATCGTTCAGGCGGCGGCAATGGTGGGGCAGGATCGCGCCCATCGGCAGAGTCGCGCTTTAACGCAAATCAAGCAGCAAGCTTCCAAGCAGCGGCTGCAGGCGCTCCAAACGCAGGCCCATCCAGGGGTGGTCGTGGTCGTGCAGGAGCCGCAGGTGCGTTTGGTCGCCAAGGTGGAAAGTCCTCTAAGGCTCGCAAGAATCGTCTTGCAAAGCGCAGGGAATACGAAGAGCTTAAAGCACCAGTTATTGGTGGTGTGCGTATTCCTTCGGGTAATGGCGCTACAATCCGCCTTCGTCAGGGAGCAACGCTTTCTGATTTGGCAGAAAAGATTGATGTAAATCCAGCAGCTTTGGTAACCGTTTTGTTCCATCTTGGAGAAATGGCTACAGCTACGCAGTCTTTGGATGAAACAACATTCCAAATTCTTGGCGAAGAAATCGGCTGGAATATTAGTCTTGTTTCTGCAGAAGAGGAAGATAAAGAGCTTCTTCAGCAGTTCGATATTGACTTAGACGAAGAAGAGCTTCAAGAAGACGATAATCTTGTAACTCGCCCTCCAGTTGTTACTGTTATGGGCCACGTTGATCACGGTAAAACTCGCTTGCTCGATACAATTCGTAAGTCGAATGTTGTAGCTCGAGAAGCTGGCGGTATTACGCAGCGCATCGGCGCTTACCAGGTTACAGTTACTTTAGACGGCGACAAGCGCAAGATTACGTTCTTGGATACTCCAGGCCACGAAGCGTTTACAGCTATGCGTGCTCGTGGTGCGGAGCTTACAGACGTTGCAATTCTTGTTGTTGCAGCAGACGACGGCGTTATGCCTCAAACTGTTGAAGCAATCAACCACGCACAGGCTGCTCACGTGCCTATTGTTGTTGCAGTAAACAAGATTGATGTTGCTGGAGCAAACCCAGATAAGGTGCGCGGTCAGCTTACAGAGTACGGTCTTGTGCCAGAAGAATACGGCGGCGACACAATGTTTGTGAATATCTCTGCAAAGCAGGGAACCAACGTAGATAAGCTTCTTGAGGCTGTTCTTTTGACTACAGATGCGGAGCTTGATCCTAAAGCAAATCCAAACATGGATGCTCGCGGTGCAACTGTTGAAGCTCGCTTGGATAAGGGTCGCGGTGCGGTTGCAACTGTTCTTGTTCAGCAAGGTACGCTTAAAGTCGGAGATTCGATTGTTGCAGGCACGTCTTATGGTCGCGTTCGCGCAATGCTCGACGAAAATGGCAACCACTTGCAAGAGGCAGGTCCTTCTACGCCAGTTCAGGTGCTTGGTTTGACTTCTGTTCCAACTGCAGGCGACTTGTTCTTGGTTACTTCCGACGATCGTTCTGCTCGTCAAATTGCCGAAAAGCGCCAGGCTACAGAACGCGCGGCTCAGCTTGCAAAGCGTCGTAAGGTTGTGTCTCTTGAAAGCCTTAAGGAACAGTTTGCTAAGTCCGAAGTGGATATGCTCAACATTGTTATTAAGGGTGATTCTTCTGGCTCTGTTGAAGCTTTGGAAGACTCCTTAATGAAGATTGAGGTTTCCGACGAAGTTGGAATTCAGGTTATTCACCGCGGTGTTGGTGCAATTACTCAAAACGATGTGAACCTTGCAACAGTTGATAAGGCCGTTATTATTGGCTTTAACGTGCGTCCAAATCGCCAGGTTGCAGACTTGGCAGATCGCGAAGGCGTGGAAGTTAAGTACTACTCTGTTATTTACAAGGCAATCGAAGATATTGAAGCTGCTTTGAAGGGTATGCTTAAGCCAGAGTTTGAAGAGGTTGTTACATCTCATTCCGAGATTCGCGAAATCTTCCGCTCGTCCAAGTTTGGCAATATTGCTGGCGTTATGGTTCAAGATGGCGAAGTTAAGCGCGGAACCAAGTGCCGTATTTTGCGAAACGGCGTTGCTACTGTTAACGATCTTGAAATCTCCACTTTGCGTAGGTTTAAGGATGATGTGCAATCCGTTAGCGAAGGCTACGAGGCAGGCATTAACCTTGGCAGCTTTAACGACATTGAGCTTGGCGACGTAATCGAAACCTTTGAAATGAAGCAGATTGAGCGCAAGTAATATGGCTGGAACAAACCCTAGAGCCGCGCGAATTGCGGCTTTGATTCACAGAGTGATTGCGTCCAATATGGAATCGCATTTGCACGATAAGCGACTTGCTAACGTAACGATTACAGAAGTGAGAGTTACTAACGATTTACAAATCGCTAAAGTGTATTGGACTCAGCTTGGCACTGCTGGAAAAGAGCAGGGTGAGCGAATGCGAGCAAACCAGGCTTTGCAGCAGGCTAAGGGGCGTTTGCGCACTTTAGTTGGAGCTAAAGCAGGCTTGCGATTAACGCCTCAAATCCAATTTGTTTACGATGAAGTTCCTAGCGAAGCTCACGAGATTGAAGACATTTTGGTTGCTGCGCGTAAGCGTGACGAGGAGCTAGCTAAAGCTCGAGAAACAGCTCAATACGCTGGAGAAGCCGATCCGTATAAAAAGCCGCGTGAAGATGAGGAATTTGACGGCGAGGAATTTGACGAAGACGACGACTTTGAAGACGACGACTTTGCTGATTCTAGCGATTCTGCGGATTCTAGCGACTTTGATAGCGATGTAAATAGTGATCGATTTTAGCGAGGGCAATGAGTAATTTTCAAATGCAATCTTCTAGCAAGATGCCATCTTCTGGCATTTTGCTAGTAGATAAGCCAAAAGGCGTTACCAGTCACGATGTTGTATCTTTTGCGCGCGGCCTGTTGCACACTAAACGAGTGGGTCATGCTGGCACTTTAGACCCAATGGCAACGGGCTTGCTGATTCTTGGCTTTGGTAACGCCACGCGCTTGCTTAACTATTTGCTTGGTCACAATAAAACGTACGAAGCTGTGATTCGTCTTGGCGAGTCAACTAATACGGACGACGCAGATGGTGATGTTGTTTCAAGCGTGGATGATGAAAATGGCATTATAAACTTTGCAAATATTGATGAAATTCTTAAAGAATTGCGCGTTGTAATAGCAAAGAATTTTACTGGCTCGATTATGCAAACGCCAACATCTTTTTCTGCTATAAAAGTAAACGGCGTTCGCGCTTACGACTTAGCGCGTGAAGGTAAAGATGTTCATTTAGAGCCTAGAGAAGTTTTTATTTACGATTTTTCTTTGCTAGATGCGCATTTTAGTGTGGGCGTAAGTGGCGCGAAAGTTATTGATGTGCGCGCAAGCGTTTCTTGCTCTAGTGGCACGTATATTCGCGCTCTAGCACGCGATTTGGGGCGTGTTCTTGGAGTTGGAGGACACTTAGTGAGCCTTAGAAGAACGCGTATTGGCGATTTTTCTATAGAAGATAGTCGCGTACTTAAGCTTAAAAGTGTTATTCGCACATTTACAGACAAAAATGGTGTTGTACAGTCTCGCGCGAAGGCTGTTTTAGATGATTCATACTATTTGCAAGGTTCATGCGAATCGCAAGCTGCTGGCGATTCGTCGGTTGCTTTGCCAGCCTCGTCGCCTCTAGAAAACACTCTTAATCAACGCTTGCTAAGCATGTTTGAATCTGCAAAATTAACAATGCAAACAGTAGAAGTAAGTGAAAATCAAGCTAAAGACTTGCGATTTGGCAGAAAAATCACGATTTCTGCTATTAGTGCAAAAGACGCTACAAAAAACGTGATTGCATACGTAAAAGCCACAAAAGATGAGCAAAACGATGTTGTAGCAGTTCTGGAAACCGCTGAAAAATCGCAAGCAACCGCAAGCTCAAGCAGCACGCTGTTTAAATCTCAAGAAAAAATCGAAAAAATCGAAAAAAATACAAATCAAATAGAAGCTAAACCAATTGTAGTATTTGTACAAAGCTAGTTTGCTGGTAAAATAGATGTTAGTGTGAAAATGGGGTTGCGGCAAAGTGGCGTCTAAAATAAAGCGATACCAATATTTGCGGCTCTTGTGAACAGTAAGGATATGATGAAGGTCATAGACATTCGACCAGATGCCAACGGTATGATTAGTTGGCCAACGTTGAGCGCTCAACGTAAGTCAGTTGTTACAATAGGTGTATTCGACGGAATGCATCTTGGGCATCGTAAAGTTATTGAGCGAACAGTGGAGATTGCGCGTAAAAACAACGCGTTCTCGGTTGTTATAATGTTTGATCCTCGTCCAAGCGTTGTGCACGAAAATCCAGATTTATTCGACGATTTTGGCGATGATGCGCAAATTCCAGTAGATTCGCAAGCTCTAACAAGCGTTCGTCAGCGGCTTAGGGTTTTGCAACAGTTAGACGTTGACCACGTTATTATAGTTCGATATAGCCTTGCTTTTGCGGCAAAATCGTACAGATTCTTCCTTGGTCAGCTGGTTGGAAAGCTTGGCATGCGCGCGCTTGTTTTGGGGTCGGATGCAGCTTTGGGCGCTAAAAGAGCTGGAAACGTTCATGCTATTAAAGAGCTTTCTCAAGCTACAGGCGTTTTTAGTCTTGTTGTTGTAGATGATTTTGGGCCAGGAGACGTTCGAGTTCCAGACCCGATTGTTCCAGAGGTTCCTTTAGAAGGCGGAGAGCCAAAAGACCCTGCAGATGGCATGAATAAGGCGGAATATCGCGCTTGGAGCAAGGGTATTCCGAATAAAAAGGTTCGTGCTTGGAGCTCTACAAATGTGCGATGGATGCTTGCAAATGGTAGGGTTCGAGATGCTGGAGATATTCTTGGCCAGCCGCATAGAGTAGAAGGTATTGTTGTTCACGGAGCTGGTCGCGGCCATCAAATTGGCTTCCCAACTGTAAATCTTGGGGAGCGAATTGACGGATATATTCCTGTTGATGGTGTGTATGCTGGTTGGATTATTGATTTAGACGCAGACGAGCAAAATGGCGCTTCGTATAGCAGAAACATTCCTAGCGTGGGTGTTTTGCGTAAAGATGAGCTTCATCTTGGATTGCATTCGCCTTGGCGTTGGGCTGCTGCGATTTCAGTTGGCACTAATCCTACTTTTGAAGATGAGGCATCAAACGCATCAAACGCATCAAACGCATCAAATAGCGCGGATGCCTACGACGATACTCTAGAAGAGCAATCGTCTAATCGAACTGTTGAAGCATACGCGTTAACAGATAAGATTCAAGACTTATACGGGCATAGGGTTTGCATTGAGTTTGCGCGCTTCTTGCGCCCTCAGCAAGCATTTGACTCGCAAGAGCAGCTTAAGGACGCTATTAGCAAAGACGTTGAGCAAACGCGCGCGCTAGTGGCGGAATGATTTAAAGAAGTTTTGCGTTTCTGGGTCGCTGCAAGTGTCCATAACTTCGTACGGCGTGCCGTTTTCTGCAACAACGCCGTTTCTAAGCAAAACCACTCTATCGGCAGCTTCGTGCGCAAAATGCATCTCGTGAGTGGCCATTAAAATGGTTGTTCCTTGCTGCTTTAGCTCTGCAACCATGTCTAGAACTTCGCCAACAAGCATTGGGTCTAGCGCGGAAGTAATCTCGTCTAAAAGCAAGAGTTGTGGGCTTGTCATAAGCGCGCGAGCAATCGCCACTCGTTGCTGCTGTCCGCCCGAAAGCTGATCTGGGTAGGACTTTGCTTTATTTTCTAGCTTAATCCTAGATAGAAGCTCCATTGCGCGGCTTTCTGCGCGATCTTTGCTCCAATGATGAACTTTTCGCGCAGCAAGAGTCACGTTATCTAAAACACTCATATGCGTAAAAAGATTGAATTGCTGGAACACAACTCCGATTTGAGATCTAATTTGATCTTGGTTTATGCGTGGATCTGTAATATCTGTGTTTCCAAGCCAAACTTGGCCGTCGTCTACTCGCTCAAGCAAATTAATGCACTTCATAAGAGTAGATTTGCCGCTTCCAGAAGGCCCTAAAAGAGCCACCACTTCGTGAGGCGCAATATCAAAAGAAATACCCTTAAGAACAGGTGTTGAGTTATACGATTTTCTAATATTACTTAAGCGCAAAACTGGAGTTGAACCCGTCTGGTTGCTTGAATCCGTCTGGTTGCTTGTGTTTGTGTAATCACTCATTTGTTGATTTACCTTTTGATTTGTTACGTTATTCATCACACAGTTCCTCCGTTTAGCTCGCGCTTGCGAAGTCTTGCTGTATACCAATCGTTTAGAACAATAAACGGAATGCTCAGCGCTATAAATACAACGCTTGCTACAACGTACGGAGTGAAGTTATAAGAAGTTGCAACAGATATTTGAGCTGCTCGAACTGCGTCTACAGCGCCCAAAACAGATATAAGCCCTGCGTCTTTTTGCATTGATATAAAGTCGTTCATTAAAGCAGGAGCCACTTTTCTTAAGCCAAGAGGAATTACCACTAATCGCACAGTTTGACCAGATGTTAAGCCAAGAGACCTTGCAGATGCTCGCATTGACGGATGCACGTCTTCAAATCCTGCGCGCAATACCTCTCCAACGTATGCGGAGTAGCTCATAACAATTGCGATTGTGCCGAGTATTGCTGGTGGAATGCGCCCAAAAAGCTGCAAGCCTGGTATGCCAAAGCCGATTAAGTAAAGAACAACAAGCATTGGTATGCCGCGCATAATGGTTGTGTAGAATTGAGCTATAGCTCGCAACGGGAAAAGCATTGGGCTTACGCTTGTGCGAATAACTGCGATTAAAGTTCCAAGTATTGCAACTCCGATTACAGCAAATACAAGCACTTGCAAGTTAAGCATTAATCCTTGCAAAACAGATGGCAAAGATAGCATAAAGTATTTGCCAGAAAAGAACGTTTCGCGCACTCTTGGCCAACCAGGGCTCATTGCAAGTGCCACAATGCACACGCCAAGTAATACTAAAGTGCTTATTATGCTTGTTAAAACAGATTTAAGATTCTGTTTTTTGCGGATTGCTCTGCGCTCAAGCTCGATATTGCTTAAAACGCACGTTCCTTCATCTAATGCCGTATTAGCGCTAGATAGTGACGACGCATTAGTGAGTAACTTATTTGATTCGTTGCTTGCAGAATCTGTTGTACTGCCGTTAAGTACTGTCATTGGCGGTAGCCTGAGCCTTTCGACATAATGAATGATACGCACTATTGTAAGCACTTTTATGTGACGATTGGGTTACAAATTGCTTACAATAATGCGTATTGGTAATGACGTTGGTACGATTTTTATTTATTTTGATCTATTTTTAATCTATTTTGTTTGATTTAATTTAGATCAATTTACTTAAGAACTGGCACATCAGTTGTGTACTCTGCAAGCCACTTTTCTTGAAGCTTCTTCAAAGTGCCATCTTTTTCTAGAGCATTCACAGCCTTAGTAACGTCTGCAGTAAGCTTAGATCCTTTTGGAAGCACAAGGCCAGTTCCTTCCTTATCTTCCGATCCTGCAATCTGTCCAAGAACAACGCCATCTTTAACCTGCTTGCTGCGTACAATATTTACAGAAGATGGAGTATCTATAACAAGTGCGTCAATTTGCTTAGAGTCAAGAGCCTGAACCAAAGCGTCGTTATCGTTAAAGGTTTGAATATCACTCTTAATCTTGTCTTTAGCAAAGCTGTAGCTTGTTGTTCCAACCATTGCGCCAATCTGCGCGGTTTTAAGATCTGCTAAAGTCTTTGCGTTAGCAAACTTGCTGTCTTTTTTAACAACAACGCCTTGAGTTGCGTTGTAGTAGCTTGGCGAAAAGTCTACTGCCTTCTTGCGTTCCTCGGTAATAGAGAACTGCTGAAGGTTAAAATCAAAGTCCTTTGGGCCTGGAGTTACTGCGGAGTCGAAGGTTGTGCGAACCCACTTAACCTTGTCTTTGCCGTAGCCAAGTTTCTTTGCAACAGCGTATGCTACTGCGGATTCGTATCCCTTGCCGTTTTCTGGCTTGTTATCGTACATCCAAGGTGTGTAAGTTGGCTGAGCTGTGCCGATTGTCAAAACGCCTGGAGTGATTGTCTTTTGGTTTGGATCTTGTGCGTTTTGGCTTCCGCATGCCGCTGTGCTAACCATTGCAGCCACTGCTAATGCTGCTGCAGCGATTTTAGTAGCTGCGATTGCTACGCGGTTAGTGTGCAAGTTGTTATGTACGAAAATAGCCATTTTTTCTCCTTGTTTTTGCTAAAACCTTAAAATTTTTCGCTTATTCGTTTTTTAAGCGATTTAAGTAGGTTTTGCGGCCGTACATTTGATAGTTTATAAGACGATAGATGCATTTAAGGCTTAATTGTTACAGAATTGTTATCGTGATTGTTTATAACGTGCTATATTTTGTTGATTTAATGGCGTAAATTTGCTCTACTTATGTTCAATTTTGTAAATGTTAAGTGGCTGTTACAATCGGTGTGTTGCGGTGTGTTGTGTTGTTTTGGCGTGTATTTACGATTTTAGAGTCATAAGTATTTGACTGTATTTGGTTGTATTTGATTATGTTTGACTATATTTGATTTTGTTAGATTTTATTAGATTAGATTTATCGAACTTATTTTAGGGGAGACTATGCAAAAGGAATTTTCAATCGGTAATTCTGGCGATTTTAGCAATCTTTCAAATCTCGCTGTTATAGTGGCACTTCAAAAAGAGGCTCAGCCTATTTTGCAAGCGTTTAGTGGCGAATATAAGTCTTGGCAAGATTACGGTGTTACTTTTATTCAAGGTAAAATCGCCTCTAACAACAACGAAAATAGTGCGATTCTTACAATATGTATTGCTGGAATGGGAAAGTGTGCTGCAGCTGCAGCAGCTCAGGCGCTTATAATCGAAGCTAAGCCACAAGTATTGATTTTTAGTGGAATCGCAGGAGCATTAAATCCGCATCTTAATGTTGGAGACATTGTTATAGGCAAGAATCTTCACTATTTAGAAACAAATACGCAAATTATTGCAGATTGTGCTCCATACAAAGAAGTTTTTGAATCGGACTCAAAGTTATGCGATTTAGCGGCAAATCAAGCGAAGCTATTAGGTTTTAGGCTTGAAAAGTCTTTGCAAGAATCATCTTCGGCTGCTTGCGATTTTTCCGCGGAATCTAAGCAAAGCGCGTCTAATAAGAGCGAAAATGGAGTTGCATACGTTTGTGGAAACATAGCAACAAGCGACCAATTTAACACAGACCCAAAGGTTCTAGATGCAGTTCGCGAAGAGGTTTTTGGCGATTGCGAAGAGATGGAAGGCGCTGCAGTAGCGCATATTGCAGCTAAAAATAGCGTGCCGTTCCTTGCGATTCGTGCAATGAGCAACCGTTGCGGAGAATCTTACGAATCGCTTGATGAGCATAAAGACGATTTAGTTCTTGCTGCAAATCGCGCTGGAAGCTTGACTTTGAGCGTTTTGAACGCGCTTGTTAAATAGCTTACGCCTTCAAAGTAGCATACTAGTTTTTAGACGCTAAATTAAATCCGCTAAAAGTAAAGCCAGGGCTTACAACGCAAGACACCAATACATCTGCGTTGCTAGGCACAGTTCGCTGCCATGTTCCAGCAGGAATCACAAGATGACCGCGCGTAAGTAAGTCGTTACCATCTTTAGTGTTTCCAAGCGTAAAACGTTGCAAATCCGCCTCTGTGCAAGGATTTTGGCTGCATCCGCCAAGTTCAATCGTAAGATTTGCTGGCCCATGCCAAAGCCAAATCTCGTCTGCATCAACTTTATGCCACGCGCTTGAATCGCCAGCTGGTAAAAGAAAATAAATAAGCGATGCTAGTGGTCTTGGAGCGCTGGCTGCGGAGTTTTCGTCAACTTGTGTATTAGTCGCGTTTGCGCTCGCGTCTGCGCTGTTATTTGCGCTATATAGTTGCGATGCTTGCCAATCGCGAGCGTACCATCCGCCTTCTGGGTGGGCTTCTAAGTGCAATTCTTTAACAAGATTTTTTGCGTAATCGCTCATATCTTCCAATTTAATGCTCATAATATCTCCTGATATTTTCTGATTTATTTTGCGAGACTTATTAGTCAAGACTTATTGCGCAAAGGCGCCATTATTGTACACAAGATTTCCAGATATTACTGTTGCTTTTGCGCTTCCTGCGCCGTGACGAACAAAATTGTGCAAAGTCTCTTCAACTCCTTGCGGCGAGCTTGTGTCTGTTGGAATGTTAAAGAATGCAAGGTCGGCCGTGGCTCCAGCATTAATTTGGCCAATTCTGTGCGGTCCTACGTGCAAGCCCATAACGCTTGCGCCGCCTAAAGTAAGCATGCGAATAATTCGATGCGTTAAATCATCTTTTCTATAGCCCTGTGCTGTTGCTAGGTCGTAGATTTTTGCAGCATCGTCTAAAACGTCTAAAGATGGTGAAGAAGATAGGGAATCTGTACCAATTGCAAGCAAGTTTCCTTCTTCCATATAGTCGCGAATTGGCGAGTCTCTCTCTGTAACAGTAATGCGATTGGATCTTGGGCAAAGTGCCACTCCAACTCCGCGTTGGCGCAAAATTCTGCGGTCTTCGCCGTCCGCCCAAACGCCGTGCGCAATATGAACGTCTGGTCCTAAAGATCCAAGCTGATCCAAAAACTGAATTGCAGATGCAGTCATTCCGTGCGATTTAAGTTCGCTATAGCTTTCCCAAACATTGCTATTCCAATCTGGCGCAGAATACGTAGTTAGCGTATCTGCGTGATTTCCTGCCTCCATCGGCGTTTCGGCCAAGTGTATGTGCAAGCGCATGTTTAGCTGCCTTGCAATGTCTGGCAAATCCACAAACGGCTCTGTTTCTAGGCTATAAGGCGCATGTGGGCTAATACCTATACTCGGTATGCTGCCGTTGTTCATCATTTGCCCAAGCATTTCTAGCAGCTTAGCGTAGCCTTCTTCCTTCCAATCAACGTTTTTCCAGCCCATTACCTCCCAATAGGCAATTCCGTGCATTCCCTGGCTTGCAAGCGCTCCAACCGCTTCAATATCGGTTACAATATCGGCAGCTGCGGTTGTGCCAGCTTCCACCATCATTCTTGCGCCTTGGTATGCAGAAGTCTTCCAAGTTGTTAGCGATGGATTTTTTTGTTTATCTTCTTGCAACTTGTCGTAAACAACGTTAAATCCTTGCTCCCAATCGTGGAAATTTCTATATTCTCCGCGGCCTACGCTTGCCATATTCGTGTATTGCAAATGCGTATGCGCATTAATAAGACCTGGTGTCATAAGGCCTTGCCAATGTTTCTCATTTCTAAACATTTGCATATAAGAATCGCTTGGCATCTCGTCTTTTAGAATATTAAGCACCCATTGGCGTGTTCCAACGTGAACAACGCGTCCGTTAGATACAGCAACGGCACCTTCGGGGATTATTGGCCCCGTTACTGGAATAACCATTGATGCACTGTATAGTGTGACTTCTCTAAGTGGTGTTGGATGTGCAAGTTTGCGTATTGGGTCTGTAAGCATTGTGTTCCTTAAGGAATTACGTTGTACTACTTTTTGCTTTATCTTTATTCTATTATTGCTTAGATTTATTATGTTTTGGTTAATTGATTTATGCTAAATGTTTTCTTCTTCTGCGAATCGCGTTAAATCCCACTTGTAGCCATTGTTTTTGTTGGTTTCGCTTGCGCTATATCCGCGTTTTGCTAATGCGATGCTTGCTATTTGCTTATCGGAGTTTTCTGGAAGTTGGTAGATTCCAGAATTAAGGCGATTTTCGCCATTTTTATTGCCATTTTTATTGCCATTGTGCTCTAGCAAATACGCAACTGCGCTCACTTGAACAGCAAAACTAAAGTCCATAATCTCAATAGGATTTCCGCCGCCTGTAGTGTAATTTGTGCCGTCTCCTTCGCTTATTAGCGTAATTTGAGGACCGCACGGAACTTGGATTTTTCTTTGTGCTGTTCCAACAACTGGCTTAAAATCAGGGATTTCGTCTAGTGCAATCTCGTTTGCAATTCCACCAATAACAGCCAAAATCGCGTTTTCTTGCATGTTTTGCATGTGTTGCAATGTAATAGTGTGACGAACTCCAGTCGCAGAAACAATCATATTGCTTGTATTGGCAGCGCATTCAAGATTTTTAGCTTCAAATCCGTCGAAAACTGCGCGTAAAGCTTGAACAGGATTTGTGTCGCAAATCGTAACTTTCGCGCCCAATGCGCGTATTCTTAAGGCAAATCCGCGGCCAACTGGTCCGTATCCAACAACAGTTACTTTGGCATTGTTAAAGCATTCACTTCCAAGAATTTGTTGCATTGTTGTAACGCATGTTTCTCCAGTTCCATGACGATTGTCAAAATCGGTTTTTAGAGCGCTATTATTTACTGCGATTACAGGGTAGTGCAAGTGTCCAGCTTTTTGCATTGCTTCAAAAGCGCGCACTCCGCTTGTTGTTTCTTCTGCAACGCCTATTAGATTTGCTGCGATTTGCGGGCGTTCCAGGCTTGCTAGGCGCGCAAAACTAGCGCCATCGTCGATTATTATGTCTGGCTGTATCTCGTCTAGAAGTTTTAGAGCGCCTTCGTGCGTTTGTTCAGGCGACCAATCGCGGTTTGCTTGCACTAAAATGCCCTCTTTTTTAAGTTGATCTGCTACTCTCTGGTCGGTTTCGTCTGGGCCGCAAAAAACGCCAACAATCGCGCCGTGTGCGTGTAACTCTCTTAGTAGAACGGCTGTTTTTGGCTCTAACACAAGGCAAACAGCTATTCTAACGCCTTCTAAATTAAGACCATTTTCTTGTAAATTGTTAAGTAGTGTGCGCATTACTGGCATGTGGCTTTGCGCGTAGTCAATGGCATCTTTTCCGCTTAAATTAGGCGCGTCTATAGTGGTTTCTAGGTTTTTTGCGCATATTTTTACGCAAAAATCAGCGTCTTCCTTAGAATCTACAGGAATTATTCCCCAAGATTGTGCGTTTTGCAAGAATTTTTGCGCATTGCTGTTGTTGATGTTATCGCAGTTATCGCTGTTATTCTCATCAATTACATCTTCAATAAACACTCGCGAACCAGCAAGCGAGCGATTAGTTTTTTGCGAAGTAAACGAAGCCCATTTGCTAAAGTCAACCATATTAATCTCCTAATTAACCCTTTAATTAATCTTCTACAATCCCAGCGAGTTCAACGCTTCTTTAAGATTATTTACTTCAACTACATCAATTCCTTCAACGTGAATCTTTTTTTGCAAGTGGCAAACAATCGCACGTTTATAGCCAATTCTTGCCGCCTCTTTAAGTCTAGTTTCCATTCTAGAAGCCGAGCGAACTTGGCCAGTTAAGCTAATCTCGCCAATTGCGCACGTAAACGGCAAAACTGGCTTATTTTTTGCAGCGCTTGCAAGAGACGCCACTATTGCTAAATCGCAAGCCGGCTCTTTTGCTTTTGCTCCAGCAATCGTAGAAACGTAAATGTCTTTAGATAGAAGATTTAATCCGCCATGCCTATATAAAACTGCCGTAAGCATAGCGATTCTGTTTGCATCTACTCCCGAAACTGCACGCCTAGGAGCAGGAAGAACAGAGTCTGTAACAAGCGCTTGAACTTCAATAGCAAGGCTTCGATTGCCCTCTAATGTAAGAGTTACGCATGTGCCTTCGTTTTTGCAATCCTCGTTAGAAGACAAGAATAGGCCAGAAGGGTCGGGGACTTCCTCAATGCCGCATCCGCTCATGTCGAAGCAGCCAACTTCGTCTGTAGGTCCAAAACGATTTTTAACAGCACGAAGCATGCGCAATGCCGTTTGACTGTCTCCTTCAAATTGGCAAACCGTGTCTACAAGATGTTCAAGCGTGCGCGGGCCTGCAATCGAGCCGTCTTTTGTAACGTGACCAACTAAAAGCACTGGAATATTACAAGTTTTAGCAACGTCAATAAGAGCGCTAGCTACTTCTCTAACTTGAGTGGAGCCTCCTGTAATGCCATCAACATCGCTAGAAACAATGGTTTGTGCTGAGTCAACAATTGCAAGTGTTGGCTTATATTTTTCGATTAGTGCTAAAGCTGTGTTTAAGTCTGTTGTGCTAGCAAGAAGAAGATTTTGACTTATGGCGTTTATGCGTGATGCGCGCAATTTTACTTGCGATTTTGATTCTTCGCCAGAAATGTATAGGACTATGCTTTCTTTGGATTCGCCACCATTTTTGGCCACTTTTCCAGCTGTTTCTAAAAGCAAAGTGGATTTTCCGATTCCTGGCTCGCCTGCTATAAGAGTTACAGACCCTGGAACAAGTCCTCCGCCTAAAACGCGGTCAAATTCACTAAATCCCGTGTGTATTCTAATTCCATTATCTGCTTGAATATTGCTAATAGGCTGTGCGTCTACGCTAGAATCAAGGCTTAATGATGCAATCGCGTTAGCTTTTGCGCTTCTTGAATTTCTAGACGATCTTAAAGTTTTAGAAACGCCACTTTGCAACTTTGGCTCGCTAAACTCGCTTAGCGTACCCCATTCGCCACATTCTGGGCAGCGGCCGTACCATTTTGACCCACTCCAACCACATTCGGAGCATAAGTAATAAGTAGAAGATTTTGCAGCCATGATTTGACGCTAGCTGCATTTGTAGACATTTTACCGTCATACTTTTGTGAGATAATCCAAGTATGTTTAATAGTGTTATGTGGGGTAAAAAATGAATTCTTATACAAATAATTCTTCTACTTCTTCGCAAGGATTTTCTGCGTCTCATAACAATTTACGAAAAGTGCTTATTGTTGCATTAATAGTTGTTGTTTTGGCAATTGTTTCCGCGTTTGTTTGGCCAGGTTGGGCGTTAAATCACCAGCAAAATGCGCAACCTGCTAAAACGCAAGTGCCTTCTGCAAAAACGCCATCTATTAAGGCTAAAGATTTGCCTAGCACATCTACTGCGTTGTTAAAAGCTATGCCAGATACCGTTCTTGATTTTGCGCGTGTTGATGCTTCTGCTAGCGCAAAATGGTCTTCGGCTTCTCCTTTAGAAGAATACACAGTTAAGTATTCAACTGGAGAATCTGGAAGTGACGTTTCTCTTGTTGTTGCTCAATGGAGCAGTCGTGACTTAGCGAATAAACAATATGAGCTTTTGCTAGATGGTTTAAGTGGAGTAGATGTTGCTTCTGGAAAAATTCAAGTTTCTGGAAAAACCACTGGCAGCTATGTGTTAAAGACTGAGTCGGGAAATAAAGCGAAAGCTAGTGCCATTTGGCAAAACGACACAGCTGTGTTTGAGTTAACTGGATCAAAGCAATCTGTTGAAAGATTCTATAAGCAATTCCCAATGTAAAATTTGCAAAATATAAGCTGTTTTGCATGTGTTTTGTATATGTTTTGCATGTGTTTTTGTAAAACTTTGCTTTAGGATTTTCCAAAGTCGTCAAAACGGTGTAACATTAGGCAAGTTGCACACTTTACATATGAATGGAGGCTTCAGATGGGTTCTGTCATCAAGAAGCGCCGCAAGCGGATGAGCAAGAAGAAGCACCGCAAACTGCTGCGTAAGACTCGTCATCAGCGTAAGTAATAGCTGTTTGGCGCGCCTGCCCGTTTGGGCACGTAATACTTTTGAAAGCGTTGGATTTTTCCAGCGCTTTTTTTATTACGATTGAAAATTACCCTGATTGAAGAATGTAAAAAATTTCCCGAAAATGTACGTAAAACAGTGGATTTTACGCACACTCTCGGGAAATGATTGGTTAAATATTAGATATGCCGTTTACTTATTTGGGTTTGTAAGCGTGCGTGGGCCGTTTGGATCTCCAACAATCACAGTATCAACCATGTTAAGGAACAGTCCGTGTTCAACAACGCCAACAGTTTCAATCAAGTCTTTAGCAAGCTCTTGTGGGTGGTCGATGCGCTCCAAGTGCAAGTCAACAACAAAGTTGTTCTCGTCTGTGCGCACTTCTTTGCCGTTTGCATCCAAGCGCAAAACTGGCTTGTATCCGCGCTTCTCGAACTTGCGAATCACTTGAGCAGAACCAAATGGAATCACTTCAACAGGCAGTGGGAACTTGCCGATTGTGTCTACAACCTTGCTTGCGTCAACAATCCACACAATGCGGTCGGAGTTGATTGCAACAATCTTTTCCCAAAGAAGAGCTGCGCCGCCGCCCTTAATGCCGTTAAAGTTTTTATCAACTTCGTCTGATCCGTCAATCGTAACGTCAATATGGTCAACATCGTTAATATCTAGAATCTTAATTCCGTAGCTTTCTGCCTGCTCTTGTGTGCGGCGAGAAGTTGTAACTCCCGTAAAGCTCAAGCCTTCTTCTTTAACTCTGCGGCCAAGCTCGTCTACTAAGAAGCGCACTGTAGAGCCAGTGCCAAGTCCAACCATCATGCCATTTTGTACGATTTTTGCGGCCTCAATGCCAGCTGCTTTCTTTAGCGCGTCTTGTTGTGCTTTATCCATTTGTGCCTACTTTCTTGCTTTTGGCAGGTTATTACCACGCTATTTTGCGCGATTATGTGCGATTTTTAGCGATTGCTAATCGCATCTGTTCCATACATATTACATATTAGTCTGCTTTAAGATTTTTGTTTTGTTATTTTTCGCATTTGTTTGCGTTTGTTTGCATATAAAACTCGCTTGGCTCTAGGTTAAAAGTGCCATCTGGCATAACGTATCCGCTTAATTGTATTGTGCCTGTTATAAATCGTGGATTCCCGTTAAAACTTGGGCTTGTGTTTGGAGCAGGCGTGAATTGCAATGTTCCGCATACGCGTAATCCTGGAACTGCTTTATATTTTTGTTCTGATTTATTTTGTGATTCGTTATTTTCATGCAAATCTTCGGTTGCTTGCGATTCGTCTGTGCCTTTTGGTTTGTCTGTGTCTTTTGATTCTTCTGTTGCTGGCGATTCATCATTTGTATTAATGATTTGTGCAGTTAAATCGCAAGCAGCGTTGTTGTTTGCGTAGTGAGTGGTGGCAGCATCGCTAAATGTTTCACACTCTGTTTCACGGCTTGTTTCGCGCGTATTATCGCCATTAAAATCAGGATTAATATCTTCTCCAACGCATCTGCCAATGTGGTATTCGCTACTAGAAATTTTTCCATCCAATAGCATTTTTGCGTCTTGCGGAACGTCAACGCCATCTGAATATGTAGAAGAAATCAACGATTTCCATCCTTCTAATGGCAAATATCCATCCTTCAATTTGCTGCGGCAATCTTCAGCATAAGTTCTAGCAAGCTCGTCAACTTTCTCGTTTCCCGCGTTCCCAGCGTGTCCCTTAACCCAAACGAACTTAACAGAGCCTTTGCGCTTGCAAATCTCTGAATCGATTGCGCGAATAAGTTCTGCATTTTTTACAGGCTCTTTTTTGGAGTTCTTCCAACCGTTCTTTTTCCAACCATGAATCCAAGTTGTTGCACAATTAATTGCATATTGCGAGTCGCTTTCGATTGTTAAAGGCTCGCTTCCAGGGTGTGCTCGCAAAGCTTCTAGAACTGCGCATAATTCGCCTATTTGATTCGTGCCGTTAGTAGCTCCGCCTGCATCTGCGTTTCCAGTGTGATTGTGCTCGTGAGCGTTGCCCGCTTCGTCTATGTGGTCTGCCCAAGCCCAGCCCATTGATCCATTTGGATTTCCTAGAGCAGATCCGTCTGTAGAAACAACAATCATTGCAAAACCTTTCAAAAATGCGCTGGCAGCATAGCAACCAGCGCATATATAAAAGCTGTTAACTTTGACTAATCGTAAATCAACTTCGACTAACCGAAGTTGATTTTAACTAATCGCAATTAAAGCGTTACGCTAAAGCCTTGTCAACTACAGCAGTAGCTTCCTCAAGCACCTTGTCAAGCGCTTCTGGAGAAACGAAGGACTCAGCATAAACCTTGTAAATGTTCTCGGTACCAGATGGGCGAGCAGCGAACCAATTGTTCTTAGTTGTAACCTTCAAGCCGCCAATCTTGGCGCCGTTTCCAGGAGCCTCAGTGAGCTTTGCTGTAATATCTTCGCCAGCAAGCTTAGTCGCTTCAACGTCGTTGCCGCTAAGAGCTGCAAACTTTTGCTTTTGCTCAAGAGTGGTTGGAGTGTCTACACGCTTGTACCAGCTTTCGCCAAAGCGAGCAACCTGGTCTTGATGAAGCTGAGCAGGATTCTTTCCAGTCTTTGCAGTGATTTCTGCAGCGAGCAAATCAGGAATCAAGCCGTCCTTATCGGTTGTCCACACGCGGCCATCCTTGCGCAAGAAGCTCATGCCAGAGCTTTCCTCGCCGCCGAAAGCAACTTCGCCACTAAAGAGAGGCTCAACAAACCACTTAAAGCCAACAGGAACTTCCACAAGCTTTGCGTTAATAGAAGCAGCTACGCGGTCAATCAAAGAAGAAGACACAAGCGTCTTGCCGATAGCAGTATTCTTTGGCCAATCTGGGCGAGCGCCGCCGAACAAGTACTCCACGCACACTGCAATGTAGTGGTTCGGGTTCATAACTCCCCAGTAAGGGCACACAATTCCGTGGCGGTCAGCATCTGGATCGGTGCCGCCAACCAAATCGTACTTATCCCAAGCACCAGCGTTAAGCTGATCAACTAAGCCCTTCATTGCGTAAGGGGAGCTTGGGTCCATACGAATCTTGCCATCGTGGTCGATTGTCATGAATCGCCAAGTTGGGTCAACATCTGGGCGCACAACGCCAATGTTTAAGCCATACTTTTCGTTCATAAGTGGCCAATAGTTTACGCTTGCGCCGCCGAGTGGGTCAATTCCCAAGCGCACACCGCTAGAGCGAATTACATCGAAGTCAATAACATTTGCCAAATCGCTAACGTAGTGTTCGCGGTAATCGAAGCCTTCAACCAAATCAGACTTGATTGCTTCCTCGAAAGGCACGCGCTTAATGGACTTGTAATTGTCGAGCAATTCGTTTGCGCGGTTTGCAATCGCATTAGTTACGTCTGCTGGGGCAGGGCCGCCAGTTACAGGATCGTACTTAAAGCCGCCATCGGTTGGAGGATTGTGCGAAGGGGTTACAACAATACCATCAGCCAAGCCATCTCCGCTAAAACGCTGAGTGCCATCTGCTGCGCGATTATGCGTCAAAATAGCTTGCGACACAACAGGTGTTGGAACAAAGTCGCCGCGCGAGTCCACACGAACGTGAACGCCGTTAGCAACCAAAACCTCAATAGCGGTTTTTTGAGCAGGCTCCGAAAGAGCGTGCGTATCTCTACCAATATAAAGTGGGCCAGTTACGCCAGCCTTCTTGCGGTATTCGGCAATGGCTTGTGTGATTGCAACAATGTGAGCTTCGTTAAACGAAGTTTTTAAAGCGGAACCACGGTGACCAGACGTGCCGAAAATAACGCGCTGTTCTGGAATATTGGAATTTGGAACTTCATCGTAGTAAGCGCCAATCAAAGCGTCAACGTCTACTAGATCTTCTGGGGTGGCGGGCATTCCCGCATTTTTTGCTACCATAATTTTTTATTTTGCCACGGCGGCGGTATTTTCTAATGTATTTTTCTGTTTACTGTTGCGCGAGGGCTGCAGATTTCTCTCCTCGCAAGTCCCGTCACTTCGCTCCTCTTTTATTGCTCGTATAGAAATCTACAGCCCTCTTACGTGCTTGAACAATTGCGTATCGCTTAAACGGCTGAAATCGTAGACTAAACTGCGGTATTTTGAGTTAAAGAAGATTGCAAACTCTGTGGCACGCGCACGCATAATGCTCGTTTATCTACACTAAAACGCAAGTGTTTTGTGTATCCCAAAATATCTCCATCAACCTGCACGGGAGCAGGCCGTTCTAGCTTAACTTCGGCTTCAACACCTTGCGATTGGTCAATCTTGGAGTTTGTAGAAAGTGGGCTTTGTTGCGCTTTTCCTGTAACGGTTTGGTGCACAACATCTCCAAACAAGTTAGCCCATCCAATTAATCCGCCAGAAGTGTCAATAATCTCAAAGTCGAGTATGCCATCGTCGTAAGCAGCATCTGGCATAAGTGAAAACATTGGAATCTGGCCGCAATTTCCAGCCATAAGCGTGCGGAAAGATATTGCACTAGATGTGTAATCCGTTCCATCTTTGCGCGTAAAAGTAACGTCTCCGCGGTATTTTGGCGCAAACAAGTGCTTAACGCCTGCAACAAAGTACGCAAGCCAGCTTATATTCTTTTTAAGCGCTGGATTAGTGTCGTCTATCATAAGCGCGTCGAATCCGATTCCCGCAATAATCAAAAACGCGTGACCGTGGTCTTCGTACGGTTTATCGAGTATAAAAACGCGACCAACGTCAACAAACCTAGATCCATGGCTAGTTGCCACTTTTAGCGCAGCTTGAACATCGTCTACAGGAATCCCCATGTTTCGCGCAAACAAGTTTCCCGTTCCAATTGGAATTATTCCCATTGCGTGGTTTGTTCCGCTAACTGCGCTCGCAACCGTTCTAACAGTGCCATCTCCGCCAACAGCAACAACAACATTTGCGCCATTTTTCAAAGCTTCTAGCGCGCATTCGCGCCCGTCTTTATTAAGCTGCGTATCTATTATTTCGTACGTAAAATCGTTAGAAGCACAGTAATCTTTAATGCTTTTTCGGTATTCTTCGGCTTGCGGTTTAGAAGGATTTAGTATAAAAGCGTAGTGAACGCTGTCTCCATGCCTTTCTGCCAGTTTTTCTGCTAAATGATGCTTCTTCAGGGTACGCGTAACTATCATGATGACGAATGGCGCAAAAACTAGCGCAAAAACAATCACCATTAACGCAATTGTTGCTTGAATTGGCATATCTGGCATATTTATTATTCTTGCACACATCTTTAAGATATGGACATTATTTTGACAATATTTATAAAATTTGATTATTTCTTTACATTTTCATCACTTATTACGTTATTTCGCGCGTTGCTGCGTCTGATTAAGCGCTTGATTGCTGCATTTGATTAGCGCGTTGATTATGAGCTTGATTATGCGTTTAACTACATTTTGACGCTGGCATGTTTGCTTAGTTAGTGCCATTTATATGATTTTTATATGCTAAGCAAGTGATAGACTTACAATGTGCGTTTGCGCGTAGAACTAGCAGGGGTTTAAGGTTATGTCTGAATCGCAAGAAAATAATATGAGCGTTTTTGAATCCGACGATACTGAACAATTTGAAGTATCGAAAAAACGTGTTAAAGGAAATAAGTCAGCGCTTGTATTGCTTTACTCGTTTATTATTTTCTTGATACTTGTGGTTGCGGCTTTTGTAGGGTCGCAAGCATACTTCCGTGACCGTGTTGCTCCTGGAGTGCATTTTGCTGGCAGCAGTGAAGTTTCGGGCGCTCAAGTTGAAAAAGTCACAGATGCTGTAAATAGGGCGATTGAAAACACAAAGATTGAGATTAAAGACGATTCTGGAAAAAGCTCTGTTGAAACACTTAAAGACTTATCGGTAAGCGTAGATAAAAGCGCAACTGTGCAAAACATTATGCGCGCAAAGCACAATAATGTGTTTACAATGCTTATGCCTTGGTTGCAAGAAAACGTTGGACTTAAAGCCAAGCTAGACAACGAAAGCATGGACGCGTACATTGTTAAAAAGTTTGTTAGCGAAAAAGATAGGGCAATGCCTTATACTGCTAAGTTCGATTCTTCTTCTAACTCTTATGTTGTAGAAGATGGTGTTCCAGGGCGTACAATCATAACTTTGCCAGTTCGCGAGGCTATTAAGCGTGTTTTAGAAAATCCTGGTAAAACAGTAAAAGTTACGGTTGGCTCTCGTAAGGTAGAAGCTCCAATTAAACGTGATGTAGCGCAGAAAACTGTTGATCAACTCAATAATTTGATATCTAAAAAAATTACGTTAGACAATGGCGATTCAAAAGATTTTACGCTTTCAAAGGCTGTTTTAGCATCTTGGATTAAGATTGATGCAGATTGTGCAAAAAAGAAGATTTCGTACAAGGTTGATTCGTCTGCTGCCGACGCATGGCTTTCTAAAGAGCTTGCTAAGAATCTTAATCAGCAAAAAGTAGACCAAGAAGATACGTACAACAAGCAAGGAAAGTTTATATTAACAACGCTTAAGGGTGCAAATGGCATAGAAGTTAAGTATTCTAAAGACTTTGCAAACAAGGTTGTTCAAGCTGTAGAAAAGTCGGCAGATGCAAAGCTTAGTGTTCCAACAAATGTTGTTAAGTTTGGAATTGAAAAAAAGACTGTTGACATGCGCGTTGTTGTTAACAAGTCAAACCAAACAATAAGCGTTTACAAAGATGATCAGCTTCTTAAAACATTCCCAGTTTGCAGTGGCTCAAATGGTTATTACGAAACGCCAAACGGAACGTACTTTATTTACTTGCGCTACCGAGTGCAAGATATGCGCGGATTTAACCGAAACGGCTCTAGGTATTTCTTGCCTGGAATCACTTGGGTTAGCTACTTTAACGGCGGAATCTCATTCCACACCGCTCTTTGGAACAATGTTGGTATATCTCAAGGATACCCTGCAAAGTACGGTTCTCATGGATGCATAAACATGTATGAGCAGGACGCAAAGTGGGTGTTTGAAAACTGCCCTCGCGGAACCGTTGTGGAAGTTGTTGGAGAACAACCAGATGGACCAGTTCGCTAATAAAGCACCGAATTTGAAGGGCGATTTGCCTGCTGCAGCTAGAAGAGTTAGTAGCACTCCGATTCAGGTTCGTGTTACAGAAACGCTGTTTGATGCTCCTTCTAGCGAAGAGCGCTTAGATAAAAAACCTCCGATTGTTCAATTTGCTAGAAAGCTTGCAACATCTAGCTTTGGACTTTGGGTGCGCATAAGTGGCAAAATCGCTCGGCATTTTGGATGGTTTCCTAGCGTTGAGCCATACATTGGTTACGGTACCGATCGCTACGCGCGCTTGATTTGCCGAACTGTTTTAGCGCCTAAAAATGGTCATCATTCCGCGTTAAAGCGCGGTATTTACGCGATGCTTGTTGTTCCTGCAATTCGTGTTAAGGTTGCTCTAAGTATTGATAACGTTGCTGTTGAATGGGCGCAAGTTGGCGATTCTTCCGTGTACGATAAGCCAGATTCTGCGTATAACAGTAGCGCAGAATATTGCGTTTCGGATTGTTCGGGTTACTTGGATTTGGTTACCGAAAGGTCGCTTTTGCCAGGCGAACACAAGGTTTCGTACAAGGTTGATAATCGCAATCCTGTTGAAGCAAGCATGTTTGTTATATCGGAGCAAACGCCTTTAGGTATTATTTCCGATGTTGACGATACTATTATGGTCACTCAAGCGCCTTCGCCTCTTAGAGCTGCTTACAATTTGCTTATTATGAATCCAGAGCATAGGCATGCTGTTGATGGAATGAGTCACTTTTTTAAGCGTATTAAGGATTCAATTCCTAGCACTCCTTTCTTCTACCTTTCCACTTCTCCTTGGAATGTGGAAGCTTCAATCCGACACTTTATTTTGCGCGAAGGTTTTCCTGCGGGACCTCTTCTTCTTAGGGATTTAGACCCGCGTCCTAAGACTTTTGTTCCAACTGGACCACAGCACAAGCTTGAGTTTGCTCAACAGCTTATGGATGATTTTCCAGACATGCGATTTGTTCTTATTGGAGATGACGGTCAAAAAGACCCTTCGACTTATGCAAAAATCATTGAAAAATTCCCAAATCGCGTTCTTGCTGTTGGCATACGTCAGCTTAAAAAAGACGCAACTTTGGTTGATTTTAGGCGAAGCATGTCTAAGAATTTTGGTGTGACTCTTGCATCTTCTAGAGTTGCTAAAACTTGCAATGATATTTTTGTTGAAGCTAAGGGTGCAGCTGGTACTTTTGAAGGTGTTCCATTTTTTGCTGCTCAAAATGGCAATTTGCTAGAAGATATTATGATTCCGTTTATTATGGATTCTGTTAATTACAAAGAATGATTTTAATCAAAGACTGATTTTAAGTGTCTTAAGTGTTTTAAGTGTTGTAAGTGTTTTAAGTGTTGTAAAGATCATAAAGATTGTAAAGGTTATAAATGGAAGATAATTCGCTAAAAGTTGGTGATTTTAATACTGCTAAAAAGCCACTTCTTGCAAAACGAGTTGACTACGTTCGTAAGTTCCACAACGATGTGTTTGTAGACGAATATGCGTGGATGAGTAACACTAAATCCAAGGAGTTGCGCGAGTATATTGATGCTCAAAATGAGTACACTAGCAAACGCGTTTCTAGTTTAGAGTCTTTACGTAAACATTTGTTTAGTGAGCTAAAAAGTCGTGTTCAAGAAACAGATATGTCGGTTCCAACTCGCATGGATGGCTATTGGTATTACGTTAGAACCGAAGAAGGAAAGCAATATGGCGTTCAATGCCGTATGAAAATTAAAAGCGAAGATGATTGGAATCCACCTGTTATAGATGAGCGCGCTCATGCTGGTCAAACGCCATGCGAAGAGGTTATTTTTGACGCAAATATAGAAGCTAACCGTTTTAATGGCGGATTCTTTCAGCTTGGCGGAATGGATATTAGCTTAGACGGTAAGCGAATGCTGTTTGGAGTTGATTCTAAGGGCGATGAAAGATTTGACTTTTATATTCGCGATTTTTGCGCGGAGAAAAGTGGCGATTTTGATTGCAAAAATGGCGAAAATATCGAAGAAAATGGTAGCGAAAGTGCCGATTACATCACTCGCTATAACAGTAGTTTTGTAACACTTTCGGATTGCATAAAAGGCATATCTTCTGCGCTTTTAACACCAGATGGAAAATGGGTTTTCTACGTAACTTTAGATAGTGCTTGGAGGCCATACCAAGTGTTTAGGCATAAGGTTGGAACAAGTGTAGAAAATGACGTTAAAGTTTTTGAAGATTTAGACGAACGTTTTTTTGTTAGCGTGTACGAAAGCTTCGACGAGCGAAGCGTTATTATAAACAGCAGCTCTAAAACCACTTCACGCGTGTTAATGTTGCCTCTAAGCACTCCAGAAGGCGATTTTAGAATGGTGCTTAATCCTATAGAAAACGTAGAATACGACGTTTCGTTTGCGTGCTTTGAAAATGCTGGTCAAGATGGCAAAGATATTCCACTAATGTTTGTAAGCCACAATCTTAAAAATCCTAATTTTCAAATTGATGTTATAGATTTGCGAAAATACTCTGCAGATTCAATGCCATTTAACATTGGCGAAGGTTATTGCATTGCGCAAGGGTCTCCATACGGATGCCAAAATGGTGATTTAATAGAAAAAGGCGCGAGCAAAAAAGCCATTAGTGCGCCATATTACAACAGCCAAAATCCTAAGATTTTGCAAGGGTTGCGCGGCTTAAGTGTAGATGGTTTAAGCGTTTATAAAAATTACGTTGCTCTTTCTTTCCGCGCGAATGGCTTGCCTCAATTAGCAGTTATGACTAAAAGCAATGCCGTTGAAGATTTTAAGACTGGCTGCCCATGGAGATTCCGTCTTGTAAAAGAAGATGGGTTTGTAGGAGATTCTTGCGATTGCGCGGTTTCTTGCGATTCTTTGGATCTTAACGATTCGTTGGAGGCTAGCGATTCTTGCGCAAAAGTCGCAAGTTTCCGTTCCACAAGCGCTCGCAAAGAATTATCTAAAATAAGTCTTGAACAAGCAAAAAATAGTCGAATCAGCCTTATTGTTGCAACGGGAAATCCGTGTTATGAAGCGCCAAAAATACGTTATTCTTGCTCAAGTTACGCAACTCTTGGAGCGTTAAAAGAACTAGATCCAGCAACAGGTGAAAGCGTTCTGCTTAAGCGTGGAAAAATTTTAGGCGATTTTAACGAAAACGACTACGCAGAAAAGCGAGTGTGGGTTAAAGTTCGAGACGGCGAGAGTGTGCCAGTTTCGCTAGTTTGGAAAAAAGACGCTGTTGCAAAAACGAACGCAATGTTTATAACCGCTTACGGAGCGTACGAGATTAGCAGCGATCCGTATTTTTCTGTTGCGCGTTTAAGCATGCTAGACAGAGGCGTGCTTTTTGCGCAAGTGCATGTGCGAGGCGGTGGAGAAATGGGTCGCGCGTGGTATGAGAATGGCAGGCGTCGCAACAAAAAACACACTTTTGAGGATTTTGTAGACGTTACGCACGCTTTGCAACAAGCAGGTTATGCTTCTGCGAATCAGACTGTTGCAAATGGCGGTTCCGCAGGCGGCCTTCTTATGGGAGCTGTGGCAAATATGGCTCCGCAATGCTACGCAGGAATCGAAGCGGATGTTCCTTTTGTAGACGCGCTTACGTCTATGCTAGACGACTCGCTGCCGCTTACTGTTACCGAGTGGGACGAGTGGGGAGACCCGTTGCACAATGCGCAAGATTACGCGTATCTAAAGTCTTACACGCCTTACGAGAATGTGCCTGAGCATATTGAGCAGGGAGAGTTTCCAAAAATTCTTATAACGTCTTCGATTAACGACACTCGAGTTCTTGTTACGGAGCCGCTTAAGTGGCTTGCGCGATTGCAGGCGGCTGGAGCGGATGCGATTGTGCGCATTGAAACAGAAGGTGGCCACGGCGGAGGCTCTGGCAGGTATAAAAAGTGGGAAGAAGTTTGCTACGAAAACGCGTGGTGTTTAGATGCCATGGGTATTTCGTAGAATATCCTTAAAACACATTGGAGGCTGATTGTGGTAAGAATTAAGCCAGATAAGCCCTATGCGGAAGACCTTCCATTAACGCATACAGCGTTATTTAAGCAAGTGCCACTAGACCAAGCGAGGGAGCTGCTAGAACACTTGCATGAGTCGGTTTTTTCTAAGGGGCAGGCGATTTTTAACGAAGGAGATACGGATCGCCGCATGTATCTTTTGGAGCGCGGACGCGTTAAGCTCGTTCGTCATTCTAGAGATAATCGTGTGCAATTGCTTAGCATTCACACGCATGGGGAAATTCTTGGGGAGATTCCTGTTTTTGACCCGTATGGTGGGCCGCGTACGGCTTCTGCGATTGCTATTACAGATAAAACTCGCGTGCTGTGGCTAGAAAACGAAGTACTTTTTAACTGGTTAGGTCATCATCCGAGAGTTGCTGTAGACATGCTTCAAGTTTTAGCTGCTCGCTTAAGAGCAAACAACGAGCATATTTCTGATCTTGTTTTTATGGACGTTCCAGCAAGATTAGCAAAAACGCTTTTGAATCTTGCTTCTAGATTTGGAGAGCCTGTTAGAGAAGGCGTGCTTGTTCCTCACGATTTAACTCAAGAAGAGCTTGCGCAATTGGTTGGATCTTCTAGAGAAACAGTTAATAAAGCGTTGATGGATTTTGCGCAAAGAGGTTGGATTAAAAGGCACGGAAGGTCGATTATTATTTACGAGCCTGGAATGTTGATTCGCAGAGCAGAAAGATAAATCGCGCAAATCGCGCAAATCGCACAAATCTTATAAATTGCGATTTTTGCGTGCCGCAACGTAGAGGCAAGCCTCTAGAATAGTACGCATGCCTAAAAAGAAATCCCTAACAACTCGTAGAGTACTCGCACTGTTTCTTACGTACATCACTTTGTGTGTTGCAGGTGGTGTAGCTTCTAGTATTCTATTTGTTCCAGGGGTAATGAGCATAAACAGCGTTGTTAAGTCTGTTGTGCCTTCTCTTAGGGTAGATGGCATTGATTTTGACGTTACTGCATTGCCGCAAAAATCGCGATTATACGCTTCTGATGGCAAAACTGTTATTGCCACTTTTTATGCTCAAAACCGCACTGTTGTGCCACTTAGGCGAATATCGCAATACATGCAACAAGCAATGGTTGCTCGAGAAGATCGACGATTCTTTGAACATTCTGGCGTAGATGTTCAAGGCGTTATGCGTGCGTTTGTGCAAACGTTTATTAAAAAGTCAGATATGCAAGGTGGATCTTCCTTAACGCAGCAGTACGTTAAAAACGTTCTTATGATTAAAGCTAGGGAAGATAACGATCCTATATCGGAATATCATGCTGCAGAAAGTACTGTTGCCAGAAAATTGCGAGAAATGCTAATCGCAATTCAAATGGAGAAAAAATACTCAAAGTTAGAGATTCTACAAGGTTACTTAAACGTTGCACAATTCGGTAGTAATAATCTTTATGGTGTAGAAACTGCTGCAAAACGCTACTTTAACACTACGGCAGCAAAGCTTAATCTTGTTCAGTCTGCAACGATCGCATCAATCACAAAAAATCCTTCTAGGTATGATCCTTCTATAGAAGAAAATTGGCCAGAATCTCAAAAGCAGAGGAATATTGTTCTTGATTTAATGCTTAGGCAGAATTTTATAACCCAAAAAGAACATGATGATGCTGCAAAAATTCCAATTAAAGATACACTTAATATTCAGCACGAAGTTGCAAACGTTGGATGCCAAGCTGCTGGAGATGCTGCATTCTTTTGCGATTATGTTACTAAAAAAATATTGAATTCACGCGAGTTTGGTAAAACCACTGTTGCGCGTCAAAAGCTTCTTAACGAAGGCGGATTAGACATTTACACAACAATGGATATTCTTGCAAACTCTTCTGCAATGGATACAGCTAGGGCTACTGTTCCAATACACGATCCAAGCGGTTTTGAAGTTTCGATTGCTGCTATTAAACCTGGAACTGGAGAAGTGCTTGGATTTGGAAGCAACCGTATTTACGATGCTACAGATGCAGCAAAATCAGACCCTACGCACACTGCGATTAACTACGCTGTAGATGAGCGAGACGGCGGCGGCTTAGGCTGGCAGATTGGTTCTACGTGGAAGCCAATTAACATTGTTGCTTGGTTGCTTGCTGGAAAGTCGATTAATCAGCCTCTAAGAACAAGCATGCTTTATAACAACACTGATTTTTCTTGCGCAAGGTATCGTGGAATTGGCCGCTGGTCTGTTCAAAACTCTGGTGGCGGTAGTGTTAGCCCAGAAACGCCTTTAATGGGTCTTGTTCATTCTCATAACACTATTCAGGCAGCAATGGGAACCCAGCTTAAGCTTTGCGCTGTTGCGGAGGCAGCTAAAACGTTGGGGTATCACAATTCGCCATTGGGTCAAGAAGATGTGTTTTCTAAGAACTCGTTCAATCCTCCTATGCTGATTGGTGCTGTGCAAGCTTCGCCGCTTACAATGGCAAATGTTTATGCAACAATCGCAGCTGATGGCGTTCAATGCGATCCTATAGCCATTAAGCGTGTAGTAGACAAGAATGGTAAGCGTTTGCGTGTTCCTAGCGCTAATTGCCATCAAGCAATACCAAAGAAGGTTGCTCAAACGGCAGCATACGCTATTAATCAAGGCGTTGTTCAGCCAACTGGTGTTGCACACATGGCTCAGCTAGAAGGTGGACGAAAAACGTTTACTAAAACTGGTACTAACGAAGACTTTTACATGTCAACAGCTGGATTTGTGCCAAATAAGGTATCTGCGTTTATTGCGGTTGGAAATGCGGAAGTTCAAAAGAGCTTTAACAACATGCGCATTAATGGCGTCTACCACAGCACATGGTATGGTACCTACATTGCTATGCCTGCTTGGAAAAAGTTTATGGATACGTACCTAAAGGCATCTAACACGCCTATGGATAACGATTACGGAAAACCAGATCCAAAGTATATGGCTGGCGGAAAAATGCCGTTGACTAGCGAGCAGATGCGCAGGCAGTATGAGTTGCAACAGCAGCGCGATAGGGAAGAAGAAGCGCGCAGGCAGGCAGCTCAAGAGCAAAACCAGGATTCACAAAGCGACCAGAGTGCGCAAGGCTCTCAGGATTCGCAAGGTGATCAAAACTCGCAACAAGATGCTGCTACAAACGGACGCTACGCAACGGGCGACGGAAGGCAAGACCAATATTCTGGTAACGCCAGCAGTGGAGATACCTCCAGCTCGTATTCTGGCGGAACTCGCTAGTGTGTGGTCGCTAGTGTGTGTTGTTACTAGTGTGACTCGTCGCCTAGAGCGCGTCTACTCCAACAGCATCTTTAACACTATTAAAGCCGTCTTTTCTAAGCATTTTTGCAAGACCGCGCTTTAGCGTTGTAATTTGTTGAGGGCCTCTGTACATAAGAGAAGAAACGAACATAACTAAGTCAGCGCCGTTTCTAATCTTTTGATACGCTTGTTCAGCGGTAAATACGCCGCCGATTCCAGCAATTGCAAAGCGAGACCCGAACTCGCTTCTAGTGCGCTTAATAAGATCGTTGCTTGCGGCAAATGTTGGAGCCCCTGAGATTCCACCTTGCCAATCCGCTGGAATGTCTAGCCCATCTCGATTCTTGCGCAAGTTTGCAATGCTAACGCCATCAACCTTATGCTCGCTTAAAACGTCTAGCAAAGACTTAAATTGAGGCCATCCGCCCTTTAAGTTCAAAGGCATTTTTACAAGAGTTGGCTGAGGTCTGCTTACTTTGTCTAAAACACTAAAAAGCTTATCTAAAGCATCTGGATTGCTAAAAGGCTCGCCAGCCATAGTGTTTGGGCAAGAAATATTAACCTCAATCATCGAGCTTTTGCCGCTTGCGCGCTCCATAGATATGCGATAATCTTCAATGCCTTCGTCTAAATCACCAACAAGATTATCGTTAGTTCGCGCAATGCTCACAGAAATTTGCATGCTTTTAGCATTCGTCCACGCTTTTTCTACTCTAGGAATCACAAATTCGCTGCCATCGTTTGCAAGACCTGCATGAACAAGAAGTGAATCATATTGCGGAAGCCTATGATACCAAGGCTTAGCGTTTCCTGCACATGGACGAGCAGTTGTGGAGCCAACTGTTTCAAATCCAAAACCAGCGTTATCTAGAACTGTACACAAATCGCAGTTTTTATCGAGTCCTGCGCTTAAGCCAAATGGATTCGCAAAATCCACTCCCATAACTTGCGTTTGTAAAATTGGATCCGTGTAGTCAAGCATTTGTCGCAAAAGCCACATTAATCCAGGAATGCGCTCGCTTGTTTTGCAAAATGCAATCATGCGGTCGTGTGCTTCGTCTGGAGGAATGTTAAACACTAAGTGTGGCTTAATAATGTGCTTGTAGCTAAAAGTAAATAAGTCTGTTGCAGCAAGATTCACAGCATTGTGTAAAGAATTTTCAGATACGTAACTCATGATTCAATACTATACGACATCCAATATTATGCGACTTTCCGGGTTTTGTAGTTCTAATCGGTGTGTTGAACAACGAATTCGGGAGAAAATGACGCTTTTTGTTGTTGATTTTGGTGTGTTGAGCTACAAAATGCGTCAACTATTTCCGCTTTTTGTAGTCGAATGCGCTGTTTAGAACAACAAAGTGCGGAAGAACCGTTCGCGCGCATAGTATAGTAGCACAGCTATATTTGTGAGTTATGCCTACTTATGATTTGGGACTAGAACATGTTTCCCTTGAATTTGCAACAAAAACGATTTTCAAAGACGTAACTCAAGGCGTTTTTGAAGGCGATCGCATAGGAATCGTAGGCAAAAATGGAGATGGAAAATCCACTCTTTTAAAGCTTCTTCAAGGCGCGATTGACCCAGATTCGGGAAGAGTTACGCGTAGAAATGGCCTAACTTTTGGCATTTTAAGCCAGCGAGACCCGCTAGACGATAATGCTACGGTTCGCCAGGCTGCGCTAGAAAATCGCCAGGATTACGAGTGGGCTGCAGATTCAAAGCAGCGAGAAATTGTGGAGGCTCTTTTGGGCGGAATCAACCTTGAAGCTAAGGTTGGTACGCTTTCTGGTGGACAGCGTAGGCGCGCGGATTTGGCAAGACTTCTGCTGCATGATTGGGATATTTTGGCTTTGGACGAGCCTACGAATCATCTTGATGTGCTTACAATTCATTGGCTTGCGGAGCATCTTTTGCACAGATGGCAAGATGGTCAGGGTGCGCTTTTGCTTGTTACGCACGACAGGTGGTTTTTAGACGAAGTTTGCTCTTCTATGTGGGAAGTTCACGATGGCGCAATTGACCCGTTTGAAGGCGGCTACAGCGCTTACATGATGCAGCGCGTTGAGCGCGAACGCCAGGCGGATGTTCGCGAGGAGCGCAGGCGGAATTTGGCGCGTAAAGAGCTTGCGTGGCTTTCTAGAGGTGCTCGCGCTCGTTCTACAAAGCAAAAATTCCACGTTAAGCAAGCTCGCGAGCTTATAGCAGACGTTCCGCCAATGCGAGATACGCTTGAGTTAAAGCGAATGGCCACTTCTCGACTTGGCAAGCAAGTTGTTGATTTGATTGACGTTACGCAAATTTTTGAGGATTCATCAAGTCCTGTTGCATCCGATGCGGATATTGTAAAATCGCCATTTTCCCAGCCTGCGCATGATGGTAGCGTTACGATTTCTGTAGACGAATCGCAAGCAGCCGCAGATTTGCAAGCAGACGCGCAGTTGCAAGAATCGCAATTATCGCAAGAAGAATCGTCATTAAAAGAAACGTGTGCAGCATTACAAAAAACGATTAGCGGCCGCATGATTTTAGACAATCAAACGTGGCTAATAGGACCTGGAGACCGATTCGGCATAGTGGGAGCTAATGGCGCTGGAAAATCAACGCTTTTAAGCATAATAGACGGCTCTTTGCGTCCAACTAAAGGTCATGTAAATATTGGCAAAACTGTAAAATTTGCCGTTCTTTCTCAGCGCTTAGAAGAGCTGGAAAAGCTTGGAAAATATAAGGTTAAAGAGGTTTTGAGCCGATATAAGCCAAGCTACATAATCGACGGCAAAGAAGTGACTCCTGGTCAGCTTATGGAGAGGCTTGGTTTTAAGCCAGAGCAGCTTATGACGCCAATCGCAGACCTTTCGGGCGGCCAGAAGCGCCGCATGCAATTGCTTTTGATTCTTCTAAACGAGCCAAATGTGTTGATAATGGACGAGCCTGGAAACGACTTAGATACAGACATGCTTGCCGTTATGGAAGATTTGCTAGACACTTGGCCAGGAACTTTGATTGTTGTGTCTCACGATAGATACTTGCTTGAGCGAGTGACTGATCAGCAATTTGCGTTGATTGACGGGAAAATTCGCCATCTTCCAGGCGGAGTTGATGAGTATCTAAAGATTATGGAAGACTATGATCGCGCAAATATGCAAGAATCTAAGGCAGATTTTGAGGCGAGTTCCAGTGATGGTTCCAGTGCGGTTGCTGGCGATTTGCTAGATGCGGATTCTGCGGAAAAATCCAATCAAAAATCCAATCAAAAATATGAAGCAAAATTAAGCGGAAAAGCGTATTACGATGCTACAAGAAGAGTTGCTGCAATAGAGCGCAAGCTAGAAAAGCTTGAAGAAGAAAAAAGCGCGATTGAGCAAAAAATGGCAAGCCACGATCCTAGCGATTTTGTTGGCTTGCAAGAGCTTAACGAGAAGTTGCAGGCGAATCAAAGAGAATCTAGCGCGTTAGAAGAAGAGTGGCTTACGCTTAGCGAGCAAATTTGATACAAAAGTCTACGGTTTTGCAGATCGATTTTGCTCAAGATTAATGCCGCGTGCTAGTTAATGCCGCGTGCTAAATTGTTGAATTATGGCTCAAATTAAGGATATGTTGGAATCTGTAAAACCTATTCGCTTTGATGGCAGAGATGTGGACGAGTTGCGGCCAGTAAAAATCACGCGCAATTTTACAAACGTGCCAGAAGGCTCCGTTCTTATTGAGTGCGGAAACACGCGCGTTATGTGCACTGCCACTTTTACTATTGGAGTTCCGCGCTGGAGGCGAGACACTGGTTTAGGTTGGGTTACAGCCGAGTACTCAATGCTTCCAAGAGCCACTGCTGAGCGCACTGATCGCGAGTCTGTTAAGGGCAAAATCGGCGGCCGCACGCACGAGATTAGTCGTCTTATTGGTCGCTGCCTTAGGGGCGTTATAGACATGAAGGCAATGGGCGAGTGCCTTATTCAAATCGATTGCGATGTTCTTCAAGCAGATGGCGGCACGCGTACAGCTTCGATTACGGGTGCGTATGTTGCTCTTGTAGATGCGCTAAATTGGGCCGAAAAGCACAAGCATATTCGCAGCGCTAAAAACGTTCTTAAAGACTCTGTTTCTGCTGTTTCAGTGGGCGTGATTAATGGCACTCCAATGCTTGATTTGCCTTATGTAGAAGATAGTCAAGCTATGACAGATATGAATGTTGCTATGACTGGTTCGGGCAATTTTATTGAGATTCAAGGCACGGCGGAGCATCGCCCGTTTAATCGCGATGAGCTTAACGTTTTGCTTGATTTGGCATCTAAGGGGAATCGCGAGCTTCAAGCGGCTCAGCGTGCAGCTTTAAGTCAAAATTAAATAAAAGTCAAAATTAAATTAAGCCAAAATTAAATTAAGCCAAAATTAAATAAAATTCAAAATTAGATAAAATTTATGTCTGTTTATTCGATAAATTACTAAGGAGTGGCGAGCGTGAAACTTGTTGTGGCAACGCATAATGAGGGTAAACTCGTTGAAATTAAGCGGATTCTTAACGAAGAGTTTGCGGAAATATCGGAGCATATTGAGCTTGTTACTGCTGGCTCTTTGGGGCTTCCAGACCCAGTGGAAACAGGCGTGACTTTTGAGCAAAATGCGCTAATCAAGGCTAGAGACGTTGCGCAAAGAACTGGATTACCTGCGGTTGCTGACGATTCTGGCTTGATTGTAGACGTTTTGGGCGCGGCTCCAGGCATACTTTCTGCGCGCTGGAGCGGGGTTCATGGAGACGATAATGCCAATAACGCGCTTTTGCTTAAGCAGCTTGAGGATATTCCAGACGAATGCCGAACTGCGCGATTTAGATGCGCGGCGGCTCTTGCTGTTCCTAAAGACTGCGTTGATGCGGATCTGGAAAACGCTATGTGGAAAAACAACGGTTTTGAGACTGTTCGCGTTGGAGAAATGGTTGGGCGCTTGATTCGTGAGCCTAGAGGTTGCAACGGTTTTGGCTACGATCCGCTTTTTGTGCCAAATAATCAGCCCGTTAGGGATGGTGTTCAAATGCACGATTTAACTAGCGCGCAGCTTAGTCAGCAAGAAAAAAATGCGATTTCTCATCGCGGCAACGCTTTGAGGGCGATTTTGCCTGAATTAAAAGCTATGTTTATTGAGTAGTTGCGATTTAATTTGCGATTATAGTTGCGATAAACTAACGATTTTAGCTTGCGATTAAACTACAAAATGTGCGCGAGATGGGACTTGAACCCACACGTCGTAAGACACAGGAACCTAAATCCTGCGCGTCTACCATTCCGCCACTCGCGCAAAATCGCCTAAACAGGCAAAAAATGGGTTTTTAAGAGCCACTTGACAGAATCGAACTGTCGACCTTCTCATTACGAGTGAGACGCTCTACCGACTGAGCTAAAGTGGCAATTGCCCGAGAAGCATTCGCGACTCGCGCACAAATCAAATACTATATATGAATATTTCGATTTTGTCTAGTGCGCCGCGCCGTAATGTTCGCATGTGTTCTAGTCAAAGTGTATTTCTGTCCGCTTTTGTGAGTATCTTGGCAATTGGAAGATGTGATGCAAGCGCCTTGCTTTAGCTCATTTTTACACTTGTTTACATTATGATTTTTGCTTACGATTCATGATGATTTTGCATTGTGTTTAAGTGTGCCAAAGATTGTGCTTAGACTTAAAACATTTATATAAAACATTTATAAATCATCACATCACTTAATAAAGATGAAAGGACCTAGAAATGGCCATCAATCCACCAGTTGACGCCGTTAAGACCCCAGAATGGGCTGCATTGCAAAAGCACTATGATGAGTTGCAATCCGAAGGCGTGAGCCTGAAGAAGTGGTTTGCTGAAGATGCAAATCGCGTGGATAAGTTGAGCTTCGAAGCTGGAGATCTCCACTTCGATCTTTCTAAGAATTTGATTAAGCCAGAAACGCTTAAGCTTTTCGCAAACCTTGCTAAGGCTGTAAAGCTCGACGAGCGTACTAAGGCAATGTACACTGGCGTGCACATTAACAACACCGAAGACCGCGCAGTTTTGCACACTGCTTTGCGCCGCCCAGCCGAAGACGCTGGCAAGTTTATTGTTGACGGTCAAGATACCGTTGCAGACGTTCGCGAGGTTTTGGGTCGCATTTACGATTTTGCTAACGAAGTTCGCTCCGGCGCTTGGAAGGGCGTTACTGGCAAGAACATTAAGACTGTTGTAAACATTGGCATCGGCGGTTCCGACTTGGGTCCAGTCATGGTTTACGAAGCCTTAAAGCCATACGCAGACGCTGGTATTAGCGCTCGCTACGTTTCTAACATTGATCCAAACGATATGGCAGAAAAGACCAAGGATTTGGATCCAGAAACCACGCTTTTCATCATTGTTTCCAAGACTTTCACCACTTTGGAAACTTTGACTAACGCTCGTAGCGCTCGCACATGGTTGCTTAACAAGCTTCAGGAGAGCGGCGCCATCGACGGCAGCGATGCAAAGAAGGCAGAAGCTGTTGCAAAGCACTTTGTGGCTGTTTCTACCAACCTCGAAAAGGTTGAAGAGTTCGGCATTAACCCAACTAACGCCTTTGGCTTCTGGAACTGGGTTGGCGGTCGTTACTCCGTTGATTCCGCTGTTGGCACTTCTTTGGCTGTTGTTTTGGGACCAGAGCGCTTTGAGGAATTCTTGAAGGGCTTCCACGCAATCGATACCTACTTTGCTGAGACTCCATTCGAGAAGAATGTTGTTGTTCTTCTTGGTATGCTCAACGTTTGGTACCGCAACTTCTACAAGGTTGCTTCCCACGCTGTTCTTCCATACGATCAGTACTTGCATCGCTTCCCAGCGTATTTGCAGCAGCTCACTATGGAATCCAACGGCAAGTCGGTTCGCTGGGACGGCACTCCTGTAACCAGTGAAACTGGCGAAATCTTCTGGGGCGAACCAGGCACCAATGGCCAGCACGCTTTCTACCAGTTGATTCACCAGGGCACTCAGCTTATTCCAGCTGATTTTATTGCCTTTGTAAACACGCCAAATCCTACTAAAGATGGCGATCAAGACGTGCACGAGCTTTTCTTGGGCAACTATCTTGCACAGACTAAGGCTCTTGCTTTTGGAAAGACTGCAGACGAAGTTCGCGCTGAAGGCACTCCAGAAGAGATTGTTCCGGCTCGCGTATTTAGCGGCAACCGTCCAACCACTTCCATCTTTGGCGATGCTTTGACCCCATTTAGCTTGGGTGAGTTGATTGCTCTCTACGAGCACATCACCTTCGTTGAAGGCACTGTTTGGGGCTTGGATTCTTACGATCAGTGGGGTGTAGAGCTTGGCAAGCAGCTTGCAAAGCAGATTACTCCTGCAATCTCTAAGGATGATAGCGCTTTGGCAGCTCAGGATGCTTCTACGCAGAGCTTGATTCGCTTCTACCGCGCTCATCGCAAGTAAGTGAGCGAGTAGCAATCTTATTTGATTGTTGATCTAAAGCCTCTTGTTGATTAAATCTTCAAGAGGCTTTTTGCGAATCGACTTGCATGAGCGCTTAGAGCGCGCGAACAATTACCTGCTGTAGCGCGCGAGCTACATTTCCGCTTTTTGTAGCTCTAAACGGCAAAATCAACAACAAAAAGCGGAAATAGTTGACGCATTACGCAGCTCAAAGTTGTTGAATCGCTGCGAAAAATCTCGAATCTCTACCTAACTTGGTGTAGTCCTGTAGTGCGATTGTACTGAATTTTGGTGTTTTTTGATACAAACACACTACACAAACATAAAGCTGTAGTGGCTAATCTTCTTAAGTAAATTCATGTCAATATAAGTTGCGTCAAATCAATTCAAAAATAGGTTGACTTAAGAGTGGTGATAATTTATAATAAGCACGGTCGGTAGGTAAGGCTACCACGGGGATACGGGTTGCTGCCGCAACACAGTGGAGACACTGCAAGTTGGTCAACAGTCGTTGTCGATTTCAAGGCTTCGACTAATGCAACGCCATCGCCCTGCGAAGCTGAAGCTTGAACGACAAGATTAATGTTGATTTCTTTTGATTTGTAAATCACATTGTGTCTTCTTGCTTGCCGTCCGGTTCAATGACGATGCGATAGTACGGTTTTGCGTTGGCACGCACAAGCTAGAGGAGGTGATTGCTGTGAAACATGACAGTACGGGCTGTAATCAAAGTGCTAATACTGTTAACGCTGTTAGTGACGATTCAGACAGTGTTAGTAGTAGTACGGACGTTCCTCCTGAATATAAAAAAGCCAGCAATCGCCGCCAAAATACTTGCGTTTAGTGATTTAGTGATTTAGCTGATTAGGCTTACTAGCCTTATTAGTATTACGCAAAATAGTGGTGATAAGCGGCTCTCAAAGAAAATACGCGTTACCAGAGGACTTATCATGACAATATTTACAACATCTGGAAAAAGTAGTGCCAGCGCGCAAGTAGACGAAAACACTCGTTTTTGGTCCGATATTATTGTGTGCGTTGGCATAATCGCACTTTTTGGAGTAAGCGCTTTCCTTTTGCAGCGCATTAACCAACCAATTGGCCCTAGTGGCATACCTTCTGCGGTTTCAACCGACCTGATTAATTTGCCTTATTACACGCTTAGATCCGTGTTCCGCATGATGCTTGCGCTTATTGCGTCGCTGATTTTTACGATTATTTACGGCTCTCTTGCAGCGCGCAGCCGTAGGCTTGGCAAGGTTCTTATTCCGTTGCTAGATATTTTGCAATCCGTTCCAATTCTTGGCTTCCTTTCGGCTACAGTAACGATTTGGTTAGTGATTTTCCCAGGATCGATGATGGGCGTTGAAGCCGCTTCGATTTTTGCGATTTTTACAAGCCAGGCTTGGAATATGACTTTCTCATTCCACCGTTCGCTTTTAAGTGAGCCAAAGGAGTTAGACGAGGCAGTGCGCAGCTTGCAACTTACGCATTGGCAGAGATTCTGGGTGCTGGATATGCCAAACGCAATGATTCCGCTGCTTTGGAATTGCATGATGAGCGTTGGCGGCGGATGGTTCTTCCTTACTGCTTCCGAGATGATTTCCGTAAACAATCACACTTATGCGCTGCCTGGAGTTGGTAGCTTTGTTGCGCAATCTGCTGCAGAAAACAAGCTTGGAAATATTTGGTGGGCCATTTTATCCATGATTATTGTTGTGCTTGCAATCGACTTCTTCCTTTGGAAGCCGCTTACTGCGTGGGCAGAGCGATTCCGCATAACGCAAAGCGCGTCCGATGAAGAGCGAAAGAGTGCGATTTTAACGCTGATTCGTCATTCGCATGCCGACGAAGTTATTAGCAAGCTGTTTTCGCCTATTCGCGAGTGGCTGGAATTGGCTACGCGCCCATTCGGACGCACGGGTGCAAAATGGCCTCGTAAAGCGTCTGCCCGCAAGCTTGGCGATTTAGTTTTCAACGTTGTAATGATTGTTCTAATTATTGCTGCGGCTGCGCAAATGCTTTACTTTGTAGCAACTCGTACGGGTTTGCAAGAGTTTGTTACAGCTGGAGCGTTAGGCGCTTTGACTTTTGTGCGCGTTGCAGTGTTGATTTTTGTAAGCTCGCTGATTTGGGTGCCAGTAGGTGTGTATATTGGCATGAATCCTAAGATTTCTCGCGTTATGCAACCTGTTGTGCAAATCTTGGCTAGCTTCCCAGCAAACTTTGTGTTCCCATTTGCAATGATGTGGTTTATGGCTTGGCACATTGACCTTGGCTGGGGAAGTATTATTTTGATGGCTCTTGGCACGCAATGGTACATTCTGTTTAACGTTATTGCAGGCGCTAGTGCGATTCCAGACGATTTACGAGAAATGACAAGAAGCTTTAGATTAAATCGTTTGCTTAAGTGGAAGACTCTTGTTTTGCCTGCGATTTTTGGATCTTGGTGCACCGGCGGAATTACGGCCGCTGGCGGCGCTTGGAACGCTTCGATTGTTGCAGAGATTGTTGAATACGGCAAGAATCACATGGCAACTCAAGGTTTGGGCGCGTATATTACGAATGCAACAACCGTTGGTGATTCCGTAAAAACGCTTGTGGGAGTAACGGTTATGAGCTTAATAGTTGTGTTAAGTAATCGACTGTTCTGGGCGCCTTTGCAAAGGTACTCCGCAAAAAGATTCGTGTTGAATTAAACGATTGGCTAATCGCAAGTAACCGATGATTAGTTGCTTGTTAGTTGCCATTAATCGCTAAATCAATATAAATAAAATCAATAAATTCAAAAATTAAACTTATAAACTTACAAACTTTACGAAAAGATTGGCAAAATTATGAACACTTTGAAC
This sequence comes from Gardnerella piotii, assembly GCF_049815665.1. NCBI lineage: Bacteria > Bacillati > Actinomycetota > Actinomycetes > Bifidobacteriales > Bifidobacteriaceae > Gardnerella > Gardnerella piotii. Next base: position 395,223 of record NZ_CP187450.1, read on the forward strand.
AAAAACGCGCAAAAGTCTGCGCAGTCTTCAATTACAAGCGACATTATTGACGCAAAGCACATAAGCCAGAGCTTTACTTCGGATAGTGGCACTACTCAGCACGTACTTCACGACATATCGTTTACGCTGCGCGAAGGCGAAATCGTTGCAATTCTAGGGCGTTCTGGCGCGGGAAAGTCAACCTTCTTGCGAACAATGGCAGGCTTGATTCAGCCAACAGAGGGAACAGTTACATATCGCGGACGCGAGCTTACTGGTCCAAACCCAGGAGTTGCAATCGTCTTCCAAACCTTTGCTCTTATGCCATGGCTTACAGTTCAAGACAATGTGGAGCTTGGCTTGCGCGCTAGAGGCGTTAGTAAAGAGAAGCGCACGGAGCTTGCGCTCGCAGCAATAGATGCAATCGGCTTGGACGGCTTTGAAACAGCGTACCCAAAGGAGCTTTCGGGCGGTATGCGCCAGCGTGTAGGCATTGCTCGCGCGCTTGTTTTGCGCCCAGACGCTTTGTTTATGGATGAGCCATTCTCGGCTCTCGACGTTCTTACAGCAGAAAATCTTCGCCAAGAAGTGCTTAAGCTTTGGTCTAGTGAAGAGCGTGATATCAAGTCTGTTGTAATCGTTACGCACAATATTGAAGAAGCTGTGCAAATGGCGGATCGCGTGGTGGTTTTGGGGTCTCATCCAGGTCATTTGATTGCAGACGTGCAAGTTGATTTGCCTCGACCAAGAGACAAGCATAGTGCTGAATTTGAGGCGATGGTAGATAATCTTTATGCTATTTTGACTGGCTCGAATCCAGAAAGCGATCTTGAATCGCAAAATGCGGATTCGTCGGCTGCTAGCGATTCGTCTAGTGCTGCTAGCGACTCTTTGCCTGCGGAGCAAGCGGATGCGGAAGAAACTGAGGCTGCTGCAATCGCCGATATGCTTATTCAAAAGCATCACGATGCAGAAGTGGAAGCTAAGCAAAACGAAGAGCAAGCTGATGCGGGCGAGCAAAAGCCAGAGCCAGTTGCTGTGCGCTTGCTGCCTAATGCAACGCCAGGAGGCATGGCTGGTTTGCTAGACGTTATATCGGAAGAGCCAGATGGCATTGATTTGGCTGATTTGGCTGCGGATTTGTCGTTTGAAATCGATGACTTGTTCCCGCTTGTGGATGCTGGAACAATGCTTGATTTGCTCACAGCAGAAAATGGCCATATTACGATTACGCAAGCTGGTCAAGAGTGGCATAATGCCGACATTTTGCACAGCAAGCAGGTGTTTGCGCGACTTGCGATTGAGCACGCGCCTCTTGTTCACGCGATTGACCAGGCTTTGAGCCGAAACCGCAACGGCAAGCTTCGCGGTGAGTTGATTTTGGATTTGCTTCGCAGTAAGCATACGGACGCTTTGGCTCGTCAGCAATTTGATATTGCGATTAGCTGGGGTCGTTATGGTGAGCTTTTTGACTACGATGCAGACGACGACGAGCTAACGCGTACTGTTGAAACAGCGCCGCTTAATGGCGTTGCGTGATAAAATAGTGCGAAATAGTGCTAAATAATGTCCATTATTGAGCATAAATTTATGTTCGTATGCTTTCAATAAGCGGATGCCGCATAGTCTGCTTATTAGTAGTCTAGCCAGCTTTTGAAGATTGGCGGATGGAAGCCCCAAAGAGCAAACTTTTTGGGAAAGATTATTCAAAGTAAAGTTAAAAAGTCAAAATTAAAATTAGACAATTTACTTTGATAAAACTTGCGCTGATATGCGGCGGCGATGGAGGAATTATTATGGTGAATGCTGTAGAAGCATTTGATGCTAAGCATCTTAAGGCTGCCGAAGAAATCCCAGCTTTCCGTCCTGGAGATACTGTTGACGTTAACGTTAAGATTCAGGAAGGCAACAACACTCGTATTCAGACTTTTACTGGCGTAGTTATTGCTCGTAAGGGTGCTGGCGTTCGCGAGACTTTTGTTGTTCGTAAGGTTAGCTTTGGTACTGGTGTTGAGCGTCGCTTCCCACTTCATTCTCCAGCTATCGATTCGATTAAGCTGGTTCGTAGTGGTCGCGTTCGTCGCGCTAAGCTTTACTACTTGCGCGCTTTGCGTGGCAAGGCTGCTCGTATTGCCGAGCGTCGTGACAACAGCGCTGCTAAGTAAATTTATTTAGGTTAAGGATTTACATAAGGATTAATATGCATTCCGAAGACTTGCAAAATAGCGATAATCATATTGTTAATGTAGCAGGTCACGGCTTGAATCCTTCTCCTGTTCCACCCGAGCCAGAAGTCAAGCGTAATCTTGCTTCTGGCTTTGGTGTTATGAGCGTTTTTAATTTTGGCTCTAAGAGTGCTGGGGCTGGTATGCACTCTAAACATTGCAAAATCAGGGGAAATCACGTTTCTGGTAATTGCGTGAATAATCGCGATTATACGAATTACGCTTTGCGTGGTAATAATTCGGAGCAAAATAATCGTCAAAATTCTCAAGAGCAAAATGGCTCTAAAGCAAGAACAGTAAAGCTTTTCAAAACTTCTTGGAAAGAGCTTATTGCTTGGTATCTTGTTCCTATTATTGTTGTGATTCTTTTGCGTATTTTTATTCTTGGCGTGTATTTTATACCGTCGGGATCTATGCTAGACACAATTCATATAGGCGATTACGTTGTTACATCTAAACTAACTCCTAGGGTTTTTCCGCTAAATCGTGGTGATATTGTTGTTTTTGAAGATCCCGCTAATTGGCTAAGTGGAGAAAGCAGCAGTGGTGGCATTCTTGCAGGCAAAGATTTAATTAAGCGTCTTATTGGTCTTCCTGGAGATACAGTTGAGTGCAAGGGAGATGGCGACCCGATTTTGGTTAATGGCGTTCCAGTTCTTGAATCTGCTTACATTAGGCCAGGAGTAAGTCCTAGTGCGTTTGCGTTTAAAGTAAAAGTTAAGCCAGGTCACGTTTTTGTTCTTGGAGATAATCGCGCTAATTCCGCGGATTCTAGGTATCATAAGAACGATGGAGACGACGGTTTAGTGCCAATTTCTAAAATTGAAGGCGTTGCGTTTATGCGTTTTTGGCCACTTAATCGTATGGGTATTTTTGAAAATCACAGCGATGCTTTTGACGATGTAAAAGCCAAATCTGCAAATAAGTAGACGTAAGTATACGTAATTAAGCATAAGTAGATATCGCAAATAAGTAGTGCAAATAAGTAGTTAAGAGTAGGCAAATTTGGCAATTATTCCATCTTTTGACTTTGAACAAAACCTTATAAGCAGCGGATTTGACTGGGTTATTGGCTTAGACGAAGTTGGCCGCGGTAGTCTTGCTGGTCCTGTTATGGTTGGTGCTGCGCTTTTTAGTGCGCAAAAGATTAAATCGGGTAGTTTTCCGCAAGGTTTAGCGGATTCTAAGCTTCTTAATGCGCATAAGCGTGAGGGTTTGCTGGATCCGATTGAAAATTGGTGCAATGCTTTTGCTGTTGGCTCTTGTACAAATCGTCAAATTGACGAGTGGGGTATTAGTTACGCTCTTGGTGTTGCTGCGATTAATGCAATTAACGATGTTCAAAATCGCATGTGCTCTAGCCTTAAAGATGCGCGGATTGCTGCGATTTTGGACGGTCCGTTCAATTACGTTGGCAAAGCTTTAGGTACTTTTGATGCGCCTAGTATGCAATTTTCTGTAAAAGTTCACACTTTAGTTAAGGCAGATCAAAAGTGTGCTAGTGTTTCTGCGGCTTCTGTTATTGCAAAGGTGACTCGAGATTCGTTGATGATTGATTTAGCGCAAAATCCAAAATATGCTGTTTACGATTGGGCACATAACAAGGGCTATGGTTCTAAAGCGCATAGGGATGCGATTCTTGAGCACGGCGCTAGCGATTTGCACCGTTTGAGTTGGCATTTGGGGTAGTGCGCATTTTGTGTAGCTAGCAATCTACAATTCGGCGTGTTGATGCCTGGCGTTTAGCGTAATCTTATGTGTTGTAATAGGTAGCGAATCTGTGTGTTAGAGAGTGCTTGTAGAAGTGCATTTTACGGGTTTGAAAAGTGATTTATAGTGCTTTAAGAGTTTAGATGTTAGATGTGCTGTGAGTATTAGATTTGTTTGATGTTTGATGTTTAGATATTTAGATGTTTGACTGTTTTTGTGTTTGTTTGCACTGGTTAAATGTGTTCGCTCTTATGCATAGTATAACTACGTTGATTTTGTAGGTTTTATGAACAAGAAAAGGATAGTTAAATGATTAGTCGTTTCTTTGCTTTTGTTCCAGGTGTTAAACATCTGGTTGCCTTAAGAGCGGCGTGTCTTGCTATATCTTCTCTTGCAAACATCGGTTTTGTGTATGTTTGTGTTGGTATTCTTTCGCCTATTTTGATTCCAGCAAAATATACTGGTAAATCTTTGCTTAGCTCCGTTGAGTTAACGTCTTATTTGATTTCGCTTGTTGGTATTTTGATTATAAAATACATTGCTTTCCATCAATCTTGTATTTTTTCTACCGAGATTGGCACTCGCGTAGCTATGAAGCTTCGACCGAAGATGTTGCGATCTATGATTTCGCTCAGTTCGGCTAACCGTAATGATTCTGTTGAATATTCTTCGATTTGCGTAAATGAAGATATTGCTTGGGTTCAGCGTTGGGCTGGTTTGCTTTTGCCGCAAATTTTTGCAGCTTTTCCTATGCCTTTTGCTGTTAGCATTGCGTTGTTCTCAATCAACACTTATCTAGCGAGTATTTCCCTCGTTGCGGCCGTTTTTTCTGCTTTAGCTCTTTGTACTGCGCTTTATAACGTTCGTGTTTTGTTGCGTTGTTTGTGCGCTTTTTTGGCGTATTTTATGGTTGCGGTTGCTGTTGTTTGCACGGTTTGGCTTCTTTCAGTTAGGTCTGTTGGTCTTCCTGCAGCAATGCTAACTTTGCCTCTGCTTATGTTAAGCGTGGATCCAATTCGCCGAGTTGCTAATTGCATGCATATTAAAAATCGTGCTGTTTTGGGGCTAAATAATATTGGCAATTTGTTCAAAAGTGTTGTTGCTAATGGTGGTTCTTCCAATAATTCATCTACTTTGGATTCCGAATATTCACAATCCGTGCTAGAAAAAATAGACAATAAGTCGTCTTTGAGTATTCCAGATGGCGCTAGCAACGTTTCTCTTCATGTTCGTTGTAATTTTGTTAAGAATAATCGTCCTTTGCGCGCATCTTTTAATGTTTCTAGTGGAAAACTGAATGTAATGCCAAGCGAGTATTACGATTTAGTTGCAAATAACGTTCTTAATGGCGTTACTTTTAGTTCTAAATCAAACGTTGCGCTATCTTACAGTGATAGTTACGCTTTGCCTGATTTGGGTGCGGATTCGCCATTTGTGGCATCTGATTTTGGCGATATTGTGGGAAATCCTTCTTATATAACTCTAAATAATGTAGATCCTGGTGCATTGGCGGATCTTGTAACGATTGTTCGCAAGAATAGTCACATGTTTTCTGCCACTTTGCGAGAAAACTTACTGATGGCGTCTAAAAATGCTACTACAACGTCTATGTGGCAGGCACTTGGGGCTGCTCGCGCGGATGGTGTTGTTTATGCAGATTACAACGGTTTAGACTTGCGAGTAGAAAATATTCATGCCGAAAATAAGCAAGACATTCTTAGGCGACTTGTTATGGCGCGCGCGCTGATTCGCCGCACTCCTGTATACATTTTTGACTATTCTTCTAAAGATATTAGCGCTAAAGAAGCTAAAAACTTATGCGATATTTTGCGCAAAATTGCCAAAAAAGCAACTATTCTTGTGTTTCTTCCAAGCGATAGCTACGCCACTAGTGCAGACAATTTAGTTAAAGTTAGTGTGTTTAGTGATTCGCGTGCGCGAGCTGCATCTGTAGGCGCACTAAGTGATGATTCAAACGGAGATTTACGCGCGCAAAGTGGCGATTTAAGTGGCGATGAGCGTGAAAATGAGCGTGAGAATATTGCGCATAATAGTGGCAAAAAATCAAAAGTGTCTTACTTAAAGAAAGCATTATTTGCCATTCTCAGTGCCTTCTCAACTGTAATAAATATTGTTTGCGCTTTGCTGATTCCTGTTTGCGCAATCGCAGCAATGTTTGCTATAGCAAGCAGGCCGCTTTTTGGCTTAGGTGTTAAAGACTATGTTCTTGTTGTAGTTGTTTGCGCATGCTTAAGATGCTTAACGCTTGTTGCGTCTTTTGCAGGACTAGACCTTCATCACGCTCACTTACACAAGGCAGGTCTTAGTATGAGCGTTGGAATGATTCTTTCGATTATTCCAGCAATCGTTTTGCTAAGCTACTTTAGTGTTCAAATCGCGATTTTTGCGTCTGTGATTTGTTTGCTAATCGTGTTTGTAATTCCAGGATTGTTTAGTTTGAGCCTTAAAAGCTTTATTAATAAAGTTCATCTAGATCAAAAAATGGTTGAACTAGAAGTAGACGATGTGGAACTTGGTTTGCAAGAAGTATTGGCATTCCGTCAAGGAGACTATTGCGTTAAACGAGTTGTTGATTCAATGCGAAAATTGGCTCAGCAACGCGTAAGATTATCGCGCAAAGTCGGCAGAATGCAAGCGATTCTTATGTCGGTTTCGCTTATTGGAATCGCAAACGCAATAATGCTTGTTTCTAGCACAATCCACCCGCTTGTAACTAAGAATCCGCAATGGAACGTTGTGTACGCAGTTATGGCAATCATTATTCTTATTAGCCTTATTCAGCAAGTGCTCAACATTGTTATACGTCGTATTCCTTGGGTTGTAGATATTAATCATGCTGCGCAATCGTAGTAACCGTAGTAGTCGTAGTAACCGTAGAGTAGGTGATGCGCGCTATAGCAACGCTCCAATCTCTAGAAGCGTAACGTCTTTTATATGGCTTATTGAGCTCGCGATTCTTGTAGGCATTGTTATTGGCTTAGTTTTGCCTAAAATCAACCAAGATGTTGGGAATATTACTGGAGAATACGTTGCCAGTGGAGATGCTGCAGAAAAGCTTAGCAAGCTAAAAGTAGATAAGTCGCATGCTTCTGGATATAACAGAAGCGTTTTTGGGTATAGAACTACAGACGATGATAAAAACGGTTGTGATGTTCGAGAAGACGTTCTTGCGCGCGATTTAACGCATGTTCGCTTTAAGTATGCGGGATCTTGCAAAGTGGCGTCTGGGCTTTTACACGACCCATATACAGGATTAGATATTAATTTTGTGCGAGGCAGAAAAACTAGCGCGCTTGTTCAAATTGACCACGTTGTTGCTCTAGAAAATGCTTGGCAGTCGGGTGCTTGGAAGTGGAATCGTGCTAAGCGACTTAAGTTTGGTAACGATATGCTAAACCTTCTTGCTGTGCAAGGAGCAGCAAATCAAGAAAAAGGCTCTGCTTCTGCAGCGTATTGGCTTCCATCTAATAAGTCTTTTAGATGCGATTATGTAGCTAGGCAGATTGCTGTTAAGTATAAGTATGATCTTAGTGTTACAAGCGCGGAAAAGCAGAGTATGGCTTCGACTTTGCATGGGTGTTCTGCGCAAGAGCTGCCTACAAAGTAGAGCGGTGAGCGGCGTTGTTGCGTTGTTGTGCTGTGCAAATAAAAAAGTGCGCAAACCAAAACTGATTTGCACACTTATTAGTCAACGTTAATATTAAAGGCTTAAAGCCACGTTAGGCTTAGGCTTAGGCTTTTAGGCTTCCCACTTAGTAGGCTCAATAACCTCTTTGCCACCCATGTATGCTTGCATAGCCTTTGGAATATCAATCGAACCATCTTCATGCTGATGATTTTCCAAAATAGCAACAAGCCAGCGAGTAGTAGCCAAAGTGCCATTAAGCGTGCTAACTGGGCGAGTTCCGCCATCTTCCATGCGCTCGCGAACATTCAAGCGACGAGCCTGATACTCCGTGCAATTAGAAGTAGAAGTAAGCTCGCGGTAACGGCCTTGCGTTGGAACCCAAGCTTCGCAATCAAACTTGCGCGCAGCAGAAGAGCCAAGGTCGCCGGCAGCGGTGTCAATAATGCGGTAAGGCACTTCCACCTTAGCAAGCATCTCTTGCTCCATGCCGAGTAACTTTTGATGTTCTGCGCGAGAATCTTCTTGCTTGCAATAAACAAACATCTCTACTTTATCGAATTGATGCACGCGAATAATGCCGGAAGTATCTTTTCCAGCAGCACCAGCTTCTCGGCGGTAGCAGCTCGACCAACCGCAGTAGCGCAAAGCGCCATTGCGTAAGTCAAGGATTTCATCTTCGTGCATGCCAGCAAGAGCAACCTCGGATGTGCCAACTAAGTATTGGTCATCTGGCTCGCGAAGGCGATAAATCTCGTCTGCGTGAGAATTCAAGAAGCCAGTTCCGCGCATAACTTCTGGACGCACAAGTGTTGGCGTAATCGCAAGCGTAAAACCATGCTCTTCTGCTTGGTCTACAGCCATTGTAAGCATTGCGATTTGCAAGCGAGCTACAGCTCCGCGCAAGAAGTAGAAGCGAGAGCCTGCAACCTTTACGCCTCTGCGCATATCGATTCCAGCAACGCCAGTTCCAAGAGTTAAGTGATCCTTTGGCTCAAAGCCTTCTGCCGCAAAGTCGCGAGGTGTGCCAACCTTCTTAACTACAACATAGTCGTCTTCTCCACCTTCTGGAGCTTCGTCTTCTACAATGTTAGAAAGCTTCCACATTGCTGTTGTGTAGTCTGCAGTAGCTTGCTCGGATTGAGCCTTAAACTGTGCAACTTTTTGCGCTAACTCTTTTGTTTGTGCAATAAGTTCGGCTTTTTGATCTGCGCTTGCGGCTGCTACCTTTTTGCCGATTGCTTTTTGATCGGCTCTAGCTGCCTCAAATGCCTTTAGGCTTGTGCGGCGCAAATCGTCTGCGCGAAGCACTTCATCGACAAGTTCTACGGACTCGCCACGCTTGCGTTGCGACTCCTTAACTACGTCGGCATGTTCACGAATAAATTGGATATCAAGCATGTTTTCTAGCCTAGTGCCGCAAGGCGACAGATGATGCTAATAGCTACAGATGATGTGAATAACTACAGTGCAAATGAGTACGTGTACGTGTAAAATTTATTAAATCTTGTTTTAAGGAGTAAAAATGGCACTTATTCACGCTACTCAAGAAGATTTTGAGAAGATTGCAAGCACCAACGAGGTAGTTGTTGTTGATTTTTGGGCCACTTGGTGCGGTCCTTGCCGCGCTTTTGGGCCGATTTTTGAGCAAGTAAGCGCAAAGTTTGAAGATGTTCCGTTTGTTAAAGTAGATATTGATCAGTCTCCAGATTTGGCGAGTGCAGCTGCGATTAAAGCGGTTCCAACAGTTATGGTTATTAAGCGCGGAGATGTTATTTATCGTCAAGCTGGCGCTTTGCTTCCAGCTGATTTAGAAGATTTAGTTAATCAAGCTAAAGCTTATGATCCTAGTAAAGATGATGAAGGTGATTCTGTAAGCGAGTAAAGCGGATTTAATAAGAGTGTGAAATAATCTCAAAAACCTTGATTTTTAGGGCTTCTCTTTACGTAAGACTACAATTATATATACTTTGTGCAAAAAGTCGTATGACTAAAAGTTATATAACGAAAAGTCGTATAACGTTTTAGGTTTACACTTTGCACTAACTTCTATCAAGGAGAGTTATGACAAGTCACAGAAAGAAAACTGTTACGCTTACTTCATTGAGCATGCGTCAATGGGCAAGAGTTGCAGTGATTTTTATTAGTATTGTGGCTGTTGTAGTTCTTGGAATTGTTTCTCGAAACTTTTATTCTGGTTCCAAATCAAATTCCGCAAAGTCTTATGTAACCGCCTATTCGGCTACAGATAGCGAAAATCAGGTTTCTCGTGGAGCATACAGAAACTCGCTCAAACCATCTAAAAAAGGCGCAACTTCTTATATTACTGTAAATATAAATGGCCATCATCGCGCGGTTTTTGGAACAGATTTTACAAACGTTAAGTCAGTTTTAGAAGCGGGAGACATAACTTTGGATTCGCACGACGTTGTTACGCCGTCTCTTGATTCAAAGGTTAACGAAGCTACAGTTATAACCATTAAGCGTGCGGGAGCAAAGTTAGAAACTTCCGACGAGCCTATTGCGTTTAATACGGTTAAAAAAGAGACATCTGCTCTTCCAAAAGGCACGGAAAAGGTTAAAGATCAAGGTGCGCCTGGCGTTATGGAAACGAGCAAAATCGTTACGCGTGCAGGTAAGAAGATTGTGTCTTCCAACGTTTTTGTGTCTTTTGTTAAGCAAGCTCCAAAAGATAGGGTTGTTCTTGTTGGAACTGGCGGCGCTAGTGTAGATTCTGCTTCTGCTGAGTCTATTGGAACCACAGTTCCAGCTGGTGAGATGCAAGAGTGGGCTCATTCGTGGCTGCTTTCAAACGGATACAGCGAGGCTGATTTTACTGCTACCGTGTTTATTATCTCGCACGAATCAGGCTGGCGCGTAAACGCTATGAATCCTTCTGGCGCATATGGTTTGCCTCAAGCTTTGCCTGGAAGGAAGATGTCTTCTATGGGAGCCGATTGGGCAACTAATTATCAAACTCAGCTTCGTTGGTTCTGGAATTATTGCAATGGTCGTTATGGCTCAATCCAGGGCGCGTATAGGCATTGGTTATCGCACAGAAGCTACTGATTTGGCGTGTAGCTACTGATTTGACTTGTAATTATTTTTTCGAGAATCGTGGGGTTATAGAGAATCGTGGGTTTTTAGTTTTGTAAACAACATAGTTTTGTAAACAACAAACTCACGGAGTAGTCTTATAGCTTGTTTTAAGGCGATTATTGTAGAGTCGAGTATATTCCTTGATTTTGCAATAATCGCTGATTATTTTATGCGTGTTTTGCAAATATGGAAGGAAGTTTAAGTGACAATATTGCCTAGAAAATCATGGTTTAATAAGAGTAGTGACTCTGTTAGCAAGTCTTATAAATGCAAGCCTTTTGGGAATTTGCGTGAACTTAGCCATGCTCTTGTTGGTGAGCAGGCGTATAAGAACAATCGTCTTACTCGAGCAGCCTTGGTTTCTTTGGCAATTCTAACCTTTATAACGTTTATTGGTAATTTTGCGCAATTGCAACTTACGGCCGCGCTGCCAACTATTGTGCGCGAATTTAACATTAGTGTTACTACAGGTCAGTGGCTTACATCTATTTTTCAGCTGATTATGGCCATTATGGTGCCGCTTACTGCGTTTTTAACTAGGCGATTTTCCACTCGTCAAATCGTTATATCGTCTATGATTCTTTTTACGCTCGGCTCAATTATGGCATGGCTTAGCAATGATTTTATTATGGCGTTGGCTGGTCGAACTTTAGAAGCGATTGGCACGGGCGTTATGTGGCCTGTATTGCAAATCACTGTGTTTTCCGTGTATCCAGTAACGAGGCGAGGAATGGCAATGGGCAGCGTTGGAATGGCTATGAGCATTGCGCCTGCAATCGGACCAACTGTTGGTGGCATGCAAACCGATTTTAATGGGTGGCGTTCAATTTTCTTGTCGCTTAGTATTATTGGCGTAATTTCTATTGTTCTTTCTGCGTTCTTCTTGCACAATTTTGGTGAGCAAGATCGCAGCGCCAAAGCCGACTTTTTCTCTGTTGGGCTTTCGATTATTGGCTTCGGCGGCGTTATGTTTGGCTTTACAAATATTGAAGCGTACGGAATTGCTAGCGCGTTTTCTTGGGCGCCTATGCTTGTTGGTGCGTGCGGAGTGGCGTGGTTTGTTGTGCGACAATTGCGCGCGCACGCGAGTGGTAAGCAACCGCTACTTGGCATTAACGTTTTGAAAAATCGCTATTTTACAGTTGGAACGGCTTGTGCATGCTTAACGTTCTTTGCGTTTAGCTCGATTATGGTTGTTATTCCGCTTTATATTCAGTCTGATCGCGGTTTTTCCGCCACTATGAGCGGACTTGTGCTTTTGCCAGGCGCGTTTGGAATGGCCATTTCGCAATACTTTGGTGGGCGTATGCTGGATCGTTTTGGCGTGCGGCCAGTGGCAATGGCTGGCTCGTTGATTTTGCTTTTTGGCACAGTCATGATGAGTCTTATAGACATGCATACGTGGATTTGGTGGATTTCTATTTGGCAATTTACGCGTCAAATCGGCATGGGTTTCTTGCTTATGCCTGTTACAACTTGGTCATTAAACTGTTTGCAACAAAGCGAGCTTGGCGACGGGTCTGCTGTGACTAACACAATGCGACAGCTTTGGGGTGCGATTGGTGCGCCTGTGCTTGTTGTAACAATGGCTACTTTTACGCAATGGCATCACGTTCTTACGGGAGTCGGAAGTGCGGATAACGTTGCAGCTAGTATTTTTGGCGTGCAATGGACTTTGAGAATTAGCGCGATTATTACGGCTATTATGGCTTTGATTGTTATTTTTGGCGTTAAAGGAGAAGGAGCAGGTTCTGCTCATCAGCTTGCGCGCAGGGCGATTGATCGTATGCGCGTTTTGCACATTCCGCACGCATCGGAGCATAAAGACGTTATGCACGATCATACGCATCATCAATACTGATATCTTTGCGCGCGCGACGACCTGCCTTTTCGCTTAAAGCGTAGCGCGAAAAGGCAATTCGGAGCGCTGAGCTTGCTCAGGTTGAAAGCACGGTGTGCTTTCAACGCAAGCGAAGACGTGAGCGCGCTGTAACGCGCGAACGACATTCTCTGCTTGGTGTTGTAGGAGGGCTGGCTAATTCTTGTCTCACAACGCTCCGCCTATTACGTGTAGTTTGTTGTTGCGGTTGTTCCGTTTTGGCTTTGATTTTGTTTTTTGTGTTGAGGTTTGTTTGTAGGGTTAGTCATTGGATTATTTGGTATCGGCTGCCGCTCTTATACTGTTCGACCAAGAATCACCCAGCCCTCTTGCATGCTTGAACAATTGCGTGGTTTTTATCACCGAGATTCTCGGTTTTTCTTCTTCATTCGATGAATCACCACCTTCGGCGCTGAGGTTCATCTCATTCAGTGCGAAAAATCTCGAATCTCTACAGTGCTTGGTATTGCGCGCATTTTGCGTAAGCATTTGTTCGTTTTGCCAGATTTTACGCGATTTTTGTTAAATACCTAACGTTTTGAGCCTAGAAACGCTCATTTGCGTTTGTTTTTTGCATTTACTTGTGCGATAATGTTCACATGATTTCTTCACAGCGTCAACAATTGATTTTGAGCCGCCTTCGCACCAGGGGGGCCGTGCGTATTACCGCTCTTTCTAAGGAACTCGCCGTTTCTGCAATGACAATTCGCAGGGATATTGCGGAGCTTTCGGATCGCGGTCTTCTAAAGCGCGTGCACGGTGGTGCTGTTACAACTAACACGCTTCTTTCGGAGCCGCTGTTTTCCGTAAAGTCGCAGATGGATATGGGGCTTAAGGATGCAATCGCCGCTAAGGCGGTGGATTATGTTCAGCCAGGAGATGTGATTGCAATAGGTGGCGGCACAACAGCGTATGTGTTTGCTCAACATCTTCTTGAGTCGCGCAGGGCGTCTGGAATCACGATTCTAACAAATTCGATTCCAGTTGCGGAGCTTGTTCAAGCGCTTGAATCCAAAGACATTGAGGTTATTGTTACAGGCGGTGTTATTACGCGTTCCAACTCGTTGGTTGGGCCTATTGCAGATAAAGTTGTTTCGTCTTTGCGCGTAAACACAGTATTTTTGGGAACGCATTCCGTTAGTTTGCCTCGTGGGTTCCTTATGCCAAATTCGCTGGAAGCTGCTACAGATATGGCTTTGATGGATATTGCGGATCGCACGATTATATTAACGGATCATACTAAGTGGACTTGCACGTCGCTTTCGCTTTTTGCGCGATTTGACCAGGTTGACACTGTTATTACAGACGATTGCTTAGATGCGGATTCGCAGCTTCGCACTCGCGAGTTGGTTAAGAATTTGGTTCTTGCGCCAACAGTTACTGGCGAATAGCTTACGTGACGACCTGCCTTTTCGATTAGGCCTCGCAAGCTATTTTCCTACTTAGCGTTGTGGGAGGGCTGGCTAATTCTTGTCTCACAACGCTCCGCCTATTGCGTGTTGCTTGCTGTTGCGGTTGTTCCGATTTGGCTTTGATTTTGTTTTTGGCTTAAGTTTGTTTGTAGGCGTGTGCCATTGGATTATTTGGTATCGGCTGCCGCTCTTATACTGTTCGACCAAGAATCACCCAGCCCTCTTACGTGTTTGAACAATTGCGTATTGCTTAATCGCCTGAGATTCTCGATTTTTCTTGCTACTTCAGCGAATCACCATTTCATGCTGAGGTTCGCTTCATCCGCTGCAAAAAATCTCGAATCTCTACCTAGCTTTATGTAACCTATGCAACCTTGTAGTGCGTTTGTACCGCGACACGCGCGAATAACGTTTCCTTAAAAAAACCTGGGAAAATTCTTCAAAAACCTTGAAATGCGTATTTTTACGGTTTAAGTATTGTTTATCCACAAATTTTACGGCAATGTGGCCTTTATTGTGAATTAGTTTGTGTATAACATCATTTTTTCGGTTTAGCACGTGTGGCTGGGGCTTGACTTTTTCAAACGGGGGGGGGGTATGTTAATAGCAAACATGGCCGCACCTAGTTTGGCCGTGTGCCACAATCCGTTTTTGGATTGTGGAGCAAATTTTTCTATGCGCCCCTAACGCATAGGAGAAGAAGAAAGGAAATAAAATGATGAATAAGAAGGCTATCGCCGCTTTCGCTGCTGGCGCTACTTTGCTTGCCGGCTTTGCAATGGCAACCCCAGCTTTTGCTGCTGATGCTCCTAAGGCTCCTGAAGCTGCAAAGGCTCCAACGACTGCTGATTTAAAAAAGCAGTATGATGAGGCTAATAAGACTCTTAAGGGCATGACCAAGCCAGATGAGAAGAAGGATAAGCCAGCTGTTCCAAAAGATGCTGAAGTTCTTGCTTGCCTTAAAGATGAGAATGGAACTAAGGTTCTTGACGAATCCAAGAAGACTACAGCTAAGGCTGATAAGTACGAAGCAGCACAGAAGTATGCAAACGACTTGGCTACTTACAATAAGAATGTCAAGGATTACAACGAGCAGGAGCAGAAGGTAAAGGATCTCCATGCTCAGTATCTTGCTTCCTTGGAGAAGGATGCTAAAACTCCAAAGGCTGAGGATCCATCTGATGCTGATTACACTGCTGCTTTGCAGGCTGCGTCTACTAAGCTTCAGGCTGCCGATAAGAGCGTTCGCGACGCTTTTGCTAAGGCTAACAAGCTTGACGGTGAGTTGAAGGCTGCTAAGGCTAAGGCTTCTGCTGCTTTGAAGGCTTATACTGATTTCCAGAATGAGCATTCCGATGATATGTCTAAGCGTGATGCGGCTACACTTGGTCGCTTGCAGAAGGCTAAGGAAGATGCTGACGCTGCTGTATCTAAGCTTGAGGGCAAGGTTAGCGACGCCAAGGGCAAGTATGATGAGGCTTTCGGCAAGTATGATGTGGCTTTCGGAGCTTACGAGAAAGCGTATGGTGATGCTAAGAATCATAAGGAGTCTTTGGTTCTTGGTTTTGTTGCTCCAGAGACTGCTAAGTTGCTTCGTAGTGACTTCCAGTATGGTGTTGGTTTTGTAGGCTCTTCTGACCCATTTGTTGCTCCTGGTGCTCCAGCTGGCCAGCCAGGTAAGCCAGGTGCTCCAGCTGCTGGCGCAAACGGTGCTGCTGGTAAGGCTGGTGCTAAGACTGAGGTTGAGAACAAGAAGGACAAGGACAAGCGCGGTAACACCCACACTGGTACTGGTGTTGGCGTAACTTTGACCGCTTTGGCTGCCACCATGCTTGCTGGCATGGGTGCTGCTGTTCGCAAGGCTCGTCACTAAGCATTGCGCGCGCACTTATGCTAAGTGTGTGAGTGCGCGCCTGAAATAGGCTTGCGTTAGGCGGCGGCGCGTGTTTTGTGCTGCAGCTTGCACGCGGGGTTTAGAGTTTGCTCGGTTTGCCGAAATTTCCTTTTCTTACCGTGTAGGTTCTTTATTCTGCTTGCAGGTGCTTAATGCTTGTTGCTAGAGATGGTTTTCCGCTAGGGACGGGATTCTGTTCTTTAGTATTAAAGGCTTGTTAGGTTTCTAACAAGCCTTTTTGTTTTCCAGTCTAATGTAGTGTGTTTGCATCAAAAAACCGAAATTCAGCACAATCGCACTACTACAATTGCACTACGGTGTTTGTGGCTTCTCGCGCTGATTATAGCTACAAAAAGCGTCTACTGGTTTATCAAACTGCTTTTAGGCATAGTTATACTTGTTTCTAAAGTATATTTGTCTATAAAAGATGGTGTTATCTCTTCTCTAGAATTCGAATAATTTGCAGCGTAGGCCGCAATTTCTGCTGCTTGGTTTGTGGTGTAACCATATAGCATATATGCTGCTAGTGCTGATACAAAAGCATCACTGCAGTTGCTATACTTCTCGATGTTGGGTTCGTTGCTATTTACTATTTTTTCTTCTTTGTAATCAGATAGTAAGTATCCTTTATGCAGCATATTTATAATTACTGTTTTTACGCCTTTATTTATAAAAGATGAGGATTTTTCTTTTGCTATTTCCTCAATTCGATCAGTGTTTTTACTATCTATATTCGTAAATAAAATATCTATTTTATCTATTATTTCTTTCGGTATGTTTTCGGATGAAACATGATTGAATATGATTTTTGCACCAGCTTTTTTAGCGATTTTGCACGCAGATATT
Source organism: Gardnerella piotii (assembly GCF_049815665.1). Lineage (NCBI taxonomy): Bacteria > Bacillati > Actinomycetota > Actinomycetes > Bifidobacteriales > Bifidobacteriaceae > Gardnerella > Gardnerella piotii. The sequence continues at coordinate 411,913 of NZ_CP187450.1, forward strand.
ATTGCATCGACAGGTATATCTGATTGAATTATGCAATATGCTGTGTTTTCAAACAAATTAGCTCTATCTTGTATGTTTGATTGATTTAATGTGCTATTTGCGCCAGATATTACAGATGTTATTGAATCTCCGCAAGCGTCTACTAATGTGTACGCTTTTCCAGTGTGAGATTCATGTTTGCGTATTACGCCAGATGAATCTATTGCCCATTGTGAAAGTGTTTTATATATTTTGTCTGCATCCAAGTCGTATCCAACATTTCCTATTAGGGTTACACGTTGGCCAAGGTTAGATACTGCTATAGCTTGGTTTATTGCGCTACCGTTTGGATAAGTTTTAGAAGTTTGAACATTAATGCTTTCATTTTTACTTGGCAAATTTTGCACAGATAGGCATGTGTCTAGGTTAATAGATCCTATAATTGTTATCTTTTGTTTTCTTAGCTGAGATGGTGATCCTATAGTTCTTGTGTTGTCCAGATGGAATTCTTGAACGAAAGAAGTCTTTGATTCATGTCTTTTTTCTATTTCGTCTATAAGCTTGCTGCACAAGTATGACCCAAAATCAGCGTTGCGGATTGTATATGTAGATATTTCAGAGTTTTTTGCCAATATAGGCTGTTTGTTTGTGTCGTTTTTTATGGATACGAGTGACACGTCCTCGGGAATGCTTCTATTTAGAGAAGTCATTAACTGTTGAAATTCTAAAGCTTTTCTATAATGAGAAGACACGAGCGCAGTAATAGAGTGATCGCTTATTTTTTCTACTAATTTGTCGTTGAGGTCAAAAAATATTCTGCTTTCGTCAAAATCGAGGTGATGGTCAAATAAGCATGATTTGAATCCGTTAAGAAAATCTTTTGTTCTTCTTCCATCTGTCATTAAACATCCTATTGATGTGTGACCATGCGATATTAGTTGTTCCGTCAGTTTATATGCTGCATCTGAATAGGGCAATAATAGTGATTCGTCGCCTCCTATTGATCCAATAGTTAGCCATGGTATTTCGTGTTCAATTCCTTTTAATTTATTAAAGCTTTCTTTGCTTACTGGCTCCCATATAACACCGTCGATTTTGTGTTTGCTAAGCGCGCTTATATTTTTACTTTCTTGTTCTATGTTTGAATAGCTATTGAAAACTACTGTTCCATAGCCTGATTGTTGTGCTGTTTGTATTATTCCGTCTAAAGTTGTGTCAAAAGATATTGAAGATCTAAGAATTACTGCAATATGCCAAGTTTTTGATTGCGACGATATTTTTGCATATGGAGTGTAGTGATATTGTCGTATTACAGATAAGACGCGCTCGCGAGTTTCAGAACTGATTGAATCATCTTTACTGTTAACAATTTTTGACACAGTTGATGCTGAAACTTTGGATAATCGAGCTATGTCTTTAATGTTCATTTGATTCCTTCTTTTTTGTCTTCAAAGATATAGTTTATTCATAACTGTGCATTATTGACAATAAGTATTTATTATTCTAAGATGAATTATGAAAACTGTTTAGGAAACAATTTTCATACAGTGTTGTTTTGTTGAAATTTTGAAAGAATTAACAACTTTGCAAGACTTATCAACATTTTGTTGAAGGGTGGTGCATGATGGCAAAGAAGCTATTATTTATTGAGAATATTAAGAATCAATTCTCAACTAAATCGTTAGTTTTGATTCCTATTGCAGTAGGTATAAATCTTATTGGCGGTACTCTATGCTCAACGCTAAAGCTCCCTCTGTTTCTAGATATGATTGGAACTATGGTAGTTGCCTGCTTATCGGGACCGTGGGTTGCTGCCTTAACTGGGTTCTTAACAAATGTATTTTTAGCATTGGTGGCAAATCCAGTTAATTTACCTTATGCGGTAGTTAGCGTTTTATGTGGTCTTGTTGTTGGTTATATGGTTAAGGCAGGTTTATTCAAAAAGTGGTGGGGTGTTCTAATTGTTTGGGTTGTTGTAACCTTAGTAAACGCCGTTTCTGCATCACTTATAACAGTATTTGTTTTTAGTGGAGCAACTGGCATTAATGGAACCTCGGTTCTTACTGCAACGCTTGTTGTAGCAATGAAAAATATTTTTGCTTCTGTATTTTCATCATCAATTATTGAGAACCTATTAGATAAGGGAATTGCTGTTGCTGTTGCCTACTTTATTGTTAAAAAGGTGCCTAAGAGGTTCTTAAGTCAATATGCTGCAGGCAATTCAGATGATTCGGATAATTCTGATGAATCAGATGAATATGATGAAGATTCTGTTGATTAATTAGTTTTTTGGCGAAGAAGCTGATTTAACAATCTTGAATCAGCTTCATGGTTTTATGGTTTCATAAGTTTAACGAGGGAGTTATGTTGCAATGAGTGATAATAAAAGTTGTTTAACATGGCAGCGTTGCGATAATAATCCTGTTTCTATGCTGAATCCTATAACAAAAATAATTGCTATTTTTACTTTAGGAATCTCATCTATGGCATGGCCAGATCCTTGTCTAGGAATTGCATTTATTGTAGTTCTTTTTGTTGTAGCAAGTATTGCAAGGATTGTTGTTCCATATGTAAAACTTATGTTTGGCTTTGGAATACCAATGACATTAATGCTTATGTTTATACAAGGGCTATATAGTCCCAGTAATAAAACCTTTATAGCGGATTTTGGATTTGCAAAACTTGGTCTCGAAGGAATGATTTATGCGGGAAGAGTAGTAGTTACTGTTCTAGTATTTTTGGGCAGTTTTTACATTATGAATAAAACTACTTATATAGGCAGTATGGTCGCTGCTTTAACTGGTATAGGTCTTCCTGCAAAAATAGGTTACTTAGTTTTAGCAAGCTTAAATGTTGTTCCGCAAATGCAAAGACGAATGTCTGTTATTAGCCAGGCTCAAAGCGCTAGAGGGTTAAAAATGTCTGGAAGTGCGATTGGCAGATTGCGTGCGCTAATACCTTTACTTGGGCCTGTTGTTTTAAGCTCTTTGACTGATGCTCAAGAGCGAGGAATGACATTAGAAACGCGTGGCTTTGGTGTAAGTGGAGTAAAAAGAACAAGCATAGTAGAAGTCCAATGGAGAGTTTATGACTCAGTTTTGACTTACATGTTATTACTAATTCTTGCTATCTCTTTAGTTCTATCTACCTGTTTCTATGTTGGAATTATTCCTTATTATGGGGGTCTAAAATGAATAATATTCTCTCCGTAAAAGATTTTTCATATAGATACAGCGGTAGTAAGAAAAGTGCATTAAAACATATAAGCTTTGATGTTAAAGAGGGAAGCTTTTTATGTATCATAGGCGCTAACGGATCTGGTAAATCAACATTATGTAATGCATTAGTTGGCTTAATACCGCATTATTTTGTTGGCAAATCGCGTGGAAAAGTGGTTGTTGACGGCAATGATGTTTCTTCTTCTAGTGTAGCTAAACTTTCTAAAACAATCGGTCTAGTATTTCAAAATCCGTTTAATCAACTTAGCTACACTTCGGGCACTGTTGCAGAAGAGCTTGCATATGGATTATGTAATCAAGGTGTTGCTCGTAAGGAGATGACTGAAAAAGTTATTCAAGTTGCAGAATTAATGCGTATAAGTGATATTTTAGACCGAAATCCTCTTGAGCTTTCGGGTGGACAGATTCAAAGAGTTGCATTTGGATCAACTTTTATTATGGAACCTAAGATTTTGGTTTTAGATGAGTGTACAACACAACTTGATCCACTTGGCAGCGAGGAGATTTTTGACATTGTAAAACGTCTCAATAATAGTGGCGTAACTGTGATTATGGTTGATCACGATATGGAGCGCGTTGCAAGGTGCGCTGATACTGTTATGGTGCTGGATAATGGCGAAGTTTTTACAAGTGGATCGCCTTATGAAGTATTTACAAATCCAGATATTACTAATCACGGAATTGAACCTCCAGACTACGTAAAACTCGGTTTTGCTATTGCCGATTGCGGAGTAAATGTGACTAAAATTCCTATCACCGAGAATCAGGCAGTTGATCTTGTTAAAAGTAGCATACGTTCTAATAAAAGTGAGGTTAACTCATGAAGTTAGATGTTATCAATCTTGTGCACGAATATAAATCGGGGCACAAAGCGCTTGATGGTGTTTCTTTTAGCATTAGCGGCAACGAGCCTGTTGCAATAATTGGTCAAAATGGCGCTGGTAAAACAACGCTTGTTAAGCATTTTAACGGTATTCTTAAAGCAACTTCGGGCAAAGTCTTAATTGATGGGATAAATGTTGATACTAAAGATACCTCTGAATGGGCTTGCGAAGTTGGGTATGTATTCCAAAATCCAGATGACCAGCTGTTTTTAGAGAGTGTTCGTAAAGAATTTTCGTTTGGTCCAGAACAAATAAAAATGGATTCAAAATTAATCGAAGAACGCATGGAATTAGTGTCAAATCTTGTTGGTCTTAACAATAAGTTAGATATCCATCCTTTTGACCTATCTTTAACAGAGAAAAAATTCTGCACTATTGGCGCAATACTTATGATGGATCCAAAAGTCATTATTTTTGATGAGCCTACATGTGGTCAAGATGTTTTAGGGAATCTACGTCTTAAGAAGATTATAAAGACGCTGCAATCTCAAGGAAAATTGTGCATAACAATATCGCATGACATGAAGTTTGTTACGGAGAATTTTAGTCGAATAATTGTTATGCAGTCTGGAAGAGTTTTGTTAGATGGGCCAGCAGAGAAGGTGTTTTCTCAAACGGATATCTTGCGATTATCTTTTGTAACTCCTCCACCGATTACAAGAGTTGCGCAAAAAGTTGGTATGAATGGCACTCCATTTACTGTGCCAGCGTTTGTTGAATTGTTTAACAGTGAAAGGTGAATAATATGGCTGACGTTATTGTACAAATTTATGGAATTAGGACTGTGGAAGATGCGCGTATGGTTGTAAGTCTTGGCGCTAAGCATATTGGCGTAAGCTATGGGCATATTCAACATACTCCAGGTCAGTTGTCTTGCTCGCAAGCAAAAGAGATTTTTAATGGTGTACAACCAGGTGCCGTAAGAATTGGCTTAACGTGTTCGGAGAATATAGACGAAATTAGTGAAGACTTAAATTTAGCAATGCCAGATGTTTTGCATTTATCTGGAGACATAGAAGGTATAACTCCTGAACAAGTTGGTGAGTTAAAAAGTAGGTTTCCTGAGCTTCTTATTATGCAAGCTATACCTGTTCTTAAAGGCGTTCCTTTAGAAGAGCAAAAAGTTCTCCAATATGTTAAAGATTATGAAAAAGTTTCCGACTTCTTTTTAATAGACACAAAATCGCCAGATGCTAACGACATAGGCGCAACTGGAATTGAGCACGATAGGTCTATCGATAAGGAGATTATTGACTCTACATCTGTTAAATGCATTATTGCTGGAGGCCTTGATGCTTCTAATGTTGCTGATGCGATTCATGATACTAACCCGTATGGTGTTGACTCATTTAGTCTTACAAATTACAAAGACGAGCGTGCAAATACGTTGAGATGTAAGGATCCTGTAAAAGTGGAAGCTTTTATTAAGGCGGCGTTAAATGCATAATGTTATTGTTGTTGGCGATGCAAATGTAGATATTATAGTTCCTTATCCGCGATTTTTGAATAAGCAAAGAACTATTGTTAAGTATCCTGATGTATCTATTCAAGGTGGAGGTACTTCTGCCAATACTGCTGTTGCGCTTTCTAGATTAGCAGTTAATACATATTTTGTTGGTTCTATAGGGAATGACCAATATGGTCGTTTTGTTTTAGATGATTTTGCTAAGGAAGGCGTTGACACAACCTATTTGCGCACGCATGCTGAGTTAAATACCGTTGGAGTGTTTGCGTTTGTAGATGAGTTTGGTGAAAGGTATTTGTGGGGTTGGCCAAGAGAGAGCCAATCCTTTAAGGTGCTAGATCTTGATGATCGCATTATGAATGCTGTTAGAAACTCTGATTGGATTCATTCTTCTGGTATGTGCCTTGTGTATAACACTTCTGCAAGAGATTCTATTACGCGCATATTTAGAGAGGCTTATAATCTCGGAATTCCTACTTCATTCGATTTGAATTTACGAGTTGATAATGGCGTATTAAATCCTGATTTTTATGATGCTTTGATGGGAATAATGCCATATGTAACTCATTTATTAGGTTCTGGTCCAGACGAGTTTTCTTATTTAGGAGATGATACATGGGAAAATAATGCAAAAGATTTATCTGTTAATGGACGTACAGTTGTTGCAAGAGATGGTGCAAACGGCTCTATAGGATTTAAGAATAGTAGCGTTATATCTGCTCCACCGTTCAATGTTGATGTTGTAGATACTATAGGTGCTGGCGATATTTATAACGCTGGTTACATAAAATCTATGTTGGATTGTTCTAATATTGAACGATCCTTACTGTATGGGAATGCTGTTGCTGCGTATTCAGTAGCGCATAAAGGTGCTAGGAATTCTCCTAATATCAATCAAATTAATGAATTTTTGTTGCATTATGATGTAAAAACTTTCAAATAACAATTGAGGTTATTGATTAATAAATAATGCAATAAATAATAAGTTACCAAACAATATGATAAGGAAGTCATTAATAATGAGTAATAAAAAGAAAGTAATTTTGGATTGTGATCCAGGTCATGATGATGCATTTGGAATAATGATTGCTGTTAAGCATCTTAATGTTCTAGGAATTACAACAATTGGCGGTAATAGTCCATTAGAAAATGTGACGACTAATGCAATTAAAATTCTTGAAGTTTTAGGCGAGGCAGATAATATTGGTGTTTACCCTGGGCATAGCTGTCCTATGGTTGCGCCTCTTGTTACTGCGCCTCAATTCCATGGTGTTACTGGTCTAGATGGTCCAGTTCTTCCAGATCCTGTTTATACGCCACAGAATAAGCATGCTGTAGATTTTATTGTTGACACAGTTATGAGCACAGATGATGTAACTCTTATAGCTACAGGTCCGCTAACAAACATAGCATCTGCAATAAATAGAGAACCTAGAATTGTTGATAGAGTCAAAGAAATATGCATCATGGGTGGGTCTGTTACTTTTGGAAATTGGACTCCATCGGCAGAATTCAATATTTTTGTTGATCCAGAAGCAGCGTCTAGAGTGTTTAATTCTGGAATTCATGTAAAAATGACTGGAATTAATTTAACTCGTCAATGCGATCTTAAAGCAGAGCATGTTGCTAAATTTAGGCAAATTGGAACAAAAGCAGCAATGTTAGCTGCTGATTTAACTGAATTCTTTATAGGAACATGTGCTGAAGAAACAAATCTAACAGGCGCAACAATGCATGATGCTTGTGCTGTAACATGGGTTGCTTTCCCTGAACTTATTAAGGCTGTGCCAATGCATATTGACGTTGAGCTTGATGGAAAGCTAACAAGAGGAATGACTGTATGTGATTACAGACATCTACGTGGCGAAAATCCAGCTGTTGATTTAGAGCGTACTCCAACTATGGAGCCAAGAGGTAAGGAACCTAACGCAGAAGCAGCTCTTGAGCTAGATTTCCCTGGATTTGTAGATATGCTTTACAAGACTCTTGAAAGTTATAACTAATTTAGTTTTAGAAACAGTATTAAGAAACGCTATTTAGAAACATTGTTCATTATTAACAATCTATAAAGAAAGGGCTTGGGATGAGGTATAAATTAATCCTTTGGGATTTTGATGGAACCATAGCCAGTACAAGCGAAGACGTGTGGCGTTCCATAAACTATGCCGCATGTGCTTGTGGGTCTAAGCTTCCTGAAGGATTTATATCTAATAGTTCTAATTTGAGTAAGTCAACATTAGAAATATTTAAGTACCTCATCCCATATCCTGGATTTGAATTTTATAAAAAATTCGATTCAGATATTAGTAATCATTATAGGAATTTAAATAATTTTCATAGTACGCACATGTATGCGGGTATTGCTCGGCTTATTTTGAAACTTAAAAAATGCGGAGTAATAAATGCAATAGTTACGAATAAGCCATTGGATGCATTGGAAAAGATTTTGAATATAAAAAAATGGATTGAGCTATTCGACAGTTGGATTTCTCCAGATTCTTTGTATTCTGAATCGAAAGTTTATATGAGCAAGAAAGAAATGATTTCTTTAATGATTAGTAAATATAATATTAGCCCTTTTGATTGTGTATATATTGGAGATTCCTATAGCGACGTTGAGTCTTCTAGAGAAAATTGTGTTGATTGTATTGCTGTATCTTATGGAGACGGTGAAATCTCTGCATTGAAGTTGGCCAGGCCAAAGTATTTAGCTAATTGCGTAAATGACATTTCTTCAGTTCTATTTTCTTCTGATATTGCAAATGAAGAAAGAAACTCTTTGCTGGAGGTTCGGTAATCATGATTAATAATTTTGATCTTTGCATTGGAACTAAGTTTGTGTTTGGCAGGAATGCTCAATGTAAAGTTGGAAAAGAATTAAAAGATAGAGGTATATCTAAGGTTCTTCTTCATTATGATGGGGGAGAATACCTTTCACATATTCTTTTTGATATTAAAAATAGTTTGCATAAATACAATATTGATTTTGTTGATCTTGGTGGAGTTGAGCCAAATCCGAAGCTATCGCTAGTTAGAAAAGGTATTGAAGTTGTAAAAAATAATTGCATTGATGGCATCGTTGCAATTGGAGGTGGTTCGGTAATTGATTCTTCTAAAGCTATAGGTATTGGAGCTGCTGGTAATTGTGATGTATGGGATTATTTTACTGGGTTTGCGAAAGTAAAGTCTAGTTTGCCAGTGTTTTCTGTGCTTACTTTGCCTGCGTCGGGTAGTGAATCAAGCAAAGTAGTGGTTATAAATAATGACTCTGAGCATCTTAAGCTGCTTATATCTAATACAATAGTCAGACCTGTTGTTGCTTTTATGAATCCAGAGCTAACTCTTAGCGTTCCAGCATATCCAACAGCATGCGGAATAGTAGACATGTTTAGTCATATTTGCGAAAGATATTTTAGCGATGATAACGATTTCGGGGTAGTGGATTCAATGTGCGAGGGCGTTCTGCGCACTCTAATTTCCATAGGTCCGCGCTGTTTGGAAAATCTGGAAAACTATGATTTGCGTGCGCAGATTATGTGGATTTCAACAATTGCTCAGAATAATACTTTTAGTATTGGTCGCAATGAAGATTGGTCTACGCACACGTTAGCGAATGAGATTAGTGCTCTATATAACACTCCTCATGGTGCAACATTATCTATAATCATGTGTTCATGGATGAAGGTTGCTTCTAGCAAGAATGCTAAGAGATTTGCTAGATACGCAAAAGAAGTGTTTGGCATTTCTACTGAAGCAAATGTTAGCACTGTAGATAGTGAATCTTATTTAGCAAATAAGGGAATTTTGGAAACTGAAAAGTTTTTCAAATCCTTAGGTATGCCTACGAGTTTTGAAGATGCGGGTTTGCCAAAAGATGGAATCGATAAGATGCTGAGTCAAATTGAGTTCTTTGGTGAAGATAATTCTATAGGTTCCGTTGCAAGGCTAAATCCAGATGATTGTAAAAAAATATATCAGCTTTCTATGCATAGGGAAATCTGTTAGAAAATTCGTTTTTTAGTGGGTATTGCTGATTTAGCTGATTTATAAGTAAATGTTGTTGACATAAGTCAAATGAAGATTTGTGCCAGCGATGCTGCGTCAAAAATATAGGCGTGGCAAAAATATTCCATTTAATTGGAAGAATAGAAGAAAGGAATAGCCATGACTAAAGTTGAAGTCAGTGAGCGAACTAATGGCATTCCAGTTCCTGAAGAGGGAACTGAAGAGTTCGCAAAAATGAATAAAATGGCAAAAGTTGCAATTCCTGTTGTGCTCGCTATTTTTACTCTTGGCGTATTGCAGCAGCAGGCTTTTGGAATGATTTACGTAAATATTGGAGACCAGCTAAAACAAGCAAACCTTGCTCCATTGATCACGTCTTTGCCAGGAATTGTCTTGGGTATTGTGTGCGTTATTTATGGTTCGCTTGGTGATTTTGTGTCGCTAAAGAAGATGATGACATTAGGAACTGTTGTGTTTGTTGCTGCATCGGTTCTTGGATGCTTTGGTCATCTTAATATTTGGATTGTAATTATTGCTAGGATTTTACAATCTGCTGGATGGCAAGTTTCTGGCTCTATATTCTTGGTGCTGGTTTCTAAGTATGTAGAAAAGAAGAAGCGAGTTATTTGGTACGGAATATTTGTTGCAGTATTCCGTGCTGCTGCCGCTTTAGGTGTGTTCCTTGCAGGATATATGACCCTAGTTGATTGGAGAATTCTGTTTGGCATTGGCGTGTTGGCAGTGTTCTTGCTGCCAGTATTGCGTAAGAATCTGCCAGATGAACATTGCAAGGGCGCAAGGATTGATGTTATTGGCTTTGCGCTTATAGGTCTATTTGCAGCATCTGTAACTATGTTCTTTACAGATATGAATTATTTCTGGCTTGCTGCTTGCGTGGTTACGTTAATCGCATTTGTTGTTTATATAAATAAGGCTAAGAACCCATTCATTACACCTAAGATGCTTACAAATCCAGCATTTGCAATGACTATGGTTGTAATCTTTGTTGGATACTTCTTTAGCTACACTTTGAATGCAGGATGCAATGCTATTGGATTAAATGTTTATAAGATTGATTCTTCCCAAGTGTCTAATTGGCTTGTTTGGTCAATCATCTTAGCTGCGATTATGGGATTTGTTGCTGGTCCTATTATTCAAAAGATTGGACGCAAAGCTTCGGTAATTCTTGCTCTTGCGTGCATGGGATGCGGCTTGATTGCAATAGCTATTTTGATTCCTGCAGGCCAGGTTTGGGCGCTTGCTGTTGCTCCGTGCATCTACTACTTTGGCACTTCGTTCTTCTACCAGCCAATTGTTGATACTGCAACTTTGACAGTAGAACCTGAAGAATCTGGTAGAGCTTTAGGATTTAATGATTTGCTTCAAGCTATTACTGGTTCGATTGGTGTATCTTTATTCGGACAGCTTATGGCCAATGGCTCGATGAGCGGAGGATCTATGTTTGGAACAGCAAGCGGCCTTGCTTCCACATATGCAAACGTGTTTATGATAGGCGGAATTATCGTTCTTGCAGCTATGGTTATTTTCATCTTCTCTATGAAGATGATTTATAGCCATTCGCACGTTGAGAAAGATGAGGCGTAGTAGAGTCAGGTATTGTAGTCAGGTATTTTAGTAAATAAATTATTTATTGCCGTATTTAACTGTAATTGTTATGTAATTGTTAAATTGCAGAGTATTAGGCATTGTTGAAAATTTTAGAAAGGTTTATAAGTAATAAAAGCCGCAATGGATTTTTCGTTGCGGCTTTTATTTTGTTGTTTGATGCGTTCTCCGACCTGCCTTTTCGCTTAGAGCGTAGCGCGATATTTCCTATTTGCTGTTGCGCGAGGTTTGAGTATTTCTCTCCTAGCAGGCGCGCCAACCTGCCTTCGAGCTTAAAGCGTAGCGCGAGAAGGCAATTTGGAGCGCTGAGCAGCTCAAGGCAGAAGCACTGCTTCCGCGCTGCAAAGCGCTTTGACTGAGCTTGAAATTGCATAACGCATTTCAAGCTCCTTCAAAGCGTGATTTGGCTCAAATGTAAAGTCCAGTGGACTTTACATGCCAAATCAGCCGAGCGGCTACTAATAGCCGCGAGGAATAGCGTAGCGCGCGAATGCACTTCGATTCGCTGAGCCGCTCAAAACAGAAGCACTGCTTCTGTGCGGCGAAGACGTTCGCGCGCTCAGACCGCGCGAGCGACATGGCTTGCCTTCGCGTTTAGGCCTCGCAAGCGTCGCAGCGCGCGCCAAAAGACGGTCAATCTGCTAGCGTCTATTAAGACTTATTAAGACTTGTCAAGTCTTATTAAGACTTTTCAATCAGCCAATCAACCACATACTTAACGTGAATGCCGTCTATTAAATCAACTCCCGCATATCTGCCTGTAATAAGGAATTTCGCGTAGTTATCGCGTAATTTAAGCAAATTATCGGTTTCATGCGTATTTTCTGGCAATTGCTGAGTAACTTGATAATATTCAACCAAATCGCCCTTGCGCGCAATAAAATCTACTTCACTACCCTCAACTCGAGCAACATCAACGTCATACCCCCTTCGCAGCAACTCCAAAAATACAATATTTTCTAAGCGATTACCCATATTCCCAAGACGATGACTAACTGCCTGATTTCTCAAACCACTGTCAACAATAAAATACTTTGCATTCTGCCTCAAGTATGCTTTACCGCGAATATCGTACGGGCGCACTTCAAAGAACAAATAAGCATTTTGCAAAAGCTCTAAATACCTAGAAATAGTATGATTTGAAACTTCTATCTTCTCGTTTTTTAAAAGACTAGTAACCTTAGAAGCGTTAACAAGTTGACCAACATTATCAGCCAAAAATGCGACTATTCTTTTAAGCGTAAAACTATCTTTTATTTGAGCGCGAGCAGCAATATCGTTAAGAATAATAGAATCGTATATGCCAGAAAGAATGGTGTATCTAAGCGGCTCATCTGAAAGAACAACACTAGGAAAGCCGCCATATTGTTCGTATTCTTTATACACCAAATCGACTTCTCTAGAATTAACGTCGATTTGCTTTGCTCCTAAGAATTCCTTGAAAGAGAACGGATATACTGGTATTTCGACGTACCTTCCACTTAAATTAGTTGCAAGCTCGCCAGAAAGAAGTTTTGCGTTAGAACCCGTTATAACAATATCGCAATTAAAACTAACTCTAAGTGCGTTAATGGCTTTTTGCCAACCATCTACAAACTGTATTTCGTCTATTAAAATATATGTTTTTTGTTGATTTACATTTGTTTGTTGACTTTTGCCACTGCTTGGATTTTTACCACTGTGCATTTTTGAACAGATAACATCCATAAGATTGGAATCTGTAAGCACGTCGCGATATTCAAAACTTTCAAGATTTATGTATATTATGTGCGAGTCTTGCACCCCAAGCTCGCGAAGAGAATCCATGTATTGTTTAAGGATTACCGATTTTCCGCAGCGACGTACGCCTGTTATCACTTTTACAAAATCAGTGTCTTTAAAAGCAAGAAGCTTATTAAGATAATCAGTTCTGGAATACATACGTTTGCCTTTCGCAAGTTGGAAGTCTACTTCCAAGTTTAGTGCAAAATGGCAAAAGTTGGAAGTCTACTTCCAAATTCCGCAAAACAGGCTCATACTTGGAAGCCTACTTCCAGTCACTCAATACCGCCGTGAGTATAGTGCGCTTGGACAGCGCAAGCGATTTTCGCGTGTTTGTTTCCCGAATTGCGTTGAAAAGAAACAAACGCGGGTAAAAAGAAACAAACGCGGGCAATAATAGACGCTTTTTGTAATGCATACTTTCTTTTTTGATTGTCATCCTTTACATCAACTGTTTTATTTTATTAATTAAGATTTGCGCAGCATTTTTATGTGCTATTTTTCCAGGGTGACTGCATGCGCCAAGATTATTATCGCTAGTATTTTGTAATTCAATATAGAATATTTTCTTGTCGCTCGTTTTATTGCAGAAATCATTAATGGATTGTTTAATAAGATTCTCCAGCCTATTTCCAAGCATCCCATAGCACCAAATTATGGTTGAGTCTGGGTTAATATTTCTAACTGTTTCTAATAGGTTATTTACGCCGTTTTTAACTATCTTTGCAGACTCATTATCTAAGAAGTCATTTTCACTTGAGTTTAGAGCATTTTTATCTAAACTTAACTTGAATTTTTTATGTGTTTTCGGGTCTTCCCACTCGTTTGCAAAGCAAGCTGTGGCGTCGTTTGTTCCAAGATTTATAATAATAAAATCAGTGTTGTTTACTGGTTTATAGCTGTCGTTGCAGCCAAATTCAATGTTTCTCCCTTGAGCAGGTTTACAAATTTTTGAGTATATATTTGTTAATGTGCAATTAGGATTATTTTCGCAGTTGCAAACTATTCCCCAGCCTGCTTGAGATATTACGCTAAAATCTGCATTTAAGGCGTCTGACACTATTCTAGGGTATCCATTCCAAGCGCTAAAAATGGCAGAGCAATATTTCTGTATACTCGCATTTGCGCATGCTCCTTCTGCGCTTGTTATACTGTCTCCTATAAATTCAAGGGTTAAAGATGGTTTTTCTGGATTCCTAAAAGTTCCATCATATATGACTTTTTCTATAACAAAAGTTTGAGTCGGGTCTTCGTGCATAAACTGTGTTTCTTTTAGCAAACGTATTTTATGATATTTGTTATCTTCTAAATCGTTAGACAATTGGATTAAGTTAACGCCATTGTTAAGTGCTTGTTTGCTTATTTGGCACCCATCTATGTCTACGCTTACCCAAGGTTCATATTGTGTGTAAGATGACTCAATTACAAGTTTTAGTGAGTTTCCTGAATACAAAAATTCAACGCCGCTTCCAGTCCAATAAGTTGAATAGTATTTTTTGCTTCCACAAGGATTTTTTACATTATTATATCTTCCTAAAACTCTATGTTTTACATCGAATATGTTAGATATTTTTAATCCAGAGTCTAGAATTGCTTGTTCGTTGATTAAGCAGTTTGTGTTATTCATAAAAGCCTTCATCTTATATTTATAATTTTCATAAAATAGTCATCGGATAATAAATAGTAATAAAAAGTAATAAAAGTAATATATTTAATTGGCGTTTTTTAGCAGCCAATCTATGTGCCAATCAAAAACTTGTCGAATCCTGTACAAGTCTGCAGATTTTCCTATAGAATTCCACCTATTCGCATATTGAACAAACCAATTGTTTATAGTCTGTACAAAGTAAGCTACTTGGTCTTTGCTTATTTTACTGCTGCTATTTGAATATTCTGCGCTTGCGTTAAGAATATACAATCCAAGGCTGTTAAGTATTTGCTGGCCTTGAATGCTTAAAATTGTTGTGTTTATAAAGTCTTTATTTGTTCTTTCTTTGAGTGTGTAGCATTTGGAGCAAGAGTACGTTTTATAAAGATCATTTATGCATTTATACAATGTGTTGTTGTATTTTTCTGCATTTAATATTTGTTGATTTCTATCAGTCAAAAACTGTTTTCTTGCTTCTTTTAGAGATATGTCTTTTTTGAATCCTAATAAGAATAAAACATCTTTGTTTGAATCGCCATTATCATCAAGCTCTTTAAATTGCACCGCGTCTGACCAGCTAAATGCTTGTGAGTGTGATGCTTCTTGAAGAATATTGCATAATTGAGGGCAAGAGTTATCGGTAAGAATATTGCTTATATCTTTTAATAAGGTATTTAGCGAATTGATATCTGTAAAATCGTGTTCTACATTGTTTTTACTTATCTTGCTAGATCCCCATGAGTATTGAGCAGTCATAATCAAATAAGGCAAAGAGAGAATTGGATCATTTATATGACCATAATCTCCCCAGTCTGTGAGTAATAATCCACAAGCGTTATTTTTGTGAGCATATTTACACATTTTAGATATGTTGCTAACTGCGCAATCAAAGTCTGGTATTAGCCTATTCCATGTTTGTGTTCCAGGGCATACGTATTGCTGTGCGTTTTGATTATGTATTAATTTAACACTATCTTCTGTAACGTTTGC
Source organism: Gardnerella piotii (assembly GCF_049815665.1). Classification (NCBI taxonomy): domain Bacteria; kingdom Bacillati; phylum Actinomycetota; class Actinomycetes; order Bifidobacteriales; family Bifidobacteriaceae; genus Gardnerella; species Gardnerella piotii. Next base: position 427,510 of record NZ_CP187450.1, read on the forward strand.
TGCATAATTCCAGTTTGCAAAAATAACATTTTTTGGAATGGCGCATAACATATTTGGATGTTTTAATGCAATATCTGCATACATTATTGGCTGCGATCCTATTTCTTGTAACGTATTGCATAATTTTTGAACGTAAGATGAATATAGGTTTGCTACGCCATCTTTTTGCGCAATTTCTTTGCTTTCTCCGCAGCCAAGATCAAAGGTTTCATCTGCGCCAATGTTGAATTTATTTGATCTAAATAATGCTGCATAATCTTTAATTCTTTTACTTATGAATGGTATTGTTTGTGGATTTACAGGATTAAATGTGTGATGCAGCATTCTTTCTACAAAACTAAACGGCCTTTGTGATTGGTTAGGGAATTCGCCAAGGTTTCTATAAGACGGACTTCTTAAAACTTCGTACATATGGCCAAAAGTTGCCATAGTAGGAACAAGCTCAATTCCTCGGTTGTAGCAATATTCGTCTAGTTCAATAATTTCACTGCATGTAAGTGGAGTATGCTTAATCCACGATTCAATAGTATTTTCTAAATCAATAGTATGCTCAACATAAAGCTGTAACTGGTTATATTTGTATAAGCACAATTGATCTACCAAAATCTTTAGCCAAGAAAGCTTAGGTATTCTACCTCTTGAAACGTCGTAAGAGTATGCTCTGACTGGTATTTTTGGAAAGTCTTCAATTTCTATTAAAGGCATACTTGTTCCAAATTGTTTAATTAACTGTCTTATAGTTTGTATTGCAAAACAAATACTCGGAATGTCTTTAGCTTCTACAGTGATTATTGCACGATTTATTCTTGGTTGATTATTTGCTAATGACGTATAAATTTTATATTCTTGTGCGCAAAGATCCTTGTTTATTGATACATTTATGGCGCTTTTATAGCCATCCCCGTAGCTAACATTCCAATCAAAATTAAATTGATTTTTTAAGTCTACGCATAACTGTTTTCCAGCAGTAGTAATTCTTGTATCTGGTTTAATATTTTTGAAACTAATATAGCTTGACTCTGGAAGAGTTGTGGAGTCATTTCCTGTAATTTTTAATTTTTGTGGATAAGGCACAAGTGTTATTGTTGATTCTTTTATATCCATGATTAATGCTTCTTTGCTATTTTTGTTTAAGTTTTATCTTTTAATACATACAATATGATTAAAGATTTTTATTGGTAAATATTGGTATATTTTCGTATATTAAAGATGCATAATTCTGTTTTGAATAACAGAAATGCATTCTCCAATAAGAGTTATGTCGTTATTACACGTACAGCGTCTTACTGTGCACGAATGTTTTGGATTATAAGGGCCGTACTCTTGTATGGCTTCTTCTGTTGCGCTTATAAAGACTTTGTTTACAATGTCGGATGGTCCATAAATAACAACATCTGTTAAGTCTAAAAGATTAATAGTTGTTGTAAGAGCTTTTCCTAAATGATGTCCAGCTTCTGTTAGTATGTCTATTCTTGCTTGATTAGATGTGAACATTTTTTTATGCAATATTTCTGCAGATATATATGTTTCTAAACATCCCTTTTTTCCACATGTGCAAGTTGGACCATTAGTGTCAATGGTTATATGACCGATTTCTCCTGCAGAATTGTTTATGCCAGTAATTATTGCGTCATTTATTAATATAGATGCTCCAACGCCTAGTGATAATTGTATAAATATAGTGTTTGATACTCCGTTGCCGAAAAATCTTTCTGCTAGAAGTGCGCTATTTGTATCGTGGTCAATAATAATAGGGCAGTCAAAATATTTGTTTAATTCTTCTTTAAGATTTATATTTTCCCACTTAAGATTTAATGAACGTATAACTTTTCCGTTGTTGTCTACAATTCCAGGAACAGCAATGCCTATTCCCAATATATTATTATTCGATTGCTTTATAAGAGTTTTGCACAATTCAACTATTTTGTCTGCGCTAACATCTGTGTTTTTGTATAGTGATATTTCTGATCGTTTTAATATATCTCCGCATAGGTTGAGGATTGCGCCTTGTATTAAGCATGGTTGAGAAATGTCAATAGCTATAATATTCCAATAAGTTGCATCAACTTCTAGTAATGTTCCTCTTTTACCACGTTCTATTTTTGATTCATGCCCACTTTCTATAAGCATGTGGTCATCTAGCATTTCGGATACAACGGTAGAGATTGATGCTTTTGAAAGTTCGGTCTTTCTTACAAGCATTGCTCTAGAGAGTATTTGCTTTGGGAATAAATAATTGAATACTAACATTCTATTATTTATTCTTGCATCTGCGGGTAGTGTTTTTTGAGAAACCGTCATCAGCTGATTTATCATCGACTGGGGTATTTGGGTATCTTCCATATTGCATCCCATCTTCAAGCCCTTTTATTTTTATATGTTACATATTATCAGATAAATATATAGTTTGGAACATATACTAAAAGATGTTTTTAGAAATTATTTTTTTGAATTTACGTTTTTTGTATTAATAAGTTATATTGCGAAACGCCTTTATTTTCAATGTTTTTTGATAAATATTATAAATGGTATTGCTTTTTTATTTTTTAGTGCAATAATTGTACTTAATCCAATAAATATGGACTTTACTTCAAGGTAGAGGTAATTGTAAGGAGTTTATTATGGCACTTGATTCGCCAATACGTATAGGTGTAGATGTTGGTGGCACAAAGGTGCTGTGTGCAGCTTTCGACACGCACAATAAGCCTATTGCGTATTCTCAAGTGTCTACTCATCAAGGAGAAAAAGAAATCGTTGATGAGGTGTGTAATCTCATATCAAAAGTGATTAAGCAAGTTAACAATATATATGGAAAGGAAGTTGATTTAAGTATCGGTATTGGAGTACCTGGATTAGTGAATCAAAACACTGGTTGCGTATGTGAATCGGTGAATTTGGGATCGCATAATCTAGATTTCAAATCTGAAATCTTAAATAGATTTGGAATAAATGCCTACATTGATAACGATGTTAATGCTGCAGCATTTGGTGCATACCATTATTATGGAGCAAATTCAAGCAGCTTAGTGTTCTTGAATTTAGGCACTGGTGTTTCGGCAGGAGTAGTTATTAATGGGTTGCTTTTCCACGGTTCGACTGGGATTGCAGGAGAGATAGGACACATAGTTGCAGACAAAAATGGTGCAATCTGCCCATGCGGTCAGCGTGGGTGTGTAGAAACAATAATATCTGGAAGTGCTTTAGCGCAAATGTGGCCTACCAAAAATGGATATCCTATTGCATCGTTGCTAAGAGAAGTCTCCAATAAAAATGAAAAGGCTGAAAAAGTCTGGCATAAATTCATATTCACGCTTGTAAGCACAATACAAATGCTCACAGTAACTTTTGACCCAAAAATTATTGTTATCGGCGGTGGCATAAGCAAGATAGGAACAATTTTATTAAAGGATATACAAAAAGTTATTGGTGAACTTGAGACAAAATCGCCATTTTTGTCCTCATTAAATATATCTAATCGTCTAGTGATTGCAGATCAAGAGGTGTTTTTTGGTGCGTTAGGAGCAGCTCTTATCGGCAATCACAATGACGATATAAAAAAGGAGGGAAATAATTAATTACATACATTTTCCAACTAGATATTGCTAATACGTAACTGTTAATACATAAATTGATTTCAAAGGAGAAACATTATGAATGCTATTGGTAAAGGTGTTATTGCTGGATGCGTCTCAATCGCAGCCGCACTATCGTTATGCGCATGCGGTTCTTCTGCAAATAATTCCGAATCTTCTACAGTATCTTTCCAAACTTGGAACCTTAAGAACGATACTTACACTCCATATTTTACAAAACTTATTAGTGAGTTTGAAAAAGAAAATCCTGGAGTAAAAGTCAAGTGGGTTGATCAGCCTGCAGAAAACTATGATTCAAAGTTATCTACGGATGCTGCAGCTGGTCAATTGCCAGATATTGTAAATGTTAACGAACAGCAAGCATACAATCTTGCAAAGTCTGGAGCGTTGCTGAATCTTAGTAAAGAAGCTGCAGGAATGGCCAAGGACTATTTGCCTCAGGTTTGGGATGGATCTAAATTCTCGGGCAATGGTATTGACGAAGGAGTCTACGGATTCCCATGGTACTTGAATATTGATGTTGCTTATTTGAACAAGGATGTTTTTGCTAACTGCGGTCTAGACATTAATAAGCCGCCAAAAACCTACAATGATTTATTTGATCAGGCAAATACGGTTAATGAAAAATGCGGTGGTAAGAGCTACATGATTGCTGTTCCATACGTATTCCCTTCGCAGTTTGAAGAGTATGGTGTTAACTTCTTGAGTAAAGACAGATCAAAGTTTACCTTTAACTCTAGCAAGGGTGTTGAGTATATTCAGCATTATGCAGATCTTTATAAGAAGGGTGCTATTCCTAAAGATGGAATGAACGCAAACATAATTAACGCAGAGAAACTATATTTCCAAGGAAACATAGCGTATATGCTTGATTCAACTTCTTCTGTTGCCGCATTTAAGGCAAATGCTCCGCAAGTCTATAAGCAACTTGATGTAGCACCATTGGCAACAAACAAGAAGAATACACTTAACCCAATGCTAATGGCAGTAAATTCTCAAACAAAGAATAAGAAAATGGCTTTGAAGCTCGCTAACTTCTTAACAAACAAGAAGAATCAAGTTGAGTTTTCTAAGAAGTCAAATACTTATCCTTCTGCAGCTGGCGCAATGGATGATCCATTCTTTAAGAGCATTGACGAATCTACTATAGAAGGCAAGGTTCTTAGAGTTGCTAAGGAAGAAATTGACAATGGTACTGTTGCAAACTTCCCACCAGAGATCTCCGATACTGACGGCGTAAACTATCTATCTCCTGAATTAACTCAGGCAATTCAAGGAGAAAAGGGAGTTAAAGAAGCGCTTGATAAAGCAGTTGCTGCACTAAACGACAGGTTAAAGTAATGATTTCTCCTATGAATAATCCACAAGCCGAGTCGGCAGTGAGTAGCAGCAATGCTGCTCCTGCCCCTCGGGGCATCTTCCGTAAAAAATTTAACGAAGATGGATGCATATCTTGGTTATTTGTTCTGCCAGCTTTAATCATACTTATATTGTTTTGCATCTATCCGTTTATAAACACTATCTTAAGATCTTTTACAAACGCTAGAATGCTTATACCTGGGCACAATGTTGGATTTGCAAATTACGTAAAACTATTTGGCGATAGTCGTTTTGTAACTGCTATTTTCAATTCTGCTTTATACACAGTATGCGTTGTGCCGTTTATGATTATTTTGCCTCTTATACTTGCTGCTTTAGTGAGTAAAGATTCAAAAATAATAGGATTCTTTAGAACAACCTACTACTTCCCAGTAGTGTTGTCTGCAGTGGTAATAGGGCTTATCTGGACTAACTTGCTCGATACAAGGGGATTAGTTAATTCCATTCTACAGATGATTCACGTAGTAACAGGGCCATTGCCATTCCTTACAGACAGATGGCTAACAATTTTTAGTGCAATGTTTGTAACAATATGGTTAGGTCTTGGATATTACATGATTATTTATTTAGCAGCTTTAGCTAACATAAATAAATCATTGTACGAAGCTGCCGATATAGACGGAGCTGGAATAATGCGCAAATTCTTCTGCATTACAGTACCAGGAGTTAGATCCACAATGACTCTAATAATGATGCTTTCGTCTGTAGCAGCATTCCGAGTGTTTAACGAGGTGTATGTAATTACTCGTGGTACAGGCGGAATAGGCGGAAAAGACATAACAATGACAATGCTGATTCAGCAAGAAGGAACAGGATTGAGTGCTCGTACTGGCTACGCTAGCGCAATAAGCGTTGTTCTGTTAATTATTGTTGGTTTTATAACAGTTATTCAGCAAATATTTGTTCACAGGGGTGCTGGAGATGAAAACTAATAACACTCATCGCGTTAGAATCGGAACGATAGTTCAATATTGCATTCTTGTATTAGTGTTCATATTGCTAGCTGGTCCATTAGTATGGGAAATTGCACTAGCATTTAAGGGCCCTAATGACAATGTTTTTGCAATGCCTCCGTATTTGATTCCGCATGATTTTACAGTGCAAAATTTTGTAAAAGCATTTAGAACAGTTCCTATACTTCACTATTTGTGCAATACCTTGATTGTTGTAGCAATGAATGTTTTGGGGAATATAATCGGATGCTCAATGGCTGGATATGCTTTTGGGTGCTTAAAGTTTAAGTTTAGTAAAATCGGTTATTTGCTTTTTGTTGCCGCAATCATCATGCCATGCGAAGGTATTCTTGTTTCTACATTCCTTCTAGTAAAAGGTATGGGATTAACGAATACTCTGTTTGGTTTGGCTTTGCCTGGTTTGATTGGCCCGTTAAACGTATTGCTTATGGTAAATGCGTTTAAATCTGTTCCGCAAGATTTACTAGAAGCTTCAAAAGTAGATGGAGCGAATATTTGGCAAAGATTCGTGTATGTAGCATTGCCGCAGGTAAAAGGAACGCTTACTGTTATTGGAATATTGTCGTTTGTTGGAAGCTACAACGACTTTTTGTGGCCATTGGTTGCATTAAGCGATGACGATAAATATACGCTTACTGTTGGCTTGAATCGTTTACAAGGAACGTTCTATACGGATCCTAGATTAGTTGCGGCTGGCGCAATAATATCGCTTGTTCCTATAGTTGTATTCTTTGCTTTATTCCAAAAGCATCTTTACAAAGGATTACAAGAAGGTGGGTTGAAAGGTTAAAATGAAAGTCTTATTTCTTCCATTAGACGAGCGACCTTGTAACTATAAGTTCCCAGAGCTTTTAGCTAAAAGTAGTGATTTTGACCTTGTAAATGTGCCGTTAGAATTATTAGGTAATAAAAAACAGTCTGCAGATATTAATGGAATAGTTGATTTCTTGATGGATAACGCCAAAAAATGTGATATTGCTATAATATCTGCAGACATGCTTGTGTATGGGGGATTGGTTCCTTCAAGAGTACATAATTTACAAAGCGATTGTTTGCAAAGTCGCCTGCGCGTATTAGAAAAGCTCAAAAAAGTTAATCCAAATATGACTTTATTTGTTTTTTGCACTGTTATGCGCGCGCCTGCGTATAACAGCAGCGATGAGGAGCCTGATTATTACGCAGAATATGGCAGGAGTCTTTATTTAAGAGCATATCTGAGTGATAAAAAGATTAGATGCAATGATCTAACACAATCGCAGGAGAAAGAGTTAGAATCTTTTGATATTCCTCAATATGTTATTGATGATTATGAAAATCGTCGTGATAAAAATCTTGGTATTAATATATCAATTCTTGATTTAGTAGCAAATAATACTATTGATTATCTTATTTTTCCACAAGACGATTCTAGTCCATACGGATATACTGCAGTGTCTCAAAGAAGACTTCAATCAGCTGTTTATTCTAAGAGGTTAAACAGTAGAGTTGCTATGTATCCTGGATCAGATGAAGTTGGCATGACTCTGCTTGCAAGAGCGTTTTGTAAATCGCATAGAATAAAGCCTGCTATAAGTGTTGAATATTCGTCTATATTAGGGCCAACAATAGTTCCTTCTTACGAAGATAGGCCTATGTTTGAAAGCCTAAAATCTCATGTTTTAGCTTGTGGAGCAAGGCTTTTAGAAAATTGGGAAGATAGCGATTTAGGTGATTTAAGCGGTTTAAGTGGACTAAACAACATTTGTTTGATGATTAATGCTCCTGGAAAAGTTATGCAAGAAGCAGAATTTTCTGTATCTAATCATGATGTAACGTATGACACGTATAGAAATTTAAATTATTTTACTAATCATATTTGCACGCTAGTTGAATCTGGTAAGAAAGTTGCATTATGTGATAGTGCGTATTCAAATGGTGGGGATTTGCAATTATTAACTTTGCTAGATGATAATAACGTTTTAGACAGAATTATTAGTTATGCGGGATGGAATACAAATTGCAATACTTTGGGAACAGTTTTATCTCAAGCAATTTTAGGCATTGATTCAAAAAGTATAAAGAAAAATATTGCATATAGAATAATCGAAGATGCGTTATATCAATCAAATATTCGATGGAATATAGCTAATAGGATTGATAATTATGGTGGTAATTATTTTGATGTAAAGCCATGCGAAGCGTGGGCTAAGTGCGAAGCTAAAAACTTGTTGCAGAAAGAGTATAGCAAGTTGAATTTATCGAAAGCGCTTCCTTTGAAAATCAATAATGTAGATTTTCCATGGAAAAGGATGTTTGAAGTTAATTTTGATTTGTTGTGAGTCTTGTTGTGAGTTTATTGTGAGGTAAAAATGTGTGATTTGTTAAAAGAAGATGAAAAGTCATACCTGATTTCGCAGACTGCAGAAGATGTTGAAAATCTGTGTAACGAATTGCATTTTGATGATTGCCTAACGCGCACAATAGTACAATCTTTTAAAAATATAGATATTTCTGTTTTGATGGATTGCATACAAGACCTTTTTAATGACGGGTTTAATCAAGAGTTAGCAGTTGCAAAATTGAATGAATATTGTGCTGATGATAGCGGAATGCGGATTCTTTCAATATTTATGGCATGCGTTCTTTTGGTGCGTAGAAGATATGAACAAGCTGGAATTAAAGATGAAGTCTTTTTAAGTACTTTTGGTTTTATTAAAAGATTTGTTAAGAAGATTCGTGTTGGCAAGTATCCTTTTGTTTTTAGCGAAGAATTTTGGTTCCCGCGTCTTCTTTCTATGAAAATATTTAGATTAGGTGAATTAGAATTTGAGTTTTGCAAAAGGCAAAATTTGGTAAGCGTACATATTCCGTCTGATGCAAAGTTAAGCATAGAAAATTTAACGATAAGTTTTATGTTGGCTAATGAGTTTATAGATAAGTACATTCCTGAGTTAAAGAATTGCACTTTTTATTGCATATCGTGGCTGCTTGATCCTGCTTTAGATAAGTTGCTACCAGAAAAGTCGAATATTCGAGTATTTAGATCTATGTTTCGCGTTTTTGGAATTGCATATTCTGACGACTATAAGCGTTGGGTTTTTGGAGAAAATTGCAAGATTTTTGGGCGTGGTGAAAATGGTGTAAATTGTGGCAAGGAAAACAATGTAGAAGCGTGTGGGGAAGTGCGCAAGGAAAGTGGCAAGGAAAGTGGCATGGAAAGTGACATGGAAAGTGGCAAGACGGAAACAAGTTTGCAAAAAAATATTAGGGAATATGTTGAAAATGGGGGAAGGATGGCGATTGGGTACGGAGTTTTAAAGAATGTTAGGTAGAAAATTTAACAGTGTTTGCTATTCGACACGCCAACGGGCGGCGGACTTGAATTTATAAATATTTCTGGTATAGTAGTTACTCGTGCTTCGGACTGGCATTAGTTAGCGAGAAAGCATTGCGGACATAGCTTAGTTGGTAAAGCGCAACCTTGCCAAGGTTGAGACCGCGGGTTCGAGTCCCGTTGTCCGCTCTAGGTCTGGTGAGTTATCGGCCTTGTGGTGGGTTAGCCAAGCGGTTAGGCAGCGGCCTGCAAAGCCGTATAGATGAGTTCGACTCTCGTACCCACCTCGATTGAGCGTGTTAGCTTAATAAACAACCTGGGCGGTTGGCGCAGTGGTAGCGCACTTCCCTGACACGGAAGGGGTCACAAGTTCGAACCTTGTATCGCCCACTCGAAAGGATTGCCTTTCACGCATAATTAAAAAAATTTTGGGTGATTGGCGCAGCGGCTAGCGCACTTCCTTCACACGGAAGGGGTCATAGGTTCGATTCCTATATCACCCACAATATGTTTGTTTTCGCGGTATTTTACCGCGTTTTTTTTTACTCATTGACGTTAGCGCGCTTAGGCTGCGCGAACGACACGATCTGTTTTCCGCTTTTTGTACCATTTTTAGGTCAAATATGGTACAAAATGCGGAAGTTTTTTCCGGGTTTTGTACGTAATTTAGGTGGAATATGGTACAAAGTGCGGAAATATCGTTCGCGCAGGTTAGCTGCAGAATTCAAAAAAGCGGGTAAGAAAAGGCCCAGAGCAATCGCTCCGGGCCTTTTCTTGCGGTTTATAGTGCTGCTTTAGCGCGTGCTAGCTATTGCGCTTCTTGCGGCGAGATACAGCCCTTCCTGCAGCACCCATGCCAGCAAGCATCGCAGATGCAAGAGCGCTTAATGCAACACCAACGCCAGTATTGCCTAGAGCACCTTTATCTCGTCTAGATTCACTATTAGATTCACTATTGCGAGATTGGTTTCCATGATTATTGCTGCCATTGTGGCTGCTAGCATCATTTTTGTTGCCATTATTCTTTGCATTGTTTGCGTTGTTTGCATTATTGGCGTGGCTTCCGCTATCGTGGCTTCCGCTATCGCCACTACCGCCGTTGCTATCGTCATCGCTTCCGCTTCCGCTATCGCCACTACCACCGTCTCCAGGCTGCGCAATCGTGCCTGTAACAGTACTAGACGAGCCTTCAGCAGTGTTATCAGTGCTATTCTTTGCAAAAGCGGTGATTGTGCTTCCGTCTTTAACTTTTGCAGCTGGAATCGTAACAACGCCAGTATTTGGATCAACAGTTACGCCGTTAGGAGCAGTGCCGTCAATCTTCCACACACGCATATCGCCCTCGGCGATAACGGTGATTGTAACAGTTTGCGGCGTGCTTCCGTCGCCTTCAGGCGTATACGTAATAACAACCTTATCTATGCGCGTATCCGTAAGATTTGGTGTTATTGTGGCGCTTCCGTCTGCAGGAGTGTCTATGCGTGGAACGGCAATATCTCCGCCAACAGTTACTTCAACAGTGTTTCCAGTCTTAGCAAAATCACCTGTGCCTTTTGTAGGCGTAAGGTTTACAATCGAGCCAGGCGTTTGCTTAGGAATTTCGATTCTAAACTTGCCGTCCCCGTCTGCAACACCTGTTCCGATTTGCTTGCCATTGTTATCGGTAACAGTAATAGTTGCGCCTGGAATATCGGTTTTACCAGTAATCACTTGTTTTTCGTGATTGCCACTATCGCCGCTTCCGCCACCATTTGGAGCGTCTGCTATAGACTGTTCGGTAATCTGCGGAGTCTTAAAGCCAGTTGTTTTCTCCGCTTTATCCGAAGAGTGGTCATCCTTATCCTTAGCAACAGCAGTAATCGTGCTGCCGTCCTCCAAGTCTTTTGCTGGAATCGTAACTTTGCCGGTAGCTTCATCAACCTCTACGCCGCTAGGATAAGGGCCGTCAATCTTCCACTTGCCGTCGGTATCATCTTTCTTAACAACAATCGTGCGAACTGGCTGCTCTGGGCCGTTAAGCGGATTTGGCTTAGCTGTAATCACAATCGTAACAACTTTTGCGCTGTCATCTTTTGTAGGCGTTACTATTACTTTTCCGTCTGTTGCTTTTCCGCTTTCACTTTCCGAAGGAACGGTGATTGTAGGAGCTTTTGGCTTTGCAATAACTGTTACCTCTGCTGGAGTGCCAGACTTGTTGTCCTTGCTTGGAACAAGCTTGAGCGTTGTGCCAGGAATTTGCTTAGGAACATCAACTGTAAAGTTGCCACCTTTATCTACAGTGACAGTTATTTCTTTATTTTCATCCTTCAAAGCATTGCCGCTATTGTCTTGAACCGTAATAGTGGCTCCAGGAGTGCCCTTACCAGTAATAGTGGTCTTATTAGGCTTATCTGGCGTATTCTTTGCGCTACTATCGTTGATAAATGGCTTGTCTTTATCAACAACGTTTACTTTTACTGTTACATTCACAGGAGTTGTAATATCTGGAATATTTACAACAACAGTTCCAGTTTGTTTACCAGTCTTAGACGTATCTGGCTTGCCAGTTTCCTTGCCGTCGCCGTCTTTCTTCCACTCGAACTTAGTGCCTTCTGGGAAGTCACCATTGTTGTCAATCATGTCTTTTGGCTCAGGCACATTGCCATTTTGTGGCACGTTCACCGTCTTGCCTTTTGGATTTGGCACAACAAGCACGTTTACAGGCACATCTACAGGAGTCATTCCTGGAACCGTAATAGTCACAACGCTTGGCTGGTTGCCAACGTGTGACGTGTCTGGCTTCTTCTTCCAAGAAACCTCAGCATTCTTAGGCAAATCGCTATTATTCTTAATAACTTCCTGTGGCTTAGGAGTGTTGTCCTTGCCGTCAGTATTTTGCAGCACGGTTACGTCTTTTCCTTCAGGAGATGCTGTAACAGTAATTTTTACAGGCACTTCTTGAGGCTCTTGCCCTGGAATCTTTACAATCACAGTGCCAGTAGTATCTCCTGGCTTGTCGGTCTTTGGAGCAGCACCTTTCTTCCACTCAAAGGTGGTTCCCTTAGGTAACTTATCGTTGTCTTTAATGCTGTTCTTAGGATCTGGATCGCTGTTCTGAATAACGGTGGTGTCCTGCGCTATAGGCGCAGGGTTTACGTTCACAGGAACTGTGGCTTCCACTGGATCTTTCACACCTGGGATATGAATGAGCACAGTTCCAGTAGTGGTGACTGGCTTGTCGGTCTTTGGCCCGCCATCCTTCCAGTCGAAGGTGGTTCCCTTAGGGAACTTATCTTTATTAGCAATACCCTTCGATGCGTCTGGAAGTTTGTCGCCAACCTTCACGTTAACAACATTCGTTTCTGGATTTGGCGTAACGTTTACTGTTACAGGCACCTCTACAGGGGATTGACCTGGAATCGTAACAATAATCTTGCCATTCTTTGTGCCCGGATTATTGGTGACTGGTTTATCTTCAGCCTTCCAATCGAACTTAGTGTTATCAGGATACTTGTTTCCGTCTCCACTTGTGTTATTAATAACATCCTTAGCGTCTGGCAAATTCGTGCCCTGTGGCACGTTGACTTCAGATGCACTTGGGTCAACCACGTTAACAGTTACGTCAACTTCTTGAGGAGTATCAGACCCAGGAATAGTAATCTTTACTTTGCCTGTTATGTCGTTGCCTTCCGTGTTCGTGTCTGGTTTTTCGGTCCACTCGAACTGTGTGCCATCAGGGAACTTATCCTTATTAGCAATGCTGTCTTCTGGCTTAGGTTCCACGCCCTTTGGCACAGTCATGCCAGTTTTCGCTTGTGGCTTTGGAGCATTAATAGTTACAGGCACGTTGATAACAGTTGTTGATCCATCATCCGGATACGTAACTGTTACAGGCACCTCAAACTTGCCAGCCTTATCTCCAGTAGGAATCTTCTTAGCATCTTCCTTGCTAATAGAGTAAGTTGGCTTATCTTTTTCGTCATCTGGCCAAGTAGGAACGCTTACTTTGCCGATAATTTCTTCATCCGAAGGCTTTTCGCCATTCTTCTTGGTAATGCTATCTGCCTTAGGTGGGTAAAGTTCAGACTGCTTGTTGCTAATAGTTACTGGAACTTCAACAGTGTCAGTCGTGTCATCTGGGTAGGTGACTTTAACTTCAACAGGGTAGTTTCCAGGAGTCTTGCCGTCTGGAATATCGTCATCTTTGCTGGTAATGGTGACTGTTGGCTGTTTCTTTGAATCTTTTGGCCAATCAACAGTTACAGCCTTCTTAACAGCTTCCTTGGTCTTTTCTTTATCAGTGCCATACGGCTTAACAACAGGTGTTACCTTCGGCTCGAAAGTATCCGACTGCTTGTTTTTAATAGTCACATAAACAGTAACTTCTTTTGTTGATGTGTCTGGATAAGTCACCTTAACGTTAACAGGTTTCGTGCCAGGTTCAGTGCCGTCTGGGATTGTTTTCTCATCAACAATCTCAAAAGTCAACTCATTCTTTTTGTCTTCTGGCCAATCAACATTCACAGCATTCTTGATAGCTTCCTTGGTCTTTTCTTTACTAGTGCCATACGGCTCCTCAACAGGATCAGCGCTTGGAGGGTACTCGTCTTTATTCCAATCCTTAACAATTACAGGTACTTGCACAGTTGTGGACGTTTTGTCTTTATATGTGATTGTAACAGGAACGTTAGTTGTGCCAGTCTTATCTGTAGTTGGAATCTTACCCGTATCTACAGTAATGGTTGGCTGACCCTCACTGCTGCTAACACCAGTATTAACTTTATCTCTGATTTGTTTCTCGGTTGGCTGAGCCTCATTTTTATGTAACTCTATAGGCGTTGCAGAAGCCTTATGAGTAACGTTATCTGGATCGCCAACTGTTACAGGAACTTCCACGTGATCCGTTGAGCCGTCTGGGTAGGTAACAGTAACCTTAACGTTGACGGTTCCAGGAGTAGTAGTGTTGATAGGTATTTGACCATCGTCAACTGTAATTTTTGTATCAGTTGGTGGTTTGTTGTTATCGTCAAACTTGACTTTAGCAATGATGTCAGCTTTAGAAGGGCCATTTTCGCCATACTTCTTAGTGATTACGCCGTCAACCTTTGGCGTATGAGTTTCACTCTGAGGCTTTCCTACAGTAACCTTTACCGTTGCATGACTCTTAGAGCCATCCTTATATGTAATGGTTACAGGAATATTGAAATCGCCAGGCTGAGTGCCATCTGGAACAGTCTTATCATCGTCAATAGCAATACTTGCGATGTCGCCTGGAAGAGAAGTGAGTTCCTTAGTGCCTTGCTTTAGCTTAATGCCATTACCAGTGCCAACGCCCTTAATCTTTTTGGATATGTCATCTTTAGGCGTTTTGTAGTCAACCTTAATTGTTTGACCTTCTGGCGTATAAGTTTCGCTTTGTGGATCCAAAACTTTAACAGTTACTGTTGCAACGTCACTAGAGCCATCCGAATACTTAACATTAACTTGAACTTTGCTTTCGCCAGGCTTATCGGTGTTTGGAACGGAACTGTTGTCTACGATAGTTACCGTTGGCGGTGTGGCTGGTTGCTTGTTACCATTCCACTTCAAGCCATTGCCATCGTCAAACGACGTGATTTTCGTTGCAAGATCCTCCGTGGAGTGCCAAGGAACAGTAACCGTATTGCCTTGTGGGTCGTATGTTTTTGCAGCAGAACCAATCTTTACTGGTACGTCTACGACTGTAGTAGATCCATCTGGATATTTAACAGTTACAGGAACAGTATGCATACCAGTAGCAGTGCTTTCTGGAAGTGGCTTAGTTACTGTGAATGTTGGTGTAATCTTTGGATCTTTAGAATCTTTATTAGTTATAGTAATAGCATTAATTATATCTTGCTCAGATATATTATCGCCATAATTTTTATCGACTTGCTTGGCAGTAGCAGTATGCTCCTCGGCATCCGTGTATACGGAAATCTGAACCTTAAGCTTAGACTTGTTGCCAGCTTCGTCTGTAACAACAAGCTCACGAGACCACTTGTTATCGGACGAATTAGTTATCCTAGCATCTCGCTGTGCAGTGCCTGTAATAGTAATTTTTGCAGGCTTTTCCGCAGAATTATTATCTTTATCAGTGATGCTAATCTTACTGCCAGTTATTTCTTCAGGCATACTAAGTGTTGCACTCTTGATCTTGCCGCTGTTGTCATAAGCGTTGATATCAATGTTGAACTGTTTGCCGTTATGTACCTTAAATTGGTAGTACTCAGCTTGTTCAGTATCTGCTTTCTTTGCCTTGTTGGTATTAGGAGTGACAATAACAGGCGCGATATTGTCCTTAACGGTAACAGTTGTCTTTACTTTCTTAGTGGATCCGTCTGGGAACGTTATGAGGACTTCAGGCTCTGTCTGTTTGCCAGGCTTATTCCAATCTGGTTCCGTAGCCCAAGAGTAGGTAGCGTCGCTAGGGAGTTTCTTTAGATCAGTTGCATTAATGCCGCTCTTAGGATCTGGATGCTTGGTGCCGTCGCTCATGTTGTACGTAACAGGCGTGTCTGCGATTTTGCTATACTTATCTGCCTGAGTCTTAACAACAAACTTCACAGTTACTTCATTAGTATTACCAGAAGGGTCTACAGCTTTTAAGGTACGCGTATACGTTCTAGGCTCAATGTTGAGCGGAGTAGTACCATCAAGCGTTAAAGTCTTAGGTGCTTGATCTGTGCCAGTTCCAGTAGGATCTTTTTCTTTCTCTCCTGGAGTTTTAGGCGTTAAAGTAAGAGTTGTAACTTCTCCGCTGTTGTCGGTTGCAGTAATCTTAATATCGTTCTTATCACCGCGATATGTAGTAATAGTTGCTATTTGAGTAGATATTTTTCCTCCAGATTCAGATTCAGTTTTAATATCAATACCTTTATAGCTATTGCCATCTTTTTGCTTAATCGTAACTTTAGGCTCTTTACGATCCTTAACAGTTACCTTAACGTCAACAGTTTCAACGCGTGGATTCTTTGGGTCTTTAGTAGGAATAGTTACAATAACTTTTCCATCCTTTTCATTGCCAACAGTGGAGGTGTCTGGAGTGCCGCCAGTTTCATTGCTCCATTTGAAGGTTGCACCTGCTTTTTCAAGCTTTCTTCCGTTGGCAATAGCTTTCTTTGCATCTTTTGCGTCTAGCTGGTGATGTAAGTCAACAGTAATATTTCTTGACTTAATGTCTTCTTTCTTCTTAACTGTTACCTTTACAGTTTTTTCTACTTTGTTACCAGCAGCATCAGTAACTGAGAACTTAAGTTCGTGTTCTCCAATTTCGCTTTCTTTCATGCCGAGTATTGTAATTTTTACTTTGCGATCTTTAGGATTATCTTGTGTTCCTTGGTAATCAATCTGCAAACGTGAAAAATCACCATTTACAAGTTTCGCTAGTGGAGCTGCAATATTGAAGTCGTCAATCTTTACATCATCTGTTGCTGTAAGGTTGATAGTTAAATCTTTGCCAACTTCGACTTCAACCTTGGTTTTATTGGCAGTAAGTGTTGGTTTTTGATCGTCTTTACTAGCGTTCTTAGGCTTGCTTTCTTCAGAGCTTACGGAATCTGCAGTAGTAGTTACGGCAGTAATCTTTCCTTCAGGAATGCCGTCTTTAACTGTAATCGTAACTTTGCCATCAGCTCCAACGGTTCCCGTGCCGATAGCTTTTCCGCTTTTATCCTTAAGTGTTACAGTGCTTCCAACTGCACCAGAGCCAGCATCAACTACAACTTCCTTGCCGTTTACTCCTGCAACACCAGTCAAATCAGTCTCAATTTTAGGCTGCTTAGGCTTAACAATAAAAGTGACTTTTTCTTCCGCAGTACTGCCGTCGTTAAACGTGACTTTAGCAGTGTACTCTCTCTTTCCTGCAACATCTGTGGAAGGCTCGTTGTCAACCCACTCTGCGCTCTTGATGTTCTTCTTAGTGGCGTCGTCAAGCTTGCCAAGATATTGCTTAGCGTCAACCTTGTTGGTGCCATTTATCTTTTTAAGATCTTCGCCAACAGTAGCATTAACGGTATTTCCATTAAGCTTATGTTGCAAAGAAAGTGGTTTTTTAATGTTTACAGGAATCGTAACAACGTGATACGAGTTATCTGAGTATACAACTTTTGCAGATGCGCTTGCGGGAAGAGTTTCCCTTCCGTTAAAGTATTCTTTAGGGATTTCGGTTGAAGGGAATGGATTAAAGACGATTTTTCCGCCGTTTACATTGGTTATTTTATTAGCGAAATCAGCTTCAGTAAGCTTATGACCCCAATTAACAGTAATTGGGGTAGTGGTTGGCTTCTTGTACTGTTGATTGAGATTTTTAAGATGTATTGTGACTTTCTTTTCTGCTTTGTTTCCAGAAGCGTCGGTTGCAGAAACAGTAATCGTGTAGTCGGATTTTACTGGATTGCCACTTTTATCTTTGTGTATAAATGTAGTCCTATTAATAACTTTTGTATGAGGATTGCTTTCGCTAGCATCAATACCATTATCATCTTTCTCATTAACATCGCCATTTTTAGCAAAGTCTGGGAATCCTTTTACAGAGAACTTCGTCACCTTTCCGCTGTCATCTGATGTGCCGAAAGTAATCTTTGGTGACTCACCCTGATACACGTCAATGCTGTTGTTGGAATCGCTAATTTCTTTGTCATTAAAATACAGCTTTGGAGGGATTTTATCGCTTTTTGTGCGCTTAAGATCTGGTTCAGTCCAGCGCTCGCGACCAGAAATAAATGTGTATGCTGAGTTAGTATTTTTACCATAAGTACTTGTATTTGCCCATGTATAAGCATCTTGAATCTCGTCAAGAGTGACTCCTGGACGTAACTTTACTTTGCAATGCATGTGCACTGCATAGTTGGCGTTTGTAGTTCTTAAGCCGATGCCGTAGCTCTTGCCGCTATATACGCCTTTCAATGTTGTAGCATTGCTAATGACGCCGTCGCCTGCATTATTGTGGAAAGTATTACTCAAATCTTGCTTGTTGCTATTTCCTCCTCTTATGCCGAAGGTTGGTTTGTAAATAGAATTTCCAAGGTGCTGGTCATCTTGCAATGGGTCATTAAGATTTTTTGATTGGCTATCTTCTTTAGTGAATAATGAAAAATCGCGTGAAAGAACAGCGTTTGTCATTTGTGAACTAGAGTTATTTCGTTTATAAAAATTAAAGCTTAAATCACTTAATGTGTCTGACTTGTAAAAGCCGTTATTATCCAAGTCAGCAACTGCAAAAGGAATTTGCCAAACATACTGCTGTTGTTTTGATGCTTTAAGCATGGACTTGCCGTCGTTGTTAAAGAACACGTCGAAGACTAGGTACTGGTCGTTTCCGTTCTTTTTAAGATGTGCATACATATCCGATTTCTTGGTGGTGTTATCGTAATCACCCAAACCGTCTGCTTCTATTTTGCCAGGTTTGCCATTGCTGTTAACAAAACGATACCTTTGGAACTCAAGAATATTCGGCGTATGTAGCCATGGAGT
Organism: Gardnerella piotii; assembly: GCF_049815665.1. Taxonomy (NCBI): domain Bacteria; kingdom Bacillati; phylum Actinomycetota; class Actinomycetes; order Bifidobacteriales; family Bifidobacteriaceae; genus Gardnerella; species Gardnerella piotii. The sequence goes on from NZ_CP187450.1 coordinate 446,241, forward strand.
GGTGTTTGCATCACGCACTTGATCCGCAAAAGCCGCTGTAGTTGGAGGAAGAAGAATATTAGAGGATGCGAGGATTGGCTGACCGCCCAAGCAGGTGGCTGCAGTAAGAACCGTTGTAAGTGCGCTAAGTGACAGTTTGCGCGCGGTTGATGCACTAAAATTGGCGCTTACATTTGCAAATGAGCGATACTCTTGATTGCGAGCGTGCTTTTTGCGAGTGTTCTTTACCATAATAATCCCCATTCTTTTTGTGTTCTTCTTTTATTCGGCCGCTTTGTGGAGCATGCGATGCATTGCGATTGCTAATGTGTGCTTAACATGTATGCATTCAAGCTTTGCTCAATTACATGAACAGATAAATATTCATCAATTCAAGATATTATATCGTATTTTTGTTTTTTGAGTGAAATTTTTTAAGCGTGACGTTGACTACAAGTGTAAAATTTACTGATGGGGGGGGGGGGTATTTGATGCATATTATGTTGATATAACAATATATGGAGGATTTTATTATAAATTTTTAACCTTTTATGAAAATTTATTCAGATGCTACTTTGGCGTGTTGCACAACTAGGCGATTATACGCGGCGGGCAATAGTATAAATAAGGAGCAAAACGCGCGCGAATGGCACATAAAATAGATAGAATAGCTGTTGCGCAGCAAAAATCACATATAGCCAATAGGAGTGATTATGAACACCACTAATAATGATGAAAACAAAGCCGTAATCACCGTAGTGGGCAAAGATGCTGTAGGAATCATAGCAAAAGTTACGACTCATTTAGCAAATAGCAAGGCGAATATTTTAGATATATCTCAAACAATCGTCAACGGATTCTTTAACATGATGATGATTGTAGACGTAAACGAAATAAGCGTAGAATTTGGCGAGCTGTCCGAAGAGTTGTCAAAGCTGGGCGAAGGAATTGGCGTTAGTATACACTGCCAGCGCGCGGAAATCTTTACAAACATGCACAGAATCTAGGGATTAGTAGGAGAAGCCCATGCTAAACATTATGGAAGTGAGCGAAACAAACTCCATGATCGAGCAAGAAAAGCTCGACGTTAGAACCATAACAATGGGAATAAATCTGCTAGACTGCGCAGACGCAAGCGTGCAAAAAGTGTGCGAAAACGTGTACAACAAGATTACGCGCCTTGCAAAAGATTTAGTCAGCACGGGATGCGCGATTGAGCGCGACTACGGAATCCCGATTGTAAACAAGCGCATAACCGTAACGCCAATAAGCCTAGTTGGAGCAGCAGCGTGCAAAAGCCCAGACGACTTTGTGCAAATTGCGCACGCGCTAGATAAGGCTGCCAAAAAAGTTGGAGTAGATTTGATTGGCGGCTACTCCGCTCTGCCTGCAAAATCCATGACAGCTGCCGATCGCATGCTTATAGAGTCGCTGCCAAAAGCCTTGAGCGAGACGGATATTGTGTGCTCGAGCGCAAACGTGGGGTCTACGCGAACTGGAATTGATATGGATTGCGTTCAGCTGCTTGGGCGAGTAGTCAAGCAAATCGCGCGCGCGACTGCAGACCGCGACTCGTACGGATGCGTAAAGTTTGTGGCATTTTGCAACGCTCCAGACGATAACCCGTTTATGGCTGGCGGATTCCACGGTGTAACTGAGGGAGACGCTGTAATAAACGTTGGCGTATCGGGGCCAGGCGTGGTTTCGCGCGCGCTAGACGAGGCGCGTGGCAAGGATTTTGCGTTCTTGTGCGAGACGATTAAGCGCACAGCTTTTAAGATTACGCGAGTCGGCCAGTTGGTTGCGCAAGAGGCATCTAGAAGGCTTGGTGTGCCGTTTGGAATAATCGACTTGTCGCTTGCGCCAACGCCAGCCGTGGGAGATTCCGTAGGTGAAGTCCTAGAGAAAATCGGACTTTCTACTGTTGGCGCTTCTGGCACAACAGCCGCTCTTGCAATGCTTAACGATCAAGTTAAAAAGGGCGGAATAATGGCCAGCAGCTACGTTGGTGGTCTTTCTGGCGCGTTTATACCTGTTTCGGAAGACGCAAACATGATTGCGGCCGCAAAGTCGGGATGCCTTAGAATAGAAAAGCTAGAAGCAATGACGTGCGTATGTTCGGTAGGCCTAGATATGATTGCGATTCCTGGAAGCACAACTGCTGCAACAATATCTGGAATGATTGCGGATGAGGCAGCAATTGGCATGATAAATCAAAAAACAACTGCTGTGCGCATAATACCTGTGGAAGGCAAAAGCGTTGGGCAAATGGCCAACTTTGGCGGTTTAATGGGGTACGCTCCGATTATGCCAGTAAATACCGAAAGCTGCGAGGAGTTTGTTTCGCGCGGCGGAAGAATTCCAGCGCCTGTGCATAGCTTTAAGAATTAGGCGAGTTAATCGTAAGTTAAATTGTGATTTGATTGCGGCTTGAATTAATACTTAATCACGCTTAAATCACGAATTAATGGAATTTTACGAAAGGATTTATGATGGAAAAGACTACGCCACTAAGCGGCGAAATGCTTGCTAGCGCGCTAAAAAAGATAGGCGAATCAAGCAATCGCGTTGCTGTAGTAGGCTCCATGAACGCAGACTACACAATAGTCGCAGATCGTCTCCCAAATCCTGGGGAAACTGTAAACGGAAGTGATTTGCGCGTTCTTCCAGGCGGAAAATCGGGGAATCAGGCCGTTTCTGCAGCAAAAATAGGTGCAAACGTGCAAATGTTTGGAGCGGTAGGCAGCGACGAAAATGCAAAATTCCTATTAAACACGCTAGAATCTGCAGGAGTAGACACGTCTAGAATTTTGCGTGTAGAAGGCGTAAAAAGTGGCGCAACAGTAATAACAGTAGACGCAAAAGGCGGCGAAAACACAATCGTTTACGCTCCAGGGTCTAATGCAAAAGTGAGCGTTGAATACATTAGCCAAAACGATGTTAAGCAAGCAATTTGCGGCGCAAGCGTTTTAGGATTATGCCTAGAAAGCCCAATGGAAACCGTAACGGCGGCGGCAAAAATTGCGCGTGCGGCTGGCGTAAAAGTTTTGCTAAATAATTCGCCTTTTGTAAGCGAGCTGCCACGCGAATTGATTGAAAACGCAAGCATACTTCTTGTAAACGAGCACGAGATGGCGCAATTGCTTAAAATTAGCGAGCCAGAAGACGGAAATTGGGATGATTTTGACTGGCACGATGCTGCGCGCATTATGCACGAGTATGGTTTTGATGAGGCAGTTGTAACGCTTGGTGCAGAAGGCTCGGTTGTTTTAGACTATGCTGCGCAAGATGACAAGAAGGCTGTGCGCATTTGCCCTCAGCGTGTTAAAGCAGTAGATACAACGGGTTGCGGAGACGCGTTTATGGGAACTGTTTTAGCAGGACTTGCAGCTGGATTTAGTCTGGAGCAAAGCGCGCAAGTTGCAACTTACGTTTCGGCGTATGCAGCAATGGGATTTGGAGCGCAAAGCTCGTATGGAAGTGCGCAGCAGGTTGTTCGCGCATTTGAGTAGTGGCGTTGTATGCTGCTAGACTAGTCGCGTATGCGTTTTTACTGATTTTGCAAACGGGAAGGCAAATATGTCAACAATTCTTGAAGGCACTCCAAAAAAGCAAATGATGCTTGTAACGGGTAGAGCGTATCCACAACTTGCGGAAGAAACCGCCAACTACCTTGGAATAGACGTGCTGGAAACAACTGCCTACGATTTTGCAAACGGGGAGATGTATGTGCGTTTTACGCAGCCAGTTAGAGGCGCAGACGTTTTTGTTTTGCAAGCGCACACCGATCCAATCAACAATTGGATTATGGAACAGCTGCTTATGGTGGATTCTTTAAGGCGAGCATCCGCGCGTAGCATAAACGTTGTTGCGCCTTTCTTTGGGTATTCGCGTCAAGACAAAAAGCATCAAGGCCGCGAGCCAATTACAGCGCGACTTATGTTTGACTTATTCCGTTCCGCTGGAGCTACTCGTATTTTGACTGTAGACATGCATGCGGCTCAAGAGCAGGGATTCTTCGACGGGCCTGTGGACCACTTAACGGCTATGCCAGTGCTTATTGACTACGTTCGCAACACAATGAGCCTAGAAAACACTACGATTGTTTCTCCAGACGCAGGGCGAATCAAGGTTTCGGAGCAATGGGCTGCAAAGCTTGGCGGATTGCCATTAGCGTTTATTCACAAAACGCGCGATATAACAAGACCAAATCACGCGGAAGCGCATGGAATTATTGGAGACATTCAAGGCCGCGATTGCATTGTTGTAGACGATATGATCGATACGGCTGGCACGATTTGCGAAGCTGTGCGCACTCTTAAAGGAGCGGGCGCTAAATCCGTTACTTTGGTTGCAACTCACGCGCTGCTTTCGGGGCCTGCAGTAGAGCGACTTAAGAATTGCGGCGCGCGCGAAATCATTTTAACGGATACAGTTCCTGTTCCCGAAGAAAAGCGCTTAGAAAATATGACGGTTCTTTCGATTGCGCCTCTTTTGGCTGCTGGAATTAGGTCTGTGTTTAGGTCCGGGTCGCTTGTTTCGCTTAGAAACGCGCTTCCAGAAGACATGAAGCACAGGAATATTTACGCTCATTAGTGTGGTTGATTAGCTGCGCGGCGGTGAGTCGCAAGCATGATGTAGACTTAGTAGGTTGTTCGTAAAATTAAATATGCAAAAAATTATTGCGTAATAATAGCGTAATAAATTGTGTAATAACTTGATTTACGAACGATTTTGCAAACACACTCCTGCTGTGGAAAGCCCGCAGCCGAATAGTCCGAAGGAGGTGGGTGATGTCTGCACACAAGTATGAACTGATGTTCATTGCCGATCCAGAGCTTGACGAGCGCGGTCTTAAGAAGTTGACCGAGCAGTATCTTGAGCTTGTCACCAAAGAGGGCGGTTCCGTTGATGGTACCGACTATTGGGGTCGCCGTAAGCTTGCTTACGAGATTGATGGCAAGAACGAAGGTAACTACGTTGTAGTGAATTACACTGCCGAGCCAGCTCTTAGCGACGAGCTTGACCGTGTTTTGAACCTTAACGAATCTGTAGTCCGCACGAAGATTCTTCGCAAGGACGCAAAGTAAAGCGAAATAAAGCAAAGTAAAGTCAAAGTTTAAGGACAATATCCAAAATTTTATTTAGATTAGTTTGATTAATTTATAGTCAAATAGTCAAATTGGATTTGCTCTAAATTGTTCCACGAAATTGTTCCAAGTCTTAATAGAAAAGAGGCTACGATGGCTGGAGAAACTGTTATAACTGTGATTGGTAATTTGGCTAAAGAGCCAGAAACTGCTACCAGTTCCAACGGTAGTGTTAGAACGTCTTTTACGATTGTTTCTAATTCCTCTACTTTTGACAGAAGAACAAACAGCTACGTTAACGGCACGCCATTATCGCTTAGATGCGTTGCATGGGGCGACTTAGCTGAGCATTGCGCACAAACACTTACAAAGGGAATGCGCGTTATTATTCAGGGTAGGTTGCGTGCAAACAACTACGTTGATAAAAACAGCAACGAAAAACGATACAGCATTGATTTGATGATTGATGAGATTGGGCCATCCTTGCGTTTTGCAACCGCTCAGGTTAATCGTTTGAGCTCGAAGGGCGGTTTTGCTGGGAACAATGGCGGATTCAATCAGGGCGCTGGTGCTGGAGCTGGTATGAATGCTGGTGGATACACTGGCGGTTATGCTGGCGGCGCGAATTATGCGAATAGTGCGGCTGTTGGTGCTGGTATGAATGCGCAAAATGGCGCTAATCAGGGCGTAAACGTTGAAGATCCGTGGAGCGCTTCGGCTCCATCAAACAGCGGATTTGCAACGTTTGGAGCTAGCTCCGATTTTGGTGGATCAGACGAAGAGCCAGAGTTCTAGTTTTTCTAGTTTTACTGGTTTACTAGTTTTATGCGCGCGCTAATGGCGTCTAGTCGCCGCTGCTTTAGGGCAGATAGTTTAGCGAATATGACTTATTGCTTGTAAAACTAATGCTGGTAAAAATCTAAATACGACTTTACAATTAAAAACATCAGTTTAGCGTATAAACAAAAACAAAAAGTTTAACGCATTTAAGAGAGGACATCCTATGTCACGTAAGAGGCCGCAACCACCGGTCAAGCCTTTTAAGAAGAAGCCAAATCCTTTGAAGGCTGCCAAGATTACTGAAATTGATTACAAGGACGTTGCTTTGTTGCGTAAGTTCGTTTCGGACCGCGGCAAGATTCGTTCCCGTCGTATTACTGGTGTAACCGTACAGGAACAGCGCAAGATCGCGAAGGCCGTTAAGAACGCTCGCGAGATGGCTTTGCTCCCATACGCCACCACTGGTCGCTGATTGAGAGGATAGAACATGGCAGAAACCAAGGTTATTCTCACCAAGACCGTTGCAAACTTGGGTCACTCGGGTGACGTTATTACTGTTAAGGCTGGTTACGCACGTAACTACTTGATTCCACAGGGCTTGGCCTTTGCGTGGAATAAGGGCGCTGCTTCCCAGATTGAAGCGATGCGTCGCGCACGCTTGGCTAAGGCTGTTGCCACTCGCGAAGAGGCTGTTGCAGCTAAGGCCGCAATCGAAGGCACTGTTGTAGAAATCGCCGCTAAGGTGAGCGAGTCTGGCAAGCTCTTCGGTGGTATTTCCGCCGATAAGATTGCTGCTGCTTTGGCACCAAAGGCCGCCGTTGAAGCACGCGCTATTAGCGTTGCTGCAATCAAGACCACTGGCGAATTCCCAGCAACTGTGGCTCTTCACCCAGAAATCAGCGCTTCCTTTACTGTTAAGGTTGTAGCTGAGTAGTTAAACGTGTTCCAGCTTCCCACGCGGGTTTTGTGAGTTCTTGCAAGTTATTGTGATTTTGCGATTGCTTGTTATTTTGCGGAATTTGCGATGGGAGGCAATCCATTTGGATTGATCTTAAGCATTGGCTCTGTGCGAATTGTGGTGAGTTTTACTTGCTGCGACTTGCGCAGAGCTTTTTTATTCGCGACGACCTGCCTTTTCGCTTAAAGCGTAGCGCGAAAAGGTAATTCGGAGCGCTGAGCAGCTCAGCGCAGAAGCACTGCTTCTGCGCTGCGAAGACGTTCGCGCGCTTAGACCGCGCGAACGATTACCTGTCATGTAGTGTGTTTGTATTTGATTTTGGTGTTTTTTAGTACAATCGCACTACATAAACACGCAGAACTGTAGTGTGTTTGTACCTGATTTATGGCGTGTTGTGATACAAACGCACTACATGAAGCGGAAATGTGAATGTGTTGTGTGCGTATTGCGCAAATCGTGGTGTTGAATCGTTTTAGCTACTAAATTATAAAAGTTGATAAATAGACTTAACATGCAAAAGCGAGCATTTGCGCAATTATGCAATGCTAATAATTAAGCAATGACAATAAGTGAACCAGTGCGTCGCAAAGGAGGATTAGTGACTGAGTGCAACACTTTAGCGAATCGCCACGCGTCTAATCCGTGCGATTGCAATAATGAGCGCACAAAAAATCGCGTACATAATCGCATTGGCGTTGGGCAGACTTGCGCAAAAGTGATTCTTTTTGGTGAGCATTCGGTTGTTTATGGCTACAGTGCAGTGGCTCTTCCGCTGAAAAATCTTAAGATGCGCGCAACAGTTAGTAGCGCAAACGAAGAAAACGCATCAATTGCACAAAACGCAGAAAACGCATTAAACACAGGTGCGCAAAAGTCGCAAGCAACCGACGGGCTAGTTGCACAAATCGAAAATAATCCTAATAAAAACAGCTTGCAAGAGCTTGCTCAAAGCTGCGTAACTCTTAAAGCGTTGAATTTTTGCGGGCCATTAAAAAGTGCGCCAAAGCGTTTGAACTCCATTAAAACCGCGATTTATAAGGCTTTGCAATTTGCGAATTGGCGCGGCGAAGAGTTGCAAGTGGAAACAGCTTGCGATTTTCCGCCAGAGCGAGGATTGGGGTCGTCGGCTGCAGCTGCAGGCGCTGTAATTCGCGCGATTCTAGACTATTACGCGATTGATGCCAGCGAGGATCAGCTTTTTGCGCTTACGCAGGAGGCGGAAAATGTTGCTCATGGAAAGGCATCGGGATTAGACGCTAAGGCTACGTCTTCGGCGCGCGCAGTGCGATTTTTGGGCGGCGAATTTAGCAACATAAATATACGCATGCACGCGTGGCTTGTTTTGGCTGATTCGGGGTGCAAAGGGCAAACGCGCGATACGGTTGATTCGTTGCGCAAAAAGCGCGATTTGAATCCGCATGCGGTTGATGCGCTTTTAGAGCAGCTTGGGGAAATCGCCATTAGCGCGCAAGATGATTTAGAGCTTGGGCGGCCGCTGGAAATTGGACTTAAGATGAGCCGCGCGCACAAGATTCTTGCGCAATTAGGTGTGAGCACGCCACTATTAGACGAGTTGGTTAGTGCTGCGTGCAAAAGTGGTGCTTTGGGAGCAAAGCTGACTGGAGGCGGCGGTGGCGGATGCGTTATCGCGCTTGCGCAAAACTACGATGATGCACTTAAAGTGGCGCTGGCTTTAGAGCGTGCAGGTGCTGCTAAAACGTGGATTGTGGAAATCGGCAGTTAGAAAGGTTTTAGAAAGGTTATTGTGGAAAACGTTGAAATTGAGCCAAAAATAGCGTTTGACGAGTCGATGCAAACGCATTGCGCAATCGCGGAAGCAAACGCGAACATTGCGCTAATCAAGTATTGGGGAAAGCGTGACGAGCAGCTTATTTTGCCGTATTCTTCCTCGCTATCTTTGACTTTAGGCGGATTTTCCACAAAAACTAGCGTGCATTTTGACGATTCTCTAGAAGACGACTCCGTTTGCTTAAACGATGTAGAGCTTAGTGGCGATTTATTGCAAAGCGAAGAGCGCGCGCGAATCGTAAAAATGCTAGACATTGTGCGAAAAATGGCTGGAATCGAAAGCCGTGCGCGAGTCGTAAGCAAAAACACAGTTCCAACGGCGGCGGGCCTTGCGTCTAGCGCCTCGGGTTTTGCAGCGCTGGCGGCGGCTGCAGCGTATGCGTCTGGTCTTAGGTTAAACGCGCGCGAACTTTCGATTTTAGCGCGCAAAGGGTCGGGGTCGGCATGCAGGTCGATTTATGGCGGATTGGTGTTGTGGAACGCGGGCGTGAGTAGCGAAACAAGTTACGCGGAGCCAATTGAATCGCCAAAAGATTTTAATCTTGCAATGGTGGCTGTTGTTTTGAATCCAAGTAAAAAGAAGATTTCGAGCCGCAAAGCAATGCGTCAAACGGTTGAAACATCGCAGCTTTATAAAAGTTGGATTGAAAGTTGTAAAGATGACATTGCAACGGCTTTGCAAGCGATTAAAAACTGCGATTTAGAGGCGTTGGGCGAGGTTTCGGAGCGAAACGCTTTAGGAATGCATGCTGCTATGCGCGCGGCCAATCCTAGCGTTGACTACCTTAGCGAAGAATCGCACGCCGTGCTTAGAGTTGTGCTGCAAATGCGCGGCGAGGGGTGGCCTGTTTGGGCTACAATGGACGCAGGTCCAAATGTTAAGGTTTTAACTAACGCGGAGCAGGCTTTGCGCGTTAAAAATGAGTTGAGTTTGCGCGTGTTGAGTGAGATTAAGAGTTTGCGCGAGTCGCAGAAATCGGCGGATTTTGCGGATTTGCCTCATGTGGATTTTGCGGAATCTGTTGAATCAGCGGAATCCAATCCGCAGTTTGTTATTGCGCGCCCAGGCGATGCGGTTAAAGTAAGGTTGTACGGAGAAAATCATGACTAAATTTCAAGCAGCAGCTCCTGGAAAGCTTTATATAGCAGGCGAATACGCTGTTGTAGATGGAAGAGCTGCAATCGTAACAGCCGTAAATCGTTATGTAAAAGTTACGGTTGATGCGGCTGGAGCTTGTGATTTTTCTGAAGATGCCGACTGTGGCAGTAATTTTTACGGCAGGAATTTTTACGGAAAAATTACGTGTGAGGATAAAAATTTTGAGCCGTTGTATTGGAAGTTTGGCGGCGGCAATGGTTGCGTCACTGGTGACGGCACGCGTTTTGGCAATAGCAAGGAATTTATTTTAGATAAAAATGATGGATGCGGATGCGGTGCTCGCGCGGCTGCTTGCGATTTGCCAGCGGAAAAATCGCCAGAAACCAACGATTTGCTAGAACAAACTAATGTAGAAAAAATTAAAAAATACTACGCGTACGTGATTTCCGCAATGAACGTTGTAGATGAATATGCGCGCGAGATGGGCGCGTCTGGGGAGTTTTGCGAGTCTGGGGAATTGGATTGCGCGCGCGAATACAACGTACATATTGAAAGCGATTTAGATGATAAAAAAACGGGCAAAAAATACGGGCTTGGATCATCTGCAGCCGTAACGGTGGCGGCTGTGCGCGCGCTGTGTGAATGGTACGGATTGGCGATTGCAACGCCAGAATTGTGCAAATTAGCCATAATTGCGTCTTCGCTAGTAAAAAAGTCGGGAAGCGGCGGAGACGTGGCAGCCAGCGCATACGGCGGATGGGTATTGTACCGCGCGTACAATCGCGAATGGCTTAAAGCAGAAGTAGAAATGATTGAAAGCGGAGACTCCAGCTTGTGCGAGTTGATGCAAAAAAAGTGGCCGCGATTTGAAGTGAAACGCTTAAAAGTGGGCGGCGGCTTGCGACTTTTAGTAGGGTGGACGGGGAGTCCTGCAAGCAGCGCGGAGCTTGTTGGAAGTGTAAAAGCTGGAGTGAAATCTGAGGCAAGTGGCACTTTAAGCGTGAATAATATTGATAAAACATACGCTAAAACATACGCTAAAACTTACGAAGATTTTTGCGTGCAAAGCGAAAAATGCGTGCAAAAAATCGCAAATGCGCTAGAAAATGGGGATTTTAACGCGTTATTAAGCGGATTCGCGCAAAATCGTGCGCTGTTAAAAGATCTTGGCAAAATCACGGGAACGCTAATCGAAACGCCAAAACTTACGCAGCTAATCGAAGTTGCCAACAGTGCAGGATTGCCAGCAAAAACAAGCGGCGCAGGCGGAGGAGATTGCGGAATTGCGATTGCTCGCGCACAAGATTTTGATGCCGTGTTTGCTCGCATTAAAGACGAATGGCAAAAAAGTGGGATTGAGGCGCTTAATCTGAAAGTCGCAGAAATTGATGAAAATCTCGACTCTTCGCTTATCGAGCAGCGCAAAGACGATCACATAAAACTTGCGTGCGAACAATACAAATCGCACGCGGAATCTGGTTTTGAAGGCGTGCGATTTATTCCAAATGCGTTGCCGCAATTGGCGTTAAGCGATGTAGATACAAGCGTGAGTGTGTTTGGAGAATCCGCAAAATGGGATGTTCCGCTGTACATTAACGCAATGACGGGCGGCAGCAAGAATGGCGAAAATATAAACGCGTCGCTAGCTAGAGTGGCAGCAAAAACTGGTGTAGCAATGGCCTCTGGCTCGCTAAGCGCAGCGCTCAAAAATCCGCGTCTTGCAGAGACTTTCAGCGTGATTCGGCGCTTTAATCCGCGCGGATTTGTTATGGCGAATGTAAGCGCAGGGGCAAGCGTTGAGCAGGTGATTAAAGCTGTTGAAATTTTGCAAGCAAACGCGTTGCAAATCCACCTTAATGCGGCGCAAGAGCTTGTTATGAGCGAAGGCGACCGCGATTTTAGCGCGTGGCTTAGCAATATTGAGGATGTTGTGCGCGCGCTTGATTCAATGAAAGTGCCAGTTGTTGTTAAGGAAACTGGATGCGGAATGAGCGCTCGGGATGTGTTGCGCTTGCAAAATGTGGGCGTGCGCGCTGTGGACGTTGGTGGGCGCGGCGGCACGAATTTTGTTGCGATTGAAAATGCAAGGCGTGGGGGTGTGCGCGGCTACGAGTTCCTTGATTCTTGGGGGCTTACCACTGTTGAGTCGTTACTAGACATAGCGCAATGCGATGAGATTTTGCACGATTCTTGCGATTCTTGCGATGGTGCGGTTGCTGGCGATTCTGTGGTTGCTGGCGGTTGTGCGCAAATGCAAGTGTTTGCAAGCGGAGGAGTGCGTACGCCGCTTGATGTTGTGCGTGCGCTGAAGCTTGGGGCGAGTGCAGTTGGAGTTGCTGGCGAGTTCTTGCATACGCTAACTTGCGGAGGTACGGACGCGCTTGTTGATCAGATTGAAGATTGGAAGGCGCAAATTCGCGTAATAATGGCGTTGCTTGGATGCAAGAATATTGCCGCCTTGCGCAAAAATTCGCGCATCTTGATTGATTCCAACTCGTTCGCGAATCGACGATTTCGAGCTGCATAATGCGCGAGAAATCACCTCGATTCGCTGAGCTGCTCAAGGCAGAAGCGCTGCTTCTGCGCGGCGAAGGCGTTAGCGCGCTTAGACCGCGCTAACGATATTCCCTTGTTCAACGTTGCGCGAGGTCTGAGTATTTCTCTCCTCGCGTATGTTGCAATGTCTGGCGTAGTGATATACTTGTGTAGTTGTGCGTTCAAGCATGCTTATTTGTTTATGCGATTTAGCGTCGGTTAGTCGCGTTTGGATTTGCATGGATGAGCGACGCAAGACTTGCAAGTCAAAGAAAATAGGAGTCCATTATGGCAGCTCGTTGCGCAGTATGTGGCAAGGGACCGCAGACCGGTTTCAGTGTTTCACATTCGCACATTCGCAATAAGCGCACCTTCCGCCCGAACCTTCAGCCAGTTCGCACCACCATTGATGGCGAAAATGTTCGCCTTCGTGTGTGCGTAAAATGCATTAAGGCAGGCAAGGTTCAGCGTGTTGAAGCGTGAATCGCGTGTTAAATGTAAGGCCCTGAGCAGTGCTCGGGGCTTTTTCTATTTCCCTATTTTTCGCTTAAATCGTAGCGCAACGATTATAATCGAAGTATGGCAGCACGCATAACACTTAACACAGCAATATCGTCAATCGTAGGCAACAAGCGCCGCGCGTCTGCATTAAAATCGTTAGGCGTAGTCACAGTAAAAGACGCGCTAACGTACTACCCGTTTAGAGTCACAAATCCGCTAAAACGCGCGCATTTAAGCCAAATTTTGCCAGGTCAAGAAGTGGCGTTTTGTGCGATTATACAGTCCATAAACTTAGTGCAAATGAATGCGCGAAGAGGGTACCGCCTAGATGTAAACGTTGCGCAAGATGCTTCGCGCGCTCAAATCGTCTATTTTTCGAAAAGCAGGCAGTACGCGCAATGGGTTAGCAGCCGCATGAGCGTTGGTCAAACCGTTGTTGTAGGCGGCACGAGCGGCGCGTTTAATGGCGTTTTGCAATTTACGCATCCGCAAGTTATAAGCGTTTTAGCGCCTTCTAGCAACGATGAGAAGTCTAGTAACGATGAGAAATCTAGCAATGATGAGAGATCCAGCGCGTCTGGCGATTTTGCTGCGCAAAGTGTTGAAGAAGCGTTTGAAAAGTTATGCGCTCCTCGGCCGATTTACCACGCAAATTCGCGAATTTCTAGCGACCATATTCATGAGACGATTTTAGGATTATTGCAACTTTTTAAGAGTTGCGATGGTGGCGATTTTGCGTCTGAATCCCCGACAGAATCCTTGTCTGAATCCTTACCAGACATTCTCCCACAATCCGTAATCGCAAGTAAAAATCTTATGCACCGCGCGGATGCGTTTGAATCAATCCACAATCCGCAAAACAAAGAGGACTTTGCGCGCGCAATCAACACAATGCGCTTTGAAGAAGCGTTTATATCTCAAATCGCTGTTTTGCAATCTCGCGAGAATTCGCGCCTAGGCTCTGCTTATAAATGCAACAATGGCGCTTTAAGGCAGCAGTTTGAAGAAAGTTTGCCATTTGCGTTGACGGAAGGCCAAAAAAACGTTATTAGCGAGATTGCTGAAGATATGCAAGGCGCGCAGGGCGAATCGCAAGCAACCGCACTATCAGGCGAATCGCAAGCAGCCGCAGAGTCCCCATTAAAACCAATGCGTCGTCTTTTGCAAGGAGAAGTCGGCTCTGGAAAGACGGTTGTTGCAATGAGTGCAATGCTTCAAGCTGTTGGTTCGGGCCATCAAGCGGTTCTTGTTGCGCCAACTCAAGTGCTGGCTCATCAACACGCCGAAAATTTGCGCAAAATGATTGCGCGCGCGCATATAAACGTTGAAATTACGCTTGTGACGGGCGGGATGAAGCTGGCGGATCGAAGAAGTGCTTTGGCAAAAGTAGCAAGCGGCGAGCCAGCGATTATAGTGGCCACTCATGCCGCATTTTCCGCCAGTTTTAAGCCCACAAACCTTGCGCTTGCGATTATCGACGAGCAACACAGATTTGGCGTTGAGCAGCGCGATTCGCTTATACGAAAAATGAGCAATAATGCGGATGTTCATCTTCTTGTTATGACGGCTACGCCGATCCCTAGAAGCGCTGCAATGACTTGGTTTGGAGATTTAGACGCGTCTTACTTAACGGAGCTTCCAGGCGGCCGCAAGCCGATTCGCACGTTTGTTATAAACGAGCTGGACTTTGCAAAAATGGCCGCAATGTTTAGCCACGTTCGTTCCAGGATTGACGCGGGGGAGCGCGCGTACATTGTTTGTGCGCGAATAGACGATGATGATAATGGCGATAATGGCGATAATGGCGATAATGGCGATTGCGCGGTTGCTGGCGACTTTGGCGCATACGCATCTAATCCACTAAACGATTCGCAAGTTAATTCGCAAGCAAATTCGCAAATTCACACAGTATCGCAAATTTTAACCCGCCTTAAAAACCTCGCTCAATTTAGTGGCGTCAATTTTGCTGAGCTTACAGGCCGCACAAGCGACGACGAGAAGCGCAAAATTATGAGCGACTTTGAAAGCGGAAAAGTGCAAATCTTGGTTTCTACAACCGTAATCGAAGTTGGTGTAGACGTTGCAAAAGCAAGTTGCATAGTGATTTTTAACGCAGAGCGATTCGGGCTTGCGCAGCTTCATCAACTTAGGGGACGAGTGGGGCGCTCTGGCACGCAATCATGGGCTTTTCTGGTATCTGCAGCTCAAGACAACGAGTTGGCAGCAGAGCGTTTGCAAGTCGTAGAAGAATCGCTAGATGGTTTTGTAATCGCGCAAAAAGACTTGGAGCTTAGAAACGCTGGAGACGTTTTAGGAGATAGTCAATCTGGCGGAAAATCAAGCTTAAAGTTGCTTCGAGTTGTTAAAGACGCGCATATTATTGCAGACGCAAGGCAATGCGCAACTTCGATTCTTGCAAGCGACCCGACTTTGCAAAATCACACGCAACTCGCTGGAGCGGTTTTAGACTTTACTCGCGGAAGTAGCACTGCGATTTTGAGCAATTAGAAGAAAATCGAGAAGAAAATCGCACAATTTTTTACAATTTACGTGCGAAAAAGACAATTTTTGAATATTCTAGAAGTATAAGGTAAAAACGCGAGAGACGAGGCAAAGATGACTGAACGCGAACAACAAATATTGTCGTGGATTCAGCAGAATCCTATGATTAGTCAGCAAGAGCTTGCAGATTTAGCTGGCATTACGCGATCGGGCGTGGCAGCGCACATTTCTAATTTGATTCGCAAAGGATACCTTAGAGGCAAAGGTTACATTGTTACGCCACCAAGCTACGTGACTGTAATCGGCGGAATAAGCATGGATGTTTTGGGAATCGCGTGCGGAGATCTTATGGACTACACGTCGAACGCTGCAAAAGTGCGCTACGCGCTTGGCGGAGTTGGGCGAAATATCGCAGTTGCTTTAGAGAGGATGAACACGCGCGCAAGTCTGGTCTCTGTGTACGGAGGCGACCACAATGGCGAGTTGTTCAAAATCGACGCATCCGTAAACGGACTAGACATAGGCTACTCAAAGCAGCTGCCAGACGCAATGACAGCGTCTTATATGTATGTTGGAGACGCTTCTGGTCAAAGGCTTTTGGCACTAGATGACATGAGCATCTACGATTACATGACGCCAGACTTTTTGCGTGAAAGAATATCAATCATAGAAAACGCAGACATTGTTGCGCTCGACACAAACATTTCGCAAAAGTCGTTTGAATGGGTGTGCGATAACTATCATAAGCCGATTATGGTGCGCGCAATAACGGATGCAAAAGCTACGAGAATACTTTCGCGCCTAAATTGCATTGATACTCTTGTTTTAGACACTGCAGAATCGCAAGCTCTTACTGGAATTTGCGCTGTAGACGAAAGATCGGCTGTGCAATGCGCAAAGGCGCTGCTTAAGCGCGGAGTAAAGCGCGTGTTTGTTAATTCTGGGCGAGAAGGCGTTGCGTATGGAATTCTTGGGGAAGGAATTGCGTTTTATCCTGTGCCTTTAAGACGAGTGCAAAGAATGATTGTCTCTAGAGGAAACGGATCCGAAGGCGCTAAGGCTGTTGGCAACGACAACGGTTCTAGCGATACTGCGACTGCTGCTTTGATTTACGCGCGATACAACCACTTTGACAATTCTAAGACTGGGCGATTTGCGGTTGCTGCTGCTGCGCTTAACATGGAGTCTGTTGAAGCTGTGCACGAGGCGATGACGCCAGAGCTTGTTGAGGAGCGTATGCAAAACATTCATGAGCGCGCGTGATACTCGCTCCGACCTGCATTCGCTTAGAGCGCGCGAACGATGTGACGCTTTTTGTACCACATTCCACCAAAAAATGGTACAAACTCGGGAAAAATCTTCCGCATTTTGTACCAAATTTGACCTAAAAATGGTACAAACTCCGGAAAAAACTTCCGCATTTTGTACCATTTTTGACCTAAAACACGTACAAAAAGCGGAAAATCGCTCGCGAGTTACAGCACACTGTAGCGCGCGAGCGATTTTACCTGCCTGAGCAAGCGCAGTCTAAGCGCTTATCAGTCGCAATCTTCTGGCTTAGGAATCAAGAACGAGCATGCAAACGCTAGAGCAAGCAGCACGATTCCAGCAATCATCGAAGCAACGTAGCCAGTGGTGGCTCCCGCGCTTTGTGCAAAATTGGTCATAACAGCGTAAAGAATCGCAAAGCTCAATCCTGCTCCAAGGTTAAACGCTCCAGCATTCATGCCAGGCAAATATCCAGGATTATCCTTAGGCGAAAGCACAATTCCAAGGCCGTTAAGCATAATGTTTGCAACACCTGCGTAGCTAATTCCAAGCCACAAGGAAAGCACTACGAGTCCCCAAACAGAAGGCATCTCGGAAACGTACATTCCAAATACAACGCCAAGAACGCTTACAAGGATTCCAGCGCGCAAAACGAGTCGGTAGCCAAACTTTGCAGCAAGCATGCCAGCAACAGGACCAAACACAAAGCCAATGATTGCGTAAGGTGTAAGAGTTGCAAAGCTCACAACACTTGCGCTCATTGCAGCTCCAGACTTAGCATCTTGTGCAAGCTGTGGAACAACGCCATTCATGATTGCAAAAACGCCCGTCATTGTAAGAAGCGTGCAAGAAAGCAATCCCCAAGTGCGGCGTTGGCTCATGTATTTTGTGGAAACAAGCGGAGCGGAGTTTTTGCCCTCTACGTTCCAGAAGATTACAAAGAAAACGATTGCAAGAACTACAAGAACTGCAACAAGCGTCAAGTTGGCGCTAGCAAGTTTGCCGATTTCGTTAATCGCAAGATATGCAGCCAAGAACGCGATTCCAAGCGTTACAACGCCAACCCAATCCATCTTAGGAGTGTCTTGAGCGTGCGACTCTTCAGTTTGGAATATAACCAAAAGAACTGCAATCACGCCGATTACAGCCATAGTCCAAAACACGGATCTAAAGCCAAAGTTGCCTGCGAGCCAGCCGCCTGCAAGTGCGTCCACGCCTGCAATTCCGCCGTTTACAGACGTTAAAATTGCCATCAACTTTGCGTAACGCTTTTCTTCGCTAACGCGCACGCGCAGCATAATCAAGCACATTGGCACAACTGGACCGCTTGCGCCTTGAAGAATTCGGCCAATCATAAGAACCGTAACATTTGGTGCAATGGCGCTAATCACGCATCCTAAAATGGTTGAAACCAGAATGCCTGTAAGTACTTTTTTGCGACCAACAAGGTCTGCTAAGCGAGGTAGGAATAGCGAAAACAGCGCTGCTGCAGTAAAGAACACGGTTTGTGTTAGCGCGATTTGCGTATCTGTTGTTTTAAGCTCGTGCGTCATAGTGGCGAGTGCTGGGGATAGCATGGATGCGTTTAGCTGGAACGCAAAAATGGCCACTAGAAGTGCGGTCATAAGTGCTACGATTGAGCGCCCGCCCTTGTCTAACATGTGTGGAGCTGGAGATGAAACCTCAGTCATAATAACTCCTATATATTTGTTTGGTTATTAGGGATCTTCTCTTATTAGGGATTTTCTCTATTATCTTTTATTTATTTGTTTGATGTCTATTGTTTGACTTATTTGGTTTGCTTGACTTATTTGATTCCGTCGATTCGCTTTAGAGCGTCGATAATCAAATCCCAGAACTTGTTAAAGTCAAGCTTAGTGGCCACTTGCGTATGGCATTCGCTTGCGGATGGCTCTGGTCCGCGCAAGTCTGCAACCGTCATTCCAAGTGTTAAATCGCCTTTAATTTCAACGTCTAGAGGGCATCTGCGAGTTTGTACAACACTGTGGTCAATCAAGTACGCAACCGTGCAAGGATCGTGCACAGGTGGGTCAATAAAATCTTGATTGTTTTGGTATGTTTTGCGGAAGAAGTCCATCAAACCGCTTGCAAACGCAGAAAGAGGCGTGCCAATTGCGTCGATTTTAGCTTGTACTTGCGGCGTGCAAAGTGCTTGGTGTGTTAAATCAAGACCAACCATTGTAATAGGCCAATCTTCATTAAACACAACGTGAGCGGCTTCAGGATCTACCTTAATGTTAAATTCTGCAACCGCGCTCCAATTGCCAACGTGGTAGCCGCCGCCCATAAGCACAACTTCCTTAACGCGGCTAACGATTCGCGGCTCCATTCGCGCAGCCATTGCAATGTTTGTAAGTGGGCCAGTTGGAACAAGTGTAATCGTGCCTGGCTCGCTGTTCATAATCGTGTTGATAATCCAGTTTACTGCGTGGCCTTCGTCTAATGGGCGAGTTGGCTTTGGAAGCGTTACTCCGTCTAGGCCAGTTTCGCCATGAATGGATGCAGCCACTTCTAGCGGGCGAATCATTGGGCGATCGCATCCTGCGTGAACTGGAATGTTTGTTGCGTGAGCCATTTCTAGCGTTGCTCGCGCGTTGTAAGTAACTTTTTCGAGGCTTTGATTACCGCCGACTGTTGTTACGCCAATCAAATCAATGTTTGGGTTGCCAAGCGCTAGAAGAATTGCCATCGCGTCGTCGTGGCCAGGGTCGCAATCTAAAATGATTGAAGTCATTGCTGCTCCTTAGTTGTTTAGTTATATGTCAGTTGTATTTGGGATTTAGATATTTTATGCTTAGGCTTTTTAGCAAACTTCATTGTTTAGCGTAGTTTGGGATAAATCGCCAGAAACCAGTGCTAAGCAACATTTGTTGATGTTAATAAACAAATGACCAATACAATTTTAACAAGGATAAAATTTGACACAAGTAAAAAAGATACATAAGTCAAAATAAATTAAAATGATATGCTTAAAATATGCACGTAATTGCAGGAAGATTTAAGGGCACGCCATTATGCGCCGCAAAGTCATGCACAAGACCAACAACAGACCGCACAAAAGAGGCGATTTTTTCTAGACTCGACTCGTGGGGAGTGTGCGAGGGAGCGCGCGTACTCGATTTATTCGCAGGCACTGCAGCTCTAGGTATTGAGGCGATTTCTAGAGGAGCCAAAGAGCTGGTGTGCATAGAGGCGAACGCGGCTGCGGCGGCACTAATTGCAAAAACTGTTAAAGTGCTAGAAAGTCAAAGCGCGTGGAGCCAGGATTTAAGTGCGCGCGTAAATAAAAAGCGCGCGGAGCAGTTTGTGCAAGATTACAGTGGCGAGGCTTTCGATTTGGTGTTTATAGATCCGCCGTACGCGTTGGAAACAGAGCAAGTTGAGCTTTTGATTGAAAACATGGTTAAAAACGGCGTTGTAAGTGATGCGGCAGATACGCTGATTGTTTTGGAGCGTAGCGCGCGCAGTGTTGCGCCTAAGATTTGCGCGGGGTGGGAGATTTTCGACACGCGAAACTATGGCGAGACTGCCGTAATGTTTATTCAAACCTCGAGTAACATCAAACAAGAAACCGTGCAAATTCTATAGGCGTTTTGGCGAATCGCCAGAAACCTCCCACCCAAGGCTAATCAGCGTTTTTCTATCTTGTTTATTAAGCGACTTGCAATCAAGTTTTTCAATCAAATCTGGTCTAATTCGGCTTGTGCGCTCCAACGCATCATCTCTACGGAATCGATCCACTTTAGCGTGGTCTCCCGAAGTGAGAATCGCAGGCACACTAATGCCTCGCCAAGTTGTTGGACGCGTGTACTGGTGATGCTCAAGAATCGCGTCTGCGCCCGTGTACGACTCTTCCACAATCGACTCGGGGTTACCCATAAAGCCTGGAATCAAGCGCGTAATGGCCTCTACCATAACGCTAACAGCCACTTCGCCGCCGTTAAGAACGTAGTCGCCAATCGAATATTCGCGCACGTCTAAGCCGCGTGATTTGTAGTATTCTGGGATTCGCGCGTCGTAGCCTTCGTAGCGGCCGCATCCAAACACAAGTCGCTTTGCGTTTGCTAATTGCGTTGCGTCTTTTTGCGAAAACAGTGGTGCAGAAGGATTTGGGAAGATTAGAATTGCGTCGTTATCAACGCTATTGTTTGCGATGCAGTTATTGTCGTCGCAGGCATCGCAGCCATCTCCGCTGTTATCTGCGATATTATTGCCACTAAAAAGCAGCTCATCAAGGCACTCCGACCACACTTCGGGCTTCATCACCATTCCAGCGCCGCCGCCAACTGGTGTATCGTCAACCGATTGATGAACATCGTGCGTCCATCTTCTAAGATTGTACGCGTTGATTTTAAGCAGGCCATTATCTTGCGCTTTGCCGAGCAAGCTAAGATCAAGCATGCGAAAATATTCTGGAAATACGGAGATTATGTCGATTTGCATTTTTTATAAGCCTTAAGCTTAAATCCTGCGCATTAAAGCCCAGGGATTAAGCCGCCTGGAGGGTCTAAAGTTAAATATTCGTCTTTAAGATTTACTTCGGGAACAAGCGCTTGAACAAAAGGAACTAGCGCAGTTTTATCATCGCCAACTGGCTCCAAAAGGCGGATTTTAAGCAGCGACTGCGCGCCGTCCACAACGTCTACGACTTTGCCAATTTCGCGAGGAGCAACACCAAGTGAATTATTCTTACAAATGCGCGCGCTAAGACCTACCAAATCCTTAATATACCAGGCGTTTTCTTGCTCTAACTCTTCCGCGCTTTGAGCCTTAGTGTAAAGCTCCAAGCCGTTTAATGCCTCTGCGTCGTTACGATTTAGACTCTGTTCAAAAAGCAGAATCCAGCGGTTTTTGAAAGTGCGAGCGGACTCGATTGTAAATTCGCGCTCGCCGTCTTGCGTGTAAAGCACATTGCCTGGTTCAAAGCGATTATAAGGCTCGTCTGTAAAGACTTGAACCGTAACTTCGCCTTTTAATCCTTGCGCTTTTCCAATACGACAAACCCTCAGTAGGGTGTTTGAACCTTGCTGAGGGTTGTCAAAAAGTTGGTTTTTAGCCACGTTCAATCTCACTTACGTACGTCCATAATGTCTACGCGCACATTGCGGCGGCTTAGAGCCTGAACAACAATACGAATAGCATTAGCGGTACGACCGTTTCTTCCAATAACGCGACCGATGTCTTCTGGATTTACGCGCACGCGCAAAAGTTCGCCGCGAGCGTTTGAATGAGAACGCACGGATACGTCATCTGGAAAATCCACAATGTTCTTAATGAGATGTTCCACAGCTTGAGCCAGCATAATTACTCAGCCTTTTCCTCGGCTTCAGCATCTGCTGCTGGAGCTTCTTCGGCTTCGTTCTTAGCGGCTTCTGCAGCAGCCTGAGCCTTTGCAGCGGCTTCGGACTTAGCAGCCTTAAGCTTCTGAGCTTCGGCTTCTACAGCTTCAACGCGAGCTTGAGCATCTGGGCCAGCTTCGGAAGTCTTCAAAGTGCCTTCTGCACCTTCAAGACCCTTGAATTTCTGCCAATCGCCAGTAATCTTTAGCAGCTTCAACACTGGTTCGGTTGGCTGTGCGCCAACGCCAAGCCAGTACTGTGCGCGATCAGACTTAATCTGAATCAAAGATGGCTGCTTGTTTGGATCGTAGATGCCGATCTCTTCGATGGACTTGCCGTTACGCTTGTTGCGCGAATCAGAAATCACAACGCGATAGAAGGCGTAGAACTTCTTGCCCAATCTCTTAAGACGAATCTTGGTTGCCAAAATGGCTCTCCTTATAACTAGAGTCGTAGAATTTCGCTCGGGTGTGGGGCACTCCTTGCGAGTTCCACTGTTCCTCGCGTGGTCGATAAGAGGGCTTCGATTCACGCGAATAACTTTTCTATTATGACTGATTGCGTGGACTATTTGTTTTCTCGAGAATGTACGTAATTTGTTCCGATTTTTCGTACAAAGTCAAGCGAAGATGTGAGCGGATTTTCCTTGTTTGGTATTGCGCGAGGTTTGAGTATTTCTCTCCTCGCAGGCGCGCCAATCTGCCTTCGAGCTTAGAGCGTAGCGCGAGAAGGCAATTTGGAGCGCTGAGCCGCTAAAGGCAGAAGCACTGCTTCTGCGCGGCGAAGACGTGAGCGCGGCTAATCCGCGCGAGCGAAACTCCTTTACGGGGGTCTTATGAACGTTAATATTCTAAGGCCTCAGTATGGCGCTATTTATTGCTCGTAGAGAAATACATCAAACCTTCTGAATGTCTAGAACTTTTGCGTGGTTTTCATCGCCGAGATTCTCGATTTTTCTTGCTCTCTCGGCGAGTCACCATCGGAGGACTGCGAATCGACTTGCATGAGCGCTTAAAGCGTAGCGCGCGAATGCACTTCGATTCGCTGAGCTTGCTCAAAGTTGAAAGCACTGTGTGCTTTCAACGCAAGCGAAGACGTTCGCGCGCTTAGACCGCGCGAACGATACGCCTCGCTAGCGGCGAAAAATCTCGAATCTCTACTTCACTTGGTGGAGTAATGTACGCAAAGAGCATTGTTATTCGGGCGAATAAGCGGGGAGATAGAGGAGGAGTTAGAGGGGGATTGAAATGCAAACGATTAGCGCAAAGTGGTCGCTGCCGTCCACGCGAATTGTGCTTTGCTCTGTGGCTTTAGCGATGCATCCGCTTGACTTTACTAACACATGGTCAAGCGCAAGATTCGGCCATTTTTGCCACGTTGGCCAGGTTTTTAGTCGCTTTCCAATTTGCATTGATGCGTCGAAAAAGCCTGATTTTAGTAGCGCTCTAAAGCTTGGGTGGTCTGGAGTGGAGTTTAAGTCTCCGCCGATTATTGTGACTTTTTTGACGTTGCTTTTATTGTGATTTTCGCCGATTTTTGCAAGCGACATTATTCCGCTGCTCCAAGCATCGCATCCACGCATAGGCGATTTTGGATGCGCCGAAGCGAATGTCATTAGAAGATTTTCCGCGGAAGAATCGCGAGCAACCGCCGCGTCACAACCAGCAGAATTGCCAGCAGCCAAAGATGAGTCGCAAGCAACCGCCGTAACAATTGGCACGTTTGCTGCATCAATCTTAATCGACTTACCAAAAGATTCCTTAATATTGCTTAGTCGCGTATAAATCGCGTTAAATCCGCCATTTTCGTGGTTGTTTGTATTCCCCAATTGCACATGCGCAAAATCGCGTTCAATCCCAAGTTTTTCAAGGCTTTTTACAAGTTTTTCGCTCACTTCTTGTAAAAGAATCGTGTCGATTTTATGCGTTTTTGCGAGTTTTATTATTTGACTCGCGTTTGCGCGGCCATATCTGCAATTAAGCGTCATAACGCGGATTTCTAGTGATTTTTCCTGCGATCTTTCTAGTGATGATTCTGGCGATTTTTCCTGTTTTATTCGCATCAATCTTCTTGAAAAATACGGCGTATACGATTTCAAAGAGATTAAGAATAACAGTGCATATGCAACACACAAAAATACGTAAGATTTATAAAATTCATTTTGCGAGCGTGTTGCAACTGCAGCCACAGCGCTGGCGATTAGCCCAAAACCTGCGCAAAACGGAGCAATCGGCAGCAGCGCAATAACATAGGGTAGCGGTTTTAGCTTATCTGCTCCAGCTGGCAGCCACCTAAGCAACTGCCAAGCTAGGAGCAAAATAAGCGAAATAAGTAAAATCGCAAGTAAAATCGAGTAAATCATCTACTGGTTATATAGATTATTTGCATTATTTGCATTATCTGCCGAAAAGTCCTGCGAGTCCGCCACCCAAATTAGGCGGCAAGTCAGGCATTCCGCCAGCAAAATCACCTTCGCCACTCATAAGATTTTGAAGATTTTCTGGCAAATTATTAGGCAAATCCTGCTTCTTCTTCATAAAGGCAGACTCGCCAGCGTCATCGCCATCATTTGCATTATTTGCATAAGAATTTCCAGACAAGCGGTCTCTAAGCGCGCGCTCCTCGGCCTCGCGGCGCATAGGATTGCCAGACTTTCCGCCCTTCTTCTTGCTCTTTTTGTCTTTACGCTTAGACTTTCCAGCGCCGCCGCCAAACCCAGGAATTCCGCCCATTCCAGGCATTCCTGCGCCACCGCCATTGCTCATGCGCTTCATCATCTTAGCTGCTTGCTCAAAGCGTTGCAAAAGCGCATTCACTGCGGAAACTGAAACGCCCGCGCCAGCTGCGATACGCGCGCGCCTAGAACCATCAATAATTTTGGTGTCTTTGCGCTCTTTAGGCGTCATCGAGCGAATAATCGCCTCTGTGCGGTCTATCTCGCGGTCGTCAAACTGCTCAAGCTCCTGCCTGTGCGCCGCCATTCCAGGCATCATGCCAAGAATTTTCTTCATAGAACCAAGCTTTTTAACCTGCTGAAGCTGATCCAAAAAGTCATCTAGTCCAAAAGTTCCTTCAGATATTTTGGCGGCCGCTTTTCTAGACTCTTCCTCGTCAAACTGCTTTTGCGCATTCTCAATAAGCGTCAGAATATCGCCCATATCGAGGATTCTGGAGGCCATTCTATCTGGGTGGAAAATCTCAAAATCCTTCAAACCTTCGCCAGTAGAAGCGAACAAAATCGGCTTGCCTGTAACGCTTGCAACAGATAGCGCAGCGCCGCCTCGCGCATCGCCATCTAACTTAGAAAGCACAACGCCCGTAAAGTCAACGCCCTCGTTAAACGCTTGAGCCGTACGAACAGCATCCTGACCAATCATGGCGTCTATAACAAACAGGATTTCTTGCGGATTAACAGCATCGCGAATTTCGCGCGCCTGCTGCATAAGAGCATCGTCCACGCCAAGGCGACCAGCGGTATCGATAATAACCGTATCGTACATTTTTGCGCGCGCGTAGTCAATGGAATCTCGCGCAACTTTAACAGGATCCCCAGTGGCTAAACCAGCCGAAACAACTTCGCTGCCGCCATCACTTTGCACGCCTCGCTCTGGCGCAAAAATCGCCACGCCTGCGCGCTCTGCAACAACCTCAAGCTGCGTAACGGCGTTAGGGCGCTGCAAATCCGCCGCAACAAGCAAAGGCGTATGACCCGAATCCTTAAGCCAGTAGCCCAATTTTCCTGCGAGCGTTGTTTTACCAGCGCCTTGCAAACCAGCAAGCATGATTACGGTTGGGGGGTATTTTGCAAAATTCAGCGGACGCTCAACGCCTGCGCCCAAAACGTTTGTAAGCTCGTCGTTTACAATTCGCACAACCTGTTGAGCAGGATTTAGTGCGCTAGAAACCTCTTCGCCTAGTGCGCGCTCGCGAATTTTAGCGGTAAAAGATCGCACAACGTCTAAAGCTACGTCTGCGTCTAAAAGCGCGCGGCGGATTTCGCGAATCGTGCCGTCTATGTCGGAATCGGATAATTTGCCTTTTCTACGCAAGTGCTTGAATGCGCCAGAAAGTCTTTCTGTTAACGAACTAAATGCTGCCATAATTGCTCTATTCTACAGGTTGTTTGGAACGTTTTGTTATGTTGCTTTTTATTGCTTTTATTATGTTTACATTGTTTTTGATTAAGACAAATGCCACGATGAACCTTGTGCGCAATCTTCGATTACAACGCCAGCGGCGGTTAAAGAGTCGCGAATCGCGTCTGCGCGTGCAAAATCCTTGACAGCGCGTGCAAACGCCCTCTGTTCCAGCTGATTTGTAATCAAAGATTCAAGAGCCTTGTGTTCCGCGCTTGCGCCACTATTCGCGCCTTCGCTCAAATCTTGCGATTTTTGCGCGTTGCTGCGCCATTGTGGAGAGTAAGGGTCTAGTCCAAGCGTGTCTAGCATTGCACGAACTTGCAAAACACAAGTCTTAAGAAGGCTTTTAATGTTATCGTTTTGGCCTTGCGCATAGTCATCCAAAAGCGCGTTACCAGAGCGAATCGCAGTAAAAATCGCAGCCAGCGCGCCCGAAACGTTAATGTCGTCGTTCATAGCTTTAGTAAAATCTTCTGGAAGATTATCTGCATCAACGCCCTGAACTTCCGCATAATCTGGCTGATTTTCGATCACGCGGCCAGTGCGATCGAGGAAGTTAGATATGCGATCATAAGCCGATTGCGCTTCGTTCAAAGATTGATCCGACCACTCAAGCATTGCGCGATATTGCACGCCGCCTAGCGCGTATCGCACAACCCACGCGGATTTTTGAGCCAAAACAGATGGAACCGAAAGGCCGTTTCCAAGGGATTTGCTCATTTTTTCGCCCTTAGATGTAACCCAAGCGGAGTGCATCCACACGTTTGCGCTTTTCCAGCCGGCAGCAAGTGTTTGTGCCATCTCGTTTTCGTGGTGTGGGAAGCGCAAGTCTAGTCCGCCGCCGTGAATGTCGAAAGCGTCGCCAAGATAGCGGTGGCTCATCGCGGAGCATTCAATGTGCCATCCTGGTCGGCCTGCTCCAAACGGCGTGTTCCAACGTGCGTCTTTTTGGTCAAAATCGCAAGGTGCCTTCCACAGCGCAAAATCGCGAGCATCATGCTTATCTGGGCTTGCGTCAGCAGGGTCAACTGGGTTGTATTTGTCGGCTTTGCTGGCTTCATTGCTGCCATATGAATTGCCATTTTGATGCGTAAGCGCGCCGTAATCTTGCCAACTTGGAACACTAAAATACACGTTTCCAGTAGGATTGCCATTCGCATCCGTTATTTCGTATGCGTGTCCGCGATCGATCAAGCGCTGTATAAGCTCCACCATGTCGTTGATGTGACCAGTTGCGCGCGGCTCCACAGTAGGCGGCATAACGCCAAGCGTGTTGTAAGCTTCAGTAAACTCGCGCTCGTAAATGTAGGCGCGCTGCCACCATGTTTGGCCGTTTTCGCTAGCTTTTTTGATGATTTTATCGTCTATATCTGTAACGTTTCTAACGAAAGTAACGTTGTAGCCAAGGCGCAAAAGCCATCGGCGAACAACGTCGAAGGCGATTGCTGCGCGAATATGACCTATGTGCGGCGAGCTTTGCACAGTTGCGCCACACACGTACATTCCAACGTGACCAGGAGTAACGGTTGTAAACTCACTAGTGTTGTGAGTTGCCGTGTTGTATAAGCGCAATCGCGCGGCTGCTGCTGTAAGAGTTCTGTTCGTATTTTCAAGCATAATCTCAATTATATGTTTAGCTAATAACTCACGTTTAGAGCGCGCGAACGATTTGACGCATTTTGTACCATATTTGATCTAAATCACGTACAAACTCGGGAAAATAACTCCGTATTTTGTACCAGATTTGATTTAAATCACGTACATTTTCGGGCGCGACGACCTGCCTGAGCGCTTAGACCGCGCGAACGATTCGACGCACTTTGTAGCTTTGGTCGTAGATAGGTGTAGGACTATGATTGCAAGCAGATAGAAAATGCAAGCGCAACTACGGAAAAATGGCCACTAACCGCCCGCCGAATGCACGCCACTAAAATCGCAAGAAAGGATTAAAAATGATTGATTCTTTTGATTTCGCAAAGTCTGAAGTAAAGTCTGACGTAAAATCCTACACAAACTCTTCCGTACTCATGACCGACATGTACGAGTACACAATGCTAGACGCAGCGCTAAAAGACGGCACAGCAGACCGAAAATGCGTTTTTGAGATTTTTACGAGGCATCTTCCGCAAGGCCGACGATACGGAGTGGTAGCAGGCACAGGCAGAATCCTAGAGGAGCTAGCTCGATTCCACTTTAGTGACGAGGATTTGCGATTTTTGCAAGATCGCAAAATCGTAAGCAAAGACACCATTAAATGGCTAGAAAACTACCACTTTAGCGGCAAAATTCGCGGTTACAGAGAAGGCGAAATGTTTTTCCCAGATTCTCCGATTTTGCAAGTTGAAGGCACTTTTGGCGAATGCACGCTGCTAGAAACGTTGCTGCTTTCCGTGCTTAACTACGATTGCGCGGTGGCGAGCGCCGCGGCTCGCATGGTTTCCGCTTCTGCTGGAAGGCCGTGCATGGATATGGGCGGCAGGCGCACAAACGAGTGGTCGGCGGTGGCTGCCTCTCGCGCGGCGGTAATCGGCGGTTTTAAGGGGACTGCAAACCTGCTTGCGGCAAAGCTTTACGGTCTTAAGGCGATTGGAACGGCCGCGCATTGCTTTACGCTTGTGCACGACAGCGAGCGCGATGCTTTTGAGTCGCAAATTGCAGCGCTTGGCAAAGGCACAACGCTGCTTGTAGACACGTACAACGTTGAGGAGGCTGTTAAAACCGCCGTTCAAGTTGCTGGCGCGGATCTTGGCGGCGTTCGCATTGATTCGGGCGATTTGTGCGTTATGGCTCGTCGCGTGCGCGCGCAGCTCGATGCGTTGGGCGCTAAAAACACTAAAATCACTGTTACTAACGATTTGGACGAGTACGCTCTTGCGTCTTTGCAAAACGCGCCAGTTGATTCCTACGGCATTGGCACAATGCTTGTTACAGGTTCGGGAGTGCCTACTTGCGCAATGGTTTATAAGCTTACGGAGCGCCAGGGTGCGGATGGCGTTATGCAACCTGTTGCTAAGAAGTCTAAGAATAAGGCGACTGTTCCAGGGCGTAAACTTGCGTACCGTTCCTACGATTTTAGTGGAGCGAATGGTGGCGGTGCGAATGGCGGTGCTGCTGGCAATGGCGTAGCTGATTGTGAGCGCGTGATTTCTGGATCGGAGAGTGCGCTCGCCGCCTTTAAGCCGCAAGATTCTTGGGAAGATTTGCTAGTTGACTACGTGCAAAATGGCGAATTTAATACGGAGTTTATGGGTCATGACGCGATTATGCGCGCACAGGATTATTGCGCCAAAGCGCTTAGCAGACTTCCGATTTCTGCTCAAAGTCTTATGCGCGGCGATCCTGCGATTCCTACAGAAATCAGCGTTTTAGGCTAGTTTAGGCTAGTTTTGCTAGTTTTGCTAGTTTATAAATCAGCTTTAATTTGAGTTACTCTAAAAGCCCAGATTGTTCATCTCTTCGTAGATTTTTTTGCACTCTGGGCAAACAGGGTAGTCGTTTGCTTCGCGCTTTGGAATCCACACTTTTCCGCACAGTGCTACAACAGGGCGGCCAGTCAAGCGTGATTCGATTACGCGATCTTTGGAAACGTAGTGTGCAAAGCGGTCTGCGTCGCCGCCATCGTCCATTTTTGCGGATTCGTCTACTTCTGGCTTTTCGAGCAAGCTTGTGCTTGTGCTAGACCCAGAATCTGGGAGGCTTTGCGAATCGTCTTCCATAACAGCGTTCAAATTAGCAGCGTTTAAGCTATCGCCATATTTTGAATCATTTGAAGATGAATCATTTGAAAACGTCATTGCATCCCTTTCGTACAAATCCTTTTCACACAAATCATGTTTGCATAAATCGTGTTTTGTTGCTTGCGATTTATGTTTATACAAGCATAATTCATAATCGCAACAAATGCGCGAATCGACTTGCATGAACGCTTAGACCGCGCGAGCGAAACGCTTCATCCGCTGCGAAAAATCTCGAATCTCCACCGCACTTGCTGCAATCTATGTGAGTTTATGTAGTGTGATTGTGTCGGCTCGTGACCGATTCCTGTATAGATAGTGTCTAGCTCGTGCCAGACACGTGGTAACCTAAAATCATGACTATAGCTGTTTGCCCAGGCTCCTACGATCCCGTTACAGCCGGGCACTTAGACGTGATACAACGTTGTACGCATCTTTTTAACGAAGTGCATGTTTTAGTTGCGGTTAATGCGGCCAAAACGCCCATGTTTTCCGAGTTGGAGCGCGTGGATATTATTCGCAAAGCGCTGGAAGACTTAAAAGACGATTCGCCAATCGGCAAGTTTGCGCCACCTTTGCGCGGTGCAGCTAAATCGCCAGCGTGTAAAATAGTTGTTTCTTCTACAGATGGTCTTATTACAGATTATTGCAAAAAAGTCGGCGCAACCGTAATAGTTAAGGGATTGCGACAAAACGGTGACTACGAGGCGGAGCTTGGAATGGCGCTGGTTAATCGCAAGCTGGCTGGCATTGAAACCATGTTTTTGCCAGCGGATCCTATTTTGGAGCATGTTTCTAGCTCTGTTGTAAAAGACGTGGCTCGTCACGGTGGAGACGTTTCGGGAATGGTGCCAAATAATGTGATCCCACTTTTGCAACACGTTTTTTCTAAAACAAGTCCAATATCAAGCGCAATATCGCTAAAATAAGTACAATAAAGTCATAAATTAAAATAATAAATAATAAATAATAAAATAATAAAATAAGATAATTAAGAGATAAGAGAGCAGCTACTTAGCGAAGGAGCGCAAATGAGCGAAAACGAAGACGACACAATGGAAAGCCAAGTATCGGCAAATCGCAGCCAAAAGTTGCCATTAAATCCAGTGATTGCAAACAGTGACGATTCGCCTAGTGCTGCTTTTGAAGCTTACGACGCTGTGCCTGCTGCAAGTAAGACTAATGATGATGCTAGTGATTCTGCTAGCGATTCTGCTAGCGACTCAGCGGCTGCTGGCGATTCTGCGGCGGCTGGCGATAATGTGCAAAACTTGTTCCCAATGCCAGATTTGCGCGAGCGAGAAGACGGCGGTGCAATAGCGTTTGACGACGAAGAAGAAAACGTGTTTAAGGCAGCAGATCCGCAAACCGTTAGTGAGGAAGTGCGCACAAAGTCGCGCGAAGAGTTCACTACTGTGTACGACATAATCGACACGATGGAAACGGTGTTAAACAGCGCAAAGGGAGTGCTTTTTGCTGCTGGAATGGCAAAGGTGGATCGCGAAGAATTTGGCGATTACTTGTCTAGATTAAAAGACATGCTTCCAGTTCAGCTGGAGCGCGCTAGTGCGTTAATGCGAGAGGCGGAGAGGCGTTTGCGCACGGCGCAAGCTCAAGCAAATTCTGTTGTGAGTTCGGCTCAAAGTCAGGCTGCGCAAATGGTTGAGGAAGCTCAGGAGCGAGCCAGATTCTTGGCAGGTCAAGAAAATGTTGTTGCGATTGCAAGAAACCAAGCGCGCGAGATTGTAAACAATGCGCAAGCAAAGGCCGAAAAGCTTACTCGCGGTGCAGATCAGTACAGCGCCACGGTTATGGAAGGCTTAAAGCAGCAATTAGACAAGCTTGAGCAAGACGTTCAAGCAGGTCAGCGCGTTTTGGAAGAGCGTAGACGCGCGGCTGCACATGTGCAAAATCAGGCTGCTAGTAAGATAGATGACGAATTCTACAGCGAGAGCAGCGAAATAAGCAAAAGTGACGAAAGGAATTAAAATGACATCGCATCCCTCCCAGTCTTTGTGGGCGGTACCAGTTGCGCAAATGGCGGCGCGAGCGGGAAGTAGCATGCAGTTGCATCGCGCATTCCCAGCGCCAGAGGGCATTGGAGACAGCGTTATTGGCGTGCAGCCAGGGAGCGATGTTACAGTAGACGGCAATTTTGATTCCGTTGTGGACGGGCTTATGTTCCAGGGCACGATTACAGCGCGAGTGCATGCAGAGTGCTCGCGATGCTTGATGCCGTTGCATAGGGATTGGCCTGTTGATGTGTGCGCGTTTTTTGCGCGCGTGGAAAGCGGCAAAGGCAGCAAGGTTGCAAATGGCGGAGCGCGTTCTAATAACTCTAATAACTCTAATGATGATTTAGAAGATGCTGATATTTGGGACGAAGGCGACGATTCTGGAAATGTGTATCCGCTGGTTGGTGGCGGCGATTTTGCCGACATTGAGGCGATGATTCGAGACACAATGGTTAGCGAGTTGCCACTTAAGCCTTTGTGCGAGCCAGATTGCAAGGGTCTCTGCACTCAGTGCGGAGAGAATCTGAATGAGCATCCAGAGCATCATCACGACGTTACGGATATTCGTTTTGCGGCGCTTGAAGGTCTTAAGGAAAAGCTTGAAGCACAAAATCGCAGCTGATTTGCACTACATAAACACACAAAATTGTAGTGCGTTTTTACATAATGTATGGCGCTTGCTGTAATATACAGAACGCTTAAGCTCAATCGGTTGAACGAAATAGAGGAAAGATTATGGCACTGCCAAAGTACAAGACCTCGCGCGCTAATACTCATTCGCGTCGCGCCAATTGGAAGGCTTCTGCCGTGCAGACTATTACCTGCCCGAACTGCGGTTCGCCAGCGTTGTCTCACATGGCTTGCCCAACCTGCGGTAACTTCCGCGGTCGCGTGTATCGCGAAGCAATTCGCTCTGCGCACACCAAGTAGGTTGTATTTTAAGAGAACCCTGCCATCGACGGGTGGCAGGGTTTTTGTTTTTGCAACAAAGTCGGGAAGTGAATAGCGCAAATTAATGACTTCAACGCATGCGCTATAATGTTGAAAATATGAGTGGGAACAATACAAAAGATCAAAATGGCGTCAAAAACGATATAAATGGCGTTCAAAATGACGACCAGCACGGCGCATGCACGAACCCAAATCAGCCACAAGACGCTAGAACTGGCAGCATTGGCGTTGCGCGAACACAAGACGGACACACGCAAAATGGTGACCCTACTCAGGAGCTTTTGCGCGCGCTTGGCACTACGATTTCGCCAGATTTGCTTGTTGAGGCGCTCACTCATCGATCTTTTTCGCACGAGCATCCAGGCACTAAAAACTACGAGCGCCTAGAGTTTTTGGGAGACGCTGTTTTGGAGCTTGTTTCTACAGAAACGCTGTTTTCTGCTCACCCAGACATGACGGAAGGTCAGTTGGCTAAGCTTCGCGCTAAGGCTGTTTCGGAGTGGGCTTTGAGCGCGGTTGCGCGAGATAAGTTGCATGTTGGGCCGTATATTCTTTTGGGTCATGGCGAGATGGAGCATGGCGGCGCTCAAAAAGACTCGATTTTGTGCGATATTGTTGAGGCGCTTATTGGCGCGACTTTTGTTGAGCATGGCATTGACGAGGCGCGCGCTGTAGTGCATCGCTTGATTGACGACACTTTGGCGGAGGTTCTTACAGAAGGCCCAGCTTTGGATTGGAAGACTTCGCTTACGGTTCTGGCGCACGAGATGGGGCTTGACGAGCCGCAATATAGAATGTCGGTTTCTGGCCCAGATTACGCGCCCGTGTTCCGTGCGCGCGCGGTTTTGTCGCACGAAAACGGCGATGAGCTGCTGGGCGAGGCGGATGGTTCTAGCAAGCGCAAGGCTCAGCTTGCTGCTGCAGATAAAGCTTGGCATGTGTTGGATAGAAGGCGTAAATCGAGCGCGAGCGAAGAAAGCGGTAATTAGGTCTTTCTGATTGCTGTTATATAGGCGATTTGAGGCGGTTCTATGGCTAGCAGTCGTAATAATAATGATTCATTATTTAACGATGATTCAGCATCATCAACGGTTGCTGGCGACTTTTGCGACTTACGCTACCACTGTGCGCGCTACGTTGACTATTTGCGCGCCAACAAAGGCCTTGGGGAGGCCACTTTGCGCGCGTACGGCGCGGATGTTTTGCAATGCTTAGAGTGGTGTAGTAGCAACGGTTTTTGCGATTTGCGCGCGGTTTCTACAAGTGTTTTGCGCCAATGGATGTATTGGCTTAACAAGAATCACGCGCGCTCGAGTTTGGCGCGCAAAGTGGTAGCTGTGCGCGGCTTTTTTGCGTGGGCTAAGCACGTTGGTTTGATTAGCGCAAATCCTGCGCAAATTCTTTCAACTCCTAAGATTGCTAATGAGCTTCCTACTGTTTTAGACGAATCGCAAGCGCAAAAGTTGCTCGATTATGCGGATAGTTATGCAGATAATTGCGCAGATAATTGCGCTGATAACTTTGCGCAGGATTCAACTGAGCATGATTCAACTGAGCAAAGCAGCACGCAAAAAAAGCCTCGCGCGCAAAAGTCGCAAGCTTCCGAGCGTAAAGAAAATACGCCACTAAAATCGCCCCAAAAATCCCCTCAAGAACATGCACTCGCCCTTAGAAACGCTGCGATTCTAGAGCTTTTATACGCAACGGGCATGCGCGTGGGGGAGCTTACAAGCATTAATGTGCAAGATATGGATTTTGAAAATCACACTGTAAAAGTTACAGGTAAAGGAAACAAGCAGCGCGTGGTGCCGTTTGGCGTTCCTGCTGCAAACGCGTGCAAAGAGTGGATTGAGCATGGTCGAAGTGCGCTTCTGGAAAAGCACGCAGAAACCTCGCAAGCGCTGTTTTTGGGCGCGCGAGCAAAGCGCATTGACCAGCGCATTGTTAGAAGCATTGTTCACGCGGCTGCAGCGGCTGCAAACGTGCCAGATGTTGCTCCGCACGCACTTCGCCACAGTGCTGCAACGCATATGCTCAACGGTGGAGCGGACCTTCGCGAGGTTCAAGAGCTTTTGGGGCATTCATCGCTTAACACAACGCAGCGCTACACGCACGTTTCTATTCAGGCTCTTAAGCAGCGCTACTCGCAAGCCTTCCCTCGTGCCTAGAAAAATAAGGTTTATGCAGAGAATGAAAAGATGTGATTTGAATCACGTAATGCCGCCGCGTGGCTAAATGTATAATCGACTTATAAGCTTGATAGGAGGGTAAAACAGTGGTTGATGATTCAAATAAGCCTGAATCAAGCGCATCATTGAATGAGAATGTAGCGAATCAAAATGACTCCAGCGCGGCAGATGTTGAAATGAGTCAGTACGTAGCAGATCGCGCTCGCGTAAACGAAGATAAAATTCGCCAAGACGAGCAAATCGTTGCCGAATTTGGCGAATACAATTACGGTTGGCACGATTCGGATGCTGCAGGCGAGGCTGCAAAGAAGGGCATTGACGAGTCGGTTGTTCGCGCAATTTCTGCCGATAAACATGAGCCAGAATGGATGCTAAACCTTCGTTTGCAAGGCTACCGCG
This sequence comes from Gardnerella piotii, assembly GCF_049815665.1. Classification (NCBI taxonomy): domain Bacteria; kingdom Bacillati; phylum Actinomycetota; class Actinomycetes; order Bifidobacteriales; family Bifidobacteriaceae; genus Gardnerella; species Gardnerella piotii. The sequence continues at coordinate 481,550 of NZ_CP187450.1, forward strand.
CGTTTTTGCAAAAGCCGATGCCAGATTGGGGCGTGGATTTAAGCGGTTTTGACGCAGACGATTTTAAGTATTACGTTCGCCCAGTCCACGATCAAGCGAAAACTTGGGACGATTTACCAGAAGACATTCGCAAAACTTACGATAGGCTTGGCATTCCAGAAGCGGAGAAAAAGCGCTTAGTTTCGGGCGTTGCAGCACAGTACGAGTCGGAAGTTATTTACAATTCGATTCGCGAGGATTTAGCATCGCAAGGCGTGATTTTTGTTGATACGGATACGGCAGTTCAAAAGTATCCAGAGCTTGTAAAAAAGTATTTTGCAACTGTTATTCCAGTTGACGACAACAAGTTTGCGGCTCTTAACACCGCAGCTTGGAGTGGCGGCTCGTTTGTGTACGTGCCAAAAGGCGTGCATGTGGATATTCCGCTGCAGGCTTACTTCCGCATTAACACACCGAACATGGGTCAGTTTGAGCGCACGTTGATTATTGCAGATGAAGGCTCGTACGTGCATTACGTTGAAGGTTGCACAGCTCCGATTTATTCCACGGATTCGCTCCACGCTGCAAACGTTGAGATTGTTGTAGAAAAGCATGCGCGCGTGCGCTACACAACCGTGCAAAACTGGTCAAATAACGTGTACAACTTGGTAACTCAGCGAGCCTACGTGCGCGAAGGTGGCACAATGGAGTGGGTTGATGGAAACATTGGCTCCAAGGCTACTATGAAGTATCCTGCATGCATTCTCGCAGAGCCGTACGCAAAAGCGGAGACTATGTCTTTGAGCTTTGCTGGCCGCGGTCAGTACCAAGATACGGGTGCGAAGATGATTCATTTGGCTCCGCACACGAGTTCTACGATTGTTGCTAAGTCGATTTCGCGCGGAGGCGGTCGCTCTGCTTACCGCGGTCTTGTGAAGATTGTTAAGGGCGCTAGTGGCTCCAGCTCTTCGGTTGTGTGCGACGCTTTGCTTGTTGACGATTTTTCTAGGTCCGACACTTATCCGCATGTTGACGTGCGCGAAGATAACGTTTCGATGGCTCACGAGGCCACTGTTTCCAAGGTTTCCGAGGATCAGCTTTTCTATTTGATGAGCCGTGGGCTGGAAGAAAAAGAGGCTATGGGCATGATTGTTCGCGGCTTTGTGGAGCCGATTAGTCGCCAGCTGCCTATGGAGTATGCTCTGGAGCTTAATCGTCTTGTGGAATTGCAAATGGAAGGATCCGTGGGGTGATGAGCGAAGATCTGAAAAAGAATTTAGGCAATAATCTAGGCAATAAAATGACGGAAAAAGAAATTAATATTCCTGTAGCAGACCCTAACGATCCTTACGCGGTTCCTGCCGCAATGCCTTCTAGTGCAGATAAATCCGTTCGCTCTTTTAACGTGCAAGACTTTGCGATTCCAACGCGCAAGCAGGAAGATTGGCGATACACGCCAGTTGAGCGAATCGATGAGTTTTTTGATAGCTTTGAGCCGTCTAACAACGTTACAGTAGCGCTAAAAGGCGTTGATGGCGATTCGCATGCAACTCTACAAATTCTGCCAAAAAACGAGGCTCCGCACACAGAAATGAAGCCTTCGGATCGCGTGGCTGCTGTTGCGTGGAATTCTGCAAAGTCGGCATACGTTTTGCATGTTTGTGGCGAAGTTACAAAGCCAATAATATTGCGAATTCACGGAAACAACTTGCAGTCGCTAGACGCTGCGAAATCACTTGACGCATTGCCACTTGACGCATTGCACTTAGTGATAGAAGCAGATTCTTACACAAACGCGGATATTATTGTAGAACACACAGGAGTTGCAAAGCTTGCTGAAGGCGTAGAAATCATTCTTGGAGAGAACGCGCACGTTTCTACAACATTCATTCAAGAGTGGGATTCAGGCAGCAAACACGTTGGAAATCATAGGATTCACGTGGGTGCTGGTGCGTCTTTACGCCACACAATGGTCACGCTCGGCGGAGACGTTGTGCGAATCCGCATGGATCAGGATTTTGGTGGCGAAAAGGGCGATTTGAACATGCTTGGCATGTATTTTGTGGACCCAGGCGAGCACGTTGAGCATCGCACTATGGTTGTGCACAATCACCCAGAATGCAAGTCGCGAGTAGTGTATAAGGGCGCGCTGTACGGCAAAGGAGCGCATTCTACATGGGTTGGAAACGCGCTTATTAAGCCAGAAGCTCCAGGCACGGATTCGTACGAGTTGAACAGAAACCTGGTGCTAACTCCTGGCGCGATTGCTGATTCGGAGCCAAATCTAGAAATCGAAAACGGAAATATTATTGGCGCAGGTCACGCAAGTTCTGTTGGCAGATTCGACGACGAGGAGCTGTTTTACTTGCAATCTCGCGGCGTGAGCGAGGCGGATGCTAGGAAGCTTGTTGTGCGCGGATTCTTTAACGAGCTTATTGATGAGATTGGCGTGCCGCAAATCGTAGATCATTTGATGGCTGCGATTGAGAGGCGTTTAGCTAAGACGGAAGAATCAGCAAATGCATGCGAATCGCAAGCAGCCGAAAAGTCGCAAGCAGCCGACGAATCGCAAGCAGCCGACGAATCGAAATATGCGGAAGAATAGGAGATAGAAACATGTCAACTTTAGAAATCAAGGATTTGTACGCGTCTGTAGAAACAAAAGAAGGCAAGAAGCAAATCTTAAAGGGTGTAAATCTTACAGTTAATTCTGGTGAAACGCACGCGATTATGGGTCCGAATGGCTCTGGAAAGTCTACTCTCGCATACACTTTGGCTGGTCACCCAAAGTACGAGGTGGATTCGGGCCAGGTGCTTCTAGATGGCGAAGATATTTTGAAGATGACTCCAGACGAGCGCGCAAAAGCTGGGCTGTTCCTTGCGATGCAATACCCTGTAGAGGTACCTGGCGTTTCGATGACGAACTTTTTGCGCACAGCAAAAACAGAAGTGAGTGGAGAGGCTCCGACTTTGCGCGCGTGGGTTAAAGAGCTTAACGAAGCAATGAAGCGCTTAAGAATGGACCCAAAGTTTGCATCTCGTTCTGTAAACGAGGGATTTTCGGGCGGCGAGAAAAAGCGTGCGGAAGTTTTGCAACTAGAGATTCTAAAGCCAAAGTTTGCGATTTTAGACGAGACGGATTCTGGTCTAGACGTGGATGCTTTGCGAATTGTTTCGGAAGGCGTAAATCGTGCTAAAGAAAGCACTGGTTTGGGCATTATGATGGTTACGCATTACACGCGAATCCTTAAGTATATTAAGCCAGATATTGTGCACGTTTTTGCGCAAGGTCACTTTGTAAAGACGGCAGGGCCAGAGCTTGCAGACGAGTTGGAAGAAGAAGGATACGACAAGTATTTGCCAGAAGGTGCCAGTGAGTCTGCGATTGCATGAATCGACCTGCATGGGCGCTTTGACTGAGCTTGAAATTGCATAACGCATTTCAAGCTCCTTCAAAGCGTGATTTGGCTCAAATGTAAAGTCCAGTGGACTTTACATGCCAAATCAGCCGAGCGGCTACTAATAGCCGCGAGGAATAGCGTAGCGCGCGAATGCACTTCGATTCGCTGAGCTTGCTCAAAGTTGAAAGCACGGTGTGCTTTCAACGCAAGCGAAGTCGTTAGCGCGCTTAGACCGCGCTAACGATGCAAAACGATGTTTCGAGCTACAAAATGCGTCAACATCTCTCGTGTAATGGCGTGTCTAAAGCCGCGAGTAAACTCGTTTAGGTTTGGCTAAATAAAACGGAAGAGGTTTGTAATGACTGTTCGCGGTGATATTAGAAATGTGGCAATCGTAGCGCACGTTGATCATGGTAAAACAACGCTCGTAAATGCCATGCTTCAGCAGTCGCACGTATTCTCTGAGCGAGAAGAAGTGCCAGACCGCGTAATGGACTCCAACGACCTCGAGCGCGAAAAAGGCATCACCATTCTTGCCAAGAACACAGCTGTGCAATACACTGGCCCGCTTGCAGAAAAGTACGGTCATCCAGAGGGAATTACAATCAACGTAATCGATACCCCAGGTCACGCCGACTTTGGTGGCGAGGTAGAGCGCGGCATCTCTATGGTTGATGGCGTTGTGCTTCTTGTTGACGCTTCCGAAGGCCCACTTCCGCAAACTCGATTCGTTCTACGCAAGGCACTTGAGGCAAAGCTGCCAGTGATTTTGTGCGTTAACAAAACGGATCGTCCAGATGCGCGTATTGACGAGGTTGTTAGCGAAGCTACAGATTTGCTTCTAGGCCTTGCACAAGACGTTGTAGAAGAAGGAATCGACCTCGATATTGATTCTCTTCTTGATTTGCCTGTGATTTATTGCGCTGCGAAAGCTGGCTATGCATCCTTGAATCAGCCAGAAAACGGCGGTTTGCCAGACAACGATAATTTGGAGCCGCTTTTTGACTCCATTATTTCCAATATTCCAGCACCAGAATACGAGGAAGGCGCACCTCTTCAGGCGCACGTTGCAAACATCGATTCCTCCGACTTCCTTGGCCGCTTAGGTTTAGTGCGAATCTACAATGGCATTTTGGAAAAGGGCAAGACTTACGGGCTTTCTCGCGTAGACGGCTCGATTGAAAACTTCCGTGTTTCCGAGCTTTTGCGCACTCAAGGCTTGGAGCGCACTCCTGTTGCATCTGCAGGTCCTGGAGATATTGTTGCAGTTGCAGGCGTTAACGACATTATGATTGGCGAGACGATTGTGGATCAGAACGATCCAAAGCCTCTTCCATTGATTCACGTTGACGACCCAGCTATCTCCATGACTTTCGGCATTAACGATTCGCCGCTTGCTGGCACAGAAGGCAAGGATCACAAGCTTACAGCGCGTATGATTAAAGATAGGCTTGAACGAGAGCTTATTGGTAACGTGTCTATTAAGGTTCTTCCAACAGACCGCCCAGATGCTTGGGAAGTTCAGGGTCGTGGCGAGTTGGCGTTGGCAGTTTTGGCGGAGCAAATGCGTCGCGAAGGCTACGAGCTTACAGTTGGTCGTCCTCAGGTTGTTACTAAGGCGATTGACGGCCAAATTAACGAGCCTATGGAAAACACTACGATTGACGTTCCAGAAGAATACATGGGCACTGTTACGCAGCTTATGGCGGATCGCAAGGGTCGCATGGATTCTATGAGCAATCACGGATCTGGCTGGATTCGCTTGCAATTTACTGTTCCTTCTCGCGGTCTTATTGGCTTCCGCACAGCTCTTCTTTCTGCAACTCGCGGAACTGGAATCGCAAGCTCTATTTCTGCAGGCTACGCTCCATGGGCTGGTCAGATTGTAACTCGTCAAAATGGTTCTATGGTTTGCGATCGCAAGGGTGTTGCAACGCCTTATGCTATGCAGCGTTTGCAGGCGCGCGGCGTGTTCTTTGTGGATCCGCAAAGCCCTGTTTACGAAGGCCAAATCGTTGGTATTAACAACAAGCCAGACGAGTTGGATGTTAATATTACGCTTGCTAAGCATATGACTAACATGCGTTCTTCTACAGCAGATGTGCTTGAGACTTTGACGCCACCAATTAAGATGAGCTTGGAAGAGTCGCTTGACTTTGCTAACGAAGATGAGTGCGTGGAGGTTACGACTGAGTCGATTCGCGTGCGCAAGATTATTTTGAGCCGCGACGAGTGGTATAAGTGGCGTGCTAAGCAGCGTAGACAGAACAACAACGCTGCGTGATTGCTTATCCTCAAAATGATGTTTAACATAAAGTCGCATTCTGTGCTATTTGCTAGCAAGTGTGCGGCTTTATGCGTTTTGGCCGCATTTTGCGCGGTTTTGGGCACTTTTGCGCACCGAATGGGCGCTATGTACGGCTTTCCGTACGGTCTTGTAATCGCGCTTTTGCTTGTTACTTTAAGCGCGTGTTTTGCTCGTATGCTTTGTGGCATGTTTGGCTTTATTTTGCACGCAATTGTGTGTTGCTCGATTGTGTGGATGATTGCGCTTGGATTGTTTAGGATTTTTGGTGCGTTTAATGGCGTGCTAGTTGCCATTGGATTTGGCGTGGATAATCTTCCCTGGATTGCGCAAAATGCTGGATATTTTTGGCTTTATGGCGTGATTATTGCTCACGCAGTTTTGCTTTGTATGCCTAATAAATTTTTTGTTATTTCTGGCGCTAAATAAGTGGCGCTAAATCAGTGGTAGTGGCACTAAATAAGTGGTGCCAAATCAGTGTAAGGTAGTCTTACTTATAGTCTTAGAGTAGTCTTATTTACAGTAGTCTTAGTCTTATAGTCTTAAAGTAGTTTGAGGAATAGTCATGAATAGCAATATAGTCATGAATAGTAATAAGAACAGCAGTAGTGACCGCAAATTATGCTATTTAGGGCCAGAAGGTTCTTTTACTCATCAAGCTGCTTTAAAAGTTAAAGAACAATGTAAATCGTTAGATACTTTGCGTCTTATTCCAACTGCGTGTGAGAATATTCGTAATATCGCTAGCAAAATTGAAGATTGCTACGATTTGGGTATTATTGCGTGGGAAAACAATATTGAAGGCGTAGTAATACCTAATTTAGATTTATTAATTGATGCAAAAAATATGGTTGGCATTGCTCGCTTGGGTGTTGATATAAGTTTTGATGCTGTTGTTTGCCAGTCGGATTCAATCGATAACTGTTCGACTATTGTTGCTCACCCTCACGCGTTGGCGCAATGCCGTAAGTTTGCTCAAAAGCATGGATTGAAAGAAAAAACCGCGTCTTCAAACGCTGCTGCTTGTAGGGATTTAGTTAATGGCGAAGTTGCTTTGTGCCCTAAAATTTGTGCTGATTTATACAATAGGCAAATTGTGAGTGAAGGCGTTGAAGATTTTTCTGGCGCTCGCACTGAGTTTTTAGTGTTAGCTCCTAGAGATGAGGCTTTAAGTTTTGTTAGTATGCATCGCGAATGCTATTCATCTTTTTCTTCGATTATTGCTTTTATTCCGCGTTGTACAGGTGCTGGAGTGTTAGCAAATTTGCTTGATGTTGTGCGCGATCATGGTCTTAATATGACTTCTTTTATGTCTAGGCCGATTAAAGGTCAAGATGGTTTATATAGTTTTATTGCCACTGTTGATGCTGCTCCTTGGGATTCTACGTGCAAAGCTATGATTCAAGAGGTTGTTGAACATGGTGATTGGGTGCGAGTTTTAGCGGTGTATCCTTCTAATAATCGCAATAATCCGATTATGAATGATTGGATGCTGCCTAATGGTGGAGTGTGTATTGATGCTGCAGGTGAGGCTTCGGTTGAGGCTCTAGGCGATGCTTCAGTTGATGCTTCGGGCGCTTTGCGCACTTTGAACGTAATGCATGCAGAAAGAGAATTATTATGGTAGAAAATGCTGAATTTTCTCAAAAATTTTCTGTTGGTATTGTTGGACTTGGACTTATTGGCGGATCAATCGCAAAGCGTTTGGTGGATGCGGGCTCTTGCAAAGTGTACGCGTATAATCGCCATCAAACAATGTACAGCGAGGCGCGCGCGCTTGGAATCACTTGCGTTGAAAGCGTTGCGGAGCTTGCGCGTATGCAGCCAAATGTTTTGATTTTGTGTAATTCGCTTGCTGCTATGCCAGAAGTTCTTGGCGAGATTTCGCGCGGAATCAACAAGCAGCGCACAACTTTGACTGATGTTGGCAGCGTTAAAGGGCTTGTGCGCGAGCAGGTTAAGGCTGCGGGGCTTGGCGATTGTTATATTGGCGCGCATCCTATGGCTGGCAGCGAGTTTACGGGTTGGCAGGCGTCGAGTGCGGAGTTGCTGCGCGGCGCGCTTTGGGCAATTAGTGTTGATGAGAGCAGCGATTTCTGGCGATTTTTGGCGGTTTTGCGCGTTATTGTGGCGTTGTGTGGCAATCGCGCGCTTGTGTTGAACGATTCCATACACGATGCTTCGGCGGCTCTGATTTCGCACATGCCGCACGTTGTTTCTACAGCGCTGGCGAACGTTTTGTGCGGAAGCGAAAATCGCAATGTTGCGTTGCAAATGTCGGCTGGTTCTTGGAGAGATATGACGCGAGTGGCGCTTACAGACCCGAATCGCACGCGTGCGATGGTTGTGGAAAATCGGCGAAATGTGGCGGATTTGCTGGGTAGCGTGATTGAGGAGTTGAGTTTTGCGAAGAAGATGCTTGAGGAGAGCGATGAGTGCAATGAGTGCGATGAGCGCGCGTTTTTTGCTAAGGCTGATTCTTGGCGCGAATACAAGTATAAAGAGCGCGCGGTTGCTTGCGATGAGTCAGCTGGCGATTTGCGCGAGCTTCGATTTGCGCTTGATTGCCCAGGTGATTGGCAAAGTCAGCTGATTCAAAGCGCGCAAAACGGCGAGCAGATTGTTGGCGTGGCGTTTAGCGATTCTGTGGTTACTTGCGATTTGCGCAACTCGAACTGGTAGATTCGAGCGGCATATAATTAACATATGACCGAATCGCATCAACCGAGCATGAACCAATCGCAGAAACCGCATCAGCCGAGCACTAATCAATCGCAACAATCGCATGCAAATCAACCGCATGAATCGCCATTTTCCCCAAAAATCCAGCAATTTCTAAACCACATAAGCGTGGAGCGCGGGCTTTCGCCAAAAACCGTTGAAGCTTACGAGTCGGATCTTACAAAATACACGAACTGGCTGCGCGAAGCCCGAAAAATCAACGATGTTAACGAAATCACGCAACTAGACATCGAAGAATACGTGCGCGCAATGGCATCACAAGCAATGGCATCACAAGCAATGGCAGCGCAAAGGTTAGGACCTCGCACGATTGCGCGGCGAATCGCAAGCATCCACGAGTGGAACAAATTCATGCTTTCCAACGCGCAAATCGCAAGAGACCCTTCTGCAGAAGTCAAAGCGCCTAAGCAGTCGGAGCATCTTCCAGACGTGCTCAGCATTAGCGAAGTTGAGCGCGTAATCGATGCTGCTGGCGGCTTTGGTAGCACGGATGCCGTCTCGCTGCGCGACCGTGCGCTCGTGGAATTTTTGTATGCGACTGGCGCGCGCGTTAGCGAGGCGGTTGGGCTAAAATTTGAGGATATTGATTTAGCGGAATCTGTTGTGCGGCTTAGCGGAAAAGGGCAAAAGCAGAGGCTTGTGCCGATTGGAAAGTGCGCGGTTCGTGCGTTGCGCGATTATTTAGATAAAGCTAGGCCGATTCTTGAAAGCCGCGCGCAAAAGTCGCAAGCAACCGCAAAGTCGCAAGCAGCCGCAGAATTGCAACTCAAATCGCCATTAAACTCATCTTCAAAATCCGCATCAAAATCCGCAAATTCTCACATGATTTTCCTAAACAAACGCGGCAAAGCGCTTTCTCGTCAATCCGCGTGGGAGGCGATTTCGCACGCTGGCATGATGGCAAAAATCGGCAAAGAATTGCATCCGCACACGCTTCGTCACTCCTTTGCAACGCATTTAATTTCGGGTGGAGCCGACGTTCGTACGGTTCAGGAGCTGCTTGGCCATGCGTCTGTTACAACAACGCAAATTTACACGCATATAAGCCCAGACGCGCTTATGGAGGCGTATGTTATGAGTCATCCGCGCGCAAGGTAGGTGTTTTATTCGCCGCCGCATCGCGCAAATCCACTGAACATACCTTTTGCTAAACTGGAGCGTATGCCTACTGATTTACTTGGACGCGAATATGAGACTTTCCGCGCGCCAGATGCGCTTACAACGCACGGCCCTGCGCGCATTATTGCTATGTGTAACCAGAAGGGTGGCGTTGGTAAAACTACCAGCTCCATAAATATCGCTGGTGCGCTGAGTCAATACGGTAGGCGCGTTTTAATTGTTGACTTCGATCCGCAAGGCGCTGCAACGGTGGGGCTTGGGATTAATGCGAACGCGCTTGATAACACTGTTTACACGGCGCTTTTTGATTCTTCTGTAGACGTGCACGATGTGATTCGCCACACGGCCACCGAAAACATTGACGTTATGCCTGCAAACATTGATCTTTCGGCAGCCGAGGTTCAGCTTGTTACCGAGGTTGGTCGCGAGCAGATTTTGGCTGGCGTGTTGCGCAAAGTTCGCAACGAATACGACGTTATTATTATTGACTGCCAGCCTTCGCTTGGCTTGCTTACCGTCAACGCGCTTACGGCGGCAGATGGCGTGATTATTCCTGTTGCTGCGGAGTTCTTTGCGCTTAGAGGCGTGGCGCTGCTTATGCAATCGATTGAAAAAGTGCAGCACAGAATTAACCCAGATTTGCAAGTGTTTGGCGTGCTGGTTACCATGTTTACGCGCACTTTGCACAGCGAAGAGGTTTTGCAAAGGATTTACGAGGCCTTCCAGGGGCGCGTGTTGCATTCTGTGATTTCGCGTTCGATTAAGCTGCCGGATTCTACTGTTGCGGCGGTTCCGATTACGATTTTTGCTCCTGAGCATAAGACTGCTAAGGAGTATCGCGAGGTTGCGCGCGAGCTGATTTCTAACGGCGTGGTTGCGTGATTCGACCTGCCTGAGCGCTAAAGAGCGTAGCGCGCGAATGATGATCTGCTTGAGTGTTGCAATGTAGTGCGATTGCACTTCGGCGCTGCTGTGTGCGCGTATACGTGTTACATTTGTCTCGCGCGTGAGGCGTTTGTAACGTTTTTTGGCTTGGATTCGTTATATTTGTCTCGGTGATGAGACATATGTAACACTCGCGCATATTAGCTGCGATGTTTACGCTCGGGTATTGGCTTTAGCCTTACGATTGTGCGCGCGTCGATGAACATTTCTTGCTCGGGTCTGCTTCCGTTTGCTGCCGCGTCGCGCATAAGATGCAATGTTGCGCCGTCCCAGCTGATTACGTGACCAATCGCGTCGTGATACTCGATTTTTTGTGCGCTGCCATTGCCTGTTTGAGCACAGTCATTGTTTGCTTGCGCGCTGCCAGCGTTTTGTAATCTTTCGCCGCCGCCTAATTGCGCAATTTTGTACGTTCGCACCACAATTCGCGCGCCAACTGGTATAAACTCTGGCAGAATCTGCCGCCTAATTAAGCTGCTCGTAGTATTGCCTCCGTGTTATTTGCGTCTTCGCGTTATTTATCGTCGTAGTGGCCTTTGCAATTGTGCTCTTCGAGCTTTATGGTGCCATTTTTAACGCCATCAATCTGCGATTTCAAATATGCCTGATTTGACGGCGAGTAAAATGGGTCTAGCGAAAAATCTAACGGTATTCTCTTTTCGCGACCAATCGTTTTGATAAACACGTTCAGCGCGGCGCTCATAGAGATTCCGAGTTCTTTGCAAACTCGTTCTGCGTTGAGTTTGTCTTCTTTCTTTGCGCGAAAATTTACGTTTACCACGTCTGTTGTTGCTGTAGTCATCTTGGTTCCTACTCTTATGTTTTAGTGTAGAGTTTTATACTTTTGCATAAATGTATACGATAATTATATATTATGTAACGTAAATGTCATTAATTATGCAATCAATTGTTGATGATTTTCAGTAACGCGTGCGCGACGACCTGCTTGAGCGCGGAGATTTAGCGCGCGAGCGAAACTTGCTTCGGTTAGCATACATCAAATATCACTGTATCGTGATATAATTATCAATATGATTTAATGCGGAAAAGAGAAATCAGAAAAAGAAAGAGAGGTGAATGTGCCTGTAATTTCAAGGTTTTACAAGATTAAAGATGTAAAAGCGTGCGCAAATATGAGGCTCCTCGTGCATTTTGTAAACGGAATTGTTAAAGAATACGATGTTCATAATCTGCTTCGCAAGTTTCCAGCGTTCAAAGCATTGGAAGACGAAGAGTTGTTTAATAAGGTTGTTGTGGATACAGGCGGATATGGCATTATTTGGAATGATGATTTAGATGTTTCTTGCGATGAGTTGTGGAACAATGGCAAGCAGATTAAAACGCCATTTGACAATTTAATGTCTTTTGCGGATGCGAGCGATTTGTGGAATTTAAGCGAGTCGACTCTTAGAAAAGCGGTGTCGTATAAGAAGCTTGTTAAGGGCGTTGATGCTCAAAAATACGGTAAGCAGTGGGTTGTTACTCGTAGTGCGATGGTGCGAGAGTATGGGAATCAGGTTGGTGCTTAGAGCTACAAAGTGCGTCAATTGACGATTTCATGTAGTGCGATTGTATAGCGACATGTTGCTGTCTTTAGCAAGTTCTGTCTTTTTGTATTTTGTTATTATCTTTTGTGCCCTATACGGTATTTACATTTGAATATTGACTTTATGTTTAATAGATGAAATACTAGATAAATAGGAACTAGATATCGGCAAAAACTATAAGATTTGCCGATGTGTGTTATAGTGTTTTTATAAGAGGGAAGAGGGCAATAAAAACATGAAGTGGTATGAAGAAGTGCTTGACGAAATTGGTGCAAGCAGAACTTATTCTCATGGGGAATTAGTGAGCAAGCTTAAATCGTTGAAGTCAAATATGTCAAATAGTACTTATCATTGGTCTATATCGTCTTTAGTTCGCAATGGAAAATTGCTTAGGCTTGGGTATGATTCGTATAGTTTGCCAGAAGATTCGCGCAAAAAACAGTATTATCCAGATTATTCCAATAAGGCTATTAAATTAATAAAGGTTATTGCTAGAAAATATCCCCGCGTTCTTTTTACAGTCTTTGAAACAGTTTTAATGAATGATTTTTTGAATCATTTAGTTGCTCAAAATACAATTTTTTTGCAAGTTGAGAAAGAAAGCAGTATATATGTTTTTCGATTTCTTCAAGAAGCTGGATATAAAAATGTTATGTATAATCCTAGTAAAAAAGATTTTGACTTGTATTGGTCAAAAGATTGTATTGTTGTAACAGATCTAATATCTGAATCTCCAGTTTTTGCAGCGGATTCTTATTTGTCAGCTGATTTTCATTCAATAACCTTAGAGAAAATTCTTGTTGATATGTTATCGGATAAATTAATATCTACAACTTATAGTATCGCTGAATTTAGTGATGTTATTGTGCAGGCTAAAAGTGTATATCTTCTCGATAAAGTGAGAATGCTTAGATACGCAGCAAGGCGTAATCGCAGGAATATGCTCGTAAAGTACCTAGAAGGATAGAAGGTGGTTATGTTTCTTAAAGAAAATTTTACAGCAGAACACATCTCTAGGCTTAGGGCTGAAACGAAATCTGATCCTTCTATATTAGAGAGAACTGTTTTTGCTTTTGGTTTGCTTGAGGCGATTGCTAAAGTTGGTCTTCCCTTTATATTTAAGGGCGGAACGTCTCTTTTAGTTATGCTTAATTCTCCAAAGCGTTTAAGCACTGATATTGATATTATTGTTAATCCGAATACAGATATTGATGCTTATATTGAAAAAGCTGGGAAAATATTCCCGTTTATAAGTGTAGAAGAGAATATTCGGGAAAGCTCTCGTAACATAGAAAAGCGTCATTTTAGATTCCATTTTCTTTCTCCAAGAACTGGTAAAGATATTAACGTGCTGTTAGATGTCTTGTTTGAGAATAATCCATACGAAGATATAGTTAAATATCCAATTAAGAATAAGTTCCTTTTAAGCGATGATAACAATCTTATTGTAAATGTTCCTAATAAAAATTGTATTTTAGGAGATAAACTCACTGCGTTTGCACCTCATACTACTGGCATTCTTTTAGGTGACGGCAAGGAGTTAGAGGTTATAAAGCAATTGTTTGATTGTTGGACGCTTATACAAGAAATGGACGATTACAACTTAGTAGTTAAATCCTATAACAGAGTTTCTCAAATTGAGCTTGAGTATAGGAATCTTAGTATTAGTTCATCGGATTGCTTAAAAGATACTATTGATAGTTGCATTTGTATTATGGGCAGAGGTTCTGTAAATTCAAATGATTATGAGAGTTTTTCTTTAGGTATAAATGCTATTAAGGGTCATGTTTTTTCCGAAAGAATCAATGGCGAGAATGCTTGTATTTATGCTAGCGAAGTAATGTATCTTGCTGCATGCATTTTAACTGGCAAAACTGTTTTCAGACGTATTACAAATCCAGATGAATACAGAGATGTGTGTTTGAAAATAAGTGGTATGAAAAAGATTAGTAGTATTCGAAACACTAATCCATTGTCATATGCTTATATGATTAAAGCGTTGCAAATGTTAAATGATGTTGGGCTGTATAACGAGAGCATTTTGTAGATAGTGTGTTCTTACTTTTGTAAATTGGCCTGAACGTAAACAAACTGTCACACGACCAGAGCTACATTTTCGGAGCGCTGAGCTTGCTTAAGGTTGAAAGCACGGTGTGCTTTCAACGCAAGCGAGGACGTGAGCGCGCTGTAACGCGCGAGCGACAAAACGCTGAAATTCGGTACAATCGCACTACGGTTTTGTGTGTATGTGTAGTGTGTTTGCGCTCGGGCACTGGATTTAGCCTTACGATTTGCATGCGCTTGTGGTTCGCTCGCACCCAAACCACAAGATGTTGTGGTTTTTGCGACACGCGGGTCACAAAAAACACTTCACCTACTGCATAAAAGTATTCGGTTATTATCTAGTATTCAATAGATTTTTTTGCAAAAGTCAATCATTATAAAAACTTTTACGCACTCCGTAATTTGTAGGGGCTTTAACTTGCAATTCGTTCTGGGGGGGGGGTATAAATACTAGAGGCTTTAGTTAAAGCTGCGCTTTGCTATTTTGTTTTTGCGCGCGAATAATCGTCGGGTTGAACTCCGAGTTAATGCCCGAGTTAACACCAGAGTTAGCCTCCGAGTTAACACACGAATTATTCGCCGCGTTTGGCGCTGCGTTGAGTGATTGCTGAACGTTTATGCTGCGTTGGGCAGTGGGAGTCACCTGGCTTTGCTTGTACAGGTGCTGGTTGGAACGTTCGGCACATTGCGCTTAACGCTTTTTGAGTATTGGATTCGTCTGGTACTCTGCTCGTTTGGGGAGTTGCGCGCAAATGCATAAAACAAGTGAGCGAAGAGTAACTTAAGAATAACGAGGAACAAGCCGCATGGAATGGTTTCATGCAGTTTTGTTGGGGGTTACCACGATATTCGCGGTGCTAGGAAAGGTGAGTAGACTATGTTGCCAGCAGGGTTACGTGGATTCGCATCACGCATGGGGCGTTTTGCATCTCGCGCTTTTGCTTGGAATAAGGATGGCGCAGAGTCTTGCTCCGCCGCCACTTCCGACTCTGACTCGCTCTCAAGCGCCGCCGCAACAACCGCAGCTCGCACCGCACGCCCAGCTCGCACCCTACTTCGCGCGCTCTTCGCAATGATTCTCGCCGCAGCCACGCTCCTCGCAATGCTCGTCTTGCCGCCAGTGAATAAGGCGAATGGTTTCGATGAAGATAGGAACACAAATCCATATCCACAGGTTTGGTGGGATGGAATGGGCTCTGGCTATGTAGTTGGAAAAGGTGTTACTTATAATGAGGGTGGAAAAACTTATCACCCAGCATGGAATGCGTATAACTCAATTTCTCTTCCTAATGCGTATATAGATCAAGCAAATAGGAAAATTGTCTGGTCTTTTTTAATCATGAAAGATAGTGAGTTATATAAAAGTTTGAAGTATAACAGACCTATTGATGGAAACCGTTCAGGCGAGGGTAGAGCTGCAATAATGGCTTTCTTGCCTAAAGGAATTGACTTAAGCAGCGTTAAGATTTATAGAAGAAGAACTGGTAAGACTAAGCCAAGAGTTTTAGAGAATGATTTAACTATAACTAAAGAAGATGGTAGTAGAAGGACTTATAGAAGAGGTACTCAGATTTCTTACGGCTGCTTTGCGCATGATGATGCGTGGGATAGTCAAAATTTTGGTAAGTATGTAAGATCAAATGACTTTACTGTGTATCCAGGTAATAGAAACTGTAATCAGCTTGATCCAAAAATTCATGTAGGAGAAACTATATCTAGTTTTACAGGTGGTAGATGGAATACAAATCAAGCTAATACTGATGCAAATAAAGTTGCTGAGTATTTTGATGAAGCAGTTAGCAGTATGCGACTTGGTGATTGCAAGGATGAAGATAATAATGGTACTGGCATGTGCACAGTTAGACACTGGAAGTCTAACTTTGCTGCATCATTAATGTCTTGGGAAGATAGAAATCTTCGTGGATACGAATGGCATATTACAGCCACTTATAATGCTAATGTTAAACACCCAGAACTTCTTCCTTTACTTGTTGGATATTCTCCTAATAAAACTGTGGGAACTTGGGGCGATGATAATGGCAAATGGGCTTTTATGGGTCCGCTTGACTACGATGGCGACGGTATTCCAGATAAAGTCGAGCACGACATGGGTACTAATCCTGTTGAAAAAACGTCTTTGCTGTACCCTAAGTATGATGCGAAAATGCTTCCAGATTATATAAAGAAGCTAAAGAATCAAACTGGTGCAAGCGCTTATGGTGGTATAAGCAATGTTCCTGTAACTGTTTTTGGCACGAATGCCGAATTAAAGCCGTATGTTGAAACTGGCGAATGGGTTGGAGCATCTGGTACAGGACATTTTACTAAGCACAAAGATGAAACAACATCAGATTTACACTTAGATGATTTGCCTGGAACCAATATGGAAGAGCCTTTGAATGAAGGTAATAGGGTGAAGTATACTCTTTCCAATATTCCAGAGGGTATTAAACGTAATGACTACGGAGAATGTAATGTAGGTACTGACCATGGATGCGTCAATATAAACTACCAAACTGGTGTTATAACGTATAATCCTCGTAAAGAAGATATTGGCCATGAAGTTACTTTCACGCTAAGCGTAAGGCATCCTAATAGTAATATATTCCCTTATAAATGCTCCAAGAATAATCAAGATGGAGCTTGGACAGAAACTCAACAAGTCAAAATCAAGGTCGTCTCGCAAGCGTCCATCTACAATCCGCATTACGACGAAACGGTTGTGCATAACATAAAGCAAGGCAACGGTTACTACACTGTTGGCACTGCTACCAGCGCTGAGCCTAAGAGCGTGTCGAACGGCAAGAATTGGATTATGGATGGCCCGCTGCCTAAAGGCACTAAGTTTGAGCTTACGGATTACGACAGCAAAAAATACAAGTATGCTCCTAAGGTTCTTAAATGGTCTAACATTAGTAAAGACAACACTAATAACGGCAAGGTGACGTTTACTCCAGATAAGTCGAATGTTGGTCAGTCTTACAGCACGCCTGTACTCGTTACGTATCCAGATGGCTCAACGTCTAGGGATCTAGATGCTGGCAATAAAGATACTATTGTTGCAGCTCCCGTTAGGGTAGAAGACCTTACAGTTACTAATAATCCGCAGGATTTGACTCTTAAGCTTCTTAACGGCAAGAGCATAAATAATAACGCATTTGGCAGCGATATTAATTACCACAATACGAATGGCCAAAAGCCGCGCGAGCTTACAAAAGGCCAGGCGATTGGTGAAGGCGCCAAGGATGACGGCATTGTGCTGGATTCGTGGTCCACTAACGCAAAGGGTCCAATTACCTTCCGCGCTGTGTGCCATAGGAAGGATGACCCTAAGGCTCCGTACACGCTGCTAACGCCTAATGGTGGCAAGGGCGGCACACCAAGCGGCGATGTTGATGGCTTGCAATTCCAGGGCTTCCGCCAGTGGACTCGAGACAATGACCCTAAGTGCGCGAATGGTAAATGCACAGATGGCAATCAATACCTTTCTAGGGGAGAATGGAACAAAGACACAATGGAGCGTTCGCGCGCGCTGATTGGTGGCACGCCTAAAAAAGCGGGCGAGTACGAGTGCAAGGTGTTCGCTTTCCATGAGCCTCATGCTGGTGCAGGGAAGCAATATAACGGTGCGCTGAAAACGTTTGATGGCTTAGTTAAACAAGGCGCAAACTATGGCTTTGCTTTTGATGTTGGTGACACTTTTGCATCCACTAGGGGCACAGAGTGGACTGTAGACTCCTTCCACTTTAAGATAAAGCTTAACGACAACCAAAAGTACAACCCGACTTACGTGAAGATTACAGAGATTAAGGCTGGTAGTACTTATAACGCTAAGAAGGCAGACATAAGCTCTGGTGCGCCGCAAAGCAAGAAGAAAGTTAAGGGCGATAATGGGCAAGAGGTTAATGCTAACGGCGTTCCAGAAGAAGATTTGGTGGACGTTAAGGATAGCGACCTGCCAAAGGGTACTTGGTACGAGATTAAGCGCTTTGTTAAGTTTGGCGATATTAAGAACTTGAAAGTCAAGAATTTGCCTTGGGCTAACTTTGAAGATGGCGAAGACAATAAAGCTGAAGGTAAGTCGGAAGCAAAAGATAAGAACGCCACCAAGAAAGGCTCCGTCACCTTCCGTCCAACAAAGTGGCAAGACGCTGGCGACTACTGGGCCGAGGTTGTTGTGCACTATCCAGACGGTACATCTACGGATCAGCCAGAATCTATTAACTACAAGCACCCTGTGTATGCAAAGGTGAATGTTACGCGCGATGACGCTCATAATCAGCTTAGGCTTGATTTGTGGAAGAATTACCCTAAGACGCGCATGGACAACGGCTACGACCTTAAAGTAGGTGAGTCGTTACCTAACGATGCAACTTTCGACTCGTGGATGACTAAGTCTGTTGGCAACTTGCATCAGCATGTAGTTTGCTCCAAGAAGGGCAAGGATGGCAAGTATAGCGATTATACTTACAACACTCTGCCTGGTCATGTTAATAACACAAAGTCGAATAAAGATATCGAAAAAGACGGCTTAAGGTTTAAGAGCGAGAAAGTCTGGAAGCACGCTAGCTTTAAGCAGCAGGAGCAGTGCCGTCTTAAAGGCGGTAGTAGTTGCGATAAAGACAACTACCTATACGACGGTGATGGCGCTTCCGAGCAGACTCGCGGATATTTTGGCGGCAAGGCGCAGAAGACTGGCGACTACGAGTGCAAGGTCTACGTTATAAGGGGAGACGATAAGTCTGCGGCGTTTGAGAAGGCGGTTAAGGGCAATATCGAGAAGAATAAGAAAGACAAGAGCAAGAAGAACGCTGACCCAGTTGACGGTGTGCTGAACGCTAGAGGTAATCCGTACGGCACAGACGGCCAGGGCTACAAAACTAGCACATTCGCTGTGCGTATTCATAACCTCAACCACTTCTACAATCCGCAATATAACACCATCACTCTTACTGCTGGTACTAACGGATCTTCGAATGTGCCTCAAAGCGCCAAGGATGCGAATGGAGCTACCGACAATCAGAGTGATGTTAAGGCTGGGGATTTGCCTGCTGGCACTTGGTTTGAGCGCAAGATGTATAAGTCTGACACGTCTTACAAGTCGTTGCTAAGCTACGCTGTTTTTGAAAACGGTCAAGCTAATACCGAAGATAAAAAGAATGCCAAGGATACAAAGAAGGTTGGTGAATTCGGTAAAGTGTCTTTCTACCCTCATAAGTGGATGAATGCCACAAAAGAGGGGCAGCCAGACAAAGTACCAGTGGTTGTGCATTACCCAGACGGTTCTACATCAGAAGACCCAGATTCTGGTAACAACGGTAAGCCTATTTACGCGTATGTAAATATTGTGCGGCCAAAAATTAATAATCCAGATTTAATGCTGGAATTATTCTCTCGCTACAATGATGCTACAGATAATACGGATGGCCAAAGAATAGCTATTAACACCAACAACAATATTAATAGTCAGTATGGCGTTACGGTTATGGAAAACATAGGCTTAATAAAGGATCTTGGCATTAACGCTTGGTCGGAAAATAAGCCTGGCCAGATTGGTCTTAAACTGCTATGCAAGAAGAAGGGCGATTCTAGCAGCAAGTGGAACGAGAAGCTTGATAAGTTGTTCTTCCACGTGAACAAAGAAAAGAAGTGGGGTCACGCTGATTCGTTCGATAAGCAGAAGCCATGTAGGGAAAATTCTAATAATTGCAACGCGAATCTTTTGTATGACAAAGACGGCAACACTATGGAGCGTTCGCGCGGCAAGATTGCTGGTGTTCCTACAGAAGTTGGCGAATATCAGTGTGCTGTGCTTGCTTTGAAGCCTGATGCAGAGAGGATTTACTCTGGAAAGCTTGCTAGACCAAAAAATAGTAATGTTGGCGGCGATAGCTCTTTGAATGTTGAGAATCCTGCAGAAAGTTTTGGCTCGCTAGTGAAAAATGTTGATTGGGCTATTGTTTACTTCCCAGTGAATGTTGTTAAGCCATTCAACTTGCCGAAGACGGGCGGAGAAGATTGCGTGAACTGGAACATGCTGATGAGCGTGGTGTGCGTGATTGGCACGGGCGTTATGGCGGCTGGGTTCTTCCTTGATCAGACGAAGTGGGGGCGCGCGATTTGGCGTGCTGTGGCGGCGCGTGTTGGGTTGTGCGGTGCTGCGGCTGGCGCGTGTGGTTCGGCTGGCGATTCGACCGCTCGTGCGGCTTGTGTGGCTGAGTGCGGTGCGTCTCGCGCAGCGGTGGCTAATCGCGCTGTAGGTGCGGCGGCTTGCGACCACGCGGAACCTGCCCCTGTAATCAAATCTTTTATCCGCAAAACTGCCGAGTGGTGTGGTGGCGTAATGCTGCGCATCGAATGGTGGATAACCGAAAGGTGGCGATGCTGATGAAGATATTTTCTGCAGCGTAAAACCTGCGGGAGGGTTTGGGCGCATGATTGTGCTCAATCAAAACTGAAAATGATAACTAAACAGATTAGCTAGTGTGAATTGGCTGGCGGATGCTGGTTGGCTGGCGTATGCTGATTGACTAACAGAAGTTGGTTGATTGGCGGAAGTTGGTTTACTAACAGAAGTTGGTTGATTTACACAAACTAATTAACAAAAACTAACAAAACATAACACATATCTCTCAAAGTGTTCGCAAGAACAAAACAAACAAGGAGAAAATATGAATAAGATAACAAAGCAGTGCGTGGCCGCGGTGGCCTCGCTCGCGATGGCTGGCACGCTGTGCGTTGCTGGCGCCGTGGTTGCTGGCAGCTCTGCTTGGGCTGCTGATACATGCAATAATGGTGCGCCTTGGTCTGACGCTTGCAAGGCTCAGACTGGTTCCATCGAGATTACCAAGTACAAAGATGAAACCGATAATAACGGTGTACAGAAGAAGGACACCCCTGTTCCTGGTGCAAAGTTTAAGGTGACCAAAGTTAAGTCGCTTGACAATACAAACCTTGACCTTACAAAATATGATGAATGGCTCAGGGTTGCTGCTAAGGTTCCAACGCTTAACCTAACACCTAATACTACAAGTAATATCGGTTTTGACGATGCAGTCACGAACCCTAATCCACCTGCAGGCGAAACTGATCATACTCTGTTTGTAACTGGTTCGGATGGTAAAGTAAAAATAGACAAACTTGCTATCGGCCTTTACAAGGTTGAAGAAACTCAGGCTCCTGATGGATACCAAAAGTTTCCTAATCCATTCTTTATGACGGTTCCAGAAGTCACTCGCGGCACGAACGGTAATACCTACAAGTACGCTGTAACAGTTGATCCTAAGAATGCTTACACTAAGGATGCAATTAAGAAGACTGCTGATACGTCTGCAATGGTTGGTGCTGAGGATACCTTGCCATATACCATTTCCACTACTGTGGTCACATCAACTAACACTCCTATTACGACTCGCACAAAGGACGATTATAAGGACTTTGCTGTGTGGGATGATGCGTTGATTAGTGCGTATGATGGCATGAAGGATTTAACTTCTGCTAATGCTAAGAAATTAGTTACGGAAGTTAAGATTGGCGAGACACCAATTAATAACACTGAAAATAAAGAAGATAAGTACACGGTTAATGTTGAAGATAGTCCTGTTGATAATAACGGCGGCACTGCAACCCGTAAGCGCATTAAGGTAGCGTTTACTGATGATGGACTTACTGCTATTGCTAATGCTCTTAAGACTTCACCAAATGCTAAGTTGACTGTTAAGTTTGAGTTCAAGCTTAGCAAAACTGTTGCTGCTGGAGATCTTGTTAACAAGTACGGTTTCCAGCCAGGCCACAAGAAGGGTGATGAAACTCCAACACCAGTAAATCCTCCAACTCCAGACCCAAGTTCTACGGTAACTCTTCGCGACTTCCAGATTAAGAAGGTTAACGGAACCGATGGTAAGTCTCCTCTTAAGGGTGCTGAGTTTGCTGTCTTTGCTAATGAGGATGAAGCAAAGGCTTGCGCAGCGGATGCTTCTCGTAATGATGATAAGTGCAAGAACAAGTCTGCTAAGGGCTTTGCGAATGCAAAGAATGGAACTGGTGATACTGGTTTGACTACTGCTTTCAAGGCAAAGGTTGGTAAAGAATTCTACGTTGTGGAGACTAAAGCTCCAGAAGGATTCGTTTTGTCTCCAGCTGTTGACAAGGTAACTATTCCAGCGTCTGAAGGAACTGGTACTGCTTACGTTCACTCCTTCAAGGATCTTCCAAACGGCGGCCCTGATGGCGGTAAGAATTGGTTTACTCTTCCAAAGACTGGTGCTGCAGGCGTGATTATCTTTGCGCTTATTGGCCTCGGTCTTGTTGGCTCTGGTATGTTCGTATTCCTTAAGAATCGCAAGAAGGAAGAAGAGCAAGCTGCGTGATTGTGTGTGATTAGCCAACGCTGGATTAGGTGGCGTTTGGTTTAATCATGCAAAAGATTTAGGCACTTTGTACCAGAAGACACGCTGCAGCGCTTAAAACAAAATGCGTTGAGCATTTTGTTTCTACGCTGGCGTGTTCTGGTACAAAGTGCTCTAATCTTTCCCGAGTTTGTACGTGATTTTGGTCAAATGTGGTACAAAGTGCGGAGTTATTTAATTCAATAGCTTGAGCTTGGAGGAGTTATGAAGCTAGCCGATGTTAGCAATTGGTGCCACTCGTTAAGCGAGCGCGCGGTTGCTAAATTGTTTAAGAATAAGGCGAAGCGTACCTCCAGTGTGGCTGGCACGAGCAGTGTGGCTGGTGCGAGTGATTTGCTAGCGGAAAAGTCGCAAGCAGCCGAAGAGCAAACATTACGTTCAATCTCAAGCCAAAAAATAAACCAAAATACACTTAAAACTAAAAAAACAACTAAAAAAATAACTAAAAAGAAAAGCGCGCTGATGCGCATTCTAGAGCCGATTGCGCTGGTTCTTGCAGGCATTCTGTGCTTTAGCTATCCTGTGTGCTCAACGCTGTGGAACAATCACGTTTCTAAGGAGATTTCCACTGCGTACGATAAATACAACCACGATCAGGCTGGCGACGTGCGGCGTGCGCACATTCGCGCCGCAAAGCGCTACAACGCGGCGCGCAAAGACATGCTTACGCGAGACCCGTACGGCGGCGACGGCCAGGAAAGCATAACTAACACGCCCGCGTACAAGCGCTACCTTAAAACGCTTGAGGAGCCGATGGGCATTATTGGCATCGTAAAAATTCCGAAGATTGGCGTAAAGCTGCCGATTTACCACGGCACGATGCAAGATACTCTGGCGCGAGGCGCGGGGCACTTGTATGGCACGGATTTGCCAGTGGGCGGCAAGGGGCGGCACACCGTGATCACCGCGCACACGGGCTTGCCGAACGCAACCATGTTTGACTCGCTAACCGACCTTAAAAAAGGCGACTACTTTTATCTAGACGTGCAAGGCGAGACTTTGCGATACAAGGTGTTTCGCATAAACGTGGTGGATCCGCACGATATAAGCTTGCTGCAGCGCGAGCCTGGGCGCGATTTGGCAACGCTGCTTACGTGCACGCCGTACGGAATTAACTCGCATAGGCTGCTGGTTACGGGGTACCGCGTGCTGCCAGACCCTGTTGCGGCGCCAGAAGACCATGTGCAGTGGCCGCTTTGGATGACGCTGTTTGTTATAGCGATGATTTTCTCGGCGGCGATTCTTTCCATGATGATTACGGCGGCGGCTGGTAAGAGGCGGCGCAAGTGGGATATTCGCGGCAAGCACATACTATGGGTTGGGCGTGGCGAGATTAAGTTGCGCGCAAAGTGATGCGCGCGCGACGACCTGCCTTTTCGCTTAAAGCGTAGCGCGCTGTAACATGCGAGCGCTTTTCCGCTTTTTGTACGTGTTTTGGGTCAAATTTGGTACAAAGTGCGTCAATTGGTTCCGCTTTTTGTACGTGATTTAGATCAGATGTGGTACAAAGTGCGTCAACTTTTCCGCTTTTTCAACGTTTTATAGCCTTTAACCACATTGATAAAAAATTCTTTACATACAAAAACAACGTTATTTATTATCAACATATGTCAAAGAAAATAAATATTAACGGCATACCCGATAAATTATTTAAAAAACTTATTGAGTCAGAGAATTCTAAGTCATGTCTTATGGCTTCTCAAAGCAATTCTCGAACAGACTTGCGACGCTGCTTAGAATCAGGAAAATTAGTAGAGCCATATTACGGCTTCTACGCTATTCGTGATCACTGGGATCAATTGCTGTACAAAGATAAAGTTAAGCGTATTGCAGTCACTCTTACAAACAAGATAAAGATAAAAAAGTGGAATTTTACTGGCGAAACTGCCGCCGTGCTCCTGGGGTTGGAGGTGGTTCACTTGCCTTACATACATCATTCGCTTACCGAAATATACGTGTCGTCTAGTTATGCGGAAAAATTTGCTTCGAACAAGAAAAAATCTGATTTAGAGCGGAAAAAATCGGTGCGAAGTGCATTTAGACACAAATATAGCCGACTAAAACTTCCAAACATAATAGAAGATGAATCTGGTATAAGGCTAGATGATTTTACTAAAAATAGACATAAAAATGTGAGCAACGGCACAATTATTGGCAAGGGCACAAGCGCTAATAGCGGCACAGTAAAAAATACGAATTTTTTGACAGCATCGTCATTTGGTCATATTGCGACTGATGAAGAACTTGCTATTAGTCATGTTGCCAGCATTTACAACGTTCTCTACGTGTGCGCTTGGAAGGGGTCGTTCGCCGAGTCGCTAGCAACTTTCGATTCTGCTGCTCGAAAAGGTGAAGATCTTAACAAAATTTTGCGTGTTTGTCGTAAATTTTACGGCTCCATGGATTGTTGTAGCGATACGCCGCAGTTCTTGAACAGTGTTCAGAATCCAAAAAACGCGGATTTTTATGGTGTAAATTATTCGCCTATTAACAATCCAAATTTTCTTGGCACCGATGAATTTGATGTTTTGTCACGAATGGAAACTTTGGTAAACTATGCGAACCCTAAGAGCGAGAACGGCGGAGAGTCACTTGCGCGGGCGATAATGCTTGAGCTTGGTTTTGTGGAACCAGAGTTGCAGCACGAGTTTCCAAACCCGAATCATCCACAGAGCCCATATCGCGCAGATTTTATGTGGAAAGTTAACGGAAAAATTATTGTTGGCGAGCTGGATGGCACTGATAAATATTTGATTGAAGATAGAACTTTGCTTGATAGCCGCTCGGTTGCTTGCGACTTGCGTGATGAGGATTCTGATGAAGGTGTGGAAAATA
The DNA here is from genome assembly GCF_049815665.1 of Gardnerella piotii. Classification (NCBI taxonomy): domain Bacteria; kingdom Bacillati; phylum Actinomycetota; class Actinomycetes; order Bifidobacteriales; family Bifidobacteriaceae; genus Gardnerella; species Gardnerella piotii. Next base: position 506,895 of record NZ_CP187450.1, read on the forward strand.
TCAACAACTTCAGCACAAATAACTTATATAGATATAATCGTGATGCAGTTAGGAAAGAACGCAATAGAGAGCGGTGGCTTATGGATTGCGGAGTTGTTAGGGTTGTGCGATTTGATTATTGCGATATCTTGAATCCGCTTGAGTTTAAGAAGAAGCTGCTTTCTGCGGGAGTTCCTGCGGCCGTTGCGTGATTTACAACATTCTCGATTAATCTTTTCCGCGTTTTGTACGTGTTTTGGGTCAAATTTGGTACAAAGTGCGGGGTTGTGTTCCGCTTTTTGTACGTGTTTTAGGCGGATTTTGGTACAAAGTGCGTCAATCTTTTCCGCATTTTGTACGTGATTTAGGTCAAATTTGGTACAAAGTGCGGAAAGTCGTTCGCGCGCTACGCTTTAAGCACGAAGGAAGGTCGTCGCGCATATTCCCAGGTGATTATCAGACTTATAGCAAAATTGCGAGTAAAATAAAAAGACGTGATACTTGATCGTCATAATCGTTTAAATTTGGCCGAACTTTACGCCAGCTTGCAAGGGGCTGGCGATGGTGGGTCGCCAGACGCTGCTGCGGAAAAGTCGCAAGCAACCGCCGACGAAAAGTCCGCGCAAAAATCACCTATAAAAAGCGAAACGCCGCATCTTCCGCCCGAGCAAATGGACGAATTCGTAAACATGATGCAAGTGTACGAAGGCGCGATGTACGAAATCAGCACGAAGCTGGAGATTTTGGACGGCGAGTTTCAGGTGCGATTTTCGCACAACCCAGTGCATCACATGGAGCGGCGACTAAAATCCGTGCACTCGATTTTTGAGAAGCTGCGACGCAGAAACCTAAGCATATCAACGCGTTCGATTCGCGACAATCTGTTCGACGTGGCTGGAATCCGCGTGATTTGCAACTATCGCGACGACGTGTACGCGGTTGCGCAATATCTTTCCAAGCAAACGGATATTCAGGTGCTGCAAGTTAAGGACTACATTAAAAACCCAAAGCCGAATGGGTACCGCAGTTTGCACGTGATTTACGCTGTGCCAGTGTTTTTGTCGTCGGGCGCGCATTACACGCCTGTTGAGGTGCAGTTCCGCACAATTGCAATGGATTATTGGGCGAGCTTGGAGCACGCGCTGCGTTATAAGGCGGATTTGCCAGACGCAAAGTTGGCGGAGCATTCCAAGACGCTGCTTGAGTGCGCGCAGAATTTGCAGGCCATTGAGGCGCAAATGCAGGGGATTCATCGCGATATTAATGGTGCGCCGCGCGTGGAGGATGCGCCTGAGTCGTAACAAGCTAATACATATTGATCTGTTCGACACGCATAGTCGTACAAATGTACTATAATTAGATACTTAATAAGGATTTAGGAGGATTTATGGGAGATTTTGGAAATTTTAACGGCAATTATGCTGGCGATTTTGCGCAAAACCCAACAATTGTAGACTCGCAAGCTACTTATGTGCGCGAGCAGGCGGAGCGAGTGAGTGTGCGTCGCGTTTACGCAGAGATGACCGTTGGTCTAATCGTCACAACGCTTGTTGCAATGTTTACACAAAGTACGGGTGCGCTTTACTCTTACTTGTATGCTACGGGTAGGTTCGGCTTCTTTGGCATTATTATTGCGCAAGTGGTGCTTGCTGTTGTGCTTGGAATGCGCGTTATGAAAATGAGCGTTTTTGCTGCTCGTGCAATGTTCTATGCGTATGCGGCACTTACAGGCTTTACACTTAGCACGATCTTTACTGTGTTTAGCCTAGGCTCTATTGCAATGGTTTTGGCTTTAACTGCTGGATTCTTCCTGTGCCTTACAATGCTTGCGCTTACTACAAAAGTGAATATGCTTAAAGCTGGGCCGATTCTTATGGTGGCTTTATTGGTGTTGTGCGTGAGCCAGGTAATTCTTATGTTTGTTGCTCCAAGCGCTGGAACTATGCGATTTATTGCTGCGATTGCAGTGTTGATTTTTGCAGGTCTTACGGCTTACGATGCACAAAAAACTCGTGCGATTTTTGAAGCGTATGCTAATCAGCCAGAAATGATTAAGCGCGTTTCGATTATTTGCGCGTTTAATCTTTATTTGGACTTCATCAACATGTTTGTGTACTTGCTGGAGTTGCTTGGAAATAGGCGCGACTAGGTGCGGAGCCTGCGCGTTTTTCCTAGGGATTATGGTAAAATATACGCTTGTGTGCTTTGCGTGCTTATAGTGCGACTAGCGCACATGGATGGGTGTCCGAGCGGTCTAAGGAGACGGTCTTGAAAACCGTTGTAGGGAAACCTACCGCGAGTTCGAATCTCGCCTCATCCGCGAATAAGTGGCTTGAATAAAAGTTCAAGCCACTTTTGTGTTAAGCTATTAAATCTTTTGGCCTATAATCCTATAACCCCTTAATGAGCCTGCATTATAGTGGGTAGTGAGTCCCGAACACTTCGACTGTTCGGGACTCTAACTAATTAATTAACTTCATTCAGTAGTAAATGTGCATGTGCACGTAACTGTTCAGCTAAACTCGCACGCGCAATCTTACCTTCAACAATATTCTGAATCCATTTATATAAATCATTGTCAAAAGGATTCACACTATCTTCTATATCAAGAATAATTCCATTATTGCGAAGTAAAGCTACACACGTTAATACTGTTGTACGCTTATTAGCATCAGGAAAAATGTGGTCTTTAGCAAGATGTGTAGCAAAGTCAGCAATTTGGTCAAAAATATCCGTATAGTTATTTCGATCAGCTGGAAAGCTATCAAAAATAATCGCAAATGCAGAATACAAAACATTTTCAACACTGCCCTGAGTTTCTTGCTTAACAGTAGCAAGTCCTTGGCTTGTATCAACAATCTCTCGTTGAATAGAACACACTATTTCCGCGAAGGCAATAATCTGCTCCTCGTTCCAAACAAGAGCATCATACTGGCTCATGCATCACCAAGAATACGTAAAGTATTAGGATACTGTTTTTTTACAGCATCCACAGCACTAATAAACGTATTTTTCCTAGCAGGATATGAACCAACATCTGACGACTGAAGAATATCATGTATAAGAATCGGTTTATTGTGCAAAGCATCATACACATTGTGCCACGCACCACCAGCGCGATGAGTATAATTTATTAAATCAAATGCATTCATCCAAGCATATTTTTCAACAACAGTATCTACAATGCGATCAGCATACTGGTTAGTTTCGTGATTAGGCGCATTAAAAATACAATTCCTGCCAAACTGCTTAAATTCGTTATAAACGCTAGGTTCTATGGGACCATATTCCCAAGCTTGAATCTCATCCGTAAATAACGGGCGCTCAGGATTATTGCGCAACGATTCCACTTGCGCAAAATATACTAGCTTATTCAAAGTGAGATTTGTCAATGCTAGCGTTTTCCCATATCGATCAATAAAAATTGATGCTATATCTAAAGCTTTCATATTCAATCTCCTTTCAACAAACTTATTACGCGCACAAGAGTAAAATATATTTTACAGAATACCTCGTTAATATTACAAGAAAAACGCAATATACGGGGTACGTATCGCACTGTTTAGAGCTACAAAGTGCGTCAATTAACTCCGCTTTGTGTTGTGCGTTTGCGCGACGACCTGCCTTTTCGCTTAGAGCGTAGCGCGAAAAGGTAATTCGGAGCGCTGAGGCACTCAAGGCAGAAGCACTGCTTCTGCGCGGCGAAGACATTCGCGCGCTTAGACCGCGCGAATGATACGACCTGCCGTATTTTAAGATACAATCGCACTACGGCTAGATAGAACGATAGTTGCGCTCTTGAGATTTGATGGAGTCAAGCACGAATCGCGCGCCACTTCGATTCTCTTGGCTGCTTACAAAATCTTGCGGAGAATAAGGCGCTGCGCTGTTAAACATTTCCTCGTATTGCGAAACGCTTAATTGCGTGCGATTGTTTAATGTTTTTATGTGCTGATTAGAAAACAGCGCGCTTCGCCATTCTGGAACAAGTGTTGCGCTAAAGAATTCCGCTACAGCACCAGAACCGTAAGAGAATAAGCCGATTTTTTGGCCTGGGAGTAGGGGATATGGGTGCAACGGTGACTCATTTGGGTGTGTTGCGGAGGGGAAATCGCAAGCAACCGCAGACGAATCGCAAGCATACTCTGATGAATCGCAAGCATACTCTGATGAATCGCAAGTAATCGCAGATGAATCGCAAGCAGGCTCTGATGGATTGCCATTAACCGAAGAATCGTCAAAATTCCTAAAATAATCGTAATCAAGTAAAGAAATTAAGCCTAAATAGAGTGAACCAGTGTAAATATTTCCGATTCGGCGACTATATTGCGTGCTGTCTTGGTATCGCGCAAGAAGACGTTCGCGAGTATCGCACGTAGTAGACGCGCCGTCATTTGTGTGTGACACGCCATCACATGTGTGCGACACGCCCGAATTTGCCTCAAAACCAGCTCGAAGCGCCTTAAGCCCCATTTTTGTGTATGGAAGATGGAAGCAAATCGCCTCAAAATCGTTGAAATTGCAGTCGTTTTCCGCACTGTATTTCTGCCACACATAGCAGAACATACGAATGTATTGCTCGGTTGAAAACTTTCCGCGCGCCAAAGCAGTGCTTTGATATACAGGGCGCCAAAAATCCTGGATTTCCGCCGATTTTACAACGCTGTCGTCGTTGATTTGCAACACGCGCGGATTCTCGCTTACAAGCATCGCCACAGCACCAGCGCCTTGCGTCACCTCGCCAGGAGTTCCCACGCCGTAGCGCGCGATGTCTGCAGCAATCACCAAAACTTGCGCGCCAGGATGTGCCAGAACGTAGTCACGAGCCATCATAAGCGCCGCAGTTCCGCCATAACACGCCTCTTTTACTTCCACGCAACGCACCCACTCGCTAAGGTTTAGAAGTTTGTGAATGTAGAGCGCGCTGGATTTGCTGGCGTCGACGCCGCTTTCTGTACCAACAATCACCATTTTGAGTCGGTTGCTATCGATGTACGGCATCAGCGGCAGCGCAGCTTGAGCGCCAAGCGTTACGATGTCTTGATGATTTGGCGGCACCGCTTGCTGGCTTTGGCCTATTCCGATTGTGAATTTGTTCGGGTCGATTCCGCGCGCGATTGCCAGATCTTTCATGCTCAGGTAGCAATTTGGAGTTGCGAAAGTTATGCGGTCGATGCCGACTTTTGGCGTGTTTTTTGAAGTGTTGCTCATGGTTTCCTATTTTTTTAAGTGTGGTTTTTTTAAGTGTGATTTTTTTTTAAGTGCGATTTTAGTGGTGTAAATTTTACGGCGCGGAAGCTTTCGACTTTTCCGCGGAAAAATGGCCATTAACCGCGCGTTTTTGCGGTTTTACGTGTTCCTGCGCTTGCGCAAATCATCAAGAATTATTCTTGCAGAATTCGTGTTCAAATCGGAAGAATTTTCGTTTAGAAGCGCGTGCACAACCTTTTGAATTTCGTCCCCGCGCGCTCCAGAAGCGATAGCGATGTTTGCGGCCTGAAGGCGCATGTGGCCAGCCTGGATTCCAGGGCCCGCGAGTGCGCGAAGAGCCGCCAAGTTTTGCACGAGTCCTACGGCTGCTAGAACGTTTCGAAAATCGTTGGCGTTATTGACTTTAGCAAGTTGCAGCGCGATTTTTGACATTGGGAGCGAGGCGATTGCGCCGCCCACTGTGCCGATTTGCAATGGGATTTCGATGCGGCCGTAAAGGATTTGGTCGTTATTTTGCAAGGTCCACGTTGAAAGAGGCATGTAGCGGCCAGATTTTGCGGCCCATTCGTGCGCGGCGGCTTGCAATGCGCGCGTGTCGTTGCCTGATGCGAGTGTTGCAGCCACTATTCCGTTTAGGATTCCTTTATTGTGTGTTGCAGCGCGCTCCGCGTCTACGGCGGCCAGTGAGCTTAAGGCGGCGATGCGGCGCGCAAGGCGCATGCCGTCGGCATCTCCAGCCGCGGCAGTTTTTGCGCTAGGCACAAGCGCTTCTACGGGTATGCGCACTTCGGCGACTGTTGCCGCGCGGCTGGAGTTGGCAAGAATTGCCACCAGCGCCTTGCGCCCAACCCAGCTTTCCAGCTGGGTTTTAACAGCTTCGCCAATGGTGTTTGCAATGTTTGCGCCCATTGCATCGCACGCGTTTATGTCTAGTGTTAGCTTGGCGAAGCCTGTTAACGCCGCCGCCTGCGCGCGTTCTAATCCGCCGCCGCGTTGGTATATTGATGGGTGCGCGGAGCGCGCAATCTCACTAATCGCCGCGCGTTTTGACTCGTCTCGCATTATGCTATCTAGTTTTTGGGCTACGCTTCCGTCCGCGTCTTCAAAAACGATTTGCGCGCGCGTAACGTAATGCTCGTTGCGTGCAACAACGCCGTTTTCTAGGCTTTTCGACGCGATTTTTGCGCCGTTGCATGCGGCAGCGATTACGGACGGCTCTTCCGTAGCCATCATCACGTTTCGAGTAACGCCGTTTACTTTTAGGCCGCGCACAACGCCTACTGGCAGGCTGAATCGCCCGATTTGATTTTCGATCATGCTGTTTGCAACGCTTGCAGGAATGTTTGTTTCGCTGCTTTGCGCGAGTTGCTCGAGCAGAAGTTGCGCAAAATCGCCGCTAAGCGCGCACTCTGATTCCAGCGTTTTTATGCGCTGTTCTACGCTTAATTCTCGAAAAGCTGCCATGTTTCTCCATTTTTTGCGCTATTTTCACGATTTTCATTTTTACGTTTTTCACTTTTGCAATGTTTCTTTGACGCCATTGACGCCATTTTTCAAGTCGCCAGTAGCCGCCACATTCGCTAGCAGCCGCATAACTGCGACCAGTCGCGCGTGTTGTAAGCATCCGCAAAGTCGCCAGCAACCGCGCGATTTGCGACACTCCGCAAGTGGTGTCATTCGTATACGCACACTCCGTGCGTGTCGCAACACGCATCCTTCAGTCGTCACAACTCCAGTTGCAACACACGCACGTCAACCGCGCAAGTCAATCGCACGTCTACTTTCGCATCCTAACTTGCATGCTCACTCCAATTCCGCCTCCCACGCACAGCGCCGCAACGCCGTTTTGCATGTGATTGTCTTTAAGCGCGTAAAGAAGTGTTGTTAAAATCCTGGCTCCGCTAGCGCCAAGCGGGTGACCGAGCGCAATCGCGCCGCCTCTTACGTTCAGCTTGCTTTCGCTTATGTTCAGCTGCTGGCAAACGGCTATGCTTTGCGCAGCAAACGCTTCGTTAATCTCAAAAAGGTCAATGTTTTCAACGGTGTAGCCCGTGTTTTTTAGCATGCGCTCCATAACGTGTTTTGGCGCGTATCCCATAAGGTCTGGGCTGATTCCGCCCTCGGCAAATCCCACGATTTCTGCCAAATAGTCGATTCCGTGCGCGATTGCGTAGTCTTTGCTCATTAAGACGAGTGCTGCTGCTCCGTCGTTGATACCGCTCGCGTTTCCAGCGGTTACGGTAGGCGAGTGTTTTGTGCCAGAATCTGCCTCGCTCATTCCACCAGTTTCGCGACTGCCAGAATCCGCCTCACTCAAGCCACAGTTCGCTCCACGCATTCCATCAGCTTCGCGCGTTCCAAAATCCGCCTCAAACAACGTTTTAAGCTTAGCCAATTTCTCCATAGAAGTGTTGGCTCGAGGATGCTCGTCTCGGCTAATCAAAGTTCCATCCGCAAGCTGCACGGGAGCAATCTCCGCGTCAAAATCGCCGTTGTTTTGCGCAAAAACGGCTTTCTGGTGCGATTTTAGCGCAAAAGCGTCTTGCTGCTCGCGCGTTATTCCAAACTTTGCAGCCACGTTTTCTGCAGTAACGCCCATTTCTTTGCCAGTAAAAGCATCACAAAGACCGTCTTTTTTTAGTCCATCAACCAGCGCGCTGTTGCCGTAGCGAATGCCACCAAATCGCATGTTTTGCGCGTAAAACGGCACGTTGCTCATGCTTTCCGTGCCGCCAGCAACTACGACTTGTGCGTCTCCCATGCAAATCGCCGACTGCGCAAGGCGAATGGCTTTAAGACCAGACCCACAAACCTCGTTGATTGTCATTGCGCAACTTGACTCGTCAAGCCCCGATCTAAGGGCGATTTGGCGCGCAACGTTTTGACCGCTGCCTGCTTGAAGTACGTTGCCAAAAATCGCTTGATCTACGGATTTTGGGCTGATTCCTGCGCGTTCGATTGCGGCTTTTGCTGCGATTGTTCCTAACTCAACAGATGTGAGCGACTTCAACGCGCCTCCGAATTTGCCTATCGGTGTGCGCGCTGCGCTTACAATCACAACATCACTCATACGTTTAGCCGCCAATCAGTTGAAAACTAGCCGATTAAAGCTATCTTGATCAAGCTATCTTATTGAAAATTATTAAAAATTGCATGTTGAAAACTAGCACATTTAGAGTAATAGGTTTCAAACACCAACCGAACTACTTTATCGTATTTTTACGCAAAATTGCGATTTGTGAAGAATTATGTTTAATTTTTTCACAATTTGCGCACAATCGCATTTTTCGCATTTTCCGCTTTTTGTACGTGTTTTGGCCTGAATTTGGTACAAAATGCGGAAGTATCGTGTGGTATAAAATGCGAAAGTATCGCTATTTGCGGAATGTGATTGAGCCATCGCTAGGATCCATCGACTCCACAATCGCCAGCGAATCCAAGTCATATCCAGCTTCGCGCAACGCGTCTCCGCCGCCTTGGAAGCCTTTTTCAATCGCAATGCCAATGCCAGCAACCGTGGCTCCAGCGTGATCGCAAATGTCAATCAACCCTTGCAAAGCCTTGCCATTAGCCAAAAAATCGTCCAAAATCAAAACGCGGTCGTCTGCGCTCAAATATTTTCTAGACACAATTACAGGGAACTCGCGCTGCTTTGTAAACGAGAATACGGTAGACACGTATTGATCGCCATCCAGGTTTATTGATTGCGCTTTCTTTGCAAAAACCACTGGAATGTTTCCAAAATGACGCGCGGCAACGCACGCGATTCCGATTCCCGAAGACTCGATTGTTAGGATTTTGTTGATTTGCGTGTTTTGAAAATGCTGCGCCCAAGCGGCTCCCATTGCATCAAAAAGCGCACAATCGCACTGGTGGTTAAGGAATGCGTCGACTTTCAAAACATTTCCTGGCTTAACAATGCCTTCTTTTTGGATGCGTTCTTCAAGTTCTTGCACGATTATTCCTTTCAAATTGCGCCGTATTTTGCGTGTGCAGCGGTATCTGTATAGCTTACCCCCAGCTTTGACCGCGCTCCGACCTGTCTGAGCGCTTAGACCGCGCGAACGATGCAAAACGTTGTTTAGAGCTACAAAGTGCGTCAGTTTTTCCGCTTTTTGTACGTGATTTGGGTCAAATGTGCTACAAAGTGCGTAAGTTGCGTAATGCGTACAGTGCAAAACGCACGATTTGTGTTTGGCTGCCGTCCGTTAAAATTGGTTAGAGTTTAATTTTTGCGATTTGAAACATGGGAGCGAGCGGCTTTGAGCAAGTACGGTTACGATTTTGATTTGTTTGGCAATCCAGAAGATGCCAGCGAGCAGAGCGATGCTCCTATTAATGAAGTTTTCGACGAGCAGAGTGATGCTCCCATTAGCGATGCTTCTATTAGTGATGCTCCTATTAATGAAGATATGACGAGCGAGGTTTCTGCTTATACGGTTGCTGGCGATTTTTCCGCAAAATATTCAAATTCCGCACAATCTTCCCAAACAGCTCAATCTTCTGCCGCTGCCCAATACTCTCAAACATCCGCACAATCTTCCAACCTCCCCGAAATCAACCCACAATCGCTTTTAGAAGGCTTAAATCCTCAGCAATCCAAGGCTGTTCAATACACTGGCCCCGCGCTTTTAATCGGAGCTGGCGCAGGCAGTGGCAAAACGCGTGTTCTTACGCGCCGAATCGCGTGGATTTTGGCTAATCACAAAGCGTGGCCGAGCCAAATTCTTGCAATCACATTTACTAACAAGGCGGCAGCGGAGATGCGCGAGCGCTTGGCGAGCTTAATCGGCAATAGTGCAAATAGCATGTGGGTCTCTACTTTCCATTCTGCTTGCGTTAAGATTCTTCGCGCTCATGGCGATTCAATCGGCTTAAAATCAGGCTTTTCTATCTACGATTCTTCGGATTGCGAGCGTCTTGTTAAAATAATCGCATCCGAATTGAACATCGATATTAAAAAGTTTACGCCGAAACTTTTATTGTCTAAGATATCTGATTTCAAAAATAATTTGGTTACATGGCAGGAAAATCTTAAAAATTACGCACCAGATTATAAGCCAGGCGCGTCTGTATCTGGCGCATCTAGCTTTAATGCTGCTGGCAATGCCGATGCGCTTTACGCCGCTGTTTACGCGGAGTACCAAAATAGGCTTAGCGTTTCGAATGCTGTTGATTTTGACGATCTGATTATGCTAACGGTTAAGCTTTTGCGCCAAAATCCGCAAGTTAGCGCGTATTACAAGCGAAAGTTCCGCTACATTTTGGTTGACGAGTATCAAGATACAAATCACGCGCAATACGTTTTGATTCGCCAGCTTGCAGGTGTGGGTGATTATTCCGCAGTTTCACAAGTTTCCGCAGTTTCACCAGATTTCGCAGCTTCACCAGATTCCACTCAGCTTTCGCAATCGTCAATCACGGTTGTTGGCGATTCTGACCAGTCGATTTATGCTTTCCGCGGTGCAGATATTCGCAATATTCAAGACTTTGAGCAGGATTTTCCAAACGCTACAACAATTATGTTGGAGCAGAATTATCGCTCTACACAAACCATTTTGGATGCTGCAAATGCCGTGATTTCTAACAACACTAATCGCAAGCCTAAAAAGTTGTGGACATCTTTAGGCAAAGGCTCGCCAATCGTAGGCTACGTAGCAGATAACGCGCAAGGCGAGGCGATGTGGGTTGCTCAAGAAATCGCGCGCTTGGCAAGCGAAGATGGCGAAGATGGCGTAAACTACTCGGATATTGCTATTATGTATCGCGCAAATTCGCAATCGCGTAGCTTAGAAGATGCGCTTATTAAGTCGGGCTTGCCTTATCAACTTGTTGGCGGAACTAAGTTCTATGAGCGTCGCGAAGTTAAAGATGCTCTTGCTTACTTGCAATCGATTGCAAACCCTGATGATGATGTTAATATGCGCCGCATCTTAAACGTTCCAAAGCGTGGTCTTGGTGCGCGTGCTGAGTCGCAGATTACGTCTTATGCAAAAGAAAATTCTATAAGTTTTTGGTCTGCTCTTAGTCAAATAGATAAGATTGCGGAGCAAATTGGTATTTCATCTAGAACTTTTAATGCGCTTAAGAGTTTTAGGGATCTTATGACTTCGCTTATTGACTTTATGAAAGCTAACGATTCCAAGCCTTCTAAGGTTGTAGAGAACGTGCTTAACGAAAGCGGATTGTTGCAAGATTTGCGCGAGTCGAAAGACCCTCAAGATGAATTTAGAGTAGATAACTTGTCTCAATTGCAATCGGTTGCAGCCGAGTATGAGCAGAATACGCCTGATGCTAATGTTGCTGGTTTTTTGGAGACTACGGCTTTGGTTGCGGATTCGGATCAGCTTCCAGACCAGGGTGAAGATACTGGAAAAGTTACGCTTATGACGCTTCACACAGCTAAGGGCTTGGAGTATCCTGTTGTGTTTTTGACTGGCATGGAGCAGGGCACTTTCCCTCATTCGCGCTGTGTTGACAATCAAAAGGAGCTTTGCGAGGAGCGTCGTCTTGCATACGTTGGCATAACTCGCGCTAAGAAGATTTTGTACGTTACTTGGGCAGCTGAGCGCTCTCAATGGGGAAAGTCTGCGGAGATGATTCAAAGTCAGTTTTTGGACGAGATTCCTGCGGATTTGATTTGCTGGAAACGCAATGAAGCAGATGTTATGCGAGCTGGGCTTAGGGGAGCAGGCAGGGATTTTGACCGCGATTTTGCTGGCGATTTCTCCGACGATTTTGGAAGCGACGGCGGTTGGAGCGACGATTCGTACACAACTTACGGAGGCTCGAGTTATAGCGGATCTCGCTACAGCAAATCGCATTATGGCAGCTCATATGGTTCTTCAAAGTCTTATGGCAAGTCGTATGGTTCAAAGTCGTATGGTTCTAGTTCGTATGGCAGCTCATACGGCAAGTCGTATGGCTCAAAATCTGGCAAAGTCACCACGCGAATCGCAAGAAAATCGAGCGCATCGTACCAAAGTCAATCGTCCACCTCAAATTTGCAATCGTCCGCATCGTCATTATCTTACAAAAAGCAAAGTTTGCAAGAAAAAGATAACAACCTAAACATCAACGATTTCCACGAAGGCGATAAGATTTCACACGACACATACGGTCTTGGAACTGTTCTTAAAACGCAAGACAAGGGCAGAAACTCGATTATTACAGTCGATTTTGGTTCGGATGGCGTAAAGCGACTTATGCTAAGAGCTGCTCCGATTGAGAAATTGTAAAATTGTAAAATTTCTCGTTTTATAGATGTTGTATGCAAAATAATACAATCTTATTGAAGATTACTTTAGATTGTTAATTGTGATGTTGTTATAGCTATTGCATGATTATATACACGAAAACAAAATATTCAAGACTTGTTTTCTATTAAGCTATACGAAAAAATATAAGAGTAAGAAAAATATAAGAGTAAGAGAAATATAAGCGCAAGAAGAATAAAAGTAAAAAAGAATAAAAGTAAAAACTGCAAATGTTCAAGATTGTGACTCAAGGGGAAGTCGATTAAGTTCTGAATCTTTGCGATTGTAGTTATAAACGAGATTTAAAAGGCGTGGCGCTTGCAAACGTGAGTGCCGTAAAGCGTGTTGCATTAAACAAAAAGCAACACTAAAAAATAATAACTAGATTTAATGAGGTATTTATTATGAAGAACAAATTATTCGCATCGCTTCACGCAATTGTGTTTGGAATTCTTATTGCTATAGCTCCATTGACATTTGCAAAACCATGCTCAACTGGTGGCATGAGCAAAATGTCTAAGATGCCTAAAATGCATATGATGATGCAGCCTATGGCATGCTACTACACAAGCCGCGTGGCTATTGGAATTGGCGTTGTTATAGCGATTCTAGGCATTATTGCGCTATTTGTTAAAGAACACGTTCGCGCTGGCTTAAATATTGCTGTAATTGCTAATTCTCTGTTTATGATTTCTACTACAACATTCCTTATTGGTGTTTGCAAAAGTCCAATGATGCATTGCGCATCTGTTATGCGCCCAACGTTGATTGTGTTATCTGTGCTAGCGTTGGTGTTTGCATCCGTTAGCGTGTATCTTGACACTAAGTCTGCTTGCTAGTGCGCATCTAAGTAATCTACTATGCGAACTATTACATTAAAGCGATTGCCGCTAGAAAACCTAAAGCAAAAGCCGTTAAGAACCGCCGCGTTAATCGTGGTTTCCGCGTGCTTAGCTGCAGTGTTTTTTGGCGGCTCGCTAATCTCCCTAAATCTTTCAAACGGCCTAAATAGCATGCGCGCTCGCCTTGGCGCGGATATTATGGTGATTCCACAAAACACATACAATCGCGCGGAAGCGTTGTTAACTAATGGCGGATCGAGCACGTTTTACTTTACGAACAATATTGAAGATTTTGTGCGAAAATCAAAAGGCGTTGAAAAAGCAAGCGTGCAAACTTACATATCTTCTCTATCTGCTGGATGCTGCGCGGAAAAGTTGCAAATCATAGGTTTTGACCCTACGAGTGACTTTGTAATCGCGCCATGGATTTATTCGCAACACAAAAACGAGCTTAAAAAAGGTCAGATGATTGCAGGCGCAAACGTGCTTGTTTCTTACCAAAACACGGTTCGCTTGTATGGGCACGAATGGCCGATTGTTGCGCAACTTGCTAAAACGGGCACTAGCCTAGATAACTCAGTGTTTGTAAACAGAGACACAATTCCAGCGGTTGTTAAGTATTCGTCGAAAGTTGGGCACACTGCGATTCCTGCAAAATACGCGCGCAAGGCCGTTAGTGCTGTTCTTGTAAAAGTGCGCAAGGGTTTTAGCGCTAAGAGTGTTGCGGAAAATATTCGTAAAACTAGCGGAATTAAAAGTCTTGGAATGGTTTTTCCAGGCGGAATTACAGAGCAGACTAAAAATAGCTTAGAGGTGCTAAACAAGGCGATTTTTCTTGGCGTTTTTGCGTTTTGGGCTGTGGGCGTGTTAATTCTTGTGTGCGTTTTTGCTGCATCTACATCGGAGCGCAAGAGGGAATTTGCTTCATTGAGGATTTTGGGCGCAAATAAGCGCATGCTTTTTGGTATGATTTCGCGCGAATCGGCTGTGATTGGCGTTGCAGGTGGCGTGATTGGCGTTGCGTTTGCTTCGCTTATTTTGTTCCCATACAATATTGCGATTTCTAGCCAGTTACAATTGCCGTATTTGGAGTCGAATGTTTGGTTTGTGTGCGCGCTTGCGGCAGTTTCTGTAGCGTTTTCGCTTGCTAGTGTTTTGGTAACTTCTGCGATTATTGTTGGGCGAATCGCAAGCAGGGAAGCGTATTTGACTTTAAGAGATGGCGAGTAAAGTGACGAGTGAGATGGCAAGCGAGATGGCAAGTGAGATGGCAAGTGAAGTGGCGAATAAAGTAATTGGCAACGATTTAGGCTTAGGTGATTTAGTCGTAAATCTTAAAAATGTTACTCGCGAATTTAAGCGCAAAAATCGCAAGTTTATTGCTGTAGACAATGTTGATTTTTCGCTTAAAGCTGGCGATTTTGCGGCAATTGTGGGCAAGTCTGGAAATGGAAAGTCAACTCTATTAAACATGATTGCAGGGCTTTTAAAGCCTACGCGCGGAAGTGTTACGATTTTTGGATGCAATATTTCGATGCCTTCTATAAGCGACGAGCAAACTTCTGCGATTCGCGCAAAAAACATTGGTTTTGTTACGCAATCGCAAACGCTTATTGCTAATTTGAATGTGCTAGATAACGTTATTTTGCCTGTTATGATTGCGCGCACATCTTCTAAGCGAGTAGGCGATTTTGCGCAAAAACTTGATCCAGAAGATTGTGCGAATTTAAATTCCTTTGCTATGGATTTGCTTAAGCAACTTAACGTTGACGATCTTGCGCATTGCTATCCGCGCGAGCTTTCTGGCGGAGAAATGCGTCGCGTTATGATTGCGCGCGCTTTGATTAATAAGCCGCGTTTGTTGATTTTGGACGAGCCTACTGGCGATTTGGATTCGCAAAATACTCAAACTGTTGTGTCTTTGCTGCGCGATTGTGCGGCTTCTGGAGCGGCTGTTTTAGTTGTGACTCACGATGAATCGGTTGCTGCAAGCGCTGACTGTGTTTACGCAATGGACTCTGGCGTTCTTCGCGCAAAATGATGATGTTGAGGCGAGCGCAACTATCTACAGTGCGGAGTAGTATAGGAAACGATGCCTATTTTCGTAGGCATTATCTGGAGCCTTAGCCCATCAGTGGGTCGGCGCGCAAGAATTATGGCGTTATTTCAGCGTTTTAATGCTTTCGCGTTCGTGTGTTTACACGAAGAAGCACTGGAGAGGCCGGCTCAGCGTGAATAATCGTAAAAGTTTGGTTCACGTTCCGTTCAGATAACGACAGAATAAAGGATTAGTAATGACTAATATTCAGCGTTCTCGCCGTCAGGTGCGTCTTTCTCGCGCCCTCGGCATCGCTTTGACCCCAAAGGCTCAGCGTATTTTCGAGAAGCGTCCATATGCTCCAGGTGAGCACGGTCGCACTCGTCGTCGTACCGAGTCCGATTACGCAGTACGTCTTCGCGAGAAGCAGCGTCTTCGCGCTCAGTACGGTCTTTCCGAGAAGCAGCTTCGTGCAGCTTACGAAAAGGGTACGCACACTGCAGGTCAGACTGGTGACGCAATGCTCACCGATTTGGAAACCCGTCTTGACGCTTTGGTTTTGCGCGCAGGTTTTGCTCGCACAACCGCTCAGGCTCGCCAGTTTGTTGTGCATCGTCACATCTTGGTAGATGGCAATCTTGTTGATCGCCCATCCTACCGTGTTAAGCCAGGCCAGACCATTCAGGTTCGCGCTAAGAGCCAGACAATGGTGCCATTCCAGATGGCTGCGGAAGGCGTTCATCGCGACGTTTTGCCAGCAGTTCCTGGTTACCTCGATGTGAATCTTGCCTCTTTGAAGGCTACTTTGACTCGTAAGCCGGAAGTCGATCAGATTCCAGTTGAAGTCAACATCCAGTACGTCGTCGAGTACTACGCTCGCTAAATTCTGGATTTCATTCTTAAGGACATACCGCTTGACCCCTGCTGTGCATTGCATAGTGGGGGTCAATGCGTTTGCGCTCCGACCTGCCTTCGCGCTCAAAGCGTAGCGCGCGATTTCCTATTTGATGTTGCGCGAGGTTTGAGTATTTCTCTCCTCGCAAGTCCCGTCGCTACGCTCCTCTTTTATTGCTCGTATAGAAATACATCAAACCTTCTGAATATCTAGAACTTTTACGTGATTTTCATCGCCGAGATTCTCGATTTTTCTTGCTGCTTCAGCGAATCACCATCAAAGATGCTGAGGTTCGCTTCATCCGCTGCGAAAAATCTTGAATCTCTACCTAGCTTGCGCTCCGACCTGCCTTGTGGTGCGATTGTAACTCGCGAGCGATTGGCGCTTGCATAAAAGCAATATGAATTATGCTAAAAGCTGGTTGTGTGTTGGTGAGCATTAACTTTTGTTAGGGAAAAATCGCCAGCAACCGAACATTATGCAACAAAACACTTTAATAATAAAACAAAATCACATATAATCATTACAACAATGCCCGTTATATTACAAAATATAACATTGTGCGAGTGTTGAATCAGAAAATATATAATAGGTAACTAAGCGTCTAAAGCGTGTTATTAAGATACAAAAGAATATATAAAAGAATAAAAGAAGATACAAAATACAAGTAAAACAGAATACGCAATAAAAGAAGATTAGAGAGTAGAAGAGACGATGGAGTCAAAGATGTCTCAACAAAATACCAAAGCGAATGCGCTAAAAGCACAACAACTTGCCACACGCGCAATTAACAAACGCGCAAAAGACGCGCTAAACAATAACACTTTTGAAGGGGTGGTCTTGTGGTAGAGCCTAAAAAGATTAACGGGTTGCACAATATTCCAACTACAGCTGGATTTGCAGGCCCAGGCGGCGGCTTTGAAGGTGGCGCTGCTGCAGGATTCGAGATTGACGACGCATCTAAGCATAAGAAGGCAGATGAACGCGAAGTTGAAAAAAGCTTGGAAGACACAGATGCTTTTGATGCAATAGACGTTAATGCGATTCGTGCTAGAAACAAAGCTAGCGGCGCAAACGAAACGGTTATGAGCAAAATTACAAGCACGGGTGTTGGGGATTCGTCGCTTAGTAGCCTTGTAGCTCAAGCCGAAGGAGAAGCTGCTGCCGATGTGCGCGATTCATTGTATGCAACTCAACAAATGCCTGCAATACCTGCGGTTTTAAGTGGTATTACGCCGCAAGAGCCGCCACGCGCAACGCAATCTCCGATTCGCGATTTTGGTGGCGAGTATCCGTATAAGTTGTATCGCCCTGGAACTTACGCGCGCGAGCATATGCGCATTACAGCAACAAAGCTTTCCGACGGACGCGACTTTTTCTACATAGATGACAATCCAGAATACGTTAGCGGCCACAAAACAAGGGAACTGATTGACCCTAGAAAGTTAGCGTATCGCTTTACTTCGCATGTTGATAGCGAAGGCAACGAAGTTCCTAGCGAAGTTCCACAAATGCGCCAAGATCCGCTTACAGGAGACTGGATTCCTATGTCTAGGTTGTGGGCAAAGCGGCCAGCTGCAGTTCTTAGTGAGGATTCAAATAATCATGATTCGGCGGATTCTGCGGATTCTGCGAAAGATTCTTCGCCATCAAGAATCGACCCATTTGCTGGCAGAAAGCCACAGTGCGAGTATCAAGATGGAGAGATTCCAGACGAAGACTACGACGTTGTTGTTTTTGAAAATCGCTATCCAGCTATGGCTCAGGTTGCAGGCGTGCCAAACACAACAACATACGTTGACGGAAATCCATTGTGGAAACAGGCTCCTGCAGCTGGACGATGCGAAGTGATTTGCTTTAGTTCCAACGAGAACATGCTGCCAGCTAATCTTTCTGTTTTGCGCATGCGCACGATTGTTGAAGCGTGGGCGTTTAGAACCGCAGAAATTAGCCAAATCGAAGGAATTGAGCAGATTTATCCGTTTGAAAATCACGGCAGTCAAATCGGCGTAACTTTGCATCATCCTCATGGTCAGATTTACGCGTATCCGTTTATTGCTCCTAGGTTGGAGCAGGAGTTGCGCCACACGGAGGCTTATTTTGAGCGCACTGGCAGCAATCTTCTTAAGGATTTGATGAATTCAGAGATTGAAGCTAAAAAGCGTGTGATTATGCATAATCACAGTTGGGTTGCGTATGTTCCAGCTGCCGCTCGATGGCCGCTAGAGGTGCATGTTGCTCCTGTTAGAGACGTTCTTACTTTGGATCAGCTTGACGACCAAGAGCGTTGGGATTTGGCGCAAATCTACATAACACTTCTTAAGCGTGCTAATAAGTTCTTTGGATTATCGTCTTCAAACGCGGGCGATTCGAGTGCTAAATCGTTTGCAAGTTCGGCTGCTTTCGACTTATCTTCTGGTATGAGTGATGCAAATTCCAGCGAATTCGTTGATTTGCCTTACGTTGCAGCGTGGCATCAAGCTCCTGTGCACGATTCTCGACGCTCACATTATCGCCTTAATTTGCAATTCTTCTCGTTTATGCGAGATGCCAATAAAATCAAGTATTTGGCTGGGTCGGAAGCAGGAATGGCATCTTGGATTTCCGATACTACTCCAGAGTTGATTGCAAGCAGATTCCAAGAATTAGGAGATGTTGACTTGGATTAGTCTTGATTAGTTGTGATTAGTCTTGATTAGTCGTGTCTTAATTTGATTAGTCTTGTCTTAATTACTCTGATTCTTACGCGTTTTACTTAAAAAGTGAGATGATTAAGTTATGTTGTTGCATCTTTATTTAGTTCGTCATGGTCAAACCATGTTTAATTGCTACAATCGCTTGCAAGGATGGAGCAATTCTCCACTAACTCAAAAAGGGCTTAAAGACGCCGATTTAGCGGCTCAAAAGCTTAAGAACATTGTTTTTGCTGCCGCATATTGCTCCGATACAACTCGCGCACAAATCACAGCTGAGCGTATTTTAAGCGAAAACGAAAAGAATACGCATATTCGTCCGCATCTTGTAAGCGATATGCATTTTCGTGAGCAATGCTACGGCTATTTTGAAGGCCAAGATATGAATATGGCTTGGTGGGCTGCAGGCGCGCCTCACGGAGCAAAAACGTATAACGAAATCGTTGAAAAATTTGGTCTTGCTGCAACTCGAGACATGCTTAAAGAGGCCGACCCATTCCACGATGCAGAGTCAGATATTGAATATTGGAAGCGTGTTGAAGGCGGTTTCAAAATAATCGCAAGCAATCCAGCGTTAAAAGATGGAGACAACGTTTTGCAAATCTCCCACGGAAACACGCTTTTAAGCCTTATGCATCGTTTTGCCCCTGCTGGCTACGATTTGAGTGAGCGCCCGCAAAATGGAAGTGTAACTCGCCTTGATTTCAACACGGCAGAGCCGATTGATCAAGCTATAACAATTAAGGGCTATAACGAGTAAATGCGATTAGTTTGCGCAAAAATGTTCACTAAGTGTTCACTAAATGTTCGCTAAATTTACAAAAAGAGTCTTGACTCTTCGTTAATCTTTTAATACATTGCGTGGGTAGTCGTGTGTAAAACAGCAGGAAAGAGGTTACGATGAGCGTTGGAGACATTGCTGCTCTTATTGCGGCGATTTCGTTTGCGGTGCTTTCGGGATTTATGATTTATCCGCTTATTCGGCTGGGTAAAATGTTCAATCAGATTTCTCAAACTGTTAAGGAATCGGGCGAACACGCTTTACCTGCTATCGACGAATCTGTTACCACAGTAAAACAAGTGAACAAAACCCTTGAAGACGTTAATGCCGTTACAGATGCTGCTCGCACTACAGCTACAAATGTTGGCGCTCTTACGGATTTGTATGGCGCTTTTCTTGGAAAGCCAGTTGTTAAAATTGCATCTGCTTGCTACGCGCTTAAAGACACTTTTAATGCGTTCTTTAATAAGGCTACTGTTCCAACGGATGCAGCAGAATCTTCCGCTAGGCATGCGGCAAATTCTGGCGAGTCGTTTACGCCTAAGGGGGAGTGATGTTTAAGCGTTTATTTTGGATTTGCATCGGTTTTGTAATGGGAGTTATGTCTGTTACAAAAGCTCGCGCGTACGTTAAGGAAAAGTTCCCGCAAAACGCTAGGAATTTCTTCTTCGATAAAGATCCAAAAAATCTTACTTTAAACACGATTCTGTCTTTGTACAATGATTTTAATTCCAGCAGAAAAGCCCACGAGTCGCAGCTTAACTCTAAGTATGCTAGTAAGTATGCTGATAAGCGTGACGATTCGTTTACAAACAAGTCTTATACTAAGTAGTTACTAAGTAGTCTTATACTAAGTCTGATAAATAAAAAAGGAGTTCGTACCCATGCGCACAGCAGAAATTGCAAAGCGTTATCTTGACTATTTTGGTAATCATGGACATATGGTCGTGCCTTCTGCATCGCTGATTTCTCCAAATCCAACGACGCTTTTCACGATTGCAGGCATGGTTCCATTCATACCTTATCTTTTAGGAGAGCAAACGCCTCCTTCTCGCAGAATGACGTCTAACCAAAAGTGCGTGCGTACGCTCGATATTGACGAAGTTGGTAAAACAACTCGCCACGGTACCTTCTTCCAAATGGTTGGTAACTTTAGTTTTGGCGACTATTTTAAGGAAGAAGCAATTCACTATGCTTGGGAGCTTTTAACAACTCCTCAAGATAAGGGCGGCTACGGTTTTGACCCAGAAAAGCTGTGGGTTACTACTTTTACAGACGACGACGAAGCTCGTGCAATTTGGAAGAATGAGGGCTTTGACCCAGAGCACATGCAAGTTTTCGGTATGGAAGATAACTTCTGGACTACTGGTGGCCCTGGCCCTGGCGGCCCATGCTCCGAGATTTACGTTGATCGTGGCCCAGAATACGGCAAGGATGGCGGTCCTGCTGCAGACGAATCTCGTTTTATTGAGATCTGGGATTTGGTTTTTGAGAACTTCCAGGTAGACAACGTAAAGTCTAAGACCGATTTGCACATTGTTGGTGAGCTTGATCAAAAGAATATTGATACAGGCGCTGGTTTGGAGCGTTTGGCTTACCTTATGCAAGGCAAGGAAAACATTTACGAAACCGACGAAGTTTACCCAGTTATTGAAGCTGCAGAAAAACTTAGCGGCGTAAAGTACGGCAGCAACGCCGATGCGGATGTTCGTTTCCGCGTTGTAGCAGATCACGTGCGTTCCGCGTTGATGATTATGAGCGATGGCGTGCGTCCAAGCAAT
Source organism: Gardnerella piotii (assembly GCF_049815665.1). NCBI lineage: Bacteria > Bacillati > Actinomycetota > Actinomycetes > Bifidobacteriales > Bifidobacteriaceae > Gardnerella > Gardnerella piotii. The sequence continues at coordinate 528,371 of NZ_CP187450.1, forward strand.
GTTGGCCGCGGATACGTGCTTCGCCGTCTTCTTCGCAGAACTGTTCGCGCAATGCGTATGCTTGGCGTGCAAGACCCAGTTTTGCCAACCTTGTTCCCAGTTTCTAAGGGCGCTATGGAACCAAGCTACCCAGAGCTTAATAACACTTTCCACGAGGTTAGCGAAGCTGCATACGGTGAGGAAGATACGTTCCGCCGCACTCTAGAAAAGGGCACGACTATTCTTGACTTGGCTGTTGAAAAAGCTAAGAAGGAACACAAGGATGACCCTATTGTTGGCGGCTCCGACGCATTTACTTTGCACGATACTTACGGCTTCCCAATTGAGTTGACTCTAGAGATGGCTGCTGAGCAGGGTGTTAAGGTTGATGAAGCTAAGTTCCGCGAGCTTATGAGCGAGCAGAAAGGTCGCGCTCGCGCGGATGCTTTGAAGAAGCGCCACAATGTGGACGTTAGCGTTTACGACGACATTAAGAAGGAGCTTGAAAAGCCAATCGACTTCCTCGGTTACACAGACTTCTCCAGCCGTTCAAACGTTTTGGCAATTGTTGAAGCAGGTAAGGGCTCTGTTAAAAGCGTTAGCGCTCCTGCAAACGTTGAAGTTATTCTTGATCGCACGCCATTCTATGCTGAGCGCGGTGGTCAGATTGCAGATCAGGGTGAGATTATTTCCGACGACGGCGCAATTTTGGAGGTTGACGATGTTCAGCGTCCAATTAAGGATTTGATTGTTCACAGCTGCCGACTTACTGAAGGAACTCTTAGCGTTGGTGCTCCAGTGAACACAAATATTGATCAGGTTCGTAGAGCTGCTTTGGCTAGAAGCCACACTGCTACACACACTCTTCACAAGGCTTTGCGAGAAGAGCTTGGCCCGCAGGCAACTCAGCGCGGTTCTGTAGTAGATCCAGACCGTTTGCGCTTTGACTTCCAATGGCCAAAGGCTGTTGATAAAGATGCGTTGTTGCGCGTAGAAGCTCGCGTAAACGAGCGCATTCGCGAAGACTTGCAAGTTGTTCCAAAGGAAATGCCAATTGACGACGCTTTCAAGCTTGGAGCAATGCACTTGTTCGGCGAAAAGTATGGAGATATTGTTCGCGTTGTAGAGATTGGCGACGGCTGGAGCCGCGAGCTTTGTGGCGGTACTCATGCTAAGAGCACTGGCAAGATTGGCATGGTTACAATCCTTTCCGAGTCTTCTATTGGCTCTGGTGTGCGCAGAATCGACGCGCTTTGCGGCGAAGAAGCGTACCAATATGGCGCTCGCGAGCATGCTTTGGTTGCGCAACTTGCAGACATGGTTAATGCTCGTCCAGACGAGTTAGCTGAGCGTTTAGAGTCTTTGCTTAACAAGATGAAGGATTCCGATCGCAAGCTTTCTGCGGTTTATGAGGCTCAACTTAACGAGGCTGTTCCAGAATTGGTTGATGCAGCTAAGCAAAGCAGCTCAAAGATTAAGCTTGCTGTAAAGAATGTTGGAAACTTCGGTTCCTTCGACGCTTTGCGCAAGACTGTTCTTGACGTTCGTTCTCGCTTGGGCGAAGATGCGCCAGTGGTTGTAGCTTTGTGCGGTGTAAACGAGAGCGATAAGCCAATGGTTGCTGTTGCTACTAACGATGCAGCTCGCTCGGCTGGCGCTAAGGCTGGCGACTTGGTGCGTACAGCTTCCAAGGTGCTTGGCGGCGGTGGCGGCGGCAAGCCAGACTTTGCTCAAGGTGGCGGTGCAGATGCTTCTAAGATTGATGAAGCACTCGAGGCCGTGAAAGCCGAAGTTTTGAAGCTATAGTCAAAAGGTTAAATGTTTAATATGTTTAACACTCGAGCCGAATTAATAAGTTAGAGTTTTCGTATGATTTGGCTTGGCGTTGATTTAGGAGATGCCAGGGTTGGACTTTCTAAGTCCGACCCTGAGCTGACTTTTGCGCACCCAATCGGTAATATTCAAGCTTATGGCGACTCATTTAATGCGATTGAAGACGTTATTAACGTTATAGAAGACAATAGTGTGAGCCGAGTCGTAGTTGGTTTGCCTTTGCAATTAGACGGATCCGAAGGAAAGTCTGCCAAAAAAGCTCGCAGATGGGGTGCTAATTTAGCCAAACGCATTAAATCGCTTTTTGATTATGGCGATTGGTCGCTTGATTTTATTCCAGAAGTCGTTTTTAATGACGAGCGACTAACAACAGTTACTGCCCATAGGCAATTGTTAGATGCTGATTTTTCTACTAAAAAGCATAGGCCAATGGTTGATCAGCAATCGGCAGTGTTAATTTTGCAATCTGCGATTGACGATTACAGAAATGCTTGCAAAAATGTAAAAAGTGATTCGCAAAGTGATTCGCAAAGTGACTACATCAGAAAGGAAGCGTTTAATGAGTGAGAATATAGACGATTTTTTCAATCAAAACGCTAAATGGAGTCACAATTCCACCAATCCTCCTGTTCCACCAAAATCGCGAAAAGCAAGAACTGCGCGTAAAAATCGCAAAAGTAAAAGAAATCGTATAGTTGCATTCATTCTTGCACTAGTTTTTGCATTGCTATTTGTTGTTGGATACGGCTTATATCGCGTTGCGGTTTATGTAAGAAACAATAGTCAGTCGTCAATAATGGAAGACTGGCCAGGCCCTGGAAGTGGTTTCGTTGAATTTACGATTGAACCAGGTCAAGGATCTGTAGAAGTGGGAAATAACCTTGTTAAGGCGCAGGTTGTAAAGTCGCAATCCACTTTTTCTAATATTGTTGCAGCAAATAACAAGATTTTGTACCCAGGAATTTACGCGCTTAAAAAACACATGAATTCAATGGACGTAGTGGAAATTCTTTCCGACCAAAGCAAGGCTGGTGGATTCTTAGACGTTAAAGCAGGGGAGCGCGCAACGGAGATTATTCGCAAGGCTGCACAAATCTCGGGAATTGACATTGCTCAATTTAACGCGATTCAAAAAGCAGACGGCGAGGGGATTTTGCCACCAGAAGCGGGCGGAAGCTTTGAAGGATGGTTGGAGCCTGGAGTTTATAACGTAAAAGCTATTAAGTCAGCCAGCAAGATACTTGCAAAAATGGTAGATAAGCGCGTTAAAAAGCTTGATTCTCTGGGCGTTCCTAGGGGTGATTTGCGTCAAAAAGTTCTTAAAATTGCTTCCATTGCAGAAGCAGAAGTCAATAATCGCGAATACTACGGCAAAGTTTCGCGCGTAATCTTAAATCGTTTAGCTAAAGACATGCCTTTGGGAATGGACACTACGGTTGCATACGGCATTGGAATTAAGGCGATTAACCTTACGCAATCGCAGCTAGACGATGCAAGCAACCCGTACAACACTAGGATTCACAAGGGGCTGCCTCCTACTCCTATAAGTATTCCTGGAGATAATGCGATTTTGGCGGCGCTTAATCCTGCAAATGGGTCGTGGATTTATTTTGTTACTACTAACTTAAAGACTGGCGAAACTAAGTTTGCGGATAACTACGACGATTTCTTAAAGATTCGCGATGAGTATAAGCGTTCCAACGAAAACGCTAACTAAGCTTTGGTATAAAGTGCTTCTCTTTTTGGTGTTGCGCGATTCTCCTATTTACTGTTGAGCGAGGTTTGATTATTTCTCTCCTCGCAAATCCCGTCGCTACGCTCCTCTTTTATTGCTCGTAGAGAAATACATCAAACCTTCTGAATGTCTAGAACAATTGTGTATATTTCATCACCGAGATTCTCGATTTTTCTTCTTCATTCGATGAATCACCACCTTCGGCGCTGAGGTTCATCTCATTCAGTGCGAAAAATCTCGAATCTCTACCTTACTTTGCGCAATCTGCATAACTACAAAAGCCTTTAACCACATTGAGCAAAATTTGTTGCGTTCGCAGTTTTTGCGCATTTAGCATAATCAAATGAGTCAGTTTATTATCGCGTGCTTATTTGCAACGCCAACGCTTATATGCATGATTGCAGTGTGCGTAACGGATTTAACAAGCCGCGTTGTTCCTAGACTTTGGGTTGTACTAGCTGCTTTTGCGCAATCTGCAGCGAACCTTATTTTTTCGCTTATTGCTTTTCATAATGTTAATTTTCTTTTGCGCGGCTGGCTTTGCGCAGTAACAGTTTTTGCATTCTACGTTTTGGTGCAAAAACTTTGCGTGCGCGGAGCACTTGGATTTGGTGATGTTACATGCGCTTCTATGATTGCTCAAGCTTTGGCGCTATTTGGATTCACCTGCATAATCTACTGGTTTGCATTAGTTGGAATATTTGGATTAATTTGGATTTTAGTGTGGAAAATCTGCTCTAGAGTCTGCTTGCGATTTTTCCGCGTCAAATCTAAAAAAGAGCAAAATAAAATCCCGTTCGTGCCCGTCTTAGCTGTATCTGCGCTCATCGCTGTTATGCTTTGAACTTTTGCTGCAATTCTATAGTGATAAGTAAGGTAGAGATTCGAGATTTTTCGCAGCGAATGAGATGTTTCGTTCGCGCGGTCTAAGCGCGCTATTCCTCGCGGCTATTAGTAGCCGCTCGGCTGATTTGGCATGTAAAGTCCACTGGACTTTACATTTGAGCCAAATCACGCTTTGAAGGAGCTTGAAATGCGTTATGCAATTTCAAGCTCAGTCAAAGCGCTCATGCAAGTCGATTCGCAGCATGAAATGGTGATTCGCTGAAGCAGCAAGAAAAATCGAGAATCTCAGGCGACTAGCGATACGCAATTGTTCAAGCATGCAAGAGGGCTGGGTGATTCTTGGTCGAACAGTATAAGAGCGGCAGCCGATACCCAAAAAAACAATGACACACGCCTACAAACAAACTTAAACCAAAAATAAAATCAAAGCCAAATCGGAACAACCGCAACAACAATCAACACGTAAGAGGCGGAGCGTTGTGCGAATCGACGACTTCGAGCTGCATAATGCGCGAGAAGTCACTTCGACTCGTTGAGCCGCTTAAATGTAAAGTCCAGTGGACTTTACATGCGGCGAAGGCGTGAGCGCGCTGTAACGCGCGAACGCAGAAACACCCAGCCCTCCTACACACCAAATAGGAAGCCGCGCAAATTCCAATTAATGATAGTGGTTTATGGAGAAATTAGTGGCTTTTGAAGTTGGTTTGGGATTATGGGCAATACTGAGTGGTTAGTAGAATAAAGAATTTAGAATCGAATACTGATTTAGAATAGTGTGCATTACAAAGTACAAGATTTATAGCAACAAATATAACGCACAACGCGATTGGAGAAGGCATGCTTAGATGGCAAACGGCAGGGGAGTCGCATGGTGAAGCGCTGGTGGCAATGATTGAAGGCGTGCCGGCAGGAGTTAAGATTACTAGCGCAGACATTGTTTCTGCTCTTGCACGCAGGCGGCTTGGGTACGGTCGCGGCGCGAGAATGAAGTTTGAGCAAGACAAAGTGCGTTTGCTTACAGGTGTTCGCCACGGTGTTACTCTTGGGTCTCCAATTGCAATCGAAATAGCAAATAGTGAGTGGCCAAAGTGGGTTGAAGTGATGAGCGCAGATCCGCTAGACCATGATTTGCCAAAAGAAGGCCGCAACGCGCCGCTTTCTAGGCCTCGTCCAGGGCATGCGGATTTAACAGGCATGCGTAAATACGGTTTTAGCGACGCGCGCGAGGTTTTGGAGCGTTCGAGTGCCAGGGAAACAGCTTCCCGTGTGGCTTTAGGCGCTGTAGCTGATGCGTTTTTGCAGCAGGCGTTGGGTGTGCGCACAGTTGCGCACGTTATTGGGATAGGCGGCGAATATGTAAGCAAAAGTTTATCCCTGCCAACACCAGATGATATTGAGGCGTTGGATGCTTCGCCAGTTCGTACTCTAGATAAAGATGCCGAAGCGCGAATGATGGCTCGCATTGATGAAGCAAAAGCCAATGCGGATACACTTGGCGGTGTTGTAGAGATTTTGGCATATGGAATGCCTGCTGGAGTTGGAACGTATGTTGAGTCGGATCGCCGATTGGATGCGGCGTTGGCGGCTGCGCTTATGGGAATTCAGGCCATTAAAGGCGTGGAAATTGGAGACGGTTTTGAAGAAGCAAATCGCCCTGGCTCGGCTGCTCACGACGAAATCGTAACAGGTGAAGATGGCAACATTGCGCGCCTTAGCAATCGTGCTGGTGGCATTGAAGGCGGAATGTCAAATGGAGAGACAATTCGCGTGCGCGCTGCAATGAAGCCGATTCCGTCCATTCCGCGTGCTTTGCGAACGGTAGATGTGCTTACTGGCCAGCCAGCGCAGGCAATTAATCAGCGCTCCGATTTTACGGCAGTTCCAGCCGCTTCTGTAGTTGCAGAGGCAATGGTTCGATTAACGCTTGCAAAGTATGCGTTAGAAAAGTTTGGTGGAGATTCGCTAGAAGAAACTGCTAGGAATGCTAAGAGTTACGTTCAATCTTGGAAAGAGCATATGAGATGAGCGAAGAATCTTTGCAAAGTCCCACTCACGGTGTGCCTAAATACAAAATGCCATTAGCTGTTATAATCGGCATGCCTGCAGCTGGAAAAACGCGTGTTGGCAAGGAATTAGCGCATATTTTGAATGTTCCTTTTATAGATACAGACGATTTAATTGAGCAAAAAATCAATATGCCGATTAGCCAATATTTTAAGGATTTTGGCGAAGAGTCTTTTAGAGATATTGAAGCTCAAATTGTTAAAGATGCTATTTTTGCAGATTCTGAGCAATCCGCCCCAATAATCGCCCTCGGCGGCGGCTCCCCAATGCGCCCACAAACGCAAGAAGTCTTAAAAAAATATACAAAACTCGGTGGCCGCGTTGTTTACTTGCAAGTGGATCCAAACGATGCAATTGAGCGCGTAAGCTGGAATTCAAATCGCCCTATGCTAAGCGGCAAAGACGGAGCAAAACGGTGGTTGGATTTGTTTGCTAGAAGAGACCCCGTGTTTTGTAAAGTAGCGAATTTGCACGCTCGCGTTTACGGATTAACGCCAAAACCTGCCGCAAGAAAGCTGAAAGATATGATTATGCAACGAATTGTGCACGTAAGTGGCAAAGATATTGAAGACTATAATGTTCATATTGGCGCTGGTGCTATGAGTCTTTTGCCGCAAATGCTTGGAAAAGAGCCTGTTCGAGTAGCTTTGATTCACACTCAGCCTGTTCAAAGGCATAGCGATAAAGCAAGAACTATTTTGCGCGCTGCTGGCTACGATGTTTTCGACATTCTTATTCCAGACGCAGAGGCTGGCAAAACCGTTAAGGTTGCTGATTTTGTATGGTCGCATCTTGCAAATGCTGGTTTTACGCGTTCGGATGCGATTGTTGGCTTGGGTGGTGGAGCAGCCACAGATTTGGCTGGATTTGTTGCATCTACTTGGATGCGCGGAATCCGTTACGTAAATTGCCCAACTTCGCTTCTTGCTATGGTAGATGCTTCGACTGGCGGAAAAACTGGCGTAAATACTGCGTTTGGCAAGAATTTGGTCGGTAGTTTTTACACGCCTGCAGGCGTTTTGGCAGATACTTGTGCGTTTTCTACTCTTCCTAACGATATTTTTGTTGAAGGCTTAGGAGAGGTTGCAAAATCAGGGTTTATTGGCGATTCTAGCATCCTAAAAATTCTGGAAAATCCGCAAAATGCTAGCAAGTTGCGCACTCTTGATGGCTCTTCTGTTTTAAGCGATTCACATTTGAACAATATGGTTTGCGATTTAATAGAAAAAAGCGTGCGCGTTAAGGCATATCATGTTTCTAACGACTTAAAAGAGCAAGGTTTGCGCGAGTTTTTGAACTACGGCCACACTCTTGGGCATGCAATTGAGCAAATCGAGCATTTTTCTTGGCGTCACGGAAACGCTGTTGCTGTTGGAATGGTTTTTGTGGCGGAGCTTGCGCAAAATTTGGGCTATTTAAGTCCAGAAGACGTTGTGTATCATCGTTCGCTTCTAAAATCACTTGGATTGCCAATATCTTGGAATGGTGGCGGCAATAATGACGATGCTTTTGCTAAGGTTCTTGACTTAATGCATAAAGATAAAAAAGCTAGAGGCAACACTTTGCGATTTGTTGTTTTAGACGGGATTGGAAACCCGATTCACTTAGATAATCCGCCGCTGGAGGCGATTCGCGAAGCGTTTAATAAGATTAGAGGCTAGAAAATGGTAGATGCAGAAATGGTAGATGCAGAAAATCGAGAAAATCAAGAAAATCGAGAAAATCAAGAAAATGTGATAAATATGCGCAAAGTTTTGGTAGTAAATGGCCCAAATTTGGGGCGATTAGGCGTTCGCCAGCCAGACGTTTATGGCAATCAAGATTTTGAAGCACTGTGCTCGCTTTGCAAAAAGTGGGCGCAAGAGCTTAATTTGCAAGTAGAAGTGCGTCAAAGTGACGACGAAGCGCAAATGGTGCACTGGATGCATGAAGCTGCTGATACGCATACTCCTGTTGTCATGAATCCTGCTGCTTTTACACACTACAGTTATGCGCTCGCGGATGCTGCTCACATGGTTTTGGATGCTGGAGTGCCGCTAGTGGAAGTGCATATTTCTAATCCTTCTGCGCGCGATGCTTTTCGTAAAATTAGCGTTATTAGCGCTGTTGCAACTGGAACTATTACAGGCATGGGTTTATATGGCTACAAGCTTGCACTAGAAGCTGTTGCTCATTGTGTAACACCCGAGTCGAGGCTCGAAGATACTATGGAGTTCCATGGTTAGAAGAAAACATGGTAACTCTCAGGAGCATATTACAAAGCATATTTTTGTTACTGGTGGCGTTGTTTCGTCCCTCGGAAAAGGTCTTACTGCATCGTCTTTAGGTAGGCTTTTGCGCAGCCGCGGTCTTCACGTTTTGCAACAAAAACTTGATCCTTACATCAATGTTGACCCAGGCACAATGAACCCATTCCAACATGGTGAGGTTTACGTTACAGAAGATGGCGCAGAAACAGATCTTGATATTGGTCACTACGAGCGATTCCTTGATGTTTTCTTAAGTCAAAAAGCAAATGTTACAACTGGCCAGATTTATCAATCCGTGCTTAGAAAAGAGCGCGCTGGCGAGTATTTGGGTCAGTGCGTGCAAGTTATTCCACACATTACTGGCGAAATTAAATCGCGTATGCGTGCGCAAGCTAGCGACGATGTAGACGTTATTATTACGGAAATCGGCGGTACTGTTGGAGATATTGAGTCGCAGCCATTCTTGGAGGCTGCTCGCGAAGTTCGCCGCGATTTAGGTCCAGAAAATTGCATGTTTGTGCACGTTTCCTTGGTGCCTTATATTGCTGCAGCTCACGAGTTGAAGACTAAGCCAACTCAACATTCCGTAATGATGCTTCGCTCTCTTGGTATTTCTCCAGACGCGCTTGTTTTGCGTTCGGATCGCCCTCTTAATCAAGGCATTAAAGACAAGATTTCGCTTATGTGCGATGTTGATGCAGAAGGCGTTGTGAATTGCGTGGATGCTCCAAGCATTTACGATGTTCCAAAGATTTTGTTCAACGAGGGCTTGGATGCTTACGTTGTGCGCGAGCTTGAGCTTCCATTCCACGATGTTGATTGGAACGAGTGGGAAGATTTGCTTGAGCGCGTTCATCATCCAAAGCATGAGCTAAACATTGCAATCGTTGGGAAGTACATTGATTTACCAGATGCGTATCTTTCCGTTACGGAGGCCATTAAGGCTGGCGGTTTTGCAAACTGGGCTAAGGTAAACGTGCGATGGGTTGCTGCCGACAAGTGCGAAACTCAAGAAGGTGCTGCTGCAGCTCTCGACCAAATGGACGGCATGGTTATTCCAGGCGGCTTCGGCATTCGTGGTATTGAAGGTAAGATTGGCGCTCTTCGTTACGCTCGCGAGCATGGCTTGCCAACGCTTGGCCTTTGCCTTGGATTGCAATCTATGGTTATTGAGTATGCTCGTCACGTGCTTGGACTTGAAGATGCTAATTCCACAGAGTTCGAGAAGGATTGTGGAGATCCAGTAATCGCAACTATGGAAGAGCAAAAAGATATTGTTGCTGGCAAGGGAGATATGGGTCACACAATGCGACTCGGTTCTTATCCTGCAACTCTTGAAGAAGGCTCTATTGTTGCTGAGCTTTACGGTTCTACGCATGTTACCGAGCGTCATCGTCACCGTTACGAAGTTAACGTTGCATATAAAGATCGCTTGCGCGAAGCTGGCTTGCGTATTAGCGGCCAAAGCCCAGATGGTAATTTGACTGAGTTTGTGGAGCTTCCTAAGAATGTTCACCCATTCTATGTTGCAACTCAAGCTCATCCAGAGTTTAAGTCTCGTCCAACTAAGCCTCATCCTTTGTTTGCTGGATTAGTGGCGGCTGCTCTTGAGCATCAAACAAATAACGCTAAGTGATTTAATCAAACTAGTTGACTAGATTCGATTAGCTATTTGACTTAAATTATTAAGTGGTGTAAACTCGTGATTTTGGGTGCGATTTTACACCACTTTTTATTTTGATTAGTACTTAATCATCTTGTTGCATATTTTGCATCGTTTAACATGATTGTTACATATTCCAGATGCAAATTTACATTTTTGTAATATCACTGCAGATGTAAAAGACTTGGCAAAATATCGCATAGAATACGATTTAATCTAATATTTTTCTATTAGAATAGTTGTTTTTACGATTTATAGGCAAAATAACAGTAAATTTTACATTTAGACTTTGAGCTTGCGTTGTTTAATAAAATCCGTATGATTGAATTTTAATCAACGAAGAGGCCTCCTTATTGGCTTTGCAAAGAATCCATCTGGCAATAAATACTAGGTGGATTTTATTTATTAAGCCTATAGAGCCTGTAAAGCGTAAAGGCTTTGCAAAGCTTGTAATGAGACTTTTTCGTGATAATTAATGGAATCCTGCCATACCCAACGTTAGGAGAAAACATATGAAGAATAAGGCATTACTTTTTGCCGCAGCCGCGTGCTCGGTTGCTATGCTGCTCGGTGGATGCGGTTCTTCTGCCTCGAAGACCGCTCAAACAAATGGTGGCAAGGTTGTTATTACCGTAAACGACTCCGAGCCTCAGAACGAGCTTGTTCCAGGAAACATTAACGAGAATGCTGGTGCTCGTCCTGCTGTATTGGTCAACTCCACGTTGGTCACTTTTGATGAAAAGGGCAACACGGTAAACGAAGATGCCGAGAGCGTAACTCCAAACGCCGATGCAACCCAATACACCGTTAAGCTTAAAAAAGATAAGAAGTTCAGCGATGGCACTCCAATCACCGCAGAAAGCTTTACTAAGGCTTGGAGCTTTGTAGCAAATGCTAAGAATGCTCAGAAGTGCTCTTCCTTCTTCCAGACCATTAAGGGTTACGAAGACTTGCAGAAGAATGATACTAAGGGCGACGAGCAGCTTTCTGGCTTAAAGGTTGTAGATAAGTACACCTTTACTGTTGATTTGAACCAGCCAGATTCTGTGTTTGCCATTAAGGTTGGTTACCTTGCATTCGCTCCTCTTCCAGAATCCTTCTACAAGAATCCAAAGGCTTATGGCGAAAAGCCAGTTTCTTCTGGTCCATACCTGTTTAAGTCTTGGGATCACAACAAGCAGATTGAAGTTGTAAAGAACCCAGATTATGATGGTCCACGTAAGGCTCAGAATGATGGCGTTACCTTTAAGATTTACACCGACGGCACCGCTGCTTACCGCGATGTTCAGTCTGGCAATCTTGATATGACCGACAACATTCCAGATACCGAGACCAAGACTTTCCAAAAGGATACTACTGTTAAGGCATACAACCGTCCAGGTTCTGTAATCCAGCAGTTTGGTATTCCTGCATCCTTGCCACACTTCGATGTAACTACCGAAGAAGGCCGCTTGCGTCGTCAAGCTGTTTCTATGGCAATCGACCGCGAAACCATCATCAAGAAGGTTCTTAACAACACTGCATCTCCTGCAAACGAGTTCACTTCTCCTTTGACTCCAGGCTACAAGGCAGATCTTAAGGGACATGAAAATCTTAAGTTTAATGCCGCAAAGGCTAAGGAACTTTGGGCAAAGGCAGATAAGATCTCTAAGTATGATGGTCCTCTTACCTTTACTTACAACGCCGATGGCAACGCTAAGTCTGTGTTCGACGCAGTTGTAAACTCCATTAAGAATCATCTTGGAATCAATGCCGAAACCACTCCAGTTCCAACATTCCAAGAGTTCCGTAACGCATGCGAACAGCGTCAGGTTAAGGGTGCATGGCGTGCAGGCTGGATGCCAGATTACCCAAGTCCAGAAAATTACTTGACTCAGGAATTTGCTTCCGTTGCTGCGGATGGCAATGGTTCCAACGAAGCTGATTACAAGAATCCTAAGTTCGATGCTTTGCTTAAGAAGGCTTCTTCTTCTCAGCCAGCTGAGGCAACTAAGCTTTATCAGCAGGCTAACGAGATTCTTCTTGAGGATCTTCCATACGTCCCACTGTTCTACTCGAACGCCAAGGCTGTTATGGTTCCAAGCTTGAAGGGCTTTGTAATGGATTGGCAGAATATGCCACTTTACTACAAGCTCCACAAGTAAAGATCAAAATCAAGTAGCTATTAAAATCAAGTAGCTATTAAAAAATAAATCATAATTAAATAGCATGTAAAAACGTGCTGCTGCCTTCGAATGGCGAATAAAATTACAAAATTCTATCCGCTGTTCGAGGCAGCACTTTGTGTTTTTACTTAGGTTGGGTTAAATCAATATGCAAGCCACAAGTTGGGTGTGTGCTATGCGAATTTTTAAGTAAATATATAAGGAGAAACCAATGGGTAAATATGTTCTGCGCCGCGTTTTGCAGATGATTCCTGTGGTTCTCGGCACAACATTGTTGGTATACGCTTTGGTGTTTGCTTTGCCTGGAGATCCAGTAAAAGCAATGTTTGGCGATAAGCCAATTAACCATGCTGTAGAAGCGCAAATTCGTGCCGAGTATAACTTGGATAAGCCATTTATTATTCAATATTTGTTGTTCTTAAAGAATGCGCTTACTCTTGATTTTGGTCATACTTTTGCTGGCCAGCCAGTAATTGACGAGATTGGCCGCGCATTCCCTGTAACCATTAAGCTTGCGTTGATGGCGTTCGCTTTTGAAGCCTTGTTCGGCGTAGCTTTCGGTATAATCTCTGGCTTAAAGAAAGGAAAGTGGTACGACAGTGTAATCCTGGTTGTATCACTCCTTCTTATTTCTGTGCCAACATTTGTTACTGGCTTTATTGGCCAATATTTGTTTGGTGTTAAGTGGCATATTATGCCTGTTACTGCAAGCAATGATCCTGGATTCTACGATCTTCTTCTTCCTGCAATAGTTCTTGGATCTGTTTCAATGGCATATATTATTCGACTTACAAGGTCGGAAATTTCGTCAAACATATCGCTTGATTACGTGCGCACGGCTCGTGCAAAGGGCTTAAAAGAAGGCTCCGTTATTGTTCGACACATTTTGCGTAACTCGCTTATTCCTGTTGTTACATTCTTAGGTCAAGATTTGGGCGCTCTTATGAGCGGCGCAATGATTTCGGAAACAATCTTCAACATTCATGGCGTTGGATTCCTTACATATCAGGGAATTCTAAAGGGAGAAGGAAACCTTGTTGTTTCTATAGTTACGCTTCTTATGTTGATATTTGTAGTCAGCAATCTTCTTGTTGACATGTTGTACGCGGCTCTAGATCCGCGCATTCGCTACGCGTAAGGAGAGCACATTATGGAAGATAATTTGATGGAAGATAATTTGATTACAAATAATGCAAATTACAATACATTGCCAGGTCAGGAACGCTATGTTGCTCCTCTTGACGATACGCCTCTTCAAGAAGTTGATTCTGTAGATGAATCCGCTCCAGCTACAAGCATGTGGGCTGATGCTTGGCGATCTTTGCGCAGAAATCCATTGTTTATTGTTTCTGCAATTTTGATTATTGCGATTATTTTTGTTGCGCTCTTCCCAGGCGCTCTCACAAAGCACAATCCTAATTACTGTGTTTTGGAGCACTCGCTTGAGCCAGCTTCTGCTGCGCATCCGTTTGGATTCGACATGCAAGGATGCGATATTTACGCTCGAGTTGTATATGGAACACGTACATCTTTAAGCGTTGGCTTGCTTGCAACCGCCTTAGTGGTGTTAGTTGGTTCGCTAATTGGAGCTTTGGCTGGATTCTTTGGAGGATGGATTGATGCGGTTCTTAGCCGAATCACCGATATTTTCTTGGCTTTGCCAATGCTGCTAGGTGCAATCGTAGTTTTGCAAATGTTCCGCACGTCTAAGTCGATTTGGAAAATCGTGTTTGTTATGGTTCTCTTTGGATGGGTAGGCGTTGCTCGAATCGCAAGAAGTGCTGTTATGGAATCCAAGAATCTTGAATTTAACACAGCATCTACCGCTTTAGGTTCTACTCCAATGCGAAACTTGTTCCAGCACATTATTCCAAACTCGCTGGCTCCAATCATTGTTGTAGGTACAACTTCTCTCGGCTCTTACATTGTTTTGGAAGCAACACTTAGCTTCTTGGGTATTGGTTTGCCAACAACAACAGTTAGCTGGGGTGTAGATATTTCTACCGCTAGAAATGTTCTTACTACAAATCCAGAAGTCTTGTTCTATCCATCCATTGCGCTCGCCATTACCGTGCTCGCCTTTATTATGATGGGCGACGCCGTAAAAGATGCGTTGGATCCAAAGAGCCGTAAGGCGTAAGTTAGCGTGGAGGAATAGTGATTATGAACACAGCAACACGTAAAAATGTAGATACTATTGCAATGCAACGCGAGCAGGGTCCTTTGCTGGAAGTTAAAAATCTTCAAGTTGACTTTACAACGGATTCTAAAAAGGCCGTACACGCTGTTCGCGATGCAAGCTTTAACGTTTACCCAGGTCAGTGGGTTGCAATCGTAGGCGAATCTGGTTCTGGAAAGTCTACTTCTGCAATGGCGGTTCTTGGTTTACTCCCTGGAACAGGTCACGTTACTGGTGGTTCTATTAAGCTTAAAGGTCAAGAAATAAGCAATCTAAAGCCTAAAGATTATGCGGCTTTGCGCGGAACGGCAATGGGATTGGTTCCGCAAGACCCTATGAGTAATTTGAACCCTGTTTGGCGAATTGGAACTCAAGTTAAAGAAGCTCTTCTTGCAAATGGCGTTGATGTTAGCCATGAGAAGCGCTCCGCTTTGGCAGAAGCTTTAGCAGGAGACGCTGTAGAAGTTAAAAGCAACGAAGACGAAATCTTCCTTGGGTCTAAAGAACTGAGCGCATTATTGGACGAAGCAAAGCAAGCTTTGGCGCAGGCTGGTCTTAGCGAGCAAACGAATACCGAAAAGTTTAATGAAGCTATGGAATACTACAAAAAAGAGTGGGTTCCAGGTTCCGAAACTCGTTGGCGCGTTGCAGATGATTTAATCAAGTATGGTGTGAACGACGACAAGGCTTGGGAAATAGCCAAAAAGTATGTTGTTGGTGCAAGCGTTGAAGACCGCATTGCTGGTTTGCTTGATGAAGCTGGTTTGCCAGATGCTGCAACTCGCGCACGTCAGTTCCCACACGAGTTTTCTGGTGGTATGCGTCAGCGCGCGTTAATCGCGATTGGCTTGGCTTGCCGTCCAGATTTGCTTATTGCAGATGAGCCAACTTCCGCACTAGATGTAACTGTGCAAAAGCGTATTCTTGACCATTTGCATACGCTTACAGATTCGCTAGGTACTTCCGTTCTGTTTATTACTCACGATTTAGGTTTGGCTGCAGCTCGTGCTCAGCACGTTGTTGTTATGTATAAGGGTCGCGTTGTTGAGTCTGGTCCATCTTTGGACGTTTTGCAGCACCCACAGCATCCGTACACTAAGCGACTTGTTGCTGCCGCTCCAAGCCTTGCTTCTCAGCGAATCATCTCCGTTAAGGAGCATGGTGGCAACGCGGATAATTTGCTTGAGCATCACGTAGTAGGCGAGCAAACTCTTGAAAAGAGCGAGCATATTATTACAGTCGACCACTTAACTCGCGAGTTTAAGCTTCCGCGCAAGAAGGAACTTTTCAAAGCTGTTGACGATGTTTCGTTCTCTATTAAGCGCGGAACAACGTTGGCAATTGTGGGCGAATCTGGTTCTGGTAAGTCTACTGTTGCAAACATGGTTTTGAGATTACTAAAGCCAACAAGTGGAACTGTTACCTACGAGGGCAAGAATATTGCTGACTTAAAGGGCGCAGATTTGCTTGATTTCCGTCGTCATGTTCAGCCAGTATTCCAAAATCCTTACGGTTCGCTCGACCCAATGTATTCGATTTATCGTTCTATTGAAGAGCCTTTGCGAATCCATAAGATTGGTGATAAAAAGAGTCGCCAGAATCGTGTGCGTGAACTCTTGGACATGGTTCGCATGCCTGCTTCTGTTATGACTCGATTCCCGAACGAGCTTTCTGGCGGTCAGCGTCAGCGCATTGCAATCGCGCGCGCAATGGCATTGGATCCAGACGTAATCGTTTGCGATGAAGCTGTTTCTGCATTAGACGTGCTTGTACAAGATCAGGTTTTGCACTTGCTTAACGATTTGCAAGCAGAGCGCGGATTAAGCTACTTGTTCATCACTCACGATTTGGCAGTGGTTCGTCAGATTGCGGACGAGGTTGTTGTTATGCAGCACGGAAAGCTTGTTGAGCATGCTACAACCGACGAAGTGTTTGATCATCCTCAAAAGGAATATACTCGCGATCTTCTCGACGCAATTCCTGGTGGAAACTTGGAGCTTGGATTGGATTAGTCGTAAGACTCGTATTAGTGCAAGCTATTAGATGTAGATAAAAGTGCAGGAGATAAAACTTCTGCACTTTTGTTTTATATGTACTTGTTTGTTTTATATGTACTTGCGAAACTTTGGAATATTCGCGTGTTTATATTCGCGTGTTTATATTATTAAATCATGGCTGATTTTTCTCATATTCTTGCAACACGTCCAGATTTTGACGAGTCGGATCGCGAATGGTTGCATCACCTTGTAGCAGATTGGCAAGTAATAGCAGATTTAAGTTTTGCAGACTTGCTTTTAGTTATTCAAAATGGCAATGGAGATTACGTTGTAGCAGAACAATGCCGTCCGTCTACAGCAATCACGCTTAGAACCGAAGATTTACTCGGCGTAAAGCTAGATGAATCAATGCATAATGAGCTAGAAGCAGCAATGAGTAAAGAAACAAGTTTCCACTCTTCGGTTTTAAGAACTGTTGGAAGAGCTACTGTTTGCAATGTTTACGCTCCAGTTCGTCACAATGGCAAAACGCTTGGTCTTGTTCTTAGAGAAACAAATCTTGCAACAAGAGAATCAAATGGTAGATACGAGACGGAAAGCATTAATGCTGGCAAAACGTTGTTCGACATGATTGCGCGCGAGCAGTTTCCGTACCACGATTCAATGCTAAATCAGCGCCACAATGCTCGAGTTGCAGATGGTTTTATTATTTTAGAAGAAAGCGGTGTTGTTCGCTATGCTTCTCCAAACGCAATCAGCTGCTTCCGCAGACTTGGCGGATTAAACACTATGCAAGGCGAGTTCTTGTGCGAGTTTGGAGCGCGTCTTCTTCACACAAACGATGTTGTTCCCGAAAGCTTGCCTTTGGTATTAAGCGGTAAAGCAGATGTTGATTGCGAGTTAGAAGTAAATAATTCCGTTGTTTCTATGCGCTCGCTGCCGCTTTATGGTCCTAACGATAGAACTGGTGCAGTTGTTCTTTGCCGAGATGTTACGGAGGTTCTTAGAAGAGAAAAGGAGCTTCAGACTAAGAACGCTACTATTTCCGAGATTCATCATCGCGTTAAGAATAATCTTCAAGCTGTTTCTGCTTTGCTTCGTCTTCAAGCTAGAAAAACTAAGTCGTACGAAGTTAGAAAAGAGCTAGAAGAAGCTCAAAGGCGAGTTCAAACTATTGCTCTTGTTCACGAAGGTTTAAGCCAGACAGCCGATGAGGTTGTTGACTTCGACAAAGTGATTTCTAGCTTGCTTAAAATGACGATTGAACTTGCTTCGCAAAATCAAAATATTACAGTTGATTTTTGTGGTAAATTCGGCAAGCTTGCAGCTCAAGACGCAACGCCTCTTTCTCTTGTTTTAACCGAGCTTGTTACAAATGCTGTTGAGCACGGTTTTGAAGGCATGAGTGAAGGTCATATTAAGATTTCTGTTGGTCGTGGAGGAGACAATCTTAGTATTGTTGTAGAAGACAATGGCGGCGGAATCGAAAGCGAATCCTTGCATGGAATGGCAAAGTCTTCTGGATCTGGATTAGGCACTCAGCTAATCAACACTTTTGTTACTAACGATTTTGGTGGCACTGTTAAGTGGGAATCGCGAAGAGAAGGCGGAACTCGCGTTTTGCTGGATATTAAGCTGCGCGTTCCTGGAGTAGAGTAGTCTATCTAACTAAAATTCAGCGTTTTGATTTCTGCGCGCTCGCATTGCTCTACGCTTTAGCGAGCGCCTTTCATCTTCGCTAAGACCGCCCCAAACGCCGTAATCTTGGCTTGTTTCTAGAGCGCATCTTAAGCAATTGTCGGCAACATTACAAGTTCTGCACACTGCTTTGGCTTCTTCAACTTGCTGATTGGATGAGCTGTTATTTCCTACTGGGAAGAAAAGTTCAGGATCCTTATCTCGGCAAGCTGCTTTTGCACGCCAGTCGAATGCGCTACTCATAAGTAAATAACCTCTTTTTAATACGCGTATATTTTTACTAAATTTGCTAGATTTTGTATAAAACTATCCGCACTCCAGGAAAGCATGAATATAACTTTTTTTCAAGACTTTTACAAAATTTTTTTAATCTTTTTGAGTGATTTAAGTCATATTTTTATGTAAAACTCAATATTTGCAGCAAATTAGCTTTTCCAGGAATCACCATTATGCATCTTCCTGGTGTTTGATAATCTTCCGCGCTTAGTGTTTTTAGTAAGTCGGTAGGTATTCCAAGCATTGAGTCTGTTGCAGCATCGCCTGTTGGGAAGATTATTCTTACTGGCGCTTGCTCTGGTATGCGTATGTGTCTTGCGTTTTGAGAGCAAAATATTACTGCTGTTTTAGTGTCTTTTAGTTTGCATTGCAATTCTTTAGACTTTTCGTCGCTGTTAAAAGGCTCTAAAAGTGAGTCTGCGTTGTCTTGAATGTGAATGTTTTTTGAATCAAGATTTTGCACACTAATAGCATTTTTAATCACATTTATAAGATTAGACTTTCCTCGTTTGCTTCCACCAATAATTGCTATGTTTCCAAGATTTGTTGGCAAAATTGCTTCGCTTAAGTTAATTCCGTCGTCTTTTAAGCCGATTAAAAGTCCAAACTCGCTATCTTTTGTGTTTTTGCAGTATTTATTAAGTGTTGAATTATTTAAGTATTTTGGTAGGGGAGCGCTAAACAATTGCTTAGGAGTTTTGTAGCAATAGAATTTTCCAGCCAATTCGATTGCTTTTATAAGCGAATTTTTGTTTTGACTTTGTGAACATTGTAACGCTACTATTCCGTCTCCCGTATTGCAATATGCTGCTCCAGGATTATTCGGGTTTATGCTTGCAGCGGCAGGAGACCCAAGTAGTTCGTGCGATTGCATTGCGTCTCTAACTCTTAAACAAATGTTTATAGACATATTTGCTTTCATATCTGCATTTACTTGTCCCATTGGATTTTGTGTGCACGCTATAAGATGCATTCCTAGGGATCTTCCAACAGAAGCTATGCGTATTAGGCGATTCATGTAATCGGGTAGTTGATTTTTAAGAGCATGGAACTCGTCTATAACAATCACCATTGAAGGCTCGCTTGGTTTTACTTGACTAATATCGTGGCAGCCTTGATTTGCCACCAATCTTTCTCGCCTGTCTAATTCCATTTCTAATCCGCGCAATGCTCTTGCAGCATGCTTAAGATTTAAGTCTCCAACGTTTCCAACGCTGTGTGGAAGTGTGGAAAGAGAATCGAATGTAGCTCCTCCCTTAAAGTCCATAAACACAAATTGCAATAATTTAGGTGAATATCTAAAAGCTAGAGCCAAACACAAAGATGTTAGTAAAACGGATTTTCCAGACCCAGTTGTTCCTGCTACAAGCGCGTGCGGGCCATTTTTAACAAGATCTATACAAAAGTAACCGCTGCTGTTTATTCCGATTGGAGCTTCTAAAGAGTTTTTAGAAGACACTAGCCAAGCGTATACAACATTTTTCCATGGAGGAACACGATTTTGCATGTTTTTAGAGTAATTTGTAGAAACGATTTGATTTGCGTTATTAATCAGCATTGCTTCTAGGTTGATTGGAACAAGAGTTTCTGGAACACCTTTAATATGAGAGTCGACTGTTGTTTTGCTAAAGTGAACGCTTTGATTCGTATTATTCTTTACTAAACTTTTGTTGTTTTTGTTTGAATTGTATTGAACAATTTGCGGTATTAAGCAAGCAATATACATCATTATGCTAGGAACAATCATTGCAAGCATCATCCAACTTTTTTGCAAAAACGCCATTATAGCAAGAGCAACATTGGCTAAAATAGGCACAATATTTGCCATTATTTGCATCCAAAACATTGGTTTTGAAGCTATGCTTTTAGTATTGTTTGCATTGTTTTTGTATTCCATAACGCAATAGTGTATTGCGATTAAGAAATATGCAAGTAAAAACCACAAATGTGGTTAAAGGCTAAATTGGCTAAATATGATTAGCTAAAATTATGTTTATTGCTCTGCAAGCGTTCCAACGTTTCCAGGCGCATGCGTTCCAGCAGATAATTGATCGAATAATTCAATGTTTTTAGCATCGTCTAACAAAACGGATGATCCAACTGAATACACCCAATAATCTGGATTAGTCCAATAGACTGTTCCTGTTACGCCGTCTTTTCCTGTTGCTTCCTTAAAAGCAAGACCCATGTTCAGCAGTGTTCCAGGATTCGAGTTTTCGTCTAATATTGCAGAATCAAGCGATGCTTTTGCAAAACCTTTTACTTTCGAGAAGTTTGTAAGCGTGCTGCTAGATAAAGCTTTTTTCATTATTGCGCTAATTACCATTCTCTGTCTTGCAGCTCTTCCAAAATCAGATTGAGGATCTGCATATCTCATTCTAGAAAATGCTAATGCAACGTTTCCGTCTACACTGTGGCATCCTGCAGTCCAATTAAGCCCACTGTAGGCATCGCTAACTGTGCGATCGTAGCATAAGTCTATTGTTCCAAGCGAGTTTACAACGTTTGTAAGTCCTGCGAATTTTATTTCTGCAACGTGGTCTATTTTGTGGCCAGTAATTTTTTCAACGGTTTTTGTTAGTGCTCTATTTCCAAGATCTTGTGCAACTGTGTTAATCTTCATTTGCTGGCCGTTTACAGAAACTAGCGAGTCTCTTGGAATGGATATTAAGGAGCTGTGCCCACTTACTGGTTTTGTTAAAACAAGAATCGTATCTGTTCTAAATCCAGTTATTTCTTTTGCTTCTTCGCCTTCTCGTTGATCCGATCCTAAAATTAGCCAAGTTGTTTCTTGAGTATCTGGAGTATCCGTTAGCCAATTATCTCGCTTAATTTGAGAGTCAACCCAGTTCCAAGATAAAACGCCGCATGCTCCTACAAGAATCAATATTGTTACTAAAAGCAGGGATAAGTACTTTAGTAAGCGATGTTTTTTTCTAAAAGCAAGAGCTCCAACAGAAGAATTACTTGCTATTGGTCTAACTTCGTTTTGACTAAAGTTTTGGATTCTTTTTGGAGTAAAACTAGATGCACTCGCATTATTTTGACTCAAACGCTGATTTTGTTCGGGGTAGTATTGCGAGCTGTAGTCTTGTGCTCTGTGATTTTGTGCGCGATAATTTTGCGAATTTTGGCTTACTTTTCTAGGCTTTGGCTCAAACGACGGTGCACGCTGAACAGTCTCTTGCTTGTTTAATTCGCTGTTTTTATGCGCGTTATTGTGTGCATTTTTAGGCGGAAAGCTCGGTATTGAATTCGCGTTTTTATTGTGTTTATTCGATGGAGTAAAGCTAGGTGGATTATTTTGATTCCCCAAAGCGTCTTCTGGACGTTGCTGGCTCATTTATCCTCCCTAAGCCATACATTTGCAATATTGATGGCGTCTATATGTATGCATAATTATTAGTGAAAACTACCAATGGCATTATAAAGCAACGTAGTTATAAACGATTTAACAACGTGCTTTTTCTAGTGTATTATTTTCCTTTTGGAACAGCGCATATTGTATTATTTAGGTATTTATCTGCAATTCCCATGTAGTGACCAGTTTGTGGGTTTCTTATTGTTCCGTCTTCTGGGTTAACGATTCCGCCGCTATTTGGATCAATAAGTCTGCCTAAGTTGTCTTTTGCTAATCCAGTTTTTGGATCCACGCGCCCAATTTTAACTGCATTTGGATCTGCATAGGAATTAGAGGAATTAAGGCTATTCTCGCCAGAATTTGTAGACTCCTCAGAGTCGTTAGAATCTGCACTAGAAGTATCGGAGTTTTCTTTAGAATCAGACTTTTTACTGCTCTTTGAGTTCTTTTTTGAAGACTTTTTACTTTTACTTGGTTTTTCGCCTAAATCTTTAGTTAACGGCTTATCTTCTTGCATTAAATCCCAAACGTCTTGCGCGCTTTCGTCTAAAATAACACGATTTTCATCGTATGGGTCGGTTGCAATCGGTATTGTTTGTGCGTAAATGTGCGAAGGCTTTAGATTACGAAGGCTTGCAGCTAAACCAACCAGTGTTGTAGGGTTTGCAAGACCCTGGCTCATATTAAGTGACTTTAGAGCTGATTTTGCAAGTTGATAAAGTTGGCCCGACTGTGTTAGAAGATTCTTAGATAGCGCTTGATGAATAAGTTGCTTAAGAAGATATTGCTGGCGCGTTGTTCGCATAATATCGCTTCCGTCGCTTGCGCTGTCGTGCCTCATTCTTGCATATTGTGTTGCTTGCACGCCATCAAGGTGTTGGAGTCCGCGCTTTAGGTTAACGCCCGTGTAGTAATCCCTAGTGTTTACAGGAATGCACAGGGTTACTCCGCCAATCGCGTTAATCATATCGCTTAAACCGCTAAAGTCTGCAACAATAAAATCTGTTATGTTTAAGCCAGTAATCTCGTTTACTGTTGCAAGCGTACATGATGCTGCGCTTGCTAAGTCGCCTCCCTTAGCGTATCCAAGTGCGAAAATCGAGTTAAACATAACTTTACGTCTAGCTGGAATTCTGCCTTTAGACGTATTGCACGATGCGGCTTTAACCATTGAATCTCTTGGAATTGAAACAATGTTTATATAAGACCTATCTGCGCTGATTTGAACAATCATTGCTGTGTCTGATTGATGATTTTCGTCTTCTCCGCCGCCCTGAAAAGCGCGATTCTTACCTTCTCGAGTATCTTGACCAAGAACAAGAATATTAATAGTTTTACCAGCATTAGGGTCTATTGACTGAATCTGTTTGGTGCTTGTTGAGATGGTTTTTATAACGCGCGAACTAATAGTAGAAGAAAAGTCAAGCCATACGGATGCGATTATTGTAGTTAAAAAGGCTAGAACGGCAATAATTGCCATGCAAATGATTTTACGAGTATTATTAAGCATTTGACTATTGAGAGTATGGTGTGGTGCAGATGAGTCCCAATAGTTAGTTTGGTACCGACGGTCTTGATTATACCGAGAGGCTGCCATGCTTCCTTCTTTCGTAAATGCACATATAAATCACTATTATAGTGTATTCTATTGAGATTTTAACATGCATAATACATACCCCTTGCGTAAACTGTTATGTATGGATTCAATAACCGCTGAAACTTGCACTTTTGAAAACGATGTTTTACAAGTCTTTTCTGCTATGAATAGAATAAAGCCTCGCGAGGTTGATTCTTCTATTGTTTCAATAATGAGCGTTGAGCAAGATACGCGGTTTTACGAAGAAACTTTGCAAGCGGTTATAAATCAAAGTGTTCTTCCTGGAACTATTGTTGTAGCTGATTGTGCTAATAGAACACAAAAAGAGTTAGTAAAGTCTTTTAACGTTCAAATAGAGCCAACTCAATTATCGGGATTAATTTCTAGTGCAGATTTTTCCAACGGAAATCAAGCTTTTAGTAATGCGTATGGCAATGCGTACAGTGGCAATAACACTGATTCCTACAAACAATATAAGCAAGTAAAAGTTGTTATTCTTCCTATTAAGTCTGCAAAATCATTTGGAGATGCTGTAGAAAAGTCTTTAAGAAAACTTTTGCCATTGCAAGGCGTTAAGTCGCTGTGGCTTTTGCATGACGATTCAAAACCTTGCGATTCAAAATGCTTGGAAGCTTTAAGAGAGACTTGGCGAAACACTCCAACAGCTTGCGTTCTTGGTGCAAAACAAGTTGATTGGCAAGGAAAAATTCTTCATAACGTTGGCATGTATGCGTGGAAACATAAAGTGCATTCGCTTAGCGTAGAAGGCGAGCCAGATCAAGAGCAATACGATTTTAGGGGAGACGTCTATTCTGTTTCTCTTGCAGGCGCTTTAGTTTCGCTTAGCACTTGGCAAACAATGCGAGGAACTCAGCCTTGGCTTACCACTTTTGAAGAGTCTAACGATTTTTGTAGGCGAGTCGTTTTAAGCGGTGGGCGAGTTGTTGTTGTACCACAAGCCAGAATCGCGCATAGAAGAGCGCGTTTTGACGGTCTTCGCACTAGGAGCGGCGAAGAGCGCGATGCAGAAAAAACCAATATTTGCTACGGCTTAGCTTATTCGATTATGGCAAAGCAAAGATACATGTATACAGATGTTAGCGTTATTATGTGGCCTCTTATTTGGCTTTGCTCTGTTCCAATGTCAATAATCCGCGCACTTCAATCTTTGTTTGCTAAGCAGCCGTATGTTGCGTTTATGCGTCTTATGCTTCCTTGGATTGCGTTAGCGCAATTACCTCGCGCTATTTTTGCAAGAAGACGAGTGTCTAGAGTTTCAAAAGTTTCCTTAAAACGACTCACTTCTCTTATAGCAAGTCGTAGTCAAATTACGCGTTGGAAAGACAAAACTATTGCTTTTAAGACTCAAAAAAAGGGTGTTATTTTAAGTCCGCTTGCAAGAAAACACTTGCATAGAAGAGTTTTGTTTAGATGGAGCGCTGCAATTTGTGCATCTCTACTCGTTTTTGCAACCGTAATACTTCTTTACGGAGCTCCAATTAATAAGATTCTTTCTGGATCTTCGCTTTATTCAAGCCAGCTTCTTTCTACTGGAACAAGTTTTAGTGATTTGTTTAAGTCTGCGATTGGAGCATATATTCCAGACGACGGTTTTGCGTCTCCTCTTCCTCCATCTCCGCTTCTTATGATTTGGATGCTAGCTTCCATTGTGTTTGGTGGTAACACGTTAGCTGCAATAAACGCTATATTTTTCCTTGCAGCTCCTGCTATGCTACTAAGTTTTTGGGCGCTCGCAGGCGTCTTTACTAGATCAGACATTGTGCGAGTGTGCTCTGGTCTTTGTTGGACAATGATTGCTATGGCTTTTGGCGTTTTTGCTAGAGGCGATTTGCCAATGATTCTAACAATGGTATTTTTGCCAGCTGCATTTGCGTTCGCTTTCCACGCTGTAGGAATGTATGTTACAGAAGACCCTGTTGTTCCAGTTGCGTCAATCCAAAGCGCAGCTTGCGCATCTTTGTGCTTTATGGTTCCGCTTGCGGCAAGTCCTCAGCTTTTGCTGCCAATGTTTGTTATTTTTGTTGCATCGATTATTATGGTGCGCTCGCATCGTTTTATGCTTGCGCTAATGCCTGTTCCATCTGTTTTGGTTCTTTTGCCAACATTGGGTAGCGTTGTGCGCTATTTTGGAACTGGAATGTGGCGTCAAATTTTTGCTAGTATGGCTTTGCCTTCTCAAAAAATAAATGGTGCTCCTAGAGCTAGTAGTTATATAGATGTTTTGCTTCGAGCGTTTAACATTGATTTGAATCATTTTTCTTCGGGTTCAATGTTAATTTTGCAACTTCGCGGAATAATCATGATTGTGTTCGCAGCCTTAGCTGTACTAATGGCTTTGTGCGCGCTTGCTCTTCCGTTTGCTTTAAGAGTTTCAAGAATGATGTGGGTTGTAATAGTTAGTGGAATGGTGCTTTCTTTAGTCGCTTGCCGCGTTGTTGTTGCATCCGATTTTGACGGTCCTATTAGTGCAAGTGTTCTTCCAGGTGTAAGCTTGAGCGCTCTTGGTGTTCTTGCATGCATGTGCATGGTTGCAGGAAAAGCAGTTCGTAGGTTTGAACCTTTGCGAAAATCTAATTCTGCTAATCAAGACAATAATCCAGACGATTACACTACTCGCGTTTCTAAGCGTGCAGCTATGAATCGTTCTGCTAAAGCAATGATGAAAAAGCTTATTCATCTTGCAAGAGGAATTTTAGCTTTTGGAATTTTTGCAGTTGCTGCTTTGCTTGGATTATTTGCGATCATTAGCGGACCTGTAACCTCCGTTTACGCAAGCGATAGTGGCCTGCCAATGGTTGTTTCGGACTACTTAAATAAGAATAGTGCAAATCGCGTTCTTGCGATTAAAGCTGTGAATAGTCGTGAGTTGAATATTTCGCTTATGCGCACCGCTCGTGGCGATTTAGTTGACTTATCTCCATCTTTACAAGTTAGAGATGTTTTATATGGGAATTCTCCTAGTACGAATACGCTTTATTACGCGGCTTCTAAGCTTCTTTCTCACGCAAGCGATGAGTCGATTGTAACCTTAAAGCAGCTTGGTATTGGCGGAATTTACATTGTTAATGATTCTAAAGCCAAAAACGATTTAGCGGCTAATAATTCAATGATTAGCTTAGAAGGCGACGCAAATAAAGACGCAACAGAAAAGTTGATTGCAAACGTAAACGCTTCGGAAGGAACTCAGCTTGTTGTTTCATCTAGTCATGGAACGTATTGCAGATTCGACGATGTAGCAGACATGTCTTCTTCTAAAACTTCGATTTATAGCCATTCGCGCACACTTTCTTGGAGAATTCCATGGATTGTTGTTTTTGCTTTAGTGCTGCTATTGTATTGCCTGGTTGCTTTGCCTCGTTTTAACAGCAATAACGTAATAGAGCGTGAATAAATAGAGCGTGAATAATTAGGATGATTAGTTAGAAGCTATGATTGATTAGACGGATAAATGGCAGGTAGATTAATGAAGTCAGATACGAATTCTAAAAATAGTCATCGTCATGCACAAGATGCTGCTTCGATTAGCGCTTCTGTTCGTTTTAGAAGATTCAAGCTGTGGTCTTTGTCTATTTTAAGCGCTGCAATACTTGTTTCTTGTGCTGTTGTTGCGTCTTGCGTATTACCACTAAAACAGCTAACAGACGACCCGATTTTTCCTATTGGAAGCGTAGAAAAGCGTGTTAGTTCTACAAATTTGCAAACAGTTTGCCCTAGCAGAATAGCTTTACCAGATTCAGCAAAATATGGCGATAGCGAGTTTCAAGAATCCGAAGGAGACTTAAAGTCAATAGCCAGATATGCGTCTTTTGGCAACGTTTATAAGTCCACTTTTAACGGCGTAAAATATGCTGGCGATTCTAAAGATTTAGTTAACAAATCTTTTAACAATCCTTCTAGTTCTTCTAGTGATCCTAGTGATTCAAGCGAAAGCCAAGATAGAGCTTATTTTGCAGAAAGTAATGTAGATAAAGATGCTCAAGTTTTGGAAAGTAGTCTTTTAAGTGCGCAATCTGGAACTGGGTCTGCTGCATCTGTTGCGTCTTGGGCTACAAACGGCGACTTAAAAGGATTATCTGCCACTTCTTGCGTATCTCCTTCAATGCGCCAAAACTTTATTATTCCAAGAATAGCGGAAGGTGTTTCTGTAAGATTAAACTCTGTTAATCTTTCGTCTAAGCCTACAGTTGTAAGCGTTAAAGCGTGGTCAACTAATAAATCGGGAGCGCAGCTAAATCTTTCTACAGGAAGCACTTTTACTGTTCCAGCACATAGTGATGCTTACTTTAACATTTCTGCAGCTGCATCAAAGTCGGATGGTCTTTATATTCAAGTTTTAAGCGAACAGGCTCCAGTTTCGTCGTTCGTTAA
Source organism: Gardnerella piotii (assembly GCF_049815665.1). Taxonomy (NCBI): domain Bacteria; kingdom Bacillati; phylum Actinomycetota; class Actinomycetes; order Bifidobacteriales; family Bifidobacteriaceae; genus Gardnerella; species Gardnerella piotii. The sequence goes on from NZ_CP187450.1 coordinate 556,402, forward strand.
GTTTATTCGTTCATCTGGTCTTGCTTCTAAAGGCGTGGATATTATTTCTCCGCAAGAATCAGCATCTTTAGAGCCTGTTTTGCCAGGAGTTAGTGAAGGCGACCAAGCCAAAGCTTATATTTGGTCTAATAAAAGCGGAAAAGTCGATTTGTATTGGCTTGATGATTCTGGAAAAAAGAGCATAAAACAAGTAGATTTTAGTGCAAGACAAATTCAAGTTGTTGATTTACCAGAAGTACCTAAGGGCGTTGGGGCGATTTTTGCGCAAAGTAGCGTTCCGATTTTTGCTATGGCTTCTGTTGAAAAAAGTGGCAAAGATGGTCAAAGCGATATTGCTTTTGTTAATTCAGTTCGTTCTATTACAAATAGTGCGCTTGTTTCCCCATTTTCTGCAGACGAAACTTCGCTACATATTGCAAACGGATCTGTTGATAATGCCAATGTAAAGATTAGTGCTTACGATTCTTCTGGCTTAAAAGTAGCGTCTAAGACTATTGAAGTTAAGTCTTATACTGTTTCAACGATTTTAGCGAAAGATATTAATCCTAAAGCTGTTATGTTTACTATTAAATCTAAGTCTGGCGTTTCGTTTGCGTCTAGGATTCAATCAAAAGCAGTAAACGATGCTGGTTTTGCAGGCGTTGCATGGATTCCTTCTAAGTCGCTTGACCCTAACAGTATAAGTGTTAAAGTTCGCTCGAATCCTTCGATTGTAAAGTAGACTTAGGGCTTTTTAGGCTGTTATTTACAATCCCCAATCTGGGTCGATCTCTTCTGGTCTTCTTCCGTACAATTCTGCTAAACGTTGCACTATTTCGTCTCTAATCGCGTATTGAAGCTCAGCTCTGCTAGTAACGTGTGTGCATAGTGGGAGTCTGTACAAAACTATTCTTTGTGGTATTCCTTTAGATGCAGGAAAAGCTTGAGACATTATTCTTTTATTACTTTCCCACAAAACTGGCTGGCTTGGAGGAACATCTTCTACAGCAAATTGAACGTCTTTTATAAGATTTGACCAAGCACTGTTAAGTCTTCTAATTTGAGCTGCTACCATTGAATCGAACATTCCGCTGGCTGTTCTGTATCTAGGAAGTCGCGTGCCAAACATTGGCGCACGCATGCCGCGTCCGTGGCGGTTTCTGTATCTTTTTTGTTCCCATACTAAAGACGTCATACACTTAACTTTATTTGTATGCTAGGGCATTTGATTAATGTGCAAACACAAAACGGTGTAGTAAATATGTTGATAATATGGAATACTTGAATTGCATAGTTTGTACAGGAGGAAATCGTTGGAGCCAAATATTCATGAGTACAATGAGCAGGGGCTTTGTGAGCGTCTTGCTTTGTGTTCACTTATTGGTTTTGACTTAGACAACACTCTTGCATGCTCTAAAAAACCTATGACTAGCCCAATGTGCAAGGTTTTTGGAGATTTAATCAATAAAATTCCTGTTGCTTTAATTACGGGCGGAGACTTGCGATTAGTCAAAAGCCAAGTTTTAAGCGTTTTGCCTGCTTCTACGAATCTAGACAATTTTCACATTATGCCAACTAATGGAACAAGCTATTATCGAATTGTTGATGGCAGTCTTAAATGCGTGTATTCTCACACGATTTCCGTAAAAGACGCAAATCGCATTATTAGTGTTGTTAAAGATTGCGCTAAAAAAATGGGATTGCTAAAAAGCGTTGGAGACAAAGATCTTTGGGGTAGTCAAATAGAAAATCGTGGTACTCAAATCACTTTTTCTGCACTAGGGCAGCTTGCTCCAATCGAACTTAAAAAGGATTGGGATCCTAGCGGCAAGCTAAAGGAGCAGCTAGCTGAACAAATTTCTGCATATTTGCCCGACTTTTCTGTGCGAGCTGGCGGAGAGACAAGTGTTGATATTATTTGCAAAGGAAACAACAAGGCCTATGCTCTTGATTCTCTTTGTAAGATTTGCGGCATTTCGCTAAAATCTGTTGCTTTTGTGGGAGATCGCATGTACAAAGGCGGAAACGATTATCCAACTTCTTTAACAGGAGCGCTTGCGATTTGCGTAAAAAATCCTAATAACACTTTTGAATTGTGCTCTAAGCTATTAGAAAGTCTTAACTAAAGTCTTAAGTAAATACTTAACTAAAGTTTTAAGTAAAAAGCCTTTAACCACATTGCTCTAATTTTATTGCTATTTGTTTTTAGCATTGTTATCGTCTTTTTATGATTTACAAAAACCTTAACAAAAGCAAACAAAATCGGCTTATTTCCAACGTTTCTTGGGTAAATTTGCTTAAGACCATTCTTAATCTTGCTTTTCCAATTTCTTGTGCTGGCTGCTCAATGGCAGATTGCGTACTTTGCAACGAATGCAAATCAAAGTTTAGTAAGTGGCATATGGATCCGTTTAGCGGAGTGTTTTGCAAAAATATTTATTCTTGTGCAACATATGGATGGGCTGTAAGAAGGTGTATTTTGCAATGGAAAGATCATGGAAACCAACTTTTAGATAAGCCTTTTTCTAACTTGCTTTTTAGCTTGATTATTAGTGTTGTTGGAAGCTCAAGCAAAGTGGCCATTATTCCAGTTCCTTCGTCTTTTGCATCTAAAAGAAAGCGCGGCAGAAGTCATATGGACCCAATAGCTAAAAATGTTGTTAAAAGTCTTAAAAAACAAGGTGTTGATGCTACTTTTGTTAAAGCAATTAAAATGATTAATGTAAGGGGAAAATCGGTTCAAGCAAGGGGGAGTAGGCAAAGGTCTTTGCGCACGTCTAAAGGTTTATCTGTAAACGTAAAGGGCATTAAAAGCGGGTACAAAGTGATTATTATAGACGACATTATTACCACGGGGTCTACGCTAAAAAACTGTGTTAAAGAGCTAAATAAAAGCGGTGTTGCTGTTTTTGCGTGTTTTGCGCTGGCTGGAGTGTGGTCTAAAGAAAGCGTTTTATACTCTTAGATTTGCGTGATTATGGATTTCGCGTTTTTAGCTTGTACGTTTATGCTCTTAAAACGCGCGAGATCTTTCTATTCGCTATATGTAAGCGGCAATGTTATCTCAAAATTAACTCCACGTTTATCGTCTACAACTCTAACGTTTCCGTGATGAAGCAGAGCAGCCCATCTTGCAATAGAAAGTCCTAATCCAGTTCCTCCAGACTCTGTTCCTATTCCTTGATTTCCCTTAACAAATCTGCGGAAAATATCTGCTCGATTTTCTTCAGGAATTTGCGTTCCAAAATTAATAACATTGCAAACTAAAATATTTTTTTCGTGATTCGACTTAGCGCTTATAAGAATCTTAGTGTTGTCTGCAGAATGTTTGATTGCGTTAGATACTACGTTTGTAAACAATTGAGATAGGCGATTTTTGTCTCCAACAAGCATAATGTTGTTTTCAATATTAAGACTTATGCTGTGATTGTGACCCGCGTCTGCGATTTTTACTGTTTCTACAATGTTGTTAATAAAGTCTTTAAAGTCAAAACTTGTAATAACAAGGCTTTCTGCGCCTGCTTCTACTCTAGATAAGTCAAGAAGAAAAGTGATTAAATCAGCTAATTTATGTGTTTGATTTACGATTGCTTCCATATTGGAAGGTGTTGGCTCCACAACGCCATCTGCAAGGTTTTCTACCATTGCTTGTAAAGCGCTAACAGGCGTTCTAAGCTCGTGGCTAACGTTTGCTATAAGGTCTCGGCGCATGTTGTCTGCGTGCTCTAGTTCTTCTGCCATCTCGTTAAAAGCAAGAGTGAGTTTTCCAACTTCGTCTTTTCTGCTTTCGATTTGAACACGCACAGAATAGTCGCCATCTGCCATCGTTTCTGCAGCATCGCGCATTTGTCTAAGTGGGGAAGTTAATCCTCTAGAAAACGCGTATGTTATTCCTAATGCAACTGCAAGAGTTAGTGGCATTGCAATCCAACCACTTAATCCAACTTTTAGCAAAAACCATGCCATAACAAATGCTATAGCGGTTGCAAAAACAATAATCGCAGACAATTCGCCTTTTAATGACGTAAAAAATCCGATTGCGCTTTTAGGATGAGGCAGTGGATTCTTTAGAGTATTCTTCATTGAATTTTTTAATGAACTCTTTAGCAGATTGCTATTTTTTATGTTCTTATGATCTTTGCTATTTTTGAGAATCAAATTCTGGCTCATAATCTTCTTTAGGTGGCTCAAAAGCGTAGCCTACTCCATGTATTGTGCGAATCCAATCAGATCCAATCTTATGTCTTAAAGATTTAACGTGGGAATCAACTGTGCGCGTTCCCGAAGCATCTGGCCAATCCCAGACTTTTTCTAAAAGCGTTTCTCTTTTTAACACTTCGTGAGGGTGATTTGCAAAAGTCGTAAGTAAAGAAAACTCTGTAGGCGTAAAGTGGATTGCTTTTTCGCCAATCGTAACAAGTCTTTGCTTTGTGTCAATAATCAAGTTTCCAAACTTAATCAAAGTGTTGTATTGTTCTCTTTTTGCAATTATTGCCGCGCGCTCAACTCTTCTTAAAAGCGCACCGCATCTTGCAATAAGCTCTCTAGGGGAGAATGGCTTTGTAACATAGTCGTCTGCTCCTGCGCTTAGCCCAGCCAACTTATCTGCTTCTGAGTCTCTTGCTGTAAGCATAAGAACAGGAATCGGGCATTTAGATACTATTCTTCGCGTTGCTTCTATGCCATCCATAAGCGGAAGCATAATATCCATGATTATAAGGTCTGGTTTTAAGCTTAACGCTGCTTTAACAGCAGACACTCCATCGCAAACAACTCTAGCTTTCCAACCTCTAGCAGCAATTCTTTGCGCTATAGCTGTAGCTAAATCTGGCTCGTCTTCTACAACAAGAATTGTTCGAGGAGCACTTGTTTGCAATGGAGTGTCCAACATTTTACCTAGTTTAGATTCCTTTTAGCTATTTAATTATTACCTTAATCTAGTGGCTTAAGGAATACAGCTCCAAGTGCTGGAACAGTAATCCTTGCAGAATACGGCCTAGAATGATACTCTTCGGCTGCAGCAGTAAATGTGCCGTTGTGAATATCGGATCCGCAATACTTAGCGTCGTCAGTAGTAAGAATCTCTTGCCACTTTCCACCCTTAGGCAATGCCACTTGGTAATCTTGCCATGCTTGACCAGAGAAGTTAACAACAACAACGATTTCTTCGCCGTTGTCTCCGATTCGCATGTAGCTTAATGTGTTGTGGTCGGAATCGTCGCTAGTAAGCCACTGGAATCCATCTGGCGTAAAGTCTTGGCTCCAGAATGCCCTAGAGCTCTTATACAAAGCATTAAGATCTGCAACCAGCTTTTGAACTCCTTGATGGAATGGCCATTGAAGCTCGTGCCAATTAAGCGAATTGTTGAAGTTCCATTCGCAAGACTGGCCGATTTCTCCGCCCATAAACAGAAGATTCTTTCCTGGGTGAGACCATTGATACGCCAAGAGAGCTCGAAGGCCAGCAAACTGTTGCCATTCGTCTCCAGGCATCTTTCCAAGAAGAGATCCCTTGCCATACACAACTTCATCGTGGCTAAGAGGCAACACGTAATGCTCGGAATACGCGTAAACCATAGAGAACGTGATTTCGTTGTGATGCCAACGGCGATTAATCGGCTCTTCTTTAAGGTATTGCAAAGTGTCGTGCATCCAGCCCATGTTCCACTTTAAGCCAAAGCCTAAGCCACCCATGTCTGTAGGAGCAGTAACGCCTTGATATGCAGTGGACTCTTCTGCAATCATCATAATTCCAGGATTATTCTTGTATGCAGTAGCGTTCGCTTCCTTAATAAAGTCAATAGCTTCAAGATTTTCGCGCCCACCATACATGTTTGGACGCCATTGGCCAGCTTCGCGGCTGTAATCCAAGTAGAGCATAGAAGACACAGCGTCTACTCGCAAAGCGTCAACGTGATACTCGCTAAGCCAGAAGCACGCGTTAGCAACCAAGAAGTTGCGAACCTCGTGTCTGCCAAAGTTAAATATGTACGTTCCCCAATCTGGGTGCTCACCGCGAAGAGGATCTGGGTCTTCGTAAAGCGCAGTGCCGTCGAATCTGCCCAAAGCAAAGTCATCCTTAGGGAAGTGTGCTGGAACCCAATCCATAATCACACCAATTCCAGCCTTGTGGAGCTTGTTTACTAAGTACTTAAAGTCGTCTGGACTTCCAAGTCTGGAATCAACAGCATAATATCCTGTAACTTGATATCCCCAAGATCCCGAGAATGGATATTGTGTAAGAGGCATAAACTCAACGTGAGTAAAGCCTTCTTGCTGAACGTAATCAACCAAGTGATCTGCAAGCTCGCGATAATTGTCGTAATCGCGATTCCAGCTATTTGCTTGAATTTCGTAAATGCTAACAGGGCCATCGTGCGCATTAGTTTTTGCGCGATGCTCAAGCCATTCGCTATCGTGCCACTTAAAGTCGGAGTCAACAACAACAGAGCCAGTGTTAGGTGGAACTTCGTGCGAGCGCTCCATTGGGTCTGCCTTCATAATCCAGTTTCCAGCTTGAGTCATAATCTCAAACTTGTAAACCTCGCCTGCGCCTACTCCTGGAATAAAAAGCTCCCAAATGCCACTAGAGCCAAGCGAACGCATTGCGTGACGGCGGCCATTCCAATAGTTAAAGTTGCCAACAACTCTTACAGCGCGAGCGTTTGGAGCCCACACAGTAAAGGATGTTCCAGTAACTTTTTTAACCATTTTGCCTGTTTCTGGGCTTACAAGACCCCAAGAATCAGTAATGCTTTTAACATGAGCACCTAGTGCTTCCCAAAGTCTTTCGTGCCTGCCTTCGCCAAACAGGTACATGTCCATGTCGCCGATTTGAGGCAAGTGGCGGTACGGATCGTCGTCTACAGACTCTGTGCCGTCTACTTCTACGGTACGAATGCGATAGCTAGGAACAGACCATTCTTTGCTTTTAGCGTGTTTGGTTGCAGGAATAGTGGCAACAAAAATGCCATTGTATTCGTGCTGAGCTTCGTATTCGCCGCTCTTAGTGAGAATTGTTACTTTCTTGGCCATTGGTCGTAAAACGCGAACCGTGGCAGTACCAGCGCCATTGCCAGTTCCGAGATGTCCACCAAGGACCTCGTGAGGATTGTAATATTCTGCATTGCTCACCGCAGCAAGCACGTCTTGACGAACGGCAACTGCGATTGCATCTTCATTGATGTTAGATACTGTACTCATGTTGTCTATCATACAACATTATTTGCGTATGTCTTGTGTGTTTTGAGCAAAGTTTGACTAATAAGTCAAAAAAATAATTTAGGAGCGTTCAAGTCTTTGCCTTATGGGAAACTGAAATGAGTTTTTCTGTGCATACGGAGGGTTCTGTGGGTTATCAAGTCGGCGATATGGTCGTCTATCCTCGTCATGGTGCGGCTAGAGTCGAGGAAATTAGTGAACGTACTGTTAAGGGTGTTACTAGGCAATATTTGCGCTTAGTCGTATTGTCTTCAGATGGTTTAGAGATTAACGTTCCTGTAGATAATGTTAAAAAAGTTGGCGTTCGAGACATTGTTGGCGCCAAAGAAGTTGCTAAAGTTTTTGAGATTTTGCGTACGCCAATCATTGAAAAAGAAATGAATTGGTCTAGAAGATACAAGCTTAACGTTGAGAAAATTGCTACGGGCGATGTTAATAAGATTGCGGAAGTAGTTCGCGATTTGTCGCAGCGAGACGTTGACGAACACGGACTTTCTGCTGGAGAAAAGCGCATGCTTGCGCGCGCTCGCAGTATTCTTATATCGGAAATCGCATTATCGGAAAAGATTGACGAGACTCAAGCAGAGCGTTTGCTTAACGTGAATCTTGGTTATGCTAATCCTTTGCCTGGAGACGAGGAACACCATACTCATGCTCCAGAAGAAGCAGCTGCAGATACTCTTAGATTGCTTGCGGAAAAGTCTAAAAAAGCTAAGAAGAAGTAAGTCTATTTTTATTAGCTTAAATTTTATTAGCTTAAATTTGCTACGTAGGAGCGCATTGTGTGCAAACCGCCGAAAGTGATTTCGATTGTAGGACCAACAGCATCTGGCAAAACGAGTCTTGGTATTGCGATTGCAAAGAAATTTGCTGAACGTGGTGTAAAAGCGGAAATTATTAACGCAGACGCATATCAAATGTACCGTTATATGGATATTGGTACAGCAAAAGCCACTAAAGAAGAGCAAAGCGAGATTAAGCACCATTTAATAGACATTATTGATCCTCAAGAATCTATGAGCGTTGCAAAGTTTCAAACGCTTGCGCGCCAATGCATACGAGATTTGCAAGAAAAAGGTATTCGCCCGATTCTTGTTGGAGGATCTGGTCTATATGCTCGCGCTGCTGTAGATGATATAACTTTTCCTGGCACAAATCCTGATGTTCGCAAATCTTTGGAAGAGCGCGAAAAATCGCAAGGAGCAATGGCGCTTTTTGAAGAATTACAAAGGCTAGATCCAGTGGCTGCTAAAAATATGGATCCAAGAAATTCGCGCCGAACAATTCGCGCGCTAGAAGTTATTGAGCTAACAGGTAAGCCGTATTCTGCAACTTTGCCAAAATACAAGTATTTGATTGATTGCGTGCAAATCGGATTGGACTTAAGTAGAGAAGATTTGGATGCACGAGTGGATCTTCGCACAAAAATGATGCGCGAGCAGGGTTTTGTAAACGAAGTTAAAGAGATTCGCTCAAAGCTTGGTGTTACTGCTATAAGGGCTTTGGGATACAAGCAAATAATGGACTATTTAGATGGGGTTTGTAGCGAAGACGAAGCATTTGCTGATATTGCTCAGAAAACTAAACGTCTTGCTAGAAAACAAATGGGTTGGTTTGGAAGAGATTCGCGTATTCATTGGGTTAATGCTTTGCAGCCAGATGTGGTTGATGCCTCAATGAAGATAATTAATGCTGCTGATAATGGCGATTTTAAAGATGATTTGATTGCCGAATCAACTTCCCATCATCTCGGCGTGTTAATTGACGAATAGTAATAATAGAATAAGTTTTTAGATAATTAATCTTTAGATGTTTATGCGTGAACCCTAGCTTAGGCTGGGGTTCATTGCGTATAAGGCATATTGGGAATGATATTGAGAAACGATATCGAGATACTTATTTGTATGAACATAGGAGATTTGTGTGAATAATCATCATTTGTCAAACTCTTCCAGTGAAATCTTAGAGAAGAATGATTTAAGTACTTCTGGAACTAATGCCGCTTCTTTGCAAGATGCTATTAAAGCAAGTGATGCGCATCAGCATAAGCTAACTATCACTTTGGCTTTAACGTCTATTGTATTCTTGGCAGAAGTAATCGGATCTATTTTAACTAATTCGATTTCTTTGCTAATTGATGCTGGTCATATGCTAACGGATATTTCCGTTTTAGCTGCATCTACGGTTACTGCGATTTTAATGCGCAAAAAGCCTAATGCAAAGCGCACTTGGGGGTGGGCAAGGCTAGAAGTGATTACTGCTGCAGCTGGCGCTCTTGTGCTTCTTTTTGTAGGCGTTTATGCGATTGTGGAGTCGGGGATGCGTCTTTTTGGCGCAAGTCATAATGAAATTCACAGTGTAAGTCAGCTGCTTTTCTTTGGTATTCTAGGTCTTCTTGCAAATATTGCTTCGCTTATAATTCTTGTTTCTCAATCTAAAGACAATATGAATATGCGAGCAGCGTTTTTGGAAGTTATGAACGATGCTTTAGGCTCTGTAGCAGTAGTTGTTTCTGCATTAGTTATGATAGCTACAAATTGGAGCGGTTTCGACGCTGTAGCTGGCGGAATTATAGCAATTTTGATGATTCCTAGAGCGTTGCACTTGCTTAAAAATGCTGTAAAAGTTTTGCTTGAGCAAACTCCAGAAGGATTGGATATAGAAAAAGTTCGTGACCATCTTGAGCACGTTCCGCACGTTCTTGCTGTTCACGATTTGCATGCAAGCACTGTTTCTACAGGAATGCCTATTTTTATGGCGCATGTTGTTGTTGAGCGCGATTTGACGATGGGGCAGTGTGCAGATATTTTAAGCCAGCTTCAAGATTGTTTGCGTGAGCATTTTCCAGTTTCTGTTTCGCATACAACGTTCCAGTTGGAGCCAGAGGGATATACTACTCAAAGTTCGTCGGAGCATCACGAGTAGTTTTGTTGAGTAGTTTTGTTGAGTAGTTTTTGAGTAGTTTTGTATTGCAACAGTTACGCGTGTTGTAAATACATGTAAATGTAAATACATGTAAAGTAGAGTGATATTATGCCGTTAAAAGAGTTAATAGACAACGCGCATAGCGATCGCGTTAAGCGCATTTGTGCAATAAGTCGCGCAAAATCGCGAGGGGATGGGCGCTTTTTAGTTGAAGGTCCGCAAAGCGTTAGGGAAGCTGTAAGGTACGCGCGTAAATCGATTTTAGACATTTATGTTTTGCAAGATGCTGTTAATAGTGGCAGTAATCGTAGTTATAGTGGCGTCACGAGTAATGGTGGCCCTATAGAAGTAATCGCTAAAATCGTTGACGAATCATTAAAAAATAATTGCTATGTGCACCCTGCAACAGCAGAAGTTATGCGCAAAATCAGCACGGATTGCCAGGGGATTGTTGCACTTTGCGATTCTAAGGTTTTAGACGAAGAATTTAGTAAAGAATTTAATAAGATTAGTGAGGCTAATAAAGCTGGGCTAGAGAGAGGCGATGATACTAAATCTTGCAAAAACGAAAACATATTAATTGCATCTTGTTGGCAAGTAAGAGACCCAGGCAACGCTGGCGCGATTATTCGCGTTGCAGACGTAGCTGGATGCAATGCTGTTGTTTTTGTTGACGATTGCGTAAGTCGATTTAACTCAAAGCTTGTTCGATCTAGTGCAGGATCGTTATTCCACTTGCCAGTAGTAAAAATGAGCGAAAACGAATGGTTTGATTGGGCAAAAAATGCAAAAATTAAAGTGATTGCTGCAGATATTTACGGCACGGAAAATAAAAAACCAAAGTCGTTTGTGCGTGTTTTAGATTCGTTTAGAAATGAGTCTAATATCGCCGATAATATCACCTCTAATGTCGCAATATTATTTGGAAACGAAGCCAGAGGATTGCCGCAAGAAGTCTTAAATAAAGTAGACGAAATATCGGTAATACCAATTTACGGAAAAGCAGAATCAATGAACTTAGCAACCAGTGCAGCAGTAATGCTAATGGGCTTGGCTATGTCTAGTCATGAGCGAAAAATGGGGATTTGAGACGTTTTTGAATGCTTCACAAAAGTACGCATACACGGATAGGAAGGGTGCTGTGGCAAAGAGTCAGCCATTTGACGCAAAGTCAATTACAAAGGTAGTAAAAGAGGGCATTGCTTGTGTTCAAGCCGCTAAAACAATGGAAGATCTAAAAGCGGCAAAAACTAAGTATGCTGGCGCTCAGTCTGCAATGACACTTGCTAGCAAAGCTATTGGAAGTCTTCCAGTAGAAGAAAAGAAAGAAGCCGGCAAAGTAATGTCTGCTTTGCGTGCTGATTTTGGTAGGGAATTTGCGGCGGCTCAAGAGCGTATTAAAGCTCAAGAAGAAGCAAATATGCTTCAAAAAGAAACAGTCGATATGACTTTGCCAATAAATCGTAAGCCGCTTGGCGCTCGCCATCCGATTGCGCGTATTATTGAAGATTTTGAAGACTTTTTTGTGTCTATGGGTTGGCAGATTTCTGCAGGTCCAGAAGTTGAAACAGAGTGGTTCGACTTTGATGCATTGAACTTTGGCCCAGATCATCCTGCTCGCCAAATGCAAGATACTTTCTACGTGCAGGGAAATCAGGCAAAGGATGCTGCAGGATTTGTTGGATCTAACATGGTTTTGCGTACGCAAACTTCCTCCGACCAGGTTCGCGCGTTAATTGAGCGAGGCGTTCCTCTGTACATTGCATCCCCAGGCCGCGTGTTCCGCACGGATGAGCTTGATGCAACGCATACGCCAGTTTTCCATCAATGCGAAGCTTTGGCTGTAGATAAGCACTTAAGCATGGCGGATTTAAAGGGTGTGCTCGATCGCCTTGCTGTTGCAATGTTTGGCCCAGATGCAAAAAGCCGTTTGCGCCCAAGCTACTTCCCGTTCACGGAGCCTAGCGCGGAGTTGGATCTTTGGTTCCCAGATAAAAAGGGTGGCCCAGGTTGGATTGAATGGGGCGGATGCGGAATGGTTAACCCGAACGTTCTTAAGTCTGCAGGCTTAGACCCAGATGTTTATACGGGATTTGCTTTCGGTGTTGGTTTGGAGCGCACTTTGCTGCTTCGTCACGATATTAACGATATGCACGATTTGGTTGAAGGCGATAAGCGCTTCGCAGAACAGTTTGTGATGGGAGAGTAACTCATGCCAATGGTAGATATTGACTGGCTTAAAGATCATGTTGAAGTGCCAGAAGGTTTGACTTATGATCAGCTTGCTAAAGATTTGGTGCGAGTTGGCTTAGAAGAAGAAGAGATTCACGATTCTCAAGTTACAGGTCCTATTGTTGTAGGTTACGTTGTTGATGCTACTCCAGAGCCACAAAAGAATGGCAAGGTTATTAATTGGTGCCATGTTGATGTTGGAGATAAATACAACGAGGTAGACGAAAATGGCAATAAAGTTCCTCGTGGAATTATTTGTGGCGCTCCAAATATGGCTGCTGGAGAAAAGGTTGTTGTAACTCTTCCTGGCGCTGTTTTGCCTGGCGATTTTAAGATTGAGCCTCGCAAAACTTACGGCCACATTTCTAATGGAATGTGTGCATCCGAGCGCGAGCTTGGGTTGGGAGATAGCCACGATGGCATTATTTTGCTTCGTGAATACGGATTCTCCAAAGCAGAATACGAGGCATTAAAGCCTGGAGATGACGCAATGTCGCTTCTTCACTTAAACAAGCCTTTGCTAGAGATTAACATCACTCCTGATCGCGGATACGCGTTCTCTTACAGGGGTGTTGCGCGCGAATATCACCATTCAACTGGTGCTGCATACACGGATCCAGTAGTGGAACTTAATAATAAGGCAAGTCAAGTTTCTGTTGAAAACGCGTCTACAGATATTGAAGTTAGCATTGAAGATACAAATCCTATTCATGGCGTTGTTGGATGTGATCGATACTACGCGCGTGTAGTTAGAAACTTTAATCCACAATCCGCAAGCCCTAATTGGATGCGTAGGCGTTTGACTCGCGCTGGAATGCGTGGAATATCTCTTGCAGTAGACGTTACAAATTACGTAATGCTTGACTTAGGTCAGCCTCTTCACGCTTATGATTTAGATAAGATTGAAGGTCCTATTGTTATTCGCCGTGCTAAAGCTGGGGAGCATTTAACAACTTTAGATGGCAAAGATAGAGAGCTTAACGTTGAGGACTTGCTTATTTGCGATTCTCCAAAGGGAAATCACGGTTCGCGTGTTCTTGGACTTGCTGGCGTAATGGGCGGAATGTATGGAGAAGTGACAAGCGAAACAAAGAATATTCTTGTTGAAGCTGCACACTTTGATCCCGTTTCTATTGCGCGTACAGCTCGTAGGCATAAGCTTCCAACCGAGGCTTCTCGCCGCTTTGAGCGCGGAGTAGATACTCAGCTTCAGCCTGCAGCTGCGCAAATGGCTGTTACAATGCTTAGCGAGTTTGGTTCTGGAGAGCCTTCTAATACGCCTACAGACGTAAACAATACTGTTGATAGAAACGTTATTGTTTTCAAAGCTAGCGAGGTAGAGCGCGTTTCTGGATTAAGCATTGATTTGAACCGCATTAGCGATATTCTTACGGATATTGGATGCTCGGTTGCTGGCGGCGGAAATGGTTCGTTCTCTGTTTTGCCTCCAACTTGGCGCCCAGACTTGAATGATCCATGCGATTTGGTTGAAGAAATTGCGCGCCTTGTTGGCTACGATGAGATTCCTGTTAAGGTTCCAGCTGTTCCTGTTACTGGCAAAACTGGTTTAACGCAGGAACAAGCAACTCGTAGAGCTATTGCTTACGAGCTTGCAGAAATGGGCTTAGTTGAATCTTTGAGCTACCCGTTTGTTGGTAAGGAAGATTTTGATGCTTTCCGCGAAGATGTTGATTCTATTGCTAAAGTTAGCGTAAAAATCGCAAATCCTTTGGCTGGCGATCGTCCTTGGCTTCGCAGGAATGTTCTTACCACTTTAGCTGGAACTGTTCGCAGAAATATTCGCCGCGGTTTGAGCAATGTTTCGCTTTATGAGCTTGGTCATGTGTATTTTGCAGATCCTAATGCTCCTGCAATTCCTGCTTTGCCTGGCTCGGTTCGTCCTACGGATGCTCAACTTGCAGCTTTGGATGCTGGTTTGCCTAAGCAGCCTTTGCACGTTGCAGCGCTTTTTACTGGTAAAGCAGAAGAAACTGGTTGGCTTGGTACGCATCGAGACGTTGACTACAGCGATGCTCTAGAAGCTGTTCAGCGTTTAGGAAAGCGCATCGGCGTTGATTTTAAGATTTGTCAGCTTAGTGCAAACGATGCTCCTGCTTCTTGGCATCCAGGACGTACTGCCAAAGTGTTTGTTGCTGTTGATGGCGGTGACGATGTTGAAATTGGCATTGTTGGCGAGCTTCACCCTAGCGTGAATGAGAATTTGGATTTGCCAAAGCATTCTGCAGCATTCGAGCTTGATTTGAGCGCATTGTTTAATGCTATGCAAGTTAAGCCTGTTCAAGCAAAGCCTGTTTCTACATTCCCACCTGTTAAGCAGGACTTTGCGTTTGTTGCTCCTTCTTCTTTGAGTGCTAGCGACTTAGAGAAAGCTATTGTTAAAGCTTCTGGCGATTTGCTTGAGTCTATAGAGTTGTTCGATGTTTATGAAGGCGAGCAGCTTTCAGATGGTTTGCGCTCTCTTGCTTATTCGGTAACGTTTAGAGCTGCAGATCGTACGCTTTCTGGCGAAGAAATGGAAGCGGTTCGAGAAGCTATTACAAAAGCGGCTAAAGATTTGCATGCAACTTTGCGCGTGTAAAATCGTGAGCTAGCTTTTGATTAATGCGGCTGAATAACTATCTTTAGTTGTTTGGCCGCATTTTTTATTGTGATTTTATTGTGATTTTTATTCAGTATATTCGTTATATCCAATATGCAAATATTAATAAAGATCAATAAATATTAGTAAATATTAGCCAATCTTGGTAAATATACGGAAAGTTATGCATATATACATGTATATTAGATTGGAATAGTTTTTTAGAAAGGTTTGCCAGCTATGACTCACGCAAAGAAGAATTTTGGGAATTTTGATGATAATGACTCTGCTGGCAAGCAACGTCCTGCAACCAAGGCTGCACGATTAAACGCGATTGAGCAGGCGCTTTTAAGCGAGGTTATTACTTCTCAATCGCAGCTTGCTTCTGTTTTGGCTCGTAATGGTTTTGATGTTACTCAAGCAACTCTGAGTCGCGATTTAGACGAGATAAATGCTGTTAAAATTCGTCTTACAGATGGCAGAATTGCGTACGTTTTGGGAGATGGCACTGGCAATCGTCACGCAATGGATACGGTTAGGATTGATCAGCAAGTTGCAAGAACTCTTTCTGGTCTTATTACAGAAGTTGGATTTGCTAATAATATTGTTGTGATTCACACTCCTTCGGGTGCTGCTCAATATGTTGCTAGTGTTATTGATAGACAGCCGTTAAAGGGGATTTTAGGTTCGGTTGCTGGCGATGATACCGTGCTTATGGTTTGTGTTTCTAACGAAGAAGCAGAAAATCGTGCAAATTGGATGCTTTCTGTTGCGTCACGGTAGTTGAAAATCTGTAGCAAAGAGGTGCGCAAAGATACAATTATTGATATAAATATACAATTATTCGTTATTTTTGTAATATGCATTTGTAATATGCATTTGTAATATGCATATTCGATTAGAGTGGATTTTATGATTACTATTGCAACTTCAAACTTGAATGGTATTCGCGCTGCAGAGCGCAAGGGGATGCTTGATTGGGTGCAAAATCACACTCCAGATGTGTGGTGTATGCAAGAGGTTCGCGCTCCGCAAGATGCGATTGACCCGATTATGAGCAAAATCAAGGATTTGTATGCGTCTAAAAGTGGTGAATCTGTGCAAAATGAATCTGTGCAAAATGACAAGCAATTTTGCGTTACAAATCAGATTTGCGATATAAAAGGCCGTGCTGGAGTAGCGCTTGTAACATCTTTGCCAGTTGTAGAGCAGCGTTACGGTTTGCCTGGTTTAAGCGAAGACGTGGATTCTGGCAGATGGATAGAAACCGACGTTCATACGCCTGAAGGGTATGATATTACTGTTGCTTGCGTGTATGTTCACGCTGGAAATGTTGACGATCCGCAGAAAATGCATCAAAAATTCCGCTTTTTAGACACTATGCTTACGCGATTAGGGGAGCTTAGAGATATTGCTGCAAGTGGCGGAAATCAGGCGATTTTGTGTGGTGATTTTAATATTGCTCACACTCCTCTAGACATTAAAAACGCTAAAGCGAATGAGAAAAGTGCTGGATTTTTGCCAGAGGAGCGCGCGTACATCGACCGCTGGATTAACGAGTATGAATTTGTAGACGTTATGCGAATGCTTGCTGGCAATATTCAAGGGCCGTACACGTGGTGGAGTCAGCGAGGCAAAGCTTTTGATAACAATGTTGGATGGCGTTTAGACTATCAATTTGCAACTCCAGAGCTTGCAGAAACTGCTTGCGGATTCGTGATTGATCGCGCTCCAAGCTACGATTCGCGCTGGTCGGATCACGCTGCGCTAAGCATAAGATACAATGTGTGATTTTGCTTTGCTTGTGGTAATCTGGTGAAGTTGAGTAAAAGTGGCATTGGCCGTTAGAAAAGAGGAATTATGGGATGGTTTAAGTCGAAGCGCAAGGCTAAAGCTGATAGTAAAAATGCTGGAAATCTTGCGGATTTGCAATCCCAAAATTCGGCCTTAAACGAGCTTATTGAAGGCGGATACAGCGCAGACACGTATTTGGGTCGAGGAAATCTTAGAGGACCTTGGAATATTTCAGACGAAAAGGTTCCTGATTTAAGTACGTATATTGACTTCGGAGCTATTCGCATTCCGTATTTGCAAGGAATAGAGTTGCGCGTAAAAAAGCAGCGCGAGTCTAACCAAGTTCTTGGCATAACAGTTACGTATAGGTCTTCTAGCGTAGAAGTTGAGGCGTTTGCGGCTCCTAAAACAGAAGGAATTTGGAGCGAAGTTCGCGCGGATTTGCTTAAGGGAAATTCTGATGCCAGGGAAGTGAATGGCGTTTTTGGCAAAGAGATTATATTACCAGTTAAAGTTGAAGATAAAACTGTAGATACGCGAATTGTTGGAGTGGATGGCCCGCGTTGGATGCTTCGTGGAGTCTTTTCTGGTGTAGCTGCTGGCGATTCTTCGGTTGCTGGCGATTCAAAAAAGGCGAGTGATGAAGCAGTTTTGCTTAACAAGTGGTTTAGTGACATTGTTGTAGACCGAGGCAGTGAGCCATTAGCTCCTCGAGATATGATTCCAATGCATGATGTTTTGGTTCCTAGAGATTCTGACAATGGTGGTTCTGGCGATTCTGCTGGTGATTCTGGTGAAATTCCAGGCCGTCCAAAGGGGCCACTTGGCGCAGATCAGCAGGTAGAAGTCAAAACTACGCTAACTCGCGGTCCAATGTTCTCTGAAGTTCGTTAGTAAAGCTTTATAGCAAAAGTCGAATAGCAAAAGTCGAATAGCAAAAGTCGAATAGTCGAATAGCAAAAGTCATGCAGCAAAGGATATTGTCTTGGAAAAAAATGCGCGCAACAAAAAACGCTCAGGATTAGCCTCTTTAGCTTCCATTGGATCCGAAGAAAAAGCGTTTTCTGTGATTGACTCCATTGGCGGAGTTCGTGGCGTAATTGAATCCATGCTGCCAGGCTTGCTGTTTGTTATTTGCTTTGTTGTAACGCGGAACGTACAAACAACAGTTATTGCGTCTGCAGCTCTTGCAGTTTTGCAAGTGGTGGCGCGACTTATTCAACGTCAGTCGATTATGGGCGCGCTAAGTGGGCTTGTTTCCGTTGGAATCTGCCTTATTTGGGTGTGGACGAGTCATCAAGCGCGCGACTACTACATGATGGGCTTTATTACAAACGCTGTGTACGGTGTTCTTCTTGCGATTTCGCTGATTGCGCGTGTGCCAGCTCTTGGGCTTGTGATTGAGTCGATTCGCAAAATGCCTACGGAAAATTTTGGCGCTTGGCTGCACGAATGGCTTGATTATAAGCCACTTAAGCGCGCGTACATGTATGTTACTGGATTATGGATTGGCGTTTTTGCGCTGCGACTCGTTTTACAAGTGCCATTATATTTGACAAATCACGTTGTGTGGCTTGGCACTGTTCGATTGCTTATGGGATTGCCGTTCTGGGCGCTCGCGATTTGGGTTTCTTACTTGATTATTGCAACGCCATTTATGCGTCTTCATCATAAAAATCGAGAAGTAGAGCAGAGCGAAGTAAATTCTAGCGAAGTAAAATCAGCTTAACAAAAAATCAGCTTAACAAAACGCAAAACTAAGGGGTAGTACATGCAAGTAACGATGCGAATCGAGCGATATGCGGATCAAGGCAGATGCGTAGGTCATCTCGAAGGACGCGTTGTATTCGTGCGATTTGCGCTGCCTGGTGAGCTGGTTGTTGTGCGTATGGATGAGCCGATGCGTGCAAAAGCGCACTTTTTTACTGGCGAAGTTGTAGAAGTTTTGGAGCCTAGTGCGGATCGTGTGGAGCCGCAATGGAAGCTCGCTGGTCCTTTGGCTCAGGGTGGCGGAGTTGGCGGCGCGGATTTAATTCACGTTTCTTTGCCTGGTCAGATTCGTTGGAAGGCTTCCGTAATTGCCAATCAATTCCAGCGTTTAGCGCATATGGATGTTGCGGAAAGCGATGTTAGTGTTGAGCGCATTCCAGGGGACGAGGAGCTTAACGGATTTAACTGGCGTACGCGCATGGAGTTGGTTGCAGATGATGAAGGGCGATTGTCTATGCGTAAGCGCGAGTCGCATGACCGCATTGCGATTGATACTATGCCACTTGCGTCGCGCGCGGTTTTAGCAATTGCGGATTCTTTGGACTTGTGGAATCGTTCTTTCTCGCCAAATGCGCAAATTCGCCTTGCTGTTCCAGAGCCTAGGGTTGATGGTTTGGATTTTAATGACAAGGCTGCGCTTCTTGATACGATTGGCGAAAATTATGCGCTTATAGTAAATGATGAGTTGGTTGCAGGATCGGCATTGTTGCGTGAGCGCGTGCGCGTTGCGGTTGCTTGCGATTCATCGCGTGCGCGTACTTTTGATTACGATGTTGACGCGCGCGGTTTTTGGCAGATCCATCGCGCAGCTCCAGAGCATTTGGTGAGCTACGTTTTGGGATTAGTCCGTTCTGCGCTTGGTGGGCGTAGTAAGAATACGGTTTTGTGGGATTTGTATTCTGGATCTGGTTTGTTTACGATTCCTCTTGCGACTTTGGCTAATGTTGGCGGAGATGCTGCTGGTGATGTAGGTTTCGCTGGCGCTGCAGAGCCAGCTCGTGTGCTTAGCATTGAGGGTGCGCCGATTGCTGTGAAGAATGCAAGGCGAAACATTGGTCGCGCAGGTCTTAGCAGGGATGTTGTTGAAGCGCTTGAAGGCGATGTTGCGCAAACGCTTGAATCGCAGGTGTT
The DNA here is from genome assembly GCF_049815665.1 of Gardnerella piotii. NCBI lineage: Bacteria > Bacillati > Actinomycetota > Actinomycetes > Bifidobacteriales > Bifidobacteriaceae > Gardnerella > Gardnerella piotii. The sequence goes on from NZ_CP187450.1 coordinate 576,053, forward strand.
TAAGGCGAGTAAGTCGTCTAAGATTGTTCGCCGATTTTCGCATCCTGATGTTGTTGTGTTAGATCCTCCGCGCGCTGGTGCTAAAGCTCAAGTTTGTAAGCAGATTGCGAAGTCTGGAGCAAGAGCTGTTGTGTATGTTGCTTGCGATCCGACTAGTCTTGCTCGCGATGTTGGTACGTTTAGGGAGCTTGGCTACAGCGTTCAGTCTTTGCGCGCGTTCGACATATATCCCAACACTCATCACGTTGAGACTGTCGTATTGATGTCAAAGGCTGATTAGGTGGGTGCAAGTTTGCCCTTGTGTAGCAGGGGTTTGCGAGGTCTATCGTTAAAAGGTTTAGTGAGTGGCGACTGTAAGATAGCTCGGAGCGATTTTTGAGTGCGATTTTGCTGTATGAGGGAACATATCAACGCTCTAGGGTCGAGTGCACAGGATGTTAACGTTAAAAGGTGCACCCACTTTGCACCCACCCTGTGAAGTGGTAAAATACAGCTCAAAATGTAAAATGAAACCTGATTATTAGTATGTGCACGAGGAGGTGCTTAAATAATGGATAATAAGAAGTTTATCGCAGAGACGAAAGATGTTCGTTTAACGGTGAAACGTGCTGATACCTTTGGTGTGAGCTTTGTTAACTGTGAACAAGATATATTGAGGGTTGAGGAAGCACAAAATGTTATAAGGCTTATTCAAACTAAAAAAGTCTCAGCTTCGAATTGGGTGAGGTGGCTTACTCAGGGTATGCCTGAAATTGTTGTGAGTTTGCCACATGATGTGGAAGTTTGTGAGGTTGAATCTGATTCTAATCAAGTGCTCATCACGGATATTGAGATTGGTAAGCTTTATGTAGAAGTGAACAATGGCAAGGTAGAAGTTGTTAATTTGAAGGCGGATGATGTCTTTCTTAAATGTTATAATGGGTCGGCTTCAGCAACAAACGTAGAAGTAACTCATGTTTGTACGCTTGATACGTTAAATGGCATGAGTATTTTAGAAGGAACAATCACCAAGGATGCAAGCCTTGAAGTAGATTGTGAGAATGGTGTCACCGAGGTTTCAGATAAGAAGAAGGTAAATTGTAAAAACGATGGATTTGCGCATTACATGGTGCACTGTCTTAATGGGAAAGCTATTGCGAAGTAGCAGACATATAGATCAAAAAAGAAGCAATAAAACTTGATATAAGTTGGAATTAGAGCGTATATAGACATACCGATAAAGGAGGAAGCCGTATATGCTCTATGTAAAATTTGATGATTTCGAAGATGTTAGCGTCATGGGAAATGAGAAAGATCATGGAATGTTTATTCCGATTAAGGATGGGAATGTGTATGCTGAGTGCGAACGGTGCGGTGTAGTTGAAAGGATCACCTCACCATGCGAATTCATTGCTAGCACATTTAGGTCAAGAGTGAACTTCAATGAAGGTTATGAACTTTGCGAGAAGTGCTTGCAAGAGGTTGAGTTTGTTACTGTTGCTTTGAGAACTGGAAAATTACCTAATCGAGAATTGAAATAACTGAAAAAGCAAAGCAGTGATAACCGTAGTAATACAGGAAAAACTAAACGTTAAAAGGTGCACACACTTTGCACCCGGGCGGTAAATGATAATTTAGGGAGGCGTTTTATGTCAGTAATTAAAATTGAAAACCTCACTTTCTCATATTATGGATATGTAAAACCCATATTTAAAAATGTATCGTTTTCCTTTGATACAAACTGGAAAACGGGATTGATAGGAAGAAATGGAATCGGTAAATCAACTCTATTTAAGTTACTTTTAAATCAAGAAACTTATCAAGGTAAAATAAGCAAGGATGTTGAATTTATTAAATTTCCACCAAGTATAAGCGATACTTCAAAATTAGGAATTGAGTTATATAAAGAACTAATATCAGATGATGAAGAATGGAAGTTATTTAGAGAACTCAGTTTGCTAAATGTAGATGAGAACCTTGTTTACAGAGAGTTTGAAACGCTTTCTAAAGGGGAACAAACAAAAATCCTTTTAGCTATTTTGTTTACAAGAGAAGATGGCTTTTTACTTATTGATGAACCAACAAACCATTTAGATATGGACGGAAGAAAAATTGTAAGTGAATATCTGAAAAGTAAAAAAGGATTTTTGCTTATATCTCATGATAGAGATTTTTTAGATGGTTGTATCAATCATGTTATTTCTATTAACAGGAATTCTATTGATGTCCAATCGGGAAATTTTACATCATGGTATGAAAACAAAGTGATGAAAGACCAATTTGAAATTAGTCAAAATGAGAGATTAAGAAAAGATATTAAACGATTAAAAGAGTCTGCAAGACAAAGTCAAATTTGGTCTGATAAAATTGAAAATACTAAAAATGGTGTAAAAGTATCAGGTGTAAAACCAGACAAAGGACATATAGGTCATCAATCAGCCAAGATGATGAAAAAATCTAAGAATTTGGAGAATAGACAAAACAAGGCAATAGAAGAAAAACAGAGTTTACTAAAAGATATCGAAACAAAGGAAAGTCTATTATTGCATCCATTACATCATCATAAAAATCCTCTAATATCGGTTAGCAATTTATCATCATGCTATGGAGAGAGACAGATCCTAAATAATGTAAGTTTCGAGATAAAGCAAGGCGACATAGTGGCTATATATGGGGGTAATGGTAGCGGAAAATCAACCTTGATTAAAATTTTATTAGGTATAAATCACGAGTATACAGGTGAGATAAAATTAGCAGGTAATTTAAAAATCTCGTATATTCCTCAAGACACATCTAATTTAACAGGTAGCCTAAATGAATATATTCACAAGCAAGATGTTGATGAAACATTGTGTAAAACAATTCTAAGAAAATTAGATTTTTCAAGAGAATTATTTGAAATGGATATGAAGAATTATAGTGATGGACAAAAAAAGAAAGTTTTAATTGCTGTAAGTTTCTCAAAGCCAGCTCATATATTTGTTTGGGACGAACCACTGAATTATATAGATGTAATATCAAGAATACAGATTGAGGAAATTATAAAAGAAGCAAAGCCTACACTCATATTTGTGGAACACGATAAGCGATTTGTAGAAGATATCGCTAATAAAATAATACAATTTTAAGTAAAATCCAAATCCCAGTTTGTAGTGCCTTAGACTTTTATCATCATACGACATTCCCCTTGCCAGTTTCTCTCCTGCAATGAACGTTAAGGCTCTTTTATTGATGCATGGTTATCATAAGGGTAGTCTTGATACACGTGAGACTGTCGTATTGATGTCAAGGGCTTAATAGGTGGGTGCAAGTTTGCTCTTGTGTAGCAAGGCTTAGCGAGGGCTATCGTTAAAAGGTTTAATGTGCGGCGGCTTTAAGCTGGGTTCTCGTGATTTTTGAGTGCAGTTTGGCTGTTTGAGGGAAGATGTCGACGCTCTGGGGTCGAGTGCACAGGATGTAAACGTACTTCGCTTGCGTTGAAAGCACACTGTGCTTTCAACTTTGAGCAAGCTCAGCGAATCGAAGTGCATTCGCGAATTATGTTATTCCTCACGGCTATTAGTAGCCGTTCGGCTGATTTGGCATGTAAAGTCCACTGGACTTTACATGCCAAATCACGCTTTGAAGGAGCTTGAAATGCGTTATACAATTTCAAGCTCTGTCAAAGCGCCCATGCAAGTCGATTCGCCACTTTGCACCCACCCTGTGAAGTGGGAAAATTTACTCAGAAGGAAATGTACTGTATTGTATGGGGGGGGGAAAGAAGAGTGGTTTGGTAGAAAAGGTGTTTTTAATCATAGTAAAGATAAAATTTGGATTTCTACCACAGAAAAAATTGAGTTTTCAGAGAAACGCTCAACAAATTGGATGACATATGTAGATGAACGTCGAATGGAAATAACGTGCGGAGAAGCTCCTTATTTAGTTAGTCGTTATAATGCAACAACTGGCAAAATAATTCCACTTAAGCAACGTATTGGTCTTTTAGAGCGCAAGATTAGAGTAGTTAAAGAGAATAGTAATAATGAAACAGATTGGCTCAAATGGTCTAAACATGCATTTTTGAATCTATTTATGGTTTTTAATATCAAGGAGATAGTCTTCTTCTGTCAATAGAAAACCTTCTTGCAACATAGAGCTGGGGTAGTACAGAAGAGTTACGTCAAGCTATTCATACTTATATTGATTTTTACAACAATCACAGAATTAAAATGGGGCTTAAAAGACAATTATGAAACATCGTACTACGATTGCACAAAATGTCTAAAAAATTGTCCTAAGCCCCTTTGGTCCGATAATTGACATTCTTATTGCACCTGTTATATGTGTATTGGTGTTCTTTATTGCAAGAAGTCTTATTCGATATGCGCATTCTCTTAAGAAAGACGATACGTCATCTAAGCAGTCTGCAGAAGATAAAAGAATAGCGTTACGGGACTTATAAAACACAAAAATAACAACGAAACAGCACTATGTATCACAGATTAACCGCCTACTTACATCTGCTGCGCAAAGCTTCGTCCAAATACTCGATTAAAACGCATCCTTAACATTTCTTGTTGACGCAACAAACAAGTAAATCTATCATGTTAGTGGGAGGCACATTGCCCCCCCCCCCAATAAATAAGTTGGAGGTTTACGATGAAGAAAAATTTCACGTATTGCATCGACAGTAGTACTAGTAGTTTCCATGGCATTGGTGCCATGTGCTACTGCCTATTGGGATTGCAAATAATCTGTATGCATGAATAACTTATTATAGGGGTATGCGATGTCTCGATTATTGCGTTCATTGTCATGCGCACTTGTTCTTCTGCTTGCATTATTTGCATCGCTGTTAGGTTTGACAAAAATGAACGACTCCTTGGGTGATTGTATTGCTATATATCCGCAAACGAGTCGCCTTTTTTCATTACGCGGCGTGACAGAAGACAAAGCTGATCAAATTTATGCATTACTCAAGAATACTGTTGCTCAGCATAATGCTTTTGTGGTTCGTAATGATATGCGCTTGGCAGCGAGTGACGCCGGTGTAGATGGTTTTGAGCTTGGCATATTTGGCAATACGCGAGGTAAAGATGATTTGCTTACTTTGTCGTATCTCGGAACGCCGATTCTGACATCGCATGCCTTTACGCAATTATTGCACAGCGAAAGTAGCAAAACGCTCGGACTTGATATGGCAAAAGCAGATATGCTTGCTGATCTTCCCACTATTTCCATTGAGGGTTCGCGTTTAGTTGTTCGTCAATTAGATGCCCTCGTCAACAATAGTAAAACAAAGCTTGGCGATTACAGGATTGTGGGACTTTCTAGCCGAGACTACCATGCATTAGTTACTCAAGCTGCTCGCATTGCTGGTACAACCTACCAAGATTTTCAACGTGGAAAATCTGGAATAGCACGATCCAATAGTTTTAATCAACTTACTTTTATTATTGTCTGCATTGTAACAGTGTTGCTTCTTGGAATTACGATAATCGCTGATGGGTATCTTTCGTATAGAACATTGGGAAGCTATCTATTGTTGGGTTGGTCGCGCTCATCGTTTGCTTTGCGCCATCTTATGCCGATGCTTGTTTCAGCACTCGCCGTATATCCTCTTGTTTGTATCGTGATGAGTTCATTTACTCGCGGATTTATATGGAATATTCAATTGTTAATGCAGGCGCTGATTATAGCGTTGCCAGTTATTGCAGTTGTGTTGCTTCTCAGCGCATTAGTCATTTTGATGATTATTTCTGTAAAACCAGTAGATGCAATTCGTAATCGTATTACCAAACGTGGTATGCTTATTGCTCTTGCACTCGTTTATGCTATTGCATCAACATGCGTATTAGAAGGTGTGCATAGCATAGATGGGCCAATAGGCGAGTTGGCGAAAAGTGTGGAAGTTGCTCGTATGTGGCATCCTGTATTAAACCAGAGAATTATGTATCACCACCTCGTAGGGCAAGATGGTGCTTCGGTATCTGGTCAATCGACGCAGTATGCCAAAGATGCTTTTGCATGGTATCGTTCTATTGAGGATAAGCCAGGAGTAAGGCTTATTTACACAAGCTTCTTTGATGCGGATATACTACAAGATTGGCGCAATGGTAGCGTATATAAGCATGTACCTTCTAAGCCATTCTGGTCGTTTGTGGCGTCGCCTAAGTACTTGCAAGATCAAGGGTTTACTGTAGATAGCGATGTCAAAAACCTTGCTCGTCAGGGTGTGCGCATTTACTTCATTCCCGACACGTATAATCCTCAAGAGCAGACTTTGATGAGGCAGTGGCTTCAAGAGTCAGACAACCTAACGTCTACTGATGTTTCGACCAAGTTTACTGCGCATCCACAATTCGCATTCCGCACGTATCATCCTTCTCGTGAGTGGTTTAACTGGTCTACGGATATTCATCATAAAGTTATGGTAAAAGATCCTATTATTTTTTATGCGACGAGTGATAATTTGAATGCGTCTGAAAGTGAATCATTACTTGCTGGCGGTCTTGACAATAGCTACATTAAATTGAATGATCAAGCAGCAGCTAGATATCTGAGCGACGCTTATACTGCACGGTATCATCTTGATGATAATCATCTTCAATTCTTACAAGTAGGAGAATGCATTGCAGGCTACCAAAAGACGATTATGCAGACGTTGCAATTGTTTGGTAGCGTAATTCTGCTTATTACTCTGCTTATGTTGATATTGCTTATAGCGATTATTGCTATGTTTGCAGCATGCTATCAAGAAAGTATTGCGGTGAAACGATTGCTTGGTTTTTCGCTATTACGCATATTCTCTATGCCGTTCTTGCTTGTGGGACTCGTTCAAGGAGTACTTTTTGTTATTGCTTCGATTGAACGGACTCGTTCTGGCATGATATATGTGCTGATTTCGGCAATTATTGAACTCATATTATTAACGATACAAACATATTATTTGAGTAATAAACACATTACTTCTATGGTAAAGGAGTAGTCGATAATGCAAAACAATGGTATTGAACCTTTAATAAGTGTACGCAATCTTTATAAAACATATGGGAATCGACCGGTTTTAAATAATCTTAGTTTTAGTGTGCAACAAGGAGAATCGTTAGCAATCATGGGGGCTTCCGGCTCTGGAAAATCCACTATTCTAAACATTCTCGGCATGCTTGAAACCTATGATAAAGGTGAGATAAAGATTGCTGGCAAAGAACTTCCAGCTATTAATTCTGTTGCTGCTACTAAGTTACGTCGTTATCATATTAGCTATTTATTTCAATCGTTTGCATTGCTCAATAATAGAACTGTATTTGATAATTTGTGGATTGCGATGGCATATAATAAAGAGTCAAAGTCTGTTAAACACCAAATGATTGATGCAGTTCTTGCTGAACTCAATATTGAGTATGCTAAAAATGACCGTATTGCTGTGCTTTCTGGTGGTGAACAGCAGCGAGTTGCGATTGCTCGCGCAATGCTGAAACCTGGCTCGTTGATTTTGGCAGATGAGCCGACGGGTTCACTTGATAGAGATCTTGCTGATAAAGTGTTTGCGCAATTGCAAGCGATGAATAAAGAATATAACAAGACATTGCTTGTAGTGACACATGATCCTTTGATTGCTCAGCGATGTGATCGTGTGTTGCATATTGAGGCGTTAGCTCGGTAGTTGCATTGCTTCTCTTCTCTTCGTTAAATTTCGGGTTATCGTGGCAAAATTCGCAAAATCGGCAAAAACTGCCACGATAACTTGTGATTTAGTAATAATTGCGTACACAATGGTGCTACTTTGGTATTACGTTGGGTGCTGTAGGTCTGTTATAATAAAGCAAGGCATGAATAACAAATTTATGTTTTTAAGATTAAAGGAAACAACATGACTTCTACAAAAACAGCTAGAATAGGCAGATTAAGTGTAAGAGTTAATCCAGAAATACGAGATAGTGCATCGCAAGTTCTTGAACATTATGGTCTTGATATGAGTTCAGCAGTCAACCTATTTTTGTATCAGATTGTAAATACGCAACGTTTCCCATTTTCACTTGAAAGTTCTCCATATGAGCACGCTCTTGATGAAGCTATGAAAGAAAAACCAATAGCTGCAGGTACTGTTGACGATTTTGCTGAGCTGATGCGCAATGCCTAAACCGCCATTTTATAGTCCAATCTATCTGCGAGATGTTAAGAAATATAAGCAGAAGCATTACGATATTGAGCAAGTAATCAATATTGTAAGACTTATTTGCAATGGTGCAGATTCTCGCGAGCTTACAACTTATAGAGATCATATTCTTAAAGGCTCATACAAAGGCGTGCATGAATTGCATGTGTCTGCAGACGTTCTACTGTTGTATCAAGTTAAAGAAGATTGCATTATATTCCTACGCTTAGGATCTCACGACGACTTATTCTAGATAGCAAAAACTGCCACGATAACTTGCTTAAAAATATAGTTATACAAAAGGAATCACATTTTCAAACGTAGTTAAAGACCCTTCTAGCATTTCATCTTCAAGACACTGATCTGGGTGGTTTGAAATAGCGTAAGAGACCACTTTACCATCAAAACAGTCAATCATAGGGCTTAAATAGAGTTTTGACTCTTTTACTGAAAACTCAGTAATGTCTGTAAGCCAAATCTTATTAGGTGAATCTGCATGAAAATTATTGTTAACAATGTTACTACATGCGGGAGTAATTTCTCCTATGTAACTTGAATAGCGTCTTTTACGCCTGGCATATCTAACCTCAATTAACTCTTCTTTCATGAGCCGTCTTACTACTTTTTCAGATACTTTAATACCTTTAGTTCTCAACACTAACCATATTCTAAGAGAGCCATAAGTAAAGAAGTTTTCTTCTGCAATCTCGTGTATGCAACCCCGTATATGTGCGTATTTGTCAGGTTTTTTGAAGAGCATTTTTAGCATAGTAATAACTTGAACGTTTTATCTGAAGTGTTTTAATCAGAAGCTCTAACGGTAATACTAAAAGTAGTTAGTGTGGATATTGAAAGGGCATCATAAAAGTCAAAAGATTGTGAGCGTTTGAAACGTTACCAAATCTAGCCTAGGGGGAGTTTCTCTAGGCTGTTTTTTTATGCTCAAGAATCAAGCTATTAAGCCAATCTTAAACCTTTTAACGATAGCTTTTTCAATAATCGTTAACATAAATGATAGTTATTGAGAATAGTTATTCCAGTAGTGCGTCAATATTTCGTTTTGAGTATAGAAGTCTGCGCACTTCCATAGTGTCGTCGATGACAACGTAAAAAACAGAAAAGTTGCGTACGCTAATCCTGTAGTAGGGGTGTTCTCGTGTTGTTGATGATTGGTAAGGAGCAAATAAGAGGGGTGATTCAAGTCGTTTATCGATTGCTGATTCTATATCGTCAACAAGTCTGTGAGCAGCTTTTGGATTTTGCAGTGTATTGGTTATATAGTCAACTGTTTCTAATAAATCTTCTTTGAATAGTGGGAGAAAGGTTAATTTATACGTGTTCTTGCTCATTGATCCTTCTCCTTACGCTATCAAAGACATCGTCTTTAGAAAGACGCGTAGAAGTGTTTGCGGCAAAAGTATCTGCTTCGTCGAGTTTTCTTTCAATGTTGTCAGTGAGGGCAGAGTATTGTTTGATGCTCATGAGAACCATAGTCCCATAACCATTTTTTGTAAGGAATACTGGTGTATTTGAATTTATAACTGTTTCTTCTACTTCTGGGAATTTATTTCTTAAATCGGAAACTGGGCGAATATTAATCATAGTATCAACCTCCTTTTATCAAAAAAGTATCATAATATTATCAAGATTACAATTATATTAGTGGCTTGGTACTCAAAAAAGTGTAGCTATACTACCCGTTCTCTCAATCCATTTAGAATCAATTTGTTTGTTGTCAAGAAAATAAAATAATAGACTATAAGACTTTTGAAAACAATGGCTTTATTTAGATGAATAATGTTTGGTCTATCTAATTTTATATATTTTCAATCTTCACAGTTTGCGTGGATATCTATCAGCATATTTGACAAAATCATATAGTTTAAGTAAATTTCACAAGTAATATTTCAAGGAAAGGTGGGAAAATTGTGAAGTTATTTCTTAAAATGTCTCCATTGGTAACTGCCGAGGCACAATGTGTGTGCAGTCAATTTTGATTGGCTGTAAACATTAAACATTTTGAAAGGAGAAATAATGGAAACAATAGTATCCGCTTTATTAGTTTTTGTTTCTACATCCATTGACTACTTAGTTGTTTTGACTATTTTATTCGCTAGTCAAGGAAAGAAAGGTTTGAAATCAATTTATGTGGGGCAGTATTTAGGTACAGGACTGCTTGTACTGGCTAGTCTTATTGCCGCTTACTTTTTAAATTTTATTCCACAAGATTGGATTATAGGACTCCTTGGTCTAATTCCGCTAGGTCTTGGTATAAGAGCAATTTTTGTGGATGAAGATATTGATGAAGAAGATATCGAGGGGAAAATTACCGGAGATGGATCAAAAATCTTAGCATTTACAAGTTTAACAGTGGCAATGGGTGGAGATAATTTAGGAATTTATATCCCCTATTTTACAGGAAAGAGTTTGATTGAGATTAGTATAAGTTTAGTAATATTTGCTTTAGGGATTTTGATTCTATGCAAATTATCTCAAAATCTCGCCTCAATTTCTGCTATCGGAGAGACTGTGGAAAAGTATGAAAAAGTAATTGTACCTGTCGTGTTTATTGGACTCGGTCTCTATATATTGATTGAAAATGGAACGATTAATTATTTCATAGGTCAAGTCCTAAAAGTGGTGTAAATTCATTTCCTTTCCTTTATCTGCTATTTTTACGTTCAGGCTCAAACGAGAAAATAAGTGGTGCTTCCTACCGTCACGGCGCTTCACCGTTCTATAAGATGCAGGAGGCTGATTAGGTGGGTGCTTTTGCCCTTGTGTAGCAGGGGTTTGCGAGGGCTATCGTTAAGAGGTTTAGCGTGTGGCAGCTTTAGGCTGGCTTGGCGTGGTTTTTGAGCGCAGTTTGGCTGTATGAGGGAAGATATCAACGCTCTAGGGTCGAGTGCAATAAGTTCAATGACTGTTGCTTGTGCACAATGTGATATACAAATGTATCAATCACTTGGATTTTCAATTAAGATTGGGAACTTGTTTGCATTTGAACCATAAGTCACAGTCATTAGATAAAAAATGAAGGAGTAAACTATGGAACATAATTGTGGATTTATTAACGATAAAAAAGCATTTAGATATAGGGCTGCAGCCATCATAGTCGAGGAAGGTTGTGTGCTATTTGCAAGAAATGCTGAGGACGACTATTACTACTCAGTTGGCGGAGCGGTTCACATGGGCGAGACATCAGAAGAAGCCGTCAAGAGAGAAGTATTTGAAGAGACAGGTCTTAATTACGAGGTCGATCATCTTGCTGTCATACACGAGAACTTATTCATCGGCAGCTCTGGCTTAAAAGGAGTAGACTTCCATGAGCTGACATTCTACTACATGATGAAACCCATGGGCAAAAGAGATTTTACGAGCCATAGTACTACAGAGTCAGGTGCTAAAGAGACAATGCATTGGTTACCTATAGATGAGCTTGATAAGTTCAAGGCTTACCCGACATTTATGAAAGAATATCTTAAATCGGAGCATAGTGGAATAGAGCATATAATTTCAGATGAAAGATATTAATGAATCCCGCTATTATGGCAAGAGATTGTTACATAAACATTATTTCTGTTTATGTTCGGACAGAAGAACAATCAGCCGAAAACATTAGCCAGGATACCATTAGAGCAGTTCGAAGATGTACTCTCTTACATAGATCATGAAAACATAGATCATGATACAATTACGCTTATCTGAGTCTCGAAAGGCGCAGAATACGCGTTGATTCCGGAGCAATGATCATTGAATTCGGTGGAGAGGAAGAAGAAAATCAGAAGGCTAAAGCGGAGTCTCAAACCTTGATACTTGAAACACTTATGTTTTGGATTGATTACCGTAGTGCTTTTACACTGCCACGACGTGGAATATCAGATTGTATAAATTAGCATTTGAAGGAGAAATCAATGAGCTTAGATGAATTGAGGAATGATATCATCATAAAGCAGAAAAAAGGATTGCCATTTATCATGGCATCGGTGATTATATGGCTTCTGATAGTACTTGTGTCAATTTTAGATATCAATATGGATATGAAAAATTTATTGGTATTTTGCTGTTCATGCCCATTATTACCTCTGGCTTGGCTCATTGGTAAACTTATAAAGGTGGATATCTTTTCAAAACAAAATCCACTTGGACAATTAGGCTTCATTTTCACCTTAAATCAAATGATTTATTTATTAATCGTTATGTGGGTGTTTAGTGCGGTTCCGGAAAAGATGATTATGGTATACGCTATGGTCTTTGGCGCACATTTACTGCCGTATTCATGGCTGTACAAATCAAAGGGATATACAGTTGCTGCAATTTCCATTCCGATGATTTCCTTGATTTTAGGATGTGCATTAAACGGCACAACGGTTGCTGTTGCGGCATGTATTATTGAGATAGTATTTGCTTGTGTATTACATATGGAATTAAAGAAAATGGGAGATAACTACAACAAATCCCAGTTTGTAGAGCTTAGCAAGGATCAAGTTTCTATGAAATAGAAATCTAAATCTAAAAGCGTTATGTGTAAATAATTAAGACGGTAGTAATACCGTCTTTTTTGATGTCTAAAAAGGTTTCAGAATTCAAGGTTAAATTTTCAGAGTTCAAAGAAATAGCTTCATAGTTTAAGGGTAAGTTTTCGTTGTATCCAACACGTGATGAAACTAGACCACTCAATTTCATGTGGAGATATTATAAAATCCAGACTATTGAATTTTCTTTAGTCTATTCTTATGTTCAAAAATCAACCTATAGAATAGATGGAGTTATCGCCGGCATCATGGTACTTGACAGTGCTATAAAAAGCGGTAATACAAAGGCAATGCGAAGGTAACACGAACACGAAAAACATGTATGGCAGCTGAGGGATCTTATTCATATAAATTGTGTTGCAATATGCGACACAATAATTTATTATATGCGTATGGAGGTTGGTTTATATGGCAGTTACTAAAACAGCGAATGTGAATGTGAGAATACAAGAAAATATTAAGCAGCAGGCGGAGCAGATTCTGGAAACGATTGGAGTTCCTAGGGCTACGGCTATTGACATGTTTTATCGTCAAATCATTCTTAATAAGGGTATTCCGTTTTCGCTTACTATTCCAAAGTCTCTTCCAGCACAAGATGATATGGATGAGAAAACGTTTAACGCGTTGATGGCTAAAGGTTATGATCAGGCGGTTCGTGGTGATAGTTATCCGATAGATGATGTTTTTGAAGATCTTGAACGAGGTCTTTAATGGATGAGTATAAGATAAAAGTCACTCGTCAGGCGAAAGAGCATCTTGCACTTATTCGAGAATATATCGCCACGGAGTTACAAGCACCGATAGTGGCTAAAAGAATGCTCGAGCTGTTGAAGTCGGAAATGATGTCTTTGCAGACGATGCCTTATCGTGTGAAGTTAATTAGTGAGCAGCCGTGGTGTGAAATTGGTTTTAGAAGAATACGCGTAAAAAATTATTACGTTTATTTTTGTGTTGATGATAGTAGAAAAGAAGTTCAAATACTCGCGGTTATCTACGTGAGAAGAGACCAGACTAAACAACTGGAAGAATTGTAATGTAACGCGCTATCAAGCCAATCTTAAACCTTTTAACGATAGCTTTTTCTATCGTTAAAATGTGCACCCAATATCCATAGTGTGCACTCAAAAAAGTGTAGCTATACTACCCGTTCTCTCAATCCACGTGGAGAATGTCGTCTTGATATCAAGGGCTTAATAGGTGGGTGCATTTTTAGGCTTTATGCTTTTGGTTTCTTCTTCGTAAAAACTCTTTAACAATGATTGGAATTATAGTTGGGATACATTCAAGAGTAATAAAAAATGTAATGTACGTGCAAGTCCAGCTACTACCCAATTGCCGAGGAGACTCTTGTAATATCAATAAATCAATAGCAGGGGCGATAAGCGCGATAGCGATGGTTTTACAAACTCCTAAGTTTTCGAGTGTTTTTTGATTGACAACAATCGAGTAAAGAAGAATTTTTGTTAAACCAAGTGCATGAGCTATAACAATGAGTAAAAAGGGTGAGTCATAAACAATTTCCCAATCGAGTGATTTAAGAGAATTGATAATAAGTCCTAAAAGAGGGAGTAATAATGAAAAAAGGAATAATCGTATAGCTTGATATACAGATTTCTTCATAACTAACCTCCTTAAATTTATATAGTCAAGTGGATACCTACTGTCATAGACAGACTATTTTTCACTTATTTTACGTTAATTTATCTTACTTAGAAAGTTGGGATAATCATATCCGATTAAAATCTAGCGGTCATTGGCAGACAGGACTTAAAGAACTGGATAAATACGGCATTGAGTATCATATCGTGAAAACATATCCCAATGTGGTGAGGGTTGGATATGGCCGAATTTAAGGCACCGAAAAAGAAGAATGGTGTTAATTAAGCGTGGTTTTCGGATAGCTGGTAAGCAAGGGCATGGTCTTTTTTTTACAACGTATAGGTTTTCGCAGAAAGCTAAGGATTATGCTGACAATCATCATATTATTTTGGTTGATGGTGTGAAGCTTGCAAATCTTATGATTAAGCATAATTTTTGTGTTTCAACAAGAAAAACGTTTGAGATTAAAACGATTGATACTGATGCTTTGCTTGAATATCAAGATGAATAGTGTTTTTGTGTAAGTTTTGTGACTTGATTTTGTTGATTTTGAGTTTGTTAGCTGGATTCATCGCGATTTTTGAGTGTGATTTTTGCATTTTTAATATTACATATAAGTGTAATTTTCTAATGCTAATGCAGTGCCATTGCAATGCCAATGCAATGCCAATGCAATGTTGTATAATCATTGTAAGAAATAAGGGGTGATTATATGGCGAAAACAGCTAACTTGTATACTCGTATTGATCCGGAATTAAAAGAGCAGGCAGAGTATATATTGAATTCTTTGGGTCTTCCTCCTTCGAATGCTATTACCATGTTTTATAAGCAGGTTGTTTTACAGCAGGGGCTTCCTTTTGATGTGAAATTGGGTTATAGAGAGCCGCATGATGTGAGTTCTATGACTCAAAGTGAGTTGAATGATGAGTTGGAAAAGGGTTATAAGTCGGTTTTATCTGGTGATGTGAAGCCTGCGGATAAGGTTTTTGAGTCCTTGCATAAGGCATAGGGTTTGTGTCGTGTGATAATTTTCTTATTTTTTATTTTGTTTTTGAAGAAAAGTATGAAGTTGTGGTTTCTCGTGTGCTTTATGGGAAAAGAGATATTGAGAAAGTTATAAATGGCAATTAAACCTTTTGCGATATCTCGCTTCTATCGTTAAAGCGTGTACTCATTTTGCCACACATTTGTTTATGTATGGAAATAAAATCCTGTAGATTATCGGATGATTTTTAGCTATAGTTATTTTTGTAGGCTGTATATCTGCATTCTTTGTCCATAATTTACATCCCGTCAGTTTTATTAGACTCAAAGATGATTTGTACTACGAGATGAATGAATATTGGGCAGATGATAGTGAATAACAGAGTGAAGATTGAACATGATAATCGTAACTGCAATTAGGTAAAGATTAAGTTGTAGGTGGAGGTATAAATGAAGCATATCAAGCATTATGCTTTTTTGACTATGGTAGTTTGTCTTATATCACTTATTTCAGGTTGTAAGAATCAGAATAGTTTTAGCAATAATAATAGAGAACTAAAAACAGAAAATCAAAAGTCTGCAAGGAATGAAAGACACTCAGAAAATAATGAAGATGTTGACTGGAAAGAGATAAGTAAAAATGGTGTTGATGAAACTTTGCTAATAAAAAACATAGATGAAAAGGTTCTCACGTATGTGGCTAAACAATTACAAAATCTATGCGATGAGATTGGTGAAAAGGGGCGCAAAGATAAATTCTATTGGCTGACAGGACAATGGTATAACGATGTAGTATATTCTAAACAATATATTAGTGTCATATTATTAGGTAAAAAAGCAATGAAACCATTGTTCCTAATAATATATAAAAGCAAACAGGCTGGAATGTATGAATGGGTTTGTAGTAAAGTTTTAGATGAAATATCTGGGTTTGATTTCTCCTGGAGCAATTCTAAAGAATTTTTAAAGGCATTTACCGATAAGATTATTGAACAAAAAAATTAACAACTCTCTGTTTGCAATTGTCTTGGATGTTTACACTCCTACAATATTTCCAATATTAACTTTCATTCTGCAATGAGCATTAAGGCTATTTTGCTGTCGAGTGATTATTAATTTAGTTGTTTATGTTTTGGGTAACAAATCGGTGTAGAAATTGTAAAAAAGTTCCCTACACTGTTTGATTTCTCATGGTCAGGGCTTGTTGGTTATTCCAGAAAATAGGGTTCCTGAGTTTAAGAAGTTGCTTGTTGGGTATTATGAAGGTGAAGATTTGCAGGTAATTGCTTCGTTTATGAGGGAATATTGTTGGAAGCATTAAACGAGCATGATGATATTGATCCTTCTGGTTCTTCTGTTTCGTGAATCTTGCTGTTTATTAAAGAGTATAGTTTGCTAGTAAATGAGGAGATTAGCGTCGATAGTCTAGACAAATTAATAAAAAAATAATATATTTATTAAGATTATTACAGTAATCAGAGAGAATGGGAGATCTTGTTTACTTAATAGTCTGTTTTATAATCATTTGATACAAAGTTGTGTTAGCGAAAAGGAGGCTAGTAGTGTTATGAGGAGTAAAACTATTTTTTGTAAAACCATTTTTCAAAGTTGTCTTGTTATGCTTCTGCTGCTAGGCTCTCTCTTTTCTCTTGCGGGATGTGCTGATGATGATGAGAAGGCGGAGCTTGCGTCGTATCATTGGGAAACGGTAGCGGTGTCTCAAGAAGAGTTTCGTATACCAGAAAACTATATGAATAAAGGTGAGTTGTATCTCTTTGTGTCACGAGATATTCTGGATTCTCATTATGATTTGTCTAAAGTCACTCTTGGAGATAAGCTCATCAAATTAGTTGACTCACAGTTTAATTTACCTGGTCCAGGACTTAAAGCTTTATTTTTGGTTGGAAAATTTGATTTAAAAGACAAGCCAGGCTCTGATGTTCTTAAAGTACCAGGACTTAATAAAACAGGTAATGTTGCTGTAGGGTATAAGAAGAAATAGTAGTATTTTGCACATGTTAAACAAATGTTTTGTGATTGCTTATATTTGAGTTTTTTGCGGAATGCTCATATAATTTTCCACGTAAAGCACATTTAAGTTTATGAGGTGTTGCGCTATGACTGCCCAAATGATCGCTAGTCTTAAGAACGGTTTGAAAGGCATATAAAAGCACATAAAACAGCTTAAGATACATATTCTTTAGCAGTATTAAACACGCATTGCACATGGTGTTTTGTCATTATGTTTGCACATGCGCGCTAGTTTTTCTGTGGTTTTTGCACGTTTTTGCATGTTTTTGCGCGTTCTTATCGTTCTTGTAAGCAAGCGTTATCTTTTCTTATCTGACTAACTGATTTTCATTGTTGAAATTTATTCAATAACAGTAAGAATTAAGGTTTAATAACAGTAAGAATTAAGCTTTAATAACACGTAAGAACGAAGCAATAATAATGAATAATAATATAGAAGACGCAACTAATAGTCGCGATAACAATAATAAGCAGTCAACTAGCAACTTAATATTGCGTATTGATAATGTAACAAGATCTTATTCTCGTGGATTTGGTCGTAAGAAGACAACTCGCCAAGTTTTACATAACGTATCTTTTGATATTCATTCTGGTGAAATATTTTGCTTGCTTGGTCCTAATGGTGCAGGTAAAACAACTACCGTGAAAATTATTGGCACGTTGTTAGCTCCTGATAGTGGTAGTGTTCGTATTGCCAGTATTGATGCTGTGAGTAATCCTCGAGAAGCGCGTAAGCGCGTGTCGTTACTTCTTGGAGGTGAGCGAGGATTTTATCAAAGGTTAAGTGCATTAGATAATCTTCGTTATTTTGCGGATCTTTCCGCTGTTCCATATAGTGAGCAAGGTAAGCGTATTCACGATGCTCTTGAGCAAGTTGATTTACTTGATAAAGCTCATGATGCTGTTCAAACTTTTTCAAGGGGAATGTGGCAGCGATTGCATATTGCTCGATCGCTGGTCGCTAGAACGGATCTTATGCTTTTAGATGAGCCTACTACTGGTTTGGATCCTGAAAATGCTAGGAAAGTACGTGAAATTATTCATGCTTTACGAGATCAAGGAATAGCGATTTTGCTAACTACGCATGAGATGAGTGAGGCTGAAAAATTAGCTGATACTGTTGCTGTAATAAATCACGGTAATATTATCGCTCAGGGAAGTGTGCAGCAGTTGGCTTCTTTACAGCATATTGATCATGTAACAATGTACGCGTATGAAGGTGAAGCATCAAGCGGAACTCCTAGTGTTAAGGAAGAATTGCAAAAACTTGATGGAGTGTTGTGGTGTGATGTTTTTGAATCGCATGGAGTGTTAAATATTACTATCGCGTGGAGCAAAACATTATCTCAAGAACGAAATATTAAAATTCCTGTTGATGGGATTAGGCGTTTAGGTGATCGCGCTGCAAGTTTGGAAGAAACGTATCTTGCTATTGTGCAAAATGATAATATTTCTGCATCAAATACTTCTACTTCTGCTGCTGCTGCGCCGTCTTCTTCGCCGTCCTTACTCCCATTAAGTAAGTAGGAGGTTTAATATGAATACTTCTACTCGTTCATATGCTTTTGTGATTCGTGGCTTGTGGTTTCAGCTTAAAAGTTTAGCGAAAACAACGTTTTTCTTGCAAAATGCGATACTTGCTCCAGTATGTTTTGCGTTGATGAAAATTGTTGCATACTATGGTTTTTCTCATGATTGCGCTAATTGTCTTAATAATATTTGGGTTGATTCTTCTATAGCTGGATTATGGTCTGCTACAACTACTGCTGTTGGAATTATTGGATACCAGCGTTATTTAGGGACATTGCAGTATTTAACTTTAAGTGTTATCTCACCTGCTGCGGTGTTTCTTCCTATTGTAGGATCCGCAGCTTTACTTGGGTGTATTGGTATGCCGCTTGCGATTATTACCGTTGCTGTTTTCTGCCATGGGTTCTTTATGATAACATTCACGCAGCTAGTTGGATACTTACTTTCTATGCTCGCTTGTGTAGCTTCTGCCGCATTATTATCTGGAATTTTTGTATTATGCCGTAAAGCTACAGTTTGTGAAGGTTTGATTTTAATTCCTGTATGGATGCTTTGTGGAATAGTGATCCCTGTAGAATCAATGCCATTGCTAGCTCGTGTTATTGCGTTTATTCATCCGCTTACGTCTGCAGTGTGGGTGGTTCATGCGCAATCGTTTAATACTACTACTGTGTTAGCGATTGTGTTATGTGTTGTATTATCCAGCGTTTTGCTTGTTATTGTAGGTTTTATGTTACGTCATGCTATTCGACTTGCAACGATTAATGGAAGTTTGAACATAATATGATACGAAATAATAATCAGGTTAAAACTATGCGAAATAAAATGCAAAATAAAATTATTCAAAATAGTAAGTGCGCTAGATTACATAAATATAGTCAATATTCACAGTATGGTCACGTGAGCGTTTTATCTAGTATACGAACTGGTGCAAGAGTGAGTATACAGAGTATACCTAGCTTAAATAGTTGGAATACTGCTGTTATCCGTATGATTGTTGAGCCTCTTTTATCCACGTTCTTATACGTTTTTCTAGCTGGAGCTGTAAGCGGAGGCTTCAACGGAGTAGCTAGTTATGCGACTAGCGCGGGTTTTAATCATAGTTTGATTGCTTCAACTCTTGCTGCTGTTATGGGCGCGTGTTCTATTTCCACAAGTATGACGGTGTCAGAAGCACTAGCATGGGATCGTTTTGAAGGAACAACACCATTCGTGCTTACAAGCGCAAAAGTTGCATTACCATTATGGTTCGGTCGTATTATTGCGCTCGTGACTATTTCTTTGGTGAGTGATGCTGTGACTTTGTTTATAACAATGCTTGTAGTAAGCCCGAGTGCTTTCTTTGTGATTAATATGAGTGCGTTGATGCTGTTGTTCCTTATTGTTCCTGTTGCTTCTACGGGATTTGGTATTGCTATAGCTGCTATAAGCATGATGATGAATGATGTTTATACTATTTCTAACGCGCTTAGTGCAATACTTCCTATTGTTTGTGGTGTGATTGCTCCGATTGGCGTATTTCCTAAGATGATGCAATACGTGTTATACGTGATTCCAGTAACTCATGTTACGCAAGTATCTCGTAGTATAATTGATGGTTCTGTAAATGTTGGCGTATCGCTACTTGTGATTCTTGTTGTTGGCGTGTTATGGGCAATTGTTGGTGTGATCATATGGAATGTTGGTGTGGCAGTTCAACAGCGTAAAGGTACTTTAACAAATATAGGGTTTTAGGTAATAAATATAGGATTTAGTTAATTAAATAAGGATTAAATTCGCGTATGGAGAGTGGGTGAAAGACTAGTGGCATGTTGATTATTGCGTAAGATTGTTCAGCAAGCTATTAAGCAGGTCTTAAACCTTTTTGCGATATTTTCTATCGTTAAAAAGTGCACCCACTATCCATAGTGTGCACTTGGAAAAATTAAAAAATTTTTCTTTAATAAAGCTTGTATGTGTGGTTTTTTTTTTAAATAGTAATACTATTAAAGCTAAACAGACTATTATGGACTCTAATTTTAATAGAATTGTATTCTTATTAGAATCACATATTAAGAATAAGGAGAACTTATGAAATTAATTAGACCAGATAGTAAATATATCCAAGGTTATATAGAAGCAAATGAAGAAGATGAAATTTTTAGGCCGAATGCAGAAAGACGTTTTATACACCCTGAGACAATTATAGAGAGTTCTTATAATATTGAACATGGTATAAATTTACCTGCAAATTATGTTAAAGCTACTACGTTTTGGCTGATAGATAATGAAAAATTTATTGGTGAAATTAATATTAGGCATGAATTAAATTCTTTTTTAATTAACTATGGTGGTCACATAGGATACGAAATTAGACAATCTGAATGCATGAAGGGCTATGGAACAAAAATGCTTTCTATGGCACTTACATATTGTAAAGAGACTTTGAATCTACATAAGGTTTTGATTACGTGTGATGATGACAATATCGGATCGATAAAAGTTATAGAAAATAATGGTGGAATTTTAGAAAACAAAGTGAAAAATAGCCTATCAAGAGGAAATGTTACAACAAGAAGGTATTGGATTAATATATAGGGGAAAGATGATGAGTGAGACGAAGGTAAGGCCAGTGCTTTTCAAGCATGCTTTTTGGGATAATGTGATTATAGAAACTGTTGCTAGCATTTGCACGCTTATTATTGCGCTGCTTGTACAGCAGTTCGTAGGGCATCGCGTACTAGGTTGGGAAACTGTGGTCATACTCGCGTTGAGTGTTGTGGTGTTTTCGCTGCTAAGTGCAGCGTATCTGCAGTGGGATAGGCATCGAAGGTCGGATGACAGGTCTGGTGATTTGCTTATTGGAATTATCGATTTTGTGATCAGGCTGCTGGTTACTTCTGGTATTGCTTTATTGCTTGTTTCCAATACTACGTTGCTAAGCATTATTATTGGCGCAACGATTACTAGTGTGTTGTTGTTTGTTTTTGAAAAGCCTTGGCAGCCAGGTATGACGGATGCGCAATTGCAGGAAGCTTCAAAGAAATCGGTTGAGCTTGGCGTTCAAATGCTTGAAGAAGAGCGCGTAAAGCGCGCCGAGGCGAGAAACATGGTTGCATTACAGCATGCGAGCGAAGGTAAAACAGACACTCCTATAGGTACGTCTCTAACATTCTCCTCGTTAATCGTTGCGAATATGCTGATTGAAGCAGTATGCGATGTTGCAACATTTTTGCTTGCACTGATACTGCAATGGTGGATGCTGGGTAGTATCGTTGGCTGGCGAACGCTACTCGTCATATTCTTGGGCAATATGCTATTTTCTTGCGCGGCGGCTGCGGTTATGGTTCTGATGGGCGCATTGAAGGCTGATCAACAGAAATGCCTAACAAAAAGTTGGCCTTTCTTAGTTATTGTTGTACTGCTTCGACTGCTGATCTTTGGTGTTCTCGCTTGGCTTCTTACACCGAGCTTAGTATGGGTAAGCGTAGTTTTTGGTATTGTGCTTACAGATATTGTTATCGTTATAAAGCATCATCCATGGAGAAGAACCGCAGTAGCTGCGTAAGATTCTGTAAGACTGTTTTCTTCTCTTTTGAGCAAAAGGCTCTATGTATGTGGAGAGCGTTGTGTTGATGTTAAGGTCTGATTAGGTGGGTGCATCTCGTAATGTTCAAAATTACGTTACTTCGTACGCTGCTTAGTTCGTTTCAATTCTCGCTCAAAAAATCGCGCATTAGTTGTTTGAGTCGTTAGCAATGTTTTCAATATTTCTGCCTGAGTAGAATATGCGAATAACTGTTACAGTCATTTGGTTTTCGTCTACTTGGTAAAAAACTGTGTAGTTATCGACTGAAATTCTGCGTATTCCTTTAGAACACCACGGCTCCCAATTAACAAGTGTATATCGCATAGGCATAGTCTCAAGAGAACGTATAGCATGCTTAATGCGGTTGACTTGTTTTTGCGCCGTTTTAGGAACTTGTAATGTGAAGCGAATGTATTCGTATAGTTCTGTAAGATCAAGGAATGCTTGCGGAGAATAGATGATGCTGTATGATTTGCTCATACTCCGTATTCCTTTTCGAATAACTTATCAACATCGTTGGCACTATACGATTTTCCAGTCGAAAGTGAATCGATGCCTTTTTGTAATTCTGTATCCAGTTCAGCTCGAGTTAAATTACCTAAAGCAAGCGGTTTTTCCTGCTTATTAGTTGGCAGGCGTAGTTCAAATGGCATGCCTTTTTGTAAGACGATTTGGCTGTAGAGCATTTGGATTGCTGAAGACGGTGTTATGCCAAGCTGGTTCAATATGCTTTCAGCGTTTTCTTTAAGATTTGTGTCGATTCTTGCATATACAGCGTTCGTGTTTGTCATTGTGTTCGCGTCCTTTCTGACCTTATTTTACAAAATTCTTGCAAGCATATGCAAGCGAATGAAAGCAAAAGTTTAACTATTATTCAGATTATAGATTCCCGTTGTTGGTTTAGGTGTTATTTGTAGGACGGTAATTAGGCGCATTGACGAACAAATAACGTGCTTTTGGGCTGTTAATATGCTTATTTGTCAATTATGATTAAGGCATTCATTAACTATATTTTTGAAAACTCAATTTGTTGAATATGAAGATTGAAGTAGCATAGTGAAAAACTAATGGGGGCATGATAGGACAGGATTAAATAATGATTCGCGTGAGGAATAGTTGTGACTAAGTTTGAATTGTTTTCTATGATTTATTACGCGTTAAATCATTATTGGAAAGAAAATAATATTTGTATATCCCTATTTTTCATATTCTTGTATAACACGTTTTATAAGAGCGTCTTTACCTGGTCCTGGTTCAATCATTGATAAGAAGTGACGGGATGAAATTGTGGTCAGCAGATCAATTAGATATCTCACGCTTTCATCAGGTCCAAGAATAGTATCTTCTTTGTCAATATGTTTAAGGATGTAATGCTTGTAGTATTTAGCCGTACTATTAGGTTTCCAACCATTTTCTTTTAGTTCATTGTATAATTTGTCAAGATCTAAAGTAATGGTGACCTTCGTAGGTAAATTAATATTTTCATTTTTATCCATAAATTTGTACCTCCTATTGCTGATAACATACTTCAATGTAGAAACAAAGGCAACAAGTAGGTATGTAGCAGGCGCGAGTGGATGGGGAAATGATTGAGGGGTTGCTAAAATGTTGGAAGTATTAAAGGTATATAATATAATATTCACAATTCACAATTCACAATTCACAAAGATTATTAAGTAGGGGCAATCATTATGGAATCATATGACGACGGTAAAAAAGCATTTATCTCACTGTATGTGAAAGATGGGTTCGATAAAGAAAAACTTGAAACGTCTTCAAGTTATTTATGGGCAGCTTATTGTAAAAATAAGAAAATAGATATAGATGTATCGAAGTGGGCTATCGATCTATATTTGGATAAATATTCTTATCTAAAAGATGGTGAGTGTAGAGAACAAGGTAAACAAGAAGACAAATCTGAAATAGTAAAAGATGGTGAGTGTAGAGAACAAGGTAAACAAGAAGACAAATCTGAAATAGTAAAAGATGGTGAGTGTAGAGAACAAGGTAAACAAAAACACAAATTTGAAATAGTAAAAGATGGCATAGTGTATCGTGGGGATACAATGACTTCATTTGGTAATTTTATAAGAAGGTATTTTATTTTGGTTGAAGGGCTTAAAAATATTAGAAAGGTTCGTTGTGCGGAGAAAATCATTGCGGGCTCAAAATTGCCAAAAAGGATGGAGGATTTTGCAAAGTTGGCACATTCGGAGGGCAATTTAATTCCAGTTCCTTTGTATTTTAATAGAGAGAGGAGTGGAGTATGTGCCGATTCTGATTATTGGGATATAACCATGTATTGCATTTTTAAGTGGTGTCATTCATATGATGACAAATATCTTTTTGAATTGCTTAACAGAAATAATACAAATAAGAATATTGATGAGTCTGTATTGGGATTCAAGAAATGGATGGATAATTTTAACAATAATTGGAAGGAATTTGTTCGTTTAAATTACTTAGGTGCATTTGTTGATCAACAAAGTGAGTATTGGTATCCAAAAGAATTTTGGACAAATCATTTTGCGTTTAATAGAAAAATTGATGAATTATCATCTGCTGATGAGTTTTATAAAGCTGTAGATTTAATTTGCAATTGTATTGAAGATCGTAACAAGAATCTATCTAATCAGAAAAGTTCATAGAAACGGTTTTTGAGGTTTATTTTCTTAAGGCAGATTGTTTTATAAGACCTTGAGTGATGTGAACTCAAGGTGATTTGAATGATGAATTAGAAAATGGTATTACCGAGGTTTCTGATAAGAATAGAGTAAATCTTGGTTGCATAATATTGTGTGCAAAACAGATGGATGTGCTCACTGCGTTGTGCACTGTTCAATGTGTAGAATTATGTGATAAAAACACTAAAATATGTATAATTATGTGATTAAATGCACCAAAACATGTGATACGCGATAAAAGATAACGCAAAATATAACAGAACAGCAGTTAAACTAAGCGTAGAAACAGCCAAGCGTTAATACGGCTGCAATATCTAATAGAGTAATGCAAGATGAAAGGTGAGTAATCGTGAAAAGGCTGATTATACAGATAAACTTATAGAACTTGCGCTGAAGGAGAATAATTGAGAAAGAAAGATAATCTACAAGGGAGAAGAGAGAAAGAGAAAGAAAAGCAAGAACATACTCCCACAGATGAGAAAAATCCTCTATGTTGTGAATCACATGAGCAAATATGTGAAAACCTTAACAGTGCAAATAAGGAATTGTCTAAGTATAAGGTTTTACAACTGAGTGCGGAAATCTTTTCCATCTTAGTGATTATTGGAACTGCTTTTATGGCGTCCAATAAGCTACAGCTTTTTGGATGGATTACTTATTGTTTTGCAATTCTGCTTCTTGTTGTAGTGTCTCTTATTTGTGTTATTTGTGTTATTTGTGTTATTTGGCAGCGCAATATACACAGTCGTTTTCGTAGTGAAAATGTAGAGCGTAATAAATCTTTTCTTAGCTATGGCAAGCAACGGTGGAAGGGTAGACTCTCACTGGCCCTTTGTTGCCTTTTTGTGTTAAGTGGTATTCTAACTGCATTCTTTGGAATAACTGCGGTACGTCTTCCAAATCAGTGGCTTTTGCAGACTTGGGCGTATGTTATATGCGCGGCAATGCCAGTTGTTTGGATGATTACGATTTCTCTTGTATGTGTCTTCTATAATCTCTATCTTATTTCGCGTGTACGGAAGATAGGTATAAGAATTGTACTTCGTTGTCTACATGTTCTGCTTTGTGTGCTGGTTATCTTAGGTCTTGGATTTTTTGACGTTTTGTTTATTGTTGGTAGATATTCTGTGAAACAAAATGATAATGGTACATACACAGAGCACGTGGATGATATGTATGCTCCTTTTGAGTATTATCTTTATAAGTCTGAAGGCCCATTTTTCCTTAAGTATCTTCGACCAATGACAGATTCAAGTGATACTGATCCAAAAATAAGTGAATCTGAGTGGTATAGCAGAATTGATCGCAATAACAGGAAAGATACAAGATTAAAAGATACAAGATTAAAGGTTGAAGAGTCAGATAAAAATTCCGATTTGCATGATTCCGCTGAGCATGATTTAGAATCAAAGAAGGAAAGAAATGCAGCGCTTAAGATATTTGATAAGTATTTTGCGGCGAAAGGCTTTGCGTTCAAGGAGAACTATACCGCCAAGGGAGATATGTACTTTGTTCTGAATGAAAGCCGTTCGGACATTACTTATCTGCAGTATAACAGGGACTCTCAGGATGGAAAATGTGGTCTTTATATTCTGTTTAAGGCTTCAAAATCTTCAAATGGAAGCTGGTCGCCGAGTGATGCTTGCATGCAGAACACCTATACTTATGAATATAGCACTGGGCTAATTGCAAAGAGCAGTAGGGCATATTGGTAGTAGGGTTTATTGGTAGTAGGGCAGAATCGTTGGATGCCAGAATCGAAGAGTATCTGAAGATTGTCAGATAGTGATTGTCAGATAGTGATTGTCAGATAGTAGAATCCATATTTGCGTGCTCTAGTTGCATATGTTTTGGGGAACAAATCGGTGTAAAAATTGTAAAAAAGTTCCCTACATTATTTGATTTCTTATACTGTTACAGTTGGTAACTATAGTGTTTCACCTTGTTTCTTTTTCCGCTGTAAATTATTTGTTAGTTTGTAATTAGGCGGTATCTAAATCAAATATTTCAATACTAATTTGGTTTCCGTCAAGTAATTTCATGATGTGTAATAACTGATTTGAAAGGAGTTGTGTTATGAGTAGTGTTATATCTTTGGGAGAAAAAATTAGAAAGGCTCGTCTAGAAGCTGGGTTGACGCAGGAGGAGCTTTCGGAATTATTGATGGTATCTCGTGCTGCTGTAGCAAAATGGGAAACGAATCGGGGTTTGCCAGATATAGAGAATCTGAAATTTATTGCATCTGCTCTAAGCGTGAGTGTTGATTATCTTTTGGATGAGAATAATAGCGTTGATTTTTCTATTACTAAGAAGCCTATTAATCTCAATAAATATGGTTTCGACGGTAGGTTGAGCGGTTTTAAGAAGTCGAAAATTAAAGAGCAGATTGTATTAGATGAATATCCTGACTCAGAAATCAATATGCTAACTGTTGTTAAGACTTATAACAGTTCATCTGAGAAAATGGTGGATAATTTTGTTGGATGGTTTTCTACTCTCCTTGGAGGATTGCCATTGTTTGGCATATATGATTTCAGTAAAGCTGTTTCCACTCTTGGGGCTGATCAGTATTATTTGGTGGATAAAAAAGATAAGCAGTATTTCGTGCTTATAACTGATGAGTATATTATTAGCAGAATTATGGGAGTGGTGTTTAATAGTAAAAAGTTCCGTATTGGAGATAAAGAATTTATGAAAGTTGGTTTGCTTCGTAATAACTAGTAAATGGGTGGGTGGGTCTGGTTTTAATATTTTTTCTCATAATATTTGTTGACAAAAAACATGATTAATGGAGAAAAGGCGATCGAAATAGCTAAAAGAGCAGCTGGCAAATATGCTTTTGTGATAAATGCAATTATGGCAATTATTCCCATTAGGTGCATTAGTATGAATGCCATTGTTGCATTTACTTTATCTTTGATTTTCTCGTTTCTTTCATCGTTCACATTTATTTTGTAGGTGTGGTCTTTTTCCATCATCTTATAGTGCATGATCTTTACGTGTGAAAGTGAGATAGTTGCAACAAAAACAACCGACAGTACAATTTCTATGGATTCGTTCAGTTTAAGAGTGAGTGCAAGAATTAGTCCGCAAATTCCTATTACATATCCTATGTACCAAAAATTCTGGTTTTTTGTTTTTTTCATTTTTTATCCTCCTCGTAAATAAATATTTCTTCGATTGTTAAATCAAAGTACTTAGCAATTTTGTATGCCAATATGATTGACGGGTTATATCTTCCATTTTCCAAAGAACCGACTGTTTGTCTTGATACTTCGAGTGCATCGGCAAGTTCTTCTTGTGTTATGCCTTTTTCTTTTCTAATTTGTTCAAGTCTATTTTTCACATTACATTCTCCTTCCTAACGGAAAGTTAGCTTTACATATAGGATAATCTTTTCGAGAGTAAATGTCAAGTTTGCTTTCCATAGTTGGTTTAGGTATTTTTGTGGGATGTGAATTAGACGTATTGGTAAACCTGAAAGAGTGTGAAAAGTATAGTTTGCTAGTAAATGAAGAGATTGGCATTGATAAAACTGTAGTGTGTTTGCGCTTTGACCTGCCTTTTTGCTTATAGCGAGCTAACCATGTTCACGTGTTATCTTCCGCTTTTTGTTGTTGATTTTGCCGTTTTGAGCAACATTCTCGGGAAAATCGTTCCAAGTTTGCGCCACGACACGCGAGGAGATCGTTTCCTTAAAAAAACCTGGGAAAATTCTTCAAAAACCTTGAAATACGTATTTTTACGGTTTGATAGTGATTTATGTGTAAAATTTACGGCAAATAGTTTTAATTTAGTAAATTACAATAAAATATTTAGAACAAACCTTAATGTTAGCTGAATGTTTTAGTTGATTTTAGGTAGAGCATGTTGTATCTTTTAAGTCAGTTACCGATGAATCCCTAGTTCTCGGTTACTACGCGGGAAACCGCAAAGGCAAATTTTTCTATGCGCCCCTAACGCATAGGAGAAGAAGAAAGGAAATAAAATGATGAATAAGAAGGCTATCGCCGCTTTCGCTGCTGGCGCAACTTTGCTTGCCGGCTTCGCAATGGCAACCCCAGCATTCGCTGCTGTTCCACGTACTGTCAGCACTGATAAGGCTGAAACTGATTCTCCTGCTCTCCAGGCTTTGAAGGATGTATTGAAGGCTGCTTATGATGCTGCTGATACTGCTGAAGGCACTCTTACTACTAAGAAGGCTGATGTTCCAGCTGATGTAGCTGCTGTTAAGGAAGATAAGACTGTTGATCTTCTTGATCGAGTTAACTACGAGATGAAGGACGGCAAGGTCTCTAAGGTTGAAGGCAAAGCTGGCGATGAGGCTAAGGCTAAGAAAGTCAACGATTATATCGATGCTCTTGCTGACTACAATGCAAAGCTTGCTGCTGTAGCAACTGCTGAGAAGAATGTTAAGGATAACACTCCAGAGGCTCCAAAGGCTTCTGCGAATGTTGCTCTTGCTGCATTGAAGGATGCTGAGAAGCCTTTGACGGAAGCTCAGACCAAGCTTGATGAAGCTTTCGGCAAGTATGATGCTGCTTACGTTGCTTACAAGCAGGCTAAGCAAGCTACTGCTGATGCAAAGAAGGCTCTTGAAGATTACAAGCGTAATAGCGATAATGAAACTCCTGCAGCTTATCATGCTGAAGTTGCTCGTTTGACCAAGGCTTTGAAGGTTGCTGAGGAAGCTGAGAAGAAGGCTGAGAAGGCATGCAGCGACGCAAATACTGATTTTGGTAAGGCAAAGACTGCTTTCAAGAAGGCTTTCGATAAGTATGCTGGCGCTTACAAGGCTGCTTTGGCTGCAAAGGCTGATGTCAATGGTTTCGCAACTCCAGAATCTCTCAACCATGATTTCACTGCTGAATATCAGCCAGGCGAAGGCTTTGTTCCAGGTGCAGGTGCTTCCCACACTGGCAAGCCAGGTGCTGCAAAGCCAGGCAAGCCAGGTCAGGCTGCTGGCCAGGCTGGTGCCAATGGCGCTGCTGCTGGTGCTAAGACTGAGGTTGAGAACAAGAAGGACAAGGACAAGCGCGGTAACACCCACACTGGTACTGGTGTTGGCGTAACTTTGACCGCTTTGGCTGCCACCATGCTTGCTGGCATGGGTGCTGCTGTTCGCAAGGCTCGTCACTAAGCATTGCGCGCATTAGCTAATGCATAGCTACGAGCGCTTGTAGTGTAGTGGCTTTGTAAACGCTAATGTTATACTTATGGTGGTTGTGGGTTCTCCTGCAACCACCATTTTCCTAACTAATTGAATATATAAATTAATCAAAATTATTATAGAATCGAGGCGACGCGGCCTATGTGTTTTAAAAATCGTAATTTGCAAAATGATTCTAAAGTGAAAACTTGTAAAGAGTGCATAGACGATTGTAAAGAGTGTATAGATAAAAAAGCTTTAGACAGTATTAGTCGTTGGATAGTATCTTTTTATTTGTTTTTAATTGCTATACCAGTATCAGCGGTATTTATATTTAAAATAAATCACTCTATTAATTGTAAAGTTAATCGTAAAGTTAATCGTTCTATTTGTAGTTCTATTTGTAATTTTGTTTGTAGTTCTGTTAATGATATTAAAACTAATCCAAATAATTTGATTTATGTTATTGTCTATTTTATTATTTTATCCTTATGTATTGGTTATATCTACTTGCGTTATTTCAACCCACAAAAAACTAAATGCAAAGAAATTTATGATGATTTAAAGCTCAATTGCATTTCTATGGCGTGTAGTGCAGTATCTTCACTTGTACTCTTGTCTATATCTGCTTACTGTTCTTCAAATTGCGTTACTAAAATTACTGTATCTCTTGCCCTTCTATTTGTTACTTGTTTTATTGGTTTGCGAGCGAAATCTTGCAATAGCAAATATGCTTTAACTAAGATTGATATAGACCGTATGAATACAATGAATAAATATTCAAATACTAATGGATGTGAAGAAGAGTGCGAACTTCTTGTTATAAAGATGTCTTATCTAAAGTATTATAAGGTAATGGAAACGAATTATCTTATGATGTCAGCATTCTTTGTATTTGTAACATCTGTATTGGGCAAGTTCTATTAACTCATTACAGAATATAGCAAGTTGTTAGTGCTAAGTATGGCTATGTAGTTCTTTTATTCCAGTGTATGCATAACTGTATGCATAACATGTTGCTATGCATACACGGGAACACGATTTTATTGGCTTCAATTCTGTCTATTTAGTCTTTACTGTTATTATCTGTGCTATTCTTACCCATTCGTCGCTATAACCTTGTTGAGAGATTAGAGCTTTGAGTGTGTTGCTTTCGGTTTTGTTTGCTACTAGGGGCATTCAAAACCGAAAGCTTTTTTGTTTTTCACTCTTTTTGTTTTTCACTTTTGGCCTATAGCCCTCACTTTTTGTCTAAAGTGTTTTTGCCTATAGCCCCTATTTTTTGTAGTGTGTTCCGACCTGCCTTTTCGCTTAGAGCGTAGCGCGAAAAGGCAATTCGGAGCGCTGAGCCACTCAAGGCAGAAGCACTGCTTCTGCGTGGCGAAGACGTTAGCGCGCTTAGTTCGCGCGAACGGTTTTCCGCTTTTTGTTATTTTGTATTATTATTTGTTGTTTTTTCTTGAACAAGAGTATAGTGTTACTAAATTTGTAAAATAAACTATTGGATTTGTGTAGTTTGTAGTGAATTATTTAAGTTTGATAGTGATTTGCGAGTAGTTATGCATTTGCAGAAGCTTGCATTATGATTTGCGTTTTTGCAAGAGCTTTAAGGGAGAGTTGGTTGCTGTGAAGTCAATATTTAGTAAGAATAATATTTTTATTCGTATGAGATCTATTAGTCCAGCATTGCGATGGGCTTTAGTCGGCTTCTGTTTTTCTATGCTAGGCAATCAAGCGTATGAAGGCTCGGTTTTGCCTTCGATTATTATTGTGGGCTTGCCGGCTTGGGTGATTGGTTTTCGTAAGACTTTTATGACGGTTGCCGATTTTCTTTCGCCATGCTCTGGTTGGATTGTTGATAAGCTTGGAGGTTTTCGCGCTCTTGCAATGACTGAAGGCGTAGAAGGCGTGCTCAGTTTACTACCGCTTCTTATGCTTGGCTCTCCTGCGTGGAAGTGGTCGCTTGTAGCTCTTTCTTGCGCATTGCTGATTACAGGTCAAGTGATTGATATTGCTAGCGAAGTTTTCGAGGTTGATGCTGCAGGCGGCGATGACGGCATGATTGTAAACTACAGCGGCATTGTAAGCGTTTTGGCGAGTGTTACAGGAACCTTGCTTGGCTCTCCGCTTGGATCTTGGATTGCAAGCTGGTCGATTCCTGCGGTTTTGATTTTCTCGTCCGTCACTTCTTTTGCGGCTTGTGCTACGCGATTTATTATGAAACAAGACATTGCGCAAGCATCTTGCGATGTAGCGGAAGCGCAGCAAGATGTAGAGAATGAATCGCAAGAATCGCAAGAAAATCAAGAAAATGACGTTGATTCCAAATCTGCAGCTAAGCAATCTGCGAATCCATTACTCAAGAGTAAAATCATGCTTCTTGCTGGATCTCTTTTGGTTGCTTTTATTCCTGCATGCTCTGTTTCTTATATTCTTCTCGGTATCGGTGAGCAATATGGCTCTAAATCTTTAACAATACTGTATATTTTTACTGGTGTAGGAAGCGTGCTCGCATCCGTTTTGTATGCGCATTCGTCTCAAAAACTCGGTTTAAGAAAAGTTGCAATTTTAGGCATTATTGTGAGCGCATTCGCTTATTGCTTTATGTTTATTAATCTTTTGCCAATAATGTGCTTTGCGTTCTTACTTGAAGCGATTGGCGGAATGCTACTAGTAGAGCCGATTATTGTTGCGCGTCAGATTCTGTTTAAGGGAAGTGCTCTCGCTAAGTTTTCTGGTTGGGCGCGCCTTGCGTTTGCGATTGGTGCTACTACTGGTTCTTGGATTGGATTTGCATTCTCGTCTACATTCCAATGGCAACTTTTGCCTATACTCGCGCTGATTTTCACAGCAGGATTGCTTGTTGTTTTGCCTCAATTGCCAAATACTAGTTATGCAGATTAGGCGATTAATGGTGATTAATAAGGACTAATAAGGACTAATAAGGACTAATAAGGACTAATAAGGACTAATAAGGACTATTTTTAAGCAAAAGGCATTGTTGAATCGCTAAAACCTAACGATTTGCATATGTATGCATGCATGTGTATAATATGTAAAAATAGAAAATCTTGCGAGTATGAATACAAATAAAAGAGTATAAAATATTCTGCACAAACTAAATTACAGGAGACTCTCATGCACAAGATTATTCAAAAGTGGAATAGCATTGACCTTATTCTGCGTATTGTTATTGGTCTTTTTCTTGGCGCTGTACTTGGTCTTTTTGTGCCAGCTCACGTTTACGTGCTAGATCTTATGGGAAAGCTGTTTGTAAGCGCACTTAAATCTGTTGCTCCAATTTTGGTATTCTGCCTTGTGATTGGCGCGCTTGCAAAAGCAAAAAGTGTTGGAAACATGAAGCTAGTAATCGTGTTGTATGCACTTTCTACATTTATTGCAAGCCTCATAGCTGTTTGCGCAGCTATGATTTTCCCTGTTGACTTCACTTTTGCGCATGTTGAAGCAGCATCTTCTCCGTCTCCTCAAGGAATTGGTGAAGTTCTTAATTCTCTTGTGTTAAATATTGTTGTAAATCCTGTAGATGCTCTTGCTAAGGGCAATTTTATTGGTATTTTATTCTGGGCAATCGCCTTTGGCGTAGCGCTTCGCTTGGCTGAGCCTTCCACTAAAGCATTCTTTGACAACGTTTCGTCTGCTATTGGAAAAATCGTTCACTGGATTATTAACGCAGCGCCTTTTGGCATTATGGGTCTTGTTTATACAACAGTGGCAAGCAATGGTCTTCGTATTTTTAGCGAATACGGTTCCGTTATTGCCTTGTTAGTATGCACTATGGCTGTTGTTGCTTTGATTGTAAATCCTATTTTGGTTTTTGTTCTTACTGGCAAGAATCCGTATCCTCTTGTATTAAGAACATTGCGCGATTCGGGAGTTACAGCGTTCTTTATGCGTTCTTCTGCGGCAAATATTCCTGTAAATATGAATTTGTGCGAAAAACTCGGCTTTAACAAAGACAATTACTCTGTTTCTATACCACTTGGATCAACCATTAATATGAGTGGTGCTGCTATAACGATTTCGATTATGGCTTTGTGCGCTGCTCACACTCTTGGGATTTATGTTGATATTCCAACAGCTGTGATTTTGTCTGCGCTCTCTGCTGTTAGTGCTGCAGGCGCATCTGGTGTAGCTGGTGGCTCGCTTTTGCTTATACCTCTTGCTTGCTCGTCGTTTGGTATTTCAAACGATATTGCTATGCAAGTAGTTGCAATTGGCCTTATTATTGGAGTGATTCAGGATTCGTGTGAAACCGCCCTTAACTCTTCCACAGATGTTCTCTTTACTGCAGTTGGTGAATATCGTATGTGGCAGCGTGCAGGTCTTAAATTTAAGATGGGCATGGATCACGAGACTGTGCAACTTAACAAGTAGCTGTTGTAGCGGTTGCATCTGTTGTAGTTGTTGCATCGGTTGTATCGGTTACTAAGTATTCTTACAAGTACGCGTTCTTACGTTTTTATGTTTTTACATTTTTACGTTTTAGAATCGCGTACTTTTGCTATATTTTGCGAGGTGTTATTGTAAATGAATTTAACAGACGTGCAAATAAAAGAGTATAAAAAATATAATAGCAAAGATATTTTAAGACTATATGATTCTGTTGGCTGGTCTTCATATACAGATGATTTACCCGCCTTGGAAAATGGCTTTAATAATTCACTCAAGGTTTTAGCTGCGTATAAAAATGATGAGCTGGTTGGCATTGCTAGAGCTGTTGGCGATGGATACACGGTTGTTCTTATTCAAGATATTCTCGTTTTGCCAGAGTATCAACGCCAGGGGATAGGCTCTGCTTTGTTAAATGCGATTGTGGATTGTTACCCGAATGTTCGTCAAATTCAATTGACTACGGATTGCACCGAAAAAACTATTGCTTTTTATAAGTCTGCTGGTTTTATTGAGTTAGCAGAAATTGAGTGCTGTGGTTTTATAAAAGACAGAGCATGATAGTGTATTAGGCTTTAGGGAAGTGGTAGGTTGTGTTTGCAGGAATGCTGCGGTTAATCCACGCATTTGCTGCGATTATACTTCCGCTTCCTATTGTGGTTTCTCCGCCTAAGATTGTTGCGTTTGCGTAGATTACAACATTATCTCCAATATTCGGATGCCGCTTTCCGCCTTTTACAGGATTTCCGCAATTGTCTAGCGCAAAACTTTTTGCACCCAGCGTTACACCTTGGTAAAGCTTAACATGCTCGCCGATTACAGTTGTTTCGCCGATTACAATACCAGTTCCATGATCTATGCAGAAATATGCGCCAATTTTTGCTCCTGGATGAATGTCGATTCCAGTTTTTCTGTGCGCGTATTCGCTCATAAGTCTAGGAATTAGCGGTACGTTAAGTTCGTAGAGTGCGTGCGCTGTGCGGTGAATAAGCATTGCATAAAAACCAGGGTATGCGAGCGTTACTTCTACTTTGCTTGTGCAAGCAGGATCGCCTTCGTATATGGCTTGAATATCTGTTAAAAGTAACTTTTTAATTGCAGGAAGAGTATTTATAAATTGATCGCAAATTTCTCGAATTTTAATTGTGTTGCTTGTGTAGCATTGAAGTTCGTGGAATATAATGCGTTCTATAGTGTCTAACGCGTTTGAAGCAACGGTATTCAAACTAGCGTTATTATTCAAACTAGCGTTGAGTTGCGCAGCCTCGTTGCTTTCATTGCGCACATGCAACTCAGGCAAAAGTAACACCTGAGTCGCATGTATGAGCGCAATAATATTTCGGTAATTAGGTATGAATGTAGCTTGTCTTATGTCTGAATCGTGAATTGAGTTCAGTTGATTTATAAGATCAAGGCGATCATTCATACATTTCTCCCGTTATTTTCTATTTTCTTTATCTGCTATTTTCTTATTTTATAGTTTTGATCATTATCTAATAATGTTATTTATTATCCATTTATTATCCATATATTATTTAATCAAAACTTGCGTATTTAAAGTAGACTCCTAAATGTAGTTAGTCTTCAAATAATGCGGTAGACAAGTATCGATCTCCTGAATCTGGCAGTATTGCAACGATGGTTTTGCCCCTGTTCTCTTCTCTTTTTGCTTCTTGGATTGCTGTCCAAATTGCAGCTCCGGAAGAAATACCCACTAGCACGCCTTCTTTTTTGCTTATAAGCTTGCCGCTTTCGATTGCGTCTTCATTTGTTACGTGAACAATGCGATTATAAATGTTTTGGTTAAGCACATCTGGCACGAATCCTGCGCCGATTCCTTGAATCTTGTGTGCTCCTGGTTTGCCTCCTGCGAGCACAGGGGAGTCGGCTGGTTCTACTGCGATTACTTCAATCTGCGGATTTTGCTCTTTTAAGTATGTGCCAGTACCAGTGATTGTGCCGCCTGTTCCAACGCCTGCAATAAGAATATCCACGTTTCCATCAGTGTCTTGCCAAATTTCTGGACCTGTTGTGTTGTAGTGCGCGTGCACATTTGCTTGATTGGTAAACTGCCCTGGAGTCCACGCGTTTGGCGTGTTTTCAACGATTTCCTTCGCTTTGGCAATTGCGCCTTTCATTCCATCTTTAGCAGGTGTGAGCACGAGTTCGGCGCCGTATGCTTTCATAAGTTTTCGGCGTTCAATAGACATGCTTTCTGGCATAACTATAATGCTTTTGTATCCTTTTGTTTGCGCAATCATTGAAAGACCAATGCCAGTATTTCCAGAGGTTGGCTCAACAATTACTGAGCCTGGTTTAATCGTGCCTGCGGCTTCTGCTTCTTCAATCATCTGCTTTGCAATGCGGTCTTTTACAGATCCTGCTGGGTTAAAGTATTCGAGTTTTACAAGAATTTTTGCTGCTAGATTGTACTCTTTTTCAATATGTGTAAGCTCCATAAGTGGAGTGTTTCCTACGAGTTCTTGCACGGACTTGTAAATATTAGACATAATATTTCCCCTTACTTGTTTGTTTTTGTTTTGTTTAATTTGTTTTTAATTTTTAAAAATAATTTTTATTAATAAAGCGATTATTTATTAGTTGTTTCTAAAGATGCCATTATTCGTTTAATATCTATTCGTTTAATATTTAACACGTATTAAATTGTTATCTTTTTTAACGTTATATTCGATTTTTGGCATAAAAAAAGAAACAGCGCGCTGTTTCTTGAATCGTGATTTGCTGTGTTTTAACGTAAATGCTTTTAACACAGGCTAGATGTTATGCATACTTAGTGCTTGCAAACATCATTTCGATTAAGAAATGCGCAACAGCATACGTTACAACAACAATTTGTCATCATATTTGTATGATACATGTGCACTCCTTTACTCGTCGAAATGGTGATAAGTGAAGACTATAGCGAATGGATTTGTGTTTGTCAAATTTGATTTGCGTTTGCTAGTTCTTGATATGTATTCCTTTTCTGCGCGAGTTTCCGCTCCGAGTTGCCTTCGCGCGTTACGCTCTATGCGCTCAGGCAGGTCGTCGCGCTGCGTGAGTGTCTCTGTTTGGCGATAGTAGCCAATCTCCCGCGAAATTGCATTGATTGGCTACTTTGGGATTTGGTTAAATGTGGTTTGGCTATTTGCACTTTACGATTTGCTTGCGCATTTGATACGTTTATGCTGATATAATGTATTAAATCAGCGTAAACGTGTCATTAAGTAAGTGGGCGGTAATCACAGAATCCTATTGGCTTAATCTTGATAGTAATCGTGATTGTGATAGTAATCTTGATAGTAAAATTTAATATAATTCATCCAATCGTGCTAATATAAGTTACAATATATGCACGAAAGGATGGTGACTATTATCACTACATTATTAAACGCTAATGGTAACAATATGATTACTTTGAAAGAAGCAAAATCTTGCGGACTGTCAAAATATAAGTTTTATAAATTTGTTAAAGATAATGAACTAGAACAGTTAAGCGGTGGAATATACGCGTCAAAAGACTCGTGGGTAGATGAGTTGCTCCTTATTCATAAGCGTTCACCATCTGCTGTTTTCTCTCACGACGAAGCTTTCTTTTATCATGGATTAGTTGATATGGAGCCAATTACTCACACTATTACTGTTTACAGTGGTTTTAATGCTCACAGGCTTAAAGCATCGTGCAATGTGAAAGTTTATAGCGTAAAAAAAGAATTGCTTGAAGTTGGGAAGATTTTAGTCACGGATAATCTCGGTAATAAAGTACCAATGTATAATCTTGAAAGAACTGTCTGTGACGCGTTTAGAAGCAGAAATTTAATTGAGATTCAGGAATTTAATACAATCTTAAAATCCTATATTGCTAGACCAGACAAAGATCTCAATTTGTTGATGGAGTATGCGAAACTTTTTAGAGTAAACAATGTTGTTCGCAAGTATTTTGAGGTGTTACTATAAGTGGGTTTAACTGATGCGCAAATAAGAGGTAGAATCAAAAACCTCGCCGAACACAATAACGCAGATCCTCGCGTGTTAATGCGTCTTTACATGATGGAACGCTACTTAGAGCGTGTTTCCGTTTCAAAATATCGCAACAATTTTATTGTAAAAGGCGGTGTTCTAGTAACATCTTTGCTTGGTATTTCTATGCGATCCACTATGGATATAGATACTACTATTCAAAATTATGATTTGTCTCTTGAGAATACGAAAAAAATGATTGAGGACATATCTCGCATAGACATAGACGATGGAGTTAATTTTACTATTAAAAGCGTAATGAAGATTATGGATGATATGGAATATCCAGGTATTCGTTTTGCGCTTGACTCGCGTATTGGAAGAATGATAACGCCAATAAAAATTGATGTTTCTACAGGAGCTACGATTACACCACGTGCAATTGAGTATGATTATAAGTTGATGTTGGAAGACCGTTCTATTTCTATTCTTTCTTACAATATTGAAACAGTGTTTGCGGAAAAATTGCAAACCATTTTATCGCGCGGAATTCTTAATACGCGTATGAGAGATTTTTATGATGTTCACGTCCTGCTTACTTCACATAAAAGAGATGTAGATAGGGAGATTCTTAAGCGTGCTTTTCGTGCAACTTGCAAAAATCGTAAAACTGAAAATATTATAGATAATCTTAAAGGTATTTATGAAAGTATCGCTTGTGATGAGAGACTTTCTTTATTGTGGACGTTGTATCAGCGTAAATATTCTTATGCTAAAGACATTGATTTTGGCAGTGCACTACTGAGTTTGGATGCATTATTGAAATTGCTTGAATAGAATTTTGGGTTAAAATCCTTTAAGTGAGTGCTGGCTTTTATAAATCATTGGGAGACGTGCGCCAGTAGTCATTGGGTGCAAAATTGCAGCGATTGAATACTTTGGGTTTGGCTTATTTAGCGATTTTTTCAGTATCTTCTCTATTTTGAAGTTCGATTTGATTATATACCCAATTCGGCATAATATTATCCTTTCATCAATGTTTTGAAATAGTATGCTTTTTGAGTTTCAAGCATATAATCTCAAAATATCTCCCGCGGCGGCAAGACGGCGGTTTTTATTTGTATGGGAAAAAATATAGGAGCAAGAACTTTTTACAGTTCAGGCTCCTATATCTTATAGGTTAGTATCTTATAGGTTAGTTATCGAATCCACCCTGGATTGTTCCCCTACGGTGCCCCGGAAGGTTAGCATCTGGGATGTATGGTGGAGTTTGAGATTCACCGATAACTGTATAAGTAAATGTATGTTTAGTCAGATTAATGGTGAATTTACCATATAATGCGTGTTTGCAATCGTTTAGTCCTGCACGCAGCATCTTTGTGTCATATGGATCTACATTATTATTATACCATACTCTGCTCTTTTCTCGGTCATATGCTATGCCGTGATTACCAGCATTTATTGTAAATACTTCGAAAGGATTTGCAATCACATCATGGCCATACCATTCATTTTCAGTACTATAAGTGAATCTATATCCGACTATTACGCGGCCAGTAGTAAACACATCATCTGCTGGCTGAGGAGCTGGTGGAACAGGATGCGGAGCAGGTGGAACTGGGCGCGGTGTTGGAGTCACTGGCTTTGGAGTCACCGGATGCACTGGTTTTGGTGCAGGGTCAACTGGATACACTGGATGATGGTGATGATGATGCGGGTGAGGGGTTACAGGTTTTGGTTGCGGCGGTGTTGAAGGGTTTGGCTTAGGGGTTACAGGCTTAGGCTTAGGTTGAGGAACAACTGGTTTTGGTTGCGGTTTTGGAGTTGGATTGCTTTCATTATGAGTTTGCGCATTACTATGAGGTTGATGCGTGGTTGTGTTTTTGTGTGGATCGCTCGTATTAGTGCTACCAGTATGACCCTGAGGTGTTTTATTTACTGAGAAATTTTCACTAGGAGCTGATATATGACGAATATCGGCAAACGTTTTAATATTCTTAGCAACAGTTTCGGCAATAGCTTTACCGTTTTCGCCAGACAAAGATTCGTCACCGTTCTTTAGAGCAGTCTTAATAAGATTTGCGTAACGGTTTACACGGGATTCATCGACTATTCGAGCATCAATGTTGTCTGCAAAGAGAACTTCGATTTTATTATTGTTATTCTTATCGATGGTCACTCCGCCGTCGAATCGATCGGAATCTGTTGCGAGTATACTTCCGTTAGACAACATGCAATCAGATACTTCTACCTTATAATGACCAGCCTTCATGTTGATTACGTCTTGCTTATCATTTGCAAGAACTGCGTGATAGAAGTCAACGTCTTTATTATTGGCATCGTCACCAATAAAGTGCATAATCACAGGAGATGCAGCGGAATCCAAGCCTTCGCTAGTGCCAATAAAGAACTCAGTCTTATATTCTTTTACTTTCTTTACCTTTTTGACTTCTGTTTTTGTTGCGCTGCTTTGTACACTATTTGATCCGCAAGAGCTTAGTGAGCACGCTAATCCAACTACACTTAACGAGACAATTACGCTAGATACAATTTTTTTGAATGGCAAAGACATATTAGAGTGAATGTTTTTACCGTTACCTAAATTTTGTAACATGGTATTCCCCTGATTCATATTGTATTTTGTTGATACAAGAAAGCTCTAACCACCTGTATCAAAGCCGTGTATAGTATACGCTTTCTTATTGCAGCGCGTCAATATGAATGTCAACTATAAATCTGTAAAAATAAATCTGTAAAAATAAAAGCTAGTATTTGCGATTATTCCGCTTAAAATAATCGTTCACAAACTCTTCAACAGATAGGAACGTATTTTCATAACCCAGCTTTTCACACAGCTTCACAACATCTGGCTTATCTAGTTGTGCGCTAAAAAGTATGTTATCTTGCATAAATGCGTCTCGCGTAGTGCCGTCAAAAAGAACCTTGCCATTGGAAAGCACAACAACGCGATTAAATACTCTAGCCACAAAATTCATATCGTGAAGAACAGCTATAACAGTCTTTCC
Organism: Gardnerella piotii; assembly: GCF_049815665.1. NCBI lineage: Bacteria > Bacillati > Actinomycetota > Actinomycetes > Bifidobacteriales > Bifidobacteriaceae > Gardnerella > Gardnerella piotii. The sequence goes on from NZ_CP187450.1 coordinate 617,648, forward strand.
TTGCAAAACAAGGTGTTTAATAATTGATTCAATACAATTTTTGCCGCAATCGTCTTGGGCGATTGTAGGCTCGTCTAAAATAACAACTTGCGTATCCATTGCTAAAATCGACGCAATAGAAACCATTTTCCTTTCGCAAAGACTTAAATCGTAAGGATTTACCTCGCTTTTATCTAAAAGTCCTACGAGTTTTAGACTTTCTTTTGCTTGAATCAGTGCTTGACTCTTATCAATTCCAATTTTCAAAAGTCCAAACATTACTTCGCGTATAACAGTTGATTCAAAAATTTGGTCATCTGGATTCTGGAATACAAATCCAATATCTTTAGCAAGAGAGGGAACAGTACATTCTGCAATATCTTTACCATTTAATAAAACGCTTCCAGATTTTGGAGTAAGAAGTCCTCTAAGGATTTTAAGTAAAGTTGTTTTTCCAGTGCCATTTTGACCAACAATAGCGCATGCTCCAGGCGCAAAAGACAAATTCAGATTATTGAATATTTGTGATGTTGGAGTATGAGAAAAAGACACATTTCGTATTTCAATAGTAGGAGTCATTGCAAGCGATTCCCTTCGTGCGAGCGTAAAATTTGCGACGTTTGCTCAAGAGTTATTGGGTACAATCCATTACTGTTTTTTAACGAAAGTTTTTTGCAAATTTGAGTATAAACAGGAGGATTTACGCCATATTCTTCCAAGTCTTCGCGAGAAAAGATTTTTTGCGGAGTATCAAAATCAATAAGTTTTCCTTCGCTTAAAAGCATTACGCGGTCGCTATATTGCGCGATTTTTTCCATTTTATGCTCAACCATAATAATAGTTTGACCCTGATTTTTTAAGGATTCTACTGCTTTAAAAACCTCTTCGGAACCTTTAGGATCAAGCTGCGAAGTTGGCTCGTCTAAAATTATTACTTCTGGTTGCATAACTAAAATAGCGGCAATAGACATGCGTTGCATTTGGCCGCCAGATAAATCGTATGGAGAACAATCTTTAAGATGCGCAATGTTGAGCATTTCCATAATTTTCTCTACGCGATTTTGCATCTCGTTTTGCTCAATGCCAATATTTTCCAGCCCAAACGCAATCTCCTCATACATAGTAAGCTTAGAGCCAGTAATTTGATTAAAAGGATTTTGAAAAACCAGTCCAACTTTTTTGCAAAGACTGCCTATTGGAGTAGTTTTTGCGTTAAGACCGTCTACCTCTACTTTTCCGCCGTACGCTCCGTGGTAAAGATTAGGAACAAGACCTAAAATAGCTTGAGATAATGTTGATTTTCCAGCTCCATTAGCGCCTATTATTCCAATAAATTCGCCTTTATGAATATCGCAGGAAATGTCATCTAGCGCAAGAGTTTTACTATAAGGATAGCGATATTTTAAGTGCTCTATATGAATAGCTGCCATGCTACATATCCTAAATAATTAAGTAACGCATAAATAATAGATGCGATTATTACAATTAAACAAGCGCATAAAAATAGCGTATTGTATTTACTTGGCTTAAATGGTTTTATGAATGTTTTTTGATTATTGCACGAAAATCCGCGAACTTCTAAAGCTATAGTTCTTTCTTTAGAACTCATAAACGAAGACATTATAATCGGGGATATTAAAGGCAAAAAAGCTTTGAAACGTGTTATTAGGGAACCTTTTGTTTTCAATCCTCTGCTTCTTTGAGCGTCAACAATAGTCGAAGTTTGCTGTGTTATTTGAGGAATGATTTGAAATAGCGAGACAAAAACATAGCCCATTTTAGGTGGTAAACCAGCTTGTATCATCTCTTGCATCATATTGGAAGGTTTAGTTGTAAGTGTTAAAACACAGAACGCGAACGAAATATTTAATATATTTAGCACAATCTTCATTGCTACTTCAAAACCTTCTTTGCGAGCAAGCAAAGGTCCTAGTTTGAATAAAATCGTGTAATTTCCTGATCTAAAGAAAGTCTGAACTATAAAAATAGTTACAATAATAAAACCGGTAACTTGTATTACGATTTTTATTTTTGCTAGGACCCTTGATGTTGCAAGTAAGATTAGGCTCAAAATAATAAAGATAGCGAAAGAACTGTAGCCTCCAAGTAAACTCGGCGTGCTTGTAGCGCATATTACGTATGCAAGCTTGGTTTTTGCAGATAGTCCGTTTAGAAACGAATGCTTATCTTCAAATAGGCTGATGCTTTTCATAGTATCTCGTCTTATTGTGCTTATAAAAACTTGTAGAACTTAGAGTTTATGTGATTTATTTGCTTGCGATAAACGTTTATTTATCAAGATCTTCGTCATCGGATTGATAAATAGCTATTAAACTCTTAGGAAGAACTTTATAAATTCCAGCTGCAAGGAACAAAACAACAATCTTGTCTGGTATATCTACAACAAGCTCATCTACGAATGATGCAAAGAAGCCTTTGGAACCCATTGCTGCAAAAACAGCGTCACCCCAAACGTTTCCAGTGGTTCCGCCCCAATAAATCATGTTTAGAGGTGTAGAGATGATTATTGCGATTGCTGCAACAATAAGGCTTGTTATAAAAATGTGCAAGCCTTTGTTCATGTACTTTAGTCGTGCAGCGATTCCAACGCTTACGCCGATTGCTGCAGCTGTAATGCTATAGACTGTAGAAATTGGATCAATTGTTAAGCCGTAGACAATATTGGTTAAAAATCCAGCAATTCCGCCCACAACAGGCCCAGCTAAGCATGCTGAAATGCAAGTGCCTAATGTGCCAAGCCAAAGTGGTAGTTTTAGCATGCTGGCAAATAGTTTTGCAACATAATTTATGCCAATTGCGGCTGGTATTAGTACGAGTGAAGCGGTAGTTAATTTAACGCTCCAAATATTTTTTAGTTTATTTACCATTTTGAACTTCCTATCAGTTAAGGAATAAATTCAAGTTCATTATACGCTTTGAGAAATGTTATTAAAGTAGTTGAAAATTAATGTGTTATAAATTGTTATATTGTTTATTTTGTGTTATTTTGTTCTTTGTTATTTGTTTTGTATTAAGTCTTTATTGAAAATAGTCACAGCTATATCACTTTTATATCAAAATCAAAGTTGTTATTATTTTGCTATTTGACTATTCCCAATTTGACTATTCCAAATTTTGCTATCACAAATTTAACTATTCCAAATAATGATTATTTATGATAAAAAAATATAAGAGCCTTTTATGACTTTTATAAAGATGTTGTTATAAAAATATTGGCGATTATAAGAGGGAGATGACGATGAATGTAAAACATAGTAACGTGTTTACAAATCCCGAAGTTTTAGAAAGACTTAATAAATTAGAAAAATCTCCCCAAATGCAAGGGAAACTAAATGAGTTAAAAGAAGGCATAAAAAATAACGCTTTTGACCCAATGCGTTTAATCCCATTAATACCAGTAGTGCTGATTATTGGTGCTGTTGGCAATTATCTTCCTTCGTTTGACTACTCTACTTATAAATATCCTTTACTCATAATAGTTGCTTTTGTTGTTTGCTTTGCTGGCAAGTTTTTTGTAAAGAATAAGGTTGATGTAAATACTCTATATGCGAATAATGTTTTAACGCCGATTCTAAATGCGATTCTGCCAGGAACGGTATTAGAAAATTCTGAAGGAATTGACAATAGTATTTTTAATAATCTTCTGCCAATATCGAGTAGGTATTATTCAAATAAACACATAATTTTTGGCGATGAATTCAAAACTGAATTTTCAAACATGCAAGCAATACACTTTTCTAGAAGTGAAAGTGGAAAAACTGTTAAAAAAACTGATTTTATTGGTCAAGTCTTATTAATAAACACAAAAACCAATATAAATGGTCATATTAGAATCGTTCCCGTTACTGGAAAAAACTTTATGGGGCAAAAACTAAATGGATACTATGGTAAAAAAACAAAAGAGGAGAGCGAAGTTCAAACAGAATCCATTGAATTTAACAACTCGTATTCAATCTTTTCTACAGACGATTTTTATACAAAGCTTGTATTAGATCCAAGTTTTATAGAAGCATTGAATAATTTGCAAAAAAGAATGAGAGTTTGCATATATCTAGATAGCGAGCATATTATTGCAGCTTTTGACTCTGGTTGGTATATATTAGGAGCTCCTGGAAAATCTGGAATAGAAAACCTATCTTTAATAAGAGAATATGAAAAATTTAGAGATGTTTTGGCTGAATATTACGAAATAATCAGCGTAATTAGAGAGAAATTGCAAAATTAGAAGCTATAAAATTGAAAAAGTAGAAATTGCAATACTAGTGAATTACAAAATTGTAGATAATTAAGACTAGAAAAGGCTAAAAATAAAGGAGACATTATGGATTATGAAACTATTTTAATAGTTATTGCAGCAGTGCTTGTAGTGGCTATTGGTTGGTTTATTGGCGCGTTAAATAGACTAAGAAAATATAGAGTGATTATAGAAGAGTCGCAAAAAAACGTTGACATTGCGCTCGCTAAAAGATACGACACGATTTGCCAAATGCTTAAAGTTGCGCAGTCGTTTGCAAAATACGAAAAAACAACATTAGTGGATTTAGTGAGTTTAAGAGAAGGATTAAACTCTGCGGATTCTAGCGAAGCAATGAGAAATCAGAATCATGCAATAGGGAAGATTTTTGCTTTGGCAGAAGCTTACCCAGAATTAAAGTCTTCAGAACAATTTTTGAATTTGCAAGAAGAAGTGAACGACGAAAACGAGCAGCTGGCTGCAGCAAAAAGAATCGTAAATAGTAATATCAGCGCTCTTAATCAAAATATTGTTACTTTCCCAGTTTCGCTTATTGCAAAATTAAGCGGAATAAAGCAGATGGATTTTCTTGATGAAGATGATCTAAGCAATAAGAAGAATATCGATAGCATACTGGGCTAGTGAAAATGTTTAGCTAGATAGCATTTTTAGCTAGATGGCATATACATATATGAAGTAGCCAATCGCCCGCGAATTTGCATCGATTGGCTACTTTTTATAATCTTTGCGTACTAATGCGTGTATTTGTATATAGGATTGAGTGCTTGTAGGATGGAGCTTATTGTATGAAGGAGCTGATTATATGACAGAATATGATTTACCGATTTTAGAGTATGATTCCGATAAAAGTGCGGTTTTAACGCCGAATCACGATAATATTTCCGTTCAGCTCCCATATAAAGCGGTTTTTGCTTTCTTAGGCGATGAAATCGATCAGTATGCTTTAAGCAGGAAAGCTACGATTGTAGCAAATTTTGAGTCTGCAACTAAAGTATATCCAATATATGTTTTGGAAGAGAAAGTAGAGAAAAAAGTAAGAGAAAATACAAACAGCGAAGTAGAAGAAGAAACGCAAAAAATCTGCTTAGTGCAGGCTCCAGTTGGCGCTCCTGCTGCTGTTCAGATCTTAGACTGGCTGATTTCTTACGGTGTTAGCGAAGTTGTTAGTGCTGGTTCTTGCGGATCTCTAGTTGATTATGCGGAAAACGTTTTTCTGGTTCCGTATAAAGCTTTAAGGGATGAGGGGACTTCTTATCATTATTTGCCTCCAAGTCGTTATGTTGATGTTTCAGAGCGCTCGAGACGTGCTATTTTACAAACCTTGCAGGCGCATAATTTGCCTTATCATGAAGTTAAAACGTGGACTACGGATGGGTTTTTCCGTGAGACTAAGACGAAAGTTGCTAGTCGTAAGCAAGAGGGATGCGCGGTTGTTGAGATGGAGTGTTCTGCTTTAGCGGCTTGTGCACAAATGCGTGGGATTGTTTGGGGTGAGATTCTTTACACTGCAGATACTTTGCACGATGTTGAAAATTACGATGAGCGCAATTGGGGTGGGGATTCTAAAGCGTATGCTCTTGAGCTTTGTATTGAAGCAGCGTTGCGCATTTGACACGTTTACACTGATATTACATATGGAATCAGTGTTTTAATTTGATTTTTTTTTTTTAACTCTATGCTTATTATTTCTGTCAAGAATTACGTATAAAAATGCGTTTAAGTATTACGTTAAGGGTTAATAATCATGATAAGTATGATAGTGTAGCTTTCAATGCTTTGTAGCGAGTGAATAAGCAAATAGCTTATGAAGATGCTGCTTACGAAAATGATATTAGAGAAGAGATAGTAGAGATGGTAGAAATAGAAGAGATATATAAAGGAAGTGAGAGGTAGCGAGAATGAGTAAAACTGACAATGTGGCAAATCAGCAATCATCGGCAAATAAGAAATCATCCGCACTGCATCCCGACGTAAAAAATTACGTAAAACTATTTTTCAAAGAAAACAAACTTGTAGCTTTTCTTTCGATGATAGTTTTTATTGCCTTGTCTATGATTTACACTGCTATTTCTTGGATTTTGCAAATTATTTTCGACTATATGTCTGGCAAAGGAGACTTCTCTCTAACTACTATTTTGCTGCTTGTCGCTTCCTTTATGCTGGTAATCTCACTGATTTTTGCGTTGAAGCGCAGCGCGTATCCTCGCTTTCTTGAAAAAGCAATGAATCAGTATAAAGAGTCTGTTATTAAGAAGCTTTTAAAAAAGAGTTATAGTGATTTTTCGCTTGCAAATTCCGGCACGTATCTTTCTGTGCTCACTAATGATTGCGAGCGTATTCAAGAAAAGTATTTGAAGAAGATTTTTGATTTTGTTCAAGACGTTCTTATGCTTGTAAGCTCGCTAGCTCTTATGATTTACTACAGTCCGCTGCTCACTGTTATTGCTCTTGTTATTTCTGTGCTTCCTATGGCGTGCTCGATTCTTACAGCTAACGAAATCGCCACTCGAGAGGAGCAGGTTTCTAAGTCGAATGAGTCTTATACGGCCCTGACGAAGGATGTTTTGAACGGAGTTTCTGTTATTAAGAGTTTTAAGGCGGAGCAGGAGGTTATTGATCGTTATCAGAATCAGTCGATGGAGCTTGAGCATACAAAGAATCTTCGCGAGAAAACAATGACTACTGTTTCTGCTCTTGGCACAATTTCCAGCCTTGGAACTCAGCTTGGAGTGATGCTTGTTGGCGCTTGGATGGTTAACGCTCACGTTGGTGTTATTACTGCTGGAATGGTTTTAGCTTTTACTAATTTGATGAATGGCGTACTTCAGCCTATTTCTAGTCTTCCGCAAATGCTTGGCGAGATGAAGGGCGCTAAGAAGCTTATTAGCAAGATGGCTGATTATATGAGTAACGCTAAGGAAGATTCTGGCGAGATTATTGACGATTCTATTAAAAGTGTTGTTTTGCGAGATGTTTCGTATTCTTATGATGCGGATCATAAAGTCTTGAAAAATGTAAGTCTTAGTTTGCAATCTGGAAAATCTTACGCGATAGTGGGGCCTTCTGGTGCTGGTAAAAGTAGTTTGATTAATCTGCTTATGGGCTACTACAAGGATTATAAGGGTAGCGTGCAGCTGAATAATCACGAACTTAGCAATGTGAGCAAGAGTTCGCTTTACGATAAGACGACTCTTATGCAGCAGTCTGTGTTTATGTTTGATGCTTCGATTTTAGATAATATTACGCTGTTTAAGCCGTTCCCGGACGCAGAGGTAGATCGCGTGATTCACTTGGCTGGTTTGGATGATTTGATTGCTGCTAAAGGCAAGGATTATCAGTGCGGTGAGAACGGTAGCCATCTTTCTGGCGGCGAAAAGCAGCGTATTGCTATTGCGCGAAGCTTGCTTAAAAAGTCCGAGATTCTGCTGGTTGATGAGGCAACGAGTGCGCTAGATAACGAGACGAGCGCGAACGTAACGCAGTCTATTTTGGATTTGCAAGGAATTCTTCGACTTGTTATAACTCACCGCTTGGATGCTAATTCGCTTAAGCAATATGATGAGATTCTTGTGATGAAAAGTGGCGAGCTTATTGAGCGCGGAAGCTTTGAGAACCTTATGAATCAGAAAGCTTACTTCTACTCGCTTTACACTGTGTCTATGTGAGTATGTTGATTTGGCTTGGGCTTGGCTTGCGCTGGTTTGTTGGCATGCGCTGTGCAATTTTAAGCTCTGTAAAAATATTAACGCAGCATGCTTTCTGCGATAGTAGCCAATCGCCCGCGAATTTGCAGCGATTGGCTACTTTGTGGGTGGCTGTATGTTAGGTTCGCCTACTTGGCGCGGTGAAGAAAATTGCCGTGAATGGCAAAAATCTTCACCAGCGTTTATTAGATGTGTATTGTTTGTGACTTTCAGCTAAATGCTAAATAAACTGAGATATTACAATGCCTGCAGCCATAAGTGGAATGTTGAAGATAAGGAATGTTGGAATGCAAGTATCCCAAATGTGACTGTGTTGACCATCTGCATTTAAGCCAGAAGTAGGACCAAGCGTTGTATCGGAAGCAGGGGAGCCTGCGTCACCAAGAGCTGCAGCGGAAGACATAAGAAGAATTGTTGCAGGAGTGCTAAAACCAATGCTTTGGCAAAGAGGCACGAACAAAACTGCAAGAATAGGAACCGTGCCAAACGAGGTGCCGATGCCCATAGTAACAAGCAAGCCAATAATCGTAATAACGAATGCAGCGATTAGCTTGTTTTGACCCATACAAGCAACGCCAAGGTGTACAAGCTCATTAACTCCGCCCGTAGCTTGAATCACGTTAGCGTAGCCGCCAGCAATGAGCATAATAAATGCAATAAGACCCATAAGTTTAACGCCGCCCATAAGCTGCTTGTCGATGTCTTTCCACTTTATTGCGCCAAAAATAATCATGGTTGCAAGACCTGCAAGAGAAGAAAGTGAAAGATCCTTACTAATAACTTGCACTACTACAACAACAATAATCGCAAGAATGGTTACGTAGTGTGCTTTAGTAAGCGGGCCAACAACAGCGTCCGCAGCGCGAGTATCTGCTTCGGTGGTTTTATATTCGCGAGGCTTTCTGTATAGAACAAAAACTGCAAACAGCAAAGCTGCAAGCATTGCAGCACCCAAATACCAGTTCACAGCGCTAACGTCTGAAACGCTAACTTTCATACCATTTTTAGAAAGATTAGTTGCAATAACTGTTTGGAAAATTAAACCAAAGCCAAATGGAATAGCAATGTATGGCACTTCTAGTCCGAACGCAGTGCAGCATGCGGCAGCGCGGCGATCTAGCTTAAGCTTGTTCATAATGGAAAGAATCGGAGGAATAAGAATAGGAATGTAAGCAATGTGAACAGGCACAATATTTTGAGACATACACGCAATAATTGTTAGAACTGCAAGAAGAATGAATTTGTTAGTGCCAATAATTTTGCTAATTTTTTTAGAAATGATTTGAGCTAGGCCAGTTGCTGTAATTGCCTCTGCAAAAGTACCAAGAAGAATGTAGGCGAGCGCAGTTTGCGCGTTTGTGGAAAAACCATCGCAAAGCAGTGCCATAATAGTGCGGCTTCCATCTCCAAAAAGAGGGAGATGGCCAGCAATGCCACCTGCAATGCATGCAACAATCATTGCGAGTAAAACATTGAGTTTTGCAAGACTTAACGCGCATAACACTACAACCGATACAATTACTGGGTTGCATAGAATGTTTAAAATTTGCATACTGTTTCACCTCTTTTTAAAGTTATCTTCATTTTGATGTTTGTAATAATATGTTTTTTAATTTTGATAATTTTAAATTTTAATAATTAAAGACAATATCATAAAGACGTACGTAGTATTTTTATTGGCAGAATAAAAATATTAAGTATGCTTGAAATTTACATGATTAAATCAAAAATGTGAGATTTTGTTATATATAGCGTGTTTTTAGAGCTAAAATATAGACAAATGAACAAAATGTTCAAAAATAAGTTAGTATTTGTTCACCTTGAAGAGTACCATGAAGGTGTTCGCAAAGAATTAACAAAATAATTAATTCCTTGTTTTACACAATTTTGTTGCAATAACGCAATATAAGTGGCTGCAAAAATCGAGTTTAAGCAGCATCAAATTGAAGATTGAGTCGAAAATCAAAAATAAAAAATCAATAAAAATTAAAAATTGAAACAAAATTAAAAATTGAAAATTAAAAATTGAAAAATATTAGTTAAACACAAAGGAGGAATGCATAGCAATTTCGATAGCAACATTAAAAATGTATACCATTTAAAAATGTATGACATCGCTACTTTGCAGCAAACAAATTATGCAAGAGGAACAAACGCTTATAGAAGCGAAAGAATTAGGATCAAAAAGATTTACAAGAACTCCATTCTGGGATGTGTCATTAAAAGTTGAGCCTCATCAAATCGTTGCAATCTCGGGAGAACACGGCTCTGGAAAGTCTGCTCTACTACTAGCATTGTCTGGCTACATGAAGTTTACGAATGGAACGTTAAAAATCGCAAACTTGAATCTTCCAGCAGACACAAAAGAATCACGTCAATATGTTGGACTCGGATTATTTAGCGGAATCAACGAATTCTATAACACTCAAACAATAGAAGAAGCGCTTATGAGCGAGCTAAAACTCGCGAGTGCATCGCCGCTTTTCCGCGAACAATACAAGAATAATGTTAAAAATCGCGAAGCTCTACATCAATACGCGTATAACGTTCTAGCGTATTGGAAAGTGTTATCTCCTAGAGAAACTGCTATTGGTGATTTAACGCCATGCGAGCGCATGAGATTAGGAATTGCGCTTGCGCTACTAAAAAAGCCGTGGATTCTTTTTGTAGACGGCGTAGAAACTGAGCTTACAAGTGAGCAAAGTGAATGCTTGCTTGCAGACATTCGCGCATACGTTAGCAAACACTTTTGCTCGTGCTGCGTGGGAGTTTTGCAAAGCGAGTTAGAAAAGCAAGCGGATCAAGTTTTAAGGCTAAGTCGTGCAAGTTACAGCGAAGATTCTGAGCTTAACAAAAATGGAGATGGTAAGAATGCGCGTTAATACTATTGTTCTTGCGTTTCGTGAATTAAATAATGCTATAAAAGGTAAAGCTCGAAAGCTTGTTATTGGAACAGTAGCCTTAATACCACTTTTATATGGGTCGCTGTATTTATGGGCGTTTACAAATCCTTATAAGACTTTGGATACTGTGCCTGTGGCTGTTGTTGTGGAAGATAGCGGTGCGATTATAAATGGCAAAATGCGTAACATTGGCCACGAAATCAAGAATCGTTTAAAGAATCAAAAAGATGGAAGTGAAGGATTCCAGTGGAACTTTGTAGATAGCGCTAAAGCAAACAAAGGTCTTAAAAATGGCGATTATTTTATGGTAGCAACTATTCCATCGTCTTTTAGTAAGTGCATTGCTTCTGCGCAATACGATACTCCGACTAAAGCAAAGCTACACGTAAAGTATGATCAAGCAAGCAATATGCTGGCTTCACAAATCGGTAAAACTGCTTTCCGCACTATGCGAAGCGAAATTAGCGAGGCGATTGCTCAAGAATATTGGGAGCATATGTTTGAAAAAGTAAATTCTGCTTCTGATTCTCTTAATTCGGCAGTGAGTGGTTCTGGCGATTTAAGCGCTGGAATGCAATCGCTTAATGGCGGAGTAGATAAGCTTGCTGACGGATCAATCAAGCTTACTCAATCTTTGCAAAAACTACAAAACGGATTGGGAGAGCTTCAAAAAGGAGCGCAATCGCTTAAAAATGCAAATGCGCAAAGCAAAGATGGAGCGCAAACATTAGCGCAAAAAACTAACGATTTGGCAAATGGCGCAAATCAGCTAAATAGTGGAGCGCAAACGTTATATAACGCTACAGACGAACTATATAATGGCGCGCAAAAGCTTTCGGATTCTAGTGCGCAGCTTGAAGAACATGTTAAAGCAGGAAACGAGGCTACAAAAAATCAGCTTGCTCAATTGCTTGTTGAAGCGCAAAATCCGCTTGTAACTAAAGAGATTGTGTTAGAAAAATTGCAAGGTCTTGCAGGAGGCTTAAGTGAAAATTCTAAGCTCTTAGAGACGAATCTTTCGGCATTGAGCCAAGGTGCTGGAGCACTTTCTTCTGGTAGCTTGAAGATAAAAGCTGGAGTTGACGCCGTTTCTAAAGGAATATCAAGCGTTCACAATGGCTCGTCGCAGCTTTCCGCTGGAGCAAATAAGCTGGCGGAAGGTCTTAATAAAGTAAGCAATGGCAGTGAAAAGCTCAATAATGGTATTAATTCTGCTGCACTTGGGTCTGCAAAAATAGTAGATGGCTCGAGCAAGCTTAATTCTGGAGTTCAAAAGCTTTCTGAAAATACGCCAAAGCTTGCTGAAGGAGCTAAAAAGTTGCATGAAGGCCTTAAAAGCGCACAAAGCTCTAGCAAAATCAACAATATTAAGCAAAAAAGTAAGATGATGAGTGCTCCAGTTGCGCTTAAAGAGCATAATTATTCGCATGTTGAAAACTACGGAACTGGCTTTGCACCTTACTTTATTTCGATAGGCCTTTGGGTTGGCGCGCTTATGGCAACCTTTGTTTTAAGGGTTATGGATAGGCGAGCAATTCTTAATGGCATGAATCCGCTTAAAAGTGCGCTTATTAGTTTTACGCCGTTTGTGATTATGGGCGTTGTGCAAGCTGTAATTCTTATGGGCGTTGTTCACGGAGCGTTGAAGTTGCAAATCGACAATGTTGCTGCATTCTACGCATTGGGGATTATAGCGTCAATAGTCTTTATGGCCATAATGCAAATGATTATGGCAGTGTTTAAGATTCCAGGAAGAATAGTTGCGATTGTGCTGCTTATGCTGCAAATCACTAGCTCTGCAGGAACTTTCCCAGTACAAATGACGCCATCGTTCTTTAGGGCGGTTCACCCATACTTGCCTATGACGTACTCGATTCTTGGGCTTCGTCAAGCAATGGCTGGAAGAAACAGCGGAGCAATAGCCTCCAGCATTGGAATTCTTGTAATCTTTGGCATTATTGCAATTGCTATAACAAGCATTGTTGCGCGCATGAAGCGCACAGTTACTATGTTTGATTTGCATCCTGTAATAACGCTTGAGCCGTGAGCTTTAAAGTAGGCATGATAATTAAAATCCCCACAGCTTCTGTTAGTTGTGGGGATTATTTTTTAGTGAAATCTTTAGTGAAATATGATTTTAGAAAGTAGATGCATAGACTTCGGCGATGGCATCTTCGCTCATATGCATGTATGAGTTCTTCAAGAGTCGCTGCTGCTCTTTAACAACGCTTGAAGCCCAGCTTTGAATCATGTCTTTGGTCATGCCATACTCGTGAAGCTTGTGCTTAGGGAGAATCGTGTTAAGAACTTCGTCAAGCTTATCTAATACATCTGCCTTTTGGCATTCAAGAATATTTGCCATAAAGTCAAAAAGCTTAGAAAGCTCAGTATTTTCAGCGCTAGTGCTGTTTTCAGAGTTGTGCTTAGAGTAGTAGCGCAAAACGCTTGTAAGAAGAGCAGCGTTCGTCTCGCCATGAGCTACATGGAAAGTGCCGCCAAGCGGATAAGCCATAGCGTGCACGCAACCGCAGCCAGCGTTACCAAACGCAATACCAGCGTAAAGACTTGCAGAAACTAAATCGCCCACAACTTGGCTTTTAGCGCTGCTACCTTCCTTAACAACTCGCATGTAGCTTTGCAAAATAAGCCCGCAAGCCTTGTAACTAAACATTTTTGTAAGCTCGGTTGCAATAGGGGAGAGCGCAGACTCAATAGAATGCGTAAGAGCATCAATAGAACTGGTTGCAAAAACGTAATCTGGAAGGCTCTTTAACAATTCTGGAATAAGAACAGCGTCTGTAGCGTAGCAAGCATCGTTTGCTAAGCCCTTTTTAGTGTTGCGCTTTGTAAGTGAGAACACGGCAACGTTGGTAACTTCGGATCCAGTGCCGCAAGTAGTTGGAACAAGAATAAGATCCGCGCCTTTTTGCGCAGGAATCTTGCCGTCAATCAAGTCTTCGAGTGGGCTTGTTTGCTTCAAAGCACAAACTTTAGAAATATCCAAAACGGTGCCGCCGCCAATGCCAATCACGCGCTTTGGGGTAGTGTGAATATCGCGAACAATTGCATCAACCATTTCGTCGCTTGGCTCGCCCTTGCCGTAGTTTTCTTGGAAAATCACATTGCAATCAAGGTTCAAGCTGCCAAAATAAGGCTCCCAAATGTATTGGTTTGTAATAACCAAATCGTCTTTGCCAAGCTTAAATTCTTGCGCAAAATCGCGCGTATTTTCAAATTTGTGAATAGTTGGCTTAATAGATAGCTGCTTCATCCTAGACTCCTTTGTTTTAATTTGTACGTCTTACGCTAATATGCGCGTTTTGGTTCGCGATTTGTGCGCGGATGATTAAAAAACCAAGCAACCGCTCCATTATAGAACAAATTGCTTGGTTTAATAAACGCGATTTAAGCTAATAATAAGCTAATCATAAGCTAATCAGCAAAAAGTGATTCAGCCTAAGCTAATCAATAAAAAGCGATTCAGCCTAAACCAATCAGAAACTAATCATCCCTTCAACAAAGCCGTGTAAGCTGCCATCGTAATGTAGTTGTATGGCTGGTTGAAGTGAGGCATAAAGAAGATATCGCACAATGCAAGCTCTTTAATCGTGACTTTCTTTTGAATAGCAAGAGAGAACAGGTGGATTGCTGCAGACATATCGTAGTTAGAAGCCAATTGGCATCCAACAATCACCTTAGAATCCTTCTTGTAAACAATGCGAATCTTAACTTTTGGATTCTCAACTTCCATAAACGCAGGCTTTTGTGTATCTTCAAAATCAACGTAGTCAACGTCCATGCCCTCTTTTTGAGCAGCCGTTAAGCTCAAACCAGTGCAAACAAGCTTGTAGTCGTAGATCATCATTGCGCTAGAGCCTTGCACGCCCTCGGTTTCTACAGGAGTTCCGCAAACGTTGTGGCCTGCAATCAAGCCGCTTCTAACGGCATTAGTAGCAAGCGCAATGTAGTTTACGCGGCTTCGAGCGTTGTCGTAGATTGTAGCGCAATCGCCAATAGCGTACACATCTGGGTCGGAAGTTTGCTGCTTCTTGTCAACTAGGAAAGCGCCATTTTCGTATTGCTTCAAATGATCTTTTCCAAGAGCAACATTTGGGTGGAATCCAATGGCGCAAATCACCATGTCGGCATCGTAAGTGCCCTTGTTTGTTTTAACAGCCTTAACTTCAGTATCTCCAACAATCTCTTCAACAGCTTGACCAAGCTCAAACTTAATGCCCTTATCTTCCATAATTCTCTTTAAATTATCGGAAAACTCTGGGTCAAAGTAGCCGTTAAGAATATGGTCTTCCATGTCAATAAGAGTCACGTTTTTGTTCAAACGCTTAAAAGCTTCAGCAAGTTCCACGCCAATGTAGCCGCCGCCAAGAACTACAACGTTATTAAAATCGCGCTCTTGAAGCTTAGCAATAACAGTTTGCGCGTTTTGGAAAAGCTTTACCATTTGCACGTTTTCCAAGTCAATGCCCTTAATGCGTGGCTTGTTTGGAAGGCTGCCAGTAGCTAGAACGAGTTTATCGTAAGAATCGTGAATAACCGATCCGTCTTTAAGCTCGACTGTTACTTCTTTCTTTGCGTAATCAATGTCTAGAACTTTGCTTTCAAGATTTACCTTAGCGCCCTTTTTAACGAAATCTTCTGGCTTCTGGTAGAACAGGCCATCGCTGCTTTGAATCTGCTTGCCGATCCACAAAGCCATACCGCAGCCAAGGAAGGAAATGTTGCTATTCTGATCGTAGATTGTAAGATCGTTTCCTGGGTAGCTCAAAATGGTGTTAGCGCAGGCAGTGCCAGCATGATTTGCGCCAATCTGAATAATCTTGGTCATCGGTAATCTCTTTTCGTCATTGACTTTTGATTTATCTGTATTTTCTGTATTTATATGGTTTTATGCGCGCTGTTAACAACATTGTTCGTTAAGCACGCGCTAGTAGCTAATCATATTACACTACGACGAGTCTGGCTAATCGTGAGTCTAGGTGTGTTGTTTTGCGATTATTGTATAAGTTGTAATTACTATTTAATCTTTGCTATAAAAGTGAAATAAGTAATAGAATCATGAATGTTTTATACAAGTGCATTCGTGTATATATAGTTTTCGCAATATATTTTGATAAAGTTTGATAAAGTTTTATAAAGTTTGATAAGTGAGAGTTGTATGAGGGGGTATTGTAATGCGTATTTTGATTACTGGTTTTACGCCGTTTGATAATGAGTCTATAAATCCTTCGTGGGAGATTGCGCAATCAGTGCCTGCGCCTGAGGGTGTGGAACTTGTTCGTTTGCAGATTCCTACGGAATTTAACAAGGGTGCGCAAAAAGTTATTGAGAAAATAGAGGAAGTTCATCCTAATGCTGTGCTTTCGCTAGGGCAATTTGGCGGTTCTGCTTGTTTTAACGTTGAATATGTTGGCATTAACTGTAGAGCTGCGCGCATACCAGATAATAGTGGATATAAGCCTTGGTATGAGTCTGTTGTGCAGGATGGTGATGTGGCTTATAAAGCGACTTTGCCAGTTGTGAACATAGTTGACGCTTTAAATAAAGCGAAATTGCCTGCGGCTGTGTCTTTTTCTGCGGGTGCGTACGTATGTAATGACGTGCTTTACAGTGTTTGTAATTATTGCCAGACTAAAAAATTGCCAATTAAGAGCGGTTTCATTCACGTTCCGTATTTGCCTGAGCAGGTTCTCAATAAGCCGAGCACGAGTTCTATGAGTTTAGCTGATATGCTTCGAGGCATTAAAATTGCACTGCGAGTGATTGCAGATGATTGCAAGTGATTGCAGATAAATCGCCATCAAATATTTAATTCGTAAGTAATTGCTAATAAATAGTATGAAGTATTTATTGTCTATACTTGCTCAAGCACGTGTCTACTTTCCAGGATCTTGCTGGCCTTCGTTAGACCTGTTTGGATCTGGCTGAGAAACAGTCGGCTTTTCGGTAATAGGCTTCTTTTGATCAGCTTCTTGCTTTGCTAAATCTTTACGCATATCGGTCGTAGTTTTGCTAGCATTGTCAATGTCTTCGCAAATCTTCATAACCCATTTTCTTAAATCGGTTGCATACGTTGGCATAAGCTCATTAACCCACATTACAGACGTGTAGCTTCTGCCAGCAGTCCCAGTCAAAATGCTAATATCGTCGCCTTTACGCTGACTATTGCTTATAAGTACGTCGAATTTTCGCTCTTCAATAAGCTTTTGGAATTCATCTATATTAGCTTTGTCTACTTCTTCGCCTTGCGTTAATTGCTGAGCGTATGCCTTAGGCGCAGAATCGCTAATGCCCATATCGGACATAAGCCAGAAAAGAACAGGATTTATTGAAGCGTACTTAAACTTTTTGTGACTTTTAGCGAAGTTTGCAAGATATTCATCAAGCTTATTTTCTTGCGATTTAACTGCGTCAAGTCTTTTAGCAAAAACCTTCTTTTTTGAAGGAAGGACTTTAGAAAAAGCGTTGCAAATGCTAGAAGCCATCTCGTTTCTAGCATCTTTTGAGAACCAAAGATAAGGGTTATCGCCATTTAGCGCGCCGACTGTGGAGGCTGCGTTTACAATCTCGCTGCTTTTAGACGTATGCTTTGCAACCCAACTATCGTAGCCAGCGCCATTTGACACAACGACTTGCGCAGAATACAACTTTTGCAAATCTTTGCTAGACGGCTTAAATGCAGAGATGTCGGTATCTGGATTGCTGATTATAGATTGCACTTCAACATCGTTTCCACCGATTTCTCTAGCCAAACTTGCCCAAGATTCAAGAGTGGAAACAACCTTGATTTGTTTAACTTCTTTTTTGGGTTGTGTTGGAGCTTTAGAAGATTGCGAGCTTGCGCCACACCCAGCTATACCAATCAACATTGATGGAACAATTATGCACGCTAAAACAGCTTTGCATATTTTCTTTGCGCGAGTTAAATGAAAAATATTTTCGCACATCTTTGCGCCCCTTCCGTCAGTGTTATTAGCATTAGCACTTGTTAAAACTCGTTGTAGCTTGCTGCAAGGCTCTTTGCAAGTCTTGTTGTAGCTTTCTTATGCAATACAAATACCATTCTATTATAATATTCAGTTATTAACAGTTGTGTCGCGCACTTCGATACCTCACGATAGCCTATCCATACGAATATCCTACGCGTACGAATTGTGTTAGAAGATTTGCAAGTTGAACATAAGAATTAACATGCGAGTTGGGGAGTGAATCATGGTTGTTGTTTTAGATGGAAAAGCGCTAGCTGCAAGTATTAAAAGCGACTTAAAAAATAGAGTAGAAAAGCTTAAAGAAAAAGGCATTAATCCAGGGCTTGGAACGCTTTTAGTTGGAAGCGACCCTGGCTCGCTGAAGTATGTTGCTGGAAAACACAAGGATTGCGAAGAAGTGGGGATTCGCTCAATCCGCTGCGATTTGCCAGAAGACGCTAGCGAAGATGACATTCTTAAAGCCGTAAATCAGCTTAATAATGACCCTTCTTGCACGGGTTTTATTGTGCAATTGCCTTTGCCAAAAGGCGTGGATTCCCAAAAGATTATTGAGGCAGTAGACCCTGCAAAAGATTGCGATGGAATGCATCCGTACAATTTGGGCGAGCTTGTTATGCATATTTCGGGAGATATTTCAACGCCTCTTCCATGCACACCGCGAGGGATTTTGGCGCTTTTAGACGCTTATAACATTGATCTTTCTGGCAAAAATGTGTGCGTGCTTGGGCGAGGAATCACGGTTGGTCGAACAATTGGGCTGCTTCTTACGCGCAGGGGAGTAGACGCAACTGTAACATTGTGCCACACTCGCACGCGTGATTTGCACGATATTATGATGCGCTCCGACGTTATTATTGCAGCAATGGGCAGCGCGGGATTTGTAAAGCCGTGCGATGTTAAGCCTGGAGCCGTGTTGGTTGACGTTGGTGTTTCGCGCGTTTTTGATGAAGAAGTGGGAAGATATCGCGTAAAAGGCGATGTTGATGTTGCTTGTAGAGAAGTCGCGGGAGCGTATTCGCCAAATCCTGGTGGAGTGGGGCCAATGACCCGCGCAATGCTATTGGCTAATGTTGTTGATATGGCTGAGCGCGAGGCAAATGGCAAGTAGTAAATATCAAGTAGCGCGACACGCCCGAAGTAAAACGGCGATTTTGGCTATGCCTATATATAACATTGACAGAGCGCGTGCATAGTGCGCGTGCATAAATCATAATTTAATATCGAGTAATATCCACCCCAAGAAGAAACCACTAATAAGTAATGGCAGAGAATAATAACGAAGTCGCCAAGGTTGCGATTAATGATATTGGCACCGAAGAAGACTTCATCAAGGCAGTCGATTCAACCATCAAGAATTTTGACGATGGTGATTTAGTTGAAGGTACAGTCGTAAAGATTGATCACGACGAAGTATTGTTGGACATCGGCTACAAAACTGAAGGTGTAATCCCTTCCCGTGAACTTTCCATCAAGAAAGACGTTGATCCAGATGATGTTGTTGAAGTTGGCGACACCATCGAAGCCCTTGTTGTAACTAAGGAAGACAAGGAAGGACGTCTTATTCTCTCCAAGAAGCGTGCACAGTATGAGCGCGCTTGGGGTGACATTGAGAAGATCAAGGATGCAGACGGCATTGTTGAAGGTACCGTTATTGAAGCTGTTAAGGGCGGCTTGATTGTAGACATCGGTTTGCGCGGCTTCTTGCCAGCTTCCCTCGTTGAAATGCGTCGCGTTCGCGATCTTTCCCCATACATTGGCCAGAAGATTAAGGCTAAGATTCTTGAGCTCGATAAGAACCGCAACAATGTTGTGCTTTCTCGTCGTCAGTTCCTCGAGGAAACCCAGTCCGAAGTTCGCGAGACCTTCCTCTCGCAGCTTAAGAAGGGTCAGATTCGCGAAGGCGTTGTGTCTTCTATCGTAAACTTCGGCGCGTTTGTTGACCTCGGCGGTGTTGACGGCCTCATTCACGTTTCCGAGCTTTCCTGGAAGCACATCGATCACCCATCTGAGGTTGTTAAGGTTGGCGATAAGGTTACCGTTGAGGTTCTCGACGTTGATCTCGATCGCGAACGCATCTCCCTCTCCCTTAAGGCAACTCAGGAAGATCCATGGCAGCGCTTCGCTCGCACCCATGTTCCTGGACAGGTTGTTAAGGGCAAGGTCACCAAGATTGTTCAGTTCGGTGTGTTCATCTCCGTTGAAGACGGCATCGAAGGCTTGGTTCACATTTCCGAGCTTGCTAACCGTCATGTAGAGAACCCAGAAACTGTTGTTAAGGGTGGCGAAGAAGTATTCGTTAAGGTTATTGACGTAGATCTCGATCGTCGCAGGATCTCGCTCTCCTTGAAGCAAGCTAACGAGGCTGTTGATCCAAATTCTGAAGATTTCGATCCAGCTCTCTACGGCATGCCAGCTGAGTATGACGAAGAAGGAAACTACAAGTACCCAGAAGGCTTCGATCCAAACACTAACGAGTGGATTGCTGGTTACGAGCAGCAGCGCGAAGAGTGGGAAGCACAGTATGCAGCAGCTCACGAATTGTGGGAGCAGCATAAGGTGTTCGCCGCTAAGGAACTCGCAGCTGCAGCAGAATCCGCAGCCGCTGATGGTCAGAGTGAAGAAGCTGAAGAAAAGAAGCCAGCTAAGGAAGAAAAGAAGGAAGAAGTTGCTTCCAACTATTCTTCTGAGGCAGCTAACGAAGGTGCTTTAGCTGATTCCGATCAGCTCGCAGCTTTGCGCGAACAGCTTTTGAGCGAAAAGAAGTAGTTTCTACTTTCTACTAGAAGCTTATTAACAATTGCCCTGGTGAGTAATCATCGGGGCAATTTTGTAATTAAATATAGGTACAATTAATTCTCTTTTAAGAATCATGATTATATGATGCTTTTAAACATTAATCATAATTATTAAAAGGATTGGTGAAGATTATGAGCACGTTTGACAACAATCAGCAAAATGCTCAGTTTCCTTCGTACGATGGGAATATTGAGGAGAACACTAAAGCAACTTTAGTAAGCTCGCGCAATAAAATTGTTGCAGGTTTGCTAGCGATTTTCTTAGGCACATTAGGTATTCACAATTTTTACCTTGGTTTTAAAGGAAAGGCGATTGCACAGCTGCTTATTTCTGTTCTTTCTTTTGGTTTCCTGTTGATTATTACGGGAATATGGGCATTGGTTGAGGGTATTTTGATTCTTTGCTCAAAGCCTGGAACTAAGTGGCATCAAGATGCTGATGGTGCTGAGTTAAAAGACTAAAAATAAATATTTAGTATTAAGATTTATAAGTAATTTTACAAATAAAAGATGCGTTTTAGAATTCAATTTCCAAAACGCATCTTTTATTTTTATGCCTAAAACATTAGAACAAATGAATAATATAGCAAATACACTTATTCTTTAATATTGCATATTTTTTAATTTCATTAATGCTGCAGAGATAGCTATTAATAGAATCATTAAAGCATAAGGAATAGTTGTGTTGATTCCAGTTTTTTGCATCATTCCTCTATTCTTTGCTAAAGCATTGCCAGATTTACTATAATGCTTATAATTATTTTCATTATCAATGCTGTTATTATCCACATTGTAATTATCATGTTTTGCTTTTGAAGAGTAATGATAATTCGTTCTGGAATTGTCCGTATTAGAGTAATCCTTTCTGTAATTTTGAGAATATTCTTTATTTATGTTAAATGTGCTGCTGTTCTGTTTATTGTTATTCTTATTTGGAATTATATTTGGACTAATATTCTTATTTATCTCCTTTTCAGATTGTGTTGTTTCAGGATCTTTTCCTGTTTGTGTATCAGTATGTGATTGATTGTTAGGTAGAGGATCTGTTTGAGTACTAGAATTTTTAGTTTCACTTGCAACATTTAAAGTTATAGTCGTTTCAAATGATAATTCTGTGCTTGAACGATCTTGATTTTTGTTTGCAGACGCAATACGAATTTTTGCAGTAAGTTTATCTCCAACTTTTGCTGTTTTAGGCACTTCAATTTTCAAAGGAATATATGTAGTTTTATTTGCTTCGATTGTTACAGAATCGCTTGATGCAGTAAAATCACTTGTGTTTATAGACGTAACTTTAATATTTTCATATTTAGTACTCGTAGGATTTACCACAGGAAGACTTATCTTTTGGGTGGATAGATTGATTTTAGTTGTGGAACCTAAGGTTATGTTAGGACGTATACTTAACCAGCCAGCAGAAATTCTCGTATACATTATGTCATTATTATCGCCCTCATATAGGAGACCATAACCGCCTCCTGCTTTTTGGCTTAAAGCTTGAATAGTGGAGTAAGCCATTGCACCATTCTTGAATCCCTTTTCTTCTGTCCAACTTTCTCCATCATTATATGAGACACGTATCAAACCATTTGCTCTTCCAGAACCAGAAGAAGATGAATATAAGAGGATTTTAGCTGCATCAGATCCAATTGGAGCATCTGGGAATGCTCTTGTTATTTGAGCGTTATTACCTGGATCTGGCAGTGTCTCATCTTTGTATGCTTTACCATACGTTTCTCCGCCATCATTAGAAAAAGCAATGATTCTATGATTATTTGCACCACCTTCATGCGGTCTAGAGTTTAACATAATTCTTCCATCAGAAAGCTCTACAACCTTATTTTCATCCATATGGCTTTGTTCTTTACCTAGTCCAACTGGATTTCCAGCTTTCCAAGTTACTCCATGGTCATCAGAGTATACAGATACGGCTTGCCACTTCTCATTGTTTCTTTGCACACTTCCATTGGAACTGTTTACTATTGCGTATTGTTGTATTAAACGACCTTTATATTTTCCGTATTTTAGTTGAATACCATGCCCAGAAGTAGCAAATCTAGCTCGTTCATTTTTTGGATATTTAGTTATGTCTTTAGTTATAACTTTTGGCTCACTCCAAGTTAAACCGTTATCTTTTGAGCAAGTAACAGCAGCGTCTAAAATATGTCTATCACTTTTATCTGTACTAGCTGTAGAATCCCATACGCCACCATCGTATGATTTTACGAAGAATAAGAAAATATTGCCTGTTTCTTGGTCTACAACATATGAAGGGTCAGAGAATCCATATTTATTTGAGAGTCCATCTTTATTTGAGTTTTCTTTTCCTTTTGCTACGATTTGTATTTTTTCAAAAGTTTTTCCACCGTCTTTAGATATTCTTTGAACAATAGAATTTGGATTAGGGGCATCAGCTGCACCATTTGGTCGATAATCCCAAGCTGTAAGAATCCAACCATTGTTAGCTTCAGCTATTGCAGGTATTCTATAATAAGGTTTTCCAGTTAGTCCTTCTACAGTTTGACCTATTGTTGCTAATCTAATAGGATCCCCGTCTTTTCTAGGCCTTGGAACTGGATTAATATTTGTAACTTTTTCGCCAATTAATTTTGGAGTAGATATAACTTCATTACCATTTGCATCTTTGCTAATTTTCCAATCGGTTGATGGAGTGAAACCTTTTTCTTTAATATCAGAATCCTCTGTTATATGGAATCCTTGCGTGCATGATACAGTTTTTCCTGGTTGTAGATTTCTCCACCTACAGTTACCGTTATTCCCTTCAACAGCCACAGCAGTGAGATTACTGTTAGTTGGCCAAACAGTCACATTGTGATTAGTATTATTTGTGTAAGTCAGCTTATATCTTAGCGTATCCCCAACTCGAACATCATTTTTTAAATCATCCGTACGTGTAATCGTAAATGTTACTGGTTCAGTTTGTTCATGGGGGGGGGGTAGTTGCTGATGCTACACCTATGCTAAGTGACACAATTGTTGCAGATGTAAGAATTGCTGAGAAAATATTTTTGCAAACTTTATGCGCTGTTCCAATCATTATATTCCTTTCTTCATTGAAGGCGTATAAGTAATTACCTATAAATTACATCTTTGTCTTTATAGTTTGCGAGAACAATTACCTCGTATCTGTAGATTCTAAATCATTCATATGACATGTGACGTATGTTGAATTTTATGATAAAAAGAAGAAATTATATTGATTAAGTGAATATAAGCGAAAATATTTCGAAAATAATAATTAGTACTTATATAACGATGGTTATGTAAAATCAAATATGCATATGTCGATTAAATATGTTGTGTTGTAATACGGATAGTAGCTTGTATAAAGGATTTTTATGAAGAACATTGAAATTAAAAAATTAGATTATTTAGAAGCCAAAGATAATATGAATATAATTTTAGATTTATATCTAAAAGCATTCCCTAAAGAACTGGATCGTATAGATAATGTTCGTGAGCGCATATTAGATAGTTTGAAAGATAACAATAGTGCGCTTTTACTTGTTGCTACAATGAATAATCGTATTATCGGTGTTTTATATGGCATAGAATTATTACAAGATAATTGGTATGCGAATCAAATTAAGCCATTTTTATCAGAAAATTATGATTGGTACAATCAAAGCTTAGAGCTAAATGAGTTGTTTGTAGATCCTGAGTTTCAGCATATAGGCGTTGGCAGTGCGCTTATGAAGAAAGTCGAAAATCTTAAATTATATAAAACAATAATTTTATCTACAGAAAAAGATAATAATGCTGTTGCTTTAGATTTTTATAATAAGCTTGGATACAGTTTATTAACCGATAATTGGAAATCTTATTACGGGTCTATTTACTGCGTGCTATATAAGAAGTTTTAGTTGGGTCAATTAAAACTTACGTTATTGTGAGAAATGTATCGTTTATAATCAAAATATGACAATGATGCGGATTGCGGTAACTGGCGGAATCGCGGCTGGAAAATCTACTGTAGTAGACCATTTGCGTTCGCTTGGCGCGTTTGTTATAGATTACGATGTTTTAGCGCGTAAAGTGGTGGAGCCAGGAAGCGTAGTCTTGCAGAAAATCGTAAGCATTTTTGGGGAAGATGCTGTTAAGAATGATGGCTCTTTAAATCGCGAGTTTATTGCAAAGTGTGTTTTTGGAGACTCCGACAAGAGTTGTGAAAATCGTAAGAAGCTTGAGTCGCTTATTCATCCTGCTATTTATGATTTAGCGAAGACTTTAGAAGTTGAGTATATAAGCGAATATGTTAATAAAATTTCTGAAGAAAATCGCAGTACTGAAGAAAATCACAGTGCGCTAGGCAGTATGAGTTCGATTATTGTGCACGATATTCCGCTGCTTGCACAAGTAATTGACAGCATTCCATTTAGTTTTGACTATATTATTACAGTTGAAGCGCCTAAAGATGTTCGCATTGCGCGAATGATAAGCGAGCGCAAAATGAGCCAGAATCAGGCGCAGCAGCGCATAAATAATCAAGTTGAAGAGATTGAGCGCAAAAAAATCGCGGATTTTGTGGTTGATTCTACAAAGCCTATGGAAGTTATGCTTAAAAACGTTGATTCAAAAATTAAAACGTGGATGAGTAAGGAGCATTAGATACCCAAAGGAAAAATCGCCAGCAACCGCGCGATTGTTGGGTTTTAGTAAAATAAATAAAATGCTCTTGATGCTATTAATGCTCTTGGAGAAAAATAATGTCGAATAAAATTCAGCGCACAAACAAGCCTTTTGTAGTAAAAGCGCCATACAAGCCTTCGGGCGACCAGCCGCAAGCAATCGAAGAGTTAGCAAATCGCATTGAAAACGGCGAAAACGACGTTGTTTTAATGGGCGCAACTGGCACTGGTAAAACTGCTACAACCGCTTGGCTGATTGAGCGTTTGCAGCGGCCTACACTTATTATTGAGCCGAATAAAACTTTGGCAGCTCAGCTTTGCGCGGAGTTTCGCGAGCTTATGCCAGATAATGCTGTGAGCTATTTTGTGTCTTATTACGATTACTATCAGCCGGAAGCGTACATTCCGCAAACAGATACGTATATTGAAAAAGACTCGAATATTAACGACGATGTTGAGCGTCTTCGTCACGCAGCTACAGCGAATTTGCTTACGCGCAGGGATTGTGTTGTTGTAGCTACTGTTTCTTGCATTTATGGACTCGGTACCCCAGAGGAGTATGCCGAGCGAATGCTTATGCTGAGCGTTGGCCAGCAGCTTGAGCGAGACGATTTATTACGCAAGTTTGTGAGCATGCAATACAAGCGCAATGACATTGCGTTTACGCGCGGAACTTTTAGAGTGCGCGGAGATACGGTTGAGATTATTCCAGTTTACGAAGAATTAGCTGTGCGAATTGAGTTCTTTGGCGACGAAATCGACAGAATTACAATGTTGCATCCGCTTACGGGGGAAGTGATTCGCCAGGAGAGTAGCGTTCATATTTTCCCAGCGTCTCACTATATTGCAGGTCCGGAGCGCATGGAGCGTGCGCTTGAGGCGATTGAAAAAGAGCGTGATGAGAGAGTTGCGCAGCTTAAAAAGCAGAACAAATTGCTGGAAGCTCAGCGTTTGGAAATGCGAACTACGTACGATTTGGAGATGCTTCGCCAGGTTGGAGTGTGCCCAGGAGTGGAGAATTATTCGAGGCATTTTGACGGGCGCGCGGCTGGCACGCCTCCGCATACGCTTCTTGACTTTTTCCCAGATGACTTTTTGCTAGTTTTAGACGAATCGCATGTAACCGTGCCACAAATCGGAGCTATGTACGAGGGAGACGCCTCGCGCAAAAGAACGCTTGTAGAGCATGGCTTTAGGCTGCCATCTGCAATGGATAATCGCCCGTTAAAGTGGAACGAATTTTTGGAGCATGTTGGTCAAACTGTGTATCTTTCTGCAACGCCTGGAGACTACGAGTTGGGGCTTTCGGATGGCGTAGTTGAGCAGATTATTCGCCCAACTGGCTTGCTGGACCCTAAGATTGAGGTTAGGCCCGTGGAAGGGCAGGTTGACGATTTGCTTGCGGAAATCAAGGATAGAGTTGCAAAAGATGAGCGCGTGCTTGTTACTACGCTTACAAAGAAAATGGCGGAAGACTTAACTGATTACTTTTTGGAGCTTGGTATTAAAGTTGAGTACTTGCATTCGGATGTTGATACTTTGCGCAGAGTGGAGCTTTTGCGCGAGCTTCGCGAAGGCAAAATTGATGTGATTGTTGGCATTAATTTGCTTCGTGAGGGCTTGGATTTGCCAGAAGTTTCGCTTGTTGCGATTTTGGATGCAGATAAGGAAGGCTTCTTAAGATCTTACCGTTCGCTTATTCAGACGATTGGCCGCGCTGCTCGTAATGTTTCGGGAACTGTGCTTATGTATGCGGATAGCGTTACGGATGCTATGAGCAAGGCGATTAGTGAGACGGAGCGCCGCCGCGAAAAGCAAATCGCGTATAACAAGGCTAATGGAATTGACCCTAAGCCTTTGCGAAAGAAGATTAGCGATGTTAACGACATGCTCGCTAAGGAGGATGTTGATACTCAAACTTTGCTAGCAGGCGGTTACAGGAATGCTAATAAGGCTGGGAACTCGCATTATGGCGTGCCAAAAGAGCCGAATCTTGGGCAGCAAAGCAAAGAAAAGCGCATGGCGAATATATCCGCCTTGCCGCAAAGCGATATTATGTCTTTGATTAAGAATTTGAGCGAGCAAATGCATGTTGCTGCAGAACAGTTGCAGTTTGAGCTTGCAGCGCGATTGCGCGACGAGATACGCGATTTTAAAAAAGAGTTGCGGCAAATGGATGAGGCTAGCAAGTGAGCGTAATGAGTGAGCGTGTAAGTTATCTTGTAAGTTAGCGTTGCTAATAAATAAGCTAATGTATGCGTCAAATATTGAGTATTCTAGTTAGATGTGGTGAGTGCTGGATTTGAATATGTTAATAAAAGATTATTTATTGTCTATGATTCACGCGATGTCTTTGCATTGATAGAGAATCAGCCATGGAATATTCTAAATTTTGTTAATGTGAAAAAATAAATTTATTTTATTTTTTTTTTGAAAAATACTTGACAAAAGGATTGAGAGAGAGCATGCTCAGACAGACAGACAGACAGACAGACAGACAGACAGACAGACAGACAGACAGACAGACAGACAGACAGACAGACAGACAGACAGACAGACAGCGTGATTTTGTCTTTTTTGTAACATAATTTTATATTCTAACCACTTTATACATTGTTTATTTTGTATTGAAATAGGTGAGTGGTTTTGCATATTTACATGCATTTTTAGTTTTGTATTTGCCTTATATAAATTTTTGAATTTAATAAAAAATTATTATTACTATAATCATTAATTTGGTTGGGAATAAAATGAATAATAAAAGAATAAATAAAGTTATTAGTTTAGTAGTTGCTTTTATAGCTGCGATTGGACTTTTTGCTGGAGCAGTAGTGGCTCAGGCTGCTGAAGATAATAATACGAAAAAGCAACCGCTACACATATCTATGAACTATGCAAAAGAATTAGGCAAAGGTCATACAACGCCTGGAGCACTTGGACAGATTGATTCTGCAATAGAAAATATGTGGAAAAATCTTCCTATAACAGTTATTGATAGTCAGGGGAAAAATTTTGAAGTTGCGAAACAATTAAATAATAGTTGTGAACGTACTGTTGGCAATTTTGCGAATGGCGAAAAAGTAACTATAAAAGTTGATACTTCAAAGCTTCCTGATAGCTATAATCTTTCTTGGGAGTCTGATTATACGTATCCTAAACCAACTAGGAATTATGCTGAATTTCAAGCAGTTGTTGATAGTAGTACGCCTGTACGTATTTCGCTAGATCAAATGAAGGTAAAATTCGACTTGAAGGGCGGAAATATTGACGGTAAGTCGGACTCAATAACAAATATAGTAAAAAAAGATAATACGGTTGATTTTCCAAAGGATCCAACAAAAGAGAACGTGGAATTTGGTGGGTGGTATACCGAGCTACCTGATACTGATTCGTATAGGCAAAAAAAGGTTGTAGGCAAACGCTACTACTGGAATAGTCAATCGCCATTTTCTGATTATAGTCGTGATTGGATGTCGTGGAACGATGAGAAATTAGACCCATTGTATGACGGCATATTTTTACTCCGCGCACAGTGGAATGCAAGATATACATTTAATGCTAATGGCGGCACCTTTAGTGATGGTACAGCCAAGAAAAGTGAAGCAGTGCAGCAAGGTAAGAATATTAATATATTGCCTGCGCCTACGCGCGAAGATTATCAGTTCTTAAACTGGGCGGATGCTGCTGGTAACACTTACAATCCAGGTGATACTTATACTTTGAATGCTAATACTGTGTTTACTGCTAATTGGAAGCAAATTAGCAATACGGTTACATTCATGAACGGCGATAATACTCATGCAGCAGTAAAAGTGGAAACTGGTAAGGCTATTGATACGGATGCCTTGACTGACCAGTCTATGCCTAAGAATCCAACGAAGGATGGTTATACCTTCAAAGAGTGGAATACAAGCTCGGATGGTAAAGGTACTGCGTTTACTGGAGCAACGCTTGTAAATAATGATACGACTGTATATGCCATCTTTACGAAGAATACAGGCAGCGATGATGGTGGTGATAATGACGACAACAATGGCAGCGGAAGTGTTGAACCAGATTCAAGCGATAATCCTGAATTAAATGTTGAAGGCGGCAGCGTCAATAACAATAGAACGTTAAACGGTGCTGCGAACGGCTCGGAAGACGGTGCTGCAAATGGTTCTGCGAATGACTTAGCAAACGGTGCTGCAAACGGTGTTGCAAACAGAAGCGGTTCTGCTAAGTCGCAAGCTACAGGCATGCGCTCTTCTGGAGTGCTGCCAAATAGTGGTGCGGATGCCTCTGGAGTAACTTTTGCGTCATTTGGTGCGCTAGTGCTTGGCTTGTTTGTGGCTTCTGGAGCTGTGCTAAATCGCAAGCGTGCTAAGTATTTGCGCTAGTTGCGTTAGTGTCTGTACTAATCGTGATTAATAAGTGAGCGCATGTAGTCATGTTTAATCGTAGTAAATAAATAGTTGCGAGTTTTGCGTATAGGTCACAATTTGCTGGTACACTATTACTCGTAAAGTGGGTATTTTCCCATTTAAAAATAAACAAAGGAAACAGGCAGGCATTATGAGAAAAGCCAAAATTGTTGATACTATTGGACCAGCTACCGAATCGTTAGAGGGCATTACCAAGCTTGTTGAAGCTGGCATGGATGTTGCTCGCTTAAACCGTTCGCATGGCACTCCTGAAGATCATTTGCGCGTTTACAACAATGTGCGCGAAGCTTCAAAGACTACTGGTCGTAATGTTGCTGCTCTTGTTGATTTGCAGGGTCCAAAGATTCGTTGCGGTTGGTTCAAGAAGAACGCTGACGGCGAAGATAAGGTTTATTTGGAAGAGGGCCAAGAGTTCGTTATTACTACAGACGATATTGAGGGTGATGAGCATCGCACTTCCACAACCTTCAAGGGTTTGCCAGGAGATTGCCACGCAGGCGATCCAATTTTGATTGATGATGGCAAGGTTCGTCTTGAGGTTACCAAGGTAGAAGGCAACGACGTACACACTAAGGTTGTTGTTGCCGGCCCAGTTTCTAGCCACAAGGGCATTAACCTTCCAGGCGTTGCCGTTTCTCTTCCAGCATTGACTGAAAAGGATGAGTCTGATCTTCGTTGGGCTATTCGCACTGGTGCAGACATTATTGCTATGTCGTTCGTGCGTTTTGCTACCGATATTGATCGCGCTCACGAAATCATGGACGAAGAAGGCCGTCGCATTCCAATCGTTGCAAAGATTGAGAAGCCACAGGCTGTTGCAAACTTGGAAGAGATTGTTAAGACCTTCGACGGCATTATGGTTGCTCGTGGAGATATGGCAGTGGAGATGCCACTTGAGCAGGTTCCACTCGTTACCAAGCGCTGCATTGAGCTTTCTCGCCAATACGCAAAGCCAGTAATCGTTGCTACCGAAGTTCTTGGATCGATGGTTAACTCTCCAGTTCCAACTCGTGCAGAGGCTTCTGATTGCGCTAACGCTGTTCTTGACGGCGCCGATGCAACTATGACCTCTAACGAGACCGCAGTCGGCAAGTATCCAGCAGTTACCGTTCAGACCATGTCTCGTATTTCTCAATACGCTACTGAAAACGGTTACGATCGCATTCCATCTGTGGAGCTTGACATGTCTAGCACGGGTGCAGTTTCTTCTGCAGCTGTTGACTTGGCAGACAAGCTCAACGCTAAGGCGATTGTTGCTTACACGCAAACTGGTCGTACCGTTCATCGCATTTCTCGCGAGCGTCCAGCTGCTCCAATCTATGGCTTGACCAACAATGAGCACACTTATCGCTGGTTGGCTTTGAGCTGGGGCACTGAAGGCTTCTTGATTAGCGAGGACTACCACGATATGAACCGTCATGATCTTATGATCTTCACCGACAAGGTTCTTCGTGAAGCTGGCAAGGTTGAAGACGGCGACAAGATTGTTGTTTTGAGCACTGCTCAGGGTGAGCGCCAGGCTGGTCGTACCGACTCTATTTACGTTCACACCGTTGGTGCTTGCGATTAATCGCTAGTTGATTGCTAGCTGATTGCTAGTTAATCGTCAGCTAATCGTTAGTTTTCTAAACGCGCATCCTTTTGGGTGCGCGTTTTTGTTTAGCGCGAATCATGTGATTTCTCACGCTACGATTTAAGTTCGAAGTCTTCGATTCCCGCGTTTGTTTACCATTTGAGCCAAAAAGGGAACAAACGCAGGAATGAAAGTGACTGCAAGGATTATGTGTGTTGTTTGGTGTGTTGTTTGGTGTGTTGTGCAAAATCGCGCGAGATGGAAGATAACAAAAACGCCGCTTAGAATGTAAGCGGCGTTGTGCACGTGCCCCCGGTGAGACTCGAACTCACACTGCACAGATTTTGAGGCTGTTTCCTCTACCAATTGGGATACAGGGGCATCTTAAATTATCCGCGTTTTAACGCGACTTGACGACTATACCACATTTTGTAGAGTAATCAAATATACCGCGTGTTGCGCGTAAAAAAGCGAGTTGCGTGCGTGCGGAAGAATCGCAAGCAACCGCTCGCTAAAAACCCAAAGTAAAATGCAATAAATCAAAACGGAATCAAAACGGAATCAAATATCACAAATAAGAATCAAAACAGAATACAAACCCCACAAAACAGAAATATTAATTTGCAAATTATTTAAGATTGGGTGTGTTGATGTAAGAATTTTGGTATAATTGCAACTTGCGCCTCTGTAGCTCAATGGATAGAGCAACGGCCTTCTAATCCGTTGGTTGCGCGTTCGAATCGCGTCGGGGGCACTTTGCTTTGCTCTTATGTTTGTGTTGAAAAATCTTTCGGCACGTATTATGCAAAATAAGGAGCGCGTGTGGAAAATCATAGTGTAGTGGAAAATCATAGTGTAATGGAAAATGCTAGTGTAGCCGCAGCAATAATTCTGGCAGCTGGAGAAGGAACGCGCATGCGTTCAGCAACTCCAAAGGTATTGCACAAGTTTGCGGGAAAAACGTTCTTAAATCGCGTAATGGACGCAATGGCAGGCGTAAACCCAGGGGAGCTTGCTGTTGTAGTGCATGCTCAAGCTCAACGAGTATCGGAAGCTGCACAAAGTTACAACAACGCTGTTCGGATTGTGAACCAGGATGATAAGCCTGGAACGGGTAGGGCTGTGCAATGCGCAATGCGAGATCTTAATGAAGCTTCAAATCAGCAATCTGGATATGCGCTTAAAGGGGCTGTGTTAATCGCAGCAAGCGATATGCCACTTTTAGACACGCAAACATTGCAATCATTAATCTATTTTCACAATAATCAAGGCAATGTGGCAACTGTTTTAACCGCTGTTTTAGACGATGCCACTGGCTACGGGCGAATTGTGCGCGGCGAAAATGGCGATGTTTTGCGCATTGTTGAACACAAAGATGCCAATGCAGAAGAGCTTGCGATTAAGGAAGTTAATACGTCTGTATACGTGTTCGACGCTGCAGTGCTTAGCGATGCTATAGAAAACCTTGATTCCAAGAATGCTCAAGGCGAGTTTTACTTAACCGATGCACTGGAGCACGCTCGCACAATGGGGCGAGTTGGAGCAATGGCGGCAGCAGACTCGTTGAGCGTAGAGGGCGTAAATACGCGCGTTCAGTTATCTGCTCTTGCAAAAGCATACAACAAGCGCGTTTGCGAAAAGTGGATGCTTGAAGGCGTAACGATTCTAGACCCAGAAAACACGTGGCTTGAAGACGATGTTGTTTTGCAAGAAGACGTTACGGTTCTTCCAGGGTGCTTCTTGCAAGGTCACACGATTGTTAAAAGCGGTGCTGTTGTAGGGCCATACACTACGCTTATTGATGCGCAAGTTGACGAAGACGCGGTTGTGGAGCGCTCGCGTGTGCAAGAATCGCATATTTGTCGCGCTGCAAACATTGGGCCGTGGACGTATTTGCGACCAGGAAATGTGCTTGGCGAGGAGAGTAAAGCTGGCGCGTTTGTGGAGATGAAGAAAGCGCATATTGGAAACGGCACTAAGGTTCCGCATTTGAGCTATATGGGCGACGCTGATTTGGGAGAGCACACGAATATTGGCGGTGGCACGATTACAGCAAACTACGATGGCGTGCATAAAAACCATACGACTATTGGCTCTAACGCGCATGTTGGTGCAGGAAACCTGTTTGTAGCTCCAGTTACTGTTGGAGATGGAGTTACAACGGGTGCAGGCTCTGTTGTGCGTCACGATGTTCCAGCGGATTCCATGGTGTATTCGGAAAATACGCAGCACGTTGTAGAAGGCTGGAAGCCAGCTTGGGAGCGATAGTTCGCTAGTTCGCTAGTTCGCTAGTTTGCTAGTTCGATAGTTCGATAGTTAAGGAGAAACAATGGCAGCTTTAGAAAGCTCTGTTAACGCGATTAGGATTGCTGCGTCTGCAGCCGATAGGTTAAAAGCCACTAATTGCCAAGCTTTTGACGTTAGCAATCTGCTTGGAATTACAGACGCCATGCTGATTGTTTCTGCATCTAACGAGCGTCAAGTCTTAGCTGTTAGTGAAGAAATCGAAAAAGACTTGTACTTAAAAGACAACAAGCGCAAGCCAATATCTAGAGAAGGCTTAGAACTAGCACAGTGGATTTTGCTTGATTTTGGCGACTTTGTGGTTCATATTATGCACGAGGAAGCGCGCGAGTTTTATCGCCTTGAGCGTTTGTGGAATGATTGCCCTGTAATTGATTTGCAACTTCCAGAGCATAGCGAGAGCGATGCGGATGGCAATGATGGCGATAATGCGCAAAATGGCGATAATCAAGAGTCTGAAAGGTAGCGCAAGATAATGGTGGATTTTGTTGAAAGCGCAACGCAAATTGCGCATAATGCAAATAAAAACAGCGCTCACGAAGGTATTGCGCGTTCTGTAATGCTTGTTCGCCACGGTCAGACGCCTTATAACGCGCAATTTAGACTTCAAGGCATGATTGATATTGCTTTAGATGAGTCTGGAATAGACCAGGTGACTCGCTCTGGTAAGGCTTTGCGAGTGCTTTTTGGAGCTTCCGACTTAGAAGACCCAAAGAATCCAAATAGCCAGGAGCACGTGCGCATTACGCCAGAAGAAGCCGATGCAAGTTTTGTTGCCATTGTTTCGCCGCTTATTCGCGCACAGCAAACGGCTCATGCTTTTGCAGATAAGATTGGTCTTAATGTGCATGTTGAAGATGGCGTGCGCGAGCGCTTTTTTGGCGAGTGGGAAGGCCTTAATCGCCAGCAAATTAGCGAAAAATGGCCTGAAGATTTTAATGCTTGGGTAAAAGGCGAAGGTGGAGAGCTTAATCACGGTGCAGAAACTAAGCAAGAAGTTGGCGAGCGCGCTGCGAAAGCTGTAGAAGATTGGGCGCGCAAAACTGGCTCAGACCGCGATTTACTAGTGTTTTCGCACGGATCTTGCCTTTCTCAAACTGTTCATAAGCTTCTTGGATTAGACAAGGTAGATCCTTCTTATAAGACTATTGGCGGAATGGGAAACGGCCGTTGGGCGCGTTTAATTCCAAGCCTTAATGCGGATGGCTCAATTCATTGGCGCTTGGATGCTTACGATCAAGGTCCTGCAGCAGACCCTACAAGCCAGCGTCTTATTCGCATTTGGGGTGCAGCTTAAGCAGCATAATTTCTCCTTTTTTGCCGCTTATATTCCTAAAACTACCGTTTAGCGGTTTTGTAAAGACAGATTATTTACAGTGCCGTATAGTCAAAATTACAAAACAGAAAGCTGGCAAAAGCTAAGAAAAGTTAGCAAAAGCTAGTAAACGCTAACGGTAGTATACGAAAGGGGGCCTGATGAAAGTAACGATTGCTATTGTGCCGCCAGAAGAAGAGCAGTGCGCTCAATTGTCAGTTCACAATATTGACGATAACCTTAAACGCATTATAGCCAATTTGCAAAGCATTGATTCTAAAGATGTAAAATCAAGCAATGCTGAAAATAATACTGATATTGCCGAAAATAATACTGCGAATGCGGCAAATAGCAATAATAATTCATTCATATATGGTTATATTAATGATTCGATTATTGTTATGCACGAGCCAGATGTGATTATGATTTGCGTAGAAAATTCGCGCGTAATCATTCACAGTGATAAAGGCGAGTGCGTGTCTTACAAGCGTCTAATGGATTTTGATAATCCGCAATTCGCGTCGTTTGTGCGCATATCTAAATCCGCAATCGTGAACTTAAATCGCATTGTTCGAGTCGATCCAGGATTCGGCGGAAGTATGAGCGTAAAAATGGACGACGGAAGCGTTGAGTGGATTAGTCGCAGATGCTTGAGCTCGTTCAAAAAGCGCTTGGGAATGTAGTTTTAAGCGTATTTTTAATACTAATTTTTAATACTAATTTTTTAATACTTAAAAAGGAAGCGATTATTATGGAAAAGCAAGTTACAACTTTAGGTAAAACAATTGTAAAAAATATTGCTAAAGGCATTAGCATAGGATGCATTATTTTTACAGTAATGTCTTTTATTTCAAGCCTGTTAGCGCATAGCGCGGTTGGAAACAGAATTGCATCTTATGCTGTAGCCGCGTTTGTTATAGGCATAGGATATGGAGTGTTCGCTATTTTTTGGTCGAATGAACGCATGTCAAATCTTGCAAAGTTCGTTTTTGCGCTAGTTCCTCCAATTGCTATTCAATTTATTGTGTCTGTGATTGTTGGATGGATTTCATTCAAAGATGAGCCAGCTGTGATTTGCGGATGGATTGCGTTCACTGTTATTTTACCGATTCCTATTGCTGCAATAATTTATTACTTCGAGAAGAAGAAAGCGGAAGAAATGAACGCTAGACTGCAAGCATTGCGTAAAGAAAGTAAGTAAATTAGTGACAATTAAATAATTTAAGTAAAAATTTAAGTAAATAAAATAATCAAATAAAAATTGAGTGGTGTTCATCTTCGCCTTTGAAGAAGAACGCCACTCGCTATTCTAAAACGCGTCATAGAATGGTCATAATTTATTCGGCGTTTTGCTAGATTTTTGCTAAGAATTAGTATTTTGACTAATCTTTAGCAATCGTCTTTCCAGCATTAGCTCCAGAAGTCAAATCCTGAATCTCATTAATCTCCATAACAGGAACAGCAGCAGGCTTCTTTGTGCCCTTTTCTTCTGCAACGCGAACCTGCTCGTTGTAAATCGCGTCATCCGTGTGAAGTGTAACAGTTCCGCGGAAGCGATAGCCCTTCTTTTCTGCCAAATTTGCAACAGCGACAACAAGCTGGCTGCCGTCTTGCAAGTTCTTAAAATGCTGACCTGCAGTGCGCTCGTGGTAAGCAAGGTGATTATCGTCTAGAACAAACATCGACATCTTTGGGCCAAGATCAAGCTCACCATCTTTGCTAATCGTTGCAATCCAAGCCAAATTGTTTTCAATAAAAGTCTTCATATCTTCACTAAGAGTTGCCATGTTGAGTCCTTTCTTCAACTGATTAGGTTAATCATGTAATTATGCAATTATGATTCAAAATAATGCAATAATAATCCAATCACTTTTAAGATTACGCGCAATCGTGCATATAAAGGCTTAAAAATCGATGAGTTTTTGTAAAAATGCGTAAACTTGTGACATAAATCACTAATTGCACAAACTGCGCGAATCGACTTGCATGGTCGCTTTGACTGAGCTCACGTCTTTGCTTGGTGTTGTGCGAGGTTTGAGTATTTCTCTCCTCGCAGGCGCGACGACCTGCCTTCGAGCTTAGAGCGTAGCGCGAGAAGGCAATTCGGAGCGCTGAGCTTGCTTAAGGTTGAAAGCATGGTGTGCTTTCAACGCAAGCGAAGACGTGAGCGCGCTTAGACCGCGCTAATGACACGACCTGCCTTTTCGCTTAGAGCGTAGCGCGCTCAGGCAGGTCGTCGCGCATAAAACTTAATCGTAAATATTAAGGCAATAGCGTGCTATCAAGTGCTGATTTCGCAATAAAGTAGTAAATTTTCCGAAGCAACGCCAATGGGTTGTACTTTTTTTGTTTTTGTGGCTATTCTATAAAGTTTATAAGGCAATTTAGCTAACTTAAAGAAAAATTTAATGCTATAGACTTGTTGTTTGCAATAATGAGGGGAGCGACATGAGTGAAATAAATAGCGCTGTTCAACCAAGGCAGAATGATCGAATTACCGTAAACATTGCGCGAATCATGTTGCTCTTATGCGCCGCAATTTGGGGCGGAAGCTACGTATCGTCTAAATACGCTCTAGAGGTATTCACGCCGCAATGGCTTATGGGGGTTCGCATGCTTGGAGCGTGCATAATAATGGGCGTGGTTTTCTTTAAGACGATTCGCAAAAATTTTACTAAAAAGCTAATAATTCCTTCGCTTTTAACGGGCGTTACGTACTACGCATCTTTAGTTACGCAAACAGAAGGATTAAGGTGGATTGATCCAGGCAGAAGCGCTTTTCTTACAGCTGCATATTGCGTTATAGCGCCATTTTCCGCGTGGATGATTATTAAAAAGAAGCCAACGCTTTTAGGAATTATTGCTGCTTTAACATGCGTTGTGGGCGTTGGATTCGTTGCGCTAAAGCCAGGCTTGCTTGTTCTTACGCTTTCTCACGGAGATGTTTTAACTCTTATTTGCGCAGCTGTTTTTGCGTTTAACTTAACATACTTAGCGTATTACTCTAGGCAGTACAATCCCGTTGCTTTAACATTCGGCCAGTTTAGTGTTTCTGGAGTTCTATTTTTGTGCGGAGCTGCAATAAGCGAGCCTTTGCCTAACTTTAATGCCGAAGATAATTGGATTACGTTTACAAACATGTTCTATCTTATAGTGATAGTAACTGTTCTTGCTCAAGTTATTCAAAACTACACGCTGATTTATCTTTCTACAGCTAACGCTTCTGTGATTATGTGCACAGAATGCTTGTTTACATTGCTATTTTCTAGCATTCTTTACAATGAGCGAGTAACAAGCATGGCTTTTGTTGGATTTGCGCTGATTTTTGCTGCGATTCTTCTTGCAAGTCTTGCCGAGCATATTGAGCTAATTCGCGCAAGGAAAAAGCAGAAAATTTCTGTAACAGAGTCTAAAGTTGCATCTGCGCCAGCATCTACAATCTAAGTAGTAGTCAATTTGAATACTAATTAGCGAATATTTTTGGTGATTACTAATTGGTGCATATTGCTTAGCGAATAGTGGTAGATAACGATTTTTAAGGTGTGCTTGTGAAGAACTTCTTTAAGGGAATATCATTTACGCAAGTTCTAGCTGGCTCTCTTGCAGCTGTGACGGCGTTTTTGCTTTCGTCAAAAATTGGTATTGCTGGGTCTGTTATTGGCGTTGCAATAGGTTCGATTGTCTCTGCTGTAGCATCGCAACTTTATCAAAATGTTATTCACGCGTCTTCTAAAAAGATACAGTCTTCTTCTGCGCTAAAGTCAGGTTTAAACCGCTATGAAGAAGATGACACTAAAGTGGTAAATAATGCGCGTTTTATTGCATTAGAGGATGATATGCCTAAAGAATACGAAGTTTACAATAATATGATTGATTCGAGCAAAGAAAAGCAAGCTAGAAGAGTTGTTGCAATGGCTTCTAATGCAAATGTTGCAAATGTTGCTGGCGATTCTTCACGCGATGTTGATTCTTTAAGTTCGCAAAACGCAAAATCGGGGGAATCGCAAGCACTTAATGCCGAAAGCACGAGCGTTATGGAATTGTCTTCCTTAAGAAAGCTAAAAGAAGAAGATAATGCGCTTTCGGAAGGAGACGAAGACTCGATTCTTACTCTTAACGATGCTAAACGCGAATTAGGTGGCGGTAGTGATTACGCAAATAGTGAAGCTAAGTATAAGAAGCTTACGATTGTTATTGCTATTTTAAGCGCGCTCGCGGCTGTTCTTCTTACTGCTGGCATTGTGCTTCTGTTTACTCAAGGAAAGGGTACAGATAATTTAGTGCCTTCTAGCCAGAATATCGAGCAGAATAATGGCCAGAATCCAAATAATCAAATGCGGCAAAATGGCCAAAATAATGGCGTTCAAAATCAAGATAAGAACTCTAAAGATGCGCAAAAAGACTCTCAAGATGCGCAAGATGAGAAAGATAGTAAAGACGGCAAAGAAGGCGAAGACGGCAAAGAAGGAAAAGAAGGCAAAGATTCTTCGAGCAAGAATCCTAGCGAAAAGCAAGATAAAAAGACTCACGAGGGGTCTTCCTCCTCTTCTTCTTTAGATTCAAATGAGTCTAATGCAGATTCTGGCGAGCAAAGCTCTGGAGATTCTGGTGTTTCTGGAGCGGTTTCTGGTGCGCGCGGGTCTAAAGGCGATTCTTCGGTTTCTGGCGACTCTTCGCCGTCTTCGCCTTCGCCTTCGACTAACGGCTCGGGTGGCGGATCTTCTGCGCAACAAGGCGAATCTGGCTCGCAGCAATCTGGCAGTGGAGAATAGGCGGCGTGAGTAGTCGGCAGCGAATAGGAATAGCGCTAAAAAACGCTGCATACGACACGCCGAGTTTGGTTGGCAGCAAAATCTGTTGTATTCTATCAAAGGTTCGTTTGAGCCGTACAACTAAAACGGGGCTATGGCGCAGCTGGTAGCGCATCTCCATGGCATGGAGGGGGTCGGGGGTTCGAATCCCCCTAGCTCCACAATTTGAAACGTCACTTCTAATCGGAGTGGCGTTTTTGTTATATTTCGATACGTATCTTATATACTTGTAAGTCCTAGTGCATGTAAATCATATTTTGCACAATCATTCTAAACTTAAAACTTAACTTAAAACTTAGAGGAGATAATTCAGCATGTTAAAGCGCGCGTGGAAAGTGGCATGCAAAATAGCCAATAATGAGCGTACATCTGGGTTGATTATGCTCGGATTTGCTTTAGCTGGATTAATGCTTGCAAATTTGCCATTTGCGTCGCCTATTTTTGAAGCTGTTTCTCACACGCAAATCGGAATTCCATACACCAACATTCACATGTCGATTAGCCATTGGGTTCAAGACGGCGTGCTAACTATTTTCTTCCTTACAGTTGGCTTAGACTTAAAGCACGAGCTTATTGCAGGTTCGCTTAGGGACCCTCGCGCGGCAGCAATGCCAATGATTTGCGCGGTTGGTGGCATGATTGTTCCGCCGATTCTTTTTGTTGGAACTGTTACAATATTCTCGGAGTTGCACGCTGGTCAAGAGATTATGCGACTTACTTCTGGAGCGCTTCCGTCTTTAGATATGGTTC
Organism: Gardnerella piotii; assembly: GCF_049815665.1. Lineage (NCBI taxonomy): Bacteria > Bacillati > Actinomycetota > Actinomycetes > Bifidobacteriales > Bifidobacteriaceae > Gardnerella > Gardnerella piotii. The sequence goes on from NZ_CP187450.1 coordinate 658,138, forward strand.
GCTCTGGTTGGGCTATTCCTACAGCAACAGATATAGCGTTCTCGCTAGCGGTTCTTGCTCTTTTTGCTAAAACGCTTCCTAAAGCATTGCGCGCATTTTTAATGACTTTGGCTACAGTCGACGATCTTCTTGGAATTGCATTAATCGCATTATTCTTCTCTTCGCTTAACGCGTGGTATTGGTTTGTAGGCGTTGTTTTATGCGGATTAGTGTGGACTATGCTTGTGCGATTAAAGCGCGTTCCATGGCCTGTTGTGGCGCTTGTTGGCTTGCTCGCGTGGGTTATGATGTATCAAGCTGGCGTTCACCCTACTCTTGCAGGCGTAATGGTTGGTTTGCTAACTCCTGCGCATCTTGTTCACGGCGAAAAGTCGCTTAGAGCTGAAAGGTATCGTCAAAAAATTCAGCCTTTGTCTTCTTTGTTTGCGCTTCCAGTTTTTGCGCTTTTTGCAACTGGAGTTCATTTTGAAACTTTGACTTGGCAGCTGTTCTTGTCTCCAATATTAATTGCGATTACGATTGCGCTAGTTGTTGGAAAGCCACTTGGAATTATGATTACTGCTTGGATTGCTAAGAAAGTTATGAGCTTGCGCGTTCCAGACGATTTGCGCGTTCGTGATCTTTTTCCTACAGCATGCGCGTGCGGAATTGGTTTTACTGTGTCTTTGTTAATAGCTTCGCTTTCTTATAGCGACGCGGATCTTTCGGGCGAAGCGCGATTCGGCGTACTAGTGGCGTCTATTATTGCGGCTGCTGTTTCTGGATTCTTGCTTGCAAAGCAATCGAATCATATGGAAGAAGAATTAGACGATATTGAAGAGTGATTAATAGCAATTAAAAGTGATTAAGAGTTATTTTAATTCGTTTTTTAATCGCGATTATAAGATGACTAGAAAGTGATTAGAAGGTTTTAGAAGGTGACTTATGGTTTCTAATAATAATTTAGATAATTTAGATAATTCTGGTAAATCTGATAATCCAGATAATTCTTGCGATTCGCGCTCGCAAAACACCGAACAGAATTCACCTTGGAAAGACACTTATTACAGCGGTGCCGTAATGATGCGCGGTCCAATGATTCCTAAGGAAAGTACAACGGAAACGCTGCTGCAACACGATTTGCCTAATAGCGATTCGCATAATAATCATGCGTGGCAAGGTCTTGACCCTTGGCGAGTTCTTAGAATACAAGCCGAATTTATTGATGGTTTCGACGCTTTAGCAAAACTTGGATTAGCTGTTAGCGTGTTTGGTTCTGCTCGAATAAAGCCAGATGAGCCAGAATACAATAGCGCTCGCATAATGGGCAAAGAGCTTGTAAAACGCGGTTTTTCGGTGATTACGGGTGGCGGCCCTGGAATTATGGAAGCAGCAAATCGCGGAGCGGCAGAAGCTGGCGGAACAAGCGTGGGGCTAGGAATCGAATTGCCTCACGAGCAGGGCTTAAACAAATGGGTAAATCTTGGAATGCAATTCCGCTACTTTTTTGTTCGCAAAACAATGTTCCTAAAATATTCCTCGGGAATTATTGTGTGCCCAGGCGGTTTTGGCACAATGGACGAGCTTTTTGAGTCGCTTACGCTTGTTCAAACGCATAAGGTTTCTAAAATTCCTGTTGTGCTTTTTGGCAGCGAATATTGGAAAGGCCTTATGAATTGGATTGAAACTACGGTTAAAGAAAGAGGACTTATATCGTCTTTTGATCCTAGTTTGCTTGCGATTACAGACGATCCTCTAGAAGCTGTGCGAATCGCAACTGGAGATAAGTTTATTAATTAGTTTTGGCTAGTTTTGGTTAGTTTTGGCTAATTTTCCTTCATTTTGCGCTCATTTATAAGCGTTGTAAGTTGCCAAATCTCTTCTCCAACGTCGATTCCGCGTGGGCATTGCCTAGAGCATGCGCGCACGGATTGGCACGCGCTTATGCCGTCGCTAGAATCCGCCAAGTCTAATCTTCGATTAGTGGCGTTATCTCTGGAATCATTAATAAATCGCGCAGCATTTATAAGCGCTGCAGGTCCAATAAACGCTTCTCCGCCTGCATAAACTGGGCAAATTCCTTCGCACACGCCGCACATTATGCAATTGCTTAAAAGCTCAAACTTTGCAAGCTGCTCTGGGTGTTGCAAAAACTCAATAATCGCAAGCTTTCCGCTGCTGTTTCTTGTTTGAACATTTTGCGCTTGCAAGTATGGCTCAAGTCTTTTAAGCTGCGCAATCATTGGGGAAAGATCGCAAATAAGGTCTCTTTGAACAGCAAAGCCAGAAAGTGGCGCAATCTCAATAATGCCAAAGCTTCCATTTTGGATTAGTGAAGATATTTCTTTAGATTGTGACTGCAGATTGTGATTTTCTGCAGTTGATGTTGTTGTGGTTGCGGTTGCTTGCGATTTTACGCTACCAGTTTTTCTAAAACCGCTTGATTTAACACCTTGAGTTTGCGTATTTTGCCTAGCGTTTTGAGCGATTGTAGCTGTGCAAAGTAAAGTTGGCATGCCGTTTACGTTTGCAGCATCCGATCCGCAAACGCCGTGACCGCAAGAGTATCTAAATGCTAAAGTGGGGTCTAGTGTGCGCTTAATTTTAAGCAAGCAGTCTAAAATCGTGTCGTTTTTGCGCGCGCGAATCGTATAATCTTGAATCCAATGTTTTCCGCTTAATGGTTTAGCTTGTAAATCGCCAGAATTTTGCGCCTGGAATGGGCTACTTTTGCGCTTTTTTGCAAAAGGGCTTTCTCTGTGCCTTCTAACTAAACCAGGGGAGTTAGTGGAGGCGATTGGTGCTGGGTTGGTGGCTGAATCGGTGCTTGAGTCGCCAGCAACCGCGGAGTCGCAAGAACCGTCATTTGGCGTAAAACGAGATACGCGAAAAGTCACAAAAGCTTCATCGCTTGTAGTGCAATCTTGATTAATGGAATGCGCAAAGTTGCGTCTAAAATCGTCAACCATTTGCGCATACCTCCAATTCGTATAATTCTAGTTTGCCATAATACTTGCACAGAAATACTTGCACAGAAATACTTGAGCGAAAATGCTTGAGCGAAAATACTTGCACAAAATCACAGAAGTAGCAAAAATGTTGGCTGCGCCTAACGTTAGGCTTAAATTATGACAGATGCTTTGTTTTTGCTGGATACAAATAAAGACGATGCGCCCGTTCTTGCAAATGGGATTGAAGAGGGATGGACTCTTAGCTTGCCTCAACACGTTAAAAGGCACGCAATAAGCGCAATGCGACTTTCGGATGGCGATTCGCTAGACCTTTCGGACGGCAAAGGAGTGCGAATTCACGCAACGATTACAGACAGCGAAAACGGCTTAGTTAAAGTAGATTCGTTTATAAAAGAGCCAGCGCCAACAACCAGATTATCGCTGATTCAAGCGCTTGCAAAAACGGGCCACGACGAGCAAGCAATAGACATGGCTACGCAAATCGGAGTAGACGAAGTGATTCCTTGGTGTGCAAATAGGTCAATCTCAAAATGGAAGCCAGGGCGCACAGATAAGCGTTGGAATCAGGTGCTTGAGGCTGCAACGGAGCAATCGCGAAGAGCGTGGATGCCTCAGCTTTTAGAGCCAGTTACAAGCAAGCAGATTCTAGCGATTTGTAGGCGTGCATGCGTTTACGGAAGTCTTGTAGTTGTTTTGCATCAAGATGCAACGGATTCTTTTAGTCAAATCGAAAACTACGTAAACGACTTAACAGAAAAATGCTTAAAAGACGGCAAAACGCGCACTGTTTACGTAATTGTGGGGCCAGAAGGCGGAATTAGCGAAGAAGAAGTTCAAAGTTTTATAGATGCTGGAGCTAAAAGTTGCGTTTTAGGAAGCAATATTTTACGAGCGTCTACAGCAGGGCCAGTATGCTTATCATTGCTTTCTAGAGCGCTTGGCAGGTACGAATAGTAAGCAATTTTGCGAGCAATTCTTGCAAGCTTTGTGCGTGTTTTGTGTAAAATAGTAAGTGGTATTTTGCAATAAGAATTGCAACAATAATTGCAGTAAGAATTGCGATAAGAATTATTGAAAAGTGGGCAAAATAATGGATAAAGCATGCAATACATACATAACTGACAAAGATTGCATTTTTTGCAAGATAATTGATGGGCAAATTCCAAGCAGCAAAGTGTATGAAGACGATGCAGTAGTGGCTTTTAACGATATTAATCCGCAAGCCAAGGTGCATGTTTTGATTGTTCCGCGCAATCATTACAAGAATGTTGCTGAGCTTGCGCAAAATGATTGTGATGTTTTGGCTCATATTGCATGCGTTGCGCAAAAAATTGCAAACGACTTTTATAATGGCGATTATCGCCTTGTTTTTAACACTGGTTTGGGAGCTGGTCAAACCGTGTTCCATGTTCACGCTCATGTTTTAACAGGCGAAAAACTTGAAGAAGGTAGTTTATAAATCGTGGCAAATAGTACAACGCGTATTGTTCAAATTCCAAGCGAATTAAGCCCAGTTGCTGTTTTGGGAGCAGCAGATTCAAACTTAAGAGAGTTAGAGAAGGCTTTTCCAAGCGTAGATATTTCCGTTCACGCGGATTGTGTGAAAATCGTATCTAGAAGCGCAAGAAGTGAGGAAGACGCTTGCAAAGCCGAACACGCGTTGCGCAAAATAGTTGATTGCGCTTACGAAGCTCCTGTTGATTCGTATGCTGTAAAACGCATGTTAGAAAGAGACGTGCTTAAAGGTAGCGAGCATAATGTGCGAATCGATAGGATTGGGCACAATGGTGGAGTTTTTGGCGGAGCGTTTAGCGGATTAAAGTCTTTTGGTGCTGGAGCTGGAGATGCTGCTGGCTCTGGTGCTGGCTTTGGCTCTGGTTCAATCGAAAGCGATTTTGCGCGAGATTCTGCCGATTTAATGCCATCTAGTGAAGATGCTAAAAGGCGCGCAATGAGCCGAAAAGCGCGAATGGCTAAAGGCGTTATAACGTTTGCAGGTGGAAATCCTGTTCGCGCAAAAACCGCGGGTCAAACGGCTTATGTGCAAGCAATGGAATCAAATACTGTAACGTTTGGAATTGGGCCTGCTGGTACTGGAAAAACGTATTTAGCGGTTGCTAAAGCGGTTAGAGCTTTAGAAGATGGGCGAGTGCGAAGAATAGTGTTGACGCGCCCTGCTGTAGAAGCTGGGGAAAATCTTGGATTCTTGCCTGGAACACTAAACGACAAAGTAGACCCATATTTAAGGCCGCTTTACGATGCGCTTTCCGACATGTTGGGCGCGCCGCAACTTAAGAGGTATATGGACGAAAACGTTGTGGAAGTGGCTCCGCTTGCATACATGAGAGGTCGCACACTTAATGACGCTTTTGTTATTTTAGACGAAGCGCAGAATGCTACTGTTCAGCAGCTTAAAATGTTTTTGACGCGTCTTGGATTTAACACCACAATGGTGATTACGGGAGATAGAACGCAAGTTGATTTAGCGGTTCCAAAATCTGGTTTAGCTTCGATTGAGAACGTGCTAAAAGACGTTAAAAGTATTGCGTTTGTTCACTTAAATGCGCAAGACGTTGTTAGGGCCGAGCTTGTTGGGCGAATCGTAGAAGCGTACGAAGCGTGGGAAAAGCGCGAGGCTGATTTTAGGCGCGAGAAGGGTAGCGTGCGTGGTGCTAGGGATGTGCGGGGAAAGTCGCAAGCAACCGCGCAATCGCAAGAATCGCAAAGTCTTGAATCGCAAAGTCTTGAATCGCAAAATCTTGAATCGCAAAATCTTGAGAGGAATAGCAAGTAATCATGAGTGTTGAAGTGATGAACGAAACCGTTTGGCAAATCGACCCAAAAATATTCTCCGACCTTGGAATGTGGGTTTTGCAACAAATGCGAGTAAGCGTTCAATCCGATTTGTCGATTACTTTTGTGGACCCAGAGCCAATCGCTAGTCTTCACGAAAAGTGGATGAACTTAGAAGGCCCTACAGACGTTATGAGCTTTCCAATGGACGAGCTGACTCCTGGAAGTGACGACAAAGTGAGCGAAGGAATGCTTGGAGACCTTGTGATTTGCCCGTGGGTGGCGGCTCAACAGGCAGCAGCGGCAGGGCATAGCACAATGGAAGAGATGCTATTGCTTACGATTCACGGAATGTTGCATTTGCTTGGATACGACCACACCACGCCTCAAGAAGAAAAGCAAATGTTTGGCTTGCAAAGGCAGCTTTTGCTAACGTTCTTTGCAGCTAGATCTGGCGAGCTTTACGACGCCACTTTGCCAGCAGGTGCCGTAAATGAGCTGGAAGAATACGAGAAAAATCATGCTAAATAACATTACAATTCCGCCGATTCCCGATTTGCCTGCGCATATGTGGGCTTGCTTGGGTGTGATTGCAATAGTCGCAGTTTTGCTTGTGTGGCTTTCGCTTGCAATGGCGGCGGCGGAAGGGGCTGTGCCAAGAGTTACAAGGTCTAGTCTTAATAATCTTATGATTGAAGAACAAACGAACGATAACGAAAGTCAAGTCGTTCGCTTGAGGAAGCTTGCTAGAATTCGCAGAGCGAAGAGGCTTATAGCAGATAGGTACGCAACGAGCGGAGCGTGTGCGTTTGTGCGAATCGTGTGTAATGTGCTGGATGGCGTGGCTTTTGCTGCAATCGCGGCGGCTCTTGGTGCGTCTTTTTGGCTAACGCTATTAATCGGGCTAATAGTGGCAATGATTGTTGCAATTGTTTCTATTCTTGTGCGGCCAAGGTCTGTGGGAGCGGCTCAGCCAGTGTTTAAGCTAATGCGCTTGTCTAGAATCGTTTCGATTGCTGTTTTTATGAATCCGTTTGCAAAAATCGCAAGCCGTGGAGATTCGCAAAGTCAAAGCCAAAATCATAAGAAAAATGCTGCTCTTTCCGACGACGAAGAGTTGGAGAATATTCAATTAGATCAAGCTAAAGCGAGTATTGACAGGCTTGTAGAGGCAAACGATTTTGACCCAGAAGTTTCGGAGATGATGCGTAATGTGCTTACGCTTTCCGACACGTTAACGCGCGAAATCATGGTTCCGCGAACCGATATGATTTGCGTTAAAAACGACGAAACACTGGAAAATTTCCTAAAATTATGCTCAAGATCTGGATTTTCTCGCGTGCCTATAATTGGCGAGTCGGTTGACGATTTGGAAGGAATTGCGTATTTAAAGGATGCTGTGCGCGCAACTGTGTTTAATCCTGCGGCATCTGAGCGCGCGGTTTCTACGATTGGCCGAAGCCCAATGCTTGTTCCAGAATCCAAGCCAGTGGATGATTTATTCCACGAAATGCAACGAATCCGCCAGCACGTTGCCGTTGTTGTAGACGAATATGGCGGAATTGCAGGGCTTGTGACGATTGAAGACGCGATTGAGCAAATTGTTGGAGAGCTAGAAGACGAGCACGACCGCACTCAGCACGCGGATCCGCAAGAGGTGAGTAAGGGTGTGTGGAAAATGCCTGCGCGCACGCCGATTGCCGATTTGGAAGATATTTTTGAAGTGCATATAGACGAAGACGATGTGGACACTGTGTTTGGGTTGCTTACCAAGTTGCTTGGAAACGTGCCGATTGTTGGGTCGAGCGCTGTGACTCGCGGCCTTAAGCTAACTGCGGTTGATTCTGCAGGGCGGCGCAAGAAAGTCTCCACGATTCTTGTTGAGCGAGATATTCAAGGCCTTAAAGATATTCAGGGTCTTAAAGAAGAAGACGATAGCGCTGGAAAGAGCGGCGGAAAGAGTGACAGCAGGGCTGACGCCAAGAATAATGTCAAGAATGGCAAGAATGGCGATAAAGATAGTGAATCATCGCAAGTTGATGGCGATAAATAGTGTTGAATTATGAATAGTATGAAAGATGTTAATGATATGAGTGACGATATGGACGAAATGGACGACGAAATGAATGACGAAATGTTTGCTAATTTAGATCCTTCTCTAAAAGCGAGCGTAGAAGTGCCTGATTTTAACGGCTATAAATCGGGATTTGTTGCTGTAGTAGGCAGGCCAAACGTTGGAAAATCAACGCTTATGAACGCGCTAATCGGAACGCAAATCGCAATCGCGTCTTCTCGCCCAGAAACAACACGCAAGGCGATTCGCGGAATCTTAACAACTCCAAACGCGCAAATGGTGTTAGTTGATACGCCAGGAATCCACAGGCCTCGCACTTTGCTAGGCCAGCGCTTGAACGATATTGTAGACGAGTCGCTTGCAGATGTTGATGCGATTGCTTTCTTGCTTCCAGCAGATCAAGAGATTGGACCTGGAGATAGAAGAATCTTAAGCCGACTTCGCTCCGACTTTGCCAAAAAAGACGCGTCTGGAAACTGGGTGTGGAAGGTTCCGCTTATTGGAATCGTCACTAAAATTGATACGCTAAGCCGAGATGAGTTGGTGTCTCATTTGATTGAGATTCAACAGTTTGCTGATTTTACGGATATTGTGCCAGTTAGCGCTTTGGAACGCGACAATGTTGACGAAGTTAAGAAGGTTTTGATTGACAATCTTCCAGAAGGTCCGAAGATGTATCCAGACGATCAGCTTAGCGAGGAGAGTCCTTCTAGCATGATTGCAGAGCTTATTCGTGGGGCTTTTCTTGAGGAACTTGACGACGAGTTGCCACATTCGCTGGCGGTTGTTGTAGATAGCATTGTGCGCCCAGGAGATGGGGACTATGCGCAATATAGCGATAATAAAGCGCATGTGATTGTGTCGGTGTATGTTGAGCGCGATTCGCAAAAGCCGATTATTATTGGGCGCGGTGCGGAGCATCTTGTGCGCGTTAAGAAGCGTTTGCGCACTGCGGTGAATCGTATTACAGGTGCTAAAGCTGTGCTCGATTTGCATGTGAAGGTTGCAAAGGGGTGGCAGAGCGACCCTAAGAAGCTTGAGCGCTTGGGTTTCTAATTCGTCGCGCCCGAGAATGTAGCCCTCATTGGTGTGTTGAGCTACAAAGTGCGGAGTTGTTTGACGGATTTTGTACGTGATTTAGGTCGAATTTGGTACAAAATGCGCGGGCGCGACGACCTGCCTTGTAGTGTGTTTGTACCTAAAATACGTCGTGTCGTCATACAATCGCACTACATAAAACTGTAGTGAGTTCCGACCTGCCTTTGCGCTTTGATCAAGATTTGTTACATTTGTCTAGCGAGTGAGGCGTTTGTAACGTTTTTTGGCTAATTTTTGTTATATTTGTCTCGGCGGTGAGGCATTTGTAACGTTTTTCGGCTTAAATTCGTTAGATTGGCATTATCGGTGAGGCATTTGTAACACTAGGGTATAAGTAGATACAAAAACCGCGGCAGACGAGTTGGTGAAGACTGGTCAACCGCGGTTTTGTTTTATTTAGTTTTGATTACGCACGACGATGGCGAGCAAAGTAAGTGCCGCCTCCGATTGCTGCGATTCCTGCAACAACAGCCGCTATAGCTGCAACAACCTTAAGCGTAGTGCTGTTGGATGCGCTTTGTGCTCCGTTTTGAGTGCCGCCAGACGCTTGAGCGTTCTTAGATTCGCTCTTAGATTCGCTCTTGTAATCATTCTTGGAGTCGCTCTTAGACTTGCTCTTTGCGGAATCCTTTGCATCGTTCTTTGCGGACTCGCTCTTAGCATCGTCCTTCTTTGACTCGTCTGCCTTGGCTGTACTCTTGGCTGCAGCCTTAGCGCCAGCGGCCGCAAGCGCTGCTGAGATGCGGTTAGCATGCGAAGCGCCTGCAACATTATTCGCCGCAACGCCATTAGCGTTCTGAGCATTAGTTCCGTTTGCACTCTGCGATTGTGCAGCTGGAATCACAGCGTTAAATCCAAGTTGCTCGTTTCCGAACAAGTTGTTTGCATATCCTGCAAGATACTGGTTGTAGTAGTTCTCGAAGGATTCACTAGAACTCGTATTGTTGCTCGTACTGCTGCTAGTGTTATTTTGCGTTTCACTAGTTGAACCAGTATTTTGATTAGCGTTGCCTGATTCTACTTCTTTAGATGGGGTAGGAGCAAGCGCTGAATCCGTACTTGCATCATGAGACGGATCTGCTTGCGGCACTGTTTGTGGCACTGTTGAAGATTCATTATTACCACCATTATTGCCACCATTACCAGCATTTTCATTCTCTGCAGTCCCATTCAGCGAATTCACTTTCTTTAACGACTCATCTAAAGTAGAAGTAGATTCATTAAGAGACTGTTTCACTGTGTTAAGCGTCTTAAAACGAAGAATAAACATATTCTCAAGATCGTTGAAGCTTTGATTTACGGCAGCAAAAGTAGCGTTGTACCTTTCAATTACGTTATTTTTAGCTCCAGCCAAAAGCGTCTTAACTTTCTCATGCAATTCAGCAATTTTTTGCTTTGCTTGCAAAACTTGCATTTTAACATTCTCAGCATTTTGCTTTGCTGATTCAACTTGGCTTTGAGCTTCTTTTGTAATGCGTTGTGCTTGCTCAATAGCAGACTTTGCTTCATCAGCTTTTTGCTTAGCTTGAGCGGCCTTATCAGCAGCATCAGATACAAGCTTAGCTGTATTAGACTTAGTAGCATCAGCTTTATTCTTAACTTCGGTTGCTGCAGCTACTTGCTGTTCAGCATCTTGAACTTGCTTTTGAGCTTCTGTAACTTTTCTGTTAGCAGAATCAATTTGTTGTCTTGCATCTGCAATTTGCTTCTGTGCTTTGTTAACTTGGCTTTGAGCTTCTGTAACTTTCTGTTCAGCTTCTTCTACATTTTTGTTTGCAATATTTAATTTATTTTCTGCTTCACTAACTTTACTACGAGCAGAATCAAGCAATCGTGTGGCATTACCAACAGATGCATCTTGTTTCGTGACCTTCTCGTTGGCTTCTGCAAATTTAGAAGTAGCCTCATTAGCTTTGATTTGCAAATCGTCTTTAGCAGATTCGAGATTCCTTACAGATTCTTCAAACTCCCTGATTTTAGCTTGCTTTGCTTCACCAGTTAACTGAGATTGTTTCTCGGCTTCTTCTACATTTTTGTTTGCATCGTTATACTCATTCTCATATTTCTCTGCTTCAATAGTGAGCTTTGCAAATTCTTCTTGAGATTCTTTTAACTCTTTCTTAGCATTATCAAAATTGTATGCAGCACTTGTAAAAGCATCCAAGACAGTTTTATTTTCTGAGTTCTTAGTATTCGCAGCATCGATTGAGCTAGTAAGAGTTTTAACCTTTCCATCTAGATGCGTGTACTTTGTTTGCCACTGTTGAGCAAGCTTTTCTGCAAGCGCTTTATTTTTTTCGCTTCCCCAGTTTGCGTTAGGGTCGCCATATTTTTTAGCTTCATTATTTGCTTTTTCTTTCTCGGCTTTTACACGTTCTAATTCTTGTTCTTTTAGACCCTTAGAGTCTTTTTTGTCTGGCAAATTCAAATCGTATTGTACTTTTCGAAGATTGTACTTAGCTTCAAACAAATTTGCATTTGCTTTATTTGCTTCAGCATTCAGCTTTTGCAATTTAGCGATTTCATCTGCATCTTCAGAGGCGCTTCCAGCAGCTTTTTCTTGCTTTAGACTATTCTCATAATTACTAAGAAGATTCTTGTATTCTGCAACGCTAATCGAAGATTCATTGCTTCCGTGCCACACAGCAACATCTTCATTTTTTGTAACAGTTTCTTGTTTACCGACAGAAGGTATAGTTATTTTTTGAATATATAAATCGCCTTCTGCGAAACCTCCAGCGGTTATATCTTTTCTAGCAAAAGTGGTGTAATGACCTACGGAAAGACTAAATAAATTAGTTAGCTTGCCACTTTCGTCATTTTTTTCGAATAATCTTGTGTTTGGATTTTGGCTTAATTTCATTCCAAAATCATATTGATTGTCCTTAAGGAATTGCTTGCCATCTTCAGAAAGCTTGTTTTCAATCTTTGTATTGCCATTGAATGTATAGAAGATTCCTTTATCTCTAGCTTCTTCATAGCGATTCTTTTCAATCGTATACCAGCCGTCTAAGGCATTCCACTTGTTGTCTATAGGTTTAGGTTCCGTGCTTTGCGTTTTAATTTGCTTTAAGCATGAAGTTTTACCGTCTGCTAGAACTTTGCAATCATCATTTGAGTATTTCATTCGACCATTTTTATGGCCGTCGTAATCTCCCCAAGCAAGATTTTCTGCAGTTTTGTACGGTGTAGTGTCCATAATGCTAGCGTTATCATACTTTTCATGGTTTACTGCATGATTATTAATGGCAGCCGAGTAGAAGGAATGCACAATGCTTTCGGCAATCAAGCTTAAACGCACGTTTACATTTTGCAACGCGTTGTTATCGTTTTTTCTGTACTCGTTTAAAGCATTGTAATACTCAGCGGCTTCCTTCATGTTTTGCAAAGAGTCAGCGCTGCCAACTCTGCCAAGCCCAGGTTTTACAATATCTTCATACCACGTTGGAGCTTCTATTGTTTGTGCTTCTTTATACGATCCATCTTTGAAATCTTGCCTTGGAATCACATATGATTCGCCTTTAAGAATTTTCTGAGCGCGCTCAGCGTCTGCAATAATAGCTTCGTTCTTGTTATTTTCCTTAGCTTTTTCAGTGTTAATCACATATTGCAAGAACTTGTAGAAGTCAGACTTTTTCTCTAATGAATTTTCCGTATTAGAATCATTTTTGCTTTCAGCATTGTAGGATTTTCCTGCTGCATCTGCTTTTCCACTAAGATTGTCTAAGTTTTTGTAAGACTCAACTAGCTTTTTGTAATCATTGATTTTTTCTAGTTCGTTTTCTTTAGATTCTAGTGTTTCACTATATTGCGCAATTATTTTATTCTTCTTTTCAAGTGAAGATTTGCTTTGTTCTACTTTTTCTTGAGCTTGCTTATAAACGGATTCTTTTTCGTTAGCAATTTGTTTTACTTTTTCCAAATCCGTATTGCTTAAAGTAGAATCAGACTTTTTAAGTTGCTCTAACTGTGCTTGTTTTTCTTCTAATTCTGTTTCTTTATCTTTAAGCTCATTATCTGCTTGCTTCTTGTTTTCTTCAAGAGATTTTGCGCTTTCAACTAAAGAAGTATAAGATGATTTTTCTTTTTCAAGATTTTCTTCAGCTGCTTTTAAATTTTTGTTTTCTTCATTCAGATTTGTTTTTGCTTCATCTACCGTTTTTTGGGCGTTCTGTAGTTCATTTTGATTTTGTTCAAGTTGTGTTTCTGCTTGCTTCTTTGCATCTATAGCTTGTGCCTTAGTGTTTTCTGCTTGCTTCTTTGCATTTTCGGCGTTACTTGCCGCTAAGCGCGCATTTTCTTTAATTTTTTCGGCTTCGTTAACTTTCTTTTGAGCTGCATCTACTTTTTCTTGAGCATCTGCATCTTGCTGCTTTGCATCCTCTGCATCTTTTTCTGCTTGCTTCTTCGCTTCTGTAGCTTCGGATGCTTTTTTGGATGCCTCTTCTACTTTTTCATTTACTTTTACAAGATTGCTATTTGCATTTTTAACAGCTTCATCGGCTTTGTCTACTTCTGCTTTTGTTTCTAGATTAAGCTTTTCAGCTTCTCTTGCGAGTTCATTTGCTTTAGCTTCCTGTGGATTAGGATCCTCATGATTAGCATTAATTTCAACATTTGCATTATCTGAGTTTTGATTTACAACATCGGCATTTGCCACATTTGCCATTGCGAATAATGCTAGTGAACTTGCGCCTAAAGATATAGCTGCTGCGATTTTAGCATTCATAAAACCTCTCCTCATATTTGATAATAGGAAATCGTTAGTTTTCGTGTTTTTGAACAAGATTTTGAGCAATTGCTTGCTGTTCTTCTTGTTTTGGAAAACATATTTTCTACCGGGGGGGGGTATATAGTTTTCAACGTGATTTTACCAAATACCTATGGATTAAACTGCGAATCGACGATTTCGAGCTGCATAATTTCCCCGTGTTTGTTTACTTTTTCTTGCTTTTGTTTCCAAAATTGACCAAAAAGGGAACAAACGCGGGTAAAAGGGAACAAACGCGGGCAAAATCAACAACAAAAAACCGCGGAAGACGAGTCGGTGAAGACTGGTCAACCGCGGTTTTGGGTGATTCGCGCGTAAATCGCAAGTAGGTTTGCTGGCGATTCGCGCATTACGATTTAATCAGCGCTACTTCTTGCGAATCGTGTACATTTGCGTGTTGAGCAATGCAGAATACTTCTTAATAACGCGAGGGCGAATAATCTTCATAGAAGCCGTCATTAAGCCGTTTTCTTGAGTAAACTCTTCTGGCAAAATAATGAACTTTCGCACAGATTCCGCGCGAGATACGCCCTCATTTGCAAGATCCACAAACTTCTGAACTTCCGCACGCACAACCGCGTTATTTGCGGCATCTTCCATGCTCATAGTCTCGTCCAAGCCCTTGGATTTAAGCCAATTGCGCAAAATCTCCTCGTCTAAAGTAACAAGAGAAGATATAAATGGCCTCTTATCTCCAAGAACAAGAGCTTGAGATACAAGCTCGCAACGCTTAATCACTTCTTCAATAGGGCCAGGAGCCACATTCTTGCCGCCAGCGGTAATGATCAAGTCCTTCTTGCGACCAGTAATGTAAAGCATGCCGTCATCGTCAATTCTGCCCAAATCGCCAGTAGCATACCATCCGTCTTCTGTAAACGAAGTTTCGGTCGCCTCTTCGTTCTTGTGATATCTCTTAAACACGCAAGTGCCCTTAATTTGAACTTCGCCATCTTTAGCAATTCGCAAAGTGAAAGCTGGGAAAGCAATGCCAATGGAGCCTTCGTGGAATGGAACGCCAATAGGTGTGAACGCGCATGGGGCAGTGGTTTCCGTAAGACCGTAGCCCTCGTAAACTGGCACGCCTGCGCCGCGGAAGAACGCTAGCAGCTCTGGGTCAAGCGGCGCACCGCCAGCAACAATCCAGCGCGCGCGCCCACCAAGCGCTTGGCGAATCGGGCGGTAAACCAGTGGATCGTAAGCAGCGCGGCGAGCCTTTGTTAGCGCCTTAGCGTCTCCAGAATCCTGTACTTCCTTCATGTATTGCTGAGCTGTAACAACAGCACCCTGGAAAGCAAGTCCCTTAGCGCCGTGACCTGCCTTTTGCGAAGCCGCGTTATACACTTTTTCGAGCACACGCGGAACAACAATCATAACGGTTGGCTTTGCAACTTGAAGATCGGATATAAGCGTTGTAATGCCTTGCGCAATGTAGATTCTAAGCGTGCTAGCAACAACAATATAGTTGATTGCGCGCGCAAACGAATGTGCTTGAGGCAAGAACAACAGCACAGATCCATCAGGCTCGCTAAGCAAGTCTGGCAAATAAATCGGCAAGTTTAATGCCGTTGTGCAATAATGCTCATGCGTCATTTCCACGCCTTTTGGCGCAGCCGTAGAGCCAGAAGTGTACACGATTGAGCACAAGTCGGTTTTTTTAACCGAGTCAATGCGCTCGTCTAGCTCTTCGTCGCTAACAGCGTATCCAAAAGCCTGAAGTTCCGCCAATCCGCCAGTTTCTATGCAAATAATGCGCTCAAGGCTTGGGCATTCTTCGATTGCGCCGTCCGCCTTTTCCTTCATATCTGTTGTTCCAACAATCAAAAAGCGCGAATCGGAGTTGTTTACAATGTTGCGAATTTGTTCGGCAGAATCAGTGTCGTAAATCGTAGCAAGCACGCCTCCGCATGCCATAACTGCAGCGTCCGCAATATCCCACTCGTACGAGGTTTTGCACATTAACGCAACAGCATCGCCCTTGCGCAAACCGTAGTGCATTAAGCCTTTTGCGGCATCTCGCACTTCTTTAAGGAACTGATTTGCTGTTTTTGTAACCCATTCATCGTTTTCTTTGTACGTGTAAAGCGGATCGTCTCCCATTCGAGCGGCCCTATCTGCATACAAGTCGTAGATGCTTGTGCCTTCATCTAGCGGAGCGCTTCCCTCGGTTTTTGTAGTCAACAAGCCAGTTTGTGGGTCTAAGAAAGTGGTGGTTGGCATTTCTGCACCCCACTCTTCTACGCGAGGCAGACGCGATTTTTGCGCAAGTAGCGTGTTTGCTGCTTCTTGTTTTTCTTCGACTTGCGAGTAGTCTTGGCTTCCCGAGCGATCGTCGCTAACTGGGTGTGCAAAGTTGCTGCCGATTTGCAAAGCCTTGCGAGCAAGGTTGAAAGCTTGCTGCTGGAGTGTGTTTAGCACGGACACGTCTGCTCCTTAATTGCGCTAATCTTGAGTCATAAATTTGTGTTGCAACATGTAATTTGTGTTGAAACTAGTGTCACAAAATCAGCTTGTTTTTAATCGCACAATTTAATGCGCGCTTACTTCTTTTATATATGATAATAGCTTGTGTAGCTCAAGTCACTTTTTGCCTTGATATTGCCTTGATTTTGTGTTGATATTTTTTGGGATAAGCGCATGTCTAAGTGTTTTTGTAGACTGGATAAGTTGCTTTGGCGAGGGAATAACACTGCGATTGTTGTGTAAGTTCCGTTATCGACTGGGCTGATGCCAATATGGTTTTCGGCGCGTCGGTGCGCCTGAAGCTGGATTAATCAATCTATCCAGATAATTAAGGAGACCGATATGGCTACAAAGATTACACTTGAAGGCAATGTGCGCAATGAGTTCGGTAAGGGCGTTGCTCGCCGTTTGCGTGTTGCCAATTTGATTCCAGCAAGCATTTACGCTGGCGGTGCTGAACCTGTACACGTTACTCTTCCAATGAGGGAGACCACTCTTTCGCTTCGTCACGCAAACGCCTTGTTTACCATTAAGTTTGGTAAGGAATCGCGAATTGCAGTTGTTAAGGATGTTCAGCGCAACCCTGTTAAGCGCATTGTTGAGCACATTGACTTCTACGAAGTTAAGGCTGGCGAGAAGATTGACGTTGAGGTGCCAGTGTTTGTTGAAGGCACTCCAAAGGGTGCTGCTGTTGCATTCGTAGACGTTCAGGAGCTTAAGGTTCGCGCAGACGTTGCCAACTTGCCAGAGCGCTTGGTGGTTAATGTTGACGGCTTAACCGATGGCACCAAGGTGTTTGCTAAAGACGTTAAGCTTCCTGAGGGCGTTGTGCTCGACATGGATGGCGAAGAGTCTGTTGTTAGCGTCACCGTTCCAGAAGATGCTGCTACAGAAGAGCCAGCTGCTGCTGATGCTGCTGCTCCTGCTGCTGCAGAAGCTCCTGCTGCCGAGTAAGGTTTTGCTTAGAATTTTTGCTTAGAATTTTTTAAGATTTGCTTGGCATTTTTAAGATTTTCTAGGATTTTCTAGGATTTTCTAAGATTTTACAAGCCGCGCATAGTCAAGATTTTCTTGGCTTGCGCGGTTTTTGTATCTCACACGATTCCGCATTTTGTACCATATTTGGCCTAAAACACGTACAAAAAGCGGAAAAGCAGGTCGTGTCGTTCGCGCGGTCTAAGCGCGCGAACGTCTTCGCCGCGCAGAAGCAGTGCTTCTGCCTTAAGCGGCTCAGCGAATCGAAGTGCATTCGCGCGCTACGCTATTCCTCACGGCTATTAGTAGCCGCTCGGCTGATTTGGCATGTAAAGTCCACTGGACTTTACATTTGAGCCAAATCACGCTTTGAAGGAGCTTGAAATGCGTTATGCAATTTCAAGCTCAGTCAAAGCGCTCATGCAAGTCGATTCGAGCAAAAACCCTTGAAACAAAAATACTTATGGGGGGGGGGGTATCCGTGCTATCTGATAAAATGCAAAGGTTAAGTATTACGAGTTGGGAGTTTCCGTGGATAAAGCAAAAGACGTTGCTAGCAAGGTTAATTCGAGCAGTAAGCAAGTTAAGCATAAAAGCGCTAAAAATAAAGGCGCTAGTAGCTTAAAGAATGTTTCTTCGAAGAATGCGAATAATGCTTCTGGTCGCATCGGCGTTGCTGCTGTAGCTTTAGCATCTACGCTGTCTATGTTGCTGCCTGGTGCAACGGCTTTAGCTAAGACTCCTCTTAACGCTGATTCTTTTGATTCGTCTTATGTAAAGAGTGCTGCTAAGACTTCTGGCAAGGGTGCTGGCAAGGGCAATGGCGACCCAAACGGCTTATATAACAATGGTTTGCTTAACACGGGCGCTACTTCTGAGCTTGCTAGGCGCCAGATGGTTGGTTCTGCTAAAGAATATTTAGTTAAGCATGCTGATTCTAATGCTGATTCTAATGCTAGCGCGGCAGGCGTTGATAATCAGGAAGCGGCTGCTGGCGATTCTTCTGTAAGCGTTAATGGTTCTGGCGAACATTTGTCTGAGGCTGGTAATGAGGCTAGCAATGAGGCTGGTAGTGGAGATAGTAGTGGCGCTGTTACTGAAAGCAATACCAGCAATGATGTTAATGTGGAATCAAGCAACAAGCGAATCAAGACTACAACTGAGGTTCAAGCTGCGACTAAAGGTGCGCAAAATAATCAAAAGGTAGCAAAGCCAGATAGTAAAGCGGCTAAGAAAGAGCAATCAGCAGAAGCCAAGCCAGAAGAGCCAGCTGCTGATAAAGAACAGCATGCAGAAGCAAAGCCAGATGAGGCTCCTGCAGCAAAGACTGATCCAGCAGATGCAAAGCCAACAAATACAGAGCATACTGCAAAGACTGATCCAGCAACAAATAAGACGGAGGCAGATCAGAAGCCAGATCAGAAGCCAGATCAGTCTGCGAACACAGAAACCGCGCAGCCCGAAACGGCGCAGCCTGGAAATAATACAAGCACGCCAAAAGTGCGTTCTCGTAGGAGTGTTGATGAAAGCACCAACGGTGATAACAAGGGGAGTAGTGTAGCTCCTAAAGATGAAGGTTCTATCGCTGACGCTGGTAATACAGAGAACACAAGCGCAAAAGAGCCAGGTGCAGAAGGCAATGCAAAGAGTTCAGTAGCAGATAGAAGCGGCGAAGAAGCGAATGGCTCCAATAATGATTCGAATGCAAACAGCCAGGTAATTAAGCCGAATGAGAAGAATCTAACAGCTGGCGACCAAAACGCTGCCAACGAACAGGTACAAACCGACAAAAAGCCAAAAGCTACGTATAATTTGCAAATTCGCTATACGATTGGCGGCGCTGCAAATAAGCAGCTTGTGCAGCCGTACGAGCTTACGATTGATCAAGAAGACTTCGATAAGCTCGGCAAAGATGACAAGTACGAGTACATTGAGCTTCCAAAGGCTGCTGGATACCGTCCATCCGTATACCATTCCGGGGATTACCAGTACTACATTAAAAACGGCGAAGGCAATTATGTTATTGACAATGGCACGGATGCGGATGCTACTCGCTACTTGCGTTTAAGCAAGAAGCTGATTACTGATTACGCTGTAAAGCAAAGGCAGGTTGTTGGAGGAGGTAACGGCGCTCAAGCTCCGCAAAATCCGCAGAATCCATCGTCTGCGCAGACGCAATCAGAAGACAATGGCATCCAGCACTACGGCGAGCTGAACATCAACTACGCTCCTAAAACAGCTAAGTACTATGTGCGTCACTTGGTGCAGGATCTCAATAATAAGGATGAGTTCCACGATGCTCCGAATTTGGGCATAGGTAAAGTAATTACTGTAAAGCATAAGGATGGCACTACTGAGAATATTCACGTTACTGAGATTACGGGCACAGTTGGCTCGGATGTAACAGCTGTTTCAACGTACATTCCAGGCTACGAGCCAGAGCACAATTTGATTAGCTCGCCGCTTTCGGATTCGGAAGATGAAAAAGATAAGCTTGTTTTGAACCTTCGCTACTACCGTAAAGCGTATGAAGTTACTTACGATTCTAACGGCGGCACGGATGTTACTGCTCAAAAAGTGTATTATCAGCAGACAGTGCCAGGTGTCACAGAGCCAACTAGGCGAGGTTACACTTTTAAAGGATGGTCTTTAGTAGATCCTAATACAGTAAATGATCCAAGTTCTGGGTTATATAGTGATCCTACTGTTATATCTGACAAAGATTTTAAGATGCCGGATCACAATGTGCAATTCCGCGCAGTTTGGGAAGAGAATAAAACCACCAACTATCGCGTGAACGTGTGGGTACAAAAAGCGGATTTGGTAGATAAAGAGCATCCAAAGTCGCTTGTAAACTACGACTTTGTTGGTCTTGTTGAGCGCAAGAACGTTAAGACTGGCAGCAGCGTTGATCTTAAAAGCATGAACGATGCTGGCGTTGCTAATGATCCTAATAAATTAAGCGGCACTAATAAAGATAATCCTATTTTGGACTCTGAGCTTGGCTTAACTAAAGAAGAGTTGCAAGGTAAAAATTCTGATCACAAAGACGGCTTAATTGCAAAGTTCAATTGGATGAACGATACGCCTGTAACAAGCTTAGATGGGTATGATACTGAGAATCCTGATGATCCAAAAAATTATACTGTAGATTCTAATGGCAAAAGAGTTTACAAGGACATATTCACGCGCTATTTCTATGTGAATAAAAAGCTTACGGGTGACTCGAATAATAGCAAAAAAACTCTTAAAGCTAACGACTTAGATAATAATTTTGACTTAGTCTACGATCGCAAAGAGTACGAGCTTATTTTTGCTTCTCCTAAGAACAGTAATAATGGTATGGGCGGCAATAATGTTGTTATAAATAAAAAGAACAGCAAAGGTGAGATAATTAGTTATTGCTACGCTGGCGGCGGTGATTGCTCAGATAAATTAGACAATGAGTCTACTTACACGTATGGTAATAGTTTTAATAAAGTAACTAACAAAGTTGATCATAATGGTTACCGTGTAAAGGTTCGTTACGGTCAGAGTCTTACTGATTTTTGGCCTAATTCAGATGAAGTAGACTTTATGGATGATGGTAACACTTCTTCATTAGGTTTTTTGATTGGTGGAAATGTTAGTGGAGGTACTTATGGTACATATCGTGATACTCCTCCATTTCGTTTAACGAAAGAAGAATTTGTTGATCCAAAATTCCATTGGATGTATGGTAAGGGTACGGCTTCGCAGATTAGTGACAACCCTGCAGATAAAAATGCGCCAAAGTATACTGTAAGAGATGATCAGCGCCTACTTATTCTTGATTCCCATGATAATTCTGAAAAACTTCAAGCTAATCCTATACAGGTAATCATTAAAAAACAGAGCATTGCATCTGCAAAAAATGGCGATACTGGCAAAAATATTAAGTATGAGATTTCTACAGATTCCTATAGTAAGGATGATACTAACAGTAGTTCTTATGTGTTTCCTCCGTCTTCTATTGCAGGTTTTGAGTCAAAAATAACTGGTCTTAAACCTGACAACAGTAATCGTGAAGATGGTGTTAAGATTGGGGACGCTCTCGATGCTGATGACTTCTATACAAAAGTACATGAGCTTTATGAAGAAGTAACAGGTGAAGATGCTCCAGACGATGCTCCAGAAGAAGGAAATGATGGCGATTTTCCTGCCCCTGATTATACTTCTGGCGAAGACGATGAGGATGGAGGACTTGCTCTTAAAAAATTAAATGATGAGATTGCTAGAAGACTTAAAACTGATCCAGCATATAAGAAATATTACGAGTTTAAAAAGAAGTATCATCTTGAGTTCCGTCGCTACTTCGCTGGCATTGAAAAAAAGCTTAATTTTGGTGATGAGGTTAAGTGTAGAGAATTTGAGTCTGATAATATAGTAACTCTCGAGTACAACCGCCAGAAGTACGACGTGCAGTTTTATAATGCGGATGGCAATGCTATAAAGGACGGCAGTGGCGCTGCTACAGATAGCCTGCCGTATGAGTATAGCTTGTCTAAGCGCGGCAAAAAAGATTTGACGGGCGAAGACGAAGAGTTATACGGAAAAGATACGTCTTACGATGCTTCTGTAGTTAAAGACGATCTTGGTAATACATCTAAGCAGTTAGATGGCAAGTACACTTTCACGCTTAATGGCAAGACTTACTCCATCGTTCGCCCAGATGATTTGCCAAAAGACTACGTGTTTAAAGGTTGGGCTGTTGATCAGACTGGTAGGCATCTTATAAATGGCGAGATAAACGACAATAGTGAAGGTGCTGAAGGCGGCAGCGAATCTGGAAGCAAAGCTAAAGGCGAAGTTAAAGATTATACAATGCCAGTTAACGGCATTAAGCTTTACGCTGCGTGGGGTAAGCCAACTGATATTAAGCACACGGTAACTCTTGATTACGATATGCCGCAAATTGGCGATCAAGGAAACGTAATTACAAATAATGATGTAACAGAACAGTTTACAGTTGAGCACCGCAAGAAAGTTAATGAGCAGGATCTTAAGGTACCAACGCGTAAAGGCTACGACTTCTACGGCTGGGAGCTTGCTAAAAAGGGCGATGAAGAATTAAATGTTCACACTCCGTACGCTTTTAGTAACCAAGTAGTAGAAGATATAACGCTTAAAGCTGTGTGGATTAAAGATACGCGCTACAACGGCACTTTTAATCACATATTCTTAAAGCCTGGGTACACGATTAAGCAGTATAAGACTACTACTGATGCCGTAGCCAAGGCCGCGATGGTAGATCACGTTTCTACTCAAACGGTTTCTGGCTTGCGTGAGCATTTGCGCTACAATGCGGAAGCGGTCTACAGTGACGAAACGCACTTCCCAGATAAGCATTTCACAAGCTTTGAAGCCTCGAGCCATGAGGAACAGAATACTGGCGAGTTTATTTACCAAACGTACAATACGCGCAAGTATAAGGTTCGATATGTAACTATTGGTGAGGATGGCCAAGAAAAGGATCTTCTTCCAGAAAGCGAAGTTAGCTCTGTAAATCGAAAGTACGACGTAGCATTCTACAAGCCGATTGAAGGCTTTATGCCGGAAACTACGCAGCAGAATATTGAATACGCTACTGACAAAGATGGCAAGCAGACTAAAGAAGATACATTCACATTCGTATATAAAGACGTTCGCGTGCTTAAGCGCAAGGACGATACCCAAGCTCGCCCAACCAACTACACGCGCTACGTGTTCAAAGTGGCCGCTGGTCAGTCGAATATGGGCAGCATTGTTGGATACGATAGTAGGCCTGCTGGAGAAGGCGGTTTAGTCTACGATGTTATTGGCGGAACGAAGGCTTACCAAATGCCTTTGCCTCAAGATCCAGTTGCAAAGCAAGGCTATGAGTTTGAAAAATGGACTTCTGAGATTTATATAGATGATGGACATGGTGGGCAAACAGTTACTGGTGGTTTCGACCGTCTGCCAATTCTTTCTGAATCTCAATCTAATCCAAAGGTTGTTTACACTGCTAACTTTAAGCTTAAAGCGCCTGTTGCAATCGATACTAAGGTTTTGAAGCCAACAGATGCTTTGACTCTGGATGAGGCTTCAGCTAAGAATCTTATAAAGAATTCTAATGAGTATCCAGATGGTGCTAAGTTCAGCTTTGCGCCAAGCGAAAAGTTTGACAGCACTCCAGGTTTGCACAAGATTAAAGTGCAAGTGAAGCTTGATGGAAACACTGCTCAAACTGAAGTGCTGTACCGCGTGCTTCCAGATTTGGTGTACGAAAGCGATTGGGATAAGTTTAAAGCTACAGGCTACGGTACGAGTGCTGTAGATAATAACGAATATGTGAAAGTCACTTTTACTGGTGATTGGCAGCAAGGTAGGATTCTTGGTCATGACGGCGAGACTAGCAAGAATAACCCTGCGCTCGTTGCATACGTTTATAAAGGTAAGAAGGATATTTCTGTACGTGTGCCGCAAGCCTTTGGTAAGGAATACGAGGATGATCATTATCACTACGTGTTTAAGGGTTGGACTACTGGGACGCAAACCGATCCAGCAAAGATATCTAACTACGATATTAAGTCTGAAGATCGCTACAAAAAAGACACGTTTAGTAATGATGTAACTTACCACGCTGTTTACAAGCGAATCGACTACTTCTCCAGCTCGTCCGATAATGGAACAGTTCCGGAAGATTCTGTAATCGCAATCTTTAAGCCTGCACCAGGTCGAAAGTGGAAGGACGGCACAAGCGGTCCTAAAGTGTTCTACGTAAAGAAGGGCACTGATCTTTCGCATATTCCGTACAGTTCTAGCGACTCTACTAACGCTTTGACGAGGCTTAAAGAAAACCTAACAAATGCTACTGGTACCTGGTCTAGAAGCAGCATGATTAATGGCAAAGAAGAAGTAACGCCTATAACAAATGTTTCGGATTGGCAAGTTAATAAGCCGTTCCAAGAGTTCGTGGCAGATCAAACGCCTTGGACGCAGCCAGAAGTGCAGACTGATTACTTTGTTGCTGTGCAAGATAAGCGTGACACACTTCCGCCGTTAGACAAGTATTTGACAAATCTTGATGCTTTGAAGAAAGAGGCAGAAGCTAAAGGCAAGATAAAAGATGTAAAAGTCGAATACGATTTGCCAGAAGGTAAGCAGCCAGAAGACTTTGAGAATAAAATGCTTGCTAAGCCTTCTTTGTACACTGTACCGCTAAGGATTACAGTCAATTACAAGGATGGTGCAAAGCCTGAAACGTATAAGCGCGTTGCTCGTCTTAAGGTGATTTACCAGTTGATGTACCCAGAAAGCTTGCCGAAGCTTGCAAATGGAGAGATTGACACTAATTCTCCAGAAGCGAAGCAGGTATTGGATAGTAACAATTTTGCTAGAGTGAGCTTTATTAATGCGGACAAAGACCAGTATTCGCAAGACGGCAAAGGAAGCTTTGGCAAAAATGACCGCACGTTGTATTACGCGCGTAAAAATTCTGCTACTGGCGTAAAAGCTCCGCAACCTGTTGGCAAGGATTATGACGCTGATGGATATCATTACGTGTTCAAAGGATGGAGAAAGCTCGACCATTTTGTTGATCCTGCTGCGAATAGCACTGTGCATACGCGTGCAAGGCGTAGCTTGCCTGATTATTCAGCAATTCCTTTAACAACTTTATTTGTAAATCAGCCAACATCTGCAACTAGCGTTGATGCGCCAAATACAAATAATAATCTTCTAACAAACGAGCAGATTCGTAATGAAATACATGATGCGAATACAACGTATCAGGCAGAGTACGATAGAATACCGAATGTAATTGACGCTTCTACAACGAAGAAAACATTGGAAGGATACGTTCCTGCAGTGTTCCTTCCAGAGATTGGTCACCGCTGGAAGAATGGCGAATATAAGCCGAAGCTGCTATATATTCGTCCTTCTAAAGAAAAAACTGACAATGTTAAGTTTATGAAGAAGGTTGCTGATGATACTGGCAAAGAGCTTTATGGATTTAGCAAGTGGCGTATGTTTACAGCTCAAGGTGATAAACTTGATGCTGCTGTTGATGGTTCCTGGAACATCTCGGCTCCGCTTATGTTTGTTGCTGAGCAAACTGGTGTTTCCGACATTACTATTCCAGAAACAATCGTTAGCGCGGGCGATGCGATTCCAGATTTGGATCAGCTTGTGAATAATACTGATCCTAATGTGACTGTGAATATAAATCACATTTACGGTCAAGGCGTTAATCCTAAGGATTCTGCAGATACAAGTAATAGCAAGCGCGTATATAGCCCTGGAACTGCAACTGTTGTTGTAGATGTTACGAGGCCAACTGACGTTGAAGGACAAACTATCACAACGCAAATTCCAATTCGCGTGCGCGTTTTGCCGAACGTTATTGCAGATAAAGATTTGCCTGCAAATGATACTAAAGAATCTAAGTATATTGCGCAAAACTACACGAAGGTAACGTATGTAGCTGGTAGTGGTGGAGAAATGAAGTCACAAGTACATACATATTGGGTACGTAAAGATAGAATGTCTGAAATAAATAATTATATTCCAGACGTACTTGCAAATGCTGGCTATGTGTTCAAGGATTGGTCAAGTGTTACTAAGAATTATTCTTTGGATTTGAATACTAATAATTCTGCAACAAGTGACCAAAAAGAGTTCCTAGCTAAGCGTGCGGAGCTTGCTGGCCTAAGCTTTATTGCAAAGAAGATTAGGGCGTCTGAGCGTTCTTCGTTTGCTACGTTGAAGAATCTTCTTGATCTTGGTGGAAAAGAAAATGGCATAACTATTAGCCTTGAAGAAACTACGATTACTGCAAACTTTGAGCTTATGAAGCCTATGAGGTTTGAGTTTAGGAGTTCTGCGGTTTCGGGTATTCCTGCAACGTTTACGCTTGTAAACTTAACGGAGAATTTGAGTGGAGATAAAACTGTTAAAGTAGATAATACTAACTTTACAATAAACAATTTCATTTCGAATTCCAGTGGCGCTAATGGTCTTCTTCCTTCTTGCACAGGCACTACTTGCAAGATTTCTGGCACGCCTAAGATTGTGGATGGCAAGCCAAAGGTTGAGCTAACGTTTACAACTGTTGACCAGTATGGGCGTCGTGCGGAGATTGTTGTGTATATTGACGTAGTGGATTCAGCAAAGCCTGAGCCAACGCCAACTCCTGAGCCTGATTATTCAACGGTTCCTTCGGATTATGTTGTTCCAGCGTATGAGCCAGCACCTGTGCCAGCTCCTGTTCCTGTTGTGCCTTTGCAAGATAAGCAAAAGACGGGAGTTAAGGGAGATTTGCTGCCTCAGACTGGTGTTGACGCTTCGCAATCTGCGTTAATCGCAAGCTTGTTAGCGTCTGTTGGTTTTGCTGGCGTCGCTGCTAAGCATAGGAGAAAGCGCGAAGATGGTAAGAATAACTAAGCGAGTCGAGGGTAGTAACTAAAATAGCGAAGGTTCCGGTTCACGCTTAGCTATTGGGGCTTTGCGACCCGGGTCGCCCGAATTCCATAGGAGACATTATGAAGCAGGGTATTCATCCCGACTATCACGCAGTGCAGGTTACCTGCTCTTGCGGAGACACTTTTGTAACTCGTTCCACCGCTGATGGCGATCATATGACGGTTGACGTGTGCTCAAAGTGCCACCCATTCTATACCGGCAAGCAGAAGATTCTCGATACCGGCGGCCGCGTGGCTCGCTTCGAGAAGCGCTACGGTAAGAAGACTAAGTAGCTTTTTAATCGCCAGCCCTGCTTTCGTGTAATCAGCGGAATCGGGGCTGGCGTTTTATGTGCTAAACGTGCACGTGTTCATGTGTCTTATTTAATACTTAATACTTAACTTAATATTTAATTTAATATTTAACTTTTCGATTCAAAATCCGCGTTATGCGCGACTATAAAGGAACAAAATGGCCGAGTCAATAGATGAGCAATTCCCAGCAGCGGTTACAGCTCTAAATGAATACCGCGATATTGAAAATCGCATGGGGCAGCCAGAAGTAGCGTCTAATCCAGACGCAATCCGCAAGCTCGGTCGTAGGCATGCAGAACTCGGGTCGATTGTAAGCGCATACTTAAATTACAAGCAGCTTTGCGAAGACTACGAAGTAGCTAGCGAGATGGCAAGCGAAGACGAAGACTTAGCAAAAGAAGCAAAACATTTAGAAGAGCAGATTCCAGCAGCAAAAGAAAAGCTTCGCACAGCGCTGATTCCTAGGGATCCAGACGATGCGCGAGACATGATTATGGAAATCAAAGCAGGTACGGGCGGCGAAGAAGCGGCTCTGTTTGCTGGCGATTTATTGCGTATGTACATGCGTTACGCGGAAAAGCGCGGTTGGACTACAGTAATCCAAAGCGAAAATGCGACGGAGCTT
Source organism: Gardnerella piotii (assembly GCF_049815665.1). Classification (NCBI taxonomy): domain Bacteria; kingdom Bacillati; phylum Actinomycetota; class Actinomycetes; order Bifidobacteriales; family Bifidobacteriaceae; genus Gardnerella; species Gardnerella piotii. The sequence continues at coordinate 685,640 of NZ_CP187450.1, forward strand.
GGCGGCGTAAAAGACGTGCAGCTTGCGATTCGCGCAAAAGGCACGCCTGCTCCAGAAGATGGCGTGTGGGCAAGCATGAAGTACGAAGGCGGCGTGCATCGCGTGCAGCGAATCCCAGTAACTGAATCGCAAGGGCGTATTCAAACTTCGGCAGCTGGCGTAATCGTGTTCCCAGAAGCAGACGAAGACGATGACGAAATCGAAATCGATCCAAAAGATCTTAAAATCGATATTTTCATGAGCTCTGGTCCTGGCGGACAGTCCGTTAACACTACGTATTCCGCGGTTCGCATGACGCATATTCCAACTGGAATTGTTGTTAGCATGCAAGATGAAAAGTCGCAGATTCAAAACCGTGCTGCGGCCTTGCGCGTGCTAAAGTCGCGCTTGCTCGCTATGAAGCACGAGCAGGAGGCAGCGGAGGCGGCAGATATGCGCCACTCGCAGGTGCGCTCGTTGGACCGTTCTGAGCGAATCCGCACATACAACTTCCCAGAAAATCGTATTGTGGATCATCGCACAAACTACAAGGCATACAATCTTGACCAGGTGCTTAATGGCGATTTGCAAGCGGTTATAGACAGCGATATTCAGGCAGATGAAGCCGATCGCTTAGCTAAAGCTAATTAAGCCAAGTAAGTTAAGTTAGCCAAGTAAGCTAAGTACTCTAAGTAAAATCACCACGTGGCTTGTAAAATGCAAGAAATTTTGCACATTTTGCGCGCATCTGCCGAAAAACTTGAAGATGCAGGTGTAGAGTCGGCGGAATACGACGCACGTTTACTGCTGGCTCACGCTTGTGGCGTAAGTTTAGCAGACTTAAACAAAGCGCTAATACTTGGCGATTTTAAGGATTTTTTGCCCGATTATGCTAGTAAATATAGCGATTTTATATCTAGACGTGCTTCGCGCGAGCCATTGCAGCACATTATTGGATGCACTACTTTTCGCTACATAGACCTAATAGTTGGGCAAGGCGTTTTTGTGCCGCGGCCAGAGACAGAAGTGGTAGTTCAAGAGGGAATAGATTGGATTCGTGCAAATAATCTAAAAAATCCTATTGTTTTAGACTTGTGTGCAGGCTCGGGAGCGATTGGATTATCGGTAGCAAGCGAAGTTGCAAACGCGCAAGTGTGGGCTGTTGAAAAATCGCCAGAAGCTTTTGAATATTTGCAAAAAAACTACCGCAAAATCGCGGAAAAATATGATATTTCAAACAGATATCACGCAATATTAGGCGATGCTACAAAAGTTAATCTGCCTGAAACAGCTGCGATTAAAGAGAAAGTAGACGTAGTAATCACAAACCCACCATACGTGCCAGAAAGCAAGCCACTAGAGCAGATTGAAGCTCGCGACTACGACCCAAAAATGGCGTTATATGGTGGATCTAAAGACGGACTACTAATACCGCAAAAAATTGTAAAAGCGAGTTTTGCGTATTTGCGTAGGGGTGGAATAATGATTATGGAACACGATATTACGCAAGGAGAAGCGCTTGCAGATTATGCAAAAAACATAGGATTTAGCAGTGCAAAAGTCAAAAACGACTTAACAAACAGAGCAAGATTTGTAGTATGCAAAAATTGTAGTATGCAAAAAAGAGGCTAAAAATGAGTAAAATTTGCACGATTAACGAAGAATCATTGCAACTTGCAGCGCAAATAATCAACGCAGGCGGAGTAATCGTAGTGCCAACAGACACAGTTTACGGAGTAGCGTGCGACCCATTTAACGAGGCGGCAGTGGCGAAAATCTACCAACTAAAACGTAGGCCGCGCACAAAAGCCTTGCAAATACTTATGAGCAGCGTAAGTGACTTAGAAAAACTTGGGCTTTACTTGCCAAGCCCACTAGACGTGCTTGCGGAAAAATTCCTGCCAGGCGGATACTCGCCAATCGCGCGCGCAAAAAAAGATTCGGTAGCTACAAGGCTTGCTACGCTTTGTAAAGCAGATGAGAGCAGTGAGCAAAGTCAAGCAACGCAACGTGAAGCAACACAAGGCGTGCGCGTGCCAGATTGCCCAGATCTAATGAAAATCTTGCGTGTTACGGGGCCATTGGCTGCATCTAGCGCAAATCGCAGCGGAAACGAGAGCGCAGACAGCGTGGAAGAAGCGTTCGAGGCTTTTGGAGACGAAATTCCACTGTACTTAAACGCTGGGCCAACGCGCTCGCATGTAGCAAGCACGGTAGTTGGCGCGGATTCAGCAGACGCGGACGGAATCGTGATTTTGCGCGAAGGCGTTATAAGTGAAGAACAGATAAGAGCAGAAAGTCGCAAGAAATGAGGGTATACCTATTTATAGCAGCAATCGCAGGAGGTGCAACGTGGCTAATAATGCCGCTTGTACGTCATCTTGCGATTCGCATAGGAGCCGTTGGAAAAGTGCGCGCTCGCGACGTGCATACAATACCTACGCCCCGTATGGGTGGAGTTGGAATGCTATTCGGCTTTGCTGTATCAATGGCATTTGCAAGCTCCATGCCTTTTATTTCGGGGCTTTTTACAGGAACACATCAGCCGTGGGTGGTTTTGGCTGGAGCGGTACTCATATGCCTTTTGGGTGTTTGCGACGACATTTGGGACTTAGATTGGATGCTAAAACTTGCAGGTCAATTGCTAATAGCTGTTTTTGTTGCGTGGGGAGGATTGCAAATCGTAGCGTTGCCGCTCGGCTCTCTAGTTACAGCGTCTCCAAGTCTTTCAATCGCAATAACCGCAATACTAATCGTGGCTTCAATTAATGCAGTCAACTTTGTAGACGGACTAGATGGACTGGCTTCTGGAATTGTGGCCATTGGCGGAATCGCATTCGCAACATACTCTTATATTCTTGCGCGCACATCTCCAAGCTACGCTTCAATGGCAACTCTTATAGACGTTGCAATGGTGGGAATGTGCTTAGGGTTTATTTTGCACAATTGGCATCCTGCAAAGCTTTTTATGGGTGATTCTGGCTCCATGCTAATCGGGTATTTAATAACTTGCGCGTCTATTATAATGACAGGCCACTTAGATCCATCTGCAGTGCACACAAGCATCTATTTGCCAGTATTTATGCCTATTTTGCTTCCGATTTTAGTGCTGTTTTTGCCAGTGTTAGACATGTGTTTAGCAATATGCAGAAGGCTTGCAAAAGGGCAGTCGCCAATGCATCCAGACCGCATGCATTTGCATCACAGAATGTTGCGTATTGGGCACTCGGTGCAAGGAGCAGTGCTTATTTTGTGGGGATGGGCGGCGCTCATATCTTTTGGCTCAATAATGATTCTGTTCTTTAAAGCAGTTTATGTGCTTGTTGGCATGATTATTGCGGCGGCGTTGCTTACAATTCTTACAATGATGCCATATTTGCGCAGGCGACTGCCAGAGTTGCGAAATTCGCAAAAAGTGGAGTAGTGCTTTAGTCGTAGATAATCGTAGATAATAGCGTTGTAGTAGTTTTATATCAAAATCGCCACTAAATATTGTGTATGAAACGCGGCTTTTGCAAACGTCATAGCAAAAACGTATAGTGACTCTATGGTTACAACTGATATGAACATGCAATCTGCGTATACTCCTGTTCCTCCAATTTTCGAAAAGCTCGGCCTCGCATATGACGATGTGCTTCTGCTTCCAAACGAAACCGATGTAATTCCATCCGAAGTGGATACGACTACTCATCTCACTCGCGAAATCACTATGAAAGTGCCTGCAATTTCTGCAGCAATGGACACAGTAACTGAGTCGGATATGGCTATTGCAATGGCTAGAAATGGCGGAATTGGCGTACTTCACCGCAATCTTTCCATTGATGATCAAGCTGCGCAAGTAGATATTGTTAAGCGCAGTGAGTCTGGCATGATTACCGACCCTCTTACTGTTCACCCAGATGCAACGCTCGCCGATTTAGATAAATTGTGCGGGCGCTTCCATATTTCGGGCTTGCCAGTAGTGGATGGCGAAAATCGTTTAGTTGGCATTATTACCAATCGCGATATGCGTTTTATTGCTTCCGAGGATTATGATCGCTTGAAAGTCAAAGACGTTATGACTCGCGAAAATCTTGTAACTGGTCCATCTAATATTTCTAAAGAAGACGCGCATCGCTTGCTTGCGGAAAACAAGGTTGAAAAGTTGCCGCTGGTTGATGCCGAAGGCAAGCTTACAGGTTTGATTACTGTTAAGGACTTTGTTAAGACTGAGCAGTACCCAGATGCCACTAAAGACGACCAGGGTAGACTTCGTGTAGCTGCTGGAATTGGTTTCCTTGGAGATGCTTGGCAACGTGCGTGCGCTCTTATGGAAGCTGGTGTAGACGTTCTTGTTGTTGATACAGCAAACGGCGAAGCTCGCTTGGCACTAGACATGATTCGCCGAATTAAGGCAGATAAGGCTTTTGACGGCGTGCAAATTATTGGCGGAAATATTGCTACTCGCCAAGGTGCGCAGGCAATGATTGACGCTGGCGTTGACGCTGTAAAGGTTGGCGTTGGACCAGGCTCTATTTGCACTACGCGCGTGGTTGCTGGCGTTGGTGTGCCTCAGCTTACCGCTGTTTATGACGCTGCTCAAGCTTGCAAGGCTGCTGGAATTCCATGCATTGCTGATGGTGGTATTCACTATTCTGGAGATATTGCTAAGGCTTTGGTTGCAGGCGCAAATACCGTTATGCTCGGCGGCACTTTGGCTGGATGTGAGGAAGCTCCAGGCGAGAAGGTTTTGCTTCACGGCAAGCAATACAAGCTTTATCGTGGCATGGGTTCGCTTGGTGCAATGGCGCCTCGCGGTAAGAAGTCTTATTCTAAGGATCGTTACTTCCAGGCAGATGTTACTAGCTCCGATAAGGTGGTTCCAGAAGGCGTGGAAGGCGAAGTTCCATACCGCGGTCCACTTAACGCTGTGCTTTACCAGTTGCTTGGCGGTTTGCATCAGTCTATGTTCTACGTTGGCGCTCACAACATTAAGGAGCTTCAGGAGCGCGGTCGCTTTATTCGCATTACGGATGCAGGCCTTAGGGAATCGCATCCTCACGATATTGTGATGACTGCAGAAGCGCCAAACTACAGCGGTTTCCACAACTAAGTCGCAAGTTGTGCGCGAGTTGCGCGTATATGTCGCGTATAAGTCGCGATTAAATCGCGTATAAATCGCAAGTAATTTTGCATTAAACGGCGAAAAGTTAGCTAAGTCTTATTTGCTGCTTTCTAACTTTTCGTCGTTTTTAATACGCGCCTCGTCTGAGGGAAGATGTAGGCTGATGGGTTCAAAAAAATATTAGGAAAGGAACGAAAATGGCAGAAGCTAAGGAAGATCTTACGTTTACGCCGGAAGAATCGCGCTTAATTTGGATTGATTGCGAGATGACTGGTCTCGATATTTTCCACGACGAATTATGCGAAGTGTCTGTAGTTCCAACTGACTTTAATTTGAAAGTTCTAGATGACGGAATTGATTTAGTGATTAAGCCAAGCGATGCTGCTGTGGCTCATATGAACGATTTTGTGCGCAATATGCACACGTCTTCCGGTCTTGTTGACGAGTGGAATAAAAACGGTTTGCCGCTAGAAGAAGCACAAAAGCAGGTTGTTGAGTACGTAAAGCGATTTTTGCCAGAGCGCGGAAAAGCGCATCTTGCTGGCAACTCCGTTGGCTCAGACAAAAAATTCCTCGACCGCTACATGCCAGATTTAATGGCAAATCTGCATTATCGTGTAATCGACGTAAGCACGTTGAAGGAGATTTCGCGCAGACTTTACCCAGACGTTTACCGCAATAAGCCAGCAAAACACGGAGGCCACCGTGCGCTCGCGGATATTATTGAGTCGATTGACGAGTTGCGCTACTACCGCGATATGATGTTCGTTCCAGCTCCAGGGCCAAGCGAAGCACAGGCAAAAGCGGGAGCGCAACACATTGAGAGCACGAGCTTGCTTCGCGACTACGAGCGCAGAGGCGAAGCTCTAGAAGACGTAAATTCCGCAGAAAAGCGCGATTATTAAACAAAGCGTGACTATTAAACGCATTAAACGTAAATGCGCAAATAGCGCAAATAGCGCAAATAAAAGGTGCTGCCAATGAAGCAATCGGAAGCGTTAGAAATAATAAACGCGGGCGCAAGCGTGTTCTTAACGGGCGCTCCTGGATCTGGAAAAACGTATGTTTTAAGCCGTGCTGTGCGCTCAATGCGCGAGAACGGTTTAAGCGTTGCAGTAACAGCTTCAACGGGCATTGCAGCAACGCATTTGAACGGCCAAACCATTCACTCGTGGAGTGGAACAGGCGTTGCAAACGCGCTTACCGATTCGCTTCTTAAAACCATTAGAGCTCGGCGAGGAAAGCGCATAAAAGCCACAGACGTGCTTGTGTTGGACGAAGTTTCCATGATTCACGCTTGGCTTTTCGACATGGTTGACGAAGTGTGCCGCAAGGTGCGCAAAAATGATTTGCCTTTTGGCGGACTGCAAGTGGTGGTTTCTGGCGATTTCTTCCAGCTGCCGCCAGTTAGCACGTCTACGCGAAATCGCGACGTATTCGAGCCTAGCCCCGAGTTTATTACATCGCGCGAAAAGTATGCTGCTGCTGGCAAAAATCCCGAAGGCTATATTACGGAATCGTTTGCGTGGGATTCTCTAAAACCTGTTGTGTGCTATTTAACAGAGCAACACAGGCAAGATGATGGCAAGCTTCTTAGCGTTTTAACGGATATTCGAAGTGGCATAGTGAGCGATGAAGATAAGCAAGTTCTTGCTAGTCGACTTGGCGAATATCCTCAAGATAGCGAAGTTTCGGTTCATCTTTTTCCAACAAACGCGCAAGCGGACGGCTTAAATAATGTGCAACTTTCTGCGATTGATGCGGAGCCTCACGAATTCGTGGCAACGGAAGCTGGCCCTAAAAATCTTGTAGAGCGCTTAAAAAAGAACATGCTTGCGCCTGAGCGTCTTGTATTAAAGGCTGGTGCGGCTGTAATGGCTTTGCGAAATGACCAAGATAAGCAATATGTGAACGGTTCTGTTGGACGCGTATTGCGATTTGCGCCTGAATCCAAAGGTGGCTGGCCGATTGTTGAGTTTGAAAACGGCAATATTGTTACTCTTAAGCCTGCTGCTTGGGAGATGACGGATGGCGAAACGGTTCTTGCTAGCGTAAATCAAGTGCCACTTAGATGCGCGTGGGGAATTACGATTCATAAGTCGCAAGGTATGACGCTTGATAGTGCTGTTATGGATTTGCGCCGTACTTTTGCGCCTGGAATGGGATATGTTGCGCTTTCGCGCGTGGAAAATTTGAGCGGTCTTTATTTAGAGGGCATTAATGACCGCGCGTTTAGCGTTTGCGCGGATGCTGTGATTCTTGATGGCTCTTTGCGTGAGGCTTCTAAACGCGCTAGTGAGTTGCTTGCTAGCGGTGGTGCTAATTCTTTCGTAAAAAACACGTTAGAAAACGAATTCGCTAGTCAGCAGGAACTTGATATTTTTGCAAGTACTAGCAACGATGAGTTTGGATTCAATGACGAGTTTTAGCATTTTGCGCCACGACATGCCTTTTAGCTTAGAGCGTTTTGTGGCTAATCTGCGCGAACGACATAATCTATATTCCGCTTTTTGTACGTGTTTTGGGTCAAATTTGGTACAAAGTGCGCGGGCGCGACGACCTGCCTTTTCGCTTAGAGCGTAGCGCGAAAAGGTAATTCGGAGCGCTGAGCCACTCAAGGCAGAAGCACTGCTTCTGCGTGGCGAAGACATTCGCACGGCTAATCCGTGCGAACGATACTTCCGCTTTTTCTAGCTCTAATCGTCGTTTTTAGCTACAAAGTCGGTAAAGTGTTTTTATTTTTGTTGATGCGCGTAAACAAGTGTTTATGTCCTCGTGCGCAAATAGATTGGAACGCATGGGTTCTAATGTACTTCGTATGTCTAAGCTGTTTCTTCGTACGCTGCGCGAAGATCCAGCAGACGCGGACGTTAATTCCGCAAAACTTATGCAGCGCGCAGGCTACATTCGTAAATCTGCTCCAGGCGTGTGGACGTGGTTGCCGCTTGGTCTAAAGGTACTCAATAAAGTTCAAGCGATTATTCGCGAAGAAATCAACGGTATTGGCGCTCAAGAAGTTCACTTCCCAGCGCTTCTTCCACGCGAGCCATACGAGGCTACTAATCGTTGGGAAGAGTACGGCGACAACATTTTCCGCCTTAAAGATCGCCATGAGGCCGACTATCTTCTTGCTCCAACGCACGAAGAAGTCTTTACTCTTCTTGTAAAAGATATGTATTCTTCGTACAAGGATTTGCCACTAACCTTGTACCAGATTCAAACGAAGTATCGCGACGAATTCCGTCCGCGCGCAGGTCTTATTCGCGGACGCGAATTTATTATGCAAGACGCTTACTCGTTCTCGATTGACGAAGATGGTTTGAAGTCTGCTTATGTTGAAGAGCGCGCTGCCTACGCTCGAATTTTTGACCGTTTAGGCATTAAATATGTGATTGTTCATGCTGTTTCTGGCCCTATGGGTGGATCGGATTCCGAGGAATTCCTGGCTCCAATGGCAATTGGCGAAGATACTTTTGCGCTTGCTCCTTCTGGAAAAGCTTGGAACGTTGAGGCTTTGACCACACCAGAAATGCATGAGGTTGACTGCTCGGCAACTCCTAAAATGGAAGCTCTTGATACTCCAGATGCTAAGACGATTGAAGCTTTGGTTAAAGTTTCTAACGATTTGCATCCGCGCAAAGACGGCCGCGAATGGCAAGCAAGCGACACTTTGAAGAACTTGATTATTGCTGTTAAGCACCCTGCAGATGCTGTCGGCGGCGAGCACGAGGAGCCATGGCGCGAAATCGTAGCTATTGGTGTTCCAGGAGATCGCCAGGTAGATATGAAGCGTCTTGAAGCTCAATTTGCTCCTGCAGAAATCGAAGAAGCAACCGAGGATGACTTAAAGTCTCATCCTGAGTTTGTTAAGGGCTATATTGGCGCTGGCGTGTTAGGTCCTCAAGCTCGCAAAGATGGTAGCAAAATTGCTTGCCCTGTTCGCTACTTGATGGATGCTCACGTTGCAAAGGGAAGCGCCTGGATTACAGGAGCAGACGAAGACGGCAAGCATGTTTACAACGCTGTTTACGGCCGCGATTTTGAGGCTGATGGCGTTGTTGAGGCAGCACAGGTTCGCGATGGCGATATGAGCCCAGATGGTTCTGGCCCATTGAGCTTTGAGCGTGGTGTGGAGATTGGTCAGGTGTTCCAGCTTGGCTTAAAGTATTCTAAGGCTTTGGGCTTAAGCGTTCTTAACGAAAACGGCAAAGCTGTGCCAGTTTGGATGGGATGCTACGGTATTGGCGTTAGCCGCGTTATTGCGTGCCTTGCAGAAACACATCACGATGATGCTGGCCTTGCATGGCCTATGGCGATTGCCCCAGCTCAAGTTCACGTTGTTGCTACTGGCAAAGATCAAGTTGCTTTCGACGCTGCCGAGAAAGTTGTTGAAGAGCTTAGCAAGCAGGGAATCGAAGTAATCTTCGACGATCGTCCAAAGGTTTCTCCAGGCGTAAAGTTTAAGGATGCGGAGCTTGTTGGCGTGCCGCTGATTGCTGTAGCTGGCCGAGATACTGTGAACAATGGTACGATTGAAATCCGCAATCGCAATGGCTCAAATGTTGAAGCAGTTCCAGTTGATGAGGCTGCTAGCCGCATTGTAGAGCGCGTTCGCGAGCAATTGTAATCGCAATAATTTGTAACAACTAATCAGCGATTAAACAATTGAACGATTAAAACAATATTGCCGTTGATATAATGCTTTGCATGTTTTGCATGTGTGCGCATTATTTTCAGCGGCAATATTGCTATGAATAACAGTAGTAAAATTTTAAACAACACTATGTTTGAGTCTAATGTTTAATATTATTAGACTTTTCTAAAAATCATTGGCGCCTCCTTCAATATCGTTGTATTCTTCTTCATCTAAGTGGCCTCCAAAATCATTTATCTCTTCATTTTCTTGAGAATCTTCTTGAGAATTATCTTGAATAGAAGAATTTGATTTAGAAGACATTGGATTTTTCATTGCAAAGTTTTGATTTTGACTATCTCCATTTTCGCTATAGTCTTTGTTTTTAGACTCTACGTTTGCAATGCTTCTGTTTCTAGCATACGAAGTCTTAGTAAATTCACTGATTCCGCGATTTAGGTCGTGTCCGATTGATGTTGCTTCTAGAACCACTCGCGATCGGTCTTCTCCATCTTTGTGCCAAGATTCCGTATTTAAATTTCCGCAAACTACGATTGCATCTCCCTTATGCACGCTTTTTAACACGTTTGATGCTAGCGACTTGTACGCTTTTACAGTCATCCATGTTGTTGGGCGCTCCTTCCAAGCTTTTTCTTCGTTATGGTAGTAAGAAGAAGTGCTTCCGATTCTTAGCGAGCATGCGGGCGCGTTTTCGTTGCGACTAAAGTTTACAGGGTCGCTTCCAACGTATCCGCTGATTGTTAATGTTGCTTGTTGCTGTGCCATATTTTTCAACCTTTCAAGAGTTTGGACTGCGACTAATTTAAGTCTCGAAGTTCATCGCGCAAAACCGTGTTGATTATCGTGGCTTTTGGCAAATTCGCCGCAGTAGAATCAACTATGAATTATGGAAAATAGTTGCGCAATATATTTTTATAAATGTGGTTAAAGCCTATGTTTTATTCACATTGATTAAAAAGTCTTGACAAAATATGCAAAAGCGAGTATCGGATTAAAAGTCTAAAAAATATATGTAGATTGGTATACTTAAAGGAGCGGTTTTTGTTTTGTTTAGCATAGAGTGAGCCTAGATTTTACTTACTTCTACTTACTGTAATGCTGAACATAAAATTGCTAAGAGATAGTTATGTTCGTATACGAGAGAGGACTACACTTATGTGGAATAAGTTGCATGTGTTTTCTGTAAAGAAATGCCTGGCTGTTGCAACATCGGCTGTTGCTTGTGCAGCAATGATTGGATCTACTGCAGTATCTGCTAGTACATTGGTTGATTTGCCTAATAACAGCGTTGCAAATGTTAATACAAATTGGCAGATTAAAGACAATAAAGTCGCAAGCTACATTTTAGGCGAAATACGTAATTTGCGCTTAAAGTATTATCAAGATGGCGTTACACTTATGAACGGCATGCCTCTTGCGGATTATGTTACTTCTAAGGGTCTTACAAAAGAGCAATATATTGATGGTATTCGCTACGATCGCGCAAACGAAGAAGATGCGTATCGTCGCGCAGAAGAGACTGCTAAGCATGGCAAGATTGATCATTTGGGTCCAGATGGCGTAAGCCTTCCAGACTACACTGGTCGTAAGGCTTGGGGTGAAAACCTTGCTTGGGGCGAAGATCCAGAAGAATCTATGCACGATTGGGCAAACGAAGAGGAATCCCAATTGCGCCAAGCTAATGGCATGATAAATGGTGATAACGCTCACTTATATCAAATTTTGAACCCAGAAAACATTTCCTTCGGTTATGGCGAGGCTGCTGGCGGTCCTCACGGAAAAGTATCTGCTTTAACTTTGTCAAATTATGTTGGAGATACCGACTATCAAAATGGCAAGCTAGATAACACTCCTCACCTTGATTTTGCGTGGATTATTCGAGACAACGACATTGCTGTTGGCGCAAATGCCTATAGCGATAAGCCTCTTGAGTATCGTTGGCTTTCTTACAATTTGAGTACTCAGCAGTGGGCAACTATTGCTGATTGGAGTACTGGAAACTGGGCTTCTTGGGTTACAAGGCCAGGCGACTATTGGTTGCATTGCGAAGTACGCGATCCTTCTACCAAGAAAGTTATTTTAGAGAAGACAATTGCTTTCCACTACACGGTTCCAAGCCAGACTGTTATTGCTGGAACGTACGCTGCATGGCAGGGTAATAGTGTTCTTCTTGGCGCAACTACTAATAATCCTAATGGTTCTACCAAGATTAAGATCTACGATTACAACGCTAAGCAGTGGGTTGAAGGATTTGATGGTCCTTGGGCTTTGTGGAGCCCACGTCCAGGTATCTACTGGACTCATTTTGAGGCATATGATCAGAACGGTAACTTGTCGGATGTTAAGACATACGCCTTTGGCGTGTGAGTTTGATTAGCTGGTCTGATTATTTAGTCTGATTAGCAAGTCACATAAACATAAAAAGAATCATATAAAAAGCCTGCTTACGTATTAAACGTTTGCAGGCTTATTTGTTTATATTATTTGTTTATATTATTTGCGACTTACAAAATGTTGCAACTTACCAAATGTGTACGCGCTCGCTTGGGTCGAGCCACATCTCGTCGCCTTCTTTAACGCCGAATGCATTGTAGAACAAGTCAACGTTGCGCGCAATGCCGTTAGTGCGGCACTCTGCAGGGGAGTGTGGATCGATTTGAAGGTATTGCTCCGCAATCTCGTTACGAGACTTTGAACGCCACACAAGCGCGTAGCTTAAGAAGAATCGTTGCAAAGCAGTGAAGCCATCTACCTTAGGAGCGTTCAGCAAAGTTTCGCGAATCGCATCGTCGCTTCCGTCAATCTCTTGCCCATTGCTCTTTTGCAAAGCAAAAGCGTACGCTTTAAGCGCAATAGTTACGCCGCTTAGATCGCCAATATTTTCGCCGATTGTTAAAGCGCCATTTACGTGAGGCATTGCATTGCGCTCTTCTTTGCTCTTTAAGTGAGAGTATTTAACAATAAGCTGCGTTGGAGTAAAAGCATTGTATTGCTCAATAAGCGCTTTAGTGCGCTCAGTGAAGTTGGTTTTGTCTTCTTCAGTCCACCAATTGTTAAGCACGCCGTCGCCATCGTATTCGCAACCTTGATCGTCAAAACCGTGGCCGATTTCGTGGCCAATTACTGCACCAATAGCACCGTAATTTGCTGCGTCTGGAGCACTTGGGCTAAAGAATGGAGGTTGCAAAATCGCAGCTGGGAACACGATTACGTTAAGCAGTGGATCGTAGTAAGCGTTTACGGTTTGCGGAGTCATCTGCCACTCTTCACGATCCACAGGTTCTCCAGCTTTTGCAGTATACCTACCAAACACAAATCGAGAAACTTCGCGCATATTCTCAATTAAGCCAGCGTCTTCCTTAATATTTAGCGCAGAGTAGTCAATCCAATGATTTGTGTAACCAATATTTGGCTCAAACTTGCTAAGCTTTTCCAAAGCCTTTGCTTTAGTCTCCTCGCCAAGCCAGCTGCTGTTAGAAATAGATACGCGGTATGCGTTAATAAGATTGCTAACTAAGCCTTCCATATACTTTTTAGAAGACTCAGGGAAGTGCAAGCGCACATATTCGCGGCCAACTTCTTCGCCGCAAGCATCGTCAACAACTCCGATTGCACGCTTCCAGCGGTCGCGTGGCTTTGTGGCACCAGAAAGCACTTTGCCGTAGAAGTCGAATCTAGCTCCAGCAAAGTCCTCGCTTAACATGCTTGCCCAGCACAAAATCACGTGCACGCGTGCCCAAAGCTTTAGATCTTCTAAGTCGGCTTCTTGCCAAATCTTATTCAATCCTTCTATAAAGCTTGGCTCGTGAACTACCACTTTGCTAAAAGCTTTACGAAAATCTATTGGCTGATTCTTTGCTTCTTCCGAGTTATCGTAAGATTTTTGAGCAGCGTCTAAGAAGGCGTCAAGATTTAACGCTTCAAGCGTTTTTGCCAAATCCGCATAATCGTAAGGATTATAAGTTTTTTGAGAATCGCGTGTTGCTACATTATCCCAATGGTTGCTTGCGATTTGTGTTTCAACCTTCAAGAAACGTTCCGATTGCTCGCTTGTAGTAGTGGCATCTCCGTAACCTGCTAATCGCAGCAACTTTGCTACCATTTTTACGTATTCAGCGCGAATCGGAGCGTAATTATCTTCGCGATAGTATGCTTCGTCTGGCAAGCCCAATCCAGCCTGCTCAATGTGCATAATATTCGTCTTAGGGTCTTTAGGGTCTCCGCATACGCCAAAAGCAAACATTGCATTTGGGCCGCCGTATGGAGTAAGAGAAGCAATAGTGCGAACTAAGTCTTCTTTGCTGCTGGCTGCATCAACAGCGTCTAAATCGCTCTTAATTGGCGTAATTCCAGCTTTTTCAATAGATGCAGTATCTAAATAGTTACGGTATAAGATTCGCGACTTTTTGGCTGGGCAATCTTCGCTTTCTAAAATATCTCGAATTTGCGTTTCTGCATCTTCTGCAAGCTTGTAGAAAGCACCAAACATTGGTTTGTCTTCTGGAAGAGTGTAAGTGTCAATCCAAGGGCCGTTTACGTAACGGAATAAATCGTCTTGTGGTCGAATAACCGAAGAGAAGGAAGCTGGGTCAAAATTTACAGCAGAAATTTCCTTCTGCGATTCTTTATTATTATTTTCATTGTTATTAGGCATGTGCCTAGATTACAAGTATTAAGCGACATCATTGGCTAGTATTTTCGCCATATTTTGTGCTATTTTCGTGCCTGCGCGTTAGTCTTAAATCATGATTGAACTTAAAACTCCATCCGAGATTGAAGCTATGAAGCCTGCAGGTCGCTTCGTGGGTAGTATTCTTAAAGATTTACAAGCAATGACAAAAGTTGGAACAAATCTTCTTGAGATTGATGACTTTGTTCGCCAACGCATTATGAGCCGTAAAGGTGCATCTTCTTGCTATGTTGATTACGCTCCTGATTTTGGAACTGGTCCTTTTGCGCACTACATTTGCACTTCTGTAAACGATGCTGTTCTTCATGGCGTTCCTTTTGATTACAACCTTAAAGACGGCGATTTGTTAACGCTTGACTTAGCGATTAACGTTGACGGATGGGTTGGAGATTCTGCTGTTAGCTTTGTTGTTGGAAAGCATGCAGATCCAGAAGATTTGCGCTTGATTAAGTGCACTGAGGAAGCACTCGAGGCTGGCATTAACATGGCTCAGCCTGGCAACCGTCTTGGGGATATTTCTGCAGCTGTTGGATGCGTTGCTCACGAGTATGGTTACAGCGTAAATCTTGAGTTTGGCGGCCACGGAGTTGGCCATATTATGCATGGCGATCCGCACGTTCCTAACGATGGCACAGCGCATCACGGCTACAAGCTTCGCCCAGGCTTGGTTATTGCGATTGAGCCATGGTTCTTAAAGACTACTGACGAGATTTATCAAGATCCAAAAGACGGTTGGACTCTTCGATCTGCAGATGGTTCGCGCGGTGCTCATAGCGAGCATACGATTGCAATTACAGAGAATGGTCCAGAGATTTTGACTGTTCGCTAAACTTTTAATAGTAAATGTGTAAATAATTGCGTAAAGCTTTAACGTAAAAGTTAAATAGTAATTGCGTAAAACGAACATAATAAAACATAAAGAGGTACTTTAAGTAAATGGCGGAATTTGATTTTGCTCAAGCGTTAAATGATGTTGAAGCAAAGTATTCTTCGATTTCTAAAGCAATAGATATTGATTCGCTTAAGTCTACGATTGCAGATTTAGAAAAGCAAGCTGCAGAGCCTGGACTTTGGGATGATTCTGAACATGCTCAGCAAGTTACGAGTAAGCTTTCGGCAGCTCAGTCTCAATTAAAGCGTTTGCAAGCTGTAGATCAACGCATTGAAGATGCTAAAACTTTGATTGAGCTTGGGCAAGAAGAAAGCGATGCCGATTCTATGAGCGAGGCTCAAGAGGAGCTTGGCGCTATTGCTCACGAGTTGGACGATATGGAAGTGCAGACTCTTCTTGATGGCGAATACGACGCGCGAGCAGCTGTAGTTACTATTAGATCTGGCGCTGGTGGCGTAGATGCGGCTGATTTTGCGCAAATGCTTCTTAGAATGTACTTGCGCTGGGCAGAGCGAAATGGCTACAAAACTAAGATGATGGACACGTCTTATGCGGAAGAAGCTGGTATTAAATCTGCGACTTTCCAGGTGGATGCTCCATACGCGTATGGTCGTCTTTCTGTAGAAGGCGGAACTCACAGAATGGTTCGTATATCTCCATTCGATAATCAAGGCAGGCGTCAAACTGGCTTTAGCGCAGTGGAAGTAATCCCACTTGTTGAAGCTACGGATCATATTGACATTCCAGATTCCGACATTCGTGTAGATACTTTCCAAGCGTCTGGCCCTGGCGGACAAGGCGTAAATACTACGTATTCTGCTGTTCGTATTACCCATTTGCCTACTGGTTTGGTTGTTTCTATGCAAGATGAGCGCAGCCAGATTCAGAACCGTGCCGCTGCAATGGCAGTTTTGCAATCGCGTTTGCTTGTGTTAAAGCATGCAGAAGAAGCTGCTAAAAAGAAGGAGCTTGCTGGAGATATTAAGGCAAGTTGGGGAGACCAAATGCGCTCCTACGTTCTTCACCCGTACCAGATGGTAAAGGATTTGCGCACAGGCTACGAAACTTCGCAAACTCAAGCTGTTTTTGACGGAGATATTGACGGTTTCATTGAAGCTGGCATTCGATGGAGGCACGAGCAGCGAGTTGCTGCAAAGCGCGGATAATTGCGTCTAGGTTGTTTTGACTTAGCGTAAAGCGCCTAAAATCAAAAACAATCTATAAGATAGTAAAAAGTAAAGAATATCGTTCAATAGTTCGTAAAGGAAAATGCAGATATGTCTCTGATTTCGCTAGAACATGTGTCGAAGATTTATCCTAAGGGCACACGCCCCGCTTTGGACGATATTTCTTTAGACGTTAATCGCGGCGACTTTGTGTTTCTTGTGGGCGCTTCTGGGTCTGGTAAGACAACGCTTTTGAGTTTGCTTTTGCGAGAAGAAGAAGCCACAAAAGGCGAGATTCACGTTGCTGGCAACGACTTGAGGCGACTGGTAAATCGCCAGGTTCCGCAGTATAGAAGGTCACTTGGCTTTATTTTTCAGGATTATAAGCTGCTTAATAATAAAACTGTGTATCAAAATGTGGCTTTTGCACTAGAGGTTATTGGCACGAGCCGCTCTACGATTAAGTCGCTTGTTCCGCGAGTTTTGGAAACAGTTGGTTTAACAGGCAAAGAGAATAATTATCCGCACGAGCTTTCGGGTGGTGAGGCTCAGCGAGTTGCCATTGCGCGCGCGTACGTTAATCATCCGCAAATTCTTCTTGCAGACGAGCCTACTGGAAACTTGGATCCTACAACTTCTCTTGGAATTATGGAAGTTTTGGACGCTATTAATCGCACGGGTACTACGATTGTTATGGCTACGCACAATGAGGAAATTGTTAACTCTATGCGAAAGCGCGTTGTGGAGCTTCATTCTGGTCATATTGTGCGAGATGAGCGCGAGGGTTCTTACGATTCTGCGCTTTACTTCCCAGACGCAGATGTTGAGCAAAAGTCGAAAGCTCAGCAAGCTGTAGAAGGAGACTCCATTAGTGCTGCTGTTGCTGATTCTAAGGGCGATTCTAAGAGCGGTTCAAATGGCGAATCAAATGGCGAATCAAATGGCGAATCTAGCTCAAATGCTAATAGTCAATCGCCTATAAATGCAAATGGTTTTGACGAGTCGCAAGAAAATTATCGTTTTATGTCTAAACGTGCAAAGCGTGCAGTTCAAGCAAAAAAGGCAATGGATGCTGTTGCTCAAACTTTGCAAAATGGGTCCGAAAAGAATGAGGGCATTGCTCGTCTTGCGCAATCTGTTCATTCTGGCAGAACGGGTAGATATGGCGAGGTTTTTCAGCCTTTAGAAACAACTATGACTTGGGGGCGTGGGCTTTCGATTCCGCCTGCTCCTCCTGCAAAAAAGTCAGAAGATAATGGTGATGCCAGTAGCGTTGACGAGTCGAATGAAACAAGCTCTAATAGCAAAGCTAGCGATATTGAAGTAAATAAAACCGAAGCGAATAAAAGCGAAGAGAATAAAACAGAAGTGAATAATAGCGAAAATCTTAAGAACGAAGGAGACGAGTAATGCGATTGCGATTCATATTCTCCGAAACGTGGATTAGTTTACGCAGAAACGTTTCTATGATTATTTCGGTAATGCTCGTTACCTTCATATCGTTCTTGTTTATAGGCGCATCTGTTCTTATGCAAGCACAAATCACAAAAGCTAAGGGCGATTGGTACGACAAAGTAGAAGTGGTTGCGTGGCTTTGCCCAGATGGTACGAGTCAGGCAGCGTCTTGCGCTTCTGGAAAAGCTCCAACAAAGAGCGAAATCGTAAAGTTAGAAAACATTATTAACCAAGAACTTGGCTCAGACGTTTCAAACATAACTTACGTTAGCAGAAGTGAGTTTTACAAAAACACTTTTCTTAAGCAATATCCTAATGGCTTATATCAAGGCCGCACTTTAACAGCTGCAGATATGCAAGATTCCTTGCGACTAAAGCTTACAAATCCAACAAAATATCAAGTTGTTTCCGAGGTTCTTTCTGGTCGTGAAGGCGTAGAAGAAGTTGTGGACCAAAGGCAGATTTTTGACCCCGTGTTTAGTGTTTTGAATCACGCAACAGCTGTGACTATTGTGCTTGCTGCAGTTATGGTTGTTGTTGCGATTATGCTTACAGGTACTACGATTCGCATGTCTGCGGCTTCTAGAAAGCAAGAGACAGAGATTATGCGACTTGTTGGCGCTTCTAATTGGACGATTCGCATGCCGTTTATTTTAGAGGGAGCGTTTGCTTCTCTTATAGGATCTTTGCTATCTGGGTGCGCGCTAAGCATTGTTGTTAAGGTGTTTATTACGGATTGGCTTGCACAAAACGTTCGTTGGATGCCGTTTGTTAATCAAGCAACTGTTTGGATGACTGTTCCAGCGTTGGTTATTGGAGCTGTTTTGCTTTCAATAATCGCCTCCGCGTTTGCTTTGAGACGATATTTGCAAGCGTAAATCGTCTTAAATATAAATATAAGTGATATAAAACTTAAGATTGGTTTGAAACGCTTACGATTAATAAGATTTTCAATGTATAATTCGCTTTAGTGCTTGTAAAGGTTGAAAGGAAAGCAAGTTGGGTAGAAAGTTTGAAAGCAAAGGATGCTATTTTTACTATTCTAAACGCGTTGTTACTAGCGTGATTGCGCTAAGCGTTCTTATGCTTTCTGCATTTACTATTCTACTTGCGTATACTCCTTTGCGTGCGAATGCTGTAACAATGCAAGATTACAACAGAAAAGTGCAAAGTAATGCGGCTCTTAAAAAGCAATTGGCTGGAGTTAGTAAGCAGCTTGCAGATAAGATTTTAGAGCTTAATGATCTTAACGAGCATCAAATTCCAAACCAGATTCGAGCAGCTCAACAGGCTCAAGATCAAGCGCAACAAGCAATGAGTCTTGTTGAGTCAACAAATCAACGTTTGCAATCTGCTCAAAAAGATAAGCGCGATTTGGAAGAAAAGATTAAAAAAACTGGCGAAGATTTTGACGACGCAAAGGCTGCTGTGGCCCAGCTTGCGCGAAAAAGTTTCCACGGTTCAAACGCTTCTAACGTAATGGCTATGGTAACCAATTCAACAACTACCGAGCAATTTGTTGGAAAACTTCAATCGGAAGCTGCTGTTGTTCGTAGTGAGGCGAATGCTGCTAACGATGCTGCTGTTACTTTGAGCAACTCAATGAATAGGCGTCAGCGTTTGGCTGCTATAGAAGATGAGATTCAAAAATTAAAGCAAAAAGCTCAAGACCAGGCACAAAGCGCGCAAGCTGCAGCAAAAGCTGCTGTAGATAAGCAGCGTTCTTTGCAAAATTTGCGAGACCAGGGAAGTGTTCTTAGAAAGCAGTTGGAAAGTCAAAAGAACAGTCTTACGTCTCGTGCTGCTCGTGAGGCTGCAGAAATCGTTGCGTTAAAATCTCAAATCGACGCTCAAGCTAGGGCTTTGGCTGCGTCTGCTGCAGCTCGCATGAATCCAAATGCTAATCGCCAACAAATACGCGGTGGTGGTTGGAGTGCGCCTTATTTGCCTGCGTTGCCTCTTTCTAATGGTGCTGCAAGTGGCATGAATTACTCAGTTCCTGGCAATTGCCCTGCTGGTTCTGGTAATTGCTACGGTCATAATACTGGTAATACTGCTGGAGGTTCTGCATACCCTGCTCGCCAGTGCACGCTTTGGGCATATTTGCGTAGGTCGCAGCTTGGTTTGCCTGTTGGATCATTTATGGGAAACGGCGCAGAGTGGGCAAATTCTGGGCGCAGACTCGGTTATCTTGTAAATCGCACTCCACACGTTGGTGCCGTTATGGTGTTTTCTAGAGGTGCTGCTGGGTCCGACCCTACGTACGGCCATGTTGCTGTTGTTGAGCGTGTAAATTCCGATGGCTCCGTGCTTATATCTGAAGGTGGTGTTGGGTTTGCAACTTTCCCATCTTATAGGACTATCGGAAATGCTGGAAACTATGAGTACGTTCACTATTAATTTTTAATTTTTATGATTTGATTTAGGTATGATTCGATTTAGGTTGGTGTAGTTTGGATAAAAAACCTGGTTCAGATGGTACTTTAACTGTTGCAAGAAATAAAAAAGCTAATCACGATTATGCGATTGAAGATTGCTACGAAGCAGGTATTGCGCTTACTGGAACCGAAGTTAAGTCTTTACGAGAAGGCAGAGCTTCTTTAGCTGAAGCGTTTGTAAATATTGATAGACGTGGTGAGATTTGGCTAGAAGGCGCAAATATTCCAGAGTATCTAAATGGAACGTGGAATAATCATGCGCCTAAGCGTAAGCGTAAGTTACTTCTTCATGCTGTTCAGATTGCTAAGCTTTCTAGGCAGATTGAAGCTAAAGGCTATACGATTGTGCCTTTGAGGATTTATTTTAAGGGCAGCTACGCTAAAGTTGAGATTGCTTTGGCGCGAGGCAAAAAAGAGTACGATAAGCGACAAGCGTTGCGCGAAGAACAAGATAAGCGCGAGGCTTTGCGCGCTATGCGATACAAGAATATGCAATCTAGGTGATTGATGTTGCGCGGGCGAATCGACTTGCATGAGCGCTTAGAGCGTAGCGCGCGAATGCACTTCGATTTGCTGAGCCGCTCAAACGTAAAGTCCAGTGGACTTTACGTGCGGCGAAGACGTTCGCGCGCTTAGACCGCGCGAACGATGTGACGGGTTTTGTACCAAATTTGACCTAAATTACGTACAAAGTGCGGAAAATAATACGCGCATATTCCACTTACTTGGTGTTGCTCGGGCGCGACGACCTGCCATGTAGTGCGATTGTATAACGACACGCCGTATATTATTCATTTTTACGAATAATATACGGCTTTTTGATTTTGTAATTCGTTATTTTTTGCTAATTTTTAACATATGCGTGTATGGCAATTTATGAATATTCAGTTTTTGTATTTTAATAATCGCAATTTAGTAGCGATATCGTGTATAGTTATGCATATCACTGTAAATTATAAGTTATTCATTCTTTAAAACTGAAGGATTGAACAGGAGAAGAAAATGCTTAAGTCAAATAAGATTTTTATGTTCGCTAAGCCAGTTGCTGCAATTGCAACTCTTGCATTGATTGGATGCACATGCGCATGCGGCCCTGCTGATTCTAAAGCAGAAGACCCAGATGTGGCACGCAGCTACGATGTAAGCAAAGTTCAAAAAGACGAAGAGATTGCAAAGCTTGTTCCAGAAAGCGTTGCAAAAACTGGCGAACTAACTGTTGGCGTAAATGTTAGCTATGCTCCTGCAGAATTCTTTGCTGCCGATGGCAAAACCCCAGTCGGTTACGAGATTGATTTTTCTAAGGCGTTAGCAAAGCTGATGGGCTTAAAAGCCAAGATTATGCACGCGCAATTCGATTCCATTATTCCAGCAATCGGAAGCAAGTATAACGTTGGAATCTCTGGCTTTACAGTCAACGCTGAACGTATGAAGTCCGTTGATTTTGTAACGTACGCAAACGCTGGCTTATCTTTTGAAGTTCGTAAAGGCAATCCAACTAATGTGGATCCAAAGAATCTTTGCGGCAAAAAAGTTACATTAGAAACTGGCACTGTTGGCGAGCCAATCATGGAAGAAGCCAAGAAGCAGTGCGTTGCAAATAACGATAAGCCGCTTGAAATCCTAAGCTTTAAGGATCAAACAGATGCCACTACAGCTTTGCTTTCTGGCCGCGCAGATGTTATGTATGCAGATACTCCTGTGGCTGGTTACGCTGCAATAAAGAATAGCGGAAAGCTAGAGATTCTAGAAAGCAGCGATGACGCGGAGCCAATGGGTGCAGCTGTTAAGAAGGGCGATGCTAAGATGCTAAAGCTTATTAAGGCTGCAATCGATAAGCTTATGAAGAATGGCGTTTACAAAGACATTCTTAAAAAGTGGGGCGTTGAAAACGTTGCTATTAAGGAAGTGCAAGTAAACCCAGAAGTATGATTTTAAAGTTGGCGTGCGTTTGTAGATACTGCATAAGTAAAATCGCACGCCAATTTTTTGTATTTAATCTACATTAATTTGCATATGTTGCAACCTAAAGTCTTTATGGAGAAAGTATGTTTAACAGTTTAAATAAAAAGCCTTTGCAAAATTCGCAAGGAAGCGAGCGCATTTTGCCAGTTAAAAATCCTGGACCAATCGTAGCTGGCATAATCGTAGCAATAATCGCATGCTCACTGATTTATTCTATAGTCACTAATCCGCGATTTGAGTGGAATGTTGTTGGAATTTATCTTATAAGCAACAACGTTCTTGCTGGTATTGGTTGGACTTTGTTGTTGACTTTGCTTTCTATGGTTATTGCGATTGTTTTGGCTGTTTGTTTGGCTATGATGCGTAAGAGTGTTAATCCTGTTTTACGTGGTGTGAGCTGGTTCTTTATTTGGTTTTTCCGTGGTACGCCTGTTTATACGCAGCTTGTTTTTTGGGGTATGTTTGCGGTTCTTGTTCCTAAGTTGAGTTTGGGTGTTCCGTTTACGTCTGTTGAGTTTTTCTCGATTGATTCTAATGTTGTTATGACTTCTTTGAATGCTGCTGTTATTGGTTTGTCTCTTAATGAGGCTGCGTATTTGTCGGAGATTGTTCGTGCTGGCTTGGAGGCTGTGGATGCTGGTCAGGTTGAGGCTGCTCAGGCTTTGGGTATGGGTAGGTCTTTGACTATGCGTAGGGTTGTTTTGCCTCAGGCTATGCGTATTATTGTTCCGCCTTTGGGTAATGAGACTATTGGTATGCTTAAGACTACGTCTTTGGTTTTGGCTGTTCCTTTTACTTTGGAGCTTCAGTTTGCTACTAATGCTGTTGCTAATCGTATTTATAAGCCGATTCCGCTTCTTATTGTTGCTAGTGTTTGGTATTTGGTGATTACGTCTGTTTTGATGGTTTTGCAGGTTATGTTAGAAAAGCATTTTGGTAAAGGATTCGAAGCAAAAGACATTGTAAAAAATACGCAAATCAACTCAAATGCTGCAAAGCGTGGAGATAAAGCCATTAAAGCTGCTAGCGATGCGGTAAATGGTCGCAATAATGCAACAATGCTTGGATTTAACGCATAGTTGTATTGATTGCATAATGCAAGCATAAATAAGTGCATTATAAATGATAAAATTCCATTAGTTTTTATTAGATTTGAGGAAAAATGACTGATATTTTAACGGTTGATACACAAAGCCAAAATGTTACTAAAAGTGATACTCCAGCAGTAGTCATAGAGGATTTACACAAGTCCTTCGGCAATTTGCAAGTTCTTAAGGGAATTGATATGACTGTTAAGCCAGGAAGTGTAACAGTTATACTTGGGCCTTCGGGAAGCGGAAAGTCAACTTTGCTGCGATTAGTGAACCAGCTTGAAACAATCACATCTGGAAAAATTACGATTTACGGCGAGCGCATTGGCGTAAAAACTGTTGTTCGTAAGGGTAAAGAGGTTTTGCAAGCGTTAAACGATAAAGAGATTGCAGCGCAGCGCGCAAAGCTTGGAATGGTGTTCCAGCGTTTTAACCTGTTTCCACATATGACTGCTATTGAAAACGTTATGGAAGCGCCAGTTCACGTTTTGCACATGGATAAAATTGCAGCGCACGATTTAGCGGTTAAAGAGCTTGAGCGCGTTGGGATGGCAGACCGCGTAGATCATTATCCTTCTCAACTTTCGGGCGGTCAGCAGCAGCGAGTGGCTATTGCTCGCGCGCTTGCTATGAAGCCAGAAATCATGCTTTTTGATGAGCCTACGTCTGCGCTAGACCCAGAGCTTGTTGGAGAAGTGCTTAATGTTATGCGCGACTTGGCAAACGATGGTATGACAATGATTGTTGTAACTCACGAGATTGGTTTTGCTAGAGAAGTTGCAGATCAAGTTGTGTTTATGGACGGCGGAAAAGTTGTTGAATGTGGAACGTCTGGGATTATTGATAATCCTCAAACTGAAAGGTTCAAGGATTTTCTGCACAACGTTTTGTAAGCCTAACATATAAATGTAAATACGTAAAAATTAAAGTATTTTGTGTAAAATTATGAATAATTTATGGCTGTGGTGTTTGCTGCAGCCTTTTTATTTTGATTAGTATTATTATTCAAACAATTTTACGCAAAGAATATTTTGCGTAGTGTTTGGCGTGTTTGTGTAATAACAAACATAGTGTAAAGTTGTTCATTGTTTGAATATTCCATCCAATTTATTCGGAGATTAGTATGAGTGATGCATGTTCTTCATGCGAATCAAACTCGCATAGTAAGAACGGCGTTCGTGTATCTCGTTGGCTAAGATTTGTTGCTGCGTTTACGTCGCTATCTTTACTAGGATTTTCTAGTGCTTGCGGAACAAGTGATGCTGTTGGGCCAGATCCTCTTTTAGCGCGCAGCTACGATGTTAATCGTATTAAAAAAGATAAAAGTATTGCTGCAATGTTGCCAAAAAAGCTTGTTGAAAGTGGCGAGCTTGTAATGGGTACTAATGTTGGGTATGCGCCAGCAGGATTTTATGCTAGAGATGGAAAAACGGTTGTAGGCTACGAAATAGACTTAAACAAAGCGTTAGCAAAATTGATGGGATTAAAGCTTCGCATTGTTCACGCGCCTTTTGACGCGATTTTGCCATCTGTTGGAAGCAAATTTGATATTGGTGTTTCGGGATTTACGGTTAGCAAAGAGCGAGAAAAGTCGGTTGATTTTGTAACGTACGCGGATGCTGGCTTGCTTTTTGTTGTTAGAAAAGGCAATCCAACAAATGTGAATCTTAACGACTTATGCGGTAAAAAAGTCTCTGTGCAAGTTGGAACAACAAGCGAAACTCAAATGTATGACGCAAGAGATGTTTGTAAAGTAAGTCGCAAAGCGCCATTAGACGTTCTTGCTTTTAGGGAACAAACGGATGCTACGACTGCAGTAGTTGCAGGCCGCGCAGACGTTATGTATGCAGACACTCCTGTTTCTAGTTTTGCGATTGAGCAAACGGACGGACAGTTGGAGCCGTTGGGTAAAAGCCGAGATAAAGCTCTTATGGGCATTATTGCTCAAAAAGGAGACACTCAGCTTGTAGAAGCAATAAAAGCTGGTATTGAAAAGCTAATACAAACGGGCGCGTATCAAGAAATAATGAAGGCGTGGGGTGTTGAAGACGTTATGATTAAGCACCCAGAAGTAAATCCAAAAGTGTGATTGCTTTTTAGTTGATTAGACTAGGATAAAAACATGAGTGCTAAAAATAACAACAACAACGAGCGTATTTTGCCAGTCAAAAATTCAGTGCCGATTATATCTGGCATTATTGTGGCGATTATAGCGTGTGCTCTTGTGTATTCAATTGCTACAAATCCGCGATTTGAGTGGGCAATCGTTTGGAAGTACATTTTTAACGAGAACGTTCTTGCTGGTATTGGTTGGACTTTGTTGTTGACTTTGCTTTCTATGGTTATTGCGATTGTTTTGGCTGTTTGTTTGGCTATGATGCGTAAGAGTGTTAATCCTGTTTTACGTGGTGTGAGCTGGTTCTTTATTTGGTTTTTCCGTGGTACGCCTGTTTATACGCAGCTTGTTTTTTGGGGTATGTTTGCGGTTCTTGTTCCTAAGTTGAGTTTGGGTGTTCCGTTTACGTCTGTTGAGTTTTTCTCGATTGATTCTAATGTTGTTATGACTTCTTTGAATGCTGCTGTTATTGGTTTGTCTCTTAATGAGGCTGCGTATTTGTCGGAGATTGTTCGTGCTGGCTTGGAGGCTGTGGATGCTGGTCAGGTTGAGGCTGCTCAGGCTTTGGGTATGGGTAGGTCTTTGACTATGCGTAGGGTTGTTTTGCCTCAGGCTATGCGTATTATTGTTCCGCCTTTGGGTAATGAGACTATTGGTATGCTTAAGACTACGTCTTTGGTTTTGGCTGTTCCTTTTACTTTGGAGCTTCAGTTTGCTACTAATGCTGTTGCTAATCGTATTTATAAGCCGATTCCGCTTCTTATTGTTGCTAGTGTTTGGTATTTGGTGATTACGTCTGTTTTGATGGTTTTGCAGGTTATGTTGGAAAAGCATTTTGGCAAAGGATTCGAAGCAAAAGCAGATAGCATTCATAGCAACAGGTAACAGTAATTACAAAACATAGTAATTGCAAAACATAATTGCAAAACGAGTAGAAACACACACGTTTTATAACGTACAATAGAAAATTATGTGTGGAATTGTTGGATACGCAGGTTTTGGCACAGTTTGCGCAAAGCCTTTAGAAGTTTGCTTAAACGGATTAGAACGCTTAGAGTACAGAGGCTATGATTCATCTGGAGTTGCTCTTGCTGCTCCAGGAATGGATTCTATATGTGTTCGCAAAAAAGCTGGTCGCTTAGCTGTTTTAAGAAAAGATATAGCCGAAAATCCAATGCCAGATGCGAGCGTTGCAATAGGCCACACGCGTTGGGCTACAAATGGCGCTCCTTGCGACTTAAACGCGCATCCTCATGTTAGTGCAGACGGAAAAATCGCCCTTATTCACAACGGTATTATTGAAAACGCTATTAGTCTTAAAGAACAAATGCAAAAAGAAGGCATAGAGTTTTCATCTCAAACAGATACGGAAGTTGCAGCAAAAGCACTTGGAAAAATCGCGAATCAAATAATTGAAGAAACTGGTAAGCCAGATCTTTTTGAAGCAATAAGACGAGTTGCAAAAATTCTTAAAGGAGCTTTTACTCTACTTGCAGTGGATGTTAGACAGCCTAATATTGTTGCTGCTGTTCGCCACGATTCGCCGCTTGTAGTAGGTGTTTCAAATAACGAGTATTTTCTAGGCTCCGACGTTGCTGCTTTTGTAGAATACACAGATAAGGTTCTTGAAGTTGGTCAAGATCAAGCTGTTTTAATCGGAGATATAGAAGGAAACAAAAAAGCACAGCTTTTACTTACAGATTTTGATGGCAATAAGATTGAAAACCCTAGTTACTTTACAGTAGACTGGGATGCTTCTGCGGTAGAAAAAGGCGGGTGGGATTCCTTTATGGATAAGGAAATCCACGAAGATCCGCATGCTGTAGCCGATACTTTACGCGGGCGATTCGACGCAAAAGGGAACATTATTCTTGACGAAGTTAGGATTAGTCAAGATGTTTTGCGATCAATCGACAAAATAATAGTTGTGGCTTGTGGAACAGCAAGCTACGCTGGATTAGTTGCAAAATATGCGATTGAACATTGGGTGCGTATTCCAGTAGAAGTGGAGCTGGCTCACGAATTTAGGTACAGAGACCCGATTTTAACGCATAGAACGCTTGTTGTAGCAATTTCGCAGTCTGGCGAAACAATGGACACGTTAATGGCGTTAAGGCATGCGCGTGAGCAGGGTAGCCGCGTGCTTGCAATATGCAACACTCAAGGCTCGAGTATTCCTCGAGAATCGGATGCTGTACTTTACACGCATGCAGGCCCAGAAATCGCAGTTGCTTCCACAAAAGCATTTGTTGCGCAAATCGTAGCAGCATACATGCTTGGTCTTTATTTGGCTCAAGTCAAAGGAACAATGTATAGAGATGAGATTCAGCAAATCGTGTCTCAACTTAAAGAAATGCCAGATAAAATTCAAAACGTTTTAGACACTCAAACGGACTCAATAATGCAAGCTGCAAAGCGAACAATGGATGCAAAATCGTTCTTGTTCCTTGGCAGGCACGTTGGCTACCCAGTAGCGCTAGAAGGCGCATTAAAGCTAAAAGAGATTGCGTACACGTTTACAGAAGGCTTTGCTGCAGGAGAGCTAAAGCATGGCCCGATTGCTCTTGTAGATAAGGGAGAGCCGGTTGTTGTGATTGTGCCATCTTCTAGGGGCAGAGACGTTTTACACGCTAAAGTGATATCGGGAATCGAAGAAGTTAAGGCTCGCGGAGCGTTTACGATTGCGGTTGCAGAAGACGGCGATCCAGACGCTGAGCGTTACGCAGATATTGTGTTTTGGCGCCCTAAATGCCCAACATTGCTAAGCCCGCTTGTAGATGTTGTAGCATTGCAACTTTTTGCTATGAATATGGCAAAGCTTAAAGGCTACGACGTTGATAAGCCTAGGAATCTTGCAAAATCCGTAACTGTGGAATAGCAATACAATGAGTGTTATGAGTGCAAGAAGACCGCACAAAAATCGCAAGCAGGATTTTGGTTGTTTTGTTATGCGTAATATAAACCGTAATATAAACTGCGATTTGACTCGTTATATAAAGCGTGTAATTTCTGCGATTATATGCGTTTTTGCTGTTGTTTTTTGTGCGTCATGCGGATCTGTTGATTCTAGAACAAAAATCACGGTGTGGTCTTGGGAGCCAAGCATGAAGCGGATTGCTGCAGATTTTGAGAAGCAAAATCCAGATATTCGCGTTAGTGTTAAAGACACAAGTGGGTATAGCAATCTTAATAGCGCTATTCAAGATGGCTATGGCATGCCAGACGTTGCTCAACTTGAGTACTATGCTTTGCCACAATACGCTGTTAGCGGTCAGCTTCTAGACATTACAGATAGGGTACAGGGAACTCAAACATTTTACACGCAAGGATCATGGTCTTCTGTGCAATTAGGAGGCCGAATATACGGTTTACCAATGGATTCAGGGCCTTTAGCGTGGTTTTATAATCAAGATGTGTTTAGCCAAGCAGGCGTGGATGCTACGCAAATTCACACTTGGAAAGACTACATTCACGCAGCAAGAAAGCTAAAAAATATTGGTGTTTATATTGCTGCGGATTCTGGAGATGCTAGCTTTTACAACGCTATGATTTGGCTTTCTGGCGGGCATCCGTTTATAACCTCGCACGACGGAAAAACTGTTACTGTTCGCTTAAGCAAAGATAAAGGAACAAAAGACTTTACAAAATTTTGGCAATTAATGATTGACGAAGACTTAGTGGACACAAGGCTTACAACGTGGACTCCATCTTGGAAGAGCGCTGTTGGTTCTGGAAATGTTGCTTCCGTTTTTGCTGGAGCATGGATGACTTCGCTTTTAATGCACGATATTCCAGGCGGAGCAGGGCTGTGGCGTGTTGCAAGAGTTCCAACAATGGATGGCAAAAATCATAATGCGCAAATGGGCGGATCTGCGCTAAGTGTATTGCAATCTAGCAGGAAGCCAGAAGCTGCAATGCGTTTTGTTGATTTTGTTTGCCACAATCAACAAGGCATCAAAGAACGCGTTAGTTCGGGAGCATTCCCAGCAGACGTTGTAACTCTTAGAGATAGCGCATTTTTGAATAAGACTACTGTTTTGGATTCTAGAGGAATTAAAGTGCCATACTTTGGCGGGCAACACTTTAATAGAGTTTTTGCGGATGCAGCACAACATGTGTATACGGGGTACAAGTATTTGCCATTTGAAGTATATTCGCGTAGTGATTTTCGCTCCACAGTTGGCTTAGCTTATGATTGGAATCGAAAGTCAAAAGCGCGATTAAATACTAAAGCTATGATTGACGCTGGAATTAAGCAAGATGACGGAAAAGATTTTGTTCTTCCAGACGACCCTGGCCCTAAAATTCGTCTTAAAGACGGAATCGCGCTTTGGAAAAAAGACTTAAAAGAATACGGGTATAATCAAGGTTTTGTTGTTCGCTGAGAGTGTTCGCTGAGACTTATGTGCTTTAGGTTTGTAATCCAAAGGAAAAGTCGCTAGCAACCGATTGTTCTTCTATAAATCTCGTACATTCCCTTAAAAATCAAATTTGGATCGTAGTGATCAATCGAATCAACGTCTTTTTCAAAAAGTCGCCCCAAGCCTCCTGTAGCAACAACCTTAAACGGCTCATTTATCTCTATTTTGAATTGCTCAATTGTGCGCTCAATGCCCCCGAGGAAGCTGTAGTAGAGGCCAGCTTGCATAGCAGGACGAGTTGATTTTGCAAGAATGGATTTAGGGCGCGAAATCTCAACTTCTGGAAGCTGAGCAGTATTATCCCATAGAGCTGCCGCAGCCGAGCTGATTCCCGTGCAAATAAGTCCGCAAGTAATTGCTCCGCTTTTATCAACGTAGTTATAAGTTGTAGCTGTGCCAAAATCAATTACCAATGCTGGGCCGCCATATTCGTAAAACGCGCCAACACAATCTGCTAAGCAGTCTGCGCCCAAAGAGCGAGGCTCGTCAATCCTAATATTTACGCCAGTTTTTACTCCAGGACCTACAATCATAGGGTCGATTTGCAAAAACTTAACAATGCTTGCGCGGAACGAGTGCATAACTTTTGGAACAACAGAAGCAACAATAACATCTTCAACATCGTTTACGCTAAAACCGCTTAAATTAAGGAATTGCGTAATCATAATGCCGTATTCGTCGGAAGTGTGATTTGCTTTTGTAGTCATTCTATATGTGCCAACAATCTTGCCGTTATCTAAGAATCCAAGCACAATATTCGTGTTGCCAATGTCTACTGCTAAAAGCATATTCGCCTCCGTTGTGTTTGTGTGTTGCCAAACTTAAGTATGCGCATCTTTAGAGCAATACTACATTAATGCTAAGTCGTTGCGTGCAATTTGATTGT
This sequence comes from Gardnerella piotii, assembly GCF_049815665.1. Classification (NCBI taxonomy): domain Bacteria; kingdom Bacillati; phylum Actinomycetota; class Actinomycetes; order Bifidobacteriales; family Bifidobacteriaceae; genus Gardnerella; species Gardnerella piotii. The sequence goes on from NZ_CP187450.1 coordinate 716,494, forward strand.
TTGTGCTTGCTGTTTTAGGAAATCACATAAAAGTGTGGCGGTGTGGCACAGTAGGTGATAAAGTCGAAAACAATGGCAGCGAGGCTAGAAAGGAATTGTAAATGATAAATCGTCAAGCAATATTGCATAGGCCACTTTCACAATACGCGTATTCTACGGCAGAATATTGCTTAACAATTCGCTTGCGTGCAGCAAAGAATAATCTTTGTTCATGCGTTTTGCACTACGGGAATCGCGTTGATTTAACTCCGTTAGACAAGTTTTGCACGCTGAAAATGGAAAAGATTGCAAGCGACGATTACTTTGACTACTATGAAGCGAATATAAGCAGCGATTTAGATAGAGTTTGTTATTACTTTGAGATGCAAGATGCGGATGAGCACTTGTATTTGTATGCCGATACTATTGCAGCTGATTTTCCAGAAGATCGTACAGAAGTCTACCAGTTCCCATTTATTCGCCGCGAAGAGATTAGCGACGTTCCACATTGGCTTAAAGAGGCTGTTGTTTACAACATTTTCCCAGATAGTTTTGCAGATTCTAAACGCGGCATAAGTTGCATTGCAAAAGATTATTTTGATGAAAAAACTGGCCAAACTTTACACACTCGTTTGGGCGGAACAATTAGAGGCATAATCGAAAACCTTGATTATATAGAAGATTTGGGCTTTAATTGCTTGTACTTAAATCCTATTTTTACAGCTGCAGAGTACCATCGTTACGATCTTCTTGACTACTACCATGTTTGCCCTAATTTAGGAACGGACGACGATTTTAGGGAGCTTGTTAGCGAGGTTCATAATCGCGGCATGCACATAATTATTGACGGCGTTTTTAATCATTCTAGTTGGTATTTCTTCGCGTTTGACGATGTTGTTAAAAATGGCGAAAATTCGCAATACAAGGATTGGTTCTATGGATTAAAGTTCCCTGTTGTGCGCCCCGAAGATGGCGAGCGCCCAAGCTATACGTGTTTTGCGTATGAGCGTAAAATGCCAAAGCTTAATACTTCTAATCCAAAAGTTCGCGACTATTTTATGGACGTTTGTCGCTATTGGCTTGAAGATTTTGATGTTGACGGTTGGCGTTTAGACGTTGCTAATGAGGTTGATAAAGACTTTTGGCGTGCCTTCCGCGCTGTTGCTAAAAAGACTAAAAAAGATAGTGTGCTAATTGCGGAGATTTGGGAGAATTCTGAGCGTTGGCTGCAAGGAGATATGTTTGACTCCACTATGAACTACGAATTCCGCAAAGTTTGCCGCGATTTCTTTGCTTTTGGTAAGATTAATGCGCGCGAGTTTAATAGTCGATTTGTGGATATGCTTTTAAGATACCCATTCCCGATTGTTCAAGGTCAATTGAATTTGCTTGATAGTCATGACGTTAGTCGCTTTAGGAGCTTGTGTGCGCAAAATTCCGCGGATTCTGGCGATTCTTCCGCGGTGGATAAGCGATTCCGCTTGGCTGAGCTTTGTTTGCTTACGTCTGTTGGAACTCCAAGCGTGTTCTATGGGGACGAGCTTGGCGTAGTTGGTTTTGAAGAGTGTGATTACCGCGCGGCTATGCCTTGGGTAAATCCTGTAAAGGATAATCGCGACTTGTTCCGCGAACTTATAAACTTGCGTAAAAGTAACGATTGCTTTAGTCATGGCAATTTTAGAGTTCTTGACTATGATGAGCGCGGAAAATTTGTGTTTGCGCGAGAAACCGACTCTAAGCGTGTTGTAGTGGCTTTAAATGCGTTTAATGAGTCTAACGATTCGTTTAGTGGCTTGCCAGATTGTAAGCCGATTATTAGCTATAATTATGATGCTCAAAATCACTCTCTTGGAGCTTTTGGATACGCGATTTTTGAAGCAAAATAGCGATTTTTACTAGCGATTTTTGCTGGCGATTTAATCAATAAAAATGGCACTTAATCAAGTGATTTAAGTGCCATTTTTATTTACAAGCTTAAGATATTTGCAAATCCAACTACAAATCTAAGAAAAGCTGATGGATTCTAGTGTCTTCGTCAAGCTCTGGGTGGAAAGCTGTTCCGATTTGATTTCCCTGGCGAGCAGCTACAACGTTGCCATCTACTGTTGCAAGAGTCTCGGCATTTGGGCCGACTTGCGCAATATAAGGCGCGCGAATAAACGTCATTGGAACAGCTCCAAGACTGTCAAAATCCGATTCGCAATGGAAGCTTCCAAGCTGGCGGCCGTAAGCGTTGCGCTTAACAGTAACGTCTAGAGTGCCAAATCCACTAACTTCGTTACCTTCCACGTTTTTTGCAAGTAAAATCAATCCTGCACAAGTGCCAAGAACAGGCATTCCGCTTGCAATCCTCTCGCGCAAAGGCTCAAGCATATTTTGCTCTTTAAGAAGTTTAGTTTGCACAGTGCTTTCTCCGCCAGGCAAAACAAGGCGGTCAAAAGATTGCTCCAAATCTCGCGCTTGACGAAGCTCAATAACGCGCGCGCCAAGCTTTTCTAGCATTAAGCGATGCTCAAGAAAAGCTCCTTGAACAGCTAAAACAGCTACAGTGTGCGCGCAATTATTTGTATTGATAGGTGAGTTTGCCAAAATAATTCGCCTCAATTACTCGCCGCGATTAGCCATTAAAAGCTTGATTTCTTGCTCGTTAATGCCAACCATAGCTTCGCCTAAATTCTCGGAAAGCTTAGCAATCATCTTGGCATCTTTGTAATTAGTAACAGCCTTAACGATTGCAGCAGCGCGCTTTGCTGGATCTCCAGACTTAAAGATGCCAGAGCCAACAAACACGCCTTCTGCGCCAAGTTGCATCATTAAAGCAGCGTCTGCAGGGGTAGCAACACCGCCAGCTGCAAAGTTTACAACAGGAAGCTTGCCGTTTTGTGCAACGTACTTTACAAGATCGAAAGGCACGCGCAATGTCTTGGCTTCCTCAAAAAGCTCATCCTCGCGCATGCTTGTAAGCTTACGGATTGCGGAATTCATCATGCGCATGTGGCGCACTGCCTGAATCACATCTCCAGTTCCAGGCTCGCCCTTAGTGCGAATCATGGAAGCACCTTCGTTAATCCTTCGCAAAGCTTCGCCCAAATCCTTAGCTCCGCAAACAAATGGAACTGCAAAATCACGCTTGTTAATGTGGTACACGTCGTCTGCAGGGCTAAGCACTTCGCTTTCGTCAATATAGTCAATCTCAATAGCCTCAAGTACTTGCGCTTCTACAAAGTGACCAATACGGCATTTTGCCATAACAGGAATAGACACAGCCTCTTGGATTCCGTGAATCATAGCGGGGTCGCTCATTCTAGAAACGCCACCAGCCGCGCGAATATCGGCAGGAATGCGTTCCAACGCCATTACAGCGCAAGCTCCAGAATCTTCAGCAATTCGCGCCTGCTCCGGAGTAGTAACATCCATAATCACGCCGCCCTTAAGCATTTGTGCAAGCTGGCGATTTAGAGCAGTGCGGTCTTGGCTGCCGTTATTTTGCGGATCTGAGGATTCGTTTACTGTTACTGTAGTATTCAAGTTTTCTGCCATTATTCCTCGCTTTTTATTGGCGTTTTATTGGCGCAATTTGCATGCATGCTGTGTGTAACATCTTTATGCGTCTGTTATACATTTTTTGCAAATATGCAAGCTATCGTATTGTTTTTTGCGCACGTTTGCAAGTTTACGTCTGATGGCATTTAACCACATTCATAGGATATGTGATTAAAATTGCGTTGAATTTTTATAGAATCGCGTTGAATTTTTTACACAATGATGTCAAATTTTTGTAAAAACGTATAAATATCAATTACTTATTAATGATTTATAACCAAGTTTTTAGACTCGCCCTAGTTTTGATTGACTTGCTAGCAAGCTACGATTGTATACGCCGTTGACTTTGTGTTGCAAGTGTTGCAATTAGACAAAGCAACGAGCTTAAACAATTAAATAACAACATAAACAACAATTAAATAAATGTATCTAATTCAATCCAGAAAGGTTTGTTGAATGGATAGCAAAGAACCCAAAGATGGCGCATACTCTAAAGATGCGACCAATAAACTCTATGGGCAAGAAAACGCGCAAGAATCGCAAGCTGGCTTTAGTACAGATGCTTCGCTTAACGCTGCGTCTAAAAGTGCGTATAAAACCAATAAGCGTGGTTTGGGAAAATTCTGGCTTGTTTCTGTAGCAATCGTAGTAATCGCAGTAGTTAGCGCGATTGTTGCAACACTTACAGGTCCACAAAAAAATCCTGCAAGTCAAACATCTTCTGCGCAAGTTTCAAATAAAACTGTGTCAATCGGATTAAAACTTGCTCCTACAAATCTCGATATTCGCAATCAATCTGGCTCTTCATTGGAGCAATTGTTAATTGGAAATGTGTATGAAGGTCTTGTAGCTAGAAATACTAAAAATCAGGTTGTTCCATCCCTTGCAGAAAGTTGGAAAATAAGCAAAGATGGCTTAAAATACACTTTCCGCATGCGTAAAGGCGTTGTTTTTTCTAATGGGAATAAGCTTACTGCAAAAGATGCTGAGTGGTCTTTTAACGAGCTTGTTGCAAAGAAGTATCGCGGATCAAACATGGTTGGAAAAGTTGAATCCGCTAAAGCTAAAGATGATTACACGTTTGAAATTAAGCTTAAAGAGCCAAATGCAAAGCTTTTGTGGGCGTTGTGCTCTAGAGCTGGCTTAGTTTTCGATAAGCTTGCGAATTATGACACTAAAACTCAAGCAGTTGGATCTGGTCCATATTTGGTAGAAAAGTTTGTGCCAAACGACCGAGTTGTGTTAAAAGCAAATCCGCGCTATAAGGGCATTAATAAGGCAAAAACTCAAAAAGTTGTTGTTCGCTATTTTGTAGACGATGTTGCTGCTGTAAATGCGCTTTCTTCGGGATCTGTTCAAGCTTTGGCGCCTATTTCTGGCCAGCTTGCTAAGACTTTTAAGGCGGATTCAAAGCACTATGTTGTTAAAGCTGGAAACACTACCGATAAATTTGTGCTTGCTATGAATATGAATGGTGAGCGAACTAAAGATAAGCGCGTGCGTCAAGCGATTCGCTATGCGATTGACCACAAGCAAATTATTGCTTCGCGCGGAGGTACGGATGCTTTGCTTGGCGGACCAATTCCTTCTTTGGACCCAGGATATGAGGATTTAACTAAGATTTACGCGCATAATGTTAAGCGCGCTAAGTCGTTAATGAAGGAAGCTGGTTTTAGCGAGTTGAATCCTTTGCATCTTTCGCTTACTTACCCGAATATTTATGGAACGCAACTTGGTGAGCAATTGATGTCTCAATTAAAGCAAATTGGCATTGATCTAAAAGTAAACGTTGTTGAATTTACTACTTGGCTTCACGACGTTTATACAAATAAAAACTACGATTTGTCTATGGTAGATCACAATGAAAGCCATGATTTTGGCCAGTGGGCAGATCCTAAGTATTACTACGGTTACAACAATAAGCAGGTTCAGGATTTGTATGCTAAGGCAATGCTTTGCGCGAATATTAAGGAGTCTAATAAGCTTCTTGCTAAAGCTGCGCGAATCGTTAGCCAAGATGCTCCTGCAGATTGGTTGCTTAATTACAAAGTTGTTACAGCTAAGGTAAAGAACCTTGAAGGCATGCCTTTTGACATTAATCAGGTTCTTTTGCCGCTATACAACTTGCGACTTAAGTGATTTGGTCTAAATTCTCCCGCGTTTGTTTCTTTTTCTTGCTTTTGTTTACGTTTTAGCTCATTTAGTAAACAAAAGCGGGCAAACTTTCACGAGTTTGTTTACCAGTTAAGTAAAAAAGGGAACAAATGCGGGAAAACGATAGATTAAGTAAGGGGTTTGTATGAAGCGCATGATTCTTCGACGCATCGCGTTGTTCTTTGTAGCGCTGCTATTTATTTCTGCAATCGTATTTCTTGCTCTTAGAGTTTTACCTGGAGACGTTGCTCAAGTTATGGCTGGCTTAAACGCGCCAGATGGAAAAGTTGAGCAATTAAGACGCGATTTAGGATTAAACAAGCCCCTTTTCATTCAATATTTAGAGTGGATTTTTGGCGTTTTTAGGGGCGACTTTGGCATCTCAATGCTCACTGGTCGCTCCGTTGCGTCCACTATTGCTATGCGTGCTAGCATAACTTTTCCGCTTATTTTTCTAGGGCTTTTAATTGCGCTCGCAATTGGTATTCCGCTTGGATGTTTGCAAGTTTTGCATTCTGGCAAGTCTTTGCAAGGCTTTTTAAGATTTTGCGCTATTGCAGGCGGCTCTGTTCCTGCTCTTTGGGGCGGAATGATTTTAATCATGATTTTTGGCAGGGGTATTGGCTTAGTTGGGATTTTTCCTACTCAAGGTTTTCCAACAGACGGTTGGCGTGATTTTTCTAGCGCATTTTTGTCGTTGATTCTTCCATCGCTAACAGTTGGCATTATTGTTGGATCTGGCTTTATGCGTTACGCTGCGGCATCATTAGAGCAGATTTCTAATAGCGACATTGCTTTGCAAGCTATGGCTTGTGGAATGACTAAAAAGCAAATGATTTGGCGAGTTGGCTTGCGATTAGCGTTGCCGCAGCTTGTGTCGGTAATCGGCTTGACTTTTGCGCACATGATTATGGGCGTAATGGTTATTGAAAACCTGTTTTCGCTTCCTGGAATGGGTATGGGTCTTGTGCGCGATGTTGGTTTGCGAGATCTTATATCTGTTCAAGGCAATCTTTTTATGCTTTCTGCATTGTTCTTGCTTGTTGGGTTTGCGATTGACGTGTTGCATCGTTTGTTGGATTCAAGGCTTAGCCAGGATTCGAGTAATGAATGATTCGAGCTGTGATTCAAGTGGGGAGTGATTCAAGCAATGATTAAGTTTTTAAGACGCATTTGGCGCGGAATTATTGGAAAATTCGTGTGTATTGTTTTGTGCTTGTGGATTTTTGTAGCTGCTCTTTCTTTTGTGTGGACGCCTTATTCTCTTCTAGAAACAAACGGGTACCAGGTATGGCAAAAGCCTTCTCTAAAGCATTGGCTTGGCACAGATGGCACGGGTGCAGATATGCTTAGCTGGCTTATGGCTGGTTCTAGAGTAGAGATTTTGCTTGTTATTTCAACAATTGCGATTGCAAGCGTTGTTGGGTTTGTTGTTTTAAGCTTTACGATTTGCCGTGTTCAAAAAATTCGTTCCCTAAGCATTATGGCAGTAGACGCTTTAATTTCCATTCCAACAGTTTTGATTGCGCTTATGCTTGCTGTGCCTCTTGGAGCATCCGTTCTTGTAATCATGCTTGCATGCGGATTTGGCTACGGCTTAAATCTTGCTCGTATTTTGCGACCAAGTGCTGTTCTTGTTCTTAAATCCAATTATGTTGATTGCGCGATTTCTAATGGTGCTAGCAGAAGTTACGTTTTGCTAAAGCATGTTTTTCCTAATATTTTGCCTATCGCTTCCGTTCAGCTTTCGCTTTCTGCAGGAACTGTTATTTTAGCGGAAAGCGGATTGACTTATCTAGGTGTTGGTGTTCCTTCGGGAGTGCCGAGCTGGGGTCGTGTGCTTTCTACTTCGGTTACTTTGATTCACGTTTATCCGCTTGCGGCTCTATGGCCTGGTCTTGTTGTTACATTAACAGTTTTGGCTCTTAATCTTTTTGGTGATGTTCTAAGAAGTGCTACAAATCCAGCAAATAGGGAGTCTAAGAATGAGTCTTGATATAAAAGGATTATCGCTTAGCATTGGATCTTCGCGCATTTTAAGCGATGTTTCACTTAACGTTAAAGATGGAGAGCGCGTTGGACTAGTTGGATCTTCTGGCTCTGGCAAATCAATGCTTTTAAGAGCTGCGATTGGTCTAGTTCCGTCTAATTGCAAAATCACTGGCTCTTGCCATGTTGGCAATGCCCAAACTGTTGGCGCTAACGATTCTGCGCTTGCGCGCATTCGTGGCAAGTATGTTGGAGTTGTTTTTCAGCAAGCGGATCGCGCGCTTAACCCTGTTATGAGTGTTAGCGAGCAAATCTCGTTACCTCTTAGGATTCATTACAATTTAGAAGAAGACGATATTCAAAATCGCGTTAAAGTCATGCTTGAAAAAGTTGGTTTAGGCGCAAATATTTTGAATAAGCGTACTTTTGAGCTTTCTGGCGGGCAAATGCAGCGAGTTGGAATTGCTACAGCTCTTATAACTTGCCCTAAGCTAATTCTTGCAGACGAGCCGACTACTGCTCTTGATTCTGTTACGCAAAAAGATGTTGTAAATATGCTCACTTCTTTAGTTGATAATATGGGCGCTTCAATGCTTTTTGTTACTCACGATTTTTCTGTTCTTTCTTACGCTGCTACGCGTTGCTATGTTTTGGATTCTGGGCGATTAGTCGATAGTGCGCGCGTTGGTGAATTGCTAGAAAATCCTAAGGTTCACTCTACTAAGCAGCTTGTTCTTGCAGCGCGCGCTTTAAGTCTTAGTAAAAATGATTTAAGTCTTAGTAATAAGAATGATTTAAGTCTTGATGATAAGAATGATTTAAGTCTTAGTAATAGGAATGATTCTTCTAAAGATGATTGCATTTTTAACGCTAAAAACGTTCACGTTGTTTTAGGAAGCTCAAAGACTCGAGTTGAAGCATTAAAAGGCGTTGACTTTAATCTTAAAGTTGGTGAATCTTTAGCACTAATTGGCGGATCTGGAAGTGGTAAAACAACTTTGATTCGCTCTTTGCTTGGATTGCAAGAAATACGCCAGGGGAGTATAGAATACTGCGGAAAGCTAGTCGAAACCGTTGAAAATGCTAAAAAGTTAAATTTGAAGGATTCCGCTTACGCAAATATGAGAAGACAATGTTCGCTTGTATTTCAGCATCCTTTTGCAGCTTTAGACCCGCGTTGGACAGTTAGAAAAAGCGTTGCTGAGCCGCTTGAAATATGGCGTAAAAACATGAGTTCTGATTCAAATACTGTTGATTCACATGCTGTTGATTCACATGTTATTGATTCTAAAGTAGATGATGTTTTGAATTTAGTTGGATTAGATCCTAGTGTTTTTGGCAAAAGATACCCTTGCCAGCTTTCTGGCGGGCAAGCTCAATGCGTTGCGATTGCGCGCGCGCTAATCAATAATCCTAGAGTTTTGGTTGCAGATGAGCCAATGAGTGCAATCGATGTTGCTGAGCGCACAAGAATCTTAGATGCGTTTAATGTGATTCGCGCAAATCGCCCTAATATGGCGTGCATATTCGTTAGCCACGATCTTGGTATGATTCAACATTTAGCTTCTAGCGTTGTTGTTCTAAAAGATGGCGTTGTTGTTGAATCTGGGCTTGTAAGTCAAATTTTAAATAATCCAAAACATAGCTACACTCGCGAACTTATTGATGCTGCTACTTTGTAAGTCTGTATTGGTAAGTCTTGAAAGTTTGTAAGCAAATAAGTGTTGCAAGTCTAATAAAAAATATTTTTAGATTCGCGTTTATGTGTGTTTGGCAAGAATAGCGTCTAATATTGTTAGTAATCGTTATTTGCGCATGTATTACAAGTTAGGAAAGATAAAATGAGCGAAAATCAAAATAATCAGCCAACACCTCGTCCAGAAAGCTTTGAGCTTGACCACACTAAAGTTAAAGCTCCATACGTTCGCTATATTGACACTCAAAAAGGCCCGAATGGAGATGTTATTTCTAACTACGATATTCGCTTAACTCAGCCTAACCAAGAGGCTATTCCTACGGGCGCTTTGCATACGATTGAGCACACGATTGCTGTTCTTTTGCGTCAGCGCATTGAAGGCTACATTGATTGCTCTCCATTTGGTTGCCGTACAGGATTCCACCTTTTAACTTGGGGAACTCATAGCACGGAAGATGTTGCGCGCGCGTTAAAGGAATCTCTTGAATTTATTGCGTATAAAGCTACTTGGGAAGATGTTCCAGCTACAACTATTGAGTCTTGCGGAAACTACCGCGATCATAGCTTATTTGGAGCGCGTCAATGGTGCAAAGATATTTTAGATAAGGGCATTAGCTCCGATCCTTTTGAGCGTAAGATTGTGTGATTTGTTGCGTTTAATTGTGTGATACTGTAAAATCGCCATATTCTAAGCATAGGGGGGTGTATGTGTGAAATAAGATTGAGGAAAGCAACTCTTAGTGATCTAAAAGATATTGAAAATATTTATGAGAGAGCAAGAGTATTTATGGCAAATAATGGCAATCCTCATCAATGGGGAGATCGTTTTCCTCTAACATCTAGTGTTATAGAAGATATTCGTTTGAACCGTTTTAATCTTCTTGTAGACACGGACCCAGACTTTGGAGAAGAGCGCATTTTGGCACAATTTGCACTGTGCGAAGGGGCTGATGAAGTCTACGCAAAGATTGACGGAGCGTGGCTAGATGACGTTTTGCCATACGTTACAATCCATAGACTTGCCTCTTCGGGAGTCAAGCCAAAAATGGCAAGAGAGTGTTTAAAATGGGCCAAGAGCAACTACTCTAATGTTAGAATTGACACTCATCCCGACAACTTGATTATGCAAAAAGTTATTTTGCGAGAAGGCTTTAGCAAGTGTGGTCTTGTTGTAATTCCAGATCGCGCGCATAGTGCAACTAGAATCGCGTATCAATGGTTGCGCTCGCATAATCATGTAATACGGTATTAGAAGTATTAGCAGTATTAAGATGTAAGTCAAAAATACTTGCATATATAGTAGATATAAAAGTAAACGTAAAAGTAAAGGCGCAAGATATGTGTAAAAATTCGAGTATACAAGCGATTTTGCAAGAAAACTATGCTCGCGCCTTAAGCACATACCCAGGGCAGGTAATTGTTGATTTAAAAGCGCTAAGAGATAATATGCGAACTCTTGTTGAGCGTGTTTCTAAAGATTTGAAGCCTGGGCAAAAGTCGCCAGCAGTTATGGGAGTTGTTAAAGCAGACGGGTATGGTCACGGGCTTATTCCTAGTGCGCTCGCAGCTCTTGCAGGGGGAGCAACTTGGCTTGGTACAGCTCAACCTTACGAGGCTTTGCGGCTTCGTAAATGTGGAATTGACTCAAGTAGATGCCGTATTCTTACGTGGCTAACCAGCGCTCCAACGTCTCGTTTTGCAGATTTAATAAACGCAGATATTGATATTTCTGTTGGCTCGCTGGATTCAATTGATGCTGTTGCGCTCGCAGCTAAATCGGTTGGAGCTACCGCTCGCGTACACGTTAAGGTAGATACAGGATTTGGCAGAAACGGTTTTACGCCTGCAGGCTTTAGTGATGCTTTAGAAAAACTTAGTGAATATTCTAGCCAGGGATTAATCGAAGTTATTGGGCAATGGAGTCACTTAGCCGTTGCTGATTGCCCAGACGTTCCAGAGTTTGTTGCATCTACAGATAGGCAAATTGAGCAATTCCACGATTTTACTCGCAGAATGCGCGAAGCTGGTTTGGAGCCTAAAATCCGACATTTAGCTAATACGGCTGCAACTCTTAACAGACCAGAGATACGATTTGAGCTTGTTCGCCCAGGAATTGGATTGTACGGATACGAGCCAGATCCTGTTATGGGAGCTCCTCAAGCTTACGACTTGCGTCCAGCTATGACTTTACAAGCGCAACTGGGAACAGTTAAATCTGTAGAAGCAGGGCATGGAATTTCGTACGGCCGCACGTATTTAACACCAGACAATACAAGCACGGCAATCGTTCCACTTGGCTATGCGGATGGCATTTTGCGCGCGTCTAGCGGATTCGATATGCAAGGCTCTCGTCATATTAATAAGCCTGGAGGCCCTGTGCGCGTGGAAACTAAGAGCGGCGCTAGGATTTTGCATGTTTCGGGGCGCGTTTGCATGGATCAGTTTATTGTTGACTTAAAAGGCAGTGCTAAAGATCTTGGGGTTAAAGAAGGAGATACAGTAAGGCTTTTTGGGCCAGGCAGAGGCTTAGAATATGCGGAGCCAACGGCAGATGATTGGGCAGCATCTGCAGGAACAATAAGCTACGAGATTATGACTGGTATTGGCCCTAGAGTTCCTCGATTGTATAAGAATGCTTACGAAGTTTTGCCTAAAAAAGACATAAAAATGTTGGATGAAAAAAGCTTAATCTAAATTTTTACGGTTTTAGCGACTATTGAGTTAGCGACTTTACGCTTTTAGATTTACGCTTTTAGATTTGCTTCTTGCAATTAGTGGAGGAGGTTTTTAATGTGTAACGATGTGATTGCTTCCGATAACGAAGTTGTTGGCGAATACAGCTTGCACGATACTGAGCGTTGGGCTAGCGAGCCTCACCACACGCGCGCTCGCACTCCGTTTGAGCGAGACAGAGCTAGAATAATCCACTCTTCAGCGCTTAGAAGACTCGGCGCTAAAAGCCAAGTGCTTGTAGCAGGCTCCGACGATTTTGCTCGAACGCGCTTAACGCACACGTTGGAAGTTGCGCAAATTGGTCGCCAGATTGCTGCAATGCTTGGAGCAGATCCAGATGTTGTAGATTGCGCTTGCTTAGCTCACGACTTAGGTCATCCGCCTTTTGGTCACAATGGCGAGCGCGCGCTTGCTCAAATCGCAAGCAATATTGGTGGTTTTGAAGGAAATGCTCAAACTCTTAGACTTTTAACGCGTTTAGAGCCTAAAGTTTTTAGAGAAAATGGCGCTAGTGCAGGAGTAAATCTTACGCGTGCAAGCTTGGATGCTGCTGTTAAATATCCTTGGGGTTTTGATGAAGCAAAAGCGCACGATAAAGGCGAGCGTGACTTAAAATTCTGCGTTTACCCAGACGATAGGGAAGTTTTTGATTGGCTAAAGTCTGGCTCTCCGCGCGAATCGAAGCCTATAGAATGCCAAATTATGGATCTTTCCGACGATATTGCGTACAGTGTTCACGATATTGAAGATGCAATTGTGACTGGAGCTTTTAACACGGAGCTTGTTTGGGATTCAAGTGTTGCAGATCAAGTTGTTCAAGAAGCTCATAATTGGTACGGCAGCCAGTGGGATGCAGATAGTCTTTTGGCAGCTTTTAAGCGTTTGCGCGCTCTTAACATGTTCCCTGATTCTTTTGACGGCTCTAGAAGGTCTCTCGCTCACTTAAAGAATATTACTAGTGCTTTAATCGGCAGGTTTGCAAGCTCTGTTGAGAAAGCAACTAGAGAAAAATATGGAAACGGCGCTTTAATTCGCTATCGCGCAAATGTTGTGATTCCTCCAGAAACATCTTACGAGATAATCGTTCTTAAAAGTTTGGCTGTGCATTTTATAATCCAGCCTAGGGAGCGCGAGTTTTATAAGCGTGAGCAAAAGATTCTAACGGATTTGGTTGAAGTTTTTATGAGCAAATCTCCGAGAGCGCACGATGCTATGGAATCCGTGTTTATAAGCGATTGGAATAATTGCTCTAGCGAAGACGAACGTTTAAGAGTTGCGATTGATCAAGTTGCAAGTCTTACAGATGGATCGGCTACAGCTCTACATGCTGCTTTGTGCTAAATCAATGCTTTTACGCTTTTATGAATAGAGTGTCTATAGCCTTCGGCTTGCGATAAGCTAGAGATTATGGCTGGAATGATTGTAAAAGAAGACGTTGAGCGTGTGCGCGCTGCTGCAGATTTGTACGATATTGTATCTGCAACTGTTACGCTTAAGCCTTCTGGAACGGGTACTTTTGTGGGGCTTTGCCCGTTTCACGATGAAAAAACGCCTAGTTTTAGCGTTCGTCCAAGCTTAGGTGTCTGGCATTGCTTTGGTTGCGGTGCTGGCGGAGATGTTTTTAAGTATGTTGAGCAAAAAGAAAACATTGATTTTCGCGAGGCAGTAGAGCTGCTAGCGGATCGCTACCACATTGAAGTACATTATGACAAATCGCAAGATGCTAAAGATAATTCTCATGCTGGCTCCAAGCGCGCTCGTCTTATAGAAGCAAACGAGGAAGCTCAACGTTTCTTTGCGTCTCAAATCAACTCTAAAGAAGCGGCTCCAGCGCGTAGCTTGCTTGCAGGGCGCAATTTTACTCAAGCACAATGCGAGCGTTTTGGTTGCGGATACGCGCCTAACGGATGGGATAATCTTGTTCGCTATTTGTCTAATAAGGGTTTTACTCGTCAAGAATTATTGGATGCAGGATTGGCTCGCCAAGGTCAGCGCGGAATTTACGATTACTTCCGCGGCCGATTAACGTGGCCTATTCGAGATTCTACAGGCCGTACTTTGGGTTTTGGCGCTAGAAAGCTTTACGACGACGATTCTATTAGCGCAAAGTACATTAACACTCCAGACACTGTGTTGTACCGAAAAACGCAAGTTCTTTACGGAATTGACATTGCTAAGTCGAATATTGTTAAAAAGCGCCAAGTTGTGATTGTGGAAGGCTATACGGATGTTATGGCTTGCCATTTAGCTGGTGTAGATACTGCTGTTGCAACTTGCGGAACGGCTTTTGGCGCGGAGCACGCGAAGATTATTCGCCGTCTTATTGCAGACGATTCTTTGGGAGCGATTCAGCTTGTTGGCCCTGTAAAAGTAGAAGGTCAAAAAGTTAGTTCGCGTATTGTTTTTACTTTTGATGGAGATGCAGCTGGTCAAAAAGCTGCTCTGCATGCTTTTGGCTTAGATTCAGCGTTTTTAACACAGACTTTTGTTGCTGTTGCAGATAACAATTTAGACCCTTGCGATTTGCGTATTCAGCGCGGCGACGATGCTGTTCGTTCTTTGATTGCGCGCGCTAATCCTCTTTACGATTTTGTAATCGACACTGTTATTCGTAAGTTTGACACGTCTTTTACTACAGGGCAGATGGGTGCTGTTAAGGCGGTTGCTCCTCTTGTTGCGCAAATTCGAGACAGGTCTTTGCTTGACTTGTACACTAGAAAAGCTGTTAGAAATATTGGTGTTGATTTAGACGTTATGCGTAGGGAAGTGGAGTCTAATAGAAGGCGATTGCACGTTGTAGACGATGACGCTTATTCTAAAGGCTATTCTTCTAGCGTTTATGCGGATTCTCGCGCATTTGATCAGCGTTCTCAAAGCATGAATGAAGCTGCTGTAAAAACAGCCATGCTTAGAAGTGCGTACAAGAATCAAAGCTATTACAAGGTTGACGATTCCGTGTTTATGTGCGAACAGCAGTTTATGGCTGTTCTTATGCAATCTCCTCTAGCATTTAGCGGCCAACTTTTTGCGCATCTTACTTTGAATAATTTTATTACGCCAGTTTTTAGAACTCTTTTCCAAGCATTTGTTGCTTCTGGAGGCTTGCCTAGCACAAATATTAGCCAAGGTCTTTGGTTGCACACTATTACTAAGGCTGCAGGTCCTATGTTAGAAGGCGTTATTAACGAGCTTTCCGTAATGCCTCTTCCATTGTCTTTAAGCAAGGGCTTAAGTGGAGCTTCTTCTATTAACTCGCTAGCTGCTTATGATTATAGTGGCGAAGTCACTAAAGGCGGGCCATCCAGTCTTTTGCGTGTTCCTAGCGAAGAAGAACAAAAGTATGCAAACGAGTTGCTTATTAAGCTTTTAGACGTTGGTTTTATGCGAAAAATCGGAGCTATTAAGCTTAGAATGAGTAAGTTAGAAGATGGGAGTGAAAAGCTTAATCTTTTAGGTCAGATTACTAGATTAGAATCTGCTCGAAAAGATCTTCAATCACAAATTCTATAAGATTTATCAATTACTTGTTTTGTCTTTATATGCCGAGATACGTTATTTATGTATAAATGTGTAGTTGTGTAAGAAAGAAGTGTAGAAACAATGTTTTTATTACCTGAGCAGCAGTTGAGTCGCTGTACAAGAGTTATGCAACAACGCTTATATCCGTATATAAATACTGTTTTATCGCATTGTAAAATTCGAGCCTATGAGATTGCTGGAGAACCTATTTCTTCTGGCGAATTCTTTTCTAAGTTAAAAAGAAACGATATTGCGTTTCGCTCATTTAATGCTCCATGTGTTTGGGGAACAACTTGGGGTACAACGTGGTTTGAAGTTACAGGGTCGATTGATTTTTCAAAGGTAAAAGGGCGCAAAGTTGAGCTAAATGTTGATTTAGGTTGGATTAGCAATCTTTTTCCTGGTTTTCAGGCAGAAGGATTAGTGTATAACGTTGACGGAAGAGTTATAAAAGCTGTAAACCCTTGTAATCATTGGGTTCCATTGATTGATGAGCATAATAATCGTTCGATTAGTATTGATGAAAATGGTAATTTTACTTTATATTTGGAAGCTGCAGACAATCCATTTGTTGAAGGATCTACTCCATTTTCTCCTACTGATTTAGGAGAGCGTGCTACTGGAAAAACTGAATGCCAATATATGTTGAAGTATATTGACGTTACTGTTTTTAATCGCAATATTTTTGATTATTATATGGATCTTGAGACTGTAAGTTCTTTGATGCGCGAATTAAAAGATGATAATCCGCGTTATTGGAAACTAGCTAAAGCTTTACAGCGATCCTTAAACGCGTATGATGAGCATGATTTTTCTACTGTTCAAAATGCTCGTAAAGAGTTGATTGATGTATTAAGTAGCCCTGCTGCAGCAAGCTCTATAAAGCATACGGCTGTTGGTCATGCTCATATTGATTCTGCTTGGCAATGGCCTGTGCGCGAGACTCATAGAAAGGTTGCGCGCACAATATCTAACGTTTTATCTCTTATGGATGAGGACCCTGATTTTACTTATGCTATGAGTTCTGCTCAACAATACGAGTGGCTAGAAAACGAGCATCCTGATTTGTTTGAGCGTATGAAAAATAGGATTAAGGAAGGACGTTTTATACCCGTTGGCGGTATGTGGGTTGAGTCTGATGTAATGATGCCATGTGGTGAATCTTTAATTCGCCAAATGACTTTTGGTAAGCGCTATTTTAAGGAGCATCTTGGTGTAAATCCGCATGGCATTTGGCTTCCAGACAGTTTTGGATATACTGGATCATTGCCTCAAATCGCTCGCCGCGCTGGATTTGATTGGTTTTTAACTCAAAAGCTTTCCTGGAACGATACCACTAAATTCCCACATCATTCTTTCCTTTGGGAAGGAATAGACGGTTCTAGGATTTTGGCTCATTTTCCTCCATCTAATACTTATGCTTCGTCTGTTAGCATGCATGAGTTAGTTTATTCTCAACGCAATTTTTTGGATAAAGATTTATCTGATAACGCAATATTGCTATACGGTTTTGGCGACGGAGGTGGCGGGCCTACTCGCGAAATGACTGCTCGTATTAGGCGTGATCGTAATTTAGAGGGTGCTCCTAGAGTTGATTTCGGCACTCCTGATGAGTTGTTTGAAAAAATACGAAAAGATATTGTTGACGATTCAAATTGCAATACACCAGTGTTTAAGGGTGAGCTTTATCTAGAGTTGCATAGAAAAACTCTTACTTCTCAGCAAGATATGAAGCGCTATTGCCGAATAGAGGAATCATTGTTGCGCGTAGCTGAATATCTTGTTGTTTTAGCTCGAGTTTATGCGCCAGAATACCGTTTTAATAACAATGAGCTTACTAGAATTTGGAAGACTTTATTATTGAACCAGTTCCACGATATTCTTCCAGGCTCTGCTATTGCATGGGTTCATAGGCAAGCTAGAGAAGAATATGCTAGAGATATTTCTTGTTTGCGTAAAATTATTTCAGATCTTGCTAATGCGATTGTAAAAGCTAATAGCACTATTGGCGCGATTGGCACTAGCAGTGCGATTAATATGCGTGAAAATGTAAAGTTATTGACTTATACAGGTAAAAATGATGTTGCTTGGAATTTGTATCAATGCAATGAAAGCAGTAAAAATAATAAAACAACTGTAAAACACAAAAATGATGGTGGAATAATTCTTAATAATAGTGTTTTAAGTGTGACTATTGAACGCGATGGCACAGTGTCTTCTGTTAAAGATATTAAATTTAATCGCGAGCTAATTCCATCTGGTTATCGCATGGCGCAATATGAGATACTAAAAGATGAGCCATCTCAGTGGGATGCGTGGGATATTGAGCGAGATGCGTTTATGAGGAATCGTAAGATTGATGATTCTTCAATTGTTTGCGTTAAAGAACTTTTATCGGGCGGTGTATCTGTTGAAATCTTGGCATGTAAAAAAGATGTTAAGATTCAAACAAATATAATTTTAGAGCCGTGTGTTAAACGACTTGATTTCCATGCGCAAGTTGATTGGAATGCTAAAGAGCAATTTCTAAAAGTAGATATGCCAACATCTATATGTTCAAATAATGCGCAATATGAGTGTCAATATGGTTTAGTCGAAAGGCCAATAGTAAAAAATACTCGTAGTGATGATGCAAAATTTGAATCATGCACGCATAGGTTTGTTCGCATAGAAGATTCCTCGTATGCTGTTGCTGTTGCGAATTCGTCTACTTATGGCGCTGATGCTGCTCCTATTGGTGATTATTCTTCATCTTATGGAACTATGCTCAGATTATCTTTGCTTTCTGCGCCTCTTTACCCAGATCCTAACACCGATCAAGGTAAGCACGAATTTACTTGGTCATTTATTGCTGATGCAAATATGGATTCAGTTCTAAGTACAGCTGATTTTTTGAATTCGCCAATCATTGATAAGCTTCCAGATGTAGATCCGCTGTTTACGATTCATAGAAACTCAGGCCTAATCGCATTAGATTGGGTTAAGCTAGCTGACGATTGTTCTGGAGACATAATCTTGCGTATTTACGAGCCATCTGGTGGCTGCGCAAGTGGGCAAATAAAACTCAATAAAATCTTGCGCGCGGCTTCGATTGAAGAGGTAGATCTTATGGAAATGCCATTGTTGCACGGTATGCCTACAGCTTTGCATAAGAATAATGACGCGTTAAATATAGAATTACGTCCTTTTCAGCTATGCTCATTGCGTATTCACGTTACATCTGAAACTACAGTTTCTATTAATTGATAGGATGTTGAGAGTTTATGAAAAATAAAGGAATTTATTCTAAAAAGAAAATAATAATAGATACAGATTGTGGTTCGGATGACGCTATGGCAATTGCCATGGCTTTAAATGATCCTAGATATGAGATATTAATGTTTTGCACTGTATCAGGAAACGTGTGCATGGAACAAGCGACTATTAATACGCTTACTACTATCGAGCATGCTGGTTCATATGAGCCACCTGTATATAAAGGAAGCAGAAGCATGCTCTTACGCGATTTGGCTTATGCTCATGAAACTCATGGTAGAGATGGAATGGGTGATATTGGTCTAGTGCCTCATCGTTTGAAAGAAAGTAATGGTAATGCTGTTTTGAAAATGATTGAAACTTTGAGAAACAGTGAAGATGGTGAAATAGACATTATTGCATTAGGGCCATTAACTAACATTGCTCTAGCTATTAAGGTTGATTATGAAGCGATGAAAAAAGTTGGTCGCATAGTCGTTATGGGATCTGCTGGTTTAGGCCGTGGAAATGTTTCTCCTGTAGCAGAATTCAATATTTGGCAAGATGCAGAAGCTGCAAAGATATTAGTTGATTCTGGTCTTAAAAATATTATGTTTGTTGGATGGGACGCATGCTTGGGAGAATGTATGCTGAATCCACAAGAAATTGCTAATATTCGCAAAAGTGGAGAACTCGGTAAGTTTGTTATTGATTGTAATAGGGAATTAATGGAAATGAATGTTAGCCGTTTTGGTGATGCTTATCTAGATATGGCTGATCCATCTGCCGTTGCCGCTGCGTTATATCCTGAATGTATAAGCGAGTGCACAAAATATTATTGCCAAGTTGATGCAACTCCTGGACCAAGTTATGGCTCAGTTCTTGTTGATGCTAATTTCTTCTCTGGTAAAACTCCGAATGTTGAAATATGTAGTAGGCTTAATCCCGAAAAATATAAAAATTACATTTATCGTACTTTGCATGTTGTAGATTAGCAAAATTTGTTTTTACCAACATACTTTCTATATTGAAATAATATTTAAATACGACCGAGTTTGTTTATGGCTATTCACAAACTTTCTCGGTCGTATTTATATTTAATGCGTATATTTTCAATATAAATATACTTTAGTTGCCGAAGTCAATGTCTCCAAGCTTTTCAATAAGCTTCATGTTTTCGCTATAATCCACTGGGCAAGATATAACGTCAACACCGCTTTCTTGAGCTAAAGCATCTTTAAGCATGTTGTATAAGTCTTCTGGCTTTTGTACAACGTGGCCTCTAGCTCCAAAGCTTTCTGCCAATTTTGGAACATTTGGATTAGTAAAATCAACGTATTCGTGTTCTCCAGCGTGCAAGTCCATCTTCCACTTAATCAAACCGTATGCGTTATCTTCCCAAACCAATACCACCATTCTAGAACCAACGCGAACAGCGGTTTCAATCTCTTGAACGTTCATCATAAAGCTGCCGTCGCCCATAACAGCAAGAACAGGCTTTGTGTTGATTTTTCCACTATTATCTTTAATGAACGATGCTCCAACAGCTCCAGGCAAAGTCCAAGCCATTGTAGAAAGACTGTTGTCTATAATGCACGTATTTGGATGCATTGTTGGGTAAAGCCTTGCCATCCACATTTTTAGTGCGCCCGTATCTACAAGAACCTTAGTTCCTTCTGCAACAGCGCGACGAGTATCGTAAACAACGCGCTGAGGCTTCATAGGAATGCTGTTATCGTTTTCAAACGAACGCAACTCGTCTGTAATCATTTGACGAATCTTTGGGTGAGTTACGTCAAAAGTAACGTTTCTATCTTTAAGCACACTTGTAAGCGCTTTAAGCGTTTGAGCAATATCTGCCATAATGTTTAGTGCAGTAGGGTAGTGAGCGTCTGTGTCTTCAACAAATGTGTTTATGTGAATAATCGTCTTGTCAATATTTGGATTAATCTTCTTAGGGTCAAATTGCTGAATTGAGAATCCTACAGCAATAATCAAATCTGCTGTGTCGAAAGCAAAATTCTCATAATCTCTATGCATAAATCCAACTACGCCAAGAGCATTTGGGTGGTTGTCTGGGAACACGCCTTTGCCTTCAAACGTTGTTGCAACTGGAACATTAAGCTGTTCTGCAAAAGCGAGAAGCTGTTCTTGAGCGTGGCTTCTTGCAACGCCGTTTCCTGCAAGAATAATCGGCCTTTTTGCTTGGCTAATTATTTTAGCAGCTTCGTAAATTGTGTCTGGAGCTGGAAGAATATGTAACGGCTTTGGAAGTGGAAGTGGCTTTGCGTCTTCTGGAACGCTCATTTCGCTAATATCTTCTGGAATAACAAGGCATGTTGCTCCTGGGCGCTTTCTTTGAGCGATTGAGAAAGCTTTGCGAACCATTTCTGGAGCTGTGCTTGGAGCAAGCATCATAGAAGACCATTGAGTGATTGGTTGGAATAGTGCTACTAAATCAATGATTTGGTGAGATTCCTTGTAAAGTCTAGATACGTTTCCTTGAGCACATATTGCAACAAGCGGAGTTGTGCTTGCATTCGCTTGAGCTACAGGAAGTGTAAGATTTAGTGCTCCAGGCCCCAGCGTTGCCAAGCATACGCCTGGCTTTCCAGTAATATGCGCATAAGTTGCGGCCATAAAGCCTGCGCCTTGCTCGTGGCGAGTAAGCACAAAGCGTATATTTCCATTTCGCTCAATTGCCTCTAAAAGTGGAATATTTTCTTCTCCTGGAATTCCAAAAACAACCTCAACGCCTTCGTTTACAAGGCATTCTACGATTAAGTCTGCTGTGTTTCTTTTATGGCTTGCTGTTTTTTGAGCTTGCGATTCTTGATTTGTCATAATTGCGTTTTCTCGCTTTGTGCTTAATATGCTTGTTAGCCTTGCGACTTCTTTTCCATTTATAATATAGGCATCTAAGACATGTGTTGCTTGCGCGTGTCACAAAAATGGGCGGATTTTTGCATATTCGCTTTGTGGCAAAACTAAAGCGCTTTTAGCACCCTATGCCTTGTTATTTCAACGATTTTGTCGGGAATTTTTGCCTCTTTGGATTGGGTTTCTTATACAATTTTATAAGTTGTGTATTTTAGTTGCGGAGGAATGATGAGGCGTTGGCTTCTGAATTTGGTCAAATGTGAGACCATCCTTATTGTGGCCGCCGTTTTAGCTGTTATTTCTTGTTTTTTCGTTCCGCCCGATGCGCAATATTTTAGCTACATTCACGTAAACACTATTTCTCAACTTGTTTGCTTAATGATGGTTGTTTGCGGATTTCAGCGAATAGGCGTTTTTAGAAGTATTGGCGCGAATCTTCTTAGAAGAGTTAGGACTGAGCGCGGATTAGTTCTGGTTCTTATGTCTCTAACCTTTTTCTCGGCAATGCTTATTACTAACGATGTTGCTCTTGTGACTTTTGTTCCTTTTGCGATTTCTGTTTTAATGATGGCGAATGCCGAAAAGCACGCGATTCTTATTGTTACTTTAATGACGATTGGCGCAAACGTTGGAAGTATGCTAACTCCTATTGGTAATGCGCATAATTTGTATCTTAAAGCGCTTACTGGAATGTCTACGGGCGATTTTATTTCCATTATGGCTCCGTACACACTTACTGCTGCGATTCTTATGATTGCGTTTGCGTTTGTGTTCTTTAGTTCTAAAAAAGTCGATCAATTTGAAGGATTGCACGGAGACGACATTGAGCAAGGCGTTTTAGCTCCGCATTCTAAATCACCTAAGCCAGACGAGATTCGCGTTATGGGCTACGGTGTTGGCTTTACTCAATGGCGAGTTGTTGTTTACAGCCTTTTATTTATTTTGTGCTTGTGTGGAGTAGCTGGCTGGATTCCAGACTGGATTATGGTTTTGGCAGTTGTTATTGCCTTTATTATTTGCGATTCGCATGTGTTCCGTGCTTTGGATTGGGCTTTGCCTCTTACGTTTATAATGTTCTTCATTTTTATTGGAAACATGCGCCGAGTTCCTGGATTTACCGAGATTGCGCAAATGTGGGTTGGCTCTCACCCTATGGAAGTTTCTGTTGTTTCTAGTCAAATGATTAGTAATGTTCCAACTACTATTTTACTTTCTGGCTTCTGCGACCAGTGGAAGATGCTTATTATTGGCACTAATCTTGGCGGTATGGGAACGCTTATTGCGTCTATGGCATCTTTGATTTCGTACAAGAGTATTACGCATAAGTACCCTCATAATAAGGGTCGCTATTTGCTTATGTACACAATTGTGAATCTTCTTTTCTTAGCTGTTCTGATTGGCTTAGCTTGGATTATTGAGTAGCGTCTTTTTGGTTTTGCGCGATTTTTGTCGCCATGCGGCGTGTCTTGTATAAGAATTATTGTGATTATTTTCACATATTTTTAAGTTATTGACGAATAAAAGATTATTAATTTTCATATTATATACGATTTTGTTATATTATTTTCTGTTAAATCGCGATTATGCATAATTATTTTCATTTTATTTGCGATATGCCTAAAAATCGCCATAAATTGGATATAACGTTATAACAAATTTATGTCTTGGCTTATCCATTATTATGACTTTTGAATTAAACAAATTTGTGCATATTCTGGTTTGATTTAGCTAATTACACTATCTCTCTTGTAATTTGCGTTTTCATGCCAAAATGTGTCTAAAAATATTAACATACAAAATAAGGAGAGAACTGTGAACGGTATTCTTTCTATACTGCTCGATGTTTTCCGGCAACCAGCTGTAATAGTTGCAATGATTTCTTTGATTGGACTTGCAGTTCAAGGCAAAAGTTTTTCTAACATTGTACAAGGTTCGATTCGTACAATGGTTGGATTTTTGGTTTTGGCTGCAGGCTCTGGCGTTGTAACTCAAGCGCTTGATCCATTTGGAAGCATGTTCCAATATGCTTTCCACGTTCAAGGTGTAGTTCCAAACAATGAGGCAATTATTGGAACCGTTCTTTTAAAGTACGGCTCGGAATCTGCTCTCATCTTCTTCTTTGGAATGATTGTAAACATTATTCTTTCTCTAACATCTCGTTTCAAATTCATTTATCTAACTGGTCACGTTGCTTTTTACATGGCTAGTATGATTGCAGTAATCTTCAATGTTGCAGGTTTTAATACATTAACTCTTATTGTTGTTGGTTCTCTTGCACAAGGCTTATTTATTACGATTTCTCCAGCGTTGGTGCAATCGTTTATGCGTAAAGCTTCTGGCGAAGATGACGTAGCTCTTGGTCACACTGCTAGCAGTGGTGTTCTTATTGGAACTTTAGTTGCAAAGCTTACGCGCTCTAAAAAGCATCCGTCTAAGTCTACTGAAGATATTAAGTTCCCGTCTGCTCTTGGATTCTTAAAAGATACTACAGTTTTGATTGCGCTTTCAATGGCCATTATTTACGTTGTAGTTGCTCTTTTTGCAGGTCCAGAATTTATTGAGACTAAGCTTTCTGGCGGCCAGAACTTTATTGTGTTCGTTATTCTTAAAGCAGCAATGTTCTCTGCAGGTGTATTTGTTATTCTTGCAGGCGTTCAAGTTGTTTTAGACGAGATTGTTCCAGCATTTAAGGGAATATCCGAAAAATTGGTTAAAAATGCTAAGCCAGCATTGGATGCTCCTATGACATTCGGTTTTGCTCCAAACGCCGTTCTTATTGGATTCCTTGCAAGCTTTGCTGGCGGAATCGTTGGAATGGTTATTATGGCTTTGGCTGGAACAACTGTTGTTATTCCAGGAATTGTTGCGCACTTTATGGCAGGTGGCGTTACGGGAGTGTTTAGCAATGGTCAAGCGGGTAGAAGAGGATGCGTTATAGGCGGTTTTGTTAATGGCCTTGTTATTACATTCTTGCCTTTGCTTCTTTTGCCTGTTTTGGGCAATATTGGCTCTGCAAATTCAACCTATTCCGACGCCGACTACGGTGTAGCAGGCGTAATGCTTGGCTATTCCAACGTTGCTGGCGGAAGGGTTTTGCTTATTGTTGCAATCGCTATTCTATATGTTCTTTTCTATGCGTCGTCAATAATATTGACTCGTTTAGAAAAGAAAAAGTTAAATCGCTAGCAGCAAACAATTCCGCTTCTAGCGCGTCGAATTATAGATTGACCTAATAGACTGATACAATTAAGCTAATATATGTTCAAAAAGCACTTTTGTAAGAATTGTCTTTGAATCGTAAGATTTTGGAATCATAGGTCTTTGAATCGTATTGTTTTTGAATCGCAGGGTTCTTGAATCGTAGGGTTCTTGAATCGTAGGATTTTAGGCAATTCTTACAATTGTTTTTCTAATCATCCTGTTTGGAGAGTGAATTGTGGCTGAAGGTGTACCTAAATATGTAGCAGTGCGCGATAATCTTAGAAAGCGCATTGACTTAATGAAGCCGCAGGAGCAGCTCCCTCCAGAATTAGAATTATGCAAACAATACAACGTTAGTCGAATAACGCTTAGGCATGCAGTAGATAGTTTGATACTAGAAGGCTTGCTTGTTAGAATCCAAGGAAAAGGAACTTTTAGAGCAAAGAATATTGTTCATAGCTCTAATCGAGAAGTTATATCAGATAAAATTCAAGGATTCTATCAAAATTATTCCGAAAACAATACAAACGTGCGAATCAAGGTTATTCAAAACAGCATTGTTAAAGACGAGTCGGCTGCGCATAAACTTGGGCTAGACGAATCAGAAGACTTGATTTGCATAAAGCGACTAAAATACGTTGATAACGTTTTATCAAGTTATATTGTTGTTTATCTTTCGGCATCTAGATTCCCTAAGGTTTTGAATATCGATTTTTCTAAGCAATCAATAGTAAATTTCTTGGAAAGCGATTATGCTGTAAAGCTTTACGAAAATGATTTATTGATTCGCGTTGAACAGTTATGCGACGATATGTCTGAATTTTTGCATGTTGAGCCAAAAACGCCAGCGCTTACTGTTGAGTCGATTGTTAAAGATTCTTTTGGCTCTATAATCGCCTTTGGCGTTGGCATACATACGCCTAATTATGGAGATATTCAGTTTAAGATGCACGTTAATTCGTAAGCTTTGCGCTGTTTTGTACGATGCAAAAATCCCCGTTGCCAAATGAAATCAAATGGTAGCGGGGATTTTTCAAACTCTAATCAATTCGCACTTATGCGATTATTAAAGAGCGTTGATTGCTACAGCAAGGCCAGACTTGCGGTTTGCAGCCTGATTCTTGTGAATCACGCCACGGCCTGCAGCCTTATCGAGCTTCTGAGAAGCTACTGCAAAAGCAGCCTGTGCAGCAGCCTTGTCACCAGCGGAAATGGCTTCGCGAGTAGCGCGGATAGCAGTCTTCAAAGCAGACTTTACTGCCACGTTACGCTTGTGTGCCTTTTCATTGGTGAGCACGCGCTTTTTCTGCGACTTAATGTTTGCCACTATTACTCCAAACGACGTTTACTATACTAAGGACATACAGTGTGCAAGCATAGCATGGTTTATGGATAAGTGTTTCTAGGCCAGTCAAGTGTTTCTAGGGTAGTCAAGTTGCTAACATTAGTTAGTTGCAATACTTTTCGCATATTTGATTGCTCGTATAGTCTTAAAAGGAGATATTTGCTTTGATTACACCGCATAACCAGCCAGGATTTACGGATCAATCGCTGATACGCAACTTCTGCATTATTGCGCATATAGATCACGGCAAATCTACTGTAGCGGATCGCATTTTGCAACTTTCGGGAATCGTGCCAGAACGCGAGATGCGAGACCGATTTTTGGATCGCATGGATATTGAGCAAGAGCGCGGAATCACTATTAAATCGCAGGCTGTTCGCGTGCCGTGGACTTTTGACGGCAAAGAGTATTCGCTTGGAATGATTGATACTCCTGGCCACGTTGATTTTACTTACGAAGTTTCGCGTGCGCTTGCAGCATGCGAAGGTGCGGTTTTGCTTGTGGATGCAACTCAAGGTATTGAAGCGCAGACGCTTTCTAACCTTTATATGGCAATCGAACACGATTTAACGATTATTCCTGTATTAAACAAAATCGATTTGCCTAGTGCGGAGCCAGACAAGCATGCAGAAGAAATAGCTGGCTTAATTGGATGCAAGCCTAACGAAGTTTTGCGCGTTTCTGGCAAAACTGGCGAAGGTGTAAAAGATCTTCTCGACCAAATCGTACTGGAAGTGCCATCTCCTAGTGGAAATCCTAATGGAGCTGCTCGCGCGCTTATTTTTGACTCCGTCTACGATTCGTATCGCGGAATCGTAACATATATTCGTATGGTTGATGGCGAGCTTAAATCGCGTGAAAAGCTTCACATGATGGGCATTGGCATGACGCACGATCCTATTGAAATCGGTGTTATTAGCCCAGATATGACTCCAACAAAGGCGCTTGGAGCGGGAGAAGTCGGCTACGTAATTACAGGCGCAAAAGACGTTAGCCAATCTAAAGTTGGAGACACAATTACTAGTGCTGCGCACCCTGCGGCTAAGCCGTTGGAGGGCTACAGAGACCCTAAGCCTATGGTTTACGCAGGTTTGTTCCCAATCGATAACGCGCAATTCCCAGAGCTTAGAGACGCGCTAGATAAGCTAAAACTTAACGATGCTGCTCTTATTTACGAGCCAGAAACGTCTGTTGCATTGGGCTTTGGTTTCCGTTGCGGATTCTTAGGTCTTTTGCACATGGAGATTGTTTCCGAGCGTTTAAGCCGCGAGTTTGGCTTGGATCTTATTTCAACTGCTCCAAACGTAACTTACGACGTTACAAGCGAAGACGGTACCGAGCATCATGTGACTAATCCTAGCGAGTTTCCAGAAGGCAAAATCAAGCGCATTATTGAGCCAATGGTTGCTGCCGACATTATTGCTCCAAAAGATTTTATTGGCGCGATTATGGATTTGTGCCAAGATCATCGCGGAGAAATGGGCACAATGGAATACATTAGTGCCGACAGAGTGGAAATGCACTACAGAATTCCTCTTGCGGAAATCGTTTTTGACTTCTTCGATCAGCTTAAAAGCCGCACAAAGGGCTACGCTTCTCTTGACTACCACGAAGATGGCGAGCAAGCTGCAGATCTTGTTAAGGTAGATATTCTTATTCAAGGAGATAAGGTCGACGCTTTTAGTGCGATTGTTCACCGAGATAAGGCTTATTCTTACGGCGTTATGATGACTAAGAAGCTTCGCGGACTTATTCCTCGTCAACAGTTTGAGATTCCAATTCAAGCTGCGATTGGCTCGCGAATTATTGCGCGCGAAACGATTAGTGCGCTTAGAAAAGACGTGCTCGCTAAGTGCTACGGCGGTGATATTACGCGTAAGCGCAAGCTTTTGGAAAAGCAGAAGGCTGGTAAGAAGCGCATGAAGATGCTTGGGCACGTTGAAGTTCCTCAAGAAGCGTTTGTTGCAGCTTTGGCTACAGACGATAGTGCAAACGATAGAGACACTAAAGATAAGATTCGCGCTGCGCAAAAATCCGAAGGATGAGGCTTATATTGAATTTTGAATCGAACAATACTAGTGAAGATTCGCGTTCAATCATGCCTTTTGAAGTGTACGTGCATGTGCCATTTTGCTTGCGTCGATGCGGTTACTGCGATTTTAACACGTATACAGCTCGCGATTTAGGCGAAGGTGCAAGCCGAAGTGGGTATGCGGATGTTGCGATTCGCGAGATGCGTCTTGTAAAAAAGTGGCAGGAATTTCACGGGATTTTTGAGCCTAAAGCGCAATCTGTTTTCTTTGGTGGCGGCACTCCGACCGTTCTTAAAGCGCAAGATTTAGTGCGAATTCTGCGCGAAATCAGCGAATTGTGGGGCATTATGCCTGGTGCAGAAGTCACTACGGAAGCAAACCCAGACACTGCAGACGAGCATTATGTTGAAGAGCTTGCAAAAGGCGGATTTACGCGAATATCTTTTGGAATGCAATCGGCTGTGCCGCACGTGCTAAAAACGCTTGACCGCACGCATACGCCAGAAAACGTAGCGCGCGGAATTAAAGCGGCGAACGCTTGTGGCTTGCGTTCGAGTGTTGATTTAATTTATGGCGCGCCAGGGGAGAGCATAGATGATTGGCGAAAGTCTGTAGAAATGGCTTTGAGCTTGGGTGTTAACCACGTTTCCGCGTATGCGCTAACAGTAGAGCCGCGCACAAAAATGGGTCGCCAAATTGCTGCTGGCATAATTCAAGCGCCAGATGACGATGATGAAGCAGCAAAATACGAGTTGGCAGATAGTCTTTTTAGTTCTGCTGGCCTAGAGTGGTATGAGATTTCTAATTGGGCGCGCCCTGGTTTTGAGTCTCGTCACAACCTTGGATATTGGAAGAACATTGATTGGGCTGGGATTGGCCCTGGAGCGCATTCGCATTACAATTCGGCGAGCGGTCTTAGCAAGCAAAGCATGGATGATTGTGCTGTTTTGGCGGATTCAAGCAAGTTTTACAATCTTAGATCTTGGGATATTTTGCATCCAAAACGCTGGGCGCAGGCGATTAATGCAGGAAACGTGCCTTGGCAAAACTACGAGTGCATAAATAGTGAAGATGCGTTAATAGAAGAGGTAATGCTTGGGTTGCGCATTAGGGAAGGACTTAGTGTTGATGAATTGTGCGCAAAGATGCGTAAAGCCAATTGCGAATTTGACGATTCGTATTTGCAAAAAGTGCTAATCGAAGTGTGTAAAGAAGATTTGGCAGTGTTGCGCGAAAATCATATTATTGCCACTCAAAAAGGGCGTTTATTAAACGATTTATTAATCGAAAAAATTGTTGACGCGTGCCAAAATGGCTTAGTTATGCGCTAAAATGATTCGTATTGTGTGAAAATTCAATTCAGAAAGGAATCAGTCATGGCAAACCGCAAGGAGCGTAGAGCAAAAGCCAGGCAGAGTCGTAGGGGAATCCCATCTCAATACGATCAGACGAATGGTCGCGGTCGCGGTGGAATGATTGACGAGTACAATTTGCAAGAACATTCAAGAAGACTTCAAGAAAATGGCGTTGATGGATGGAAGCCATCTTCTAGTGTTACGCAAAGCCAGAGTAAGATGGAGCAAAATATTAAGCACGCTCAGGCTGGAGACGATACGTGGAATGCTGTTCGCAAGGTTATTGGCGTGTGCTCTTGGGCTGTGCTTTTGCTTTCTGCGTTTGCGTTCTTGGTGATTATGTGGCTGCCGAGCCAACCAATGGTGCTTGTTGTAACGATTGCTGTGTTATTTGCTTTGGGCGTGTTTGGGCTGTTCTTTAGCTTTAGCAACTCTAAGCAAAATCCGCGCCTAGACGAGCATGGCACCGCGATTTAAGTGTATTTATGTCGATTTAAGCGTATTTAGGTCGATTTATGTGTGTTTATAGATAGATAAAACTGTTTTTAATAATTTAATAAATTAAGGCGGGCACTTTGGTAACACAATGTGCTCGCCTTAGTTATTTGTGTGCATTGTTGTTTTTCTGTGTCTTGTTGTTTGTATCTTGCTTTTTCAGTATATTCACCTAATTCGCAAAGTGGTTTTAAAGCTATAAATGTATTGGGGGGGGGGGTATGCTATAGAGCTGTTTAGAGTGCATGTGCAGAGAGAATTGGTGGTTTTGTATACGCGCTTTTATTGTTTTTTGTTGAGAGGAATTGTTATGGAAAACGCTAAAAAACGTAGTATTCTTGCGCCTCTAAGTGCCAGTTTTTGCGCAACTGTGTTAGCTGTATCTGGTTGCGTTGCTTCAAACGTTGCTGTTTTGGCAGTTTCACCTTCTCAAGCTTTTGCTGCAACAGAAAGTAGCAGTTCGGATTCAGATCTTCCGCCTGTGCGCGAGACTTTATCTGAGGAAGAAGCCAAGAAAATGGAAGGCTGCGAGGCCTACTTTGATTCAGCAAAGCATGAATTTGTGATTCGCCCTAAGAATGGGGCAAACGAGGGCGTTATTTCCTATTCGCTTGACAATAAAAAAGCCGATTTTGAAGCAATAAGACAAGTACTTATCTTTAAAGGTGACAGTGATGAAGTGCCAGTACGCTTCGATAAACGCGTGTATATTTACGATTCTACAGATGCTACTGCAAACGATACATTGTTTTACCAAGTCCACGTCAAAACCATTAATATTACGGATAACCTGAATATTAAATTTGCCAAGAATTTAGCGAAGTTCTTTATGCAAAATTATAATAAGACTGCTGATCATCTGCACTACATAAAGGGCGTAGAGAATTGGGATACGTCTAACGTAGAGAGTATGGAAAAGATGTTTAACTTGGCAAGTCAGCTTGAAGGCAAGCTTGACCTTTCCAGGTGGAATGTGTCCAATACAGATAAGCTTAATTTAATGTTCTCTGGCGTTGGCAACGACAACTTTGTACTCGACTTTAGCAATAAAAACTTTAAGAATTCTGCTGATGTTACGAACATGTTCAATTCCTTCGGTGGTATTTTGATTGCCAATAATTGGACGGTGAAGGATCCGAATGGTACGGTCAATCCAATTCAAAACTTGATGAATAGTACAAGTTCTATTCTTACGCACTGGAATGGTTCTGCATACACTGGTCCAAGCTGGCATTTGCTGATTACCGATAACCCGACGATTCTTGAAAAGAATAAGACTGCAAAGTACAAGTTCTACAAAAAAGTCAAAGTCATTTACAAGACAAATGGCGCTGAGAAGTCGGTAGAGCTTGAGCTTCCGGCTGTCTACGATTCCCGCATCGACGCAAAGGGTAACCCTGATGCAAGCAAAGCTGCTTCTAATGATCCTATGCAAGTCGTCAGACCGCAGATTGATGCCGCTGTTAAACAAGCTGTAAAGGACTTGCGCAATCAAAATCCTACCCTTAACTTGCCCGAGAACGTTATTCCTGTGCCTGTGCACGATCTTAAAGATGCTAAATCGCCGATTGAACTCTTCCAGGATTACTACCTTGGTCTTGTAAAAGAGGAAACGACAAAAGCTAAGACGACGTACACCGCAGATCCAAAATTGGAATACAAGAAAGTTGAATACGATACTCAACCTCAAGACGGTAAAAAGCAAGTCATAACTGGCGCAATGAAGGACGGCGCTTGGGATCCAGATGCTACATCAGAAAAAGAAATAACAAAAGCTGTAGATGGTAAAGCCCGCGTCGGCAATAAAAAAGTTGAAACCGAGGAGATTCAGCCTGGTACTACTTATGAGGCTGATAACAAACTTGATTACAAGAAAGAGCAGACGACAGAAGGTACCAAGGGTACTAAGACCACGACAACAATTTATAATGTTGATGAGAATACGGGCCTGACGAATACTGTTCAGTCAAGCGAAAGCAAAACAACAACAGCTGCTAAAGATAAAGTCATCAAAGTCGGTAATGTTGAGAAAAAGACCAGCGACATTCCTTTCAAGAAAACTTATGAGGGGAATGAGGCTCTTACCTACCAAAAACAGGAAACTAAAACTGCTGGACAAAACGGCAAAGAAGAAGTTACTTTGACTTACAAGGTAGACGCTAAGACTGGCTTAACGTCGGAAGTTGAAGCGAAAAAGGGCTTGTGCACGCAGCCTGTTAACGAAGTTATACAAGTCGGCAATAAGGAAGTTATTCAAAACAATGACGGCTCAACCACCACTAAGACTTACAAAGTCAACCCGAATGACGGCACTTTAAGTGATCCTACAGTAGTAACGTCACGCCCGTGGACCGATATTGCAAGCGGCGCATCAGTCTCTGAAGTTCTAAAGGGTAAAATGACTTATGTGGCCGATGAATCACTGCCTTATGGCCAAACGAAGAAAGAAAGTGACCCTAAAGATGGGGAGAAGATTACAACTCCAACAGGTAAAGTGGAAAACGGCAAATGGGTTGAAGGTGAACCGAAAGTCGAAATTAAGGCAGCCGTAAACGGTGTAACTAAAGTCGGCAATAAGGAAGTTAAGACTGAGGAGATTCAGCCTGGTACCAAGTATGAGGCAGATAGCTCGCTTGATTACAAGAAAGAGCAGACGACAGAAGGCGCCAAGGGTACTAAGACCACAACTACGATTTATAAAGTTGATGAGAATACGGGCCTGACGAATACTGTTCAGTCAAGCGAAAGCAAAACAACAACAGCTGCTAAAGATAAAGTCATCAAAGTCGGTAACGTTAAAACCGAAACTGAAGTTATTAAATTTAAGACTACCTATATTGCGGATGATACGCTTGCTTATGAAGCAAAAGAAGACAAAACTGCTGGTAAAGACGGTTCCAAGACAGTTACAACCACTTATAAAGTGGATAAAACTACTGGTCTTTCCGCAGACGTTGAAAGCACTCAAGAAAAAAAGGTTGATCCGACAGGCCATGTGGTGCGCGTTGGTAATAAGCAGGTTACGCATGAGGGCGATAAGACCATTACTACTACGTACGATGTTGATCCGAATACAGGAAAATTAACCAATCCAAAAAAGCATACATCTATGCCAGCGGGTACTTTGACGCCGCCTGATCAGTTACAAAAGACGGTAACTTTCAAAGATGGTGATAAGCAGGTTGCAAGTGTTAAGGTTGAAAAGGGTAAGGCTATTTCAACTGACGGTTTTACCAGCCAATCTATGCCAGAAAATCCGACAAAGTCTGGCTACACGTTTAAAGGTTGGAATACGCAGCAGGATGGTCAAGGTACAACGTTTACTGGTACAACGCCTGTCAATAGTGATTTGACTGTGTATGCGGTTTATACGAAGAATCCTGTGACTCCGCCGCAGCCGCAGCCGCCAACTCCGCCAACGCCACCAGCTCCAAACCCAAATCCAGATGACCATGGTACTGGTGGTTCTGGTAACACGAGCGACGGGAATGGTGACGACAACAATAGTGGCAGCGATAATAATGGTGGCAATGATGACCACAACAATGGTGGCGGAAGTGTTGCGCCAGATTCGACTGATAATCCTGAATTGAATATTGGCGGCGGTAACGACGGAAACACCAATAACGACGGAAACGGAGGCGACGCCAATAACACCAATAACACTAATAACACCAATGGTAGTGGTGTGGGAGGAAACGCCACCAATGGAGCCATCAATGGATCTGCTAATGGGTCTGCTAACGGAATCTCTAATGGTGCGTCTGTTAACGCAAACGTCTCAGCAAGCGGTGTTGCAAACAGAATGGGTTCTTCTAAGTCGCGAACTGCTGGTACGCGCTCTACTGCCGCTCTGCCAAGTACAGGATCTAGTATTTCTGGCGTAACTTTTGCGTCCTTTGGTGCTCTAGTGTTTGGCATGTTTTCTGCAGGAGCTGCGGTAAATCGCAAGCGTGCTAAGCATTTGCGCTAGTTGTTTGGTTAAGCGTTTGCGCTAATCGCAGCGCATAAATCCTAAAAATAAATTAAGGCGGGCACTTTGGTAACACAATGTGCTCGCCTTATTGTTTTCTGTGTCTTGTTGTTTGTCTTATTCGTGCGGTTTTTGTTGTATTTCGTTGCTTTTGCGCGGATAGTATGTTGTGTTTATGCGTTTGGGTGTAAAATTATTAGTGTTTTATGCATAGAGTTTTGTGCTCGCATTTATTTGTACGCATTTTTTGCGTGTAATTTGTGAGCATTTTGTACTGTGGAGAAGGATTATTATGAAGAAGAGTAATAAGCATATCCGTAGTGTTAGTAATCATAATGTTCGCAATCGTAGTGTTTTTGTGCCTATAAGTGCTGGTTTTTGCGCAACCGCGTTGGCTATAACTGGGGGAGTCGTGGCCAACGCTTCTGCTGCTTCTTCTAGTGTTGCTGCTTCTTCTAGTGTTGTTAAATCGTCTGCTGATGGAGTCGCTAAGAAGGCTAAATCTGTTACGGGGGGGGGTCAGGCTTCTGAGCATTCTGCTGTTCCCACTGCTAAAGCCACTAGTCTCACTAGAGAAGAAGCCATTAACATGGCTGGCTGCGAGGCTGTATTTAATAAAGACGAGAATAAATTCATTATTCGGCCTAAGAACGGTGCCAAAAAAGGTGTTATTTCTTATTCGCTTGAAAATAAAAAAAGTGATTTTGAGGCTATTCGCAATATACTTACAAGCGATAATACTTATGGTGCCACTTTAGAATTTGAAGGCAATGTATATGGCTATGGCAGTATTTCTGGTTTGTTTAGTGAGACTTACATTGCATCTCTTGGGAATATTGATAAATTTGATGTAAGCAACGTTACTGATATGTCGTACATGTTTAGCTGGTGCAAAAGTCTTGAGAGTTTGAACGGCTTGGATAAGTGGAATACGGGCAATGTTACTGATATGTCGCATATGTTTAGCTGGTGCAAGAACATTGATAGTTTAAATAGCTTAGATAAATGGAACACAAGCAATGTCACTAATATGAATTCAATGTTTAGTAGTTGTTTTTTTGATGATTTTGATAGTTATCAGCAAAGTTCAACTTTTTTAAACCCTATTAGTAATTGGGATGTAAGTAACGTTACTGATATGGGAGGAATGTTTTATTTTGGAAAGAATTTAGTAAATATTGATGCTTTGAAAAGCTGGGATACGTCAAATGTAAAAAATATGAAGGGTATGTTTTCTAATTGCAAAAAACTCAAAAATTTGGATGGATTGCAAAACTGGAAAACTAGTAATGTAACTGACATGTCTTACATGTTTGAGGATTGCACATCGTTACTAAATATTAATGGTGTAGCAAACTGGAACACAGGTAGCGTTACTAATATGCAAAGAATGTTTGCTAACTGTTTGCAAAGTGTAAATGTCTTCGATAATATTAGCGCTTTACTTTGTGGCCGCGGTGTAAGCAGTGTATCAAACCTTAATGCTGTTCAAAAGTGGGATGTTAGCAAGGTCTCGAAAATGGGCGGAATGTTTGCAGGAAGCAACACATTAACCGACATTAGCGCGCTTAATAATTGGAAATTTAATAAAGATTTACCTTATATTGATTTAGGGTATTTAGTTACAGGCGATCTTATTAGTGAAAATAGTTACGTAGACTTTTTAAAAAGTCTTATACAAAACTTAAAAGATTTTCAGGGGAGGCTTGAATTAGACGGTTTTGGATTAGATAAATTAAACGAAGATCAAATTAAAGAAATATTTGGAAATCCGTATGATTCAATAATTATTATTCATAAAATGCCTGGTGTAAATATAGATACTAGTCCTGCTATTTTTAAGTTGAAAACCAAGAAGAAAGTAACTTTGACTTTTACTGGTTTTACTAGTCACAGTATTGATATTGATGATCTTCCCGCAGTTTATATTAGTTCCGAAGTTTATGGTAATGATAATGATGAAGAACAAAATAAGAATGATATCGAAGCTGTGAGCTCTGTTGTTAATAAAACTATTAAAAGTAAGATAGAAGAGTTGCAGAAAACTTATCCAGAGCTTACTGGAAATTATTCTGCTTCGAGGAAAATATCGAATGCAAATGATGTTTTTCAAACTTATAATCTTGAAGTAGATAAATCGAAAATTAAGAATCCAGAGCCTGAACCAACACCAGAACCAACACCAACGCCTGGCGGAGATACTCCAGGCGTTGGATTGAATCCTGGCGACGATAACCCAGACAATGGTTCGGGCGATAATCCTGGAAACAATCCGGATAATAATCCAAACAATAATCCGGACAACGGTTCTGGAAATACGCCAGGTAATAATCCAAACAATAATCCAGGTAATGGTTCGAATAATGGCAACAATACCAATGGTTCGGGTGATGGCACTGGTAACGGTAACACCAAGAACGATGGTAACGGAAATGGTGGCACTGGAAACGGTGGTAATAACACCAATGGTTCGAACAATAATCGCAATCACAATGGTGGTTTCACTGGTGGCAGTGGCTTAAACTTGGGTGGAAGTGGATCTAATTCAAGCAATTCCGCTAAGTCGAATGACTCTGATTCTGCTAAGGATTCTTCTAAGGATCACTCTGATTCCGATGATTCTGCAAAAGACTCCACTAAAGATTCTGCTAGTGATTCTGCAAAGAGTGCATCAAACTCTTCAAACATTGGTTTGATTGCGTCTATTGTTGGCGCTCTTGCGGCTTTTGTTGCGATTGTTGGTGGACTCTTGTTCTTTATTCTGTTTGGTAAGAAAAAGAAGAAGAACAAAGGCGAAGACGAAAACGAAGGCGAAAACTAAGTCGGAATCAGCCGCGGCTAATCGCAGAGCATAAATCCTAAAAATAAATTGAGGCGGGCACTTTGGTAACGCAATGTGCTCGCCTTAGTTGTTTTCTGTGTCTTGTTGTTTTCTGTGCCTTGTTATTTTGCATTCCGCTTTGTTGTTTCTTAAAATTTACTCGCTGAATACGTCGGAGTGGGTGCCTGTGCGCGAAAGTATAAGCGTCATATTGTCGTTATCTATGCAATACTCAAGAAACCAATCCACGCTTATGTGACTCTCTCGGAATCCTAAATAGTTGCCTGTGAGTGCGTGGTCGCAGTATCTTTCAGCAAGCTTTTCTTGTTGTGCAATCATTCGCACGACGCTATCTAAGAGTTTTATGTCGTAGCCACGCTTTTTCATAGGTTTAAGATCTCTTTTGAATGAGTTTAATAATACGACTTTTAAGCTCATTTTAGTGCGTCCTCCAATGCTTCGGTAACATCGTCGTAGCGCTTGTATTCTTCTGGATGCGCTTTCATGTAGTCGTATTCCTTAAATGCGGCGATTGTTTCTTTGTTGTATTTTGGCTGCTTTAAGTCGAATGGGAGACCTTCTTCCATAAGCGATTTGTGCAAGAACATGTTGATTGCATCGCTTAGAGTTATGCCGAAGCTGGCGAATAGTTCTTCTGCTTGTGCTTTAACATCCTTGGTGACGCGCACGTTGATGCTTGCGGTTTTCGCTGCGGACTTTGCTGTTGTTGTTTTTGTTGCTGTTGAGGTTGCGCTGATTGCCATAATATTCTCCTTGATTTTATGCTTATAATACTTAGCTTTACTTAGTCTTACTTACACGTTATTTAAGCAGCCAGTCCGTAAGGTTAATCGCCTTAATGCCGTCGTAAGAGTTTATGTAATCATGATCCATCGAAATCACAATTTTTTCGTAATTATCTTTGATTGCACGTAGCGGCTTTAGCTCTCGCTCGCGCGTTTCTGGAGATTGCATGCTTTCGGTAACCTGAACATATATTTTTTCGTTAGGTTTTTCTGCAACAAAATCCACTTCCGCGTTGCCAACTTTCCCAATATAAACGCGGTAATCGCGTCTAAGAAGCTCAAGAAATACAACGTTTTCTATAATGTGACCGCGATCTGTTCCTCTATATCCTAAAAGCATGTTACGGAAGCCTAAGTCAATAACGTAGTTTTTCCCGAGTGTTTTTAGAAGTTCTTTGCCTTGAACATCGTAGCGTTGCACTGGATAAACAATAAAAGCGTTGTTTAACATGCGTATGTAATCGCTAACGGTTTTGCTAGCAACGGATACTGTGGTTTTTTCAATATCTCCTTCAGCTCGAAGCGATTTGCTTATGCTGTTCGGTGAAGTTGTGCTGCCAATTGTGGAGCATAAGAAAGTCATAAGTTTTTGTAAAACGATTTGGTCTGCTTTTTCGTTTCTTTGTAAAACGTCTCGTAAAATAACGGTTGAATATATTCCTTCCAAGGCTTGCATGCTACGCGCCTCGTTGAATTTATACTCGCTTAGCACGGGCATTCCGCCAAATTGCAAGTATTTTTGGAACTTTTCGTCTGTTGATGCGCTTGTTGGGAAGTTGTAAAAGTTCAGAAATTCTTTGAATGATAATGGCAGCATGCGGATTTCAACATAGCGACCTGCAAGAAGTGTTGAAAATTCGCTAGAAAGTAAGTATGCGTTGGATCCTGTAATGTAAATGTCAACATTAAAATCAATGCGGAAAGACTCCACTGCTTTTTGCCAATCTTCTACGGCTTGAAGCTCGTCAAAAATAAGATAAGTTTTTGTGGATTTGCTGGCATTGCGTGATTCGGTAGCATTTTGTGATGTTACGCATAATTTGCCATCTTCCATGCAGTCTGATGGTATGCGTTTGCTTATATAATCGTACAATTCCGTGTAATTGGTGATATTTCGATATTTAAGAGACTCAAGATTTATGTGAATTATGTGGTCTTCGCTTACTCCGGAATTAAGTAGATGCTTGTGGAAAAGATCGAGTAGGGAAGATTTTCCGCACCTTCGTATGCCAGTTACGATTTTCACTAAGTCTACGTCTTTATGTTCAATAAGCTGGTTTAGGTATTCTGGGCGATTTATGAGCGCGTGTGTTGCTGAATTGTATATCACCGTAAGCTCCTTTTGAACACTTCCTCTACTTTTCCAACTTTTTAACCATATTAGCAAAAACTTGCTTAAAATTCAAAGTTTTTGAATTCTACGTCAAAAACTTTCATATTTTGGCAAGTTTTTGAATCACACGTCAAAAACTTTTAGACGTCTGGGTTAAAAGAAATCTGCGCAACATAAGCAAGTTTCTGTTTTTATGTGTCTTTGTGCGCTAGTCGTTTGACTAAGCGTTTGCGCTAATCGCAGAGCATAAAATCTATAAAACGAGGCGGGCACTTTGGTAATGCAACGTGCTCGCCTTAATTTTTATGTGTTGTATTTTGCGCGCTATGGTCGTAGATTATTTTTTGCTTTTTGCAATAAGCGATGTTAATAGCGTTATTAGCGCGATTGTTGTAATTATAGCCGTTATTGAAAGAGCGAGAGAATTGCCTACGCCCGTTCTTGGCAGTGTGTTTTGCATGGCAGTGCCAAGTTTATCTACAACGCCTCTTTTATTTGAATTTACAGAATCGTTAGTTTGATTTGAATTAGTTGATTCTAGAGATTTTGATTTATTGTTGCGCGCATTTTGATTATTAACATTCGACTTATCGCTAGCGTTTTCGTGGCTATTGCTTCCATCTTCTGAGCCATTATCTAAGTCGAGAATTGAGCCGTTTCCAGAGTTGTTATTCGGATTCTGTGGATCCTGTGGATTTTGCGGATCCTCTGGATTGGAATCCTGAGTGTAAATTGCGTATACCGTAATATCGGATGTTACAGCTGTTGTACCTAAGAACTTATCGCCTGTTCCGTCTGCTTTTGTATTCCACTCCTTAAACGTGTAACCCGCTTTAGTAGGATTTACTGGCATAGACTGATCCTTCAAAGAGTCGCCTTCAATATTCCTTCCAGCTTCTACTTTAACAGTTGCAATAGTGCTTTCTCTATCTTTGAATGTTACTTTTCTAAGTACAGGAATAAACTTCCACGTTCCAACTAAAGTAATGTTTTTATCTACATTGTTAAGAGTCGTAACAGACTTGCCCTTTCCGTCAATCTTCCATCCAGCGTTTTCGTCAAAGATCCACTTACCAGTCATATTAGTTCCATCGCCAACTACTTCTGGATAAGGCTCAAATGTTGAATTGTCTGTTGTATACAAAGTAGAGTTATCGATTGTAATTGATTTGCCTTGATAAACATTAATTGGCTTTAACGCATACTGCTCATTAATGTAATCAGGCAGCGTTCGCCCAGGAGTTCCACTTTCAAACTTGAAATCAACTTTGTATGGAACTTCTACAGGAATTTTTACGTCTTCTTCGCCAAATTTAACGTTAAAAGGTATAAGCTTGTTCGAGTCGCATGCTAGATTGTTCGAGTCACATCCTCCAAGCCTTCTATATACGTAATTGATTTTTCCAGATAGTTCGCCTTGTGCTGAGCCTTCGATTTTGTAGGTTTTTCCAGCTTCTGCATTGGTGTTAAACCATACAGGAATAAACTTAATATTTATCTCATTAACTAAATTGTTAATCCTACGCTTAATCTCATCGTACGAGTAGGCGTATGGCCTCATTAGCTGATCGCCTCTGTACCAGTCTTTTAGGTATGCAGTTGCTGTAATAGTATCATTCTCTTCTTTTACATCTTTGAGTGCAAAATCACCATAATCACCTAAAAGCGATGTTGGGTCGTTTCTCACTCCGCCATATTTCTTTGGGTAGTGTTTTGATGGGTCGTCAGGAAGTTCTCTACTAGGCGATAACGATATTTCTTTAGGCAACTTAAACGTGAGTTTGATTGATACGTTTAAGTTCGATACGTACACTCTTGAAACATCATTAATCTTTGTTTTTAACCATTTTTCAACATTTTCTAAAGAGGTTTTGAATGGATTGCTGCTAATCTTAGAGCTTATTTCAAGACCATCTCTAGTTATAAGAGGAGAGCTGTAATCTTCGTACGTAACTTTTTGAGCAGTTCCCGATAAAACGAATTTGCCAGTTGATGTAATGTTTTTGTTTTTATTGTCTTTTATTAAATCATTGCTGTAAATAAGCTGATTATAATCTTGCTTATCTGCATCAAGAGGATCACTTATTGTACGTTCACCGCCAAGAAGTGGAATGTTCAGCTCATGAGTAATATAAGTGAAGCCAAATCCAGGTACCCATTTCCCACTATCTTTATCTTTTCTGTACAGATTAAAAATGCCAGTACCAGTAATGTTTCTATTTTGAACTTGTTCAAGTGAGATTTTTGTAAACGAAAAATGAGCCGTTAGCTTTACAGTTCCTGAATTCTTAGAATTAGATAAATCTTCCCACGTGTTTTCTTTTAAATGAGCAATAAGCTTGATTGTATTTTTATGAAGAGAAGAGATTTTTGCGCTCGCTGATTCAACAAGTGAAGAGTTATTCTCAACGCTTGCATTTTCTTGCCATTCAATAGGTTCAGGCAAAGATAGCGAGTAGCTAAAATCAAGCTTAGCTTTTTCATTTTTACAAGATTCTTTTAACTTATCAGTGAATTCATTTTTGCAAGATTCCATTTGTTGCTCAGTTGCTTTATTAAGCACCTTATTGAACGGAATATCTAGAGTAAGCGTGCCTGAATAATTAGTAGCATCATTGCTGCTTACATCTACGGCAGTGCCTGACGAATTTTTTGCGCTGATTTGAAGAGAAGCATATTTTCCAACTTCTAACAGTGGGCTATTAACGTTTAATCCACCGTAGAATGGCCCAGGAATGTCTTGAGTTTCTTGATTATTTTGAATATTGCTATTGGTGTTTGCAAACGATGCTTTGGAAAATGCAGTTAACGAAGATGCGAACAACCCCCCCCCCAAGGCAAAAATTAGGAAAGAGGTTAGAAATTTTCGTTTCAAAAATAAAATAGTATGCCCGTGTTTCATTGATTGACTTCTCTCCGTATAGATGTGCCCAACTACAATACGAACCAATAGTCTATCATCTCAGCGTTTATTTATGCAATAGTTTATAAGTTCTTTATTCTTGTATGCCTTGT
The DNA here is from genome assembly GCF_049815665.1 of Gardnerella piotii. Taxonomy (NCBI): domain Bacteria; kingdom Bacillati; phylum Actinomycetota; class Actinomycetes; order Bifidobacteriales; family Bifidobacteriaceae; genus Gardnerella; species Gardnerella piotii. The sequence goes on from NZ_CP187450.1 coordinate 758,598, forward strand.
GTTGTATGCCTTGCAATGATTTATATTCTATAAAAAATGTATTGGGGGGGGGCAAAATGGATGAAACAATAGCTTGGGGAGATGAAAGTACAAAATCTAGCAAAGGCTGATTTCGCGAATAAGCTTATAGAACTTGCGTTGAAAGATTGCGCTGAAAGAGAATGATTGAGAAGTTTGTTGTTATTAATCGCAAGTTAATCGCAGCGCATAAATCCTAAAAATAAATTAAGGCGAGTACTTTGGTAATGCAACGTGCTCGCCTTAGTTGTTTTTGTGTATTGTTGTTTGGCTTGTTCTTACGGTTTTTGTTGTATTTTGTTGCTTTTTGCGCGGATAGTATGTTGTGTTTATGCGTTTGGGTGTAAAATATTAGTGTTTTATGAATAGAGTTTTGTGCTTGCATTTGCTTGTATGCATTTTTTGTGTGCGCATTTGTGAGCATTTTGTACTGTGGAGAAGGATTATTATGAAGAAGAGTAGTAAGCATATCCGTAGTGTTAGCAATCATAGTGTTCGTAATCGTAGTGTTTTTGTGCCTATAAGTGCTGGTTTTTGCGCAACCGCGTTGGCTATAACTGGGGGAGTCGTTGCCAACGCTTCTACTGCTTCTAGTGCTGTTGCTTCTTCTAGTGTTGCTTCTTCTTCTAGTGTTGTTAAATCGTCTGCTGATGGAGTCGCTAAGAAGGCTAATTCCGTTACGGGGGGGTCAGGCTTCTGAGCGTTCTGCTGTTCCCACTGCTCCAGATACTAGTATCAGTGAAGAAAAAGCAAAGAGCATGCCTGGCTGCGAGGCTAAAATTCAAACAATAGATAATGTTAAATACCTTGTAATCAAGCCAAAAAATGGCGCCGCCGAAGGCATTATCAGCGCCGACCTTAAGCCAGAAGAATTTGAAACTCTTCATAATAAGATTGCAAGCGGTGATGAATATGGTGCCACTCTAAAATTTGATGGCAAAGTATATGGCTATGGCAGTATTGCTGGTTTGTTTAGTGAAACTTATATTGCATCTCTTGGAAATATTGGCGACTTTGATGTAAGCAACGTTACTGATATATCGTCCATTTTTGATTGTTTCCATATGTTGTCTGATATTTCAGAGTTGAAAAAGTGGAATGTGAGCAACGTTAAGAACATGTCGCATATGTTTAGTATTTGCGAGAGTTTGTCTGATATTTCAGCATTGAAAGATTGGAATGTAAGCAACGTTACTAACATGTCGTACATGTTTAGTGGTTGCAAAAACATCAAAAATTTAGATGATTTGCGTAAGTGGAATACTGGGAACGTTACTAACATGTCGTACATGTTTAGTGGTCGGATAGGCGAATACGGAGGTATTACATACGGTTGTGAAAAGTTAACGAGTCTTGAGCCATTATCTAACTGGGACACTAAGAACGTTACTAACATGTCGTACATGTTTAGTGGCTGCACAAATCTCGAAAATTTGAAGGGTTTAGAGAAGTGGAATACTGGCAACGTTACCACTATGAAGGGGATGTTTTCGGGTCAGGTAGGTGCTGGTAAGCAACTTAAAATCGATGGTTGTGAAAAGTTAACGAGTCTTGAGCCATTATCTAACTGGGACACTAAGAACGTTACTAACATGTCGTACATGTTTAGTGGCTGCACAAATCTCGAAAATTTGAAGGGTTTAGAGAAGTGGAATACTGGCAACCTAAAGAATATATCATTCATGTTTGCTGGTCAGATGTGTCATGATGAGGATTCAAACATTTCTGGTTGTGAAAAATTAAAAAGTCTTGAACCATTATCTAATTGGGATACTAAGAATGTTGCTGATATGTCGTACATGTTTAGTGGCTGCAAAAACCTCGAGAATTTGGATGGTTTAAGTAAGTGGAATACTGGCAACGTTACTGTTATGAAGGGATTGTTCGCTGGTCAGGTAGATTCTGATAAACAACTTAAAATCGATGGTTGTGAAAAGTTAACAAGTCTTAAATCATTATCTGGTTGGGATACTAAGAATGTTGCTGATATGTCGTACATGTTTAGTGGCTGCACAAATCTCGAAAATTTGAATGGTTTAGAGAAGTGGAATACTGGCAACGTTACCACTATGAAGGGAATGTTTGCAGGATATTCAGGTAAGGGAATGTCTGTAACTATAATCTTTATTAGCAGTTGTGAAAAGTTAACGAGTCTTGAGCCATTATCTAAGTGGGATACTAAGAATGTTACTGATATGTCGTACATGTTTAGTGGCTGCAAAAATATCAAGAGTTTAAAGGGTATAGAGAACTGGAATACGGTCAGCTTAACTAACATGTGTGGCATGTTTAGTTGGTATTGTTATAGCTACTCTGATGGTGGTTACACTATATTAAAAAAATCTGGCTTCCAAGAGCTTAATGATATTTCAGCGTTGTCTAACTGGCATACTGAGAACGTTAAAGATATGTCTTACCTGTTTTTTGGCTGCAAGAATCTATCGAATATTTCAGCGTTGTCTAAGTGGAATACTGGCAACGTTACTACTATGAGTGGCATGTTTGCAGGATATTATTATTCTGATTATGATCAGAATACAATTGTTCCAGGTTGTGAGAATTTGGAAAATATTAGCGCATTGTCTAGTTGGAAAACAAACAAAGTTGAGAATATGAATGGTTTGTTTGCTAGATGTGAAAACTTGGAGTCTATTGAAGCTATTAGCAATTGGAAAACATCTAATGTAAAGCACATGGGAGAAATGTTTTCAGATTGTAAGAATCTAAAAAGTATTATGCCGTTAGCAAAATGGGATACTAGCAATCTTGAAAGTGTGTATGAGATGTTTGCACGCTGCACTGGTTTAACTGGAAGCATCAAACTAAACACTATGCCAGATAACACTTCCAATGCGTGGAATACGAATTCACTCATATTCCTTCAGTCAATGTTTGAATCCGCAGGCAGTGAGAACTTTATATTAGATTTTAGTAATAAAAAATTTGATAATGAAACTAGACAGGGTGTGCCACAACTATTAAGAGGTGTGGCATCTTTTAACAATAAAAGTATGTTTAAGAATTTTAATGGTGTTGTAATTGCTAACAATTGGTCATTTACCACTGATGCACGAAGTTATAAAAGAAGTCAAAATTTTACAACAAATCTTCTTTCTGATGAAAATGACGCTAGTGGCAATAAGACGTACAAATGTCTTTTCTTAACAGATAATAATATGTTGCTAAGTGGTATGAAAGGTACGAAGTACTATGAAAAACCAGTCACGATAAAGTATTTAGACAAGGAAATTATACTTCATACGCCAGCAGTTCTTGATTCTCGTATTAATGGTGAAGGCAGTAAACCGTCATCTGATCCTTTTGAGATTGTAAAGCACTATATTCCTTCAGTTATTAAAAGTGGCATTGAAAAAAATTCAAGCCTTTCAACTGACTATATAGCTGTTGCTTCTAGCGAACTTTCCTCGACATCAAAGCTTTCGGAGCTGTTCCAAACCTATACAATTAAAGAGGCGCATAAAGTAACGTTTAAGAATGGTGATTCTACTGTTTCAACTCTTAGCGTTGAAGCTGGTAAGAGAATTGCCGATCTTAAGGGTGAAACAATCGTAACAAGTGATGCTGTTTTAACAGACGTTACTATGCCAAATGCTCCTGCTAAAGATGGCTTTACATTCAAAGAGTGGAATACACAAGCAGACGGCAGTGGCTCTAAGTTTACTGCTGATACTGCTGTGAAGGAGAATACTACTGTGTATGCAATATACACAAAGAATACAACTCCAACTCCAGATTCGAATCCAACTCCAACACCGCAGCCTGGCGGAGATACTCCAGGCGGCGGATTGAATCCTGGCGACAATAACCCAGACGATAACCCAGACAATGGTTCGGGCGATAATCCTGGAAATAATCCGGATAATAACACAGATAATAATCCAAACAATAATCCGGACAACGGTTCTGGGAATACGCCAGGTAATAATCCGAATAATAATCCAGGTAATGGTTCGAATAATGGAAATAATGCCAATGGTTCGGGTAATGGCACTGGTAACGATAACACCAAGAACGATGGTAACGGAAACGGTGGCACTGTAAACAATGGCAATAATGCCAATGGTTCGAACAATAATCGCAATCGCAATGGTGGTTCCACGGGTGCAAGTGGCTTAAACTTGGGTGGAAGTGGATCTAATTCAAGCAATTCCGCTAAGTCGAATGACTCTGATTCTTCTAATGATTCTTCTAAGGATCACTCTGATTCTGATGATTCTGCTAAAGATTCTAAGGATTCAAAAGACTCTGCAAAAGATTCTAAGAATTCTGCAAAAGATTCTGCTAGTGATTCTGCACAGCATGCATCAAACTCTTCAAACATTGGTTTGATTGCGTCTATTGTTGGTGCTCTTGCGGCTTTTGCTGCGATTGTTGGCGGATTCTTATTCTTTATCTTGTTTGGCAAGAAAAAGAAGAAGAATAAAGACGAAAACAAAAATGAAAACGAAGACTAAGGCAAAACCAACCGCAGTTAATCGCAGAACATAAATCTCATAAATAAACTAAGGCGGGCACTTTGGTAACGCAATGTGCTCGCCTTAATTGTTGTTGTATGTGCCTTTATCCATGCAAATCCTCGTCAAATCATGCAAAATAAATTTTTTTGACTGTAAAGTCTCAAGTTGTAAAACTTGCTAATCGATTAATAAATTTTCTTTCATTAACATTTAGTCACATAAATTATTTCAAATGATTATAACAACATGTCATATATTTTTCATTGAAAATCAGTAATTTTCATAAAATTTTCTAAGATTTTTGAAGATAATAAACAGATTATTCACAGTGTTTTATAAGGGTAAATAATATAGGCTACGTGATTGTACTTGCTGTATGGCTTATACGATTTTGTGGCTTATACGATTTTGTATTATTCGTGCGGCTTGTACTTAGTACTGATATTAATGATTGAATAACTACGATTTAACTACAAGTGTTCGATGAGGATGGTAGTCAATGACATTTATTTCTCGCGCAATACGCTACGTTTTGAGAAAAAGAGTAAAAACAGCAATCGTGTTTGTAATACTAGCTTTGATTTCAACGCTTTTGCTAGCATCTTCTGCAGTTGCAATTGCTGCAGAAAAAGAAGGAAAAAAGGTAGAAGAACAAGCAGAATCTAGTTTTGTTTTAGCAAATAATCCGCAAGTAAATCCTGGAACTCCTAGGGGAGCGGGAACCGTTAAACCAAGTGATGTTAAAAAAATCGCGTCACTAAAAAACGTTGATTCGTATGTTTTGCGTCAAAATGTTACAGCCGATTTGGTTGATGCAAAAGCAGCGAGAATCAAAGGTGTTCAAGACTACGATGCGCGCAGAGAAAAGCAATTTGGCAATGCTGTAAACCTAGAAGGAACAAACTCTTCTAAGGGCTTAAATGCGTTCAAAACAAAATCAATTCACATGGTTAAAGGAAGGGCTTTGCGCGAATCAGATGAGCATGCATCCTTAATCCACGAAGATTTAGCAAAACTAAATGGCTTAAAATTAGGCGATTCGCTAACTCTTAAAGCAAACCCTTTCGACGCCGATAACCTTAACCATTCTACGGAGCAAGTAAAAACACGCATAGTTGGAATTTACGGCGGAGCTAACAATCGTCCAGTTGCAACGCGTGCAGAATTAACTGCAAACACTGTGTATACAGATTTAAGAACAACCAGAGAGCTTTACAAATATAAGCCTGGAAAAGAGATATACCAGGACGCAAGTTTTAAGGTTAAAAAAGGAGTGGACGCAGATTCTGTGATTGAAGAAGCGTCTAAGCTGCCGATTGATTTGCAAAACTATCAGATTACTAGAGATGACCAGTTTGTACAAGGCATGATTGGCGCAGCAAAAGGCGTAAAATCCATGATGAACATAACGGTTATTGCAGTAAGCGCGTTTGCTGTTGTAGCTCTTGGATTGGTTCTTATTCTTTGGATTAATGAGCGTAGAAAAGAAATTGGAGTTTTAACTTCCATTGGCGTTGGAAAAGCTTCCCTTGTGTTGCAGCAGCTTTTTGAGCTTGTGTTACTTGCGATTCCAGCCATTGCAATAGGCTATGGTTTTGCTAGCGCAATATCTCCATGGTTTAGCGACTGCGCATTAGGTTCGGTAAAAAATTCCGCCGCGCAGCAGCTTAGCTCAATGGGTCAAGCTGGAGGAAACTTGGAATCAAGCATGGCCACTAGAACTTTAGATAAGATTGCTGTTCAAGTTAGCTTAGATTGCTTAATTCAATCGTCATTAATGGTTCTAATGATTATTATTGTTGCGGTTGCGTTGTCTTATCTTCCTATTTTGCGAAAGTCTCCTAGAGATTTGCTTGGCATGCAAAAGTAGTTGGCATGCAAAAGTAGTTGACGTGCAAAAGTAGGTGGTAAAATGACTCAAATTATAAAAAGATCTTGGCTTGCTATAGTTAGAAAACCAAGGCGTAGCGCTATTTTAGCGTTGATTATTACGGTTGTTCTTAGCGCGCTTATTTGCCAAGCGAGTGTTATTTCTTGCGTAAAAAATCTAGAGAATCAAATAACTTCCAGCATTGGCTTAGGCTTTAGCGTTTACGCAAAAACGCAAGGGCAGACTTTGCCAGAGTCTGATTCTGCTGGCGATTCTTCCAGTGACTCCGTCAGCGATTCTTCTAAGCAATCGCAGCAAGATATTCCTCAAGATTTGCAAAAAAACGAGGGAATTCCCGAAAGTCTTATTGCAAAATTTAAAAAGATTAGTGGAGTAAAAACCATTGCAGAAGAAAAAGATGTTTTAGCAAATCCTGTTAACGCTAAAATTGTAGCGCCAATAAATGGTCCGCGTTTAGACAATGATGAAATGTTCTCGCTTGTTTCAATAACGGGAACAACTAAATCACAGTTAGCGCAGGGATTCCAAGAAGGATTATATAAGCTTGATGAAGGCAGCCATATTGATTCTTCGGTTGCTGGCGACTCTAAGCGCGCGAAATCTGCAATAATTCACAAGAGCTTTGCTAAACAAAATAATCTTAAACTCGGGTCTGTTTTAACTCTAAAACAAGGCAGCAAAAGCGTTAATCTTAAGGTTGTTGGCATTTTTTCTGGCAAGATGCAAACAAAAGGTGCGCTTCCTTCCGATTCTTCCGAAAATCGCGTAATAACTGATTTAGAATCCGCTCTTTACTTGTTTGGAAGTAAAAATCGCAGTTCTATAAAGTGCGTTATGCAAAATCCAAATAATCTAGAAAAAGCTTTAAAAGAAGCCAATAAAATCGCTAAAAACTATGGCAATGGCATGCTTTCTGTAGAAAATAATGCGCAAAGATTTGCCTCTGTTCTTCAATCTGTAAAAACAGTTAGGCAATTAGTGTTTATGATTCTATTTTGCCTTGCGATTGTTGCAGTAATAATTCTTGGCTTAGTTCTTGTATTTTGGGTACGAGGAAGGATTTACGAAGTTGGCGTTTTAATGGCAATTGGTGTAGAAAAACGTGTTATAGCTTTGCAAATGATTATAGAAGTTTTTATAATAACAGCCTTCTGCTCGCTGATGTCTACTGCGATTAGTGGTGCAATATCGTCTAGTGTTGGATCAATGCTATTAGCAAATGTTGCAAATGGTGCAATTACGTACTCATCAAATCAGCCTTTGCTAACTAGCCAAACAGCGTTTGCTATTCTTATAGGATTCGCTATAGCGTTTGTATCTCTATGCATTGCTCTTGCGCCAATAATGTTTAAAAAGCCGCGTTCTATACTCAGCTCAATTAGTTAGAGGAGATTAAAGTGGCGTATTTTGTATGCATATAGCGCTTGCGATTAGTGCGCGGAATATATACATAGGCCAAAATAATCATAAAAATAATAGATAAATTTATAACACAGATTCATAAAAATATAGATTAATAGAAACACAGATTAATAGAATATTGGAGTTTATTATGACAACTTTATTAAAACTAAACAACGTTGATTACTCTTATGGAGCAACTAATATTGCGGTTCTTAAAAATGTTAATGCAGATTTTGAAGCTGGAAAAATCTACAGCATAACGGGGCCATCTGGAGCTGGAAAATCTACCATGTTATCTCTTCTAGCTGGTTTAGACTCGCCAACAAGCGGAACAGTATTGTTTAACGGGCAAGATATTTCAAAGAATGGTGGTTATGCTAATCATCGTAAGAACAATGTTTCTTTAGTTTTCCAGAGTTTTAATCTAATCGACTATTTGACTCCTGTAGAAAACTTGCGTCTTGTTAGCCCAAAGGCGGATTCTACAATTCTTAAAGAGCTGGGTCTTAGCGAAGACGAGTCCACTAGAAATATAACAAAGCTTTCAGGAGGCCAGCAGCAGCGCGTAGCTATTGCGCGAGCGCTTGTATCTTCTGCGCCTGTTATTCTTGCCGACGAGCCAACAGGTAGCTTGGATCCAAACACAACTCAAGAAGTTATAGCAATCTTAAAAGATGCCGCTCATAAGCGCGGAAAATGCGTGATTGTTGTAACGCATTCTAGCGATGTTGCGGATGCTGCAGACGTAAAATATGTTCTTAAAAATAAGCAGCTAATAAAGAAGCAATAAAGAAGATAATAAAACACCAGTAAATCACTAATAAAACACTAATTATTAGCCATTTTTCCGTGCTTATGCGTAAAGTAAAACTTGCGTATAAACTTTGCGCATAAGCTGCGTATTTACGCATATACGGGAGGTTGTTGTGGCAGATATTTTAGATTCAAAACCTGTTGTGGCAGTTGTTATGGGCTCTTCTAGCGATTGGGAAACAATGCGTCACGCATGCGAAATCTTAGAAAAATTTAGAGTGCCGTATATTAAGCAAGTTATTTCTGCACATCGCACTCCAGAACTTATGGCAGATTTTGCGCATAGTGCTAGAAAAAACGGTTTTCGCGTGATTATTGCTGGCGCTGGTGGAGCTGCACACTTGCCAGGTATGATTGCTGCTCAAACAACGCTTCCAGTTGTTGGTGTTCCTGTAAAATCCCATGCTCTTTCGGGCTGGGATTCTTTGCTTTCTATAGTGCAAATGCCTGGCGGAATTCCAGTTGCAACAACCGCCGTTGGCAATTCTGGCGCTACGAATGCTGGCTTGCTTGCTGTAAGCATGCTTAGCACAACAGATAGTCGCCTAGAAAAAGAACTTGAAGATTACCGTAAAGAATTAAAAAAGAAGGTTGAGGAATCTAATGCCGAGCTTATGTGAAGCTACTGATGGTGCTGTAAAGTGCTTAATGCCAGGGGCAACTATTGGAATTATAGGCGGCGGTCAGCTTGGTCGCATGATGGCGATTGCTGCTAGAAGAATGGGCTTTAAAATCGGCGTTTTAGATCCAGCGCATAATTGCCCAGTGTTCCAAGTTGCGGATTTTCAAGTTGAAGCTGAGTATGATGATTTGGAAGCTTTAAAAAAGCTTGCTAAAAGTTGCGATGTGCTTACGTACGAATTTGAAAACGTAAACGCAGATGCTTTAGATAGTGTGCGCGATTTGGTTGCAGTTCCTCAAGGAACCGACTTATTGCGAGTTACGCAAGACCGTGTTTTTGAGAAAAGCTTTATTAACAATCACGGTATTGAAACTGCTAAATGGTGTGAAGTCAACAATTTAGACGATTTAGATAAAGCAATCGAAGAAATAGGTCTGCCTGCAATTCTTAAAACGCGCAGAGGTGGTTACGACGGCCACGGTCAAGACGTTTTGCGCACTAAAGAAGACGTTAATAATGTTCGTAATCGCGTAGAAAATGGCCAAGAGATGCCGCCTTCTATTCTCGAAGGTTTTGTTGACTTTGCTTTTGAAGCATCAATTCTTGTTTCGGGAAATGGAAGCGAATTTGTGACTTATCCGCTTGTAAAAAACGTGCATCACAATAGCATTTTGCACATGACTTTGGCTCCAGCAAATGTTGATGCTAAGGTTCAAGAAGCTGCGCATAGCTTAGCGCTTAGATTGGCTCAAGGCTTTAAGCTTGCTGGAACGCTTGGAATTGAGCTGTTTATTACTAAAGATAATCGCGTAGTAGTAAATGAGCTTGCGCCGCGCCCGCATAATTCGGGGCATTACACGATTGAAGCTTGCGATATGGATCAGTTTGAAGCTCATGTTCGCGGTATTGCTGGATGGCCACTAAAAGAGCCTAAGCTACTTTCTGCTGCTGTTATGGTTAATGTTTTAGGTCAGCATGTTGCACCTACTCGCGCGCTTATTGCGGAGCATCCAGAATGGCATGTTCACGACTACGGCAAGGCACAGGTCCGTAAGAATCGCAAAATGGGCCATATTACTGTTCTTTGCAATAATCCTGTTGAGGAAGCCAATGTGTTAGACTCTACAGGTTGTTGGGATGACGAGCTTGATTAAAAGTTTTTGTTGCGAAAGGTTAAATAATGGTTGGTGAGCCAATACGCAGAAACACTAAGCAAAAAGAAACAGTTCTTGAGCATTTAAAAGCTTCGCGTAATTTTGTTTCTGCTCAAAATTTGCATCGCGCGCTTGTAGAAGATGGGGAAATCATTGGTTTGGCCACCGTTTATCGCCAGCTTAATACGCTTGCACAAAGCGGAGATGTTGATACTGTGCGTTTTAACGGTCAGCAGCTTTTTAGGATTTGCGACGAGAACACGCATCATCATCATCTTGTGTGCGAAAAGTGTGGCAAAACTGTAGACATAGAGCCTCCAGATGACGAAGGTTGGATTCATAAGATTGCTGAATCTCACGGATACACGGTTATAGACCACACTTTGGAAGTGTTTGGGCTTTGCAAAGATTGCAATAGTGAGAAACTAGAGCACTGAGTTAGAGCGCATAAAACACAGCGCATAAAACAAAAGAACGAGGAACAAATCCAACTTTGGGAATGTTCCTCGTTCTTGTAAGTCTACGCTTAAAGGTTCAACTTACTCAGTAACAGCCTTCTTAAGCAAAGAACCAGCGGAGATTCTAACACCGTAAGATGCAGGAATCTTAATGGTTTCGCCAGTACGTGGGTTGCGGCCAGTGCGCTCTGCGCGCTTTACGCGCTCTGCAGAGAACAGACCAGTGAGCTTCAATCCTTCGCCAGACTGCAAAGCCTCAACGAACACATCCTGGAATGCGTTGACAGCGGCCTCGGCCTGTGCCTTGGTAAGGTTGGACTTCTGAGCAATCTTCGAAACGAGATCAGACTTGTTGTATGCCATACAAGCATCCTTTGTGTTAGGGGCCTTCTCTTCCAAAGACCACTTTCACTCATAGATATTAGTACATTTTCCCTACAAATGCGCGGTTTTTCAGCGTTTTATTAAGATTTTTTTACGATTTTTTACTTTTTTTAGTGAATAAAGTGTATAAAAACCGCAAAAATGCCTTATATAGGCTTATTTATGCGGTTTTTAACTAAATATATTCTTTTTTTGACTCGTTAAATTTACACTAATTTGTTATTAAATTAATCCCTTATTGCTAAGACTTTTCATTGCAAAAGCGCCTATTGGTATTCGTAACCAATAGAACATAAGGCGGTAAAGAAGAGTTGCAGATAATGCGATTGTTGGATGAACGCCAACTGAAGTGAATGCAAAAGTCAAAGATGCTTCAACGGCTCCCAATCCGCCAGGCGTTGGAACAGCAGATCCAGCAGTGTTTGCCACTAAGAACAGAAGAACTGTTTCCCAAGGGTTTGCGTAGTATCCAAATGCCAAAAGAGCAATCCAATATCCTAGTCCTGTTGCAAAAACAAGAATCAAACCGCCCAAAGTGCCGTTAAAAAGCTGTTTTGGTTTAGTTACAAGTTCTTTTATCTGTTTGCCATAGTCCGAAAGAATTGGAAGATATTTTTTGCGTATAAATTTGCGAATAGGAGTAATAGCCATAAACGCGCATAGGATTATAGTAACAATTCCTATTACGGTAATAAGCATATGCGTAGGAATCATTCCAGATAGAAGGTTTTTACCAGTAAAAATTCCAACGCTAAATATAACAAGAGCGGTTACTAGCGATTGCAAAAGCCATACTGCGCTTGTAATCGCTGTTGCTTGAGATGTTGAACTACCATTTTTCTTTATAAGTTGCATGTTTACAAACGCAGGACCTACTCCAGCTGGCATAGACACGGCAGTAAAGCCAGAAGCTGCTTGCGATGTAAATAAAACACAAGCATTTGGCTTTGAGTCATCCATAAAAGATCCGAGCGTAATAGAAGACCCAACCCAAGCAAGCATGCTGCATGCAAAGCAAGCAAAGACCATCACGCTATCTGCTTTTTTGAGCGCAAAAATAAATTCTTGCGGATGCAATTGAGTAACAATAGCCGAAATCGCTGCAATAATAAGGATTAAGCTAACAAAGAATCGAATATTAAAACGTGCTAATCTAACAGTGTCGTAGTCTTCTTCGTTGTTAAGCGCGCAAACTTTTTTACTAATCTCATTTTTAAGATCTTCAAAAAGTTTTTTATTACAAGAAGAAAGTGACCTTACAGATGCTGGAACAGCTGCTTTTTGAATAAATGGAAGTATTTGCGCAACTTTATATTCGCCCCAAACGTTTATTGCTGACTCAACAGCAGTTTTTGCATCAATGCAAGACGCGATTATTGTTAAAAGTTGAACTTTATCTAAAGCAATATTAGTTGAATCACTAGCAACATCGCCATTTTGCCAACCTGCAATTAGGGGAGTGCCATCTTCTAGTCGCGCAAGCGATTCTGGACCTATTCTTCTGTGTGTAATGCCTCTAGAGTTTGCAATATCAAGATATTGCATAAGTCTTTGAGCGTCTTTAGCTGTAAGTGTGTTTAGATTGCAAGGAACAAGAACATTGCTAGTATGAAATACCATTATTGATGATTTTTCTAGGTCTGTTACCCCATACACGTTTGCTGTTGCAAGATGCAAGTTTCTAAGAGCAAGTAGCATAGAAAGATGGTGATGTATTGAGTGTCTTGCAGAACGGTCTCGTCTAACTGGAATGTCAATTAGCTTAACCCATTGCCATAGCTGATTTAGATACCCAGGCAAGTGCACTTGATTGTCTAATACAGATATAACGTATCTTGTTCCGTGAATATCAATCGCATCGTATAGCCTTGAATTTTCAATCAAATCGTCGTCAAGACTAGACTTAAGAACTCCACTATGGTCGGTTGTTAGTGTTCTTCTATTAAGCTGAACAAGATGCGTAATGCCAATGTTTTCTAGTGCTTCAACAATATCTTTGCCCCATGCTCCTTTGCTTTGCGTTCCCTTAATAAACCGAATTAGTGTTCCAAAAGAACGTCCAATGCACCAAGATGTTAATGCGCCTGTTAGCGAATGCCAAGAAGTTACGATTAATATTGGAGACGCAATTAGCAGCGCTTGCCAAGAGAGTTTTACGATTTTGTTATCTCTTCTAGGTCCGCTAACAGTTAGAAAAGCAACCAAAACCGCGTACATGTCTGGCAATAATTCTGTGCCATGACTATTAGATATTGAATTAAGAGATGCGAATATCGAAGGATTGTTTAGCGTTGTAAGAATGTAGGAAATATACCATACAAGCGGATACGTTAAAAGCAAAGTTATTGTTGATATTGCCGTATTAATCCATTTTTTTGAATCGATCATTGATACGATTACGCCAGCAACAATTGCGATTGTAAGCGCTTGCTGAAAAAGAGAAGACGGAAGTCCTTTTACAATCCACTCAATAATCTTCCCAGCATTTTTTGCGTCGTGTTCTACGCCTGCTGTTGTTCCCGAAAAACACGTTGCAAATAACACTACTGCTGTAGCTACGCCAGCAGATGCAATTGAGTAGATTAAATCTGCCCAATTGCGAACTAGCTTAGGCTCAACGTCGTTAATAACTAAATCATCTTTTACTTGCGATTGCATAGTACACCGTTTATTTATTAATAGTTATTAATGTTTAATAAGTTATTGAACAAAATAGTTATTGAATAAAATCCACCAAACGTGATGCAATTCCAGTATAAGATTCTGGAGTAAGATTTTTTAGCCTATTTGCAGTCTGAGCATCGAAGTTTCTAGAAGATATAAAATCTTCAACATCTTGTCTAGAAATACTATGACCGCGCATAAGCTCTTTAACTTGCTCGTACGGCTTTTCCATTCCTTCTACGCCAGCAATTTCTTGAGCGCGCATAGCAGTTTGGATTGGCTCTCCAAGAACTTCCCAATTGTTGTTAAGCTCTTCGCTCATCATTTGCGTGTTTGGATGAATTGACTTTAAGCCGCCAAGAAGATTGTTCAAAGCAAGAAGAGCGTAGCCGAATGCGGATCCAACGTTTCTTTGAGTAGTGGAATCTGTTAAATCGCGCTGCCAGCGGCTTTCGGTAAGAGTTGCGCAAAGAGTGTCGAAAAGCGCGCAAGAAATCTCTAGGTTTGCTTCCGCGTTTTCGAATCGAATAGGGTTAACTTTGTGAGGCATTGTGGAAGACCCAGTAGCACCTTTAACAGGAACTTGCACAAAAACGCCGCGAGAAATGTACATCCACACGTCTACAGCAAGATTGTGAAGAATGTGATTAATGTGACTTACAGTGCTATAAAGTTCCGCTTGCCAATCGTGGCTTTCGATTTGCGTTGTAAGAGGATTAAAGCAAAGACCCATTCTGTTTTCTACAAATTCTTTAGAAACGTTAAGCCAATCAACATTAGGGAAAGCAGCAAGATGAGCGCCAAAAGTTCCAGTAGCGCCATTTATTTTTCCAAGATACTCTTGGGAGTTAAGGTGTTTTAGCTGGCGATTTAGTCTATAAACAAACACAGCAAGTTCTTTGCCTAAAGTTGTAGGAGTTGCAGGCTGGCCGTGAGTGAGCGATAGCATTGGCATATCTCTATACTCTTGCGCTTTTTGAGTCAAGTAATCAACAATAGCTTGCAAATTTGGCCTATACACGTTTTCAACAGCGTTTTTTACGCAACGAGCTATAGAAAGATTGTTTATATCTTCGCTTGTGCAAGCAAAATGAACTAATGTTTTAAGATTGCTAAGCTGGGTTTTATGCCCTAATACTTGCTCTGCTTTGTCTAACTCGTCGTCAATATAGTATTCAACAGCTTTAACGTCGTGATGTGTAACAGCTTCGTGAGATGCATGGCGTTTTATGCCTTCTGCTCCAAAGTTTTCTGGGATTGCGCGCAAATAATCGCATTCCTCGTCTGTTAAAGGCTTTACGCCATCTACAATCGTCTTAAAATCGTTTCCCTTATAACCGTTTGCTAGAAGAATCATCCATTCAACTTCTACACGCATGCGCTCGCGGTTTAATGCTGGTTCGCTTAAATATTCTACAAGGCTTGCAGTTTGGTTGTGGTATCTTCCATCTAGAGGAGTCAAAGCAATAGCAGGGCAAATATCAGTAAGCTTCATACTCTAAAGGTTACAGCATGGCAAAAACTACTAAGTTTTGAGCGTTGCTATTTTACTTTGCATTAGTGTTGCATAACACCTTGCCACAATGTTGTTTCTTCTAATTTTCCGCTTAATATATTATTAAAATGTGATTCTTGAGTTCTAATTTCTTTAGACGCAAGTTGGTGAGCATCCGCATATGCTGCTTGATGATAGTTCAAATCGTGTGTGAGTGTTCCTTCTTCTGGTACATTTTTTACTAATATTCCGTCTTTTTCAAAGATATTTTTTGTGTTGCGGTTTGTGTTGCGGTTTGTGTTGTCAATCTTATTACGATTTTGTTTAGAAACATTTTCATCATCTTCTTCTTTTCTTTTAATTCGATTAGCGCTTTTACTTGCCACTGCTTTACTTGCAACTGCGTGAATCGTAACCCAATTATTTCTGCTCGGATTACTTGCTCCGTCTAATGTTGGAACAAGTTCATCTTCCATTTCTATGCTCGTAACCCAAGTTTTGCTTGGAATTGCGTGGTTTGCTATTGGAGACCCAGCAGTTACAACATGTTTTATGTTGTATTGTTTTGAATAGTCGCTAGCAATTCCTGCAGCAACTATTCCTCCTTGAGAATGTCCAACAAGAACAACATTGTCGTTCGCTTTAATTCCGCTCTTTTTCATAGCTTCTACAACCATTCTTGTGCTGTCTGCGTTCATTCTTACGCTTCTAGAACTGCTCATAACCTCTGCATTTTGAGGCCATCCAAAAGGAGACTTTGGTTTACCGTCGGTTCCAGGTATTGTAACAAGCCAAGACGTGCTACCGTCTTTTTGTCTAAAACGTTGAATTGCGATTGTTGCAGCATCTGGATTTGTTTTTGGAGGATGCACCGAAAGATTTCCACTAGAAAGGCTGTTAAGATTTTCAAGCGCTTGATCAATATTGTTTCCCTTATAGAGAAATATTTTAGATTGTGCGTTTTTAGGCAAAACTAGTTTTGTTACTTTAAGATTGTTTCCTTGGTTTGCATCGTTGATTTTTGAGCTAAACATGCTTAATGCGCTTGCAAAAGTGGAAACTGGCGCTTTTGAATGTTTTACATCGTTCTTTTCTTGAATGCTAGAAAAAAGACGAATAGGGATTCCTGTTACGGGGTTTATTAGAAAATGTTTAGAAAAGCCTCTAATAAATCCTTGCTGTATTGGTGCTGTTGCATGACTCCATTTAGAAAAGTTTTTCATACCACTTTTTTGAGTCATGTCTAAAAGTGCGCTGAATCCTACGCTTGCAAAGAATGGCACTGCTGCAATAGGGAAGATTGTAGTTCCAATAGATACAAGGTTATCTAAGGTTTCTCTATTCTTGTATTCTGCTTGAGAATATAAGTTATTTGCTCTGACTATTAGAGTTGCCAATTCACTAAGATTGTTAGACATTGATTCGCATTGGCTTGACTTTATTCTGCATTCGTTAGAATCAGGCAAGTTTTGCAAAGCATGTTGATTAATGTTTTCGCTAAAACAGTTGTTTTGGTTTTGTACAAGAGCTGCTTTTTGGCTTTCGATTTGCATTGCAGTTTGCATCCAACAGGCGCTTAGTGAGTGAAAATCGTTTGATAGTTCGCTAAGTCTTGCAGCTTTTGTTCTATACGCGTTAGAATCATCAACACTAAGAGGTTCTCCGCCAGTTATTGTAGATTTTACTCTCCAAGGCATTATTTACCCCCAAAGTTTAGCATCGATCTAAAAGTAGAATTAGCGTTAATAAAATCACCGTCAACAAAACTAGTGTTAACGCAGCTGATTTGGCATGCTTCTCTAGCAGTTTTAGCCATCTGTTCGTTAAACGCGTTTGCGGCTATTCCGTGCCAGTCTTTAAGCGTGTTGGAGTGTGCTTCGCTAAGCACGCTGTTAGAGCATTGTTCTGTTCTTTCTAACAGCCACTGGTAGTCGTTAAATATGTGCATACAAACATTACACACAATGTTTTTCAAATAGTCACGAAAATTCTTGCAATGTGGTTAAAGGCTATAAGCATTGAAATATAAGGTTTTTTGCGTTTTAAGTCGTTTTTTTTAACGAATTTTATCGCAAATTTTAGCGCGATCTACCAAGGCTTATTGCTTGAGTCTTCTTTTTTAGAAGACTTAGTTTTTTCATTCTTGCTTGATTCGCTTTTAGTGGAATCATCGCTATTTTGATTTGATTGATTTTGCGAATTTTGGCTAGAATCGCTTTGATTATTTTGCTTTAGCAAGTCTTGAATTTTACTTTTTTGCGAATCGCTTAAGCTGGATTTGTTGGATTTTTCTTGCGCTTTATTAGTCATATTTTTGCGATTATTTTGGCTTGTTTGCGCATTAGAATCCGTATCTTTTTTATCTTGGTTAAGTTGCTTTTGCAAGCTTTTAGTAAGCTCTTTAGATATTATTGCGTTATGATTAATGCTCTTTAATAAGTGCGGCATTAAAATCGTGTAAGGCGATTTTGCTTCGTTAAATTGGTCATCAACCTGTTTTTGAGATACAACCAACGTTTCTTTATCTGCATCAACTTTTTTCGATGCATTTATGTTGTTTATAAGACTTTTTGTAGCAGCGTTATACGTTGATTCTGCTTTAAGATTAGTTGCAATTAAATAGATTGAAATCATGCATAAAAATATAACAATAGAAGATATTGCAATAATAGAAAATCTTAGGAATGACTTAGGTGTGATTTTGCTAATCATATAAGCTTCCTCGATTTTGTAATCCAGCATGCCAATTCCCAAAGAATTAATACACTTGCAAGAATAGCAAACGGCCAAACGATTGGATACGGTCTAAGTCTTGGCTTAACAGTGTTGTTTTGTCTCCATTGTTTAGAAAGAATCTGCTTTGCTTCTACGCCAATAGAATGGTCTTTACTGGAATCAACATATTTTCCACTAAGCTCGTCTGCAATATTCTTAAGATTTTTTGAATCCATTTTAGAAATTCCAGGCTTTTTTGTAGAAGGGTCAATAACCCATTTTTCAGACTGTTTTATAGAAGAATCAGTTACGTTAATATCGTCTAAATCATCCAACTTAGTGCTTTTATTTGGTATTTTTCCGCCATTTTTAGAGCCAACACCAATTACGTAAGCATGATTTATGTAGCCGCGCAAAGATGAGAATGTTCTGCGCTTTCTGCTAGTGGTTTCTTCGCCATCGCTAATCAAATACAAAACAGTAACATCTTGCGGATGAGCGTCGTGAATCGCTTGAGTGGCAAGAAGAGTTTTATCTAGAGGAGCGTCTAAGCTCGTTCCGTTTGAAACTCCAACAGGCTCTGTGTTAATAGTGTTAACCCAATTTTCAATGGCATTTGCGTCTGGAGTTAGTGGAACGTCAACACTAGAAGACGCTCCAAATCTTATTGCGCTAAAGCTTGCATTTGCGTAATTATTCGTTACTTGCTTTATTATTTGCTTTGCGCTGTTAAACCTAGTAGTGCGATTGTTGTTTAAGTCTTTGGAATCATTAACGTTCATAGAGCCAGTAACGTCTAAAACAAATATTACGTTTGTAGCGTTAAGAGAGCGTTGAAAAGTGCTTTTCATAATGCATGGGCATAATGCGCAAATCGCAAGCAAAACGCATATTAAAACTCTGCGAACACGCATATAAACAGTTTCATCTGTGCTATAAGAGTTGCGTTTTAGAGGGAAAATCTCAAATAGTGCTAAAACAGCAAGAATTGCAATTAAGATTAACGAAATCCAACTAAAATATATTCTCATCGTTTTATCCTTCTTGCAAAAATAAGCCAAAGAGACACAAAAATAACCGCTAAAATTGTTGCAATACTAGGGTCATCGCTTAAAGCTGATTGAGATGAATCATTTGGAATACTCGTATGTTGCTGCTCGATTTTACGAACCAAAGCCATTACAGAATCAGCGTTATGTTGCGTTAAGAAAATACCTCCGTTTTGAGTAATTAGATCACGCATTTGCCTAGTGGTTGCCTCGTTTTCGCTTTGAGCAGACCCAGAATACAATCCATCAACTTGAATATTCGCTTGTTTTGTTAAATCCAAAGCTGCTTTAAGCGAATAAGACGGCTTTCCAGAAACAACATTGTCTGTTGCTAAAACAATAGAAGCACTGCGATTAAGGCGATTATGAGGCTTTTTAGAATTGTTAGAAGAGCCGTACACAACTCCAGGAATCATTGCAGCACAACTAACAAGACCATCTCCGATTAAAGATGTTGCTTCTTTTCGATTTTGAGTTCCATCAAGCCATGTAGAAATTTGCTGATATTGCTTTTGTTGCATATTGTCGATTTTGTCTTGCGTTTGAACTCCGTCTAAGAGTTTAGAAGCGTATTGCAATTGCTTTTTAACAAGCGAATAATCGTCTGTTAGTGGAAAAACAGTTCTAGATGTTGAGTTAAAAATACTCAAGCCAATGCGCTCGCCTTGAAAATGCTCAACAAATTTTAAGTAAGCGTTAATAACTTCTAAATCGTAGGGAAGAGTGGATCCAGAAACGTCTAAGCAAAGCACAATATCTCTAGAACTCGATTGCTCGTTTGCGTCTAAAACTCTAGAAGGCCTTGCACTAAGAATTAGCGTGCATAAAAGAGCAAGAGAAAGCATTAAGGCGCATGTTCTTCGCAAAATATTCCATAATCGCCATCTTCTTGAGCATATGTTTCCTTTAAGGTCTTCGTCTAAAGAAAAAGACGTTAAAAAGCTTGTTTCTAATATTTTGGAAGATTTAATTTTGTAGTTTTTAGAATTACGTTTTTTAATCTCACTTATTGCAAACGCTAATATTGCAACAATTACGCTTATTAAAACGCCAAAAACAAAGATTAGCGGCCATTTTAATCGCATTGAAAATAGTGTTGAAGCAAATATTTTGCTCATTTCTAAATTAGGTATTGCCAAATTATGCATTGCAAAATTATGTATTGCAAAAGTGCATGTGCTTAAAGTGGAGAATGTCATCTTTTATTCTCCTTTGGCTTGTTTTCCTTTGTTTTCCAACTTTCAAGAAGAACAAGAACCCACCTTGCGCCTTGATCAACATCCGTATTTTTAGCTTGATTATTATACTTAGTATCTGCAAATTCAGTAGGGTATAGTGCTGCAATAGTTTGGCGCAATAAGTCTGCTCCATGCGTGTTCTTCCAAGAGTTTCTAAGCGAACTTATGTCTGAAAGAGTGTGTGATTTAATGTTTTCGCCACTGATTATCGAAACATATTGTCTTGCAATTTGAGCTAATTTTGCAAAAGCTTGATCTTTTTTAATCTTTTTTTGATTATAGTCGCTAACAACTTGCTCGATTTTTTTACGCCATTCTTGCTTATTTGCATTTAGAGTATGCGCAGCATTCTTTATATCTTTTTTAGTATTAACTTTAGGATTGATTTTGCATATAGCAAAGTAGAGCGTTGCGCTTGCTAAAAGTGCCACTATTATGCTTAAGCCAATAAAAGCAAGTAGCATTGTTTCGTCGTTTAGAACCTTTTGAACATTAAGAATACTCACTGATTACACCAACCCAAACTACTCTAAGAGTAAATCTTGATTCTTCTTAACATTAAAAACGCTATTTTGCAAAGTTGCGTTGCAAATAAATTTAGCTAAAGAATGGAATATTTGGCTGCTGGAAGATCCTCGTATAAGGCAAGCCTTATAAGTGTTTAAGCAATCATGCAAAGCGTTGTTTACAAATGCTCTATGTGCTTTTACCTCTTTAGCGCATGAATCATCTATTAAAAACGCTGGTATTTTGCGCATAGTTGTTCCATCAACTATTGGAATATTTTTAGACGCGCTAAATGGGTTTACAGGATTTATTGTTACAACTATTAAAGAATGTAAACTTGCGATTTTTTGCAAATCGTTAAAATGTTTTTGCAAAATAGCGTATTCGTCCGTAATTATTACGATCAAACTATGTTTTTGTGTAATCGAATTAGCAAAATCAATAATTGCATTTGTGTTTCTAGTCTTTTTGCGTGCGTTGCATAGTGAAATATCTAAGCTACGTTCAAAATCAGGAAGATTCCTGCAAGATGGGATTCTTAAAATATTATCTCCATCAAATAAAGCGCAATCAAGCGAATCGTTGCGTTTTAAGCTTAAAGACGCAAAAAAGCATGCTGTGTTGGAAGCAGCCTCATATAAGTACTCATTGCTTTTAGATGCGCAAGAAGCATTCATATTTACGCTAGAATCCACAAGAATCCAAGTTTTAGAAGAAGATTCGCGCTGCCTGGAAGAAACCATCGGCTCGCCAACTCTTGCGCTGGCTTTCCAATTAATCATTCTGGCTTCGTCTCCAGGCTGCCACGCGTGAACGTCTACTAAGTCGCCATTGCCAAATTTTTGACTAGAAGGATGTTCTCCTTCGAAAATGCTTAAAGATTTTTTTGCAAGTGGCAAATTTAGGCGATTGTCTAATACTTCGATTTTTCTTCTAACTTTTTTAGACGAATCGGAGCATAGTAAACTTCTTTTAGCATTATTAGTAAAAAAAGTTGGATGAGAATAAGCGTTAAGCAGTTTTGCAAAAATCATGGTGCAGGAACCGTCTTCACTATTGCATCAATAACTTGATCGCTAGTAATCGAATCCGCTAAAGCTTCAAAAGTCAAAAGAATTCTGTGTCTAAGAACTTCGTGAGCAAACTTTTTAACATCTTCTGGAATAACGTAATCTCTTCCAGAAAGCAAAGCTTGAGCTTGACCAATGCGAATCAAAGCAATAGAAGCTCTAGGGCTTGCTCCCATTCTAACTAGCGAAGAAATAGTTTTAAGAGGATGACTTCCTTGGCCTCTAGAAGTTGCAACAATATCTACAGCATACTTCATAACAGCTTCCGAAACATGCACTCGCTTAGCAGCTGCACGCAAAAAAGTAACGTCTTTCAAACTTATTTTTTGACTATTAAGCGTTTGAGGATTAAAAACGTCGCTTCCTCTGTTTGTTAGAAGCTCCAACATGCTTACTTCTTCACTAGGTGAAGGATAAGTCATAACTGCCTTAAGCATAAAACGATCCATTTGAGCTTCTGGAAGATTAAAAGTGCCTTCTTCTTCAATAGGATTTTGTGTAGCAATAACCATAAAAGGCTGAGGCAGATTAATGCGTTCTCCACCGATTGTTGTTGCGCCTTCGGCCATTGCTTCTAGCATAGCGGATTGTGTTTTTGCGTTAGAACGATTGATTTCGTCTAGAAGAATCACGTTTGCGTGAATAGGGCCGATTTGTGTTGTAAATCTTTGAGAAGCAAAGTCAAAAACTTGTGTTCCAACTAAGTCTGCTGGCATTAAATCAGGAGTGCATTGAATTCGCTTAAAACTTCCAGACATAGCTGTTGCAAGAGTCTGCGCAGCAGTTGTTTTTGCAAGTCCTGGAACTGATTCAATAAGAATGTGGCCCCCAGCAATAAGCGTCAAAATAAGTGATTCTCTAAGTGAATCTTGGCCTACAAGCGTTTGTGTGAATCTGGAGCGAAGAATGGCAGCTATTTGCTGTGCTTTTTTAATGCTTTCGTTAGACACGCCTACAGATATTGGCTGATTTACTTCGTCTATTGTGCTAGAAGCAACATCATTGGAAACGGGCGTGCGAGGTTGAGGTGGAAGAGTGAAAACACCAGTATTCGCACTATTATTTTGACTATTTGGTTGTGGAGGGAATAATGCCATGCGTTTTATTTTAACCGATATGCGCTACCTTAGATTCTTTTAGTTTCTATTTTTGGCAAGTCTTTACTTGTTTTTTCTATAAACTCCAGTCAATTGGTGTTGTGCCTAGAGATATTAATGCTTGATTTGCTCTAGAAAATGGCTTTGACCCAAAAAATCCTCTTGAAGCAGAAAGTGGGCTTGGATGAGGGGATTGAATAATTATTGCATTTGTAAGAAGAGGGGACAGGCTTTGAGCGTTTCTGCCCCAAAGAATAGCCACAAGTGGAAGTGGTTTGCCATTAGCATCTTTACGATTATTTAATGCTGTTATTGCAGCATCTGTGATTTGTTCCCAGCCTTTTCCTTGATGACTATTAGCTTTTCCAGCTTCTACGCTAAGGCATCTGTTCAAAAGCATTACGCCTTGCTTAGTCCAAGGTGTTAAATCGCCATTTTTAGGCATTGGAACGTTTAAGTCGCTAACTAATTCTTTGTAAATATTAGTCAGACTTTTAGGCAACGGTTTAACACGAGCATCTACACAAAAACTAAGACCAACGGGGTGGCCTGGAGTAGGGTATGGGTCTTGGCCAACAATAAGAACTTTTATTTGATTAAATGGAATAGTAAAAGCTCTAAGAATATTATGACTTTCTGGCAAAAATCGCCTTCCGCATGCCATTTCTTCGCGCAAGAAGTCTCCCATTTTGTGAATTTGCGGCTCAACTGGCTCAAGAGCATTTGCCCAATCTGGGTCTATTAGCTCTTGCAAAGATTTTCGCTGCTTAATATTCATGTTTATCAACTCTAAAACAAGGCTTATAAAACAAGTGTGCAAACAAGTGTTGCAAAAGCTAAAACAGATATTAGCGTAAACAAAAATTTTACGCTTTGTGCGCGCCATTCGCTAATATGGATTCATATTGTTTAGATAGTTTTAGAAGGGATGCAATTATGGCGCATAAGCAGAACGTGTCGTTTACACCAGATGCTTTTGATAATCCACCAGAAGGTCCTGTTGGTGTTCATCGCGGAAATCGCGCTTGGTATGCTGTATTGCTCCCATACGTAGTAGTCATAGCTATGGCTGTTATTTTAGGCGTTTTTGCGTGGGCTATTATGTCTGGAGAAATCAACAATATTCGTTTGCCTTGGAGTGCAAATCAGTCAACAAATGCTAAGTCTTCTAACGTTAAGAGCGGTAAGATTGATGAGAGCAAGAGCAAGTCGGATGATGCTGATGACGACTCAGACGAAGATAGAGATCCAGTAAAAACCGATAAGTCAAACAAAACAGATAAAAACAGTAATAGCTCTAAGGATTCTAAAGACAATAATGCAAGCGACTCAAATGCTTCTGAACAACCTATTAACAAGACTGTTCCAGTAAGAGTTGTTAACGCAACAAAGATTCAGGGTCATGCGGCTCAAGAAGCAGCAAAGCTTAAGCAAGCAGGCTATTCAAGTGTAGAAGCTGCAAATCCTTCTGGAAATGTTCCTGCTGATTCTGTTGTTTGGTATAAGGGAGACGAGAATCGATCTGCTGCTGAAGATATTGCTAAGACGCTTGGAATTAGCAATGTTGAACCTGCAAATCAAATAGCAACTACTATTGTTGTTGTTTTGTGCAAGTAGAATTACGATTTTCTTATTTCGTAATAATTTTAACTAATAAATAATTGCTTAAGTAGCTAAGTAGAAAGTCACAATAAGTGGCTTTTTACTTGGCTATTTTTGATTTTAGACTATAGATTTTTTCTATAGATTTTTGATTATAGTTGGCACTCGGGCACGTAGAGTGCTAATCTTCATTTAGCACTCAGTTTAACGGTTTAGTCAACAGCTGACGGTTGATTAGCTAAAAGAAGCATGAGTGAGTGTCCATAGTTAAGTTATGTGGAGGAATAATGGCAAAGATTATTGCCTATGAAGAGGATGCCCGCCAGGGTATGCTTGCTGGTCTTGATAAGCTTGCAAATACAGTAAAGGTCACTCTTGGACCAAAGGGTCGTAACGTAGTTCTAGATAAGTCTTACGGTGCTCCAACAATCACCAATGATGGCGTTTCAATCGCTAAAGAGATTGATCTTGAAGATCCATACGAGCGCATTGGTGCTGAGTTAGTTAAGGAAGTTGCTAAGAAGACTGATGACGTTGCAGGCGACGGCACTACAACCGCTACCGTTTTGGCTCAGTCTTTGGTGCACGAAGGCTTAAAGAATGTTGTTGCAGGAAGCAATCCAATTGCTCTTCGCCGCGGCATTGAAAAAGCTTCCGAAGCAATTGTTAAGGAATTGCTTGCGTCTGCTAAAGACGTTGAAACAAAGGATCAAATCGCCGCTACTGCTACGATTTCTGCTGCCGACCCAGAAGTTGGCGAAAAGATTGCAGAAGCTCTAGATAAGGTTGGCCAAGATGGCGTTGTTACTGTTGAAGACAACAACAAGTTTGGTCTTGATTTGGACTTTACAGAAGGCATGCGCTTCGATAAGGGTTACATTTCCCCTTACTTTGTAACTAACGCAGAAGATCAGACTGCTGTTTTGGAAGACCCATACATCTTGCTTACTTCTGGCAAGGTTTCTAGCCAGCAAGACATTGTTCATGTTGCAGAACTTGTTATGAAGTCTGGTAAGCCATTGCTTATTATTGCGGAAGACGTTGATGGCGAAGCTTTGCCAACTCTTGTTCTTAACAAGATTCGTGGCACTTTCAACACTGTAGCTGTTAAGGCTCCAGGCTTTGGCGATCGTCGTAAGGCAATGTTGCAAGATATGGCAATTTTGACTGGCGCTCAGGTTGTTTCTGACGACCTTGGCTTAAAGCTTGATTCTATTGATGCATCTGTGTTTGGTCACGCATCTAAGGTGATTGTTTCTAAGGATGAAACAACTATCGTTTCTGGTGCTGGTTCTAAGGAAGATGTTGAGGCTCGTGTTGCTCAAATTCGCGCAGAGATTGAGAACACTGATTCCGATTACGATCGCGAAAAGCTTCAGGAGCGTCTTGCAAAGCTTGCTGGCGGCGTTGCTGTTATTAAGGTTGGTGCTGCTACAGAAGTAGAAGCCAAGGAGCGCAAGCATCGCATCGAAGACGCAGTGCGTAATGCTAAGGCTGCAATCGAAGAAGGCTTGCTCCCAGGCGGTGGTGTTGCTCTTGTTCAAGCTGCTGCAAAGGTTGAGAAGTCTGCAGAAATCGCAAATCTTAAGGGCGAAGAAGCTACTGGCGCTGCAATCGTGTTCCGCGCTGTAGAAGCTCCAATCAAGCAGATTGCTCAAAATAGCGGTGTTTCTGGAGACGTTGTTCTTAACAAGGTTCGCGAACTTCCAGAAGGCCAGGGCTTTAATGCTGCAACCAACGCTTACGAAGATTTGATGGCTGCTGGCGTTACCGACCCAGTTAAGGTAACTCGTTCTGCTCTACAGAATGCTGCTTCTATTGCTGGTTTGTTCTTAACAACCGAGGCTGTTGTTGCTAACAAGCCAGAAAAGCCAGCTGCAGCTCCTGCAGGCGGCGCAGAGATGGGCTACTAAATTAAATTAACTCTTTGATTGAGTCTGTTTAGTTATCAATACATGAGCGGTAAAGTTTTGGCTTTGCCGCTCATGTTTTTTGTTTTTGTTTTTGTGATTTTTGATTTGTGACTTTTGTTTAGTTCATTGCAAACAAGGAAGTTGCTTGTGTTTCTGTATCCATGTAAATGTTAGAAACATTTTGCATTGCTAATTGAATTGCCTCTAGAGATTGCTCCATTTGTTGGTGTGCTGCACGCCATTGCCCAGCGGTTGCTGCAAACTGAGTTGCAGCAGGGCCAGTCCACACGCTTTGTAATTGCTGTAGATTTGCGTACATTCCATTTGTTGCGTCTCTAATCGCATTAATCGAAGATCCGACTGCTGCAGCAGATTGCTGAATTTGCTCTGAGTCTACTCTAAATTGTGCCATTTTTACTCCTTAATGTTTGTAAATGTATGTGTTTTTCTATGTTTTTTTTTATTTCCGTGTTCTCTAATGCTTGTATAGAATGTGCTTGTACAGAATGATGCGTCTAAAACTTAATTTTGCTCTTGTTTCTTGTAATCTAAAAACACGGTATTATGAATATATGCCATTAAGCGATTATGACAAAGATTTTTTTACTAATGTGGTTAAAGGCTTATGCACACTTATAATGCTTGCGTTTTTGAGCCAAATTGTTCTATTTTCAAGCACTGCTTTTGCTGAAGATGAATCAAAAAATGGTGATTTAGCAAATAAAAGTTCTAATAATTATGGCATTGTTGCTACTGATTCAATCACAGATACGGAAAATCTTCTAGGGGATTCCGTTGCAAAAGTTTCCGATATGATTGCTAGCACAAAAAAGCAAACTGGAGTGTCTGTACGTCTTCTTTATTTATCGAATTTTAGTGGTAGTAAAGACCCATCAAAGTGGGCTAGCGATTTATTAACAAGCACGAATCCACCTGCAAACACAGTTCTTCTAGCAGTTGCTACTCATGATGGAAAGCTTGTTGTTGCAGTTTCCCCTAATTCCGACGAATGGCTTAAAAGAAAAACAACAGTTGACTTATTGTCGGATGCAGCTTATAGGCCATTAGTTAACGAGCAGGGTGCTGACTGGGCTAAGTCTGCGATTTTGCTTATGAAGCAGATTTCTAGAGCTAAAAAGACGTCGGTTACGCCTTCAACAAGTATTATTGCAACTATTGTTATGATTGTTGTGATTGCTGCATTGTTTGTAATTGTTGCGATTGTGCTTTATAGAAGAAATTATGTGCTAAAGCAAGTTAAACTGGGCTTTAGAAAAGCTAAGCGTAGGCACGCATCTAATAAATAAAATTATTTTTTCCAGGAAACACTCAGGAAACATTCAGCTTTATAAGTGATGCTAAACAGTATGGGTAAGAATGTAGAAGCATCTATTGTTGTGGTCGATGATGAACCTTCAATTCGTGAACTTTTGGTTGCATCGTTGCATTTTGCTGGATTTGACGTAGAAACCGCTGCTTCTGGATCGGAAGCAATCGAGGTTATAGAGCGCGTTCATCCAGATCTTATTGTTATGGACGTTATGTTGCCAGATATAGACGGTTTTACCGTTACAAGGCGAATCCGCCAAAATGGTGTAGTAGTGCCAGTTCTGTTTCTTACAGCTAGAGATGATACTCAAGATAAGATTATGGGCTTAACAGTTGGCGGAGACGACTACGTTACAAAGCCTTTTAGCCTAGAAGAAGTAGTTGCTAGAA
Organism: Gardnerella piotii; assembly: GCF_049815665.1. Taxonomy (NCBI): domain Bacteria; kingdom Bacillati; phylum Actinomycetota; class Actinomycetes; order Bifidobacteriales; family Bifidobacteriaceae; genus Gardnerella; species Gardnerella piotii. The sequence continues at coordinate 786,889 of NZ_CP187450.1, forward strand.
TACGAGCGATTTTGCGCAGAACTCAAGAGCCAGAAGAAGACACTCCTGTTGTGCGCGTTGCAGATTTAGAGATTAATGAGGACTCGCACGATGTTTCTAGAGCTGGAGTTCCAATCGAGCTAAGTCCTACGGAATACAAGCTTTTGCATTACTTAATGGATAACGAAGGCAGAGTGTTGTCTAAAAGCCAGATTCTTAATCACGTTTGGCAATACGATTGGGGTGGAGACGCAGCAATCGTTGAATCCTATATTTCTTATCTTAGAAAGAAAATCGACGGTATTGAGATTAAGCATGATGACGGCTCTATAGAGAAAGTCGTTCCACTTATTGAAACTAAGCGCGGAATTGGTTACATGATTCGCGTACCAAAGGCAGGTCAAGCCTGATTATGAATAGTGGCAAGTCTGCGGAAGTCGCTATTTATAATCCCGAAGTCGCTAATGCAAATGCGGATTATAAAAGCAAAAACAATAATCCTAATAAAAAGCATAAAGCATCAAAATGGATACGCAAACATCTAGATGCAATACCGTTGAGTACTCGATTAGTAGCATGTACTCTTGTAGTTTTAACTATTGCAGCATTTTGCATATCTTTGTCGATTAGGCAGCTAGTTGGAAGCTATTTGCTAGATAAAACCGATGCTCAGTTGGCAGATCAGGCTCAGCTTATTTACGACAATATTGATTTGCTTAGAAAAAAGGATTCAAAAGAGCCAACTGTAGGTCCAAACGATTACTTCTTGCAAATTCGAGATACTAATAACAAAATTATTACAACGCCTTTGGTTCCTCCGCTTAAAGGAGACGTTGTTTCTATGCCAACGCTGCCAGAAGATGGCGAAATTAACAGCGTTGTTATAAAAAGAAAGCCGTTTACATCTCCAGCTGTGGTTCATGGAGACCTTAAAAGCGTTGATGAAGCAACTGCAAAGGTTGCTCAGTCGCCGTGGCGCGTGTTAGTTCTTACGTGGGGTAATCGCAGTGGTTACAACTCCGAAATGCACGTTAGGGGTTACGTCTATATAGCGCTTTCTCTAAGCGATCAAATGGATACTCTAAACACTCTTACGCGCTATTGTTTAATGGTTAGTATAACTGTTATTTTACTTGGTGCAGTTTTGTCTGCTTTGATTATTCAATCAACTCTTGTTCCGCTAAAAAGAATAGAAAAAACGGCTTCTAAAATTGCTTCTGGAGATTTAAGTAGACGAGTTCCTTCTGCTCCAGAAAACACGGAAGTTGGGTCTTTGGCAGCAAGCTTAAATTCAATGCTTTCTAGAATTGAGCAAGGCTTTAACGATCAAGAAGCAATGACAGAAAAAATGAAACGTTTTGTTTCGGACGCAAGTCACGAGCTTAGAACGCCTTTAGCTGCGATTCACGGTTATGCAGAATTGTATTACATGTGGAGAGGTGTTGCTGGTCAGCAAGATAAGGCAGATGATTCCATTGCTCACATTAAGGCTTCTAGCGAAAGAATGACAGAGCTTGTTGAAGATTTGCTTTCGTTAGCGCGATTTGACGAAGGGCGAGGAATAAATGTTTCTCAAACTGTTAACGTAACTCCTATTCTTAAGGATGCTGCTAATGACTTGCGTGCGCTTGATCAAGTTAGAGTTGTTCAGCAAGGAACATTGTATTTAGCAGACGACTTAAAGTTAATGGATTGCTCTAAGCCTACAAATTGCAATCTTGATAGAAAGTTTATTTTTACTCCAGGCTCGCTTCCTAACGTTACTATAAAGGGCGATGGAGCAAGGTTGCGTCAAGTTCTTACTAATATTGTTGGCAACATTCATCGTTATACTCCAAGTGATTCTCCTGTAGAAATCGGAATGGGAATTTTTAAAGCTTCGATTACTCCAGAAGCTTTGCAAAAAATGAGCTCTGTTTCTAAGTCTCTTAAGGATTTTTTGGAAGCTGCAGAAGTTAGCCAATCAACAGGTGCTGGCAGCTCTTACGTTGTTATAAGGGTTGTTGATCACGGTCCTGGAGTTCCAGAAGAATCGTTGCCTCATATTTTTGAGCGTTTCTATATTGCTGATCCTTCTAGAGCCAGGGAAAAGGGCGGTACAGGCTTAGGCATGTCTATTGCGCAATCTGTTGTTAAAGCTCATCGCGGTTTGATTTGCGCAACAACGTCTTGTGCGTATAGAACTAGTGAAGATAATTTTGCTACAGATATTTCTGCGGATATAACATTGAATGGAGATGAATCTTTGGATTCTAAGCCTCACGGTTTAACTCTTACAGTTGTATTACCAAATGTTATTATTGACGATAGTAGCGATAGTAGTGATAGTAGCGATAGCGCAAACAAAGAAAATAATGTAGATAAATCAAATAAAATGCTTACAAGTGACTCTATTAGTGGTGTTGAAAATAACAAGACTGTTTAGACTGTTAGACTGTTTAGGTTGTAGGTTATTTAGATTATTTAGGTTGTTCTAGATTCATGCGCTACAATTAGAAAAGTGTGAATCTGTAGAGTTATGTGGATGTAGTAGAATTGATGATTCGCATAAAGTTTAGTGAATTTGAGTGAGGTGTGTTATGCCCAACGGGCGCGTTCGTTGGTATGATTCCCAAAAGGGATATGGCTTTATAGTGGATGAAGACGGCAAAGATGTATTTTTGCCTTCTTCTGCATTGCCATCGTCAATAAAAGAATTGCGTAAAGGTACGCGTGTGGAATTTTCTGTTGTAGAAGGACGCAAAGGCCCGCAAGCAATGGGACTTACACTCGTAGCTTCTGCTCCTTCGCTTGTAAAGGCTACAAGGCCAAAAGCAGAAGATATGGCTGCAATCGTAGAAGACCTTATTAAGCTTTTAGACTCTGCTGGCAACGGCTTGCGTAGACGCCATTATCCATCTAATGCAGAATCTAAAAAGCTCGCGCACTTGTTGCGTGCTGTGGCAGATAATTTTGACGTACAAGATTAATAGTTAACAGGATTTTTTATGGAAGATGAAGTAATAAATCCGCAGGAGCTTGCTTATGAAGTTGCTGTGGAAACTTCGGAGCGCAAAAACGCTGTAGGCGATTTTGTAGGCAAAATGGATCTTGGTAGCAATGTTACTGATTTCCGTTTTGCTTGCACTATGCTTGGCTATGAAGGCTGGCAATGGTCGGTAACGCTGTATCATGATGAAGATGCTGGTCGTTGGACTGTTAATGAATCTAGTCTTGCTCCAACTGAAGATTCATTACTTCCTCCTCCTTGGGTTCCTTGGAAAGATAGACTTAGGCCTACGGATCTTTCGGTTATGGATTCAATAGGCACTGCAGAAGATGACTCCAGGCTTGAAGATGGAGTTAAGCTTGATGGTATTCAAGAAAATGATGCATCTGAAGACGGTTCGCAATGCGCTAAAGATAGTGAAAACAGTAATAACGACGCAGATAGCGAGAATAGCGAAAATATCGCGGATAGTTCAGATAGTTCGGATAGCAAAAGCGCATATAATACAGATAACGCAAGTGCAGAAGATGATGAAAATCTTGAGAATGGGGAGTCAAAAGAAGATTTTGAAGATGCTGTTGAAACTTTCCGCTTAACTCGAAAAAGAGTTATGACTGCTCAGGCTATAGCTCAAACTGCAAAAAGATGGTATGCGGGTCAACATGGGCCAAAGTCGCTTTCTACTAAGATTGCAGATGGAAAAGCTTGCTCGTCATGTGGATTTATGATTCCTCTTGCAGGAAGTCTTGGAAACATGTTTGGAGTTTGCGCAAATATGTGGAGCCCAGACGATGGGCGAGTAGTTGCGCTTGATCATGGATGCGGAGAACATTCCGAAATAGCGCCTCCTGAGCCATCGCAGCTTTGGGTTCAATCAGAGCCTGCTTACGACGACTATCACATTGAGATTGTTCCTCAAACACCTAGAGAAGAACGTGCAGATGTTGAGCTTATAGAAGAAGCGATTGAAGATAGCAAAGAAAATCGCAAGTCAATGCGTAAGCGCGTTTTGGATGAAAATAATCAAGATAGTAAAGAGCATGATGACGATGGTTTGCACAATGAAGATGAAGATATTGCAAACAATAATAGTGGTTTGCAATATGAAGATAGTGAAGAATCCAAAGTCAGTGCGCAAATCGTAGATAGTACAGAATTTGAAGATAATCTTGACTCAAATAATAATCCGCGCTCAAATGATTAGTCTCACGGATTCTATATAGGCATTGCTCTAGAGTCATGGCAACTCGTTACCATGGAACAAGGATAAAAACGGAAGGCAATTATGTTTGAACGGTTCACTGACCGCGCTCGGCGTGTTATTGTGCTAGCGCAAGAAGAAGCGCGCGCTCTTCAGCATAACTACATTGGTACTGAGCATATTCTTTTAGGCCTTATTAGAGAAGGTGAAGGAATAGCAGCAAAAGCTTTGAGTGCAAAAGGCGTAGATTTAGACGGTACTCGCAAACAAGTAAAAGAGATGATTGGAACGGGTACTGTTTCGCCTAATGGCCACATACCTTTTACTCCGCATGCTAAGCAAGTGCTTGAGCTTAGTTTGCGTGAAGCTTTGCAACTTGGTCATAGTTATATTGGTACTGAGCATATTCTTTTAGGCCTTATTAGAGAAGGCGAAGGCGTTGGAACGCAAGTGCTTATTAAAATGGAGGTTGATTTAGGCGATCTTCGTAGCACGGCAATGGATTTGATTCGTGGCAATTCTGGCATTCCAGCAGACGGTCAAGGCGCAGAACTTGCAAATGCTGGGGGAGTTCAAGATAAACGCAATCAGTCTGGTTCTGCTCTTTTAGATCAGTTTGGAAGAAATCTTACTAACGAAGCTCAACAAGGCAAGCTTGACCCTGTTATTGGACGCTCTAAAGAAATCGAGCGCGTTATGGTTGTGCTTTCTAGAAGAACAAAGAATAATCCTGTTCTTATTGGTGAGCCAGGCGTTGGTAAAACAGCTGTTGTAGAAGGTCTTGCGCAAAAGATTGTTGCTGGAGACGTTCCAGAAACGTTAAAGGGTAAGCAAGTTTATTCCCTCGATCTTGGCTCAATGGTTGCAGGCTCTCGTTACCGCGGCGATTTTGAAGAGCGCTTAAAGAAGGTGCTTAAAGAGATTAAGACTCGCGGAGATATTGTTCTGTTTATTGACGAGATTCACACTATTGTTGGCGCTGGCGCTGCTGACGGTGCTTTGGGTGCTTCCGATATGCTTAAGCCTATGCTTGCGCGCGGCGAGATGCAAACGATTGGTGCTACAACTACAGATGAGTATAGAAAGTATATTGAAAAGGATGCGGCTTTGGAACGCAGATTCCAGCCGATTCAGGTTCAAGAGCCTTCTATTGCAGAAACAATCGAAATTCTAAAGGGCTTGCGTGCTCGCTACGAGAATCATCATCATGTAACTATTACGGATGGTGCTTTGCAATCTGCAGCCGAAATGTCTGCTCGATACATTCAAGATCGCAATTTGCCAGATAAGGCAATTGACTTGATTGACGAAGCTGGTGCTCGATTGCGAATTAAGCGCTTAACAGAGCCTTCAGAGCTTAAAGAACTTGATTCTAAGATTTCTAAGCTTTCCGATAAAAAAGACGAAGCTATTAAGAATCAAGATTTTGAAAAAGCTGCCGACTTGCGAGATGAGCAAGAGAAGCTTGAAGAAGATCGTAAGACTAAAGAGCAAGCTTGGCGCGAAGGCGAATCCAATGTGAATATGGTTGTAGACGAAGATGTGATTGCATCTGTTGTTTCTAATACAACTGGTATTCCTGTTGTTAAGCTCACGCAAGCAGAGTCTAAAAAGCTGCTTGGCATGGAAGCAGAACTTCATAAGCGCATTATTGGTCAAGATGAGGCTGTTTGTGCGCTTTCTCGTTCGATTCGTCGTGCTCGAGTGGGCTTGAAGGATCCAAAGCGTCCTGCTGGCTCGTTTATTTTTGCTGGCCCTACTGGTGTTGGTAAAACGGAGCTTGCTAAGACTTTGGCTCAGTTCTTGTTTGACGACGACGATGCGCTTATTCGCGTAGATATGTCGGAGTTTGCAGAAAAGTATGCAGCTTCGCGTCTTTTTGGTGCTCCTCCAGGCTATGTTGGCTACGAGGAAGGTGGCGAGCTTACGGAGAAGGTTCGTAGAAAGCCATTCTCTGTGGTTTTGTTCGACGAGATTGAGAAGGCGCATCCAGATATTTTCAACACATTGTTGCAAGTTTTGGATGATGGCCACTTAACAGATGGTCAAGGCCGAAAAGTTGATTTTAAGAACACTATTATTATCTTGACTACGAATCTTGGTACTCGAGATATTGCTAAGGCAGCAAACACAGGATTTAGCCTTGGTAATAATGCGGATGCGTCTTATCAGCGTATGAAGGATCAAGTTAATTCCGAGCTTAAGCGTCAATTCCGCCCAGAGTTCCTTAACCGCTTAGACGATACTATTGTGTTCCGTCAGCTTACTGAGCCAGAGGTTCGTCAAATTGTTGACTTAGATGTTAAGCGTTTGAACGACCGCTTGTTTGAGCGTCATATGGCTTTGGAGCTTACAGATGAAGCTAAGAATCTTCTTGCGCAAAAGGGCTTTGACCCACTTCTTGGAGCAAGGCCATTGCGTAGAGTTATTCAGCGAGATATTGAGGATGCTATTAGCGAGAAGATTTTGCTTGGCGATTTAACAGACGGAGAATGCGTTGAGGTGGATGCCGAAGGCGAAGGGTTGCTTGGAGAATTTATTTTCCGCGGTAAGAAGTTTGATTCCGCATGCAGCGACTCTAAGTCGGCAGAATTCACTGATTCCAATGATTCTTCTGAATCAAGCGAATCAACTAAACCAGCCGAATCTGATTCCGCTTCTAAAGTCGAATCGGAGTCTTAGTTGCACAATTAAGATTTCGATTAAAATCTCTTAATAAACTTAATCTCCGTTAATATGCAAGCTTAGCACGCAAATTAACGGAGATTTTTTTGATTTGCGTCTTTCTTAAGTGTTTTTAGCATTTCTAAAATTTGCTTAGGATTAGTTTCTGGCAAATAGGAGCTTGTAACAGCTAGTGATATTTGCGCAAGCTTTGCAGAATCCAAATAGCATATGTACACAGGACTATTGGTTGGTTGGAACTTTTTCTTAAAGAAGTACAACGACTTAAATCCGTATGCTGGTTCCAAAATGTCGGACATCATCTCTAGAGCATGAACAATAATCTCGTTGGATTCATGGTGATTTACGCTATTTTGTGCATGTTCTACGCCATCATTATCATTATTTTCTATATCGTCATTGTTGCTAACAGTGTTCGCTTCATTTTGCGAAGAAGTTGAAGTACTAGAATCGTTTGAGTCGCAAATATCTGTTATTCCAGCAAGAGGAGCAGCAGAAAGACTCATAAATTCCACAGCAGATTCTGGATTCTCAAGTCCTTCATCTCTTAAGCGTTCCGCCATTCTTGCAATAAGAAGCTCCATAATTCCATTAGGACTATCCGTACGGTGCCTCATAAAATCAAGAGTCCACCCTATTACGCGATTGTCGCTATAAGTAGGCATCCAGCTTGTAACGCCAAGAACCTTGCCATTATTGTCAATTGCATACAAAATTTTCACTCGAGGATCGTGCAATTCTTCTAATCCGCCAAGAGTAAACTTCATTTCTGGAAGAGATTTAAGCTCTGCCCACTCTTCCGAAATCTCAATAATCTGTTGTTGAATTTTCCACGGAGCATCGTTGTATGTGCTAAGAACATCTGTTATTCCATCGCGTTTTGCTTTGTTTATAGCGGTACGAATATCTTGCCACTTTTTTCCACGAGTTTGCCACTCTTTAGGGTAAACAAGCATATCGCTTCCAACTTTAATAGACATAAAACCAAGAGATTCTAGGTTTTTGCGGTCTTCCTCATGCACAGCATAGAAAGCTGGAGACCAAGAGTTTTGCTCGCAAAGTTGAATAAACGCTTTCAAATCATTCTTATATTCTGATTTATCTCCAAAAGGCCCTGTTAATGTTAAAGCAATTCCGTACTTAAGCCTATATGCTATTGCGGAGCGTTCTGTGTTAGAGAACCAATAGTGATTGTCTGGCCAAGTAGTCATAAAGCTCATTGTGTCTCCGCCAAAATGAACTAATTGACTTGCTTTTTTACGATCTTCTTCGTTAATAGTAACTTTGTTCTTAAACCACATAAGGCAAACAACAAAAAGAACAATCCAAAGAAGAACTCCAACGCATTGAGTAATAGCAGAAGCAAGTGGAGTTAATGGCATAAGCATTGCGTTAGATCTTGTTCCAAATCCCATAGGCATCCAACGTCCTGGAAGGTCACGGAGTAAATGATGCAAGTCTGCTGCAGGCTTAAACTCATTTGGAGCAATTAATCCAAAGCAAACATATCCTATTCCAGTAGAAAATAGTGCAAGAACAATTGCGACTAAGCCAATTCTGCGTTCAAACTTATCGCTATGATTTGGAAAATGCTTTATGTTTATAAACAATAGTATTGCGATTAATAGTGGAGGCAGAGCAGTGAGCATAAACGCTATAGAAGTTGCATTATTCTTGTGGAAAATCATAGCTTGCTTAGCTGCGATTAATGGCAAAATCGCAAAATACATAGTTGCATAAATTGCAGTAAGTCCATTAATTGTTATAGCGGCATAAGCTGCAAGCCTTCTTCCGCGTAAAAGTCCCCAAGATATAATCATTAAAGTAACAATAGGCAAAAGAATACGAATCCAAAGACCGCCAATTGTTGCGTGTTGCAATCCAGAATGAAGTAAACAGCTGCTGGAACTATAGTTCGATATGCATCTTGCAAGCCAAGGTTTTGTGCCCATTTGTGGAGACATAAACAAGCCAAGAGTTGTTAGTATTCCAGCGTGAGATCTTGAAGACAATGCAAGAACAGGGCCTAACGCCATAATAAGTTGCGCTATTGAAAAAAGACGCCTAATTTCGTAGTCTGTTCCATGCCACCAGCTTGCGCTTTTAGCAGTATTAGTTTTGTTGTTCTTGTTCATTGCATTGCCAATAATATGGCCACAAATCGCTGCAAAAATCGTGCAATAATCCCCAGGATTTCCACTATAAAGAAGCATTGCAGATGTTATTGAATAGCCCAAAACAAGCATTCGTCTACGCCACAAGATTGATTCGCATGTTGCTGCAGACATAAACGCGCCAACAAAAAGAGTAAAAGGCGAAAGCCTAATTGGTATTCTAGTAATCCAATGCATATTGCGAATAATCGCAGAAAGATTGCCAATTAGTGTTAGCCCTAGCAAAGTTCCAATAAGAGTGCTTGATACAGAAACAAAAAGCAAACGCATTTTTCCAATTCTTGTTTCTGCTAATCCGATTAAAACCAAAGAAAGAATAGCGTTAACAGCTAAAGACGGAAAACTGTTTACAAAGAAAAGCGAGTGGAACAGTTTAAGCAAAAGTTGAGGAACGTTTCTATGACCAAAAAGGAATGGTGAGCCAATTTTAGGCTTATGGTACGAGAAGAACTGTGCAAGAGTAGCGTTTGTGCCGTAAGTGTAAATGTGCATTACGGTACGGAAAATCCAATGCACGAGGTTTATAAGCAAAAATACAAGCGTGATTTTTACTGCAAGAACTCGTTGAGACAGCCAGATTCTAACATCATTGCTTAGTATAGATAAATGATGTTTTGCTGTTGACTTGTGATTTTTTGATAAAAAGTTTGGCATGTTTATCGCCTCACCTTCTGATTAACAACCACTTGAATATTACTATAAGAGCTTAAATCTGGATCATGCTTTGCTATTCCAGCGTCTTTACAAAGATGATCAATAGCAACCTTTAATCCGCTTTGAACCGTATGCCAATCGTGGCCTGAGCCTTTAGAAATCATTGTTATAACACTTATTCCAGCTTTATGTGCTGCAATAGCAATAGTGGATTGATTTATTTGTGATTTTGGATCCCATGCTCCTGCTATTGAATACTAATTTTGATTTAATGGAGCGTTTTTTCTCATTATGTTTGCTGGAATATGCTTTTCGTATTCCTTGCGATTTCCGTTAAAATAGCGGTTTATTGTTTCGTTTTTATTCTTGTAAGTTGGCTCTAATTCTCCGCCAGCAGAATACATGTTTCCAAACAACTTTGGGTACGCTGGAACTATTTGAGTTGCACAAGTTCCACCTTGAGAAAATCCTCCCATAAGCCAAAGTGCTGGATCTGTGCTTGCAGGAAGATTTTGGCGAATCCAGCTAACAACATCTTTAGTCAGGTACGTTTGAGCATTTCCATAAACCTTTGTGTTTGCGCAAAGTGAATTGTGCGTTGAAGTGCCATTCTGGTCTGGGGAAACAACAATCGGAGCTAAACCATTGTGTTTTTTAGCGTAAGCGTCTAAAGTATTCACTATTTCGCTTGCAGCAAATAGTCTATTAGGGCTTCCTGGCTGGCCAGAAAGAAGAACCATTACAGGAAGTTTTGGAGCAAATTTTGTTAGCGCAGCTGGAGGAAGATACACGTTTGCTATTCTTGCTCGGAAGTTTGATTGCGTTGCAGGAATTCTAACAGAGCGGCTAATGCCTTTAGATGGCATTTTAGGCAGTTTTTTCTGATCTGCTAGTAAGTTCCAATCTTTAATCTCCATAACTGCATTGTGTTTATTATGCTCTTCTAGCTTTGGGTAATTTCCTAATCCAAAAACAGATCCAATAGTCGTGTATTCTCCGTAAATCATGTTTACGCGAATCATTGTTGCTAAAACAAATAAGATAATCGAAAAAATAGCGAAAGCTCTTCTGTATCCATTAGAAATTATTGCAGCGCTTAGAGCAAAGCCTACGGCAGCAAATCCTCCTGCAATCGAAAAAATCACAAGCCAGCCAAGACTTACGCCAAACACAAGAAAAACGTCGGATATTAGCCAAGTTATGAATCCAAAAATAATGGCGAATAAAAATGCTGAGCCTAGTTGAGTTAATAGTTTTGGAAAATACTTTGACTTTTTAGGTTTTGTAATTAAAAGAACAGCTAAGCATAATGCAGATATTGCGAATATGCTTATAGGTAGAGTGCCGTGCATTAAGTTAATTGTGGCAATAAATTGCTTCATTCTTACTGTTCCTTAAAACCTCGCTAGATTGAAGATAACAAACACAACCTTTGCAAATATAGTATATAATCCTTAAAATTTTCTATATTTTGTCATCTATTATAATGATAAATGCTATAGAACACCTTACAATACGTCAAAAGTATGAATATGCATAGTTTTATACGGTTGTTTGGTATGACGATAGTGATACTTAAGATGTATGTGTAGACTAATACGTACACGATATGCGTTAAGAACGTAATAAATGTAATATGCATTAAATATTGGGCATTAAACATGGGCATGAATCAGAAGGGTGCAAAATTGCCATTAAGCAATTCTCTTACAATTTTTAAGCAATTTGATCGTTTTAAGATTAGGTTTGCTCGTTGGTCGTATTACGCTCTGTTTGTTGCTTTTTGCGCAATAATGGTTATGATTGTGCAGCTTTCTGTACAGCGTTCTGGTCGAGTAGAAATGACTTCATCACTTTCGGCAAGCGCTTGGAACATAATCTCAAAAATGTGGCTTAAGCTTAATTTTGTTTTTGTGCTTAATCTTCTTATTCTTGCGTTAATTTATGGTATTTTGCTAATAATCATAAACCGTTTTTGGATTACGTCTGCTATTTTGATTAGCGCATCTATAATTGTTTCTGTTATTGAATATATGAAAGTGAATGTTCGATACGAAACTATTCTTCCAGCTGACTTAAACTTTTTAAAAAGTAATACTGGAAATATCGCATCTTTTCTTCCAGACAACGCAAATGCTGTTATTTTTAGCTCTATTGTTGCTGTTCTAATAACTTGGGTTATTGCGCTTTTATTGCATGTTTTAGATGTTAATCATGGAAAAATCGTTATTATTGCAAATTTAAGAACTTCTATTTTGGTTCGTGTTGTAACTTTAATAGCATTATTAGCGACTTTTGGATGGTATATTTGCACAGTTGGAACTGTTGATTCTAGCGCAAACAATTTTGCTAAGTTTATGGGAGATACGCCATCAATGTGGGACTCCGTTTACGACGCTCAAAGAAACGGCGCATTAGTGGCATTTTTAAGGCAAGTAAACCCAAAGGTTATGGATAAGCCTGCGGATTACAATGAGCGAACTATGAGCGCTTTGCTAGAAAAATACAATAATGAAGCAAAGAAAATAAACGCTTCTAGAAAGTCGAAAATCTCCGATAATACTGTTGTTTATGTGCTTTCGGAATCATTCTCTAATCCAATAAGAGTTCCTGGATTGCAATTAAATAAGAATCCAATGCCATTTATAAGCTCTTTGAAAGAGAAAACAGATAGCGGTTTAATGCTTTCTTCTGGCTACGGCGGAGGAACTGCAAATCTTGAATATATGTCTCTTACGGGATTGAGCATGGTGAACTTTAACTCATCTCTTACAAGCCCATATCAGCAGCTTGTTCCAAATTCTTCTTGGACTCCTACGATTAACAGGTATTGGGGTAGTGAAGCTAATTCCATAGCATTCCACCCGTATGAGCCGAGTATGTACTTGCGTTCAACAAACTATAAGAAGTTTGGTTTTAGTAAGTTCTACTCGCTAGAATCTCCTAATGTTATTGCTCACAAAAATATGCTTGATAAATCGCCTTATGTTTGCGACGAGTCTGCGTATAAAAGTGCGTTTGAAAAAATCGCCTCTAGTAAAAATAATCAATTTGTGCAAATAGTCACAATGCAAAATCATATGCCATTTAGGAATTGGTATAAGAACAATGATTTTAAGGCTAGTGCAAAGACTGGCTCGCCAAAGCTTGGCAGCTCGGAAATATCTTCGATTGAAACATACGCTAAGGGAGTGAGTTACACAGATAAAGCAACTCAAGAGTTCTTAAATGACTTGGATTCTATAGATAAGCCAGTGACTGTTGTATTCTATGGAGATCATCTTCCTGGAATATATAGTACTGCCAGCGATGATGAGAATAATTCTCTTGATTTGCATCTAACTGATTACTTTATTTGGTCAAATAAAAAAGCTAGAGAAAATAATAAAGCTCCAAACAAAATTAGGGACTATTATTCTTCTCCAAACTTCTTTATATCGCAAGTGGCGTCTCACACAAATTCTAAAGTTTCGCCATATCTTGCATTCCTTACAAGATTGCACGAAAAGATTAGTGCAATGGAGCCCCCTGTAGTAAATAAGATTCAGGGGTGGGATAGAATTCCGCAAGGCCAGCCAATTTACTTGAATCCAAGCGGAAAGCCAATGATTGCTAGTAGTATGAACAAAGAAACTAAACAATTATTGAATGATTACCGTTTGATTCAATACGATATTACGGCTGGAAAGCATTATCTTAAAAACACAAACTTTCTTGGTTTTTAATTTTTCAATGCTTTAAGTGCTTTAGTTGCAATGTCGTGCCTATAAAACATGTTAGAAAGATTAAGATTGTCTAATATGCTATAGGCCTTTGATTGAGCATCTTTAACATCTTTGCCATTTACTTGCAAAAGTGCCACTCTTCCAGAAGACGTTACAAGATTATTGTTTTCGTCTAATTTAACACCAGAATAGTAAACATTTTGATCTTCGCTATTAAGAGTGATTTGTGGCAGAGGTGTTCCTGTAACAAGCTTTCCAGGGTATCCTTTGCTTGCTAACACAACGCCAAGAGTTACGCCATTTTTAATCCAAGTAAATGTTGGTTCTTTGCCATGCAAAATGTTAAAAATAGCTTCGCCAAAGTCGCTAGTAAGTCTTGGAAGAACAACCTCTGTTTCTGGGTCTCCAAAGCGAGCGTTAAATTCTATGACTTTTGCGCCTTGCTCTGTGTTAATCAATCCAGCGTACAAAACTCCTGTAAAAGGCATGCCTTCGCTTGCAAGAGCTTGCAAAGTTGGGCGCACGATTTTATCAATCGCTTGTTTTACAACTTCATCGCTGATTTGTGGAACAGGGCTATAAGCTCCCATTCCGCCTGTGTTTGGGCCAGTATCGCCATCATGAGCGCGTTTGTGGTCTTGAGAAATTGGCATAACCCAAAAATCTGTTCCGTTAGCAAAACTCATTAATGAGAATTCTTCGCCTTCTAAAAACTCTTCTATAACTACTTTTGCTCCAGCTTTGCCAAAACGATGGTCTACAAAAATATCGTCTAAAGCTGCGAGCGCCTCATCAACGCTAGTGGCAACTGTTACGCCTTTCCCAGCAGCCAAGCCGTCTGCTTTAATAACAATAGGAGCGCCTTGATTTTTAACGTACTCAATCGCTGGTTCTAGCTCGCTAAATGTTTGGTAGGCGGCTGTTGGAATATTATGCCTTTGCATAAGTTGCTTTGCAAAATCCTTAGATCCTTCAATTTGAGCAGCCGCTTTGTTTGGGCCAAATGCTGGGATTCCATTATCTTCAAAATCATCAACAATACCATTCATAAGAGGCACTTCGGGGCCAATAAAAGCAAAGTCGTAGTTGTTGCTCTTAACAAATTCGATTAAAGCGTTGTGATCCGATTCGCTAATGTTTTCAATTTTGATTCCGCTTTTAATCATGCCTGGGTTTCCAGGAGCAACTGTGACTTCGCTAACGCTTTTACTTGCTAAAAATGCAACTGCGATTGCGTGTTCTCGTGCGCCTGAGCCTACAACTAAAACTTTCATCTTTAATCCTTTATGCTTTAAGATTTTGTGAATTATAACAACTCAACTGCAACGTTTTCGCGTTTAATCATTTTGCCAATAACATACGCTTGTTCATTATTGTTTTTAAGGATTTGCATAGCTTCATCGGCTTTATTTGCATCAATTGCTAATACCATTCCGATTCCCATGTTAAAAACGTTGAACATTTCTGAGTGGTCTACTTTACCCGACTTTTCAATAAGGTTGAAAATTGCAGGAACTTGCCACTTTTTTGTGTCGATTTGTGCTGCAAGATTATTTGCAAACATTCTTGGAATGTTTTCTATAAATCCGCCGCCTGTAATATGAGCTACGCCTTTAATAAGATGATTAGCAAAAAGCGGTTTTAATGCTTTAACGTAGATTTTTGTAGGCTCTAGAAGAACTTCGCCAATAGACTTGCCACACAATTCTTCTGGCTTACTATTTACGTTGTAATTAGCTACATCAAAAAGTGCTTTTCTAACAAGTGAGAATCCATTTGAGTGTACTCCCGAAGATGCAAGTCCTATAAGAGTGTCTCCAGCTTGTATTTTGCTTCCGTCAACAATGTTTTCTCTTTCTGCAACTCCTACAGCAAACCCTGCAAGATCGTACTCGCTTTGATCGTACATTCCTGGCATTTCTGCAGTCTCTCCGCCAATTAATGCTGCTTCTGATTGCACGCATCCGTCTGCAACACCAGAAACAACTTGCTCAAGTATTTCTGGATTGTTTCTTCCGCAAGCAATGTAATCAAGGAAGAACAGAGGCTGTGCGCCTTGAGCTGCAATATCGTTTACACACATAGCAACGCAATCAATGCCAATCGTATTATGCTTTTGCATCATTTGCGCAATCATAAGCTTTGTGCCAACTCCGTCTGTTCCAGAAATTAGCACTGGGTCTTTGTATCCAAGGCTTGCTAAATCAAACAGGCCGCCAAAACCGCCAATTCCGCCCATAACGCCTGGTCTTTTTGTGCGATTTACGTGGGATTTTATTCTTCGCACAACCTCGTAGCCAGCTTCTACGCTAACGCCAGCTTGTTCATATGCGTTTGGCATTTAAGAATCCTTTCGTGTTTGTTTTAAGTGTTTTAAGTGTTTAGTCGAA
This sequence comes from Gardnerella piotii, assembly GCF_049815665.1. Classification (NCBI taxonomy): domain Bacteria; kingdom Bacillati; phylum Actinomycetota; class Actinomycetes; order Bifidobacteriales; family Bifidobacteriaceae; genus Gardnerella; species Gardnerella piotii. The sequence continues at coordinate 802,686 of NZ_CP187450.1, forward strand.
GTTTAGTCGTAGTTTAATCGCAGTTTTTAGTCGCAAAATTGTATTTACTATTCTTTTTAATATTCTCTAAAACTTCCTTGTCTTCTTTAGAAAGCGAAGCTAAGAATTCATCTCGGTAGTCGTCTAAAGCGGTAGGGTAGTCGCCATTAAAATACGCTACGCATAATCCTCCGTACGGAGCAGGCTTATTTAACCCAATAGATTCAACAAGACCGTCTAAAGATAAAAACGCTAAAGAGTCAGCGCCAATATATTCGCGAATTTGCTCAACAGAATGTTTAGCTGCAATAAGCTCTTTAGTTGTTTGAATATCGATTCCGTAGAAGCACGGGTATTTAAGAGGAGGCGAAGAGATTCGCATATGAACCTCTTTAGCGCCAGCTTCTCTAAGAAGACGAACAATCCTCTTAGACGTTGTTCCGCGAACGATTGAATCGTCAATAACAATTACGCGCTTTCCTTTAACAACACCTCTAACAGCCGAAAGCTTCATGCGAACGCCTTGTTCTCTAAGCTCTTGCGTTGGCTGAATAAAAGTGCGCGCAACGTATTGATTTTTAATCAAACCCATCTCGTTAGGGATTCCGCTTGTTTCGGCGTATCCAGCAGCTGCAGAAAGCGAAGAATTAGGAACTCCAATCACCATATCTGCGTCTACAGGAGACTCTTTAGCTAAGCGTGCTCCCATGCGCTTTCGCGCAGAATGAACATTAATGCCGTAAATATTAGAATCTGGGCGAGCAAAATAGATAAACTCCATTGAGCAAACAGCGTGCTGAATATTTTTTGCATAACGCTCAATCTTGTATCCATCATTATTAATAACGATTATTTCGCCAGGCTCAATGTCTCTAATAAACTCCGCGCTAACAATATCTAAAGCGCAAGTTTCCGATGCAAGAACGTAAGCACCATTACTCATTCTTCCTAGACTAAGAGGCCTAAAACCATTAGGATCCGTTGCTCCAACAAGCGCGTCTTCTGTAAGAAGTAAGTATGCAAAACCGCCATGAACAGTTAACAGCGCTTCTTTAAGCTTATCCATAAACGAAGTTTTATTCGACCTTCTAATAAGGTGCATCAAAACTTCTGTGTCGGAGTTAGAGTGGAAAATCGCTCCGCAATCTTCTAGCTTATTTCTAAGAGTTGTGCAATTAGTAAGATTGCCATTATGTCCTAAAGCAACATCTCCATCGTGGAAAGAAAACAGAAAAGGTTGAATGTTCTCAACGCTTCCAGATCCAGCAGTCGCGTAACGAACGTGGCCAATCGCGCTGTTTCCAGTAAGATGCTTCATAATGTCTTCGTTTGCAAAAACTTGAGTTAAAAGACCTAAGTTTCTGTATCCTTTAAGATGGCCATTATCGTTTGCAACTATTCCAGCACCTTCTTGGCCTCTATGTTGCAATGCGTGCAAGCCAAAGTAGGTAAGCCTTGCGGCATCGGAATGACCCCACACTCCAAAAACGCCACATTCTTCGTGAACTCCTTCAAGTTCAGCAGACATTCGCACCCCCTATTGTTTTAAAGTTGTAAGTCGTAAGTTGTAAATCGTAAGTTGTAAGTCGTAAATCACAAATTGTGAATCCCCAATCATGACGTAAAGTATTCAACGCCAGAGCTAAAAATGTTTTGTGTTCTAAAATCTGGAATATTTACGTACAAACCGTTGCCGCTGCGCTCGCAATGACCCATTTTTCCAAACACTCTTCCATCTGGGCTAGTGATTCCTTCTACAGCCATAAGCGAACCGTTTGGATTTACTTTAAGATTCATGCTTGGAACGCCATTGCTATCAACGTATTGCGTTGCAATTTGGCCGTTTTGTATAAGAGTATCCATAACTTCTGGCAATGCTACGAATCGACCTTCTCCATGAGATATTGCAACACTATGAACATCGCCAACTTTGCAATTTGAAAGCCATGGAGAAAGATTAGAAGCAACGCGAGTTCTAACAATCTTGCTTTGATGCCTTCCAATAGTGTTAAACGTTAAAGTCGGGCATTCTGCATCCATTGGAACAATATCTCCGAATGGAACAAGACCGAGCTTAATAAGAGCTTGGAAGCCGTTGCAAATACCAAGCATTAAGCCATCGCGATTGTTTAGCAAATCTCGAACAGAGTCGCTAACTGCAGGGTTTCTAAAGAATGCAGCTATAAACTTTGCAGAACCGTCTGGCTCGTCGCCTCCAGAGAAGCCGCCAGGAATCATAACAATTTGGCTTTTATTAATCTCTTTAACAAGCTCTTTTGCGGATTCTACAACATCATCAGCGCTTAAATTATTGATTATAAGCGTTTTGCATTCTGCTCCAGCTTTTTCAAACGCTGCTTGAGTGTCGTATTCGCAATTGTTTCCAGGGAAAACTGGAATGATTACGCGCGGCTTGCTCAATGGAGTTCTTCTGCTAGATTTCATATGATTTCTAACAGGCTTGCGATTAGTGGAATTTATTTCGCGAACTGCGCTTCCTTTACCTCTATATGGGAAAATGCCCTCTAGAGGACTTTCCCAATCTTCCTGTAAATCATCTAAACTAATAATTTCGTTGCAAGCATAAAGCTTAAATTCATTGCACGTTTGTCCAATAACTTCAACGTTTACAAGATTTTCGCTAACCTTGTTTGCAAAATCATCAACGTTAAAATCTTCATCCACTTCTACAAAGAAAGTTCCATATCTAGACTTAAACAAGTCGTCTGTTTTAACAGAGTCGTTAAGTTTTAATCCAATATGGTTGCCCAAAGTCATCTTAAACAGGCTTTCTGCACTAGCTCCAAAACCTGGAGTGCTAATTGCTAGCGCGCGCTTGCTTGAAGTAAGATTTTCAACAATCCTAATCGCCTCTAAGAAGCTTTGAGCGTTAGGCGTGATTCCGTCTTCTTTATACGTAGGTAGTATTCTTAGGATTTTACTATTGGTTTTTTTGAATTCTGGAGAAACAACATTTCGCGCGTCTCCTGTAGAAACAGCAAACGATATAAGAGTTGGAGGAACGTCAAGATTTTCAAAGCTTCCGCTCATAGAGTCTTTGCCGCCGATCGCGCCAACGCCAAAATCAATTTGCGCGCTTAAAGCGCCAAGAACTGCTGCAGTAGGTTTTCCCCATCTTTCTGGAACATTTTGCGGTTTGCCAAAATATTCTTGAAGGCTTAAATAAGCGTTTTCGATTGTAAAACCGCTTGCTACAAGTTTTGCTAAAGATTCTACAACCGATATGTACGCTCCCGTAAATTGGTTCTTTTCCATAATGTATGGGTTAAATCCCCAAGACATTGCAGAAGCGGTGTTTGTTTCGCCAAATACTGGGAATTTTGCGACCATTGCTTGTGCTGGAGTGAGCTGGCGGCGGCCGCCAAATGGCATAAGAACGGTTGCGGCTCCAATAGTGGAGTCAAACATTTCACTAAGGCCTTTGTTTGAGCAAACGTTTATGTTAGAAACAAGATTTTTAATGCGCTCAGCTAAAGACTTTCCAGAGTAAACTCCACTTTCGTCTTGCCATTTTGTAGCATAATTTTTGCCATTTTCAACGTAAATATCTTGTGTTTTTGGAGCGCCATTAGAAGCTAGGAATTCGCGGCTTAGATCAACAATTGTTTTTCCTCGCCAAGTCATTTTCATTCTAGCTTCTTTTGTAACTGTAGCTACAATTTGCGCTTCCAAATTTTCTTGACGCGCGTAGCTCAAAAATTCGTCTGCATCGCTTGCAGAAACATCAACTGCCATGCGCTCTTGAGATTCAGAAATCGCAAGCTCCGTGCCATCAAGGCCTTCGTATTTTTTAGACACCTTGTCTAAGTTAATAATCAAGCCATCTGCGATTTCTCCAGTTGCAACGCTTACGCCACCAGCGCCAAAATCGTTGCAACGCTTAATAAGACGGCATGCGTCTTTGCGTCTAAAAAGTCTTTGCAACTTGCGTTCAATAGGTGCATTTCCTTTTTGAACTTCTGCTCCGCACTCTTCAATGCTGTCTGCGTCTTGCGCTTTAGAAGCACCAGTTGCTCCGCCAATTCCGTCTCTTCCAGTTCTGCCGCCTAGAAGAATAATCACGTCTCCTGGCTCAGGTGTTTCTCTTCTAACGTGGTCTGCTGGGGTAGCTGCCACAACCGCTCCAACTTCCATTCGTTTGGCAACATATCCTGGGTGGTAAAGCTCGTGTACTTCGCCTGTTGCTAATCCAATTTGATTTCCGTAAGACGAGTAGCCTGCAGCTGCAGAAGTTACGATTTTTCGTTGAGATAGTTTTCCTTCTAAAGTTTCGCTAATAGGAGTTCTAGGGTCGGCTGCTCCAGTTACGCGCATTGCTTGATATACGTAGGAGCGTCCCGAAAGAGGGTCTCGAATGCAACCGCCAATGCAAGTTGCAGCGCCGCCAAAAGGTTCGATTTCTGTAGGATGATTATGCGTTTCGTTTTTGAACAAAAACAGCCAGTCTTCATCGTGCCCATTAACGTCAACTTTTACTTTTACTGTGCACGCGTTGATTTCTTCTGATTCGTCTAAGTTTTTAAGCTTTCCTGTATGCTTCAAATATTTTGCGCCAATAGTGGCCATGTCCATAAGGCAAATCGGCTTATTTGTGCGCTTAAGCTCTTCTCGTAGTTTAAGATAACGATTAAATGCATCTTTTACTTGCTCGTCATCTATTTGAACGTTTTCAAAATGCGTTCCAAAAGTAGTATGGCGGCAATGGTCGGACCAATACGTGTCTATTACTTTTATTTCTGTAATAGTTGGATTGCGATTTTCGCTTCTAAAATAGTCTTGGCAGAATTTAGCATCAGCCAAGTCCATTGCTAGCGCGCGATCCTCAATGAATTTTTGCAAGCCGTTGGAATCTAAATCGTTAAAACCATCTAATACTTCTACGTTTGCTGGAACAATTGCCTCACTTTTAAGCGTATCGACACTATCTAGCGATGCTTCGCGAGCTTCTACTGGATTAATAACGTAGTGTTTAATTGAGTCAATGTCTTCTTTAGACAAATTGCCATTAAAAGCAAGAATTTGAGCAGTTCTAACTTTAGGGCATTCTCCCTGACTAATCATTTGTACGCATTCGCTTGCGGATTGCGCGCGCTGATCAAACTGGCCAGGAAGGAACTCTATAGCAACAACATGCTCATTTGTGCTAATAGGCAAGTAGTCGTAAGTGTTGTCTACTGTAGGCTCGCTAAGAACCGTTTTAACAGCAGTGTTAAAAAGATCTTTAGATATTCCTTCTACATCATACCTGTTGATTATGCGCGTGGATTTTAGAGAATCAATACCAAGAATTTCTTTAAGCTCGTGATTAAGATGTTGGGCTTTTATATCGAAACCAGATCGTTTTTCAACATAAACGCGAAATACCACGGTGAACCTGCCTTGCAATTGTAGTTTTGGCTATTTGTGTTTGGCTATTTTTGTTTGCTTGTTTGTTTATTTATTTGTTTAAGAACGCGCGTGGCTCGCACCTAAAAGATGCGAGCCACATTAAAATTATTGTTCAGTGCAATCGTTTGGATTGACTTCGTCGAAGTTTACTCCTTCGCTTTGCGCAAGAGATTTAAGCCTCGAGAATATTTCTTCGTAGGCTGGAATTATGTCTCCTAAATCGCGTCTGAACAAGTCTTTATCTAAATGACTTACTTCAGAGCCATTCGTATTGCGCTTATCCCAAAGTCGGCACGTATCTGGCGTTATCTCGTCTGCAAGAAGAATATTTCCTTGTGCATCAACGCCTTCTTCAATCTTAAAATCAACGAGTTGAACGTCGATTTTGTTGAAAATATCCAAAAGTGCATTGTTTACAGCGTGAGCCTGCTTTGTAATTTCTGCCATTTCGCTTTCGCTAGCAAGACCTAAAGCTACAACGCCTTCTGGGTTAATAAAAGGATCGCCAAGATCGTCTGACTTTACACAAAACTCCAAAAGAGGCTTTTTTAGTGCAGTTCCTTCTTTAACGGCATATCGTTTTGCAAAAGAACCAGCAGCTGTGTTTCGCATTATTATTTCTAGCGGAAACATCTTCATGCGCTTTACAAGCTGTTCGGTATCTGAAATTCTGCCAAGAAAATGGCTTTTAACTCCACGAGCTTTAAGAAGATTGAACAGTAGAGAAGTGATTTGATTATTTAAGCTTCCTTTTCCAGCAATTTGAGCCTTTTTAAGACCATTGCCAGCTGTAGCTTGATTCATGTATTGAACCCACAGAACGTTATCGTTACTCGTGGCATACAATTTCTTTGCTTTACCTTCATACAACTTGTCAAGTTTTTCCATTGACGTGCCTCTCCGTTGTATCCATGGCTGAGTGTTGCAAACCATCATTATTTGAAGGTTTATTCAACCGCCAGCAAGATTAGACTAACAATTGTTACCTACATTTTGTTTGTATTATTTTTTGATTTTTTGTCTAATAAAAGTAGTAAAAACCTTGCCTTTTCAGCGTTCTACGATGGCAGTTCTACTGTGTGTAATTTGCTTGCAATGCGTGTCGCACAAGATTTTGCGTCATTTACGCTGTTCGATACTGTCAAAATAACACCCATTCGTCTTGAGCCGTGAACTTCTGGCTTTCCAAAAATTCGTATATCGCATCTTGTGCAATCTTCTTCATCTAATGCTTGCGCAAGATTTGTAAATCCTACAGCACCGTTTCCTTGCACAACAAGTGCGTGGCTTAATGCAACTTCGTTATCTTTTAAGCAAAGAGCAGTATGCTTTTGTGTGATTGGAACACCTAAAATGGCTAAAACATGCAAAGCAAACTCGCTATAATATTGCGAAATCATTGTTACCATGCCAGTATCGTGCGGTCTAGGGGATAGTTCGTTAAAAAGTAAATCTCCATTCTTAAGAACAAAGAGTTCAACTCCATAAATGCCCCAGCCTGTTTCGCCGTTCTCTTTTGCTATTTTGCTTAAACCTTCTGCGGCTTGTTTTGCAATATTTTGAGCTGATTTTCTAACATTTTCTGGTATGTTTGCTGGTTGCCATGATTGCCTGTAGTCGCCGTTTTCTTGGCATTGTGCAATAGGTTCGCATGTTGTTATTCCAGCGCTTGAGCACACTGTTAAAACCGTTAATTCGTAGTCTAAAGGAGCAAGTGCTTCCACTATTACGCGAGATATATCTTCATTATTTTCACTATCTTCACTTTGCAAGTTTTGCGTTTTATGCTTAGATCTTCTTCCATTTTGTGCTTCTATCCAAGCATCTTCAAGATTTTTAGGATCTTTTACAATAGATTGACCATGACCAGAAGAACTCATAATTGGTTTCACTACGCATGGATACCCTACGATTTTTGCTCCTTCTTCTAACTCTTTGTAGCTTGAAGCAAAACAATATGGTGTAGTAGGCAAACCAATTTTTTCGTGGGCGATTTTTCGCAAAGCTTCGCGATCCATTGCAATCGAAGTGATACTAGAGCTTGGAACAACTTGAATTTTTTTGTTTTTAACAACGTCTTTTAATACTTCGGTTGATATTGCTTCAACTTCTGGGATTATTATGTTCGGGTTTATGTTGTTTATTAGTTCTTGCAATTTTTTAGAATCGCTCATATCTAAAACGCGATTTTCTTGCGCAACTTGCATTGCTGGAGCATTTGCATAGCTATCTGCAGCACATACTTTAATACCAAGTCTTATAAGCTCTATAGCGATTTCTTTTCCAAGCTCTCCAGATCCTAAAAGAAGTGCTGTAGTTGTGTGTGATGCTGAATTTAGAATGCCAAAAGTGCGATTGTTTTCAACGCTTTTCCAATGTTCTGCTTGCTCATTGAGCATGCTGGTTGCATTTGATTTTTGCAAAAAACTCATAGTCTTATTTTGTCATTAAGTAACGTCGTATTTTGTGCGACGCGCCGAAAATCGCAAGGGTAGCGCAAATTAGAAAAATCGTGTATAGTATTCCTCTGTTGTGCGATTTCCGAAGGGTTTCGCGCTGTAATGGTGGCTATAGCTCAGTCGGTAGAGCATCTGATTGTGGTTCAGAAGGTCGCGCGTTCAAGCCGCGTTAGCCACCCCACTTAATCGGCTGTTTTTCAGCCGATTTTTTTTTCTTTGTTTATGTATGCGTTCTGGCTGTGTTCTAACTGTGTTTGTGTTTTGTTTTATATCTTGTTGCATGCAATGGAGTAGAATAAGTAAAGCTATTAATTTGATAATATTGATTGGATAATTTTAAGTAATTCGGTTGGTGTTTGTACTTAATGTGAATGATTGCTGGCGATTAGCTTGCTAGTTGTTAGCGGTTTTTGTACGCGCATTTTATGGAGGAGCGATTTATATGCCAAACAAGGGTGGTAAGCAGTCTAAAGCGCAGACTAATGAGCCATTTTGGGAGTCTGCTCTGCTTTTTGTTCCGCGTGTTATTGGCAAAGCAGTTCGCTCGCTTTTTGGAGTTGGGCAATACGATGAGGCATACCGTAGAGATGGATTGTGCTTTGTAATGCTTATTCTTGCTGTTCTTTTTTGCGCATCTGAATGGTTTAGAGTTAGCGGATTCTTAGGCGTTGCTTTGCACTCTTTATCTTCCACGATTTTTGGCATTATGAGCGTTGTTTTGCCAGTGTGGCTTAGTGCGGTTGCTATTAGGCTTATGCGAAATAGTGGTGCTAAATCTGGCAATCCTCGTGTTATAGGTGGTTTTGTTCTTCTTTTATGGTCAATTTGCTCAATTTTAGACATTTTAATTGCAAGCAAAAATCAAGAATTTAATATAGATGATTTGCAAAAATCTGGCGGATTATTAGGATTCTTCTTAGGTTCTCCTTTGGCCTGGGGATTATCTAGGATTTTTGCTCTTACAATTTTTGTTATTATTGCCATTTTTGCTATTTTAATGATTCTTAAATTACATGTTGAAGATGTGACTCAATTTGTTTCATCTATTTTCTCTAAAAAGTCAAAGAATAATCAAGACTTAGAGAATATAGATGATGAAAATTCGAGTAATAGCAGCGATAATCTTGAGTTTGCAGAAGGCGTTCCAACTCATGATTCTAGTGAATCGGAAAAGTCGCGTAAAGATTTGCACAATTCAATAATCTCTAAAATTTTTAATTCTATGTTCGGCTCTAAAAAGAAGGATAGTAATAGCGAACTTTTAGATGCGTATGCTGGAGATGATGCTTTTCTTAGCGCTTCTTCTAAGCCAAGTCAAGATGGTTACTCTATTGAAGACTACGGCTCTAAATCGGACCCGCAAGAAGATCAGAATCAAAGTAATCATCCGCGTGTTGTTGCTTCTAATGGTGTTTCTAATGGCACTTATGGCGCTAATTCTTTGCCGTCTTCTGGTCAAATGTATATTGACGAATTTCCAAAAGCGCCAATTAGTGGTGAATCGCAATATAGCAATGATCCATGGAGTAAAATGCCTGGTCAGCAGTTGGATCAATATAGGTCATCGCAAGAAAATGATGAAGATAGTGTGAGTAACGCCAATAATTCAAACGATTCTAGCGATTCTTCAAGTGAGTACAGCGAAGAGCCGTACAGATTGCCAGATTTGAACATTCTTGTTCACGGAAAACCGCACGCAACTAGAACTCCTGCAAATGATCGCGTAATTCGTGCGCTAACTTCTACGTTTGAACAGTTTGAAGTAGATGCAAAGGTTATTGGCTTTTTAAGAGGGCCTTCTGTTACTCAATACGAAGTTGAGTTAGGTCCTGGAGTAAAAGTTGAAAAAGTCACAAATCTTCAAAAAAATATTGCGTACGCTGTAGCAAGCACAGATGTGCGTATTTTGTCTCCAATTCCAGGCAAGTCTGCGATTGGTATAGAGATTCCAAACGTAGATCGAGAGATTGTAAACCTTGGAGATGTTTTAAGGTCAGATAAAGCTCGCCAGGATTCAAATCCTATGCTCACTGGAGTTGGTAAAGACGTTGAGGGTCATTTTGTAACTGCTGCTCTAGATAAAATGCCGCATTTGCTTGTTGCTGGTGCTACTGGTTCTGGAAAGTCAAGCTTTATAAACTCTATGCTAACTTCGATTATTATGCGTTCTACTCCAGAGCAGGTTCGCATGATTTTGGTGGATCCAAAGCGAGTAGAGCTTTCTGCATATGCTGGAATTCCTCATTTGTTAACTCCTATTATTACGAATCCTAAGAAGGCTGCTCAAGCTCTTGAATGGGTTGTTAAAGAGATGGATGCGCGCTATGATGACTTGCAATTCTTTGGTTTCCGCCATGTAAAAGACTTCAACAAGGCTGTGCGCGAAGGCAAGGTTCATGCGCCAAAAGGCTCCGAGAGAAAAGTTGCGCCATACCCGTATTTGCTTGTTGTTGTAGACGAGATGGCTGATTTGATGATGGTTGCAAAAAACGATGTTGAAAGTTCTATTCAGCGAATCACGCAGCTTGCTCGTGCTGCAGGTGTGCATCTGGTTCTTGCGACTCAACGCCCTTCTGTTGATGTTGTAACTGGCTTGATTAAGGCGAATATTCCGTCTCGACTGGCTTTTGCTACATCTTCTGCTACGGATTCTAGGGTTATTCTAGACACTGTTGGTGCGGAAACTTTGATTGGTCAAGGAGATGCTTTGTTCCTTCCAATGGGCGCTGCTAAGCCTCAACGTGTACAAGGATCTTGGGTTAGCGAATCAGAGATTCGTAAAGCTGTAGAATATGTTAGAACTCAGCGAAAGCCAAAATATAGGGAAGACATTGAGCAAATGGCTGCAAAAGCAGATGAACAGGCTCAAGTGCAAGCTAAAACAACAGATATTGGCGACGATATGGATGAGCTCCTTCAAGCTGCCGAGCTTGTTGTTGGTGCACAATTTGGATCTACGTCTATGCTTCAACGAAAGCTTCGTGTTGGATTCTCTAAGGCAGGTAGGCTTATGGATTTGCTTGAGTCGCGTGGCGTTGTTGGGCCTTCGGAAGGCTCTAAAGCGCGTGAAGTTCTTGTTCAGCCGCAAGATTTGCCTAAAGTCTTAGCTTTTATTAAAGGTGAGTCTGATTCTTTGAATTAAGAATAATTAAGTATTGTAAAAGCATTGCTAAAGCATTGTTTTTAATTAAGTTTTGCGTTTGCTATACCATGTTTGTGTAGCGGTTATGGAGGTATTAACGATGTTGCAAAATGGTAAGTCTAAGTTGCTAGAAGGTTGGAATTGTGCTCCAAATATTGTGACTTACATAAGAATAGCTCTTTCTGTTGTATTCATCGTTTTGTATCTTATCTCTGGGCCTTGGGGCTATGCTTCTACTTCGGTTCGCTGGGCTGCATTTGCAATGTTTATAATCGCAGCTTCAACAGATAAATTAGACGGTTGGATGGCAAGAAAATATAATCAAGTTACAGAGCTTGGAAAACTCTTAGATCCTATTGCCGATAAGCTTTTAATACTTTCTGCTCTTATTATTGCTTCTGCTTTTGGCGAGCTTTATTGGTGGATTACTCTACTGTTTATTCTTAGAGAAATAGGCATTACGGTTTTGCGTTTTTACGTTATAGATAAAGGCGGAAAAGTTATTGCAGCATCTTGGGCTGGAAAGTATAAGACGCTTTCTCAATCTGTTGGAATTTCAATGTTGCTTGCGCCTATTGTTCCAATATTTTGCGCTTACAATGTTTCTGTTTGGGTTGTGTGCTATTACTCGCTTTGCTACGGATTTATAGGCATTGCTCTTGGTTTTGCGCTTTATTCTGGATTCCTTTACGTGCGCGGTGCGTTTAAGCGATAGTAAAATGTGTGACGATTTGGTAAGCGATTTTACAAGCGATTCCACAGACTTTTTTGCAAGCAAAATTCTCGATTTTTGTGTGAATAATTCTTTGCATATTTCTTGTGCAGAATCTTTAACAGGAGGACTTCTTGCGGATTCGTTTGTAAATATTCCTGGAGCCTCAAAGGTTTTTCTTGGATCGGCTGTTACTTACGATATTCGCGAAAAATCTAAGATTCTTGGCGTGGATTGCGATTTGCTTAAAACTTGCGGTGCTGTAGAGCCTAGCGTTGCAAAGCAAATGGCGTTTGGTTGTGCAAGATTGTATAGCGGCGCAAAGTGGCAATATGATTGCACGGATTCTAGTAAAGATGTTGATAGCGCAGATTTTCCTGTTATTGGATTGTCTACTACTGGCGTTGCAGGGCCTGGTCCCGATGGCTTAAAACCGCAAGGATTGGCTTACGTTGGAATTTTTATTCCAAATGTTGCTTCAAAGCGCTGTTCTTCGCTTGATTTTGATTTAGTTTCGCTAAAAATTAACAATATTAAAGATCGTGTTTTTGAGTGTAAATGTGGCAAAATAAGCAATCTTTCTTTAAGTAGATGTTCTACTTATTCAGTTGACCACGGTTTTACGCTTTGCGCTCAACTAAATATTTCTGGAGACAGAAAAGACGTTCGTATTGGTGTTGTTAGTGCGCTAATTAAGATTTTCTATGCTCTTATTTTTGAAGATTGGATTTTTTATGCGCGAACGTGAATTTTGGGAGCTTCTTGAAGAAGTCTTCGGTAGAGAATTTGGTAGGAGTATTGCTAAAGACCAAGAGTTGCAAAAGCTTGATGGTATGAGTGCGCGCGAAGCGATTGATGCTGGAGTGGAGCCTAGAATTGTTTGGAATGTTTTATGTGATCATATGAATATTCCAGATAGCAAGCGTTGGGGTAAAGACCATAATGCTCCGCCACTTCCAGCAAAATAAGGGTTATTTTATTTTTTAATTTGATTGCGTGTGTGTGTTTTTGTTGGAATTTCAAGCCAACACGCATATCGAACAAATGTTCGTTTATGGTGTATAATATTTAATTGTTGGTCTTCTTGCAGCGTGTAAGTGCCTATTGGTTATTGGAAAATAGCCTTTAACCACATTGCTCTAAAACGCTTGCACGGGCATCATGTATTGAGTATGGTCATCAATACATCGGCATGCGAAAGGAGTAATAATATGGCACAACAAACAAAAAAGGGTGCTGTGGATCGTCTTATTGATGCCGACAAGGCAGATCCACGTAGAAAAGCAGCGCTAGAGATGGCTCTTGCAAATGTTGAAAAACAATATGGCAAGGGTTCTGCAATGCGATTAGGAGATAAGCCACTGCAAGACGTTGAGGTTATTCCTACTGGTTCCTTAGCTCTAGACATGGCTTTGGGAATTGGTGGCGTTCCTCGTGGGCGTATTGTAGAGGTTTATGGTCCTGAATCTTCTGGTAAAACAACGTTAGCTTTGCACATTGTTGCTAATGCTCAAAAGAATGGCGGAGTTGCAGCGTTTATTGATGCCGAGCATGCGTTAGATCCAGTTTATGCGCGTAAATTAGGTGTAGACACAGATTCTCTTATTGTTTCTCAGCCAGATAATGGTGAGCAAGCTTTAGAGATTGCGGATATGCTTATTCGATCTGGCGCTTTAGATGTTATAGTTGTTGATTCTGTAGCAGCGCTTGTTCCAAAAGCCGAAATTGACGGAGACATGGGAGATAGCCATGTTGGTTTGCAAGCTCGCTTAATGAGTCAGGCTTTAAGAAAGATGACAGGAGCTTTGTCTCAAGCTGGAACAACCGCAATCTTTATTAATCAGCTTCGAGAAAAAATCGGTGTGTTCTTTGGTAGTCCAGAAACAACTACAGGTGGTAAAGCTCTTAAATTCTATTCATCTGTTCGAATGGATATTAGGCGTGTTTCTACTATTAAAAACGGGGAAGAAGCTGTTGGAAATCGAACTAAAGTAAAGATTGTTAAGAATAAAATGGCTCCTCCTTTCAAAACAGCTGAATTTGATGTTCTTTATGGAGAAGGAATATCTACTGAAGGCTCTGTAATTGATATGGCTGTACAGTGTGACGTTATTAAAAAGTCTGGTTCTTGGTTTACGTATGAGGGTGAACAGCTTGGTCAAGGTAGAGAAAACGTACGTCAATTCCTTAAAGATAATCCTGCTATTACGGAAGAAATTAGCGATAAAGTAAAAGTTGCTTTTGGGCTAATGAAGCCAGAAGATCAATTTGTTGAAGTAGAAGATGAAGACGATAGCGAAAAAGCAAAGTCGAATTCTAATGCAGAAAATAAGTCAGATGCTTCTAGTAAAGATCCCAAGAATAAATAGTGATAGATGAGAAGACTGATAGATGATTAGTGTTGAGAGTTTTCTTCGCAATCATAAGCCCGTAGATGCTTCTGTTTTTAACAAAAATGATGTTAAAAACAAGAATGTGTGCGCACAAGATGATTGTAGTTTAGAAGTTGTTAATTCGCATTATTCAGAGAATAGTATTGAAATAGGTGATTGCGAAGAAGACTCATACCATTCGTCTTATAGATTGCAAAAGTATAACTCTTTTAATAATAAAGCTGTTAAAAAAGTAGACTCTAAAAAAGCATGCGACTTTGATAGTTGCAAAGAGTGTGCTTTAAGAATGTTAGATTATGCTGCAAGATCTTCAAACGACTTAAAAAATAGGCTTATAGATAAGGGCTACAGAGAGAATATTGTTGAATCTGTAATAATTCGTTTAGAAGATTTGCATTTGATTGACGATGAGCAATATGCTCAATCTGTTATACGCTCATGCTCAAGTAGAACATTAGGAGAACGTGCAACTCGCATGGAGTTGCAAAAAAAGGGAGTTCCTTCTGCAATAATAACCTCATCTTTGCAAGATGCTAGAGAAAACGGTGTTTTTGAGCAAAGCGCATGGGATTTGGGCAAAAAGGTAGCACAGCGAACAAAAAATCTAGAACCAGATGTTAGAAGGCGAAGATTCTTCTCTGCAGGAGCTAGAAAAGGCCACGATTTAAGCACGCTAAACGAAGTATATTATGCTTTGTTTAAGTCTTAAACTATTAGGACTTAGCAGATTTCGTTAGCGCACTTAAGAACGTAATCTGGCATATCTTCAACGTTAATAACATCGTTGAATCTAGCTGTTTTATTCTTAAGTTCGCTAAGCATTTTAGGAGCGTTTGTAGAAGTTTTTCTTTCTAGCAAATCCATGCAAGCAAAATCATCTAATCCTTCAATATTTAAGCCTAAAGATTCGCAAACAACTCTAGGGAACTTATACGGGCTTGCAGTGCTTAAAAGAACGCGAGGAACACTAGAATCATGAGGAATATGGCTCATAACAAAGTATCCACAAGCAGTATGTGGGTCAATAACATAATTATGCTTATTCCAGCATTCTTTTATGGAATCTCGAATTTGATCCTCGTTTGCCCATCCGCATCCAAAAAGTTCTCGAATTTTAGAAAGCACGTCTTCTGGTACTTCAAAAGCGCCCCATTGTTGCAAATCATTCATAAGCATTTGCAAAAGTCGCGTATCTTTATTGCACATGTAATAAAGCATGCGTTCCAAATTAGAAGAAACAAGAATATCCATAGAAGGCGCAACCGTTTGATGGAAAGGTCGAATCTTGTTATATGTTCCGCTAACCAAAAAGTCAAACAAAACATTGTTGCTATTGCTTGCAACAATCAAGTGCTTTACAGGAAGGCCAAGCATTTTTGCATAATATCCAGCAAGAATATTGCCAAAATTGCCACTTGGAACGCAAAATTCTACTTCATCGCCAAGCTTTATAGAGCCGCGTTCAACAAGCTTAGAATAAGCGTAGAAGTAGTAAACAACTTGAGGAATAAGTCTGCCTATATTAATCGAATTAGCAGAAGAAAGCAAAGCATTATTGTTATTCTTAATCGATTCATTAATTGAGTCGTTAGTAAAAATTTGCTTAACGCTGCTTTGAGTGTCGTCAAAATTACCTCTAACAGCGCAAACTTTTACGTTGCTTCCGCTTTGAGTTGTCATTTGCAATTCTTGAACTTTACTTACTTTGCCTTCTGGGTAAAAAGTAACCATAGAAGTGCCTTCAACATTTGCAAAACCAGCTAGCGCAGCTTTGCCTGTATCTCCCGAAGTAGCAGTAAGAATCATAACGTTTTGGCTAGAGTCAGAAGCATTTCTTGAGCAACGAATAAATTGTGGCAAAATTTGCAAAGCAACATCTTTAAAAGCGCAAGTAGGACCGTGGAAAAGCTCTAAAACAAAATCATTGTTAGTGCCAAGCTGCTTTAATGGAGTAATCTCGCAATCTTCCCATTGGTCTCCATAAGCATTTTCAACGCACTCATCAAGCTCGCTAGAAGTAAAATCTGGAAGGAGGATTTGAAGAACATCTTTAGCGATTTGCTTATAAGATTTTCCAACAAGATTAGAAATATTGTAGCGAGTTTCACCAAGGCAATCCGTAACAAACAGGCCACCGTCTTCGGCTATACCCCTACGAATAGCTTGCTTCGACGTATAGGTTTTAGAGTTAGACCTAGTGCTATGAAACATAACTGTATTCGTAGTGTTTTCTGCCATGATTCCTCCATCTGTGTCAATTGTTATACATAATACCCGAAGCATTGGAGCCTAAGCACTGCTATTGCTAATATGTTCAATATGATTAATCTCAATACAAAGTTTGACGAAACGCATAATAGTGAGCAAGTCAATAGTTCTAAAGAGCATGGGGACTCTACAGATTCTATTGTTTTTTCTAGAGCAGATGATGCGCGAATTGCTCAAAGAGAATTTGCTAAAGCTAATGCCACTTTTAAGAACAATCTTTTAAATGCTATTGCTGATTCTCTTGAAAATAACGCAGACTTTATTGAAAAAGCAAATAAGCAAGATTTAGAAAAAGCTCAAAAAAATGGTATGGATGCTGGAAAACTAGACAGACTTGTGTTTAACAAAGAAAGAATAGTTAAATCAGCTCAAAGTGTTAGAAAAATAGCGCAATTACAAGATCCTGTTGGCCAAATTGTTAGAGGGTACACGCTGGAAAATGGTATTAGACTTTCTCAAGTAAGAGTGCCAATTGGCGTTATGGGAATGATTTACGAAGCTAGACCAAATGTAACTGTTGACGTTGCATCTTTGTGCGTAAAATCTTCAAATGCTGTAATTTTAAGAGGCGGAAGTGCAGCCGAATGCACAAATCGCGCAACTATTAGTGTGTTAAAGCAAGTCTTAAAAGATTTTGGTGTAAGTGAAAATCTTATAGAATCTGTTGATGATTTAGGCAGAAGCGGTGCAACGTCAATGATGCACGCTCATGGTCATATTGACGTTCTTGTTCCTAGAGGAAGCGCAAATCTAATCGCGGCAGTTGTTAAGGAATCAACAGTCCCAGTCATAGAGACTGGTGCTGGAAATGTTCATATTTATGTAGATAAAACAGCAAACTTTAGTCAAGCGATTGCGATTATTATAAACGCAAAAACGCAACGAGTCGGAGTTTGTAATGCTGCAGAAAAATTACTTGTAGATCGAAGCATTGCTAAAGATTTTCTTCCAAAAGTCGCAAGTGAATTAGCGAATCATAATGTTTTGATTCATGCTGATGAAGAATCATACAATATTTTATCATCCGCAAATATAAGTGGTATTAAACTAGAGCATGCAAATAATGAAGATTGGTCTACAGAATACTTGTCTTTGCAAATCGGAGTAAAAGTTGTAGATGGTGTTAAGGATGCCATTAATCATATTTCAAAATATTCAACGGGTCACACGGAAACGATTATTGCGCAAGACTACTTAACGATTAATGAGTTTGTTTCGTCAATAGACAGCGCGGTTGTTATGGTAAATGCTTCAACAAGGTTTACAGACGGCGGCGAATTTGGTTTTGGAGCGGAGCTTGGAATTTCCACTCAAAAGTTGCATGCAAGAGGGCCAATGGGCTTAGTAGAGATGACAACTACAAAGTGGGTTGGCTACGGGCAAGGACAAATAAGGGCTTAAGAGTAAGGTTAAGAATATGCCTGATACATCACAATCACAATCGTCTAAAATTGCTAAAAATCAATCAAACGAGGATCTAAGCTTATCTAACGGTGTAGGTGCTTCTAATGTGCTTGATGCTTTAGATGTTGCAGCAGAAAGATTGTCTATTGTTCGTTACGTGTTTTTAGTTCAAATAGAAGATGGGATTGCTTCTGCAAGTCAAAGGTCTTCTCTTGAGTATGCTGACGCTGTTTTAATGGGTTGGCCAGATAGAGATAATCGAGATGTTGTTACGCCAGAAAATAGCGAAACAATAGATAAGATTAATAAGAACTTGCAAAAAATGGAAAGTAATATAGCCGAATTTAGTAAGTTTGAGCGCGCTAGTCTTATAGACAATATGAGCGAAGTTCTTGTAGAGATTACGGAGTGTGTTGCAAACATTAGAGGTGTTTTCCAGCCTGATTTTGCTCTTCCAACGTTTGAAGAAATTAAGCGCGTTGTTCAAGATGAGTGGAATGAAGAAATGGGGAACATTAATCCAGACAAAGCAAATGTTGCTTCCAGCGTAATTGATGAAGTTAAAGCAGATGATGCGGCAGATGCAGCTAACGCATAATGTATCTAATGCATAAAATGCGACTAATTTAAAATAAAATGGGATTTTGTTTAAATGAGTGATTCATCTACAGAACGCAGAATGTCGGATTTGTTCCAAGGTTCTTTTGACCAAAGTCAAGCTAGCGTGCCAGTTTCGGCAAATTCTTCTAGGCTTAAGCACTCTGCAAGAGGAAATGTTCATCAACATCCGCGCATAGGAATTATGGGTGGCACTTTTGATCCGATTCATAATGGACACTTGGTGGCAGCTTCCGAAGTTGCGTGGGTTTATGATTTAGACGAAGTTATTTTTGTTCCTACTGGAAAGCCTGTTTTTAAGCTAGACAAGAAAGTCACAAATGCAGAAGACAGATATTTGATGACTGTAATCGCAACAGCTTCAAATCCAAAATTTACAGTTTCTAGAGTGGATATTGATAGGCCTGGTGTTACTTACACAATCGACACGCTTCGCGACATTCGCGCACAACACCCAGACGCGGAGCTTTTCTTTATTACTGGAGCAGACGCTATTGCAGAGATTATGCAATGGAAAAATGCTAGAGAATTATGGAGTTTGGCTAGATTTGTTGCTGTAACACGTCCAGGGTATGCAAGTCCAGAAAAGTTTACACAAATTGAAGCTCGCTCTGCATCTTACGATTCTTGCGACGATATGATTAATTGTCACAATCATCGTTTTCCAGTTGACATATTGGAGATTCCAGCGTTGGCGATTTCTTCAACAGATGTTCGCAAGCGTGCAGAGCATGGGGAGCCAGTTTGGTATTTGGTTCCAGACGGCGTTGTTCAATACATTGTTAAACACGGTTTATACATACGCGATTTGTAATGATTTGTAATGTTTTTTGTAAGGATTTGCAACTGTTTGCAAGCATTTGTTATGTATGAAACGGCTTAATTGTTATAGTCTGCGCAAATAGATAGTATTGAACTCAGTCCGATTTTTGTGGACTGTTAGCGAACTAGCGTTTGGAGATATGGTGAGCATCGTCCTTGAAGGAAAGCCAGATAAAAACCTTGTTCTCGTAACTGGTCGCGCGCATCCTAAGCTTGCTAAAGATGTTGCGAATCAGCTTGGTATAGAAGTATTGGAAACAACGGCATACGATTTTGCTAATGGCGAGATGTATGTTCGTTACACTCAGTCTGTGCGAGGAACAGACGTGTTTGTGTTGCAAAGTCATAGTGACCCTGTTAACAAGTCCATTATGGAACAGTTAATTATGATTGATGCATTAAAGCGCGCATCTGCTCGTTCTATTACCGCTGTGTGCCCGTTGCTTGGATATTCTAGACAAGATAAAAAGCATCGCGGTCGTGAGCCTATTTCTTGCCGCTTGATGTTTGATTTACTTAAAACAGCAGGTGCAGATCGCATTATGAGCGTTGATTTGCATGCTGCGCAATCGCAAGGATTCTTTGATGGTCCTGTAGATCATTTGATTGCTATGCCAGTTTTGGTGGACTATGTAAGGGATCGCTTTAGCGAAGATTTAGGCAATGTTACCGTTGTTTCGCCAGATGCAGGGCGAATTCGTGTTGCAGAACAGTGGGCGCAAAGATTGGGCGGAGGTCCATTGGCTTTTGTTCATAAGACTAGAGATATTACGCGTCCAAATCAAGCTGTTGCAAACCGTGTAGTTGGCGATGTTGCTGGTCGCGATTGCGTTATGGTAGACGATTTAATCGATACTGCTGGAACGATCGCAGGTGCTTGCAATGTTCTTAAAGATGCTGGAGCGAAGTCTGTAACTGTTGTTGCAACGCACGGAGTTCTTTCTGGACCTGCAGTTGAGCGATTGAAGAATTGCGGAGCTAGAGAAGTTGTGTTAACAGATACTGTTCCAATTCCACAAGAAAAGCGTTGGGATGGGTTGACGGTTCTTTCGATTGCTCCACTTTTGGCAAGCGCGATTAAAGCTGTGTTTGAAGATGGGTCTGTTGCAAAGCTGTTTGACACATACCCAGAGCACCACGGAAAAGGGTTTTTGTTTGCATAAATTTGCATAAATCCTATTTCGCCACGCCAAGCTTGACGATTTTGATTGTTGTGGCATAATAGTGACTTGGCGGTTTTTCCCGCCGTTCCCTCATGGTGTAATGGCAGCACACGGGTCTTTGGAACCCTTTGTCTTGGTTCGAATCCAGGTGAGGGAGCTAGAATTAGCGCCGCTTAGTTTTAAGCGGCGTTTTTGTTAACGCGGTGATGAGTTTAGAAGTGATTTGTGTTTGAATACTCGTGTTTGAATACTCGTGTTTGAGCGCTGTGTTTGAATGATTATATTTGAATCAAAGAAAGGCTTAATATGTTGGAATCTTTAAGAAGTGGATTCAAACGTGTTATTTTGCCAATCGCAAAGCTTCTTGTTAAATTTGGATGTAGCGCTAACAGTGTTACGATTTTTGGCACTATTGCGCTTGTTGCAACTTCTGTTTTTATTTCTATAAGCGGCCAGCTTTTTATTGGCACTATTTTGCTTACGATTTTTGTTCTTGCAGACGCTTTAGATGGCTCTGTTGCTGCTTTAACAAACAAGAATGGTGGCACTAAATTTGGCGCATTTTTAGATTCAACTCTAGATAGAATTGCAGATTGGTCGCTTTTTGCTTGTGTTTGCATTTGTTTATATCGCGCAAATAATCTAAACATTTGCTTATATTTGCCATTTTACGTGAATAATTTTTTGAGATATTGCGGATTAGTGTGCTCGCTAGTATCTATGATGTTTGCTTTTGTAACATCGTATGCGAGAGCAAGAGGCGAGTCTGTTGGAGTAGACGCTAAAAAAGGATTGATTACTCGCGCCGATAGAGTTGCCATAATTCTAGTTTCAATGGGATTAAGCGGATTAACGGGTTGGTTATTGTGGCTTTGCTTGGCAATGATTATTCTTTGCATTGGTGGAGCTATAACTGTTTTTCAGCGCATTTTTGAAGTTAAAAATTTGCTTAAATAAATTCAATTTGGTGATTTGTCGCTAAAGCGCATTAAAATCATCACGTTTACGTAACCGTACACTTTTTAGGAGTATCATGTCAGGTCATTCCAAGTGGGCGACCACAAAGCACAAGAAGGCCGCTATCGACGCAAAGCGCGGCAAGCTTTTCGCCAAGCTTATTAAGAATATTGAAATCGCAGCTCGTCTTGGTGGTGGAGACCCAGATGGTAACCCAACTTTGTACGATGCAATCGTTAAAGCTAAGAAAGCTTCTATGCCAGCAGACAACATTAAGCGTGCTGTTAAGCGTGGCTCTGGAGAAGAAGCAGGCGGCGCAAACTACGAAGAGATTGTTTACGAAGGCTATGCTCCTGCAGGCGTTGGCTTGATTATTGAGTGCCTTACAGATAATCGTAATCGCGCTGCAGCAGATGTTCGTTCCACTCTTACAAAGGGCAATGGCTCTTTGGCTACAAGTGGTTCTGTGAGCTTTAACTTTGAGCGCAAGGGCTTGATTGAAGTTCCTAGCGAAGGCGTTGACTATAGCAAGCTTTTTGATATTGCTGCAGAAGCAGGTGCTGAAGATGTTGCAGACGATGGAGACGTGTATTCCGTATACACGGATTCTAGCGATTTGGTAACTGTTCGTAAGGCTTTGCAAGATGCTGGTTTTGACTACGATTCTGCAGAAATCGTTATGCATCCAAATAACGAGGTTGAGTTGAGCTTTGAAGATGCTCAAAAGGTGTCTCGCTTGATTGACAATCTCGATGATTTGGACGATGTTCAAAATATTTATAGCAACTGGACTGCTTCGGATGAAGTTATGGCTCAGCTTGAGGAAGCAGAATAGTTTCCAATGATGATTTTGGGCGTTGACCCCGGGCTTACTCGCTGCGGGGTCGGCGTGATTGAAGCCGGCGTTTCTCGTCGGCTTTCTTTTATTCACGTCGATGTTTTAAGAAGCAATCCAAAAACTTCTCAAGATTTAAGATTGCTAGAAATTTACAATGGTCTTGTGGAGAAAATCGAGAGGTTTTCGCCAGATGTTGTTTCGATTGAGCGCGTGTTTGCTCAAGAAAATCGAAATACGGTGCTTGGAACTGCTCAAGTTGCAGGAATCGCTATGCTTGTTGCAGCTCAAAGGGGTATTCCTGTTGCTTTACACACTCCAACGGAGGTTAAACTTGCTGTTGCAGGCAGTGGTAGTGCTGGCAAAGAGCAAGTAGAGCGCATGGTTGCGCGTCTTTTGAATCTTAATGTTTTACCAACTCCTGCAGATGCTGCCGATGCTTTAGCTCAAGCTATTTGCCATGCTCTTAGGCCTGCAGGCGCATTGCAAGGAGGAGAGCGAGAGCAGCATTTAACAGATGCTCAAAGAAAGTGGGCTGAGTCTTTGCGTGCGGCGCGCGGATCAAGTTCTGTCGGGCGAGGTATGTAGGATGTTTATAGAACAGATGTTCTATAGGTTGTAGGGATTTATTTTGAAAGGTGAGCGCTGATGATCGGTATGCTTAATGGCGTAGTGGAATCTATCGATTCGCGTTGTGCGCTTGTCTGTGTTTGTGGCGTTGGCTACGAGGTATATATGCCTTCGTCAGATTTATCATCTTTGCGCGAAGGTCAAGAAGTTAGAGTTTATACGTCTTTGCAAGTTAGTCAAGATGCTATTACGCTCTATGGTTTTACGAGTATGGCTGCAAAGCGTATTTTTCTTCAAATTCAACAAAAAGTTAGTGGAGTAGGTCCTAAAGTCGCTCTTTCTTTGCTTTCAACATTAAGCGTAGATCGTTTGATTAAGGCTATTGCGGATTCAGATGTTTCTGCGCTTTCTTCCGCTCCTGGGCTGGGAAAAAAGGGTGCACAAAAAATTATCCTCGAGCTTAAAGGCTCTATTGACGTGTCTTTATTAGCGCAAGATAGCGTGGATAAAAATGTAAACAAGAATATAAGCGATTTTATTGATTCTTCTATGCAAAAAGTTGTTGTTGGATTGATGTCTTTAGGCTGGAAGCAGTTTGATGCTCAAAAAGCAGTGGAAAGCGTTTGTAAACAAGAGCATATTTCTTTGCCAATTAGAGATGAAGATATGCCAACAGTTTTGCGCATGGCTTTGTCTTCGCTGGATAGAGGCAGGTGACGATTATGAGTTTTGGCGAGAAAATCAACAGCGAGAAAATCAACAACGTGCAATCTGTTAATACTGGCGTATCAGAAGATTCATTAAGAATAGTATCTTCTAGTGCTATAGAAAACGAGCAAATTAGTGATGAGGAGTTACGTCCTCATGCTTTAGAAGGTTTTATTGGTCAGCCTTTATTAAAAGCGCAATTGCAACTTTTTTTGGATGCTGCAAGATTGCGTAATGTTCCTCCCGATCATATGCTTCTTGCAGGTCCTCCTGGTCTTGGAAAAACAACTTTAGCAATGATTGTTGCTAACGAATTAGGCGTTTCTATTCGAGTTACTTCTGGCCCTGCTATTCAACATGCTGGGGATTTAGCATCGATTTTAAGCTCTTTAGATACAGGTGAAGTGTTGTTTATTGATGAGATTCATAGACTTCCTCGCGCTGCAGAAGAGTTGCTTTATATCGCTATGGAAGATTTTCGAGTAGACGTTATGGTTGGAAAAGGGCCTGGAGCGTCTTCTATACCGCTTACTTTGCCTCATTTTACGGTTGTTGGCGCAACTACTAGAGAAGGCATGCTTCCTTCTCCTCTTAGAGCGCGTTTTGGTTTTACTGCTCACTTGGATTTTTATCCTCACGAAGAGCTAGAGAAGCTTATTGAGCGTTCTTCCGCACTTTTAGGCGTAAATCTTGCAGGCCAAGCGGCAAAAGAGCTTGCTTTGCGTTCTAGGGGAACTCCTAGGATTGCAAACAGACTTTTGAGGCGTGTTAGAGATTGGGCAGTAGTACATAATCTTAAAGAAGTAAATCGCGAGTCTGTAATCGAAGCTTTATCTTTGTATCAAATAGATACTCAAGGCCTTGATCGTTTAGATATTGCTGTTCTAAAAGCTATTGTGGTTCAATTTAATGGTGGTCCTGTAGGGCTTAATAACTTGGCTGCAATGGTTGGAGAAGAGTCGGAAACTGTGGAAACTGTTTGTGAACCATATTTGGTTCGAGAAGGCTTTCTTGTTAGAACACCTAAAGGCAGAGTTGCAACTGAAAAAGCTTGGCAACATTTAGGTCTTAAAGCACCCGATAATGTCAGATAGATAACATAAAATAGTTGATTTGGACGGTGTTTTGCCGTCTTAGGGTTGGATAACTTAAGGAGTTTATTGTGCCCCAATTCTTTCAACAGTATGGCATGCTTATTGTTCTTGTAATTGCCATGGTTGGTATCATGTGGTTCCAATCTCGTAACATGAAAAAGCGCCAAACTGAATTGCGTTCTTTCCATGATTCGTTAAAGCCTGGTGTTGAGGTTATAACCATTGGCGGAATTATTGGTAAAGTTGTTAGCGTTGATGCAGATCACGAAGAGATTGTTTTAGATTCAGAAGGTAGTCTGCTTCGCGTATCTTTCCGTGCTGTTAACAGGGTTTACGTTCGCGTAGATTTTAATAGCTACGATAAAGAAGATAGTGCCGAAGGCGCTAATAATGCAAATAGCGCAGAAGATAACGAATCGCAAGAATCGCAAGAATCCAATGAATCTAACGAGGTTCAAGAATCTAGCGAATCTAATGAAAATAAAGAAAACTAGAATAGAACGCTAGGATTATGACAACAACTGATATTACGGTAAAGCCTCTAAAGAATGTTAGTAGTGAAGATGCTAATTATTTAGCTTCTCTTGTTCGCACAATTCCAGGATTCCCTAATCCAAAGATTGTTTTTCGCGATTTTCTACCAGTATTTGCAGATGCTCGTGGTATGAACATTCTTATTGAGTCACTTGTTGATTCTTTGCCAGTTTCTAAAGATTCTTTTGATTTAGTTGCAGGTCTTGAAGCTCGTGGATTCTTATTTGGCCCAGTATTAGCTGCACGCTTAAATAAGGGTTTTGTTGCCGTAAGAAAAGCAGGGAAGTTGCCGCCAGAAGTTATTAGCGAATCGTATTCTCTTGAATATGGAGAAGCTAAAATCGAGATTGAAAAAGACTTGATTAAACCTGGCCAGCGTGTTCTTATTGTTGATGATTTGATTGCAACAGGAGGAACCGCAAAAGCTGCTGCAAGGCTTGTTGAAAGATCCGAAGGTGTTGTTGCTGGGTTCTGCTTTGTAATGGAACTAACGGGCATTAACGGAATGAGCGACTTGCAATCCTATAAGTGCTCTAGCTTAATGAAAATGCCAGCTTAAACACAGCAAATAATAGTTTTAGGAAAAGCGTTAAATACGTAGATAATCCAAAATAATCCAAGTCTAAACTTTAAGAACGTAGGGGGAGGAACAATTTTGAAAAAACTAAAATCTTCTCTTATTAGCGTTTTGAAGGGTTTAGCTATTCCAGCAATAGCTATTTTTGTTTTTGCTCTTATTGTTGGGTTGTTTATGTCTTTAACGCTTTTAGTAATTTCGATTGAAGAAGGAACTGGTAATCTTTCTGATTCATCAATGTCTTTAACATGGGCTGTACTTCTTTTTGCACAAGGTGTTGGTCTTGGTTTTGACGATTTTGTTCTTACGATTATTCCTCTTGGATTAACAATTCTTTTAGTTTCGTCTCTTGCAATTGCAATGAGAAAGCTAAAAGGCGGTCAATTAGCCAATTCAATAGGATTATTTGTTTGGGTTTTTGCAAATTATGTAATATCCCAAAATACTAATATTGAGTTGTTGGATTCTTTGCCAATAATATTGCTAAAAAGTGTTTGTGTGTATATTTTGGCTATGATGATTGCTGTTTTTCCATATTCTTCTACGTTTGCACAAATAAAACAAAAGTTGGCAAAGCATTTTTCTGAGCGAATAATTAAATGCGCAAAAATCTGTTTTTATTGCTCTGTAAGTGTTTTAGTTATTTACGCAATTGTTGCACTTTTAACAATCATCTTTTGGTGTGTAGTTGGTTCAAGCAACGTTGAGATTGCATTTTCTAAGCTAGGAATGCAAATCGGTTCTAGGATTTTAACATCTATTGCCTGTTTAGTGTGGTTGCCGAATATTGCACTATGGGCATTATCTTGGATTTCTGGAGCAGGATTCAACATTGGAGATATTGCAAGCTTTAGTATTTTTTCTGTTAGCAAAAAATCGTTACCACCTATTCCACTTTTTGCAATATTTCCAGACGCTATAAAAGATTCATTCTATAGAACAGCTTCGGTTAGTATATTGTTTGTTTTGTGCGCTATTTTGGCATCGTTTATAATTTTGTACTCAAAGTTGTGCAACCTTAGAATCATATTTGATAACAATAAAGTAGACTGGAAGAAAACAGCTTTTGCATTTGTTCAATCTGCAATAGTTCTAGTAGCGTCTTGCATGGCAATAATACTTGTTATGAGTGTATTGCTTCTATTTGCGAATGGTAGTTTGGGAAGATTTAGATTAGCACATGTTGGAGTTAATGTAAGTAGAAGTCTTCGATCTTTAGGCCATTTAACAATATACGGTTTTGGCTTTGCTTGGCTTGTTATTCTTTTTGTTTGCGCAATAATAGTTTGTATTCGACTTTTAAGCAATAAAATTTTATCCGAAAATCAACCTTTGCTTGAGAGCAAAACTGAAACTAGTAATCTTGAGTCAACTAGAACAGTCAGCTCAAAAGCTAATAAAAAATAAATCCTCATCCAACACAAGGAGGAACACCGGTGCAACAGATACATGAGCAAGAACAAAATGCAGATGTGCTGATAACCACAGGTAAAAGGTCAATAAAGCGAGTACTGGTTTCAGTATTTTGCAAAGAAGGACTAGAAACGCTGGCAGATGCTTTTAGAAAGTGTGGAACTCAAGTTGTTTCAACTGGTTCAACTGCTTCAAAGCTTCAAGAATTGGGTGTAAGCGTTACGCAAGTGTCGGATGTAACAGGATTCCCAGAAAGTTTAGATGGTAGAGTTAAAACTCTCGATCCGCATATTCACGCTGGAATCCTAGCAGATATGAGCAATTCGGATCACGTAAAGCAGCTTAAAGATTTGAATATTGAGCCATTCGATGCTGTAGTTGTAAACTTGTATCCTTTTGTGAACACAGTTATGAGCGGCGCTAAAAATGATGCCATTATTGAAAAAATCGATATTGGTGGACCTTCAATGATTCGAGCAGCTGCTAAAAATCATAAGTCTGTAGCTGTTATTACAGATCCTGCAGATTACAAATTGCTTGCTAATCGAATTGCTTCTGGCGAAGGCTTTAGTTTGCAAGAGCGCGAATACTTAGCGCATAAAGCATTCGAGCATACAGCCGCTTACGATGCTGCAATATGCCAATGGACTAATAGTGCTTGGCCAATGCCACAAAGCATGATAGAAAACACAGATAACAATGATGATTCGCTTGATAAAACAAGCAAAGATTCGTTACTTCCATGTGACTACACGCGAACATGGACTCTTGAACGTAAGCTTAGGTATGGAGAGAATCCACATCAATATGCTGGGCTTTATCTTGATCCGTTGCATAATGGCGGTTTAGCTCAAGCTGAGCTTCTTGGCGGAAAGCCAATGAGTTATAACAATTATGTTGATGCGGATGCAGCATGGCGTGCAGTTTGGGATTTTGCTCCGCAAATTGCCGTTGCTGTTTGCAAACACAATAATCCTTGCGGCTTAGCAATAGGTGCAACAGCTGCAGAGGCTCATGCGAAGGCTCACGCTTGCGATCCTGTAAGCGCATACGGTGGAGTGATTGCTTGCAATTCAACTGTTACTCTAGAAATGGCACAAAGTGTGCGTCCAATTTTTACAGAAGTAATTATTGCTCCAGACTACGAGCCTGAGGCTTTGGAATTATTGCGCACTAAGAAGAAGAATTTGCGAATCCTAAAGGTTGCAAATCCTCCTGTTTTAGGTTTGCAAGTGCATCCTATTGACGGCGGAGCATTGGTGCAAAGTGCAGATAAGATTGATGATTTTGGAGATAATCCACAAAATTGGACTCTTGTTTCTGGAAACCCAGCGAACGAAGAAACCTTAAAAGACTTAGAGTTTGCATGGCGTTCTCTTAGGTGTGTAAAGTCTAATGCCATTTTGCTTGCGCATGATTTAGCAACTGTTGGAATCGGAATGGGTCAAGTTAATCGCGTGGATTCTTGCCATCTTGCAGTTGAAAGAGCAAATACTTTGGCTGATGGCGTTGAGCGTGCTAAAGGATCTGTTGCAGCATCCGACGCATTCTTCCCGTTTGCTGATGGTCCTCAAATTTTGATTGAAGCAGGTGTAAGCGCAATAGTTCAACCTGGAGGGTCTATTAGAGATGAGGAAGTGTTTGAAGCTGCTCGCGCGGCTGGCGTAACAATGTACACTACTGGAACGAGGCACTTCTTCCACTAAAAATCAATCGCTATTTGCAAATTAGTATTTCTGTAAATAGCTGATTAGTCAGTTAGATTAGCTCGATTAATCATATTAACGTAAAAAGCCTTGGATTGTATTTAATATACTTTCCAAGGCTTTTTATGTATTATACAAGTATGACAATTAGCCAGAAGAATCAAGATAGCGAATTAAAATTTGATCATAAAGATGAATTAATGCACGATGCGAATAGCAATGCGAATAGCAACTCAAGCAATCATATCTACGTTTCGGAAGTAAAAGAAGGTAAGCCATACGCGCAATGGATTGTAGCAATAATCGTATGCGTGTGCGCTGTATTAGCTTTTATAGGAAAAATAATGGCTGCTACAGTTATTATTTCTGCAACAGCCATCATTCTTGGAATAATACGCTTAATTTTTTCTCAACGAAGCCCTTGGAAAGTTAGATCCGTTGCTTTTGACTCTTTTCTAAGCATTGCACTAGGACTTGGTTTGCTAATAACGTATTTTTCTATTTTTGTTTTTATGTAACCTATTTTGTTTTAACTATTTGTCTTCGTTATAAAATGGGTTAACTTCTTTATTCTCGCTATTTTCTGATTCTTCGTTAGATGCTGAAGTGTTTTTGGAAGAATCATCCAAGCTTAAATCGCAAGAATTATTAGATTCTTTAGCATTGATTGAGTCTTTTGAAGAAGAACGAACAAGCTTGCTAATAAGCATAATGAATCCAACAAGAGCTGCTGCAAAAACAGGAGCAATCCAAAATACCCAAAGTTGGCTTAATGGCGAAGCAGCTAATTTCTTAGACTGTGCAAGAATGGCAATACCCGTAGAGCGAGCAGGATTAAGACCCGATCCAGTAATTTGGTAGGTAATAAAAGCGCCAACAGAGTATGCAATACCCATGTGTGCTGCATACGTGCATTTAGCACTACCATCTTCGCGCGTATACGTCATTGCTGTTGCAACAATAATAAGAACTGCAATAATCTCAACTATTAATGCGGAGATAACGCCAAAAGAAGCATTAACGCTTTTTAGCTGATTTGCAGAGATGGAAGCGCTTTCAAAACCGTTTACAACAGGAGCAAACCATGTTTTTTCTGGAACCATTTTAGTTTGAGGAAGAATAAAAACAGTTATTGAAGCAGCAACGAGTGCGCCAAGAACTTGCGCAATAATGTATAAAATTCCAGAGATATAAGAAGTTCTTCCAGTAAGCATAGAAGCGATTGTTACTGCTGGATTAACGTGGCCTCCAGAAACCTTAGCTGCTATACTGATTGCTGCTGCGTAAGCTAAGCCTGTTCCTGCAGCAATTAAAAGAACGTTCACGCCGTACATTGCTGTTACAACAGAAGAGAACGTATAAATAGTAAATATTGCAAAAACGCTTGCAATAAATTCAGCAAAAATCCTAAAAATAAGAGGTGCAGGAGCAGATGCTTTTTGCTCATCATTTGAACATTTATTTTGCAAAGTGTTGTTCATAACAATTCCTTACGTTAATGTGTACGTGTTGTGTTGTTTTTATGTTGTTTTGTTATTTGCAACACAACCAAACGTTTGCTATAGTATCACGGCTATGCCATACGCTAGTATAGAAAAACGTGGCAATTTGCTGTGAGTATTAAAAAATGATTAAAAAATTATTAAAAAATACGCAAAAATGGCCATAAATAAAACATCAATAAGATTAAATTAATACAATAGGTCACGTTGGGAGAACGATGCCAAACGCATATTCCCGCGCCAATCAGGCGCATTCAAATGACAAAAATGCCGTTCGACTGCAAAAGCTACTTGCTGAAGCGGGATTTGGTTCAAGACGCAAATGTGAGGAGATTATTCTCGATGGGCGTGTTGAAGTAGATGATGAGCTTGTAACAACACTCGGAACTCGAGTAGATCCAAGTAAGCAAAAAATTCGCGTAGACGGATCCAGAGTAAAGTTCAATCACAAGCTTGTAACGCTTGCGCTTAATAAGCCAAAGCGAGTTTTGAGCGCAATGGATGATCCAAAAGGTCGCTTTACTTTAAGAGATATTGTTGGAGACAAATACGAGCGAATTTTCCACATGGGTCGCTTGGATTACGATTCGGAAGGTCTTATTTTAATGACCAATGATGGCGAGCTAAGCCAGCATGTTATGCATCCAAAGTACGAAGTTGAAAAAACGTATATTGCAACTGTTGAAGGCAAAATCAACGGAATGGTTTGCCGCAGGCTAGTTTCGCAAGGCGTAAATCTGGAAGACGGCTGGATCAAGCTAGACAGATGCGCAATAATCGACCAGAATCACGATGCAACAATCGTAAAAGTTGTTTTGCACTCTGGCAAAAATCGCATTGTGCGTAGGATTTTTGGAGCTGTTGGCTTCCCAGTAAAGCGCCTTGTTCGTACGCAAATCGGCCCTATTAAGTTGGGTGACTTAAAAGCTGGGTCTTATCGCGTGCTTTCGCAAGTAGAAGTGCGCTCGCTTTCTAAGGAGGTTGGCCTGTGATTTGTGTAGCAATTGATGGACCAGCAGGAGTTGGCAAGTCTTCTACTTCTCGCGCTTTAGCACAATACTACGGTTTTGCGTATTTAGATACGGGTGCAATGTATAGAGCTGCCGCATGGTGGTGCTTAAAGCAAGGAATTGATTTAAGCAAGCAGCTTGAGTTGGACGAAGAAGGAAATCCAACAAATTCTGCAGATGCAGAACGCTTTAATCAAATTGTTGAAGCTGTTGGAGCATTGTTTACGGAAGATCATGCTGAATTTAGCGTTGATCCAAAAAATCCTGTAGTCGTAATTGATGGTGAAGATATTAGCGAAGAATTGCGTTCCAGCGAAGTTTCTTCGCGCGTGTCTACTGTTTCTTCGATTCCTGCAGTTCGACGCATGCTTATTGCTGCACAACGCGCATATATTGCTTCAGAGTCAGCTGAGGATTCTTTCTCTAGCGGAGAAGGCATAGTTGCAGAAGGCCGCGATATTACTACTGTTGTGGCTCCTAATGCGCAAGTTCGAGTGCTTCTTACTGCGCGCGAAGAAGTGCGCCAAGCTCGCAGAAACAAGCAAGATATTGCGCAAGAAAATTCGCAAAATAGCGAATCTAAGAATAATGAATCTTTAGAAGAAGACGATATTCGCGATCGAGACGCTAAAGATTCTAAAGTTACTCATTTTCTTAAAGCTGCAGACGGTGTTACAACTCTAGATAATTCTGATTTGACTTTTGAGCAGACTCTTGACGCGCTTGTAGAGATGGTTGACGATGCTATTGAGCAAGATGAGTACGACCGTTATGCTGCAAATCTTGAAGGCTACGATCTTGACGATGAAGACCGTGCGCTTCTTAGCGGAGATTTAGCAGGCGAAGATGAGTCGAAAGATACAAAAGCGGTTGGAGTAATAGCCGTTATTGGCCGACCAAACGTTGGAAAATCAACGCTTGTAAACCGTATCTTGGGTCACAGAGTTGCTGTTGTAGAAGATACTCCAGGCGTTACTAGAGATCGCGTAAGCTACGACGCTGAGTGGGCTGGAACCAACTTCAAGCTTGTTGACACTGGCGGCTGGGAAGCAGATGTTGAAGGCATTGATTCTTCGATTGCTCAGCAAGCGCAAGTAGCAGTGCGTTTAAGTGATGCTGTGATTTTCCTAGTAGACGGTCAAGTTGGTTTAACAGCTACCGACGAGCGCATTGTTTCAATGCTTCGCGCTGCAGGTAAGCCTATTACTTTGGCAGTTAACAAGGTTGACGACGCTAGAAGCGAGTATTTAACTGCAGAGTTTTGGAAGCTTGGAATGGGCGAGCCTTACGGAATTTCTGCAATGCACGGCAGAGGCGTTGGAGATTTGCTTGACGCAGCTCTTGCATCTTTAAAGAAAGCGAATAAGACTTCTGGATTCTTAACTCCAGAAGGTTTGCGCAGAGTTGCTTTAGTTGGTCGTCCAAACGTTGGCAAGTCTTCGCTTTTGAACCATTTAGCTCACGAAGAGCGTTCTGTTGTAAACGACTTGGCTGGAACTACTCGAGACCCTGTTGATGAAGTTGTGCGAGTTGATGGAGAAGACTGGCTGTTTATTGACACGGCTGGTATTAAGCGCAGGCAGCACAAGCTTACGGGTGCCGAATATTATTCTTCACTTCGTACGCAAGCTGCGATTGAGCGTTCGGAACTTGCTTTGATTCTTTTTGACTCTTCGCAGCCAATTGCAGAGCAAGATCTAAAGGTTATGAGTCAGGCTGTAGACGCGGGTCGCGCAATCGTACTCGTGTTTAACAAGTGGGACTTGATGGACGAATTTTCCAGACAGCGCATGGAACGCTTATGGAAAACTGAGTTTGAGCGCGTTACTTGGGCTGAGCGAGTTAATCTTTCTGCAAAGACAGGATGGCATACGAATCGTCTTGCACGCGCTATGCGAACAGCTTTAGACAGCTGGGATAAGCGCATTCCTACAGGCAAGCTTAATGCCTTCTTAGGCCGTATTCAGTCTGCTCATCCGCATCCTTTGCGAGGTGGAAAGCAAGCGCGAATCTTGTTTGCAACGCAAGCTTCTACACGCCCTCCGCGTTTTGTAATATTTGCAACTGGCTTCTTAGAGCACGGCTACCGTCGCTTTATTGAGCGTTCTCTTAGAGAAGAATTTGGATTCGAGGGAACTCCTATTCAAATCTCTGTAAAAGTACGAGATAAAAAGAAGCGCAAGTAAAATCGTAAGTAAATAAATTTGCGATTAAATTTGCAACTAAAGTTGCGATTAAAGCGTAAGTAAAGTAGGAGCGGAATATGGCTGGATTAGGCGAGTTAGCTCTTGATTTGCATCATGCTAGCGAAGACGAAATTTTTCAAGCATTTGTTGATTGGGTTAAAACTAACAAGCATGTGGATTTGTGGCCGCATCAAGAAGAGTCTGTTATGGATTTGCTTGCAGGAGACCACGTAATCTTAAACACTCCAACAGGTTCTGGAAAATCGCTAGTAGCGCTCGGCATGCATTTTGCGGCACTCGCCACTGGCAGACGCTCCTACTACACTGCGCCAATCAAAGCACTTGTATCCGAAAAATTCTTCGATTTAGTTGCGATTTTTGGGCGTGATAACGTAGGCATGATTACTGGCGACTCGCATATTAACGCGGACGCTCCAATAATCTGCTGCACAGCGGAAATCTTAGCAAATCAAGCCTTAAGAGAAGGCGCAAACGCAAAAGTTGATTGCGTTGCAATGGACGAATTCCACTACTATGGAGACCCAGAGCGAGGATGGGCTTGGCAAGTTCCGCTACTTACACTTCCAAATACGCAATTCTTGCTTATGAGTGCAACTCTTGGAGATGTGTCAGATATTGCACAGCGCTTAGAAAAATCGACAAATCGTAGTGTTGATATTATTGCTAACGCTCCAAGACCAATCCCACTCGAATACGAGTACACAGATAAGCCACTTGCCACAACTGTAGAACTCTTATTTAACAAGGGTTTAACGCCAATCTACGTAGTTCATTTTTCGCAAGACGCAGCTCTAGAAACAGCTCAAGCGCTTGCAAGTACGGGGGTTTCTAGCAAAGATCAGCGAGACAAAATTGCTCAAGCGATTAAAGGCACTAAATTTACTACAGGCTTCGGCAAAATTTTGCAAAGGCTGCTGCGCACAGGCGTTGGCGTACATCATGCTGGCATGCTTCCACGCTACCGCAGGCTTGTTGAACAGCTAGCTCAGCAAGGATTGTTGCCCGTTATTTGCGGCACAGACACTCTTGGCGTTGGTATTAACGTGCCAATTCACTCTGTTGTGCTTACAGCGCTCACAAAGTTTGATGGGAATCGTAGTCGCAAGCTTCGTGCTCGCGAGTTTCACCAAATTGCAGGTCGTGCAGGCAGAATGGGGTTTGATACCGAAGGCTTAGTAGTTGCAGAGGCTCCAGAGTTCGAGATTGAAAACGCGCGCGCTGTTGCAAAAGCTGGCAATGACCCTAAAAAGCTTAAAAAAATTAAGCGTAAGAAGGCTCCAGAAGGATTTATAGTTTGGGGTGAGCCAACGTTTACTAAGCTTATTGAAAGCGCTCCCGAAACTTTGAATCCGCATATGGTTGTAACGCACTCAATGATTTTGAACGAAGTTACGCAAGGCGGAGACGCTAGAGCACGCGTTGAAAAACTTATTGAAGATAGTGCGCAAAAGCCACAAGATAAAGAGAAATTGCTCGAGCGTTGCAACGATATTTTCCAAACTCTTCTCGATACTCAAGTGATTGAATGCAGAGAGTTTTCGGATGGTTCTTGCGATTATGATCTTGATGTTGCTATGCCAGAGGGTTTTGCTCTAGATCAGCCGCTTTCTCCGTTCTTGCTTGCTGCTTTGGAACTTCTAGACCCAGAATCTCAAAGCTATGCGCTTGACGTAATTTCTATGGTTGAAGCAACTTTAGATGACCCTAAGCCTGTTCTTCGCGCGCAAGAGCGTAAAGCTCGCGATGCTGCAATGGCTGGTATGAAAGATGATGGCATTGATTACGAGGAGCGCATGGAACGCTTGGCGGAAGTCAGTTACCCTAAGCCTCTTGAAGATTTGCTAGCTCCCGCTTTTGCGCAATATCGCAAGGATGTTCCGTGGGCAAACGACTACTGGCTAAAGCCTAAATCTGTGCTTCGAGACATGGTTGAAACCGCCTCTGATTTTACTGGCTATATTTCGCGCTATGGCATTGCTAGAAGTGAGGGAACGCTTCTTCGCTACCTTTCGGACGCTTATCGTTCGCTTGCTCGCACTGTGCCAGAAGACATGCTTAACGAAGAATTGCGTGATATTATTTCGTGGCTTCGTCTTGTTGTGCGCTCTATTGATTCAAGTCTTGTAGACGAGTGGGAGAGTGCAGGAGGGTCTGACGCTGAAGCTAGTGCAGTAACTACGGCTGCACCTTCAACTGCTGAGTCTGTAGTTGAGGATCGTCGTGGACTTATTGTGTTGATTAGAAACGCAATGTTCCGCCGCGTGCAGCTTATGGATTTGGAAGATGCGGATGCTTTGGGAGAGCTTGACAAAGCTTGGGGTTACGGCGTTCATGAGTGGAATGATGTGCTTGACGACTATTATGATGAGCACGAATATGTTGGAATAGATGCCAAAGCTCGTGGCGGCGACTTGTTTATTTTGGATGATTCTCTAGAAAAAAGTGAGCATTCGTGGAAAGTTCGGCAAATTATTGACGATTCGGACGGAGACCATAATTGGGCTATTACTGGAATTGTTGATTTGGATTCCACACAAGATACAGGCGAAGTTGTGTTCTTTGACTACAGTGTGTCGCACGTTTAGTGTTGTTTTACGTAAGATTTAGACCAAAATACAAAATATAGTCGAACGTTTGTTCTATGGATTGAGTATACTTAGATTATGGTTCAGGATTTATTTACAGCAAGTAGTGCGCCTAGCGATGTAACGCGTCCGTTGGCTGTGCGTATGCGACCGAGTGTTATCGAAGACGTGCTTGGGCAGTCTCATGCGTTAAAAGATGGTTCGCCTTTGCGTAGGCTTGCAAATCCGCAATCTAAAGGTTCTCTTACATCTCCAAGTTCCGTTGTGTTGTTTGGGCCTCCTGGAGTTGGTAAAACTACGCTTGCTTATATTGTGGCTCAACAGTCTGGTCGCGTGTTTGAAGAGCTTTCTGCTGTAACTTCTGGAGTTAAAGATGTTAGAGCGGTGCTAGATCGCGCGCATGAGCGCTTGGTTAGTAAAGGTCAAGAAACAGTTCTGTTTATTGACGAAGTTCATCGTTTTTCTAAATCTCAACAAGATGCTTTGCTTCCAAGCGTAGAAAATCGCGATGTAACTTTTATTGGTGCTACTACCGAAAATCCAAGTTTTTCAATCATTAAGCCACTACTTAGCAGATCAGTGGTTGTTAAACTTGAGTCTCTTAGTGTTGAAGATTTGCGCACGCTTATAGAACGCGCAATTTCAAGCGAAAATGGTCTTAATAATCAGCTTAAAATTGATGACGACGCAATAGATTCAATTATTCGTTTAAGCGGGGGAGACGCTCGCAAAACTCTTACTATTTTAGAGGCGGCAGCAGGAGCGGTAACTGGAGATGTTGCGTTGCAACATGGCAAAAAGAAGCCTGTTATTACTGCTGATATTGTTTCTAACGTAATGGATACTACTACAGTTCGTTACGACAAAGATGGCGACGACCACTACGATGTGATTTCTGCTTTTATTAAGTCAATGCGTGGAAGTGATGTTGACGCTTCTTTGCATTATTTAGCGCGAATGCTTAGAGCTGGGGAAGACCCGCGTTTTATTGCAAGGCGAATTATGATTGCTGCTGCCGAAGAAGTTGGTATGGCAGCTCCACAAATTTTGCAAGTAACTGTTGCTGCAGCTCAAGCAGTTGCTTTAATTGGCATGCCAGAAGCACGCATTATTCTTTCTGAAGCTGTGATTGCTGTAGCAACTGCTCCAAAATCAAACGCAAGTTACAATGCGATTAATAAGGCTTTGCAAGATGTTGATGCTGGAAATATTGGTCAAGTGCCTCTTCATTTGCGAAATGCTCCAACTGCTTTGATGAAAAGCTGGGGGAATCACGATGGGTACAAGTACGCTCACGATTACCCAGGAGCTGTGACATCTCAGCAATATATGCCAGATGAGCTAGTTGGCCGCGAATATTATCACCCAAATAATCGCGGCTACGAGCACGAGATTTCGCAACGTTTATCGCAAATTCGCGCCATTCTCCACAATCCCGATGACAATAAATAAAGTCGATAATTAAAAGGCTCCTTAGAATTTTAAGAAGCCTTTTAATGCAGTATTACTATTTTTTTTTTAAGAGAGTTTTACTCACGCACAAGCATAATGTGGTCAATATCTTCGCGATTTGAAACGCGGAACAGCACAAAGCGGTTGCCAATTACTTGCACAACTTCTGCACCAAGATGCTCTGCAAGTTCTTGTGCAGCTTCTTTAGCACTTAATCCAGAGCCATCTTGCACAGCACACTTCATAAGCTCATGAGATTGCATTGTCTCGTCTGCTTGCTTAACAGCAGCGTCGCTAATATCGTTTTTTCCAACATAAAGCAATGGGCTTAAAGTGTTAGCGAGCGCGCGCAATTGCTTAATCTGCTTTTTAGTTAATGCCATTATTTTCCTTCCAAGTCGCGTTCAACATGCGTAAAACGCTAAAACGTCAAAACACTATATTGTTAAACGCAATTATCGACAACCAACTATCGACTATTGATTATCTACTTGTAACGCTTAAATTTTCAATGCTTATCGGATTATACATTAACCGTAAGAATCTGCGCTCAATGCGTTCAATCCGCTCGATTATAAATATTCACGCTATAAATATTCCAGCAAAAATTATTCCGAACACAATAGCTAATGTAATTATTAAAAGCGCAAAGTCTTTTATGTGAATTTTCTCCGTATGTAAGTGCGTGCGCTTTGCTCCAGGAACGTAGCATCTAGAATCTAGCGCAAGCCCCAGTGTGTTTGCGTGTCGAATCACGCTTGCAAATCCTGGAACAATAAGGGAAGTTATTGCGCGCAATCGCTTTTTTATAGATCCGTCTTTTATGTTTCCGCCTCTTGCGATTTGAGCTAATGCTACAGATTCTGCTTCTTTTGAAAGAGTTGGCAAAAAGCGCAAAGCAAGGCTCATAATAAGAGCAATTTCTTGGCTTGGCAATCCTACGCTTTTAAGAGGCGAAATAATAGACGCGCATGCTTCAGTCAATCGCGTTTGGCTTATTGTTAGTACAATTATTGACCCGATTAGTATAACAAGCGAAAATCTTGAAGCGAAAAGTATTGCAAACTTTATTCCATCATCTGTTATTAGTAGCGGCCCGATTCTAAAAAGTCCTTTTCCAGAATGCACAACTAGAAGATTAAACATTCCAGAAAATACGAATATTGCAATAAATATATGCAATGACAACAATAATTTTATAGGCGATATTCTAGCGAGAAATATTAGAGCAAGCGTTGATAGTGCAAGAATTCCTAGTTGATAGAAGTTTGTAATGCTAAACGCACTAAACATAAGAATTAAGCAAGATATTAGTATTATTCGCGTATTGAATAAGCTTAGCAATGACTTATTTTTGTTTTCGCTGCCATTCTCGCTAGCATTTTCAAGCTTTTCGGCTTGTGCGTGTACTTGTTCTTGTTCTTGCACCAGCTTCTTTTTGTTCGAATCTAACGTAACTATGCGCGCACCAAGTGATTTTGCTTCATTTAAATCATGCGTAATAACAATAATTGTTACGCCTTTATTGTGCAAATCGCTTAAAATTTTTAACACGATTTTTGCATACTCAAAATCCAATCCTGCTGTAGGCTCATCTAAGACCAAAATTTTTGGATTGCAAGCTAAAATTCCTGCGATTGCTGCTAGTCGTTGCTGGCCTCCAGAAAGTTCGAATGGAGATTTCTGCGCTAAGTGTTCAATATGCAATGATTTTAGTGCGTTCAATACTCTGGAATGTAATTCACGTCCTTCTAATCCAAAGTTTTTTGGCCCGTATGCTACGTCTTCAAAAACAGTTTGCGCAAAAAGTTGTTGTTCTGGCAATTGCATAACGTAACCAATGTTTTTGCGAATTTCTCGCATTTGCGATTTGCTTGTTTTTTCGCTAATTTTTATTCCGTTTACGCAAATAGAGCCAGAATCATATTTAATAAGTGCGCATATTGCTTTTGCGAGCGTTGATTTTCCGCATCCATTTTTTCCCATTATTGCAACAATTTCGCCTGATTTTACGCTTAGAGAATAATCGCATAATATAGGAGTTTGATTTTTGCTATAGCTAAGTCTTAGATTCGATATTTCAATTGCCGTATTTGAATTTTCTACATTTTTCGTCATGCTTTTTGATTCAATAACAGCTGGCGATTTTTCCGTGAAAAATTCATCTAATTCCAATAAACTTACATCACGCAATTTTCCGTTTTCTAGCATTAATATTCGATCCGCATTTTTGCATTCGCTAATCTTATGTGTTACTTGCACGATTGTTGTGCCGCTCGTTTGCAATTTGTTAAAAAGCTTATTCACATCTTCTTTTGCGCAAGAATCAAGCATGCTTGTAGGCTCATCTAATACAAGAAGTTTTGATTTTGTAGCAATCGATGACGCAATAGCAACACGCTGCTGCTGACCTCCACTCATATTGCTCGGGTCGCTAAAACGGTGATTTTCCATGTTTACAGCGCGTAAAGCATTGCTTATATTTTTCTTCATAAATTCTTTAGAGGCGCACAAGTTTTCAAGCCCAAAAGCAACATCGTCTTCTACAACTGTTGTAACGATTTGGTCTTCTGGGCTTTGAAACAATGCTCCAATAGATTCTCGTGCTTTTTGGTACGCTTTTGAATCAACATTGTTTGCTTCAAAAACTTTTATTCCGCATAGCGTAACAATTCCAGAATCTGGGGAAGAAAGTCCTGCAATAATTTTAGATAGCGTAGATTTTCCGCTACCATTTTTGCCTATTATTGCAATTCTTTGACCATACGCTATTTCAAGATCTATTCCGTCTAGAATCCAAGTTTTTCCGCCATCATAGCTAAAGCGAACTTTTTGCAAAGAAACAGCATTATCTTTTTTAGCACAATAATACGTATTGCTTTTTTCGACTTTGCAAGATGTTTTATCTTGAATAACTTTATTGCTTTGCATAATCAGCTTGCTTTTTACTTAATTGACTAATGCTATTTCGGCTAATGCTATTTGTTTACTATTTGTTGTAGTTAAGAAGTTTTGAAACAGGCTTATAAACAAGCATAGTTACTACGCAATGAATCGCAAGCTTAATCACATTAAACGGTAGCAGAGCTGGAACTATAAGAGCAGCAACTTGCTCAACGCTAATATGAGCATAAAGCGGCGTAATAATAAGATTTCCGACTATTGCAAGAGCAATCGCAACTACAGAGCCAAGCGCAAGCGAAATAATAGCGCCTTCTTTGGTTCTAATTTTTTTGTAGACGATTGCAGCGCTAACAGAAGCGCCCATTGAAACCAATATTGCCATTATTGCGCCAAACGGGTTAGTAAAGAAGTGTGGAGCAAATCCTAGTACGCTTACGATTGCAGCGGCGAATGGTCCGTATGCAAATCCTGCAATTAAACACACAATTCCCGAAGGATCGTATTTAAGGTAGTTTACGTCTGGAATAAGTGGAAATTCTATAAAGCTTACAGCAATAGAGAGCGCAACGAATAGCGCGTATTTAGCAATTTTTTCGCTTGACCAATAGTTTGTGCCAGAGTAAGTTGCGTGATTATTTGCTGTGTTATTACTTGTTTTATGATTATTTTCGCGTGAAATGCTCATTAGAGCCTCCGTTGCTTTCATCCGGACTTTAACCGTTGGCTTCGGATTTTAACCGAATCAGCAGCGCAATGCCGCTCGCGGGCTTCAAGACAATTCACTAATTCAAGAATTACCTCGTTACCGCCAGTAAGGACTTTCACCTTCCCTGAAACTACACTTTATTTTTATCTTATGCTAAGAACATTTATCGCTAAGAATATTTATTGCTAAGTGCTAAGAACATTTAGCGGTTTGATTAACTTTTGACTTGTAACGCTTTTTGATGGCAATGCTAAGTGTAAGATTAAGAGCATGAGTGAAATTACGAATACTTCTGTTAATACTATAGACAAGCTTGCGATTATTGTTGTTACTTATAAGCGCCAGGAGCTTCTTGCAAATTTGTTCAAATCATTTGAGTGTCTGAATCAATGCCCGTGGCGAATTGTTGTTGTAGACAACGAAAGTAGCGAAAAAACGCGCAAAATGGTGGATGATTTAGGCGATATTCTTTCGCGCAGATGGGGCGCTTCTAGCGCGGACGATTCTGGCGATTCAAACCGCGTTGTTTACGCGCCACAAAGTAGCAATCTTGGGGGAGCTGGCGGTTTTAGTGCTGGCGTTAAAAAAGCGTATGAGCTTGGCGCACAATGGTTTTGGGTTATGGACGATGATGTTGAAACTGTTCCAGAATCTATTGAGCGTCTTTGCAAGTGGACTAAAAGCCACGATGTTATTCAAGGAAGTCGTTTAGACTACGACGGTGGTGATTTTTATTGGCAATATAACTTTATTGTTTCTCTTGGAATCCCTAATCCAATCGCTCCAGCAGCATTTGGGCCATCTGGCTACCGCGTTATGAACACAATGTGCTTTGAAGGTGGATTGTTTAAGCGCAATATTGTAGAGAAAATCGGACTTCCAGATTCGCGCTACTTTATTTATTGGGA
This sequence comes from Gardnerella piotii, assembly GCF_049815665.1. NCBI lineage: Bacteria > Bacillati > Actinomycetota > Actinomycetes > Bifidobacteriales > Bifidobacteriaceae > Gardnerella > Gardnerella piotii. The sequence goes on from NZ_CP187450.1 coordinate 844,723, forward strand.
TGACACTACTTATGGCTATCTTGCTAGCAAAGTTACGAATCCGATTGTTGTAAATGACATTATTCTTCGCAGAACTCGTAATATTCCTAATTGGGATATTGCTGGTGTTCGCCAACTAAATTCCACTTCCGACATGAATCGTTACCATATTATGAGAAATCGTGGCTTTATGGCGCGCTACTTTATGATCCACGGTGATTTTAGGCCATTTATGTTTGCTCTTGGAACCGCTTTGACTGCTGCAAAAGAGCTTATTAGGCTTGTTGCTGTAGATCGTGAGCATATTTTAAGTGGCGTTAAAAAGCTTTTTACTGGTTGGATTGCAAGCAGAAAAATTTTGCATGATCCTAATTGGAAGCCAATGCCTCCGTTGAAATAGTGTACAAAAATTAAGTCTTAAAACATCTTAAAGCATCTTAAAACTTCTTAAAACATAAACTAGAAGCCACCTAGCGTTTGCTAAGTGGCTTCTAGATTTTTATTTTATCTCTTTTTTCAGTGGGAGAGGTCAATTACCATTCGACCGCGAATCTTACCGCTGAGCATCTCATCGAAGATGTCGTTAATGTCTTCCATCTTGCGCATATGGCATTTTGGAACAACCTTGCCTTCAGCACCAAACTGGAACGCTTCTTCCAAATCCTTACGAGTTCCAACAAGAGATCCGACCAAGCGGATTCCGTCGAGAACAAGGCGAGGGATGCTGAGTTCCATATCTTCTGGTGGAAGACCAACAGCTGCAACAGTGCCGCCTGCTCGTACAGAGTCAACTGCACAGTTAAAAGCATCCTTGCTTACAGCGGTTACAACAGCGCCATGAGCGCCGCCTACCTTCTTCATAGCAAATTCAGGAACATTTTCCTTAAGTGGGTTCACGCACAAATCTGCGCCATATTCCTTAGCAAATTCAAGCTGAGCATCGTTAACATCTACTGCGATTACGTGCGCACCAAATACGTTCTTTGCATATTGCAACGCAAGATTACCAAGACCGCCAAGACCGAATAAAATAAGCCATTCGCCTGGGTGTACGCCAGATTCCTTAATAGCCTTGTAGGTTGTAACGCCAGCGCAAGTGATGGAGCTTGCAGGAGCTGGATCCAAGCCTTCTGGGACCTTTACTGCGTAGTCTGCTGCGACGATGCACTCTTGAGACATGCCACCATCGGCAGTGTATCCTGCGTTCAAAACGCTACGGCAAAGTGTTTCTCTGCCCGTGGTGCAATATTCGCAATGTCCGCAACCCTTAAAGAACCATGCTACAGATGCACGGTCGCCTGGCCTTAATGTTGTAACACCAGGGCCAACTTCCTTAACAATACCAATGCCTTCGTGGCCAAGAATAACGCCAGTTTTATCGCCAAAATCTTGGTTCTTAACGTGAAGATCGGTGTGGCATACGCCGCAGCACTCCATATCGAGTAAGGCTTCGCCAAATTCCAATGGACGAAGTTCCTTCTCTACAACCTGAGCCTTCTTATCTTTGGTTGCAACAATAGCCTTCATAGAAACCTCCTTGTTCTATGCTTCATCTTTGAAAAACATTGCTTTTTCAGTTTTCTTTTACCTGTTTGGTAAAAGCTATCTTTTATTCTACATTATTTTTACGATTTTTCATGACAAAAATAACATTTTAATAAAAATTTTTATAAAAATTTATGGCTTAATGATAATAATTATCGTATTCAATATTTTTCTTATCGTTTTCTTATCTTTTTCTTATACTCAACACTCCGTAAAATTGCTTGAATACAGCAGAAAATCACTATATATTTTTTTATTTTTGATTATAACTTGCATTCAACAATAAATCAGGCTACTATGGCATCTTGCTTGCGGATATAGCTTAGTTGGTAAAGCGCAACCTTGCCAAGGTTGAGACCGCGGGTTCGAGTCCCGCTGTCCGCTCCATTTGATTTCTCAGTAGATATGTCCTCATATCTACTGAGATTTTTTATTTTCTATTACATGTCTCAGCACGTATGCCAGCTTTCGGTGTTATAGGCAGCCAAAAGGGTATAGGCCAAAACTGCGTAAAGCTAAGCTGATGAATATTCTGAAAATAGAATTAGTCAGCCTAGCTTTGGACTATAAAGCAATTCTTTTTATTCAATGTGTATAACTTTTGTTAGATAATCCTTGATTTTTCGGTGAAAATTCAAGCGTTATGAATGTTTTATCCACATATTAAATTAACTCTTTTATTTTTTGCAATAAGCTGTATGCTTTACTTAAACATTAGAAAATAATGTGAAAACAAAATTAACAAATAAGGAATTAAAAAATAAATGACTTGACAAAATTTTAGGAAAGAAGGAGAGAATGAGAAATTTTTCTAACACTCTGTTATACGCAAACGACGATGATAATGAGACATTTTGGGAGGTTATTAATAGTAACTTCCCAGATCAAGTAGATCCGTCGCGGTTCCAGACTAAAGATAGAAGACCTTTTCCAGTTTATGAAGGTTTAATACCAGTTGGGTCTTCTCGCTCAATGGCAAGTTATCACGTATCATCGTGTTTCAATAATACGCATGGTAAAAAGATGTACCTATATCTTGCAATGCAAATATGCAAAGTAGCGTGCATAGTAGGTGATATTTCTCACGGCAGGCCAATATCGCCAGAGATGAAAAGAGCATTAACAAAAGAGTGTATATACAAACTCGAGAATATGTGGTACTTGATTAATGAATGCTACAAAGATAAGCATAATGAGGCAGAAGTTTCTAAGCTAAGAAGTAATCCAACAATACCGAAGATGATAAATGGAATACTGGTTTCTCCATCACAATTAGAGGCAGTTGTTTTGCTTCATATTGGAGATACAGAATATTGGACATCTTTAACACTTAGATTCATAATGGGAAAATGGGTTTGCACGTTAGCAGATATAGGTTAGGTTTTACCTAATCGTAGTTTGCATAATATGAATTTTAAGTAGTTATTGATTTAATTAAGTATGTACATGCATAAACATGTTGGATTATGTAGCTTATTTGCGTAACGCCCCTAGAATATAATTTGCATTTGCTGTTTTACTCAAGGGGTTTTCTAAATCATTATTTGTTAAATTGTTATTTTGTAAAAAATGCCAATTTTCTGTGCATATTTTTGTATCTTCATAGTTTTGTGTTGGCATGCTTATACCGTACAATTAAGAATATGCTGCGAGAATTTTCTGTAGAAGACATTCACCCAACTAACGATGGTGACACAATTTATTCATTGCTTGCCAATAGGGCAATGCGAGACCCGCAAGGCGTGATTGCACAATGGCAAGATGACAATACTCGTCAATGGCACGATGTTAGCGCATCACAGATGCTATCCAAAGTTCGTTCTACTGCAAGAGGCTTAATCGCTCTTGGTGTTAAGCAAGGAGACAAAATCGTTATTTACTCTCCAACTTGTTACGAATGGGGTGTTGTTGACTTTGCGTGCGCTTGTATTGGTGCTGTAAGCATACCTATTTACGAAACTGACTCCGCTCTTCAAGCTGCAGATATTATTTCGGAAGTAAAGCCTGTTATCGCTTTTGCAGGAGACGATGAGCATGCGCAATGCTTGGAAAGAGTTCGTCAAGACAATAAGCGAATTTCGTTAAAAACGGTTTTTAACTTTAAGGCCAATGGTATTGATGCTGTTATTGATTTTGGAAAATCAATAAGCGACGATGAGCTAAATAATGCTATTAATCAAATAAAAGCAGATGATTTAGCAACTATTGTTTACACTTCTGGCTCTACTGGCAAGCCAAAGGGAGCAATGCTTACTAATAGAAACTTTACGCACATTGTTTACGCAGCATACGATGTTCTAAACGACATGTTGTATAAGCCAAGTAGAATACTTCTATTCCTTCCTCTTGCACATTGCTTTGCAAGGTATATTCAATATGTTGCAGTTGGAGCGAACGGTGTTATTGGTTATGTTCCAAACGCTAAGCATTTGTTGGCAGATTTGCGTAGTTTTAAGCCTACGTATTTGCTTGGCGTTCCTCGAGTGTTTGAAAAAGTTTATAACGCAGCATCTCAAAAAGCTGGTGCTGGAATCCGCGGTAGAATCTTTGCTAAGGCTGTTCAGCATTTTGCTGAGTGGTCTAAAGACGAAGTCGAAGGAAAATCGCATTCTATTTATGCAAAATTGCAGCACGATTTTTATATGAAGACTGTCGGTTCTTCTATAAGATCTGCACTTGGTCCTAATTTAGCGTGGCTAGCTTGTGGTGGTGCTCCAATAAATGCAGAGCTTGCTCACTTCTTTAATGGATTAGATGGAATAACTTTTATTCAAGGTTATGGAATGACGGAAACAGCTGCTCCATGCGTTGTTAACTTTGAGCATGCTAATCAAGTTGGTTCTGTTGGAAAGCCTGGCCCTGGAATCACAATTCGCATTGCAAATGATGGCGAAGTTCTTGTAAAAGGTCCTAATGTTTTTGTTGGATATTACGGAAAGCCAGAGCTTACTGCAGGAGTTATTGACCAAGATGGATGGCTTCATTCTGGCGATTTAGGCGAGATTGATGATGAGGGCTTCTTAACAATTACTGGCAGAAAAAAAGACATTATTATCACTGCTGGCGGAAAGAACATAAGTCCTGCTCCTCTTGAAACCATTATTGCAAAGTGTCCTATTGTTTCGCATGCAGTGGTTGTTGGAGATGGAAAGCCATTTGTTTCTGCTCTTATTGAGCTTGAGCCAGATATGGTTCGTTCTTGGCTTAATAATCAAGGAATGGATGAGACTATTCCAATGAAAGATATTGCACAAAATGATGCAATCCGATCTGTTGTTCAGCAATTTATTGATCAAGCTAATAGCACAGTTTCTAGAGCGGAGTCTATTCGTAAATTTGTTATTTTAGACGAAGAATTCTCTCAAGACGCTGGTACGTTAACGCCAAGCATGAAGGTTGTGCGTCCAAAGGTTTTGAAGAAATATAGCGATATTATTGAAACGCAGCTTTATGCTCCAAAACCTAATAGTAGGCCACTTCCTGCAACGGTTAAGATTTTAGATAAAACAACCGAAACTGTTAAGCAGGCTCAAGAAACTGTTAAGCAAGCTCAAGAGGTTGTTACGCCTAAAGTTAAGCAAGCTATTGATCAAGCTGCAACGCATTTGAAGCGTTTTGGAGAAGATTTGCCTGTGCAATCCGATTCTAAGGAATCTTATTCAAATAATGAAGATGGAGTAAACCAAACCGTTAGTGAATAAGATTATAAAATAAGATACTAATAGGCTAATTAACAATTGCAAATATAGATTTACAGCTGGTATTACGATAAAGCTTGTATAATTATGGATTGCGATTTTAATTAGCCTTTTGTTTTAAGGAGTGCCGTGACTATTAGACAAATCCGCGTTGTTCCAGACCCTGTTCTTAGAACACCTTGTGATGAAATTCGCGAGATTACACCATCTGTTAGAAGTCTTGTAGAAGATTTATTAGAAACTGTAAACGACCCAGGTCGTGCAGGTCTTAGCGCAAACCAAATTGGTGTTAATCTTAGAGCATTTTCTTATAACATTGATGGAACAATAGGCTATATTCTAAATCCTGTTATAGAAGAGCTTAATGGTGAACAATACGGAGATGAGGGCTGCTTATCGGTTCCAGGATTGTGGTACAAGACCCGCAGAGCTGATTATGCTAGAGCAAGAGGAATAGATCTAGACGGTAAAACTGTTGTTTTAGAAGGTAAAGGCTTAATGGCCCGCATGATTCAACATGAATGTGACCATCTTGATGGTCATGTGTATATTGACCGTTTAGAAAAAGATGTTAGAAAGCAAGCTTTACGCCAATTGCGCAATAGCCCTTCTAAGTAGCTAATTTAATAAATTATCGCGATTTTTTATAGAGATTGATTACAAAGTTAGTATAAAGCTTCTGTTATAATTTGGATTTGCGTGTTCGCTTTGAGCATGAGTGTTGTCGCGTTATACGATTGCTCGTTTTTTATTGTCTATCAGAATGCGCATATACGCGCCATGTACGCGTCCGTTCGTGTCGGTCGGCTTGGATTTAGTTATATGCTAGCCAAGTTGCATGCGAACAGACATGGCCAGGCAAGAACCGACAAGAAAGGTATATAGATATGGCACAGATTACCATGAGCGAAATGCTGAAGGCTGGTTTGCACTTCGGTCACCAAACTCGTCGCTGGAATCCAAAGATGAAGCAGTTCATTCTTACTCAGCGCAATGGTATTCATATCATCAATTTGTTCAAGTCGCTCGACATGATCGACAAGGCTTATGACTTTATTAAGCAGACTGTTGCTCATAATGGCACTGTTTTGTTTGTGGGTACTAAGAAGCAGGCTCAAGAAGCTGTGCAAAATCAGGCTACTCGCGTAAACATGCCTTACGTAAGTGAGCGCTGGCTCGGCGGTATGTTGACTAACTTCCAAACTGTTTCTACTCGCGTAAAGCGTTTGAAGGAACTCGAGGAAATGGACTTTACCGACGTTCGTGGATCTGGTTTAACCAAGAAGGAACTTTTGCTTCTTGAGCGCGAAAAGGATAAGCTTTCCAAGCAGCTCGGCGGTATTCGCAATATGAACCGTACTCCTTCTGCAATGTTTGTTGTAGACGTTAACAAGGAAGCTTTGGCTGTTGAAGAAGCACACAAGCTCGGTATTCCAGTTGTGGCAATCGTTGACACCAACACCGATCCAGAATCCGTTGAGTATCCAATTCCAGCAAACGACGATGCAATTCGTGGTGTAGAGCTTCTTACAAGCTTGATGGCCGATGCTGTTGCAGAAGGTTTGCTTGATCACGCTGGCAAGGGTGCAAAGGCTGAAGATGCCAATGCTCAGCCAATGGCAGCATGGGAAAAGGAACTGCTCACTAAGGAATCTGAACAGTCCGACAATGAAGCCAAGGCTGAATAAGCCTGTTGGCAGTTAATGAGGAGAACAAAATGGCAGCAATTACTGCAGCGTTGATTAAGCAGGTGCGCGAAGAAACTGGCGCAGGCATGATGGACGTTAAGAAGGCTCTTACTGAAGCCGAAGGCGATGTAGCTCGCGCTAAGGAAATCATCCGCGCTAAGGGCATTCAGGCCGCTGGCAAGCGTGAAGGTCGCAAGGCTCAAGAAGGAACTGTTGCTTCTAAGGTTGTTAAGACTGCAGAAGGCGAAACTGGTTATGCAGTTGAGTTGAATTCCGAAACTGACTTTGTTGCTAAGACACCAAAGTTTGTTGAATTCTCCGAAACTGTGTTGAACAATGCTATTGAAGCCAATGCTTCTAATGCAGAAGAGCTTCTTGCCGCTAAGGCTGGAGATGCTACTGTTAAGGAAGAAGTTGAAGAAGCAGCAGCATTGTTTGGCGAGCACGTTAAGGTTGGCCAGATTGCCAAGGTTAACGGTCCTCACGTTGAGGTTTACGCTCACAAGAAGTCCGTTGAATTGCCTCCAAGCATTGTTTCTATGATTGCTACCGACGAAGCAGGCGCTAAGGTTGCTCACGAAGCTGCTTTGCAAATTTCCGCTATGGGTGCTCAGTGGCTCCGCCGCGAAGACGTTCCAGCAGATGTGTTGGAGTCTGAGCGTCGCGTTGCTACCGAAAAGTCTTTGGCAGAAGGCAAGCCAGAAAAGATCGTTCCAAAGATTGTTGAAGGCCGTTTGAACGCCTTCTTCAAGGAAACTGTTCTTCTTGAGCAAGCTTATGTTAAGGATCCTTCCAAGACTATTGGCGACTTGTTCAAGGAAGTTGGCGGCTCTGCTTTAGCTTTCGCTCGTGTTGAGGTTGGCAAAGGCTCTGCTGAATAGTTTTTGCTAAGTTTCAAATAATTTTCTTTTACTGAAAACTATTTGAAATGTAAAAATGGACTTGCGTGTTTAACGCGTGAGTCCATTTTTGTTTGCAACATATTGTTTGAGCAGATAAACTATTAATCACAATGCATACAGGGAGGCTGCGTTAAATGGACAACACTTTTGAATTGTCCGCTGCAAAGATGCGCGAACAAGGTATGAGCGAAGTTGCTATTAGCCAATTTGAACGTCTTTATAAAGTGTGGAATGAAGATAAAACTGGCGGATTTATTCGCGAAAACGCAGTAGAACCTATTAAGACTGTGCCAAATTTTCATGAGATTTATGAAACAATTGATCACAATAAAGCAGTTAACGCGTTTTCAAAAACAGCATTTATTAAGCTAAATGGTGGTCTTGGAACGTCAATGGGATTGTCTTGTGCAAAGTCGCTATTGCCAGTTAGAAGACATAAAGCTCGTCAAATGAGATTTATTGATATTATAATTGGCCAAGTTCTTACAGCGCGCCAACGTTTAGGCGTTGATTTGCCCTTGATTTTTATGAACTCTTTTAGAACGTCTAAAGATACGTTACAAGTATTAAAGCGTACAAAAAAGTTTTCTCAAGAAAATATTCCTGTTGAAATTATTCAGCATCAAGAGCCAAAGCTTCTAGAAGAAACGGGGGAGCCTGTTTCTTGTTCTAAAGATAGCAGTTTAGAATGGTGCCCTCCAGGCCATGGCGACATTTTCTCTACTATTTGGGAATCTGGATTGCTGGATATTCTAAAGAAAAATGGCATTAAATACTTGTTTATTTCTAACTCCGACAATTTAGGTGCAAGACCCTCTAGAACTCTTGCTCAGCATTTTGAAAATACTGGTGCTTCAATCATGATTGAGGTTGCTAAGCGTACTCAAGCAGACCGTAAAGGCGGTCATATTGTTAGAAGTCTTGAAACTGGCAGAATGATGCTTCGAGAAATGACTCAGGTTGCCGCAGAAGATAGGCGAAGTGCGCAAAGTATTAATAAACATCCTTATTTTAATACTAATAATATTTGGATTCGCGTTGATGCTTTGCAAAAGATTCTTAAAAAATATAAAGGTGTGCTTCCTCTTCCAGTTATTTGCAATCACAAGACTGTTGACCCAACTGATGATTCAAGCGAAAAAGTGATTCAGCTTGAAACTGCTATGGGTTCCGCTGTTTCGCTTTTTGACGATGCGATTTGCGTTGAGGTTGATAGAATGCGATTTTTGCCTGTAAAGACTACTAACGATTTGTTTATAATGCGTTCTGACCGCTTCCATCTTACAGATTCTTACGAGATGGAAGATGGCAATTACATATTTCCAGATGTGGATTTAGATCCACGATTCTACAAAACTATTGATGATTTTAACGAAAGATTCCCGTATTCTGTTCCAGCTTTGGCTGCTGCAAAATCCGTTACAATCCGAGGCGATTGGACTTTTGGAAGCCAAGTTTCTATGTTTGCAGATGCTATTTTAGAAGATACAGGGGAGCCAAGTTACGTTCCAAATGGTGAATTTGTGGGTCCGCAGGGCATTGAGCCAGACGAGTGGGTGTAGTCACAAAATAAATTCATTCGGGCGTGTCGTGTGGAAAATGGCCTTATTTCAACGTTTTTATAGTGTTGATTATTGTATTTTCAAGAAATTTGATGACTTTTTTTGAAAATGTCCACACGTATGGCAAAACACCATTAAAATAGTTAAGGTGTGTGTTGAGAATTTAGCGTTTTTCGCATGTTTTTAACACAAAGTGAAATTACAAAGAAACGATACGTGAGGACAAATGGCAGAAGGAAGTAACGGAAGACGTCGTTTTTCCGATAAGTGGGGCAAACACGAGCTTGATGTACTGGCTGTGTTGTCTTCCGCATTTCCACAATGGCTGACTTCGCGTCAGATTGCGCAACGAGTTAAGGCTTATGCCGATTCTTATGGAGAGCTTGCCGATCAAGCTGCAAAGGCTGCGTTTGCAAAGCAATTCCAAAGAGATCGTGCCAAGCTTGCAGCTATGGGTATTGCGATTGAATCTCGCCAGCCTGAATATTCTTCAAAGTCTGAAGGCCAAGATTTTGCATCCTACAGGTTGCAACTTGGTGACGAACCACGCGTGCGTATTCGTTTTGAACAAGAAGAGCTTCCTGTTCTTGCGGCTGCTAATTATTTAGCTCGTTCTATGTCGATTTCTTCTTCTGAATCACGCAAAGTAGATCAGCAACATTCTTCTGCGTCTCGTACTGCTCCGCGCGTTCCTCAAACGCCTATTCCTGGTTTGGGCTTAGATTCTATTGCTCCAGGGCTTGGAACTCAAACAATTCCAGACGCATTGGTTAAGGTTATTGATTCTAGAAGATTTGCAGCAACTGTTGACGTTGATGGTGAACATTTGAACGTTGCATACACTGATTCCGACGATTTAGCAATGTTTGTTCTTGAGCATCCAGGTTCTTGCGTTGTAAGCCCTCAAGAAGCGGTTGATGCTTTCCATAGAAGACTTAATGCTGCTACGCAATTCGTTGAATGCGACGAAAATTACGCTGATCAAAACGTTGATTCTGCACGTTCTAATGCGGAAGATAATCAAGACCTTTCGGAAAACGAGCCAGACAAGTCTCGTCAAAAAAAGACGTCTTTCCAAACGGGAAGTGAAGTAGATCGCAGACTTCGACTAATGCTCTTCCTGTCTGCTCATCTTGGAGAAGAATTCCCACTAAATGAGCTTGCTGTAAGATTTATTGGCAAACCTAAGAATGACGATGAGCTTCGTAGATTTGTTGCGATTTTGCATAAAGACATTAATACGCTTACTACCGTTTCCGACGATGGAGAGATGGCAGGTAGCCAATTCTTCGATATTGATTGGTCGCTTTTAGAAACGGAAGGTATTGTTTCCGCAACTAACTCACTGGGTCTTGAGCGTTTAGCAGGAGTTTCTCAACAGTATATGAGTATGCTTACTGCTTCTATCAATTACCTTGCACATTCTCCTCTTTTGCCTGTTGAACAAAGAGATCAAGCCAAAGCGCTTTACATGCGTTTACGTAGGCATGTTAGCCCTGGTGAGACTCCTTGGCTTAGCCTTACTGGTTACGAGGTGGAGCCTAGAAATTGTTCCGTTGTTCGCAGTGCGATTAGCGCTAACGCATTAATCGACATGGAGTACACGGACGGCGCTGGTAGAACTCGCAGAAAGATTGTTGCTCCTTCTAAGATTTTTGTTGACGAAGGCGTTTACTACGTTGCTGTTTGGACAGATGTTGAGAATCAAACTCCACAAGATAAGCGTAGTTTTGTTGCAAAAGACACTTCGATTAATAAAGCGAACGGTTTGCCTAGAATTTGGCAGGTTTTGCGCGTTGCAAGAATTGAGCGTGCAGAAGTTGTTAAGCCTATTTGTGCTGTAGAAATTCCAGATGTTCCAGTTAGTGAACTTAGAAAATGGAGTTTTGACAATGGTACTCAAACATGCTTTATTACAGATGAGCCAGATTTGAACTTCTTAAAGAGTCTTTCTGGAGCTACCATCGAGCCTTGTGGAGCTGGTGTTAAGGTTCACTTAACGGTTTCTTCCGACTCCTGGTTTGTTGCATTTTGCATTGCTCACGCTCGTCATATTAAAGCTGTTTCTCCAGAAACTTTGCGCACTATGATTATTGCTCGAGCACAGCGAGAATTAAGCGTTAATAATAGCGATTTCCAAAACGTGGAGAATTAAAATGCCATGGTGGATTTGGCTTTTATTAATTCTTTTTATGCTATGTATGATTGGTGCAGGGCTTGCGTACGCGCTTAAATGCGCGTATAAGATTTTAACGAATTGCACTAGTTTTTACACTAAGGCTTATTCTTGTTTTGAAAAGTTGCAAAACGGTGATGATTCGTTGAAAAAGAATTCCTATCCATTTTTTACGCGTCCGATTAGCGATGCTGCGCAATGTGTAGAAGAGGCTCGTGTTCGAGTTTTAAGACGCAGAGAAAAAGTAGGGGATTCTCATAGGACTGTTTGGCAGCATTGGAATAATGTGTCTTTGCGTAAGGAAGATATTGACAATCCAATTTTTAAGGAATCTAAAGAAACTAAAGGAAACTAACGAATAGTTTATGACTACGCTCCCATTATCTCCGTCGCAACGATTTAATGCGTTTCGCAAGACTTTGCAGCATTCTAAATCAATGGCTGCAAAATTTGAAAGCTCTTTAAGTTTTGACTTGGATGATTTTCAACTTGAAGCAATTGATGCTCTAGAAAATGGAGATAATGTTCTTGTTGCTGCTCCTACAGGCGCTGGTAAAACGGTTGTAGCAGATTTTGCTGTTTTTTTGGGCGTTAATCGCGGTGTTAAAACCTTCTATACAACTCCAATCAAGGCTCTTAGCAACCAAAAATATCATGATTTTTGTGAAGTTTATGGCTCTAATAAAGTTGGTCTTTTAACAGGAGACACGTCTGTTAACAGTGAAGCAGATATTGTTGTTATGACAACAGAAGTCTTACGCAATATGCTTTATGAACGTTCAATAACACTTAATTCTCTTGGATTTGTTGTTTTAGACGAGGTGCATTATTTAGCAGATAAATTCCGAGGAGCAGTTTGGGAAGAAGTTATTATTCATCTTCCGCAAAGTGTTAAAATTATTGGACTTTCGGCAACTGTTTCTAATGTTGAAGATTTTAGCGCATGGATTTCTTCTGTTCGCGGAAACACTCATTTAATCGTAGATGAGCATAGGCCTGTTCCTCTTGAACGTCATGTTATTATCCAAAAAGATGGTCAAACAGAGCCAGAGCTTCTTAATCTTTACGATACAGACAAAAATGGTAATGCAACGAATCGTGTAAATCTTGCTTTAACTAGAAAGTTAAGCCAGTGGGAAAACGCTGCTTTGCGCAAAAAATCTTCTTATTTAAGTAAAGATAAGAGATTCTCTAAAGGGCGATTTTCTAGAAGAAAATCGCGTGAGCGCTCTAGTGATTTACAAAAAAATTCCAAGTCGTCTTTAACTGTTCGTCATACTCCTAAAAGATGGGCTGTTATTGACGAGCTTGATTATCTTAATATGCTTCCTGGGATTTACTTTATTTTCTCACGTTCTGGTTGTGATCAAGCTGTTCAGCAATGCTTAAACGCTGGTCTAGCCCTTACAAGCGATGAAGAGATGTACGAGATTCGTAGAATTGTTGATTCAATGATCTCGCAAAATAAGCTTTCTAAAAGTGACTTAAAAGCGCTTAGATTTGAACGCTTTAGATATGCTTTGGAACAAGGATTCGCGGCTCATCACGCAGGCATGATTGCGATTTTTAGGCATATTGTTGAAACTCTTTTTGAGCGTGGTCTTATTAAGATTATTTTTGCTACAGAAACGCTTGCTTTAGGCTTAAATATGCCAGCTAGGAGCGTTGTTGTAGAAAAGCTAGTTAAGTATGATGGCACGGGTCATGTTCCTCTTACTCCTGGAGAGTTTACTCAACTTACTGGCCGAGCTGGCAGGCGTGGAATTGACGATATTGGTCATGCTGTTTTAATAGACAATCCTGATTTTGACCCAGCTAAAGCGGCTTCTCTTTCTAGCAAGCGTGTTTATCCTCTTCACTCTAGCTTTGTTCCAACTTTTAACATGGCTGTTAATCTTCTTAATAATAGCGATGCAAAAACAGCTCGAGTAACACTTAGCAGCTCGTTTGCGCAATGGGAAGCAAATGCTTCTGCAACGCGCCTTTTGAGTCGTATTGAAGAGCTTCAAGAGGCGATTAGTGGCTATGAGCAAGCTTTCCATTGTTCTAATGGCGATTTTGCTGAGTTTATGACTCTTAGAATGCGCCTTAAAGACGCTCAACATGATCAGCGTAGAAAACTTAAGCATACTCTGTTTTCCAGCGATTTAGAGCGTTCAAATGCATTCAAAGAGTTAGATAACAAAATTGCTAGCTTGCGCATTCAAGAAAGAAACCATCCTTGTGCAAATTGCCCAGATATTCAAAACCATTTACATTGGGGATATTATTGGGCTAGAGAAACAAAAGAGCTAAATCAAGTTAAAGAACGTTATAATTCTAGAACTGGTTCTGTTGCAAGATGTTTTGACAACATTTGCAATGTTTTATGTAGTTTGGATTACTTAAAACAAACAGGTAATACGTTTGTTTTGACTAATAAGGGTCAGCTTCTTAGACGACTTTATAACGAGCTCGATGTTGTTTTTGCGCAAGCTATTTGCGAAGGTATTTTTAACGATTTAACTCCTATTGAGCTGTTGAGTTGTGTATCTTCTTTGGTTTATGAGTCTAGAGGGCCAGTGGGATCAGAGCCAAGAAGATATCCTGGTGGATTAGACGGCGCTGTATTCAATACTGTTTCTAGATTAAAAGAATTGTTTATGCGCATAAGCAATATGTGCTTAAACAATCATCTTGATGCGTTGAAATCGCTGGATTTTGGCGCAGTAGACCTTATATATGATTGGGCACAAGGCGCTGACTTGCTTGATATTTTGCAAAATACGGATATTACGGGTGGAGATTTTGTGCGCTTTGCTAAAAGACTTATAGACTTGCTTAATCAGCTTGCTGTTCTTAGCGATTATTTAAGAATTTTGCCTAATGTAGACGATTCTTTAGCACACAAAGCATATGAAGCAGTTCAAATAATTAATCGTGGGGTAGTAGCATATTGTGATGTTTAATCTTTATAGTCCGTGCAATTCGCTAGCTTTATAATGGAAACTAAAAGGAGAATATAATATGGCAGAACGCAGTTTACGTGGTATGAGCATTGGTGCAAAGTCGCTAGAATCCGACGATAATGTTGATTTTGCAGCGCGTAATGATGTTACATATGTTTGTCCTAAAGGGCATAGGACTATTCTCCCTCTTGCTCAAGGTGCAGAAGTTCCAGAAGAATGGGAATGCCGTTGCGGTGCTTTAGCGCATAAAGAAGGCGACGCAGATAGGCCAGATGATGATTTTAATAAGCCAACTCGAACTCATTGGGATATGCTTTTAGAGCGTAGAAGCGAAGAAGAGCTAAAAGCTTTGCTTGATAAGCGCTTGAAAATGCATCACGAAGGTTGGATTCCTGATTACGAGTAGTCTTTGATGTGTAGTTTTACTTTAATTTTGTGATTAATCACTAATATTAATTATTTAATTTAGGATTTTAGGGAAAACTCCATGAAAGTTGTTTTGCTTGATTTGGATGGCACTTTGACTCAATCTCATATGGGAATTATTGCGTGTGCTAAAAGAGCTATGAGCGATTTAGGCATGCAAATTCCAGACGATGAAGAGATGATGCGCTTTGTAGGACCGTCTATTCTTGAATCTTTTCAACGAAATGGCATGCCAGAAGATTTGCAATTAGAAGGCGTAAAGTTGTATCGAAAGTATTATTCCGAAGTTGCAACTTTTACAGATCCGAAAAATCCTAGTGGTAGTAAAATCACTGGAAGTCTTTTGAATAAGGTTTACGAAGGTATTCCAGAACAATTAAAGAAACTACGTGAATCTGGATATTATCTTGCTACAGCATCTTGCAAGCCAGAATATCAAGTTAAGCCTATTTGTGATTATTTTGGTTTAACAGATTTAATTGATGGAATTTACGGCGCAAGTGCCGATATGTCTAGAATTAAAAAAGACCAAGTTATTCGCTATGTTTTGAAAAATATTGGTTTTGACTATTCGCTAGACAAAGCATTAATGGTTGGCGACCGATGGACGGACGCAGATGGTGCTTTAGCATGCTACATTGATTGTCTTGGTTGCGCTTGGGGCTACGCAGAGCCTGGTGAGCTTAAAAAGCACGGTGCTTATAGGATTATTGACAATGTTTGTGATTTGAGCATTGCTATTGATGAATATTTTGATAATACTTTGCGCAAATAGTATTTCTATATAAAAATAATTCTATATAAGTATCCGATAATGTACGTTATGTCAGATTAGTCATAAAGTACAAACACAATTCTCAATTCACAATTCTTTATATTGAAGATTCTTTAGATAAATCAGCTCGTACTTGCTTAACAATGCATCCAACTGCGATTGCAAAAACAGCTGAGCCGCCTTCGAGCATGCTAAACATGTTTTCTTGATTATTGTTACATTCCATAACAGATTGACCATCGCAAATTATTGTCATGCGCTCAAGATGATTAACACTATAACAATTCAAAAAAACTATAGCTGTTGTAACATTTGTAAGATTTACTCCAGCGTCTAAAAGTCGCTTAGCAACCGCCATAATAGAAATATCTTTGAAAGAATATAAACGTCTGGATCCAGACCCGTGTGAAGGATTAATCGAAGGCACAATAATGTTTTTTCTAGCCCAATAATCAAGTTGCCTATAGGTTATTCCAGCAATCTTCATTGCAACGCTTCCGCGATACCCAACGGACTCTTCTCCATCGCTAGAAAAAGAAAACAACTCCCCCTGCACTGGCTGATTATTAGATTCATCAAAATCGGCCAGTGCATTCTTTTTAGAAGAGTTTTTCAATACCATTATTGTTTATTGTGTTTATTGTGTTTATCGCTATCGTTTACTAACAGCACTTTGCGTAAAGAACATTAAGCGATATTTGCCAATCATAATCTCATCGCCATTATTAAGAACTGCTTCATCAACTCGATTACGATTAACATATGTTCCGTTTAAGCTGCCCGCATCTGCAATGCTAAAAACGTTCCCATTCCTTCTAAAAACAGCATGCGCTCTAGAAACAGTAGAATCGTCAAGCATAATATCTGCTCTAGAATCACGCCCAACCGATACAACATCTTCGTCTAACAAATAACGAGACCCAGAAACTGCTCCACGCGTAGAAATAAGCAAAGCGGTGCCTGGTAGCAGTTTTGCTATTGTGTCTAAATCATCCTGTTTTAGTGGGCGGTCTGCGTTCGAGTTTATTGGAATAGTTATTGCTGGCATGCCAATAATGGTTGTTTCGCCAGCTGTAGGAATAGGTTCAGTCATAATTGCTATTTTACCTTCTTATTCGACCGGTTTTGCGTATTGGTACTGTTTTGGTTCGCGTGTTGAACGAATCTCAACCTCTTCAGGCGTTGAAACGTATACGGAAGCGCCAAATTTAACTTTTAATCTAGATCCAACTCCCCCTGCAATATTTACGGCGTTTTGCAAATTTTGCGCATCGCCAATCGCCTTAACTATGTAAGGAGGATTTATCTCAATTCCATCGCACAGCAATCCATGCTTAGTGTCGGAAATATAAGTAGAAGTAACAATGCGAATATCATTAATAGACATAACTTCCACGCCAGCGTTGCGAAGCTCCTCTATAAGTTGAAACATGGTTGCAGCATCTACACGCTCTTTTTCTCCAGCTGTAATATGAATAATTACACCTTTTCCGATTGCTGGAAGTCTACCAGAAATCAAGCCGCTTGTTTGCGAATTTTGCTTAGCAATTCTAGCAGCTTCTTCTTGCTTATTAACAGATGCTTTTAGAGAATTAAGCTGACTTGTTAATTCAAACTTTCGCTGCTCAAGATTTTGTATTTGAGAATTAGTTTCCGTGATCAATCGCGTAAGCTCATCTTCGCTCATAGTTTGATACACAAGAGCACTTCGATTTACTTGAATCATATATGCAAAGCTAAGAAGAGCGCAAAGAAGCATAACAAGCAAGCCTGTTATAATGCGCGTTCTAGTAACATGACCTTGCAAAGATGGCTTATTTTTGCGCTTAACGATTGGGAAGGAACCCGTTTGCGTGCGGTCGCTTTCTCGATCTTTAGCATGCTGGCGATGAAGCCGTTTAACAATATTGTCTACATTTTTATCAATATTATTATCGCTTAATTCATTGTTTTTTACGCTGTTTTTTGAAGTATTCGCAAGTGGATGTTTCATATTATCCCCTGAATCTATCCCCTAAATATAAAACGACGAATTGCAGAAACGTTAGAGAAGATTCGTATTCCTAAAACAACAATAACAGCTGTTTGCAATTGTGCACCAACTCCAAGCTGGTTGCCAAGCAAAACTAAAAGCGTTGCAGCAATAACATTTGAGAAGAACGAAATAACAAACACTTTGTCGGAAAAGCTGCGCTCGAAATAAGCTCTAGCAGCGCCAAGAAGAGCATCTAGTGCAGCAAGCACCATGATTGGCAAATACGGTTGAATAACCACTGGAATATCTGGATGCACAACAATGCCAATAAGTGCTCCTAAAATCAATCCAAGAATAGCTGTCATAACCTATTTCCTATCTTTCCTATCTTCTACTAGTCAACTCTTTTGCAAAATTGACTTCTCCAGTTCCAGCTGCCGACAACTTTAAGTTATTAGTAGTTGAAACTTGTGGATTAATACCAGCATTTGTAAGAGAAGTAAACCATTCAGAATGCTTTTGAGAATTTAACTTTTCAATAAGGCTAGAGCTGTCTCCTATTGCCTCAATCGTATACGGGCTTTGAGTTTGATTAACACCAACAAGAATTGTGGATCCTGCAGTACGAATTGATGTTTGAGAGCCAATCCTGTATCCGTTAACTGATATTGCTTCCGCTCCAGCATCCCAAAGAATGGAAACAAAGATTTGAATATCCCTATCGCTAACAACCTTGATTCTAGCTCCTTTAGACATTTCTCTAGGAATAGAGCCATTAGAAACATCGTTACTTGCAGAAATAGGATTTGCAATAGTTAAAACAACACCAGGCCCATATACAGCGTGAGTACCATTAGTCATGTTGTCGGATTTATCAACTTGATTTTCGTACGGAGTGTTAATTCTTTTAGACTCTTTGTCTACACTAGCGCGAAGCTTTGCAACTTCTTTAACAAGATTATCGAATCTGCTTGCGTGAGTCGTAAGCTCGTTCGCTAAAGATACGCGTATAGCTTTACGCGAATCAGCGTGTAGTTTACGTACAAATTGGCTACCAACAGTACCAACAGCAATGCAAATTAAAAAAACAATTATTCTTGTAATCCAAATACTAATCTTGCTAACATTTTGCTTATTTAGTCTAGAATCCATAAAAAGCGGATCCACTGGTCTGTTGCTTAAATCATCTATTAGTCTAAGAGAATAATCTTCAAGCCTACGACGCCTATCTCGATGCGACGAAAAAGTATACGATGAATTTGTAACGTGATGAGCGCCTAAATTAAACACGGATTTAGAAAATACTGCTCTGCGCTTAGAAAACAAAACAACAGTTGGAGCAGGAAAAGACTCTGGAGCTTTGCCACTAGAGGCATAATCTCCACTTTGATTTAGATTAGAAGTCTTTTCCACCATGATTCATCCGTTGTTATTGATTAGTTTTCAAAAATCGTAAGAATTATTTAGCCTTTTTTATTAGTAGCTTATAAGCTTGTATGCAATATAATATTCCCGCAAACCAATAAAGCGTTATTCCCCAAATCGCACATGCAATTGCAGCAGCATATAGAATAAGCATTGGCTCTGTTGCAATCGCGAAAACAATCATAAATAGAACAATAGTTACCATTAGCAATGCTGTTCCAGTTTTGCCCATAAAATTAACAGGCAAAGGGCCATAGTCGTATTGTGCAAGAATCACAATTAAAATTGCCATTATTGCGTCTCGCAAAACAACTAAAGCTAATGCCCACCAAGGTATAATCTTTGCAAATGCTAAAGCTAATGTGCTGCAAACTATAAGAAGCCTATCTGCAATTGGGTCTAGAATCTGACCTAATTTGCTAACTTGATTAAAAGTTCTTGCAATATAACCGTCAATACAATCAGAAAGTGCAGCTATTGCAAGAACAATTAAAGCAGGCCACATTTTGTGTTGCGCAATTAAAACAGCAAGATAAGGTATTGAGCATATTCTTAAAAAGCTAATAACATTAGGCACAGTAAGAACTCGATTAAGCGCTTCAGGACTGTATTCCTGACTATAAACGAATTTGACCATACCTAATTTCCTTAAAACTTGCTAAAAATAAAATTTCAATACTAATACTATTGCGAATAATAAAATATTGGGGCACTTTTATGCCCCAATATTTCTACGCACGCCAAGCTTCTTGAGCAATATTACGAATAGAATCAATTGCTTGAGCTGGGCTACTTGCTCCGTAAACTGCAGAGCCAGCAACAAGAACATCTGCTCCAGCTTGCGCAACAGTTGCAGCAGTAGATGGGCTAACTCCGCCGTCAACCTGAATATGCGTGCTTAGTCCGCGGCGCGTAATCTCATCGCGTAAGCGGCGAACCTTGTTCATTTGATTACTTAAGAACTTTTGACCGCCAAAACCAGGCTCTACAGTCATAATAAGAACCATGTCGAACTCGTCTAAAATATCAAAAATAGGCTCAACTGGCTCAGCTGGGCGAACTGCAAAGCAAGCTTTGCAACCCATATCTCTAAGCTGACGAGCAAGGCGCACAGGAGCGTGAGTTGCACCCATGTGGAAGCTAACAGAATCAGCCCCGAGCTTAGCGTATTCTGGCGCCCAACGGTCTGGATCCTCAATCATCAAATGAACATCTACAGGAAGATTAGTAACTTCGCAAATGCGCTTTACAATCGGCTCCCCCAAAGTCAAATTTGGTACAAAATGATGATCCATAACATCAACATGAACAAGATCAGCGTTGGAAATTGCTATAAGATCTCTTTCAAGATTGCAAAAATCTGCAGAAAGAATGCTAGGTGCTATTTGTATATTCATGTGTTCCATTCTAAGAAAAGCAAGCGACTAGAAAAGCAAAATATAACTAAACCTAACTATTTAACTTAGATTCCTCTTTCGCTTCGTTTTTGTAAACCATTTTTGTTTTGGATTGAAGTTCGCGCTCACGCTCGTATTCTGTAATGTCAATCAAACGGTTCACAAGATTTGCTCGCGATTTTTTACTATTTTGCAAAATAACAAAAACAATAATCGAAGCAATAAAAATTGCAATCGACACCCAAACGTTAATTCTTACTCCAAGGAAAGTGTGTGAAAAATCAATGCGTAAAGCTTCAATCCACATTCTTCCAGCTGTATACCACATTACGTAAAGAACAAACTCGGAACCAGACTTAAGCTTGCTTTTAAGCGCTTTGCTAAAGCATATAAGCAAAGCAGCGCCTGCAAAATTCCAAAGCATCTCGTACAAGAACGTTGGATGGAAAAGTGTGCCTTCTGGGCATGTAAGACCGTCGTAGCATCTTTCACTGTGCCCAATTGCATTTGATGCCGAATAATTAAGTTTTAATCCCCATGGAAGAGTTGTTGGAGCACCATAAAGTTCTTGATTAAACCAATTGCCTAAACGCCCTATTCCTTGAGCTACAAGCAATGCAGGAGCTGCACAATCAGCAAGTAAGCTTATAGGATATTTTCTGTACGCGCAAAATGCACTAGCAGCCAAAGATCCGAGTATTACTCCGCCCCAGATTCCAAGTCCACCATTCCAAATCCTAAAAATTTCTAGAAAATCGCCATTTGCGCCAAAAAACTTCTCTGGAGTTGTAATAACGTGATATAGACGCGCGCCAACAATTCCCATAGGAAGGCTTACAAGAGCTATATCTAAAATTTGGTTAAAATCTCCACCTTCTCGCTTCCATCTGCGATTTGCAATCCAAATTGCAACTAGTGCTCCAGCAAGAATCGAAAGCGCATAAAATCTTAATGTAATAGGTCCGAATGTAATTTGAGAAATACTTGGACTAGGAATAGCGCAAATTGTCATATTCTTTACTTTCCTTTATTTTCTTTTACTTTCAACAAAACATAAGGACTTTTGTTAAAACGTTTAATTGGTTAGAATCCAACTGCTTTGATTAAGGCCATTAAAACTGGCGCGCACAGCAAGATTGAGTCCACTCTATCTAGAACACCGCCATGACCTTTAAGCAAATGACCCATGTCTTTAATGCCAATATCTCGTTTAAGCATAGATGCGCACAAATCACCAAAAGTTCCAACAATTCCAGACAAAATGCCCATAACAGCAGGCATCCACCAGAATTTAATCCAAGATGTTCCATAGAATCCAGCAACAATCGCGTAAGCTCCGATTAGTGCAAGAAGCATAGATCCTATAAGTCCTTCAACAGACTTTTTTGGAGATATTCGTGGAGAAAGCTTATGTTTACCTAACCATGCTCCAGCAAAAAGTCCGCCTGTATCGCTTAAAGCAGGTAAAAATATGAGTAGCATTGCGTGCGCTACAGCTTGTTTAGAATCAGCTATAGATAAAATAATGCAAGAAGCAAGAAGAGGAATATACAACACTACAAACAACGAAACAGCTGTATTAGTAAAAGTACTAGCTTTTGGGCTTTTAGAAGTTGCATGCTGTAGTTTCTTTTCTACAGCACGCATAGTTCTTTTAGATACAGTGCTATTTAGAGTTGCAAAAATAACAGT
The DNA here is from genome assembly GCF_049815665.1 of Gardnerella piotii. Taxonomy (NCBI): domain Bacteria; kingdom Bacillati; phylum Actinomycetota; class Actinomycetes; order Bifidobacteriales; family Bifidobacteriaceae; genus Gardnerella; species Gardnerella piotii. The sequence goes on from NZ_CP187450.1 coordinate 866,911, forward strand.
TAAAATAAGCGAGGCTGTTATTCCACTTGCCATTGCAACTGCATGCCACTTTGCGTAGAAGGTTGAAAAAATCGTAATAACCGAGCAAATAGACAGTATAGCAAAAGGAATCCTAAACCCCGCTGTAGCAAAGTCAACGTGCAATTCCCACAATGCAAGAAGCATAAAAACAGTTAAAAGAACAACAAAAGCATCTATACTTACAAGAAGACATGCCACAATTACAGCAATCAGCAGCACTGCAGTTGCAATAGCTTGTGGCATGTTCCTGCCAGTTCGCTTGTTTATATCTGTTAAAGCTTCATAAGCATCGTTTGTAGCATTTGAATCCAAAGAATCAAACCTCCATGATTTCCTTCTGCTTGCCTTCTAGCAAAGCGTCTAAGGAATCGGTAACTTGCTTAGTTACTTTATCTAGTTCTTTTTGCAAGCGGTCGCCTTCATCTTCGCCAATCTCGCCATCTTTAACAGACTTATCAATGCTTTCTTTAGTCTTGCGACGAATATTTCTAACAGCAACCTTGCCTTCTTCTGCCTTGGTCTTAGCAAGCTTTACGTATTCCTTACGCCTATCTTCAGTAAGCTCTGGCATTGTAACGCGAATAACATTGCCATCTCTGTTAGGGCTAACACCCAAATCTGAATCGCGAATAGCTTTTTCAACAGCATTTGCTTGCGATGCATCAAAAGGAGTAACAGAAAGAGTTCTTGGCTCTGGAACGCCAATAGAAGCTACAGCCTTAATAGGAGTTGGAGCACCATAATAGTCAACCATAATGCCATTAAGAAGAGCAGGATTAGCTCGACCAGTCCTAATGCCCATAAAGTTTTCTTTTGTAGCTTCAACAGACTTGTTCATTTGTTCAAGAGCCTGATCAATAATCGCTGGCATGTGTTCTCCTTTATTGGTATTAGTTGTGCCAATTAAAATTCTATTTATAAATTTTGTGATTGTTAAATTTTACGTTGTTAAATTATTGCCTAATTTGCATGTTTTATTTATTGATGATTTATTTATTGGTGATTATTCACTAATATTTCATCTATTAAGCAAACGTAGGCTCGTCGTTAGAAACCAAAGTTCCAATTTGATCTCCGACTAATGCACGAGTAACGTTTCCTTCTCCTTCTAGGCCAAATACGCGAATCTTTTGGTTATTGTCTCTAGCCATAGAAAGCGCAGAAGCGTCCATAACTGCAAGACCATCAACAAGCGCGCGATGGTAATTAAGAGTGAGGAATTTTTTAGCATTAGGATCTTTACGAGGATCTGCACTATAAACTCCGTCAACGCCATTTTTACCCATTAGAACTTCATCGCAATGAATCTCTAAAGAACGCTGAATAGAAACAGTATCGGTTGAAAAATAAGGCATGCCAGCGCCTGCACCAAAAATCACAACTCGGCCTTTTTCTAAGTGTCGAATTGCTTTAAGTGGAATGTAAGGCTCAGCAACTTGACCCATTGTTATAGCAGTTTGAACGCGAGTTGCCTGCCCTGCTTGTTCAAGAAAATCTTGCAAAGCTAAGCAATTCATAACAGTTCCAAGCATACCCATGTAATCGCCGCGACTGCGATCGATGCCAGCTTGTTGAAGCTCTGCACCGCGGAAGAAGTTTCCGCCGCCAACAACAATTGCAACTTGCACGCCTTCATGCACTGCTTTTACAATCTCGCCAGCAATTCTACGAATAACATGAGTATCTATACCAACGGCGCCACCGCCAAATGCTTCTCCCGAGAGTTTCAATAAAACTCTACGAGACTTGCTTTCCCCCGCTTGTGCGATAGTCATAAAACTTTCCTCCAGTCATAACGGCGAACGCAAGCATATCTTTGCTATGATATCTTTCAATAACGACACATCACAACACGATTTTTAACATGATTGTGTCGATTTTTATCGATTTTTATTTTGAACATGTTTAGTCGTGTTTTAGTAAATACTAAAAAGCGTTTTGTTCAAACGAATAAAATCAAACGAATAAAAATAGCGCAATAGGCGGAATCAAACCCATTGCGCTATCATTCCATGATTAATCTAAAAGTTAAGATTAATCATGCTTTTTATTATTTTTATCTTGGTTAGTATTTTGACTATCTTCTAGATTCTCGTCACCTGTTTCTAGATGATGCTCATCGTAGCCTTGCAAGTAACGCGTACGACGCCAATGGTGAATAGAAGCGTTTGTACCGCGGTGATGCACGTGGTACTTTCTAGGAGTTCCACCATGTGGCAGCTCTTTAACTTCCTTAGCAACAGCAATCTGATTCACGTTAGAAGGATCCATAATTGCGATTGGTGCAACAGGTTCAGGCTCTGTTGGAGCTGCAGTTCTGCTACTAAGCTTTGATGGAAGCCATTCAGCAAACCAAGAAAGCGCCCAGCAAATCAAGAAGTATACAACTGCAGCAACAGTCAAAGTTTGCAAAATGTTAAAGTACATTGATCCAAGTCGTCTAGATTCTTGAAGCAAATCAGTGTACATAATTATGGAACCCAATGCAGTATCTTTTAACACAACAACAAGCTGAGTTACAGCTGCAGGAAGCATTGCGATTATTGCTTGCGGCATTTCGATTTGTGTTAAAGATTGATATTGCGAAAGTCCAAGAGCTAAAGATGCTTCGCGCTGACCATTAGGAAGATTTCCAACGCCAGATCGAACTAACTCTGCAACAACAGAACCGTTGTACAAAATCAAAGACAAAACAACAGCCCAATAAGACGCTCCACTTATTCCAGCAAATGCAAATCCTCGCCAAAGGAAGATCATAAGCAAAAGCACTGGTACAGCTCGGCAAAATTCAACGACAACTGCAGAAATGCTACGAAGAATCAAGCTAGGCAATAGTCTTAAAAGACCAAATAAGAGTCCAAAAACTATTGAGCCTACAACAGCAAGAAGCGAAGCTTTAAGAGTCATCCACAATCCTGGAAGATAAAAATCGCTCCAAGCTTCCGATTCTACAGCTGGATTCCACAATGCCCACGAAAGCTGGTTCTCGCCTTCTGGAGGATTGCTAAGTCTTAAAAGCAGAGCAATAACAAAAAGCGCAAACACAACGCACGCAATAATATTTGCAATACGAATCTTCTTTAGAGCCTTAGGTCCAGGCGCATCAAATAACAGAGATTTTTCTTGTTCTTTTGCCATTTTTATCACCTTCTAACCGCAAGCTTATTAGACAAATAAGTTGTGAGAATACCGATTGGAATAATCAAAACAATGTATCCGCACGCAAAAATCAAAAAGATTGGAACAATCAAATCTGCGTGCCTTTCAATCATCTCGCTCATAAGAGTAGATGTTTCTGTAGCAACAGATGCAGCAGCAGCAACAGTGGAATTTTTGAGCAACGCAATAAACGTGTTTCCAAGTGGTGCTACAGATCCGCAGAAAGTTTGAGGCAAAATCACACTAAAAGCCGATTGGAAGAAGTTAAGTCCAAGCGCCCTACATGCTTCTGCCTGACCCAAAGGTACAGTGTTTAAGCCAGATCTTAAAGATTCGCAAACAAATGCTGCAGTGTAAAAACTCAAGCCAGCAATTGCAAGCCAGAAGAAGTTTACGCTAAAAACAGTGGAAAAACCGAGCTTTAGCTGTGCGTACACGCCAAGAACCATAAAAACCATGATTATAGTTAGAGGCATATTCTTAAAGAACTCAACGTATGCGCTTGCAATAAGACGAAGCGAATGGATTGGGCAAATCCTCATCATAACTAGAATCACACCAAGAATCGTGGAAAAAAGCACGCTCCACAATGTGATTTCAATATTCACTAAGAATGCTCCTGGAATATTGTATGAGGTAAATAATTGCACAAAGTCTTGCATTTTACTCCTCCCCCTCTTCTGGTACTGGCGGATTATACTTTGCGTTTGGCTTAAAACCAGTTCCGCGCATGTTGTCGTCTAAAGCTCTTTTCCATGAACCATTTTTAATCATGTCTTTAAGAGCAGCATTAATGCGCTTAGCTAGCTTAGTGTTTCCTTTTTTAATGCCAATTCCGTAGTGTTCTTCGGTAAATGGCTTACCAACAAGCTTTAGTCTGCCTCTAGATGCTGTAGCAAGACCAGCGAGAATAATATCGTCTGTTGTAACAGCGTCTACGATTCCAGAGAATAATGCTGTTGCGCACTCTGCATAGCCAGGCTGTTGCATAAGTTGAACTTTTGAAGAGTATTTCTCTTTAATAACTATTGCAGACGTAGAGCCAGTTACGGAGCATAAGCGCTTTCCATCTAAATCGTCTGGACCGCTTACTTTATGCTCGTCTTTACGAACCAATAAATCTTGACCAGCAATAAAATATGGTCCTGCAAAAGAAACAGCGTTTTTTCTGGCATCTGTTATGGAATATGTTGCAACAATCATATCTACATCGCCATTTTGAAGCATTGCTTCGCGCTGTTTTGAAGGCGATTCCTTCCAAACAATTCTATCTTCGGAGTAACCCAACTTTTTGGCAACATACTTTGCAACGTCTACATCAAAACCAACGTAGGTTCCAGACTTTTTGAAACCAAGACCAGGCTGATCAAACTTAATACCAATGCGTATTACATTGCTTCGATTATCGCTACTGCAAGCGCTAAGCGGGAAAACGCAGCACAATACGCAAACCATAGATAAAATTGCGCGATATGTATGCCTGAATCCCAGTCTGCAACGCTTACACTTAAGAGCAATATTGTGTAAATATTTCATAGCTACCTCTTAAAGACTTAAAAATCGATATTAATGATTTCAATTAAGAATCAAATTAATGAGTCAAAATCTTTGAAAGGAAGTCTTTTGCTCTATCTGTCTTTGGATTCTCAAAGAACTCTTCTGGCGTATTTTGCTCAAGAATACGACCATCTGCCATAAACACGATTTTGTCTGCAGCTTTACGCGCAAAGCCCATCTCGTGAGTAACGCAAATCATTGTCATACCTTCTTTTGCAAGCTCAACCATAACATCAAGAACTTCGTTAACCATTTCTGGATCAAGCGCAGATGTAGGCTCATCAAAAAGCATAACCTTTGGGTGCATTGCAAGCGCGCGAGCAATTGCCACTCGCTGCTGCTGACCTCCAGAAAGCTGAGAAGGCATCTTGTTTGCTTGATTATCTACACCAACTCTTGCAAGAAGATCCATTGCTAAACTTTCTGCTTCTTGCTGTTCCATATGGCGAACCTTAATAGGAGCAAGCGTAACGTTTTCTAGAATCGTCTTGTTTGCAAAAAGATTAAAAGATTGGAACACCATTCCAACTTCCGCACGCAATGCAGCAAGTTCTTTTCCTTCTTGAGGAAGAGGCTTACCATCAATGCGAATATCTCCAGAGTCGATTGTTTCAAGACGATTAATCGTCCTGCACATTGTTGACTTGCCAGAACCAGAAGGTCCAATAATAACAAGCACTTCGCCTTTATTAACTGTTAAGTTAATATCTTTCAAAACGTGAAGCTTGCCATAATGTTTTTCAACATGGCTAAGTTCCACCAATGGCTGTGCTACTTTTTTTGTGTTGTTTAATTTAGTATCCATAAAAAGGATTTTAATGTTCCTGTGTTACATGCGTTTATCGTAATAGTTACTTTTAACCACCTATAAAGTTACGAAAAACATTAAAAATGATACAAAAATGTTAATTTTACTTAAAAAAATGCCGTTAAGCCTTGATTTTGGTTTAGTTAACCAAACGACTTAACGGCATATATGAATATTAATTCTTGTTTAGCGCTTGCGACTATTCGTCTTCTTCTGGATCGTAATCAACGCCAGTTTCTGCACGCTGTTCAGCAGAGATTGGAGCAGGAGCGCCAGTTAGAGGATCGCGGCCACCGCCAGCCTTAGGGAAGGCGATTACGTCGCGAATTGAGCTTGCGCCTGCCAAAATAGCGGCAGTACGATCCCAGCCCAAAGCAATACCAGCGTGAGGTGGAGCACCATACTTAAACGCTTCAAGCAAGAATCCAAACTTTTCTTCTGCCTCTGCTTTGTCGATTCCAAGAACGTCAAGCACACGGTCTTGAATATCATCGCGATGAATACGAACAGAGCCGCCGCCCATCTCGTTTCCGTTGCAAACAATGTCGTAAGAATCGCTCATTGCATGCTCTGGGTCTTTATCGAACTTGTCAATCCAATCAGCAGATGGCATTGTAAATGGATGATGCATAGAAGTCCACTTTGAGTGGCCAACTGCAACATCGTCATCGTCTGGATCATCCGTTCGCTTAAACAGTGGGAAGTCAACAACCCAAGTAAACGCAAACTCGTCTGGGTGAAGCAATCCTGCGCGGCTAGCAAGCTCTACACGAACTGCACCAAGCAAAAGCTGAGAAGATTCACGGCTTCCTGCTGCAAAGAACACAGCATCGCCATCCTGCGCACCAACAGCTTCCTTAAGTCCTGCGCGTTCTTCTTCGCTAAGATTCTTAGCAACAGGGCCCTTGAGCTCACCATCTTCACCAAAGACTACATAAGCCAAACCCTTAGCACCGCGCTGCTTAGCCCAATCCTGCCATGCGTCAAACTGACGACGAGGAGTTTCGGCACCGCCCTTAAAGAGCACAGCGCCAACATAAGGAGCTTGGAACACGCGGAATGGAGTGTTCTTAAAGAAGTCAGTCAACTCAATAAGTGGGTTTCCAAAACGCAAATCAGGCTTATCGGAACCGTACTTATCCATTGCTTCTTGCCAAGTAATTCGAGGCAAAGGAAGAGTAATTTCGTGGCCTGCTTCCTTCCAAATAGCAGCGATAACGCGCTCTGCCATAGCCATAACATCTTCTTGGCTTGCAAAGCTCATTTCCATATCGAGCTGAGTGAACTCAGGCTGACGATCTGCACGGAAGTCTTCATCGCGATAGCAACGAGCAAGCTGATAGTAGCGCTCAACACCAGAAACCATAAGCAACTGCTTTAAAAGCTGAGGAGACTGTGGAAGAGCGTACCATGAGCCTGGAACCAAGCGTGCTGGAACAACAAAATCGCGAGCGCCTTCTGGAGTGGACTTAATAAACGTTGGTGTTTCTACTTCTGTAAAGTCCATATCTTCCAAAGCATGACGAGCTGCCTTAGCCATATTAGAGCGGAGCTTTAGATTACGCTGCATAGATGGACGGCGTAAATCAAGATAACGGTACTTCAAACGTACGTCTTCGCTAGGAAGCTTGTTTTCGGACTCGTTTTCCAAAGCTGTAGAAACTTGGAATGGTAACGCATCGGACTTAGCGAGAATTGTTACTTTATTTGCAACGATTTCGATTTTTCCTGTTGCTAAATGGTCATTTTCATTGCCATCTGGACGCAAGCGAACTTCGCCAGTAACTTGCACAACAAACTCGCTACGCAATGGTCGCGCAGTTTCTTCATCGTAAATAACAACTTGCACTAAGCCAGTGTTGTCTCGAACGTCTACAAAGGCAACGCCACCGTGGTCGCGGCGACGATCAACCCAACCAGCAATGGTTACGTTTTGTCCAACTAATGTCTCAGTCACTTCAACGGCATGGTGTGTGCGATACGCCGTCTGGCTCATAAGTCCACTTCCTTGTTTGAATAATTTTGTTAATTTTTGTTTTGACTTTAATAGTTTACCGCATGAATCGCGCTTTCAAATATTAAAATCTTAAAAAGCAAATTGCAAATCTTAAATCTTAAATCTTAAAAGTAAATTGCACTTATTGAGCGCAAGAAACAGTTTGATGAGCATATGCGTCATCTGGCTGCCAAGACATAACGTCTGCGCAAACTTGCTCTCCCGTAATAATGTTTTTTACTTCGTCTTTGCTGGATTCAGAATCTGTACTATCTGCTGGGAACCAAACGTATGGAATACCCAACTTATCTGCATACTTGATTTGTTTACCAAGCTTTGCAGCACTTGGAGATACGTCTGTTGCGATTCCTCTAGAGCGAAGCTTTTGAGCAATCTCGTTACAAGCTGGCCTATCTTCTTCGTTCCAAACTGCAACCAAAACTGCAGCAGGAGAAACGCGTGAAACTGTAGCTCCAGATGTGTGAAGCATGTAAGAAAGCAAGCGCGAAAGTCCTATAGAAAGACCTACTCCTGGATACTTTTTGTTTCCTTGAGAAACAAGATTGTCGTATCTTCCACCAGAGCAGATTGACCCCAGGGATTCAGCGCCTTCTAAGAATGTCTCGTAGACTGAGCCAGTGTAGTAATCCAAGCCGCGCGCAATCTTCAAATCAGCAACAACAGATCCTGGACGAATTTTTGACGCATCGTCTACAATCATCGCAAGCGTTTCTACACCTTCAATCGCTAAAGCGTAAGATTCATTGCTGGCATCCTTAGAAATATTGTGTTTATCGCATAAAGCGTTGAATTTAGTCTTTAATTCTTCTCCGCTATTTGCGTTTAGCTCTGCAAGCTCTAAGCATGCTGCAGCTTGAGAATCTGTAGCTTTGCATTCTTTTACAAGAAGATTTGCAACTTCTTTTGCGCCAATCTTATCTAGCTTATCGATTTCTCGAAGAACACCTTCAATATCGCTTAAGCCAATTCCCCTATAAAAGCCTTCGGAAAGCTTGCGATTATTTGCGTGAACAGTGGCTTTTGGCAAGCCAAACTCGCGCAAACGCTCCAAAGCTTCGACCATAACAAGTGGAAGCTCCACTTCGTAGTGAGATGGCAAGTCGCCATTACCTACAACGTCAATATCTGCTTGAACGAACTCACGGAAACGTCCTTCTTGTGGACGCTCTCCACGCCAAACTTTTTGCATTTGCCAACGCTTAAATGGGAATGCTAAATCGCCAGTGTGTTCAACAACATACCTGCTAAGAGGAACTGTTAAATCAAAGTGCAATCCAATGCGATTTTCAACTGGAGTGTCGCTTTCGTGACCCACTTCTTGCAATCTAGATAAAAGATATATTTCTTTGCTAGTTTCACCCTTTTTTAACAAGCTTGAACCCTGCTCAACAGCACGAGTTTCAATGCCTATAAAACCATTTAATTCAAATACTTCCCGCAATGTGTCCATAACACGCTGCTCAACAGCGCGCTCGCTTGGAAGCCACTCCGGAAAACCAGATATTGATGAGCCTTGTACCATGTCCACTATAATAGGTTATGTTACGGAAAAATCATGGCTTACCGTCATACTTATTCGTAACACTATTACCGTGCATATGCTCTAAGGAGTCGTCCCGTGACCGAACAGACTAAACCTATAGAAACTACTAAACAAGCTACCCCAAAGCCGCATGCTCCTTCGCCTGCAAGCTTAGCAAATAAAGCTCGCGTTGTTGCTGCTGTTCCAGCTATCTCGTATAGCGAAGAAGACGTTAAAGGCGCAAAAACCTTTGGGCGTGTTGATGAAAATGGAAATGTGTATGTTCGAGAAGCTGGTGGAGAACGCGAAGTAGGGCAATACTCTACTGGCACTCCAGAAGACGCTTTGACTTTCTACGTACACCGTTATCTTGACTTAAAAATCAAGCTTGATCTTTTTGAAAAAAGACTTGAATCTTCTAACGTAAGGCCAAAGGAAATTGACGAAACCTTAGCTACTTTAGATGCGGAGCTTAAGGAGCCATCTGTTGTTGGAGATCTTGCCGCTTTAAGCGCGCGACACGCCGAGCTAAAAACTAAAGCTGCATCTAAAAAAGAAGAACTCGCTAAAGCGCGCAAAGCAGAATTAGAAAAAGCTCTTAAAGATCGCACAGCAATTGTTGAACAGGCAGAAGCGCTTGTTCAACAAATGGGCGAGTCTACAAACTGGCGCTCGCTTTCCGATAAGCTCCGTTCGCTGTTCGATAAGTGGCAGCAGCATCAGCGCACTACAATTCACTTAAACAAGGCGGATGCGGATGCTCTTTGGCAGCGTTTCTCTAAAGCCCGTTCTGCGTTCTCTCAAGCTCGCTCTGCTTGGGTTAAAGAGCGAGACAATGAGCGCAATAGTGCTAAAGAGATTAAGGAAGCAATCATAAAAGAAGCAGAAAGCCTAAAGGACTCCACTCAATGGCGTGAAACTTCAATGAAGTTTAATGCTTTGATGGACCGCTGGAAGAAGGCTGGAAATGCTGGACGTCAACACGACGACGAATTGTGGACGAAGTTCCGCGAAGCTGCAGATGCTTTCTACCATGCTCGTCAAGAAGATAGAGAAAAGATGAGTGCTGGCGAAAAAGAAAATCTTAGCAAGAAGGAAGCATTACTAGTTAAAGCAGAAGCTCTTGTTCCTGTTAAAGACGAAGAAGACGCTAAAGCTGCTCGCAAAGCATTGTCTGAGATTCAAGAAGAATGGGACAAGATTGGCTTTGTTCCACGCGAAGATATGCGCAGAATTGAATCTCGCTTGAACGATGTAGACAAGAAGATTAAGGCTGTTGAAGACGCTGCTTGGAAAGATGCAGACCCAGAAGCAGATGCTCGCAAATCTAGTTTTGCTGCTCAATTAAAGGCTCAACTCGAAGAGCTTGAGTCTAAGATTGCAAGCGAAAAAGATTCAAAGCGTAAAGCTAAGCTACAAGCAGAAAAAGCAACTAAAGAACAGTGGCTTAACGCTATTAAGTAGTTTGGCTTATAAAGCAAAGCATTAATCAAAGCATATTGCAAAAATAAGGCTGCTTGACGAAAAGTCAAGTGGCCTCATTTTTTATCGATTAATCGATTAATGATTTTGCAAGACTAACAAATGTATTCGCTAATTGAGTGTTTGCTAGTTTGCCATCTTTTGTAAGAACAGCAGGTCTGCCCGATTCTCCAATTTCTCTAATACTTGTGTCTAACGGAATTTGAGCAAGAAGAGGAACACTCTTACCAAGAGCTTTGCAAAGCTGATAGCTCACGCGCTTTCCGCCTCCCGAGCCAAAGATTTCTAGTCGCGCTCCATTGTTATCGAACCAACTCATATTTTCTACAACACCGCGCACATTAACCGGAATTTGCAAAGCCATAAGCCCCGCTCTAACCGCAACATCCGAAGCACTAGGTTGAGGTGTTGTAACAACAACAAGCTCCACATTCGGCAATGATTGTGCAACGGCTAAAGCCATATCTCCCGTTCCAGGAGCCAAATCTAAAAGAAGCACGTCTGGATCTGCCCACCAAACATCGCATAGAAATTGCTCAAGAGAACGTTGCAAACGAGGTCCTCGCCACAAAATCGCGCGATCTGTTCCAGCAAACATTCCAATAGAAATCAGCTTAACTCCCCAAGCTTCAACTGGCATAAGCATGCCGTTCAGATTAGTCGGTTGAGTTGTAACTCCAAACATGCGCGGCAATGAAAAACCATAAACATCTGCATCTATTGCTGCTGTTTTGTAGCCAAGAGATGCAAAAGTGGCAGACAAATTAGCCGTTATAGAAGACTTTCCAACTCCGCCTTTTCCAGATGCAATAGCAAAAATCCTTGTTCTAACGCCATTTTTATTGAACGGATTTTCTTTACGCTCCTCTTTTAAATCCGAAACAAGCTTTGCAAGCTTATCTTTGCTCATAGCGCTTACGTTTACTGTTGGAATAAACGTTGCATTTGGGTACTTTGCTACAACTGATTGAACTCTTTGCGTAATAACTTGAGCTAATGGGCAGTCTGGAACAGTAAGCTCAATATCTATAGAAACGCTATAAGTTGGATTATGATTATTTGATTCGCATGATTTTTCGCATGATTTTTCTCTTACGCGAACGCCCGTAACCATGTTTAATTCGGTAACAGAACGCCCTAATTCTGGATCAATCACACTACCCAATAAGTCGTAGATACGCGTTTCCAATTCAACAAGATTATTACTCATGTTTTTACAATTCACTTTGCGAATCAAGTGTAATATCGTTTTTTAGCGCAGATTCAACACTACCTGTTTTAAGTAAAATCTTAAATTGATTCTCGTTCAACATTGGTATGCCAAGTTCTTCTGCTTTAGCTTCTTTAGATCCAGCATTTGCTCCAACAATCACACAATACGTTTTTTTACTAACAGAAGATGCAGCTTTTCCACCTCTAGATACAATAGCTTCTTTAGCAGAATCTCGTGTGAAATCTTCTAAAGACCCTGTAACAACAACAGTTTTGCCACTAAGCGTTTGCTCAAGATTATTGGATTGTGCAGAATCGTTTCCAACAACTCCAGCTTCTTTCCATTTTCTTAAAACTTCACTACGCCAATCGTTAGAATCTTTTGATTTTTCAAACCAATCAAAAACAGCTTGAGCAATTTCTGGACCAACGCCATCAATTTGAGTTAAATCCTCAATAGTCGCATTTGCAATATTTTCAATTGAGCCAAATCTTGCAGCTATAAGGCGAGCTGTTGGCGGCCCAAGCCTGCGAATAGAAAGTGCCACTAGCACACGCCAAAGAGGCGCAGACTTACCTTTTTGAGCTATTTCTTCTAGCATTGCTCTTGTTGTTTCGCTAGGACGAGTGTATTCTGGCGCTTCAACTGTTTTAAGAACATTATTTACGCGAATTTTCTTTTCAACTAGCTTTGTTACGTAAGCATCCACAGGAACTTCAAACAGTGGGTAGTTTGGATTAAAAGATTCGTTAGACTCATCACTAGTAAAGCTACTAGAGGTGTCAGAATTGTTAGAATCATTAGAATCTTTAGAATCATCATTCGACTTTCTTCTCGTAGCTTCTAGAGGCCTAGTCCAAAAAGCTGAGACTTGCCTCCATAATCCACTTCCGCCAATCTTCTTAGATCGTTTTTTGAGTTTTCCGTCTTTTCCTACTTCTTCCCATTCTTCAACAAGCGGAATTTCCTTCCAAACTTTAACATTTCTTAAATCGTTAGCGTTAATATTAAAAATATCAGCTTCGCTAGTAAGAACAGGAGTTTGAGGAGCAGGAAGATCGCAATTCGACTCTGGTAGAATCGGCGGATTAGAAGATCCGCGTTCAACAACTATTTTGCTTATGCTTTTATCTTCAATATAAACTTTTGATGTTATTGGCCTAGAATCTTCTGGGTTAGTTAGAGCAAGAGCGGATGCTTCGCCAAGATTTTCAATATCAAAAGCTTGTCTTGAAGCCAAGTTGATTATGCGCTCAGTAAGCTGAGCTGGGCAATTTTCTACATTAGGGCATCGAATATCTTTGTCGCCTTCTTTTGTAGGAGCAAGCTTTGTTCCGCAAGATGGGCAATACTCTGGCATAACGAATTTTTTCAATTCATTTTCTCTGCCATTTCTATATTTGAGCACAGGTCCAACTAATTCTGGAATAACATCTCCAGCTTTACGCACAACAACAGTATCTCCAATAAGTACACCTTTATGTTCAACTTCGTATGGATTGTGCAAAGTTGTACGAGATATAGTGGAACCTGCAACAGTTACTGGCTCTAAAACAGCTACTGGAGTTACTCTTCCTGTTCTTCCAACTTGAACAACAATATCTTTTAAGCGCGTATTAACTTCTTCTGGCGGATACTTGTACGCAATCGCCCAACGCGGCGCTCTAGAAGTTGCACCAAGCTTTTTTTGCAAAGCGCGATCATCTACTTTTACTACAATTCCATCTAGTGCATGAATAATAGTGTTTCTATGCTCACCATAGTAGTCAATCATGTCTTCTATTTGTTCAAAAGACGTAACTTTGCGCGTATATGGAGAAACAGGAATACCCCATTTTTTGTACAATTCGTAAGCGTCTGATTGGTTGAATGATGTTTGAGTATGCGCATTAGATTCGCCGCCGCTTTGCGCTAAATCCTTCCACTTTAGATTTCCTAATCCGTGTGCTATAAAACTCAAGCGTCTTGTGGCTGTAATTCTAGGATCCTTTTGTCTTAAAGATCCTGCAGCCGCGTTTCTTGGATTTGCAAAAGCAGGCTTTCCTAAATCTTCTTGCTCAATGTTTAGCTTTCTAAAATCCGCCCACTTCATAAATACTTCACCGCGGATTTCCACAAATTCTGGAATATCGTCTGGATCTTCACCATGCAATTGCGTAGGAATTTCTTCGATTGTTCTTACGTTTAGCGATATGTCTTCTCCAGTAACACCGTCTCCTCGGGTTAGCCCTTGTTCCAAAGTTCCATTTCGATAAATAAGATTTAGCGCAAGTCCATCGATTTTTACTTCACATGTCATTGGCAGCGGCTTATTTTCAGGCCATTGCAAGTCTCGAATAATGCTGTTATACCAAGATTTTAATTCATCAATCGAAAAAACATCATCCAAGCTCATCATTCTTGAAGGGTGACGAACTGGTGCAAAATCGTTAGAAAAAGTTCCGCCAACTCTATGCGTTGGCGATTGAGGCGTGTCTAGAATCGGGAAAGTAGCCTCAAGCGCGCTCAATACTCGCATTCTTGCGTCGTAAGCTGCGTCGGAGCTTGTTGGAGAATCATCAACATAATATGCGATTTGATCTGCTTGCGCCCATGCAGCCAATTTTGCCCATAATCTTGCGCCTTGTTCTGTTGTTAAAAGCGAAGGCTCAATCTTAGCTAATTGCATTGCGTCCGAATCTGACGGCTCTAGCTTAGCAATCCAATTGTCAAAATCTACGATTGAACTAAAAGTGTTAGACTCGCTTAAATCACTTGTTACATCATGTGATTGCTTTGCGCTTTGAATCGTTGATGCAAATTTGCCATTAACGCTTGTCTCATTATTATTTTGTATATTTTCAACATTATTAACACTATCTAGATCATCAAAAAGTGACAATTGAGCACCACTCGAATGTTGCGTCGAATCACCATTAGATGCAGCCATGAGTCTTCCCTTCAAAGCGTTTTAGTCTATTTTATAGCCCATTTAACAAGAATTTATTAAGCGTTAAGAGATCGCAAAAATTGCATTTGAACAATACTTTCAGAAGAATCGTTTCTAAACAGCATTCTAGATCTAGCAACAGAAAGAGTTCGCGCAATAACAAACATACCCTCATTAACAGTGACTTTTGCAGCTTCGTCAATAATCTCATATGCATTAACATCTGGCCAATTCACAATATTATTGATTTCTAGCATTTCTTTTGCTTGATGCAAGCTTCTAGGAACGGCAATGCATTGAGATTCAACTCTACTTAAGAGTTCTGCAAGCTCTACTTCTAGAGATTCATTTTTTTCACTAAACAAGTCATCTGCAACCATATATGCAGCAACAGCGAGCGGGAAGTTATCTTGCATCCACTCTGCATATGCTAGCCTGTAGTAAATAAACGCAGCATCTTCTCTATCGAAACATACTTGTAAAGCGTTTAAGCATACTGCTTCTACAGAAGGCCAATCTTCTTGACGAGATAATTGCGAAGCTAGCTTTAAGTGAGATATAACATACGTTGGAGCATAAGAAACCATTGTATTTAGATGTTTTAGCGCCTCTTTACTCCTTCCAAGCTGGCCGAGTAAATCCGCAATCTCCATATGCGCGTAGAAAAGTCCGTCTGGTATAAGCCTCATTTGCTCGTTTTGCGTTGCAAACATGCGATTATAAACAACGCGCTCAGCATACGAGTTGAAGTATCTTGGAACAACATCCCCAGAAGCAAACATATCGTCAAAATGCTTTATATTGTTTTCATACTCTTCGATTGCGCTTTCTAAATCCCCACTCATAAATTGTTCGTGAGCATGCACTCGCATATTGTAAATATCTTTTGAAGCGTTAAACGATATTTCTGGTATTTCTTTTTCGTCTATTAATGCGCTTATTACATGGTTTGCTTGATCGTTCAGCTCTGGATCGTTAATGCTTTCAACAATATCCATTGCCATACGAGCTTTTTCTGCGTTCGTCATAATTGCTTTAGACGCTATGTGATTAAAATCAGCAACCGCTTGTTGTAAAACGTCTTCGCGCTGTATTGAAAGGCCTTTTGCGTCTTGAGTTGCTAACAATTCTTGCGACTTTGCGTCAAAAATTATGTCGGAAAACTCTGGTTCTTCTTGAGCACCATGCGGCGCAAAGCAGCTGTCTCGTAAGTCAAACGTTGGCTCAATTTGGTTTAATGAGCCGTTTTCATCGACTTGCAAAGTTGCATTAAACTTTTTATACGTTTCAAGAGGATTATTTAATCCGTTTGCGCGTATGTGCTTTAAGAACGACTTTCTAGTAAAAGTAACAGTTAGCAACGGTATAATCGAAGGAGATTTGCTAAACGCTGCCATTGGGTCTTCGTTTTTTGCGCTATTATTGCTATCGCTATTACTACTATTGCTATTATCGCTACGATTACCGTTAGCGCTATTATCACTGTTGCTTGCGCTTGTATCTTCAAGATTTTCTACAATGCTTTCAACAAGACTATCTGAAGCACTGTCTGCACTACTATCCGCGCTAGACCCTAAATTAGCAAAACCACTACTAACGTCTCCATGAATATCCCCATCTTTTGGATCGCCTTTTGCTCTTGCAGCATTTTTATTCATGTGATTAAGAGCATTAATCGTTTGGCTTAAAATTTTATTCATAGCAACGTCTTGAGCTGCAACCATCTCCTCTAAGCCGATTGAATCTAATCGTATTGAAACGTTTTGCACTTCTTCGCTAGCACCAAAAGCAAGAGCAGCCAGCATTAATCCAAGACGAAGATTGTAGTTAGTTGTCATTTTAGATCTGTTTCGTTCGCTTATTGGAACAAAATCTTTTTTAACACAATCGTATGTTAGATTAGGCATCATTGAATTTCCTGTTGCCATAAACGCTAATGCAACATTCCCACTATCTAAATTAGATCTAAAATCAGCATCGAATCTAAAAGGCAAATAAAGGCTTCTGATTAGTTCCGAGAGTCTTTGCCTGTACGACCATTCACAATTAGAAGATCCGTCAGCTTTATAAATATACAAATCATTAGATTTTCTTGCACGGTTAAGTAAATGCAATAATGGCCTAATATTGTTGTCTTGCAACGGATTGCCAAAAGAATTCATGTCAATCTCGCCACTTGCGCAAAAAGCAGGATCGTTTATAAAAGCCATATCCATTGCACAAACTTGATTATAAGTTGCGTTATTTTCTGTTAAATCACCGTCATTAGAGCAGTTTTCTTCTAAGCAATTGCTAATAGACTGGAATCTATTTATTGCTCCTTCTATACGCAAAGCTCTTAACGCGGATTTTGCCTCCAAAGAATCATCCCAAACTAAAAAGTTTGCATCTGAACATTTAGATTTTTGCAAATGCAATCTTTCAGCGGCGTGTTCAGCCTCTAATGCTCCAGCGTCCTCTAACGCTCCCGCATCTGCCATTAAGTATGTAAAATATTTCTCCATTGCAGATACGCGTAGACCAGCTCTCTCTGCCGTGTTTGCATCGCAAACGCTTCGCCTAATAGCACTCAAAGGTGCTTCTTTTGTAAGATGCCTAAATATGTTTCCAGACCCAAATCCGCTAAAAGCTAACAACATATCTGGTACAAAAAATGACGCAAAATAAGATATAGCGATTGCGTCAAAATAACTAAGATTGCAACGCAAATTATTAGGCAAATCTACACGCGTTTCTTCTAGCGTATAAGTTTCTTTTTTAGTATTTGCTTTGCGAATCCAAGACGACACCCATTGAATTCCGCCATCTTTAGAAGTTTGAACAACAACATCTCCCTTAATAACAACTAAATCATTATTTGACTTATTCTTAAAACCACTTTTTTTGATATGGCTTGCGCTATGGCTCGCTTTATGACTTGCTCGAGTAGTTTTTTTATCAATGCAACCGTAGAATCTATCTGAGTTAGAAATAGTCATAGAGTTTTGCTCAACAAAAGACAATTCGGGTATATTTTCCGTTGTATCTTCAATTGTTACAGTGTGCCCTTCGTAAACTCTGCCTTCTAAATCAGCAACAGCAACTTGGTAAAAACGTTTGCGATCTTTGCTAAACAATCCAATTGAAATACCTTGTTTTTTGCCGTAAATCTTAATCCAACCCAGTTTTGTTGAGCTAGGCATAAAAGGAAAATCGTTAAAAATATGTTTTTTTGAAAATAGCTTAACAGGAATTGAGTTTTTGCTCTCCCAAAGCGTATCAATTGTACGTAGCGCAATCTGCATACTTCTATCTGCGTTATAATTGCAATTTTTTGCATTATGGCAGATTGAATCAGCGTTATTGCTAGATTGCACTTGGTTTTGCATAATCCCCATTCTTTCTTATTGCACAACTTTAACGTAAGACAATAAAATTCTACACAATTGATTTATACGCATCTTATTGATTCTTACTAAACATTCTAAGTATAGCGAATATTCTAAATATAAATGATTGTTGAATCGCAAGCATGCAATCAAATTTTATCGAAAATCTTACTAAGATTCTGCTAAAAGTCTGCTAAATCATGTTAAATATGCAAATAATCAAATATTAAAATATGTGATTGCAATTATTTTTTATGCAAATTCGCGCAAGTTCCATAAATAATCGTGCATAATCCTTCCATAATCTTGTCTACTGGAGAAGCAGCTCGCCAATTTAAGTACAGCGATCGATACGGCTTTGGACTATTAAACTCGCGAATTGTTAAACCAGCTGGCTGAACAATAGGCGGAAGAGTTGCAAGACGTGGCAGCAATGTTACATCTTTGCTTCCAACAACCATGTATCGCAAGGTTTCCAAAGATGTTGCACAAAATTCGGACTGTTTTGCTCCAACCTTTTGACAAACATCAATCATACTTCGTCTCATACAATGTCCATCTTCCAAAAGAAGTATTTTTTGGCTAGATAATTGAGACAAGTCGATTGGAGATTTTTGGTTTCCCAATTGCGAATTTGTTGACGCTGCTAAAACAAAATCTTCATCAAAAATGTGATTAACCTTTATTGACGATTCGTCTAACTTTTCGCTCAATATTGCTGCATCGATTTGACCATTATTTAGCAATTCGATTAAAGTTGCAGACTTTTCTTCAACAAAACGAATAGTAAAATTCGGCTTAATCTTACGCAAAACAGGTATTATTCTAGGCAAAAGATATGGGCATAATGTTGGGAAAATTCCTAAAACTATTGTAGAAGACCAAGGATCTTCTAGGCGCCTTGCTGCTTGATAAATGTTAGAAACATCCGAATGAATACGCTTTGCATAATACACAACTTCCCTTCCTGCAGGAGTTAAAATCTGCTTTCCTGGAGTCCGCTCAATAAGACAAACTCCAAGCGTGTCTTCTAGCTTTTTAATCTGCGTAGATAAAGTTGGCTGAGAAACGTGCATGCGCTCGGCAGCTTTTGTAAAGCTTTCTTCTTTTGCAAAAGCAATTAAGTATTCAAGCGATTTAATGTTCAAGTATTTATCTTTCTATGCGTACTATAGGCGTGCTATATGCGTATTCTAAGCGAGTTCTATGAATGTTCCAGGCATGATTTTAATTATGTGGATCTCTAATTAAATAGTCGAAAGCGCTAAGAGCTGCATTTGCGCCAGACCCGTATGCTGTAACAATCTGCTTATAAGGCTCATCCGAGCAATCGCCAGCAGCAAAGATTCCAGGAATACTCGTGCATCCTTTTCTATCTGTTACTATTTCTGCTCGATTGTTTAAGCTTAGTTTATTTTCAATCCACTTTGTATTTGGCATTAAACCAATTTGAACAAACACTCCGTCTGTGTGTAAAATTTTCTCACGATTTTCCACATTATTCTCATTGCGATCCATATAATGCACTGCGGTAACTTTTTTGTTATCTCCATCTATTTTGCTAAGAGATGCACTTGTTATTACATTTGCATTAGAAAGAGAATGCAAAGTGTTTAGCAATATTTGATCCGCTTTAAGAGAATCCATAAACTCTATAACAGTAACGTGATTTGCGATTCCTGCTAAGTCTATTGCAGCTTCGACTCCAGAATTTCCTCCGCCAACAACTACAACATTCTTGTTCTTAAACAAAGGGCCATCGCAATGCGGGCAGAACGACACTCCCCTGTTTCTGTATTCATCTTCTCCAGGAACACCAAGCGTTCTCCACGTAGCGCCTGTTGCAATAATCACCGCTTTAGCTTTTAGACTTCCGCCAGATTTAGTGTTAATCGTGTGTAATCCGTAAGGCTCTTCTGCAACGTCTAAAGACGTAGCCCAATCGGGAGTAAATACGTCAATGTTGTATTGAGCAATGTGGTTTGTTAAATCGCTAGCAAGCTTTGCGCCTGTTGTGTGCGTTTGAGAAATGTGGTTTTCAATGCTTTCTGTTTCAACAACCTGACCGCCTCTGTGGTCCATAATCATTGCTG
Organism: Gardnerella piotii; assembly: GCF_049815665.1. Classification (NCBI taxonomy): domain Bacteria; kingdom Bacillati; phylum Actinomycetota; class Actinomycetes; order Bifidobacteriales; family Bifidobacteriaceae; genus Gardnerella; species Gardnerella piotii. The sequence continues at coordinate 887,080 of NZ_CP187450.1, forward strand.
TTTTAAGACCTTTTCTAGCTGTGTAAATCGCGGCAGCGCTGGCAGCAGGACCTCCGCCTACAATAAGAACATCGTATGGGTCTTTAGCGTTCATTTTTTGCGCTAGTGAAGAATCGCTAGAAACCGTAGAATCACTAGAATCGCTCGAATCCCCATTTTCTTCTTGTCTTAAAAGCATCGCAACTAATTCGTCTATAGATGACCTTCCAGACGAAATCATCTTTCCGTTTTCAAAAACAGCAGGAACACTCATTACACCAAGAGCATCTACCTCGTCTTTGAAAGCGCTTCCTTCTACAGCAATATGCTTTACTTTTGGATTGATAATCGAAATTGTATTAAGTGACTGAACAACCTCTGGGCAATTAATGCAAGTAACAGACATGTATGTAGTAACTTCATGACTTCCAATGCTCAAAATTGCTTTGCGCTGGTCTTCGCTTATTTTGGGAGCATAACCACTTACTTGTAAAATAGCCAAAACTAAAGAGCTAAACTCATGACCAAGTGGCAAACCTGCAAAACTTACAGAAACGTTATTTTGCGGATTAGTAATTGAAAAACTTGGGATTCGCTTAGTACTACTTTTATCATCTTTTATAACAGTGATTTTGTTGCTTTGATTTGCTACTTCTTGCAAAAGCTCAATAACTTTTTGAGAATTTTCACTACTATCAACGTACGCAACAAGATTAATCGGATTAACCATTTTTTCTAGCAATCCAGCAAGTTGAGTAGTTAAATTTGAATCTAATAAAGTCATTATTTTCACTTTCTGTAGCAATCAAAGCAACGTGTAAATTGTGTTAAAATTTGTCGATAAAATCAGCAGTTAAAATAAGCAAATAAAATCAACTGTTAAAATCAGATTTTTCCAACTAAGTCAATAGATGGAGCAAGTGTTTCTTCTCCCTGCTCCCACTTTGCTGGGCATACTTCTCCTGGGTGAGATGCAATAAATTGTGCAGCTTTAATTTTGCGAATCATCTCGTCGGCGTTTCTGCCGATTCCATCTGCTGTCATCTCGTAGAATTGAATATTGCCTTGAGGATCCAGCAAAAAAGTTGCGCGATGAGCTAAACCAGATTCCTCATTTAGCGCATTAAAGTTTCTAGAAAGCGCGCCATTTGGGTCTCCAAGCATTGTGTATTGAACTTTTGCAATAGCTTTAGAATCATCGTGCCAAGCTTTGTGAACAAAATGAGTGTCTGTTGAAACAGAATAAACTTCTACACCTAATTTTTGAAGCTCTTCATAGTGGTTTGCAAGATCTTCAAGCTCTGTTGGGCACACAAATGAAAAGTCTGCTGGATAGAAGAAGAAAATAGCCCATTTTCCAAGAACGTCATTGTCGCTTACTTCTACAAAATTGCCATTCTTGTATCCATTTACCTTAAACGGAAGAATATGCGTACCAATAAGGCTCATAACAACTCCAATCTTTACTTGTTTGCTAAAATCTTTTATTGCTTTTTGCAATATTTTTAGTTAAACGTGTTAAATAGCTTGCTTAAGAATCTAGATTTAACCGTATTTTTATAATAGATTATTTATATCGATAATCCTATATGTATAGATAATCTCTATAGACTTACACATGTTATATCAATAATGGTGTTGAAAACTAACTTGACTTTGCAAAATTCTGGAATATTAAGTTTATTAGCAAAAACAAAACAAAACTATCAAAAACGGGATTATGCGCCAAAAGCTAACTGACTAATTCTATTTTAAGAACATTCATCATCTTAGCTTTACACACTTTTTGGCCTATAAACAAGAATTGCGCACTCAAAATTGAATCAAGCGCGCAATTCTATTAATCATTAATAAGATAATAATAGGATTTTAATGATTTACCTTATATCTTGATGGAATGGATTAAAAACAACACTACAACGCTGGAAACTCTTAACATCAACATACCCAGTAGATGCCATTGTTCGCCTTAAAGCACCAATAAGGTTAGTCTTTCCATCTGCCATATGACTTGGTCCAAACAAGATATTCTCAAGAGGAGCAACAGTTCCAACATTTGTACGCATTCCGCGTGGCAAAGAAGGATGACGAGCTTCTGCTCCCCAATGCATTCCTCGGCCTGGAGCCTCGGTTGCGCGCGCTAAAGGAGTGCCAAGCATTACTGCATCTGCTCCCATAGCAAGTGCCTTAATAAAGTTACCAGACGTTCCCATTCCGCCATCTGCAATAATTTGAACGTATCGTCCACCAGACTCATCCATATAATCTCTGCGAGCTTCTGCAACGTCTGCAATAGCAGTTGCCATAGGCGCTTGAACTCCGAGCGTATTCATTGTTGCAGAAACAGCGCCACCGCCAAAACCAACAAGGATTCCAGCAGCACCAGTTCTCATAAGATGCAATGCGGAAGTGTAGTCTGCGCAACCTCCAACAATAACTGGAACGTCTAAATCGTAAATAAACTTCTTTAAGTCAAGAGGCTCATGGTCTTTAGAAACATGCTCCGCACTAACAGCAGTTCCGCGAATAACAAATAAATCAACGCCTGCTTCTAGAACAGTAGAATAAAATTCTTGAGTGCGTTGCGGAGAAAGAGCACCTGCAACCGTAACACCTGCATCGCGAATTGTGTGCAAGCGCTTAACAATAAGTTCTGGCTTGATTGGCTCCGAATAAATCTCCTGTATGCGCTTAGTTGCAACTTCGTCTTTAAGCTCTGAGATTTCTTTAAGAAGTGGTTCTGGATTCTCGTAACGAGTCCACAATCCTTCCAAATCTAGCACGCCCAACGCTCCCATTTGGCCCATTGCAATAGCCGTATCTGGGCTTGTAACAGAATCCATTGGCGCAGCAATCACTGGTACGTCAAAACTATAAGCGTCGACTTGCCATGATGTAGATACAGCCTTTGGATCGCGAGAACGACGAGAAGGAAGTATAGCAATATCGTCTAGTGAGTAAGCAACTCGGGCTTTTTTGCCCAAACCTATTTCGATTTCTTGAGACATACTTATAAGGCTAGTTGCTTATCATGACTAATCAACATGCCATAGAATTGTTTAGATTTATTGAGAGTGCAAAAACTCATAAATAGTTTTAGCCTTTAACAAACCTATTCCAGGAACTTTTTGTAACTCTTCTACGCTTGCTTCTTTTAGATTTTTAACACTGCCAAATTTTGAAAGCAAACGTTTTTTATAAGATTCGCCAATTCCAGGAATTGAGTCAATAGATGAATACAACATTGCCTTTGCGCGCTTTTTTCTATGATAAGCAATAGCAAAGCGATGAGATTCGTCTCTAGCTCTTTGAAGCAAATACAATCCTTCGGAGCTTCTTTTTAGAATAATTGGGTATTGATTATTAGGTAGCCAAACTTCTTCTAATTTTTTAGACAATCCACATACTGTTATGCCTTTAACATTGCAATCAATCATTGCTTTTTGAGCTGCTTTTGCTTGCTCAATACCACCATCGACGATTACAAGATTAGGCTTATATGCAAATTTTTTAGAACTTGATTGTGCACGATTTTCTACGCTATCATCATCCACATCGCTATTACTTTCATCTTTATGCTTAAAACGTCTAGAAATAGTTTCATATAATGCGCTTAAATCGTCTAGTTGGCCAATGCCATTAGGTCCTTTTATAGAAAATCTTCTATATTCACTAGGCTTGGCAATTCCATCTTCAAAAACAACCATTGATGCAACTTGATATCTTCCATCAGCCGAGTTTGAAATATCATAGCATTCAATTCGCAAAGGAGCTTCACTCATTGAAAGAGCTGCAGCAACTTGATTCATAGCATTAGTTCTAGATTCTAAAGTAGAAATCCTACTTGTTTTCATCTGTTTTAGAGACTGCTCAGCGTTCAAGTTTGCTTGATCCATAAGCGAGCGCTTATCTCCACGCTCTGCAACTTTAATAGTTACTTTTGAACCTCTTAAACCACTAAGCCAGCTTTCAATATTTTCTTTTTGAGAGTTATCTAATTCAATAGGAACAATAATCTCTCTAGGAATAGGGCAAATTGGGTCAAGCAAATCTCCTCTTCCTGTTGTTTCTTGTCGCTTTTTGCGTTCTTTTGTTTCTTTAGCTCTATACGACGAATTTATATTTTGGCCACTAGAATAGTCGATTTGTAACGCATTCCTGGATTGCTCTATTTTTAAAGAGTTTTCATATTGCAAATCATTATTTGATTCATATTCAGAATAAACTCGTATAAGCAAATTTGCGATTATATCTGCATCACTAATGTCTTCGCTTCTTTCGACTTGCCAATTTTTTTCTCCGCGAATCAGTCCTTCTCTAACAAAAAACGCGTGAACGCATGCATCAATCGAATCTGCACTAAATCCAAAAACATCAGCTTCTACTTGATCGTTAAAAACAACAGAATTTTGTTGAATAACAGTTCTAAAAATATTGATTTTGTCTCTTATTTTTGCAGCATTTTCAAAATCTAAATTATCGCTTAACTCCTTCATTTTTCTAGTTAAATCGTTAATGTAGGAATCTCCAATAGCGCCAGTTAAAATGCCAACTAATTGCTCAACATTGTTTCTATGCGTTTTTTTGTCTACGTTTTGAACGCAAGGCGCAGAGCATTTTCCAATAGACGCAAGAAGACACGGCCTTCCTGTTTTTTGTGCTTTATTGAAAACAGACTGTCTGCATGTTCTAACAGGAAAAGTTTTTAGCAAAGAATCCAAGCTGTGCTTTAATTGCCAAACTTTTGCATACGGTCCAAAATATTGCGTTGACTTTGAGTTTCGATTTCTAGTAATCCAAACTCTTGGAAAATCATCGTTTACTGATACAGCAATATATGGGTATGTTTTATCATCTTTAAAAACAATGTTGAATTTTGGATTAAACTCTTTAATCCAAGTATATTCAAGCGTTAAAGCCTCAAGCTCTGTGTTTACAACAGTCCATTCTAAACTTCTAGCTGTTAATACCATTGATTGCGTTCTAGGATGAAGCTGATTTAATGGCTGAAAATAATTCGATAGCCTGTTTCTTAAACTTTTTGCTTTTCCAACGTATATTACTTTTCCACGCTCATCTCTCCACTTGTATACTCCAGGTTGATTCGGAATATCGGAAGTTTTTGGCCTAAATAAATCACGACTATCTCCTAAAAGAGGAGCACCAAAGTCATTTTTAGATGAATTTTCAAAGTAGTTAGCATGACTTTCACAATATTTAGATTGGTGAGTTTTCTTCCATTCTCCCCTACTAGTTTCTATATTTTCTCTAGTTTCTCTATCTTCTCTAATATTTGATTCTTTAGAATTTAGAACATTCATGATCTCACCTCCTTTCATAAAATTATTCATAAAATTATTCATAAATTTTTACTTAAATACTGCTGATTTTGCTCTATTCAAGCATTGACTTTAAGAATTTACCAGTCCAGCTTTCTGGCTGCTTTGCAACATCTTCTGGAGTACCAGTTGCCACGATTTCGCCGCCTTTATCTCCTCCTTCTGGTCCTAAATCTATAATCCAATCTGCGCATTTTACAACATCAAGATTGTGCTCAATAACTATTACACTATTGCCTTTATCTACTAAGGATTGAAGAACGCTTAAAAGCTTGCGAACATCTTCAAAATGCAAGCCCGTAGTAGGTTCATCTAGAATATAAACGGTTTTACCAGTAGAACGTTTTTGTAGCTCTGTAGCAAGCTTTACTCTTTGCGACTCTCCGCCAGAAAGTGTTGTCGCGCTTTGACCAAGCCTAATATAACCTAATCCAACTTTAACTAAAGTCTCTAAGTATCTAGAAATAGACGGATATGCTTTAAAGAACACAGCTGCTTGCGATATTGGCATATCTAGCACGTCTGAAATAGTTTTACCATTGTACTTTACTTCTAGAGTGTCTCGATTATATCTTTTTCCGTGGCATTCTTCGCATTGCACGTATACGTCTGGCAAAAAATTCATCTCGATTTTAAGCGTTCCATCTCCGCTACAAGCCTCGCATCTTCCGCCTTTTACATTAAACGAGAATCTTCCAGGACCATACCCTCTAACTTTTGCTTCTGGAGTTTGAGCAAAAAGCGAGCGAATTTTATCCCAAACTCCAGTGTAGGTTGCAGGATTTGATCTTGGTGTTCTGCCAATAGGATTTTGATCTACGTGAACAACCTTATCGCAATTGTCTATTCCATCAACGCGCTTATGCAATCCTGGAACAATGCGAGCGCCGTTTAGCTTATCTGCCAAAACTGGGTAAAGTATTGAGTTTATTAAGCTTGACTTTCCAGATCCAGATACTCCTGTTATGCAAGTAAATACGCCTAGTGGTATTTCTACATCTATGTTTTTAAGATTGTGCTCTTTTGCGCCAACAATAGTTAGCTTACGACTTTTGTTGATTTTGCGGCGCTTTTTAGGAACATCTATTGCGCGTCTTTTTGCAATATAGTCTCCTGTAATTGATCGCTTTGCCTCTGCTATATGTTTTGCAGGTCCGCAATATACAACTTCTCCGCCGTTTTCTCCAGCTTCTGGGCCAATGTCTACGAGCCAGTCTGACTTTCGTATTGTATCTTCGTCGTGTTCTACAACTATAAGCGTATTTCCAAGATCTCTAAGATTATGCAACGTTGATATAAGCTTCTCGTTATCTCTTTGATGAAGACCAATAGAGGGTTCGTCAAGAACGTACATAACACCAACTAAACCAGACCCTATTTGCGTTGCAAGTCTTATTCTTTGAGCTTCTCCGCCAGAAAGAGTTTTTGCTGCTCTAGAAAGCGTTAAGTAGTTTAAGCCAACGTCGTTTAAGAAGCCTAGTCTTGCTTTGATTTCTTTTACAATCTCTTTAGCAATTATCTTTTTTGAGCCTTCTAGATTTAATGAATTAATCCATTCAAGACTTTTTTCAATAGGCATATCGCATACGTCTGCGATTGAGCACGAGCCAACTTTAATAGACAAGACTTCTGGATTAAGTCTTTTTCCTTTGCATGTTAAGCATGGCACTTCTCGCATGTACGACTCATAGTATTGACGCATTTGATCTGAGTCTGTTTCGTCATGCTTGCGCATAAGAGTACGCACTACGCCTTCAAATCCTGTTGAATACTCTCTCTGCCTACCCCATCGATTTTTATACGATACTTTTACTTCAAAATCATGACCATAAAGTATTGAATCTTGCACATCTTTTGGAAGATTTTCCCACGGAGTATCCATACTAAAGCCAAGCTCTGCACTTAAGCCTTTTAACACGTGCCTGTAGTATTCTCCAGCTGCTTTATTCAATGCCCAAGGTTCTATAGCGCCTTCGTTAAGTGACTTTTCTGTATTTGGAACAACAAGAGCAGGGTCAATCTCTAGATTGTAACCAATTCCAGAGCAATCATGGCACGCTCCATACGGAGCATTGAACGAGAACGTTCTTGGCTCTATCTCTAATAGGTTAAATTGATGACTATTCGTGCACGCCATATTTTCGGAAAAACTTTGACGCCTGTTTTTAGAAGAAGCATCTTCGTCTACAAAATCAGCAACAACAATACCTTTAGAAAGCTTTAGCGCTGTTTCTATAGAATCTGTAAGGCGTGTACGTATGCCATCTTTTATAACTAACCTATCTACAATAACTTCGATTGTGTGTTTCTTTTGTTTTTCTAAAGTAATATCTTCAGAAAGCTCACGCATTTGCCCATCTACAAGCGCTCTAGAATAGCCGTCTGACCTAAGAAGAGTAATAGTATCTTTAAACTCACCTTTCCTGCCGTTAACAATAGGAGCTAGCAATTGCAACCTTGTTTTTTGCGACAAAGAAAGCAATGCATTAGCTATTTGTTGAGGAGTTTGCGCACTAACGATTTCACCACATTTAGGGCAATGTGGAATACCAACACGAGCAAAAAGAAGCCTTAAATAGTCATAAATCTCCGTAATTGTGCCAACAGTAGAACGAGGATTACGATTAGTTGTTTTTTGGTCAATCGAAACCGCTGGGCTTAATCCCTCAATAAAATCTACGTCTGGCTTATCCATTCTTCCAAGGAATTGCCTTGCATACGCGCTTAAGGATTCCACATAACGCCTTTGACCTTCTGCAAAAAGAGTGTCGAAAGCAAGAGAAGATTTGCCAGAACCAGATAGGCCAGTAAAAACAATCATCCTATTTCTAGGCAATTGCAAATTAACGTTCTTTAGATTATGCTCTCTTGCACCTTGAACAGTTATTTTTAAGTCTGAAGGAACATCACCTAAATCGTATATTAAATTACCATTATTTTTTACAATTGGCGCAGAATCAATAAACGATTGAAGTACATTGTTTTTTTGACGACTATTTCCATCTTTAGCATTCATGTTTGTAGCATTCATATTTGCATCTTTTATTGAAAGTGATTGCTTACTTTGTAAAGAATCCAAGTGTTTTTGCATTCTACCTCCTTAAGATGCTTTAGCGTATATGAATCAAAATTGCAAAACTAAATCTTGATTACGTGCCTGTTTTGTAATATCATTCATTATAGAACACATGTTCGAAATATGTTGCTTACTGCGTGTTGCTAATCCTATGCAAGCCTAACGGTATAATCGGGAGTTTGGTTAACATATTTCAATTAATATTTTAATTACGATTTTACAAGAATAAAACTTAAGGGGTGGGTAAAAAAATGGCCATTGACGCACAAGGACTTACTATACAAATTGGTGCGCGCACGCTATTAAACCCAACAGATTTTCACGTTACAAAAGGCGACAAAATAGGCTTAGTCGGAAGGAATGGCGCTGGAAAAACAACACTTACGCGCGTAATTACTGGAGAAACACTTCCAGCTGGAGGAAGCGTAAAAGTAAGCGGCTCGTTAGGATATCTTCCACAAGACACGCATGCGGCAGATCCAGAGCAAAGCGCGTTAGATAGAATTATGAGCGCTCGCGATATTTCGTCAATCGTATCTCGTATACGAAAAGCAGAAAAAGACATGACGAATCCAGATCCAGATATTATGACAAAAGCCATGAATCGCTACGATAAAGCGATTAATGATTTTGAAAAAGCTGGCGGGTACGCTGTTCAATCGGAAGCAATATCAATGGCAAATAGCCTTGGATTACCACAAGAAGTTATGAAACAAGCTCTTGGAACACTTTCTGGCGGCCAACGCAGGCGAATCGAACTTGCGCGAATACTTTTTTCTAACGCAGATACGCTGATTTTAGACGAGCCTACTAACCACTTAGACGCAGATTCCATAATATGGTTGCGAAACTATCTGAAAAAATTCTCTGGCGGATTCCTTGTTATATCTCACTCAACAGAGTTACTAGACGAAGTTGTTAATAAAGTTTGGCATTTAGATGCACAATTGGCTCAAATAGACATGTATTCAATGGGCTGGAAAGCATACTTGCATCAGCGCGTTGTAGACGAAGAGAGAAGACGAAGAGAGCGCGAAGTTGCAGAAAAGAAGGCGGATCGACTTATGAAGCAAGGAATCCGACTTCACGCAAAAGCAACTAAAGCAGTAGCAGCTCAAAACATGATGCGCAGAGCTGAACGCTTATTGAACGAAACAAGCGAAGCTCAAAGCCGCGAAAAAGTAGCAGATATTAGATTCCCAGAGCCTGCTCCTTGCGGACGCACTCCTATTATGGCTAAAGATATTTCAAAAGCTTATGGTTCAAACATTGTGTTTGCTGGCATAAATTTGGCTATAGATAAAGGCTCGAGAGTTGTTATTTTGGGATACAATGGCGCTGGAAAAACTACCACTTTGCGCATTCTTGCTGGCGAAGAAAGCGCAGATACTGGCGTTGTTGAATATGGACACGGATGCAAAATAGGCTATTTTGCGCAAGAGCACGATACTTTAGACTTAGATGCAACTGTTTTAGAAAATCTTCAACACGTTGCGCCAGAATTAAACGACACTCAAGCAAGATCAATGCTTGGAAGCTTCCTGTTTTCGGGAGATGACGCCATGAAACCCGCTAAAGTGCTTTCTGGCGGCGAAAAAACTCGCCTAGCATTGGCAACTCTTGTAACTTCTAAAGCAAACGTTCTTTTGCTTGATGAGCCTACTAATAACTTAGACCCAGCTTCCCGCGAAGAAATTCTTAAAGCAATTTCTAAATACGAAGGCGCAATTGTGTTGGTTACTCACGATGAAGGAGCAGTTCTTGCGCTAAACCCAGAAAGAGTTCTTCTTATGCCAGACGGTGACGAAGACTTGTGGAGCGACGACTATCTTGATTTGGTAGCAGAAGAATAGGATTTTAGATTTCTATGAAAAAAACAGCTAATTTTGCAAATTGCGCGCTACACAACATTTTTCGCGTTCTTCGCGCGCCTTTAGCAATCTTGCTGTTAATAGCATTGTTTGAATGCACTGTTGGGAATATTCCATTTTGGAATAGTGTTACTGGCAGCACGGATAGCATGTTTGCTCACAATATTACTGGCCCTGGAATTAAAAGACTTTCTTCTGGAGGACTTTTAATTACAGACCCTTCGGAATCTTATTTAGAAGTTAATTCCGACGGATCTTCGCCGTACATTCAGCTTAAGCCTTCACTAATTACGCCGAAAAAAATTGGCAAAAGTCCCGTTAAAACAGACGTGCATGTACGCATTGATGTTAATAAAATCGCTGGAAAGTCTTTAAGCACAAACCCTAGAGCTATTAGTTTTGCTATGCTTCCTGTTCCAGATCAAGCCGTTGGAGTTAAAAGCACGCTTCGATTATGGATACAGCACCCTAAAGGAGACGTTGTAGACGTTGAGGACGCAAAAGCAAATGTTAGAGCACCTTTTAGTTGGAATTGGGGTCGCGTTCTTTTTCTTATAGTCATTTCAATTTTGATTGCATTGTGGAATCCTTGGTCTAAATTGTGGAAAATAAAACTTAATACAAAAAGTTTTAATCAAAGACTTTTACTAGTTTTATCTTGGACTCCATTTATTGCTATAGCTGTTGTTGCAATTGTTTGGAATGTTTTTAACGCTATTCCAATGCATTTTGACGTTGCTGGAAACTACACGTACGATTTTGATCAATATGCGCACACAGCAGACGCTCTTATTAAAGGAAAAACATATCTTGATTTGCCTGTTCCTAAGCAAATGCAAAATCTTACTAATCCGTACGATCCAATTGCAAGAAACAAGCTTCTTTCTAATTTAGTGCACAATATTTATTGGGATCACGCATATTACAACGGCCATTGGTACTCGTATTTTGGCGTAATTCCAGCTGTTTTATTCTTTATGCCTTATAGACTTATATCGAGTTTGTGGATTAATGGCGGAAGTATGCTTCCAACAACAATCGCAACTCTTATATGCCTAGTGGGGTTCTTAATTTCTGGCTCTCTTCTAGTGATTAGACTTATTGAGCGAATAAATAAACGAGCGTCTCTTGCTTGCGTGTCTATTTGCTTAGCTTTGTTCTTTATTACATCTAACACCGTTTACTTATGGTTTAGAACATCATTCTATAGTGTTCCAATGGCAGCTTCGCTATTCTTTACATCTTTAGGATTATGGTTTTATCTTGGCGCCAATAAAAATATTGCAAAAGATTGCAAACAAAGCCAAGAATCAAACAAGTCTATTTATCAAATATCTGTTAAGCACATTGCATTAGGCTCTTTGTTTATATCTCTAAATTTAGGATGCAGACCAACATTTATAATCGCGTTTTTGCTTGCAATACCGCTTTTTTACAACAATATTTACTTCTATTTTAAGCATTTAATTTCTAGCAAGAAAATTATAAAAGAAGACTTAAAGCAAATAATAAAGCTAGTTTTAAGCGTGATTGTGCCGTTTGTAATAGTTGCAATACCAATAGGATTGTATAACGCTTTAAGATTTGGGTCGCCATTTAACTTTGGTAACGAATATCAAATTACTATTACAGACATGACTACAATGCGCCTTCCTGTGCAAAACATCATTCCTTCAATTTTAAGTTATTTAGCTTTGCCATTGCGCTTTACACCAGCTTTCCCTTGGATTTCGATTAATCCTATTGCTTTCAATAGATGGCAATACGCAGAGCCAATGATTGGCGGAATGTTTACCCTTGCTCCATTGGCATTTATTGGCGTTATTTGTTCTTTGTTAATGACTAAAAAAATGAGCAAATTTGCGTCAAGACTTACTATATGTGCTTTGATTCTTGCAATGATTGTTGTTGTTTTCAACAGCTTAAAAGCAGGAATTGGATGGCGTTATATTGCTGACTTTGGGTGGGCGTTCTCGCTAAGCGCAATAATCGGAATTACTGTTTTTCTAGAAAAATACGCAAACGTAGAAGATTGCACAACTTTGCGCACAAAAGTTATGTGTTACACAATACGAATTGTAGTTTTAGCAATGCTATTTTTCTCTATTGCAATCGCTTTCTTAGGTTGGTTTGTTCCAGGAAGAGAAGATTCAGTTTTGCGATTCAATCCGGGGCTTTGGCACTACGTTAGATGTTGGTTTACGCTAATCTAGTCTAAAGTTTAAGAACATGAGTCTTCTTAATTCATAAGTCTTCTAAATCTAGAGTCTTCAAAATTCTAGATTTTTCTACATCTCTTCTAACATTTTATGAACAGTATTCAGCAATAAAGTAACGCCATTTTCAAATTGATCTTCTTTAGGAAGTAAAGACAATGCTAAGTAGCCATTGGTTGGCATGTCAAAATAATATCCAGGCTGAGAAACCAGCTTGTAGTCTTTAATTAAGCGCAAAGCTAATAAATCATCATCTATACAAGAAGGAACGCGCAACAAAATATTCCATCCGCCTTCTGCACGCAATGCACTAACGCAACAATTTGGGTAGTTTGCAAGCATTTTTCTAAGCGTTTTAAGATTAGAGCGTACTCGACTTTGAACAATCGCAGTTTGCTCTTTAGCGCATTGCAATAATTCTGGAATTCTTTCTGATACAGTTGCGCCAATTGGAAGAAAATCATCCGCAATAACGTCAAGTCGTTTCATTGCTTCTTGCACATCTTGACTTGGCCCAGAAACTTCAATCCACCCAACTTTTGCGTGCGGAGCTGCAAGCATTTTTGAGAATCCATCTAAAGCAAAAACAAGTGTTGATTGCTCGCCTGCAAGTCTTGAATTTTTGGCAAATGGTTCTAAAGAGTAATCGTAGAAAACTTCATCTGCAATAATCGCAACATTATTTTTATTGCACAAACTCAACAATTGCGCTCTTTCTTCTGGCTTAACATAAGAGCCTGTTGGATTATTTGGGTTTATTAACACAAGAGCACGAATACGATTATTTGCGTTTTGCAAAAGTTCTTTAACTCTTGGAACATCAATAGTCCAAGAACCATCGTAAACAAGCGGATATGGTATAGATTTTACGCCTTGCAGTCTTGCAATAGATTCAATAAGAGGATACCCAGGAGTCGGAGCTAAAACTGAATCGCCACAATCGCACAGAAGCATCATAAGCCATGCGTATGCTTGAGAAGTAGACGATAATACGTATAGATTATTTGGATTAAGAGCTTTTGGCGAATTACTTTTTTGATCTACAATATTTTGACTTGCAATATTTTGATCTACGCGATTATCTCTAGCATTTATAAAATCAGTAAGAATGCGCCTAACTTCGATTGGCCCTCTAGGATCCGCTGTATATTTTGCGCTTAAACATTTTGGAGCAAGACCATGCACTGTTGGGTTTGAATCATTAAGTTTTGTGAGTTTAATACCTTTAGACATAGCAACGCGTTGAGCCAGAATAATTGGATTTGGCTCACTTACATCAACTCTAGAAGAAAATCGCACTCGACTACACTAGCGCATTGCATAACCAAATATAAAAAATGCGCTGAACGCAAAAGCATCCAGCGCAAATAAAGTAAATAAAACAAATAAAATATTAAAACTTTACTTGTTTCTTTGTTGCATTGCATAGTAAGCTGCACCAATAATGCCAGCTTCGTTATGCAAAGACGCAACAACAATAGGAGTCTTAATATCGATATGCGGCAAGAACTTCTCGCTCACACGGCTAACGCCACCGCCAACAACAAACAAGTCTGGATTAAAGTACTTTTCCATTAATCCGTAATACTTAGTTAAGCGCTTAGCCCACTTTTTATAGCCCATATCCAACTTTTCGCGAACAGAAGAAGCAGCATACTTTTCCGCATCTCCCTTTCCTTTTTCTAGCTGAATATGACCAAGCTCTGTGTTTGGAATAAGAACGCCATTGTAAATCAAAGCGGTTCCAATTCCAGTGCCTAATGTTGTTGCAATAACTAAGCCATCTTTATCTTTTGCTGCACCAAAGTGTTGCTCAGCAAGACCAGCAGCGTCGGCATCGTTAACAACCGTAACAGGACGACCGCAAGCTTCGCTAAACACTTCTGTAACATCCACACCAATCCAAGATTGATCAAGATTCGCCATAAACTCAAGCTTCTTTCCAGGCTTAATAGGAGCTGGAAAAGCAATACCAACAGGAACATCTGCAGGAACATCAAAATGCTCGAGCTGCTGACGAACAATATCTGCAACAGCTTGAGGTGTGGAAACCGCTGGAGTTAGAATCTTATAACGAGGTTCAGCAAACTCGCCTTTTTCCAAATTAACTGGTGCAGCCTTAATACCAGAGCCACCAATATCTACGCCAAATGCTTGTGCAGTGTCAATCATCGTTAACACTCCCCTCTGAATGTCGGACAATGGGATATCATGTTCATTCTACAATATTGCTAAAGCGACACGCTTATATATTGTCTATTTAATGATAACGATTGCATAAATGTTTTTCTCAAAATTAAAGCTTTAATATTAAAAATCATGCAAACAATTGCTAAGATTTTAACTCTAATTTATCGCAAATAATTTTGAAGTTCTTTATTTATTAAACCATTCGAAGCAATAACGTCGTTTTCGCGTCTCCAATGGATTGAGTCACCATTCCATTGTCGAACATGACCTTGAGCCTCTTTAACAACAACAGCACCAGCGGAAACGCCTGGAATATCCCACTCGTGAAGATGCGGCTCAAAATAAGCGTCGTAAGTACCATCAGCAACCTTGCATAAGTCAAGAGAAGCAGGACCAATGCGCTTAATATCTGCTGGGCATTCTTCCTCAAGCGAAGAAACAACATCCAATGCTCTTTTAGATTCGCCTGGAATATAAGACATTCCGTAGCAAACAACAGAACCGTGCAATGTTGATGTTGTAGAAGGCGTGATTTTCTCTCGCTTTTCTCCATTAGAAGTTTTGCGAATACGAATAGCACCCTGGCCTTTAGCTGCCAAATATGTAAGCCCTAAAGCTGGAGCGTGAACAACTCCAAGAACAGGTCTTGCGGAGCCTTGATCATTAAACTCAAAAAGCGAAACAGTTAAAGTCCACTCTGCCATATCTCGATTAAAGTTAATAGCACCGTCAATATTTCCAACGCACCAAAAACGATCACCAATATTGCAATTTTCTGGACGATTACGCCAAAATCCCTGGAATGTGTTTATGTACGTAAGACGATTTTCAATAAAGCGTACGAGCTTATCTCCAAAACCAGAATCTGCTTGATTCGGATCCCCCAGAACCATCATGCTTGCCATATCTCGAGGATTTAATTGGTCTTGATAAGCGTGCTTGCCAACATCTTCCAAAATCCTAGCAACTTCAAGAGCAACATCGCGTAAATTCATACTTGCCATACTTTACTCACCTCTTTAATTCCCCACATTTTGATTATTTATCTATTCCAAAAATCTGCAACTATCCATAAATCTGCAACTATTTTACTCAACTAATCAAATTAAACCAAACTTCCACACGCAATATTCAAATAAAATCAATAAACTTTCACATTTAATAGTTTTATAGAAAAGATTCACATGCAAAAACGCGTAGCGAAACAAAATCCTAAATTTCTTAAACCAGCCTTAGAATTAATTAATAAACCTAACATCTCTCTTAAAAGATTATAACATGACTAAAGTACCAGACTTAAAAACACAAAACTTAATTAACACTCCTTCAAACACTCCTTCACATACTCCTTCACTAAAAAAACCAGGACTTCTTGTTTTAGATGTAGACGCCACTCTTATTGAAGAAGAAGTTATAGATTTATTAGGAGATATTGCTGGAGTTGGCTCTGATTTGGCATACATAACATCTAGAGCAATGCAAGGAAAAATGGACTTTAATACGTCGCTAAAGCTAAGAGTTTCTATGCTTAAGGGACTTGACTATTCTTGCGTTAAACAAGTTGCTCAAAATATTCATGTAACAAATGGAGCTAAAAAGCTTATAAACACATTGCACTCTTTTGGATGGAAAGTTGGAGCTGTTAGCGGCGGATTCAAGCAAGTTTTAGACGATTTTTTGCCAAAACTAAACATAGACTTTTGGGTTGCAAACAATCTAGAAGTCGTAGATTCTAAACTAAGTGGAAAAGTTATTGATCCAATAGTAAATCGTCAATATAAAGCAAAAGCATTGACTAATTGGGCGCGCAAGAACAATATTGATATTGCTCAAAGCGTTGCTATTGGAGACGGCGCTAACGATATAGATATGATTAAAACAGCAGGATTAGGCGTAGCATTTTGCGCAAAGCAGTTATTAAAAAGTCAAGCTAAAGCTAGTATAGATACGCGAGACCTAAGCCTAGTTTTAGATTTACTAAATTAACGTTTACTCACTAACTTTTAATCCAAGTAGGATTCACTACTTAAGTGCGCTCCTCTTGCCCAATCTGCAGCATTCATAGCTTTTTTACCTTGCGCTTTAACTTCTAAAAGCTCAATAGCTCCGCTTGCACATCCAACCCAAACATTGTGCTTTTTTGCAAGAATCTGCCCATGTTTAAGCTCATTTAGACTATGTAATTCAATATCTTCATCTTTTGCTAATGAGCAAGCAAGAACGTGCAAAGTGATTGTTTGCAAATCACTAGAATCAACATGCAGATTGCACCAAGCTCCAGGATTTGGTGTGCAAGCGCGAATCTGCCTATCGATTGCAAATGATGGAATATCAAAACGAATATGAGCATCTTCAACAGTGATTTTTTGAGCGATTTGGCAAGGCGTAGAGTCTTGCTCAACAGGAACAATTTGACCAGATTCCAAGCCAACAAGAGCAGAGCAAAGAAGATTTGCGCCATCATTGCTTAATCGCGTGAGCAAATCGCCAGCTGTTTCGTGTGGTCCAATCTTTGTAGTCATTTGTGCAAGAATCGGACCTTCATCCATTCCGCGCGTAATCTTAAAAACTGTTGCACCTGTAATATCGTCTCCAGCCCATATTGCGCGCTGAACAGGAGCAGCACCTCGCCACTGCGGAAGAAGCGAAAAATGCAAGTTGTACCATCCTAAAGGAAGAGCATCTAAAACCGATTGGCGAAGAATCTTTCCATATGCAACAACGGCCGCAATCCTTGCGCCAGTAGCTTTTAGAGCACTCACGCACTCTTGCTCATTGCTAGGATTAACCTCTAGAACAGGAATTCCAAGCTCAATCGCAGATTTTTTAACAGCACTAGGAACAAGCTTTCTACCTCTACCAGTCGGAGCGTCTGGGCGAGTAAGAACAGCTCGCACATCAAAATGCTCTTTATCTTCAACAAGCGCGCGCAAAGGAGCAACAGCAACATCTGGAGTTCCAGCAAATAAAATAGGCAATACCATAAGTCAACTCCTTAAAATACTAAGAATCATTAAAATCCTAAATCCTAGCAAAATGCATCTTTTAGCTTGCTAAAGAATCCCTTTTTATTGCCCACTGGCTCCGCAATAGCATGTTGCTTTACTTCGCTAACTTTTTCATCGTGCAAGTTTGCAAACTTTTCAATCAAACTACGCTCTTCTTCGCTAAGCTTTGTTGGAATATTAACAAGAATGTGAACAATAATATTTCCTCTATCTTTACTTCCAAAAACAGTAACACCCAAATCGTAAAGAGGAATCGTGTCTTCGTTTTGCGTTCCAGCAGGAATTTCAACACTCTTTTTGCCATCAAAAGTATCAATATCTACTTTGTGACCAAGCACAGCCCAGCTCATTGGAACGTCAATCCAGCAATGTAAATCGTTTAAGTCTCTAGTAAATTGCTCGTCTTTGCGAATGCGAACGTCAACATACAAATCGCCAGCTGGACCGCCACATTCGCCTATTGCTCCTTGAGACGCAAGTCGCAAGCGAGAATTGTCTTTAATTCCAGCAGGAATCGTGATTCCAACTTCTCGAGAAGTGCGAACGCGACCATGACCGTGGCAATTTGGGCAAACATTTTTAATAATCGTTCCGTGGCCTTCACATGCGCGGCACGGCTCCGAAGACATCATTTGACCAAACATTGTGCGAGTAACTCGTTGCACAAAACCAGCACCCTTGCACTCTGAGCAAGTTACAGGGTCTGTTTTATCTGCCGAACCTTTTCCAGCGCAATCTTGGCAAAGACCGAAAGTTACAACATGAACCTTAGCGTTTCCGCCAAAAACAACAGTTTTAAGGTCAACCTTAACTTCTGTTAGCGAATCTTCACCACGATTAACGCGCGGAATAGGAGATCCGGCATTAGCACCAAAAGACCCAGAGAAGAACTGGTTTAGAATATCTCCCATATCCATATTCATATTGGCGTACGCGCCAGCGCCAGCACCAGCACCCGATGCCGATAGATTATTTGGATCTACGCCCATATCTACCATTTTGCGTTTTTCTGGATTAGACAAAACGTCGTATGCAGCGTTAACTTCCTTGAACTTGTCTTCAAACTCAGGACCTGCAATATCTGGATGATACTTTCGACTTAACTTTCTATAAGCTTTGCGAATCTCATCGTCACTAGCGTTAGAATCAACACCTAAAATCTTGTAATAGTCAGTCACTTAACTCCCCTTTTATGTTCTAAAATTATTTTTGCATAAGGCACAGCCAGCTAGTTTTTATGAATTTGCTTTTATGAATTTTCAGATATAAACGTATTAAGATATTTTGCTACAGCTTTAACAGCCGTCATTGTTGCAGCATAATCCATATGAGTAGGGCCGATTGAGCCAATAAACGCCGAATCGGAATCTGAATTGTAGCCGTAAGCGCTTGTTACAACAGAAGCATTTAAAAGCCCAGGCGTGTGAGTTTCCGAGCCTATTGCAACGCTAACGCCACTTGCGCAATCGTTTGCTTCCTCACTTAGCGAAGTCATAAGTCGCATAATAACAGCTTGCTCTTCTAGAGCGTCAAAAAGAGACGCAAAATCGCCAATATTTTGCCTATGCGCAAGTTGAGAAGCTCCAGCCATGTACAAATCGTGAGAATGCTCGCCATTATGCATATCTTCTAACGCGTTAGCAAGTTGACTAATAACTTGCAAAGCAGACGCTAAATCCTTGCGATTTGCAAGCAAATAAACGCGCTTAGAAGCATCTAAAAGAGAGGCTCCAACGCAGCTCTCATTAACCATATTAACTAAATGCAATAAGTCGTCTGGATTTATGTTAGAGGCTTGAATAATGTGTTGCGCAACTCCTCCAGCGTCTGTAATAACAACAACTAGAAGAGTTGAAGACGATACTTGAACAATCTCAATTCTTTTTACTTTTGACTTCGACAATGCAGGAGACGCAACAAGTGCGACTTGACCAGTTATGCTTGCAAGAAGTCGCGCTGAGCGTTGTAGAGTGTCTTGTAAACTAACAGATCCACTTAAAAACGTGCGAATCCCTCGTCTTTGCGCATTAGAAAGCGGGATTAACGCAGCTAAGCCATCAACAAAATACCTGTAGCCTTTTTCTGTAGGAATTCTTCCAGCAGAAGTATGTGGCTGAATCAAGTAGCCTTCTTCTTCTAGAAGAGACATATCGTTGCGAATCGTTGCAGAACTAACGCCTAATTTGTGATTTTTAGCTAAAGATGCAGACCCAACAGGCTCATGCGAACGAATATAATCTTCAACAACCGCACGCAATATCATCATGCGTCGTGATTGCATTGATTCTCCTTTATTAAAACATCAAACTCTGTTAAATAGCGCTAATAATTTTTATAAATAGCACTAATCGTTTATTAATTCACTGCTAACTATTATATATGCCAAAATAATATGTGATAACAATATGTGATTAAGTATTATTAAGTATTTTTTAGTAAGTCACTTTTACAGAACAACAACTAACTATAAATATAAACTTTTGTTAACTTTTGACACACTTTGTTAAAAATTCGTCTGATATAAAAGATAGGATTAAAGGGCAATGTGAGGGTAATGGCCAGCGCAAGCTGTGCGCAAAAACCCGAATTATTGGAAGGAAAGTAGATCACATGACCGATTTCAACTGGTCTGCATTAGACGAGCGCGCCGTAAAGATGGCGAAGGTTCTCTCGGCTGATGCTGTTGAGCGAGCAGGACACGGACATCCTGGCTCCCCTGTTTCATTGGCACCAATTGCGTACACCTTGTACCAGCACTTCATTAAGCACGATCCTGCTGACCCAAAGTGGGCTGGCCGCGATCGTTTTATTCTTTCTGGCGGTCACGCTTCGCTTACGCAATACGTGCAATTGTTCTTCTCTGGTTACGGCTTAACTCTTGACGATCTTAAGTATTTCCGTGGCGGTGCAGACACGCGTACTCCTGGTCACCCAGAATATGGCTTAACTCCAGGCATTGAAATGACTACTGGCCCACTTGGCCAGGGTCTTGCTTCTGCTGTTGGTTTTGCTTATGGTCAGCGCTTTGAGCGCGGTCTTCTTGACCCAGAAGCTCCAGCTGGCACTTCCCCATTCGATCACAAAGTGTGGGTTATTTGCGGTGAAGGCGACGTTGAGGAAGGCGTTTCTTCTGAAGCTGCTTCCTTGGCTGGAAACCAAAAGCTTGGCAATTTGACTGTAATCTTCGATGCAAACCACATTCAGATTGAAGGCGATACTAAGCTCACCTTCTCTGAAGATATTCTTGCTCGTTACCGTGCATACGGTTGGTACACCGACGAAGTTAGCTTCATTCAGCCAGACGGTTCCTACAAGGAAGACGTTCAGGCTTTGGCTGCAGCTATCGAAAAGGCTCAGGAAGTTACCGATAAGCCTCACTTCATTAAGGTTAATACTTTGATTGCTTGGCCAACCCCAGGCAAGACCAACAACGAAGCTTCTCACGGCTCTAAGCTTGGTGAAGAAGCTGTTAAGGGCTTGAAGGAACTTTGCGGTTTCGATCCAGAAGTTTCGTTCCCAATCGACGAGGAAGCTTTGGCTCATGCTCGCAAGGTTGCCGAGCGCGGTTTGGCTGCTCACAAGGCTTGGGATGAAGCTCTTGCAAAGTGGGCTTCTGCCAACCCAGATAAGGCTGCTCTTTACGATCGTCTTAAGGCTGGCAAGCTTCCAGAAGGCTTCGACAAGGCTATTGACGACTTGGTTGCTGGTTTCGAAGTCGGTTCCAAGGTTGCTACACGTAAGGCTTCTGGCGCAGTTCTTAACGCAATTGCTGCTGTTATGCCAGAACTTTGGGGCGGTTCCGCTGATTTGGGCGGCTCCAACAACACCAACATTAAGGGTGCTGACTCCTTCGGCCCATCCGAGGACGCAACTCGCACTTGGCCAAACGTTTCCGAGTACGGCCGTCAGCTTCACTTTGGTGTGCGTGAGTTTGCAATGGGTGCTATTACCAACGGTATTTTGCTTGGTTCTAACACTCGCCCATTCAACGGCACCTTCTTCCAGTTCTCTGACTACGAGCGCCCAGCAGTTCGCTTGGCAGCTTTGATGGAGATTCCAAACCTCTACGTTTGGACTCACGATTCCGTAGCCTTGGGCGAAGATGGTCCAACTCACCAGCCAATCGAACACTTGGCTGCTTTCCGCGCTATTCCTCAGCTTGAGGTTGTGCGCCCTGCAGATGAGTACGAGACTGCTGAAGCTTACCGCTACTTCTTCGAGAAGAAGAACAACTACCCAACCGCTATGATTTTGACTCGCCAAGGCGTTCCAACTCTCGCAGAAACTGCCAATAAGGCTCGCGAAGGCGTAAAGCACGGCGGTTATGTGTTGGTTGACTGCGAAGGCACTCCAGACGTAATCATCATGGCTACTGGCTCCGAAGTTCAGTGGGCTGTTGCTGGCGCCAAGACTTTGGCTGCAGAAGGCATTAAGGCTCGCGTTCTTTCTATGCCATCTCTCGAATGGTTCGAAGAGCAAGACGAAGAGTACAAGGAAGCAATCCTTCCAAAGTCTGTTAAGGCTCGCGTTTCCATCGAAGCTGGCTTGGCATTGCCTTGGTACAAGTATCTTGGCGATTGCGGCAAGGCTGTTTCTATCGAACAGTACGGCTTGCAGGGTGACGGCGGTCAGAACATGATCGACTTGGGCATTACTGCTGAGCATGTAGTAGAAGCTGCTAAGGCTTCTATCGAAGAAGCACGCGCTTAAGATAGCAAGTAATCAAAATAAAACTTGATGTGTCAAAATAAAATTGATTCATCACAAAAACTCGAAGTGCTAATTTAGCAACTTCACTGGAAACAGCAAAGGCGTGTTGATGTTAAGCTACAAATTGTTTAACATCAACCGCTGTTTCCTGTAAAACGCCAACACTACCAACGTGTTCCAATTGGTGGAGCACAGTGTTAAGGAGATAACATGACTGAAGCAACGCAGCGCACTAGCGATTCCGGCGTTTCTATTTGGTTGGACGATTTGTCCCGTACCCGCATTGAGTCTGGCTCTTTGCAAGATTTGATTGCTAACAAGAATGTTGTTGGTGTTACTACCAACCCATCTATCTTCCAGAAGGCTTTGAGCCAGGTTGGCCCATACGACGCACAGCTTAAGGAACTCGGCAAGGTTGACGTTGAGACCGCTATTCGCGAGTTGACCACCACCGATGTTCGTAACGCAACTGATATCTTCCGTGAGATTGCAGAAAAGACCGACTTTGTTGACGGCCGCGTCTCCATCGAAGTTGACCCACGCTTGGCTCACGATACTGCTAACACCGAAAAGCAGGCTGAAGAGCTTTGGGCAAAGGTTGATCGTCCAAACGTTATGATCAAGATTCCTGCAACTTTGGAAGGTCTTCCAGCTATCACCGCTACCCTTGCTAAGGGTATCTCCGTGAACGTAACCTTGATCTTCTCCCTCGAACGCTACGAGCAGGTTATCGACGCCTTCATCGAAGGTATTGCTCAAGCTGCTGCTAACGGCCACGACTTGAAGCACATTGGTTCCGTAGCTTCCTTCTTCGTCTCCCGCGTTGATAGCGCTGTTGACAAGCTCCTCGAAGCTAACGGTTCCGAAGAAGCTAAGGCTCTTGAAGGCAAGGCTGCTGTTGCTAACGCTCGCTTGGCTTACGAACTCTTCGAGAAGAAGTTCGCTGCCGACCCACGTTGGGCTGATCTTGAAGCCAAGGGTGCTAAGAAGCAGCGTCCACTTTGGGCTTCCACTGGCACCAAGAACGCAGCTTACTCCGATTGCAAGTACGTTGACGAGTTGGTTGCTGAGCATGTTGTTAACACCATGCCAGAGAAGACTTTGAACGCTCTTGCTGATCACGGCAACGGTGCTGCTTCCATTAAGGGCACTTACGAAGAGAGCCACGCTGTTATGAACAAGCTTGCTGAGCTTGGAATTAACATTAAGGACGTTACCGACAAGCTTGAGGCCGACGGTGTTGCCGCCTTCATCAAGTCTTGGGATTCCGTGATTGCAGACGTACAGTCTGGCATCGATCGCGTAAACGCCTGATTTGATTAATCAGCAATAAATAAACATTAAACCGCACATGAACGTGGATTAGTTCACACATGTGCGGTTTTGTTTTGCATTTTTATCAATCGCAATAAAAAAGCTACCCAGTGTTATTTTCTAAGCTAAGTAATTGAAAAGAGACAGACAGTGTAGTTCTGTCTCTTTTCACGTAGAATTTTTTAATTGGCAGAAATATATACCTGATGGATAGGTATGTGTTCCTGCCTATTTTTATGCAATTTTTCAAAACAATAAAGAACATTATTAGATTAATAAGGAGGAAAATATGAAAACATTAGTAAAAAAGACAATGGGTCTATTGATGGCAACATTAGTAGCATTTGGTGTAATGGCTGGAACTACACAGGCATTTGCGAACGAAGGGCAACCTGTATATAACAGCTAAGAGGAGTAAGACCTTTTTTGTCTGATAAATTCGATATTACGAAGTATAAGAATTATAAGTTATTGGAAGATTATGATAAGAAGAACTTGTTTGATGTGGAAGAGTATTTGAAGAATAGGGAGAAGGTAAAAATAAACAAAAACAGTGTGATTATAAGAATATAGTTGAATATTATTACAAATTATTTTCGGGTATAATTTATTTATAAACCACTAACAAGGCTATGGAGCTTGGTTATATTGATCCTGTGATGTAAATAAAAAGGAGGATTTATGAAAAATACGAAAAAATGTCCAAAGTGTGGGGGAAGTGAAATTATATTTGTGCCTGGATCTGCTGGTGCTTATGGGACTGGAAATAATGTTATGACTGGCCATACAATTATGTCGGCAGTACCTGTTGATAGGTATATTTGCACTGCCTGTGGTTTTAGCGAGGAGTGGATTGACCTTGATAATATGGATAAATTAAAAAAGAAATATGATGAGATTTAAATGAGAGTTACTTTTATATGGGGCTGGGATAGATGATTAATAAACCAAATGTGCCAATTTGCTTTGTAAATCTTTATTTCAGCTGCCTTTCTCACAATTTTGTCTGTGGCATCTCAATAATAAATTTTAGCATGCGTTTCATCTTGATATTCTTTTAGAACTTTATTGAATTCCTGACATGCTCCAAAGCCTGAACTACCAAAATAGAGCACTTATCCAGTTTTAAGATTTGAGATATTATTCTCCTGTAATACTGAAAATGAGGGTCTTAAGCCGCTCAAATGAATATATGCAATAAAACCAACGAATAACATTATGACAATAGCTGGAAGTATACGAGATACTACACTTTTCATAACTCAGTACTCCTTTTTCGTAAATTGTAATAACGACAATAGGAAAAACATAACAATATACATTAGAGCAATAATGCAAGTTACAGACGTAAGAGCAGTGAACGAGTCTGGTGATAAATAATAAAATATCTGAAAAGAATACACGGATGTTTGAGACAATATTATGTTTATCAAATTCGGCAATATCCATAATAATATAAAGGAAAGAATCATCGTAACACCAACTTTTTCAAAATATATCAACAGATTCATATTTATAGCAATATACAAAAGGAAAATTATCGGATATACGAGCAGTTGATGCATAACTATCCCTAGAGACGAGTAATTTAGTGACAAAAATACCAAATTTACGACTAGATAAATGCTTACGTATTCACCATATATAAAACACAATAATTTAATCCTATTAGGAATATACTCTAGATAATAATGAATAATTTTCTTCTCTTGCCATTCACCAATTGATAATATCTGATATAGGCTTAAAAATAGTATAGTTATCGTTGAAAAGAACTTATATTGTGATAAAAATGCACCTCTTTTAGCTTGAAATACTATAAACACGCAACATGCCAAATACAAAACAAAAGACAATAAGAAAAGCTTCTGATGACTAAACTTAATAATTTCTGATTTTATATAGTACTTCATTATCATCTTCCTCCAACATAAAAGCTTTAATATCATGCGTAATATCACTGTATTCCACGATTTGTACCCCATGCTCAATCAGCAATTTAAGAACCTTGGCAATATCCTCTCTAGGCAATTTAATTCTAAAAGTTGATTCTTTGTTATCTTTGCTACGACAAAAAACCTCATATCTGTTAGAAAGCAATTCACTAATATCCACATCATTTACAACAATCACATTATAAATTCTTAGATTATCGTTAAAATTAACAATTTTTTGAATTTTCCCTTTTTTTAAATACCATACAATATCAGCAATTTCACCTAACTCATCTAATATATGACTTGAAATTACAAGGCTTTTACCTTGTGAGCGCAATGACAAGATAGTGTCTTTTAACTGCTTTATAGTAAGAACATCTAATCCATTGAAAGGTTCATCAAGAAGAATAATTTCACTATTTGAGAGCAATATTCTAGCAATATTTAATTTTTGCTTCATACCTAGCGACAATTGTTTAAACTTTTTATTTTTTGCTTCGTCGAGACTCACCTGATGCAATAATTTATCACAATTAAAGTCTTTTCTCCCCATCAAAGCAGCAAACACTCTAAGATTATCCTGTACAGAAAATTCGTCATAAAAAGATGGATTCTCAATAGCAAATGAAAGTGAACCGTCCAATTCAATATTGCCTTGATAATCAACTATCAAATTTGCAATGCACTTCATTAACGTGGTTTTTCCTGAACCATTATTGCCTACTAACGCAATAATTTGCCCAGCACTGCTTTCCAAAGAAATGTCATCTAAAACGACTTTTCCCCCATATGATTTTTTCAAATGAGATATCTTCATAAGATTACCTCTTAACAAATGAAACTAAAAATTTCCGATCTCCTTTTACAGAAATCTTACTATCTTCACCAATAAAAATTTTAGGACTCTCTTCGTAGATAACAGCATTTTTAACATTTCCTGGCTGTTTCTGAGCACGCACAAAAAGAGCATCATCAAGCTTGTACAGCTTTCCAGCAAAGCGTATCTCTCCTTTGCCTCTCTTTGCATAAATAGCATACACTCCTGGTTTTAACGATAAGTTATCGTTATTTTTATAATCTCCTGAAACTAGTGTTGGCAAATCATCACGAATCATACCAAAACGAACATTATTTGTCTTATACCCTACATACAGCAGACTGATAAGACCGAGGATTACTATGGTAGCTGCAAATATCCATTTTTTGCTTTTCATTTCTTAATCACATCCAAATCTATTATTTCATCAGCAATTTTATCGAACATTGCATCATGAGTAACAATAAAAATCATCGCAGTCTTTTTTAACTCCAAGACTTTGTCTATAAAAATCTTCATTGTTTCAAAACCTCTTCAATATTAAACAAAGATAAACCTTGCTCAATATCTAAACTAGAAACAACCGATTTAAAACTTCTTTCATTAAATCTATGATAATTTTCTAGCAATGATTTGATAACTGCAATACCGCAATCTGAAGTCAAATTTTGCATATTGTAAGGATAAGCCACCATCTATTGAGCTCCTCAAAGTTTCAAGGCGTGGAGGCTATCATAGCCTCCACGCTACAGATTTAATCACAAACGTTAAAAAGCATCATACAATCAAATCAATTTTCTCAAATACTAAATTACGCAAATAGATTACAATTAGAACACTATAATGAGACTAACCTAATATACTGTTGTAATGAAATCTGGTAATATAATCACATGCAGAACTAGAGAATCATCCCCAGCAGATGAAACCCCAGACAACACACATCCATCCAGCTCTAATCGAACGAGATTCTTCTAGCGTTAGCTCCTTCATAATAATCATCTCTTCTCTTTCAGGTAAAAAACCTCTTATAGAGCTAAATCCGCAACATCATAAACGAATGTTGCATTCTCAACTCTCACCATAATTGTAAAGCATTTATGATGTCTTGTTAATACACTGTAACGAAAATGTTATAACACATATATACCAGATATTTCCACCAACTTTCATCCTGGAATTCATGTAATTATCGCGAATTATGTATGATTTTGAAGATAAAATTCACATGAAAATATGCAGACTATCCTCTATTACGATTGCTCATTTTTCTCAATTATCAGGTTATATGCCAAAAAATAAGGTACGACCACACCTTATATGTGAAATCTTACCTTATTTTTGTTTTATGACTTCAATTTCCCACTTCACCAGCTGGGTGCAAAGTGGCGAATCGACTTGCATGCGCTTTGACAGAGCTTGAAATTGCATAACGCATTTCAAGCTCCTTCAAAGCGTGATTTGGCTCAAATGTAAAGTCCAGTGGACTTTACATGCCAAATCAGCCGAACGGCTACTAATAGCCGTGCGCGACGACCTGCCTTTTCGCTTAGAGCGTAGCGCGAAAAGGTAATTCGGAGCGCTGAGCCACTCAAGGCAGAAGCACTGCTTCTGCGTGGCGAAGACGTGAGCGCAGCTAACCTGCGCGCGAATCGACGATTTCGAGCTGCATAATGCGCGCGAATGCACTTCGATTCGCTGAGCTTGCTCAAAGTTGAAAGCACAGTGTGCTTTCAACGCAAGCGAAGTACGTTAACATCCTGTGCACTCGACCCCAGAGCGTAGACATGTTCCCTCATACAGCAAAATCGCACTCAAAAATCTCGAGAACACAGCTTAAAGCTGCTTCGCATTAAACCTTTTAACGATAGCCCTCGCTAAGCCTTGCTACACAAAGCCTTCAATGCACCCACCTATTAAGCCCGTGACATCAATACGACAGTCTCGACGTGGATTGAGAGAACGGGTAGTATAGCTACACTTTTTTGAGTGCCAAGCCACTAATATAATTGTAATCTTGATAATATTATGATACTTTTTTGATAAAAGGAGGTTGATACTATGATTAATATTCGCCCAGTTTCCGATTTAAGAAATAAATTCCCAGAAGTAGAAGAAACAGTTATAAATTCAAATACACCAGTATTCCTTACAAAAAATGGTTATGGGACTATGGTTCTCATGAGCATCAAACAATACTCTGCCCTCACTGACAACATTGAAAGAAAACTCGACGAAGCAGATACTTTTGCCGCAAACACTTCTACGCGTCTTTCTAAAGACGATGTCTTTGATAGCGTAAGGAGAAGGATCAATGAGCAAGAACACGTATAAATTAACCTTTCTCCCACTATTCAAAGAAGATTTATTAGAAACAGTTGACTATATAACCAATACACTGCAAAATCCAAAAGCTGCTCACAGACTTGTTGACGATATAGAATCAGCAATCGATAAACGACTTGAATCACCCCTCTTATTTGCTCCTTACCAATCATCAACAACACGAGAACACCCCTACTACAGGATTAGCGTACGCAACTTTTCTGTTTTTTACGTTGTCATCGACGACACTATGGAAGTGCGCCGACTTCTATACTCAAAACGAAATATTGACGCACTACTGGAATAACTATTCTCAATAACTATCATTATTATGCTAACGATTATTAAAAAATCTATCGTCTTTTTAGTTTAAGAAATTATAAAAAAGCAAAGTACGCTTGACAAAAAAAGCAAAGCGAGCTATACATTATATGTAAAGTGAGCTTGCTGTTGAAGGAGGAAAATGAAAAATGCAATTTCTCAATTAAGAAAACAACATAAAATAACTCAAGAAGAATTGGCAAATGAAGTTGGAGTAACAAGACAGACCATAACTTCCATTGAAACTGGGAAGTATATAGCGTCACTGCCGTTGGCTTTTAAAATTGCTAAGTTTTTTGATATGAGTATTGAAGAAATATTTAGTATAGAAGAGGATGATTAATATGAACAAATTAGAAAAATATAAAAAAGAAATAGGATTTAGAATTAGTATTTTAGTCTTATTATGTATGGTTGCCTTACTCGCAGTTATTATTGGAAATTTTTACTTAAAATATAAATTTCCATTAAAAGAAGATGTGACATATTATGTAGCAGTATTTTTTATTGGACTTGAACTTGTATCTGTATTCTACATGTCAATGCTCGGTAGAGCATATAGAAATAGATACATATTGGAGAAGATGTATACTAAAGAAACAGATGAAAGAATGATATTAATAAAGATGAAGTCAGGATCAAATATAATACCTATATTTTCAATGGTTATTGTAATAGTTTCTTTAATTGTAGCATATGTAAGTTATGAAGCCTTTTTAGCCTTAATAATAGTTGCATTTGTACAATTAATATTTTCTAAATTATTAAAAGTATATTGGTCAAAAAAGATTTAAAAATATCATAGTAAAGGTATTAGACGATAGACAGTTAAAACTCTATCGTCTTTTTTTATACTCAAAATTAGGAGGTAAAAATGGTAAGGATAAGAAGCCACACTTAAAACAATTTAATATATAAGACATTTAGCGATTGAAATATAAGTTCAGTCGCTTTTTTAATTGAAATTTATAGATTAAGGAGAAGAAATTAATGGATAGAGAAATGATAATTTAGCTGCCTAATCTTCGATTGTCGCTTGCCCGTTCATGAGCATAGGTAAAAGCCAATCACGGAGAGCTATCAAAGCTCTATTTTCGCGTTGATTAGACGATACAGTCGTATAAGCAGGCATAGCAATGCTATTAAACACCTTAAGTTCAATCTCATTTGGAATATAAATGAATCGATTATTAACTAGTGGTTTATCACAAGAAAGTACAGCATCACCACTAATGAAAAATGGGTATTCTCCATTGAGATCTTTAGCTGTTCCGACTTGAATGGTAGATTTCTTCTCTTCACTGATAATGTCACCAAGCTTTCCGTTTGACTCTCTACGAAAGAATTCGTCACACAACTTCGCCAGTAACGAAAGGTGGGTTATTCACAATCTAGTAAAAAGGTTCGAATTAAGCCAGCTGGCAACGCCATCGTCGTTGTTGGAAGCGCAAACTTCGTCCGCAATCGCAAGCAAACGCGAGTTGCTATTCGCCACCGCTACCCCGTAACCTCCAGCACGGAACATATCAATATCGATAACATCGTCTCCAAAAACGACTGTGCGACTAGGCTTTACACCCAAACGATCGCAAATAACGTTCAAAGCATGACCTTTGTTTGCAAGAGGATTCGTAAGCATCCACAAAACATCTTCGCTAATGTGTAGCGAAAAATCGCTTGGAAGAATACGCTTAAGATGCTCTTTCTCACTCTCTCGAGGAACAATAATAATCTTGTCTGCTATGCCACTTGGAACATTAGAAAAATCTGTAATAACAAAATCCTGCTTGCTCCAAAGCATACGAACATCAAAATTAGTGTAGCGAACATCGTTCATAACAATGCCAATGCGAAGCGTAGGAATCTCATTAAGCAAACGCAAACACACGCTACACGCAAGCTTAGAATCAAAGCCAAAGCGCGTAAGAGTATCAATGCTTCTTTGCGAAGTAAGATCGCTAATAGTACTATGCGCGCAATCAAAATCAATAAGAGCGCCATTAAGATATGCGCAAACTTGAGCTTGCAAATCGTGGATAAAATCAAAAGCACTTCCAACAGGGCGAGCTGTAATAATCGCAAGCGGTATTCCACATTCGCTCAAACGCTTAGCAGCGCTAACAGTTTCTTGGCTTAAATATCTGCCTTCAAAAGTTTGTGAATCATGAAGCATAGTGCCATCAAGATCGGCAATAATAAGCGATGGAGAAAAACGAAGCATAAATTCCCAAATTTTTACAATGCGCATGCAATCAGCACAAAGCGCTTTAATAAAACAAAAGCGCGCAATCTTTCGACTACGCGCTTAAAAGAATACTTAGATAAGTGAGAACTTAGTCATAAGATTCAAGATAACGATAACCGCCACCCAAATCAAAGCTATGATAACAGTCCAACGATTCAAGTTCTTTTCTGCAACACCAGAGCTACCAGCGTTCTTCGTTAAACCGCCGCCGAACATATCGGAAAGGCCGCCGCCCTTGCCCTTGTGCATCAAAATCAACAATGTTAACAAAATGCTGGTGAGCACAAGCAACACTTGCAAAACAATTTTCACAGCGGACACAAGTAACCTCCTGTTTTTGGTACTCTGTAAAGCATAGTAAAAGCCATTGACCTATGCGTTAAATATATGTTGAATCTTTCACTAAATAAGTATTAAATCATTCACTAAATCATTCACTAAATAAGCACTAAAATCATTCGCGATTTTTATAAGACGCGAGTTTAACAATAGATGCAAGCTCTTCAACATCTAAAGACGCGCCTCCAATAAGGAATCCATCCACATCTGGCTCGCTAATTAAGCTTGACGCATTAGAAGACGTTACAGATCCGCCATAAAGAATACGCACGGAATTTGCAACATTATTGTCAAAAGTACGTCGCAAATCGTCCCTAATCGCAAAAGCTGCTTCTTGAGCAGATTGAGCTGTAGCAACCATGCCAGTTCCAATAGCCCAAACTGGTTCGTACGCAATAATCAAACGCGCTGCCTGCTTAGAGTCTAAGTCGCGAGTAACGTCGTGAACTTGACCAACTGCAAAATCAAGTTCTATACCTTGCTTGCGCTCCTCGAAGCTTTCTCCAACGCATAAAATTGGTTGCATTCCAGCTGCAAGAACAGCGCGTACTTGGTCAACAATATTCGCATCGTCTTCTGGATGATACTTTCGACGCTCAGAATGGCCTACAATCACCATTGAGCAGCCAAGACTTGCAAGCATATCTGCAGAAACGTCTCCAGTAAACGCGCCTTGAGTTGTAACGGAAACAGCTTGCGCTCCATAAAGAATAGGAATATTGCTGGATTCAACTAAAACTTGTACGCTTCTTAAGGATGTAAACGATGGCATAAGCGCAATATCGCATTTTTTGCAATCGAAGTGAGAATCGCAAAGCATCCACCAGAATTTTTGAATAAAATGAGTGGCTTCAAGGTGATTGAAATTCATCTTCCAATTACCTGCAACTAGCGGTTTTCTTTTACAAACCATAATCACCCTTAAGAATTGTTATAAAGATAAAATTAACATTATGCCGACCTCGATTTACAAAATGAATTCATAAAATCGAAGTCGGCATAATATCTTAAAGTTATTTACTCAAGCACGCTTAAGCCTGGAAGAGTCTTACCTTCCAAGAACTCGAGAGAAGCGCCGCCACCAGTGGAGATGTGAGAGAAGCCATCTTCCGCAAATCCAAGGTTACGAACTGCAGAAGCGGAATCACCACCGCCAACAATAGTGAAAGTACCGTTCTTAGTGGCGTCAACCAAGCCTTGTGCTACAGCACGAGTGCCAGCTGCAAACTCTGGAACTTCAAATACGCCCATAGGGCCATTCCACACAACAGTCTTTGAATCAACAATCTTGTCGTGGAAAAGCTTTTGAGAATCAGGGCCAATATCTAAGCCCATCTTGTCTGCTGGAATAGCATCCGCTGGAACAACTTCTGGAGCAACTGGAGTGTCTCCTGCTGGGAAGCCAGCGTTAACAACAATATCGGTTGGAAGAACAAGCTCAACGCCATTCTTCTTAGCAGTTTCGATATATCCCTTAACTTTCTCGAGCTGATCTTCCTCAAGCAAAGATGTACCGACTTCGTGACCCAAAGCATTAAGGAATGTGAACACCATTCCGCCGCCAATAACAAGGCGATTTGCCTTAGAAAGCAAGTTTTCAATAACGCCGAGTTTATCGGAAACCTTAGAGCCACCAAGAACAACAGTCAAAGGACGCTCTGGATTTTCGGTTGCACGAGAAAGTGCCTTAACTTCCTTTTCAACAAGCAAGCCTGCAGCAGCTGGAAGATCGGCAGCAACATCGTAATTTGAACCCTGGGCGCGGTGAACAACACCGAAACCATCGGAAACAAAAACCTCTCCAAGAGCAGCAATCTTCTTAGCGTATTCAGCGCGCTCAGAAGCATCCTTGCTGGTTTCTTCGGCGTTAAAGCGCACGTTTTCAAGCAAAACAACGTCGCCATTGTTCATTGCAGCAACCTTAGCTTGAGCATCTTCGCCGTAAGTATCTGCAGCCAAAGCAACATTTACACCAAGAAGTTCACCTAAGCGAGCTGCCACTGGAGCCAAAGAAAGCTCTGGAACAACTTGACCCTTTGGACGGCCAAGATGAGCCATTAAAATAACCTTGGCGCCCTGCTCGCGCAAAGCTTTAATCGTTGGCAAAGCAGCCTTAATACGACCGTCGTCTGTGATAGTCGTGCCCTTAAGAGGAACATTAAAATCTGCACGAACGAGTACGCGCTTGCCGCTCAAATCTCCCAAATCTTTAAGTGTCTTCATTGGTATCCTTTCCAAACCATGATTCAACCAATCATGATGGCGAATTTAACAAGAAAAAAGACGAAAGCAAAGCTAAAACGTCTATAAATTCCACAAACGATTATACCGCATATGCGCAACAAGCGCGCACAATTTCAACAAATATCAACAACAAATATCAATAGCAAAATCGCACGATACAAAAATGCCGCATACTTTGTGTATACGGCATTTAATCAAAGTTAGTAGCTACAAAAGTTAATTCTAGAATCAACTCACATTCTAGATTTTTCGACTTTAGCGCAAAGTTGCAAAAGTCTACGAATACGACCAGCAACAGCATCTTTTGTGATTGGAGGATCTGCCAAATGGCCAAGCTCTTCCAAGCTTGCATCACTGTGCTTAAGTCGCAACTTGCCTGCCATCAAAAGATTTTCTG
Source organism: Gardnerella piotii (assembly GCF_049815665.1). Taxonomy (NCBI): domain Bacteria; kingdom Bacillati; phylum Actinomycetota; class Actinomycetes; order Bifidobacteriales; family Bifidobacteriaceae; genus Gardnerella; species Gardnerella piotii. The sequence goes on from NZ_CP187450.1 coordinate 921,408, forward strand.
GAATATCGTCTCCAAGAACGTCGAAAGCATGACGAACCTTTTCGCAAGCTTCTGCAGCAGCCTTAGCACTTCTGCGCATATTTGCATCGTCGAAGTTTGCTAAACGATTAGCTTTTCCTCTTGCTTCGCCATCAGAACGCTTACCAGTCCATTCTCTAGAAGACCTTGGAGCGCCAATCAAATTAAGCATACGCTCGATTGCGTCTGAATCACGCAAAGTAACGCGCTCGGAGCTTTTAACTTTACGAGCCTTTGCGCTTACACCCAAACGTGCAGCCATAGCTTGCAGAGCTGTTGCAGCCTCGTGAGTTGGGCAAACAATCTCTAGATAACTAGCTTTTCCAGGATCCGATATAGCACCGTGAGCTATAAACGCTCCCCTCCATGCGGCTTTAATTTGCGCAATGCTTCCGCTAACAATCTCTGGAGCTAAGCCTGCAACAATATGCATACGGCGATCCAAAAGACCAGATTGCAATGCTAAAGCTGCGGCTCCTCGATCAACAAGAACCTCGTAACGAGTAACAACACCCGTAGGGGTTTGACGAGAAGCTTGAGAAATCTTCGCTTCCCGCTGGAAATAAGTCTCAAGCACATCTACGAGCCATTGTGCTGCATTTTGCGAATCAAACTGTGCTCTAATTACAGCTTGATTATTAACTGGCCTTAAACCTCCAGCAAAACGCATCATCGCTGCAGCTTGAGCCATAATAACCGCTGGTTGGTCACTATTATTTGCGACGAGTTCGTTCTTTACGTCGTCAAGAAGAGCCAAGGGAAACCTCCTATTTTGTTCTTCTTAAAGTATGCGTTGGGATTCTTGCAAGATGCCATTGCACGATGCTAAAAACATCTACATGCTCGGCTTTCTGTAGTACCCAATGACTTGGACATTTTACCTTTTAATATTGCTTTTTATATTACATAACACCGTAGGAGAAAATACATTATTAGTTAAATCATGCTCTAGATCTCATCTCTCTAGCAGACACTGTAACTTGTAATCCTCTAGATTTTAATCGTTTTGCAAGCTCTATGCTAATAGCTACAGACCTATGCTGGCCTCCTGTGCATCCAATTGCAATAGTTACATAGTGCTTATCTTCTTTTGCAAAACCATCGATTGCTGTAAGAAGAGCTTTCTCGTAGGAATCTAAGAATTCCATTGCGGCTGGGTTTTTAAGAACATAATCGCTAACAGCTTTATCTTTGCCTGTTAAATCTCTAAGTTCTGGAACCCAAAATGGATTTGGCAAAAATCGCATATCTGCTACAAAGTCTGCGTCCATAGGCATTCCGTACTTAAACCCAAAGCTAAAAATGTGAACAGATACAGTAGAAGATCCTTTTCCAAGCAAACTTTCGTAAAGCTTAGTTGAAAGTTGATGAATACTAAGAGTAGAAGTATCTATAATAATATCCGCGCAATCCTTAAGATGACTTAAAAGCTCGCGTTCTTCTAGAATTCCATCAATAAGTCTTCCGCCGCGTTGCAAAGGATGCGGCCTGCGCACAGACTCGTATCGCTTAATAAGCACAGAATCGGAAGCATCTAAAAATAGTATTCGAGTTTTTACGCCCAAATCATCTATATGACCTAAAACAGCAAAGAGGTCGTCAAAATATCCGCGCGATCTTACATCAATCACTGCTGCAAGCTTATGAACTTTAGAGCCAGAAGACGTCATCATATCTACAAGCGGAATAAGAAGCTTTGGAGGAAGATTATCAATAACGTACCAGCCCATGTCTTCCAAAGCATTTGCTGCATGAGATCTGCCAGCGCCGCTCATGCCAGTAATGAGCATTACTTCAAAATCGCTTGCCACCTGCGAGAATTCACTATTTTCAGTTCTCATAATGCCTCCTGCAATGCTTTTTCCATGCAACTTCTTATGTAATCGTAATCTGTAGCCTTGTCAGATTTATGTTTGATTATACAAGAATCATCGCTTGAATCATCACTCGAATCATCACTCGCATATCTATATTCAAAAGTCATGAGTTTTACTTGATCTAATGCCTGGCGTAAAAGCATTTCTTCTCCGCCAATACCAATGCCGTATTTTCTCCAAACTTTAAGTATCTGGCTTGGTCGAGGATCATATACAACGTCTAGCAAAGCTCCTAAATGTTTTATTGACTTTTCTTGGCAATATTCACACAAAGCTAGCGCTAATCCGTCTGCTACATGAGCTGGAACAGTGCTTATAACAATATCTGCGTTTGCAATTGCTTCAATTGCATCCAATGAAGAAATAGATTCTAGAATGTGAGATTTATCACATTTTTCTATATCTTGCGATATTTTTATAAATTCAGGATCAATAGTAGGGAATTCTATACCGCAAACAGGCTTGTAATCGCGTTTGTTTTTAAGATACAAGTTAGACGGCTCTATTCTTCTGCTATTTGGAAAATCCGAGTTATGTTTATCTACTAAATCGTTAAATCTACTAACGCCTTTAACAGTTTTACCATCGCTTTGCAATCTTGCAACAACACTAACTTTGCTCAATTTTGAGCCTTGCGCAATTTCTATTAAAGCTGCCATTGCAGAAGACGCAGTGTTTCCACTGCCAATAATAACAGCACTTTTAGCGTTTACTATTTTAGATTTTAGAGCGCGCATTAACGCCATTACAATACCATTTACGTCTGTGTTACAAAGCTCAATCGTCTCAGGATTTTCTATGCATGGCTTTTTACTAAACACAGCAGTATTTGCAACTCCAAGTGTTTTTGCCCAATAGTCGCAAGCTACACCTAGGCTCATAATCGTTTTTTTAAGTGGCATTGTAAGGCTTAAGCCTTTCCAAGAATCATCAAGATTTGCAATAAAATCTTTTAAGTCTTCTTCGCTAACTTTTTCTTTACTATAATGCCAATTTCTCAAGCCCAATGCCTTATATGCAGCGTTGTGTAAAACTGGAGATAGAGAGTGCGATATTGGATTGCCCAAAACCGCGCAATTGTAGCATTTTTCAACCATTTTAACCTCTTTTTTATAAGTCTCTTTATTTATAAGCCTTTATTTATAAGCCTTTGGTGATTTTACAAATCCTTAGGATCTACACTAAATTTTAATTCTCCACTTTTTCGCATTGCAAAATGCTTTGAACATTCTTTTTTCAAACGATTAACTAATTCGTCTCTATATTCTAATGGCACTCTTACAACTGCTTTAACTCTATCGTTTAATTCTTCAAATCGTTGAGAATTTTGCTCGCGCAATGTTGAAGGAGGCCTCATTGGAACAATTCCAAGTAAAGGTGGAAGATATTCAGGTTCGTAAGAATCGTCAGAATCTTCGCTCAAATCGCCAGAATCCACATAGCCGCTATTTTTAGTTTCGACTTTTAGCATTGGAAGACTATCTCCAGATAAATCACCATTTTTGCTTGCGACTTTTGCAATATCTTCACTCTCACAATCACCCATTGCACCAATCGCGTTAAGCGTATCTACAACAGCTTGCCTAAAACCCCATATTCTTGCAACGCAAACAGATGGAGGCAAAAGCGCATCTTCTCTTTCTTTAAGCTCTTGCTTAGAAAGAATAGAAGAATCCCACTCCTCCAACGATTTAGCGAGAACATCATAAGTTTCTCCCAAAATAAGCACGCTTCCGCCTCTGCTTTTTGGAGCACACATAGCAGCTGCTTTCATCCACGCGTTCAAAGTGTCTATTCGAGCATCTAATCCCGTGCTGTAAAGACTCGTCCACGCGTCTAAAATCGCAACAAGACCATATTCCCCGCAAGAATCTTTAGAATTGCTTAAAACACGCGGCTGCGATCCAAGCGCGCTAATAACAATCATCGGCTTTTGCTCAACCCACTCAACAACACCGCTTTTTTGTTTTGCAGAAGAAACAATAATTGGAACATCCTTAAAAAACTTAAACACTTCTTTAGCTGTAAAATTAACGCCTATATGAACAGCTTCAATCGCTCCAGAATTACTAGAACAATTCGAGCATTTCCAACCTATTGCGACACTTCCACACCACGCACATTTAGGAGCAGAACCGTCTAAGGGCAAGTCAAGCGGACCAGTGCAACGTTTGCAACGAGCAATACAATGGCACTTTTTACACGCAGCTTTTTGAATAGCACTGTCTTGGCATGTGGCAAGCAAAACAGGCATTTTAGCGTCTAAAGTTTGCCTAATCGAAGTTAGCGCAGTATACGGTATTCTAGAACCTACACTCGGGTCATTTATTTTAGTCAAATTATTTGAATTTAAAAGACGAACCCACGGACTTGCATTTTGAACAACAGACTTAAAAGGCGTCACTTCTATTAAATGGCCACTAACCAAAGGAGCTAATTTTTTGTTTTCAACTTCGCTTTGACTAATAACGCTTCTTGCAAAAGACATTGAAACAAATACGCCATTATGATTTTTTGCACGCAATCGCATAACGCCTCTAGCTTGTGCGTAAGGCATCATGCCGTCTGCATACTGATATGCGCTATCTTCTACAATCACAAAAAGCGCTTGCGACTCAACTGGCGCATACATTGCAGACCTTGTTCCTAAAACGCACGGAACAATGCCCTTTTCTATAGCTCTCCACGCTCTATATCTATCTGCTGGAGAATCATAAGCGCAAAGACGAGCAACATCTCCACTTAAAGCGCCATTAGAATTTTGAGACTTTTTATAAGGCTTAAGACCGTAAACCATAAGCGAGCGCATAACATCGCTCACTTCTCGAATCGTAGGCAAAACAACAGCAACTTGGCGACCCGCGCTTATAGCATTTGCAATAATCCACGCTAAATCTTGCGCCCATCTAAACGCGCCTGGCAAAGCATCTACAAGAAAAGCTTTGTAATTATTCGTAGTATTTAACGTAAAATCATCTTTAGGATGCAAATAATACGGTTTTTGAACGTTTTCTAGCGCTTGTTTTAACAAGTCCGCGTTTTTGTAAGACGCAAACATGCGAGCATCGGTTGTTTTTATAAGATTTTCCGATCCGCTATATTGATCCTGTTGATAGTCATCTTTTGATTTTAAGCTTTCACGAAAATCGCTAGTCCATTTTTGCCTTTTAGACATGTGAATATCGTCTAAAAAATTCTCTTTATCTACTCCAGCGATTCTTTTTGGCAAAGCGAGCCGAATAATATTCGCTCTAGTCCCACCATAAGCTTCTGCAATTGACGAAATATCTTGCATAAAAGATTTAGACGCAACTTTTTCGCTTGAAACAATTTTTTCAATAAACTTTAGGGAAGATGTTGGCGTTGTGCTCGAATCGCTTCTGCTCCATATGATTCCGTTAACGCGTCTTGCGCCAAATTTTACGCGAACCATAACCCCTGGCTTTGCGTCTTCATCTTGCGATTGGCTAACAATGTAGTCGAAAGTTTTTCCAAGATGAGGTGCTTGAACGTCTAAAACAACATGCGCAATCGCACAATTACTCGCTTTACTTGGTGTCGAACCACCCTTTTTGCGCCTGCGCGATTTTTTCGCTAAACCTTCAAGAGAAGGCTGCAACGAAGACTGTTCAAGCATTAATAATCCTTATAAAATTAATCCTTATAAAATTTCAAATCATTTTTTTAATGATTTTACCTCATTTTTAATCTGTTCAACACGATTCAACTCTTCCCAAGGAAACTCAACATCACTTCTTCCAAAATGACCATATGCAGAAGTCTTTGAGTAAATTGGGCGTAGCAAATCAAGCTCGTCTATAATCGCAGCTGGTCGCAAATCAAAGACTTTGCGAACTATTGCAGAAATATCCGAACGCGTAATTCCGTTAGCTTCTGTTCCAAAAGTTTCTACATTTACGCTAACAGGCTCCGCAATACCAATCGCGTACGCGACTTGCACTTCTACTTTATGAGCCAAACCTGCAGCAACAAGATTCTTAGCAACCCAACGCGCAGCGTATGCTGCAGAACGATCTACCTTACTAGGGTCTTTTCCAGAAAAAGCTCCGCCACCATGATGAGCAGCTCCACCATAAGTGTCTACAATAATCTTTCTGCCAGTCAATCCAGAGTCTGCAGCAGGACCGCCTAAAACAAACGAACCCGTAGGATTTACAAGCATTCTATAATCGCTATAATCAACGCGATTTTCTAAGACTTTACTAAGAACAGGCTCTACAACATTTTTAACAAGCTGTTCTCTAAGCCAATCAACGCTTACATTAGGGCTATGTTGAGTGGAAATCAAAACGGTATCTAAGCGAATAGGCTCTAACTTCTCGTTATACTCGATTGTTACTTGTGTTTTTCCGTCTGGTCGAAGATTTGGCACAATTCCAGACTTTCTAACATAAGATAAGCGTTGAGCAAGACGATGAGCAAGATAGATTGGAAGAGGCATATAAGTGTCTGTTTCGTCGCTAGCATAACCAAACATAACGCCCTGGTCGCCTGCTCCTTGACTCTTATAGCGCTCTTCTTTAGACGCAATACTTTCGGATTCTAAATCCAATCTAGAAACACCTTGATTTATCTCTGCACTTTGCTCAGTTAGAGAAACCATTACGCCACAAGAATCAGCGTCTAAGCCAACCGAAGAACTGTTGTATCCAACTTCGCGCACAACTTTTCTTACGATTCCAGGAATATCTGTGTAAACTTCTCCCCTAACCTCACCAAAAACAACAAATTGGCCTACGCAAGCACAAACTTCAACAGCAACATGCGCATGGGGATCTTGACGAAGCATGTCGTCTAAAATTGCATCCGCAATCTGATCGCAAAGCTTATCTGGATGACCTTCCGTAACAGATTCTGCAGAAATAAGTTTAGACTCTTTCATAATTCCCCTTTATAACTTTGTAACTTTATAAATTAAGCTAACTTTATAAATCAAGCTAACTCTATAAATTGCGCATTAAAACAATCGCAGCCGCATACCCGCACGCGATTGTAAGCGCAAGGATAATACGGCTGCAATTAAACGAAAAAGAAAACTTAGTTTCCTTCGTTCACATCGTCTTCACCAAGATTCTCTACTAGCAAACCCTTATTAATCTCACGGAATGCAATAGAAAGAGGCTTTTCTTGGTTCTTATACTCAACAAGAGGACCAACGTTTTGCAACAATCCCTCGTTAAGCTGTGTGAAATAAGAATTAATCTGCCGTGCTCGTTTTGCGGCAAACAAGGCAAGCGCATACTTGGAATCCGCATGTTGCATTAAATCATCAATAGGCGGATTTGCAAGTCCCGTAGGTGTTGGCTTAGTGCCCAATGCCATAATGTTCTCCATATTCTATGGTGCCACAATAGTTTCCAAATAAACAATTGTAAGCCATTGCAAGGATATTCAAAACACTAATCGTAAATTAAACTAAAGTGATTGGAACTAATCTAAACTAATCATAATTAATCTAAACTAATCTAAATCGTATTCTTTAGCGATTATATTCCAAAGCTCGTCCGCAGCGCGATTAGCATCGTCATTAACAATCACAAAATCAAACTCACTAGACGCAGCCATTTCCACTTTTGCTGTTTGCAAACGCTTAGCTTGCTGCTCAGGAGTTTCTGTGCCTCTACCAATAAGCCTGCGCTTAAGCTCTTCAAAGCTAGGAGGAGCAATAAACACGTACACAACTTCCAAACCGAGTCTAGAAGCCTCTTGCTTTACTCTTCTAGCTCCTTGAAGATCAATCTCTAGAAGCGTTGGAACGTTTTGAGAAAGATGATCCAAAACTGGCTTAAGAAGAGTACCATAGTGAGCCATACCGTGAACAAGAGCAGTCTCTAAAAATTCGCCGTTCTTTTGTCTTCTAGCAAACTCTTCTTCGTCAATAAACCAATAATGAATGCCATTAAACTCGTCGTAGCGAGGCTTTCTTGTAGTCGCAGAAACAGAAAGCCAAATATTAGGGTGTTTTTCGCGCAATACCCCCTCAACAGTGCCCTTACCAGCAGCAGTAGGACCAGTAAGAACAATCAATCGCCTTTTAATGGATTGCGTACTTTGTGTATTGTCTAAACTAACCATATTTGACTCTCTTAAATCATTTTTATGAATCCATTAAAGCTTGACGAATATCCCAAGCTATTCGTTCAGTTGCATTAGATAATGCACCAATATCTGGACCGTGCGAAGCAATAGACCTAGAAACAGTTACTAAAACGTTTCCGTGAGTTCCAGCAAAAACCGTTTTCAAATCGTTAGCTTCCGCACCCTGCCAGCCGTATCCTGGAGAAAGAATCGGGCCAGTAAAACTCGTTAAATCGATTCCACCGCCATTCATCCAATCTCCAATAGTGGCTCCAACAATCAAACCAACAGAGCCCATGCCCTTCGTATTGTTGTTAAAAGTTTGAGCAGTTTGAGCAATGCCATGAGCAACAGTTGTACCGCGGTAAGAACCAGTCTGGCGAATAGCAGTTTGCAAGCTAGCGCCTTCGCGATTAGACGTTAACGAAGCAATAAACACGCCCCTGCCATTATTAAGAGCCTCATTAATCAACCCACCCATTGACCTAGCTCCGTAATACGGAAGAAGAGTAATTGCATCTGTAAGAAGAGGAGCATCTGGCTTAAAATAAGCGTCTGCAAGAGCAGAGATTGTTGTAGACAAACCACCATGACCACAATCAACAATAGTGATTACATCCATTTGCCTTGCAGCGTACAGCACTCGTTCGAGCGCCGCGAAACCCTTAGACCCGTAGCGCTCGAACATGCTCGATTGGAATTTTACGGCAGCAGCTCTGCCGTTCATGGCTTGAAGCATACGCATAGAGAACAATTCTGCTCCTTGAGCATCCATATTGTATCCCCAATTAAGCAGCATTTTGCGGTGCGGATCTATACCAACGCATAATGGCCCATATTTTGCCATAGCGTTTTTTAGACGCAATCCAAAATCGGATCTTTGCGCCTGCAATTCCTGCTCTCGTATGCTTTCGGTCATGTATTAAGCCCGACTTTCTTCGTTTTCTGCCTTTTCGATTGCAAACAGTTGCTTTGCATGCTCCTGAATGCTCATCACTTGGTAATCGTTGTTCTTAACGGCTTCTATAGCCATAAGAACTGGTGCAAACTCCGTAATTGTAGTGAATTGCGGAAGGTCTGCTGCAACAGCAGCTGCACGAATAGCATAACCATCCGTACGCGACCCTCTTGAATTCGGCGTGTTCAACACCATATCAATCTTACCATTCTCAATCAGCTCAACCACGTTTTTGCCGATTCTTTCGCGCGAAGGCACGTCATTTCGTACATCCTTCGCCGTGTCGCCTTGGCTTGAAAGCTTGTCAACAATAACGGAATCAATGCCGTAGCGTCTAAGAACAGATGCCGTACCTTCTGTAGCCCAAATCGTAAATCCAAGCTCTACTAAGCGCACTGCAAGAAGAGGCAATTGGCGTTTATCTGCATCGCTTACAGACACAAACACGTTGCCACTTGTAGGCAAACCGCCCTTGTATGCTGCAAGCTGACTCTTAGCAAAAGCATGTGGGAAGTCGCGGTCAAAGCCCATAACTTCTCCAGTAGAGCGCATTTCTGGTCCGAGCAAAATATCAACCGTGCGACCAACAGGCGTGCGGAAACGCTTAAAAGGCAAGACGGAAGCCTTAATAGCAACCTGCTGGCCTGGGTGAATATCTCCGCCATCTCCCTTTGGAAGAAGAAGACCACGCTTTCGCTGCTGTGCGATTGTCTCTCCAGACATAATTCGAGCAGCAGCTTTAGCAAGAGCAACACCCGTAGCTTTAGAAGCAAACGGAACAGTTCTAGACGCTCTAGGATTCGCCTCAATTACGTACAAAGTGTTTGCCATAAAAGCGTATTGAACGTTAATAAGACCACGAACCGAGCATCCGCGAGCAATCGAAAGCGTGCCTTCCCTAAGGCGGCGAATTTGATCGTCGGAAAGCGTGCTTGGAGGAAGAGTGCAAGCAGCATCGCCAGAGTGCACTCCAGCCTCTTCAACATGCTCCATAATTCCGCCAATATAAAGCTCGTTGCCGTCGTAAAGTGCGTCAACGTCAATCTCAATAGCATCTTGGAGGAACTTATCAATCAAAAGCGGCGAAGGCAAGCGACCAGAGACAACAGTGTCTGCTCTAGCTTCTTGCAAAGCGCGATCTACGTATTTTGCAAGCTGAGCATCGTCATACACGATTTCCATACCTCTACCGCCAAGCACGTAGCTTGGTCGCACAAGAACTGGATAACCGATTGCGTGAGCTGCATCTTTAGCTTCTTCAAGACTTAAAGCCGTACCGTATCGAGGAGCATTCATGCCTTCTTGGCGAAGAACCTCGCCGAAAAGCTCGCGATTTTCCGCCAAATCAATGGCCTCAGGAGTCGTTCCCAAAATCGGAACGCCTGCGGCCTTAAGTCGAGCTGCAAGCGAAAGCGGAGTTTGACCACCAAGCTGAACAATCACGCCTTTAACCGGTCCAAGCTTCTTTTCTGCTTGATAAATCTCAAGCACGTCTTCGAAAGTAAGCGGCTCAAAGTAGAGGCGATCCGACATATCGTAGTCTGTAGAAACTGTTTCAGGATTGCAATTAACCATGATTGTGTCGTAATCCTTACCCAGCTCTTGCACAGCGTGAACGCAAGTGTAGTCAAACTCAATACCCTGGCCGATTCTATTTGGACCAGATCCAAGAATAATCACAGCTTCGCGATTGCGCGGCTTAAGCTCGCTTTCTTGAGCGTAGCAAGAATAGTAGTAAGGTGTTACAGCGTCGAACTCGGCAGCGCAAGTGTCAACCGTTTTGTAAACAGGATGCAATCCATAGGCCCATCGAAGCTCTCGAACCATGTTTTCGCCTTCGTCGCCAAGATTACGCAAATGCGCAATTTGAACATCCGAAAGGCCTGCAAGCTTAGCGCTCTTTAACACTTTTGGCGTCAAGTTTTCTGCTTCACGAACCTCTAGCGCTGTTTTGTTAATTAGCGAAAGCTGCTCAACAAACCATGGGTCGATTTTTGTTGCGTCAAAAATCTGCTCTGGAGTTGCTCCACCCCAAAGCGCGCGCTGAATTTGCAAGTAGCGGTGCTCTGTTGGTGTGTGCATTTCTTCAAGAAGCTTAGCAACTTCTTCTTTGCTCGGGCGCTCTCCGTCCCAGTTAAAGCATGCGTGGCGCTTATCGATTGAGCGCATTGCTTTTCCAAGAGACTCCTGGAAGTTTCCAGCCAAAGCCATTGCTTCGCCAACAGACTTCATAGAAGTTGTAAGCGTAGTGTCTGCTCCAGGGAACTTTTCAAACGCAAAACGAGGAATCTTAGTTACAACATAGTCAATCGTTGGCTCAAAGCTTGCAGGAGTCGAACGCGTAATATCATTTTGGATTTCGTCCAAAGTGTATCCGAGCGCAAGTTTTGTAGCGATTTTTGCGATTGGGAATCCTGTTGCTTTAGATGCGAGCGCAGAAGAACGCGAAACTCGCGGATTCATTTCGATTACGATTATGCGACCAGTCTTAGGGTTGATTGCGAACTGAATATTGCAACCGCCTGTATCAACGCCTACGCCTCGAATAATCGCAATGCCAATATCGCGCATCTTTTGATACTCGCGATCCGTTAGCGTAAAGCATGGAGCAACAGTAATCGAGTCTCCCGTGTGAACGCCCACAGGGTCAACGTTTTCGATCGGGCACACAACAACAACGTTGTCTTTAGAATCTCGCATAAGCTCCAGCTCAAATTCCTTCCAGCCTTCAATGCCTTCTTCAATAAGCACTTCGTCTGTTGGAGAATAGTGGATGCCTGCTCCTGCAATGCGGTGTAATTCTTCTTGATTGTGAGCAATTCCAGATCCTAAGCCGCCCATTGTAAAGCTTGGGCGTACTACTACTGGGTATCCAAGCGTTTCAACAATCTTGTCTACTTCTTCGATTGAGTGAGCAATAAATGATTTTGCGCTTTCTGCTCCAGCTTTTTCTACGACTTTCTTAAAAAGCTCACGATCTTCACCGCGATCAATTGCGTCCAAAGATGCGCCGATAAGCTCCACATTGTACTTTTTTAGGATTCCTGCACGGCCCAAGTCCATTGCGGCATTAAGAGCAGTTTGGCCGCCGAGCGTTGGAAGAAGCGCGTCTGGCTTCTCTTTAGCAATAATGCGCTCCAAAATCGCCGTGTCTATTGGTTCAATGTATGTTGCGTCTGCAAGCTCTGGATCCGTCATAATCGTAGCAGGATTAGAGTTTACAAGGATTACGCGGATTCCTTCTTCGTGAAGCACTCGGCAAGCTTGCGTTCCCGAATAGTCGAATTCTGCAGCCTGACCAATTACGATTGGACCAGAACCAATCACCATTACAGACTTAATATCATCGCGTTTTGGCATTATAAATTCCTTTTATCTCTTTATACCTACTATTTTTCGCTTTTATTCTTGTGATTTTGCATAAGTTCTACAAAGCGATCAAACAAGTATGATGCGTCGTGAGGTCCTGCGGCTGCTTCTGGGTGATATTGCACAGAAAAAGCTGGAATATCAAGGCATTGCAAGCCTTCTACAACATTGTCGTTAAGATCTACATGAGACACTATTACGCGACCAAAATGGCCATTTTCGTAAGGCGATTGAACAGTCTTGCCAATAGGAGCATCTACAGCAAATCCGTGATTATGCGCCGTAACTTCCACTTTTCCAGTAGTAACGTCTTTTACAGGCTGATTTATGCCACGATGACCAAACTTAAGCTTGTATGTTCCAAAGCCGAGCGCGCGACCAAGCAATTGATTTCCAAAGCATATTCCAAAGAATGGGTATCCTGCGTCTAACACGTTACGCAATAATTCCACTTCGCGATTTGCTTGAGCAGGGTCTCCAGGACCATTCGAGAAGAACGCGCCATCTGCGTTAAGCGCTTGAAGCGACTCAAAGCTTATTGAGGAGCTTACAACGTGCACACGGCATCCACGCTGCGCCAAACGGTGAGGAGTCATGGCTTTTATTCCAAAGTCAACAGCTACAACAGTGTAAAGAGGCTCTTTGCCTTCATAATCCCCGCAAGGCTCAATCGTATAAGCTTCTTGCGTACTAACTTCGTCTGTTAGTCGCAAGCCTTGCATTTGAGGAGTTTCTTTAATTTCATTTACAAAAGATGCAACTGTGCGAATTGCTCCAGTAGTTTTATCTATAAGAGCATCATTAGAAAAAATGCCGGCACGCATAACGCCAACTGAGCGTAAATGTCGTACCAGCATTCTTGTATCAATACCACTGATTCCTACAATACCTTGTTTTTCTAAATCATCTTCCAAGGAACCAGTGGCTCTCCAATTGCTAACATTTGGACTTGGAGCTTTTACAACGTATCCTGCAACCCATATTTTTGACGACTCTGGGTCTTCGCCGTTTATTCCCGTGTTTCCTATGTGTGGGAACGTTTGAACAACTATTTGTTGATCATAACTTGGATCAGTAAGTGTTTCTTGGTAACCAGTCATTCCTGTAGAGAACACGATTTCAGCGCGTGTAGAACCTTTTGCGCCAAATGGTTTACCAACGTAAACTTGCCCGTCTTCCAATACTAATACTGCATCATCAGTGCCGAATCCGGCGAAGGTGTCGTTATAGTCCACCTTAACCCCCTTATGGCTTTAGGTTATTCGTGGCAAGTCTACTCATATTGTCGGACGGCGACGCGCCGATGTATTACAAAACAAAAATCCGCCTACTTTTACAAGCAAGCGGATTTACATGTTTTACGACTATTTTGCAAAAGACTATTTTGCAAAACTAAAATCTGGATCTAAATCTGACTTTACAAAAGACTAATCGTTTTCTTTCGATTCTTGCGATTCTTGCGATTCTTCTGCTTCACCAGATTCACCAGATTCACCATTAAACTTAGCCAAGCAAGCGTCTTTGTCGGAAACAATTGCGCTTAAAAGACCATGAATAAAGGTGATTGCTTCATCGTCACTATATGTTTTAGAAAGAGCAATTGCCTCATCAATCGCAACTTTATCTGGCACTTCGTCGTTTAGAAGAATCTCCCAAACAGCAATGCGCAAAATATTGCGATCAATAACCGCCATTCTTCCAACTTTCCAGCCTGTTGAATAGCGATTTAAGGTTTTATCAATCCTATTTCTACGCTCTCCTACTCCGCGAATAATATCAACAGCATAATCCGGAAGAGGAGTTTGCGCGCCTGGCTCTTTCAAACGTTCGTCGAGTAAAGAAAGAATATTCTGACTTTTCTCGTCTGCCTCATAAAGAGTGTTCAATGCCCTCTTTCGAGCAGTGGAGCGTGCCATATTAGCGTCCTTTTTATAAGTTTCTACTAGTTTTCGCGACCAAGGTAAGAGCCGTCACGAGTGTCGACCTTAACCTTTTCGCCTTCACCAACAAAGAGTGGAACCTGAATTTCGGCACCAGTTTCCACGGTTGCAGGCTTAGTACCAGCGTTAGAACGGTTACCTTGCAAGCCTGGCTCAGTGTGAGTAATTGTCAAAATTACAGACGCTGGAAGCTCTACGCTCAAAGGAGTGCCATCATGGAAGCTAACAATGCAATCAGTTCCTTCAAGAAGATACTTGCTTTGATCTCCAACCAAATCCTTAGGAATGTACACCTGGTCGTAGGTTGTCATATCCATAAACACAAAGTTATCGCCGTCTTCGTAAGAGTATTGCAAAGTACGGTTATCAACGGTCTCGAACTCCATCTTCATGCCGGCGTTAAAAGTCTTATCGACAATCTTGCCCGAGAGCACGTTCTTAATGGTGGTACGAACGAAAGCAGGACCTTTGCCTGGCTTTACGTGCTGGAACTTAACAACAGTCCAAAGCTGACCTTCAAGGTTCAAAACCGATCCATTTTTAATATCATTGGTAGTCTGTGCCACGAGTTATCCGTTTCTTTCGCTAATAAAGCTGCAATGCGTGCAGCTAAGAAATAAACCTTGCTTATTATGCCACAAAGCGTCAACTAATTAAAATAACAACTAAAATAACAACCGCATTTAACGCAATTATTCGTTACTCTGATCGTTTTGTTCCGAAGACTCTGAGTTTTGACTACGACCCATTGGAATATAGCCACCTTGATCATCCTTAGAATGTGGAGCATCAAAAGGATACCCATTGCCATCTCTGCTTAAAAATCTATCGCTCACTTTTTTAATTCTATCTTCATACTGGCTTATAACAGCTTTTATTTTTTGATAAGCCTGCTTTAACTCTGTATAATTATTGCTGCTTTTAGCAAGAGCATTACCAGCATCATTAGCAGCATTTTCTATACTTTTAGAAGCAGCAGCTAAAATAGGCAAATTTTTCGCTTTTTCTACAAGCTCTCTAGCTTTTTTAACAAGATTTAATAATTGATCTCCAAAAGCAGTCCTGCTAGTTTTTAGTAAATTCTTTGCATGCGTTTTAACAGAATCAGCATCTTTACGCAAAGAATCCAATTTGTCTGAAAGCTTATTTTCAACTCTTGTAGAATCGTAAGAATCCGCGCCAAGTGGGCATGCTTGAATATCATCATTTAAGTCATCATTAGCGTAGCTTAGAGAAGATTCAAAATCATCTGCAGCGTCTTTAGCTGCATCAAAATCTTCATCAAAATCAGCAGCTTTTATATTAGAAGCATCTTTAACATCTTGACTTGATATAATTTTTTTAAGCTCTTCTTTAGCATTGATTACTTTTTTGCGCAATTGAACGCAATTTTTAGAAGGCTCACTTGCTTTTAGATTAGGCTTAGAGTTATTAGCAAATAATACAAACCCTAATCCAGCAACAACTCCGATTGATATAAGAGATGCACAAACAATAACAGCAATAGCTTTTTTATCGCTTAACAAGGAGTTGTTTGAATCATTATTAGAGGAGCCAAAAATGTTTTCTGGCTCGTAGGCATCTTGATTATTAAAGGAAGCGATATCATCCAAATCTTCTGATTCTTGGTACTTATTATTGCTGTTTTCCATATTATGAGATTAATACAATCTTTTGATATTTTTACTCACATATAAAAGCATCATTATAAAACACTAATTTATAATTATTTTTACAAAAAAAGAACATAAACTAACATATTATCTTTACTTTATTCATAAAGACTGATATATTTAACATGTTCTAACAAGAACGAACATACGCATGATTTAACAGAGAAGAGAAACCATGAGAAAAAATATATTCGCATCTTGCTTATCTTTAGTAATAATTTTCTCACTAATACCAACTCAAGCCATTGCTCGCGAAAAATTAAACACTGGGCTAACGCAGTATAACGAATCTGTTGCATCTAATCCAAAAAACAAAGAAAACGCACTAAACACTTGGCATGAAGCAAAATACCAGGGATTCTTTGATCCAACTCCTACTGGACTAAAGTGGAAGTTTGACAAATCAACTAACACTCTTGAAATATCAAAAATTAGCAGGACAGATTTTGCATCTAACTCAATTGAAAAAATAATTTCATCTAATAAAAACAACCAAGATGGCGTAAATTTTGATACATCTAAAGTCAAAGTCATAAATATTGTTCAATCAGGCGATCAAACTGAAAATGCTGGAAAAATCCAACTTGGCAACGGTGCTAGCAATCTGTTTTCAAACTTTGCAAATCTAGAAACAATAAACAATTTGGATTTATTTGACACTTCTAATGTAGAAGATATGTCTGGAATGTTTTCTTCAACACCTAAGTTAAAAAACATTAATGGCGCTAAAGACTGGGACACAAGCCGCGTAACAGATATGAGCAGCCTGTTTGAAGAAAGCGGAATAAGCAGCATAAACCCAATATCTAACTGGGACGTTAGCAACGTTGAAAACATGAAGCAAATGTTTAGAAACACAAAAAATTTGCGTACAGTTCACGGATTAGACGAAAAGTGGAACACTAACAACGTTACAGACATGACTAGCATGTTTGAAGGCAGCGCAATCGAATCTGCAGACGGCATTAGAAACTTTAAAACGCGCAATGTTCATCATATGAGCCAAATGTTCTACCAAGCAAAGAATCTTTCAAACGTTAGGGGAATTACTTGGGACAACACCTACTGCGATGAAGCAACTGGAATGTTTGAAGAAAGCGGCTTAACAACTACCGATGGCTTGGAAGTGTTTACAAACAACAATCTTGCTTCAATGGGAAGAATGTTTATGAACGCCAACAAGCTAGAAGACATTAAAGCGCTTGAAAATTGGGATATTAGCAATACTAACGACATTGGCAGAATGTTTACTGGAACAACCTCGCTTAAAGAAGCTAATCTTGGAAAATGGAAGACTTCTTATGTTTCAAACATTATCGGCCTTTTTGAAAACAGTGGCGTTAAAAAGATAACTGGCTTAGAAAATTGGGATACAAAAGATGTTTGGAATATGGGAAAAGCATTTTCAAATACTCCTAATTTAACGCAAATACCAGGAATCGAAAAATGGAACACTTCTAGCGCAACAGATATGAACGATATGTTTGCAAACTCTTCTGTAACTTCGCTAGATATTTCTAAGTGGGATTTAACGCAGGCTCTTAATGGTCAAACTGGTTCATCAAATAACGGCGTTAGGAACATGTTTGGCGGCAGCAAAATCGATGATATTACCATTCCATCTGGAGTGGATCTTAAGCAAACAAATCTTTCGGCACTTACTGATATTTGGAAAGAAGCAAGCGCACAAGATGGAAATCTTCTTATTAAAGAAGGTGGATTCTCAAATAGTGAAAAAGATTTAATAGAAAATAACGCAAAACAAAGCAAAGAAAGCGGCTCTAGAAGATTCTTACGCGGATACTTTATGGCTACAATAAAACACGGCGATGCTAATATTAATTGCTTAGTTAATACGAATGGAAAACATAATTTTGTTGATGCAATTGTTAATTGTAAAGATTCAAATAATAAAATAACTGACTTCCGAAATCTAGGTATAGAAAAAGCAAACGCAACTTTATCTACGATTCTAGGCTTAAAAGACGAAGTGATTACAGATTGGAATAATGGGAACTTTGCTTTTAATACAGATTTAAGCAATCTTGATTTAAGTAAAGATTTTAATTTGACTGTTAAAACTAAAAGCATTCAAAAGGAAACTTCAAACGTTGTTGAGCCTAGTAGATCTGAATCTTCGGACCATGATTCTGATTCTGATTACAGTTTGAACAAATTATTATTCATTCCTTTTAATAAAGATGATTACAATTATAGTAGTTATAATCAAACCAGTGTTGATGCGAAGACATATACTGCAGAACAACAAAAGGTTGTAGAACCTAAAACTGCAGAATCTGCTAAATCGCAACAAGAAAATCAAGATACTTCTTACAAAGCAGAAATCGCCAACAAAACTGCAACAAATAAGAATCAAACCGAACAAAGCAGCAACTCAATCAGAAATAACGCTGATTACAAAGATTTGCAAAGCAATGATTCTAAAGAAAACAACTCTAAAGATAATGATTCAAGTAAAAGCGTAAACAAAAAGAAGGACGCACTAACAAATAACAGCCATATTGCGAAATCAGCCTCTTCAACCAATAATACGCATGTATTGGCTATTGCTATATTAGTTGTATTTGTTGTTGCAATTGCTGGAATTGCAACCTTTGTTTTAAAGAAAAACTAAAACATTTGCAATAGTTTTCCGCAAAATGTTGTACCACACACCGTGTTTTGCAACATTTTGCGGAAAACTTTAAGATCTTTTATTAAAACGCTATATATCAAGCGCCGTATTGAAGAAGATATTTAGCAGCGCTATCTGCCAACTGCTGATTCATTACGGGCTCCCCGTTTGAATTACTAATCCTCTTAGCTGCATCGAAGATTTCACGCACGTTAGCAATTGGAAGCACTGGGAAGCCAAACTCTTGCTCTACTGCTTTTACTGCAGAAAGATCACTGTCTTTTGTGCGCTCCATTCTATCTACTGCCAAAATCAAGCCAACAACTTGCACATTTGCTTCTGCTTTAAGCTTTGGCAAAGTTTCGCGAACTGCAGTCCCAGCAGTCATAACGTCGTCAACCAGCAACACATTCATGCAGTCTTTTAGCGGCTTTCCAACCATCATTCCGCCGTCGCCGTGATCTTTTCGCTCTTTTCTATCAAAAGTAAAACCAACTGGCATATTGTAATTATTCGTTAAAGCCATAGACGTAGAAACTGCCAAAGGAATGCCTTTATAAGCAGGACCAAAAACTGTGTCAATATTGCTAGAAAGAACACCATCTTTTATTGCTGCAATAATTCTTTGAGCGTAATAATCGCCAAGAGAAGCGATTTTCATTCCGTCGTCAAAAGCACCAGCATTAATAAAGTAAGGCGACTGGCGACCAGACTTAAGCGTAAAATCACCAAATTTAAGCGCGCCTGAATCAAGCAAAAACTTTGTAAAATCCTCGTGTAATTGTGCCATAATTAACTCTCCTTGTTAAATCTGTCTTGAATAAATTGTCTTAGTAAATTGTCTTAAATAATGCATTAAATGTCATCGCCAAGTTTTGCCTTCTTTAAGCAAAGACGCAAGCTTTGGGCGCGAATCAAGCAAATCGTCAAGCTCGCGCGCAATGCGAATCGGAGCAGTAGGATCAACAAGAGCCGCCGCCCCAACTTCTACAGCATTAGCGCCAGCATACAAGTATTCCAAAGCTTTCTCTCCAGAATCAATGCCACCAATGCCAATGATTGGAATATCTGGCATAGCTTGACGAACTCGCCACACGAAGCCAAGTCCAATCGGAAAGATTGCAGGACCAGAAACTCCACCCGTACGATTCGCAATAATCGGCTCTCCTGTGCGAATGTCAATTCGCAAACCAACCAGCGTATTAATCATGCTTAAAGCATCTGCGCCAGCATCAACAGCAGCTTTGCAAATAGAAACAATATCTGTAACATTTGGCGTCATTTTTACAATCATCGGCTTATCTGTCATTGCGCGAAGTCGCTTAATTAAACGATGCAATGCAACTGGGTCTGTGCCAACACTCATTCCGCCATGAGTTACATTTGGGCAGCTAACGTTAATCTCTAGCATATCTGCCGCGGAATCCGCAAGCTTTTCAACAACTTGCGCATAATCTTCGTCACTGTGGCCTGCAACATTTGTGATTACAAGCGCTCCAAGCTTTTTTAACTTTGGAAGCTCGTCTACTAAATAGTGATCAACTCCAGGATTTTGCAAACCAACAGCATTCACCATTCCAGAAGGCGATTCTGCAGTGCGCGGAGAAGGATTACCCTCCCAAGGAACTGGGGAAACACCTTTTGTACAAATTGCTCCAAGTTGGCTAACGTCATAAAAGTGCGCGCAAGCTGCAAGTTGGAATGTGCCAGACGCTGTTCCAACCATGTTTTTCCACTCAACTCCCGCAACTTTAGTTGAGTGCTTCCAAACGTGGCTAGTGTCAAAACCAAGATTTTGCGCATTATTTTGCGCGTTTTCTAAAGCATTATTTGTTTCATTGCTCATGTTCTTTCCTTTACTCCCAGCCTAATCTTTCAGCATCAAACACTGGTCCTTCGTTACAAACTTTAAGTCTGCCTTCTAAAGTATCTACAACGCAAGCAACACAAGTTCCATAGCCGCATCCCATTCTTGCTTCTAGGCTTAGCTGACATTTAACATTACGCTCATGCGCCCAATGAGCTACAGCTTTCATCATTGGCATAGGCCCGCAAGAAAGAATAACAATAGGCAAATCACCATTAAAATCAAAATGATTTTCTTGCTCGAGTTCATTAAGCAAAGTAATAACAGTTCCTTGCGCGTTGCTAATGCTATAAACGTTATCAACGTATTCCTTCATAAACGAGTCAGCAAAATGATTATCTCTATATCCAAGAACCGCACTCACTTTGCAATCCTTGTTTTTTGCAATCGCTTGAGCAGTACAAATCAAAGGAGGAACGCCCAATCCTCCGCTTACAAGAACATAGTGCGCTGGCTTAGAAATATCAAAGCCCAATCCTAATGGCCCTAAAGCGTCTACAGTGTCACCTGCTTTAAGCTGTGCAAATTCGGCAGTGCCTTTACCAATAACAGCAAAAATAAGACTAAAAGTGTCTCCATCAACGCTTGCAACACCAAATGGCCGAGGAAGCATAGTTGTAGAATCTGGAGAATATAAGTTAACAAATTGCGCAGGAGTGGCCGTTTTAGCAATAGCATCATCGCGCAAAACTAAGCGATACACACCTTCGTCAAGCTTTTGATTATCAAGAACTTCTATTGGGCGCCTTCCTAAAAGACGGCTATATTTTGGCTTACTAGAATCTGAACCCGAATAGTCTAAAAAGCTTTCACGAATAGTAAATATAAAGCCTCTAGAAGATTTTCTAGTTTGAATAAACATGCCATCACTCATGTATTTGCCCTATCTTGTTTAATGTGTAACTGTTTAGTTTTTAGTTATTTATGATTTGCGATTTACAACTTGCGATTTATAATTTGCAACTTATAACTTGCGATTTGTAGCTTGCTATTAGCTATAAATTATATTCGCTTATGTTTATCTATATTCACTTATAAATCGATTCACTTATAAATCGCCTGCCTTAAATCATCTCGCATATTAATAGCAGCACAAGCAGAAGAATGTGCAACAATATCTAGAATGTCATCTAATGAAATTGAAGATTCGTGCTTTTTATAAGATTCACTGTTTTTCCAAGCGCCAATAATTCCGCGCGAAGAGTTTACTATAGCGCCACTGCCATTTTCATCAAACATTCCAGCAACATCTTGTGCCGTTCCGCCTTGTGCTCCGTAGCCTGGAACAAGAAAGAAAGTATGTGGCATAAGTTCGCGCAATCGCTTGCCTTCTTGTGGATGAGTTGCTCCAACAACTGCTCCGACTCTAGAATATCCGTGATTCCCAATGTTTGATTCGCCCCAATTTTCAATCAAGCTTGCCATATGCTCGTAAACTGGCTTGCCATCTTCAACAACAAGCTCTTGCAACTCTTTGCTAGAAGGATTAGACGTGCGCAAAAGCACAAAAATGCTCTTATTGCGCAAAATTGCTTCGTTTACAAAAGGCATAACGCCATCCGAGCCCATATACGGGTTTACAGTAAGCGAATCCTCGTGCCAAACATCCTTTGTGCTAGAACTTTTTAGAAGATTAAGCAAAGACTCGTCAAAGTCGTAAGATTCATCGCTAAAATACGAATCAAGATTAGCAAATCCTCGCAAATGCGCAGCATACTGGCCTGCCGTAGAGCCAATATCTCCTCGTTTTGCGTCTCCAATAACAACTAAGCCTTTGGATTTAGCATAATCGCAAGTCATTGTGTAAGTGTCAATTCCAGCAGGGCCAAGCGCCTCATACATTGCAATTTGTGGCTTAACAGCTGGAACAATATCGCAAATCGCATCAATAATTGCACGATTAAACTCAAAATAAGCAGCACCAAGCAAAGTTGACAAAGCTTCTTCACTCTCTACTTCTTGCAAAACTTCATTTGCTAAGCCGCTTAAAATTTGCGCAGGCAAAATACCAGGCTTTGGGTCTAAGCCAACAACAGTAGGATTTTGCTTTGCTGCAATCGCTTCTACTAACTCGTCCATTTTGCTCCCATTTTTATTATTTTTTACGACTTACTCACGCGACTTACGCATACGACTTACACATACGACTTATTAAATACGCGGCTACATTCTAGAAAACGCAATTTGCGATCCAATAATAGTTGCCACTGGCCTGCCCTTTAATTGCCACCCGTCAAATGGCGTATTTCTGGCTTTTGAATGGAATGAGTTTGAATCCACACTCCACTTTTCGTTCATATTAATCAACACTAAATCAACGTTTTCTGGGTGCTCCGTGTCGCTTAATCGCAATGTACGCCGAAGCGCGCACTTGGAAGACACGTTTAGCAAAGCCGAAACATCCGTAGGTCTGCGGCTCATTAGTTGCATTGGATTAACAGACATTAGCTCAATTAAATGCTTATCGTCCGTGTATCCTGCATCCACAAGCACTTTTCTACAAACCGCGTACGCGCATTCTAAGCCAATAATGCCATTAGGCGCGCTCGCAAAGTCGCCAGATTTATCTGCATCTGTATGCGGAGCATGGTCAGTCGCAATCATGTCTATAGTTCCATCTGCGATTGCACCAAGAGTAGCCTGTCTATCTGCTTTAGACCTAAGTGGAGGATTCATTTTTGCGTTAACGCCATACTTAAGCACATCTTCATCGCAAAGAGCAACGTAATGCGGAGCTGTCTCGCAAGTAATAGGCAATCCTTCCTTCTTAGCTTTGCGAATCTCTTCAAAAGCAGCTGCAGTACTCACATGCTGGAAGTGCACGTGAACGCCGCTAACTCGCGCAGCATCAATGTCTCGCTTAACAATCGCAAGCTCCGTAGAAGCAGGAATTCCACCAACTCCTAAAATCTTAGCAACTGGGCCTTCGTTTACTGATCCAGAATCGTGATGCTCACAATGTTCAAGAAGAGACAATCCTGTTTCTTTAGCGATTTTTAGAACGTCTTGCAAAATCGAATCTGTAACTGCAGCACCATCGTCACTGATTGCAACTACAGGATGCTTCTTCATCGGAGACGTTTTTTGACTATCTTCGATTCCAGGAACATACTTTTTCCACAAATTAACGTTGCTAGGATCAACGCCACTTCTTCCGCCCGATGCGCAAACGCTTAAATCGTAGCGAACTGGCAATTTTACGCCATATATGCAACCGTATCTTTGCAAGTAGTCAATCACATTTTCCACATCAAAAGGAGCATCATTCCAAGGCTCGCCATCAACTGCTGGAATCGTGTTTGGCATAATCAAAACTTGCGTATATCCGCCTGCAGCAGCAGCATTGCCGCCAGTCATCATCGTTTCTTTATCTGTTTGACCAGGATCTCTAAAATGCACGTGTGGGTCCGCAAAACCAGGAGCAACAATCCAATCACTCGCATCAATTTCTCCGCATATTCTGGCATTTGGCTCAATTAAAGCATCTTGCCGCACACCTTCTACGATTAAATCGATGCGCTCACTAGTATCCCAAACTGCAATATTTTGCAAAGTTAAGGTTCGAGAGTTATTCATATTGCTCCTAGTTTGCTCAAGGTTTTAAGTTATTAGATTATTTTAGATTACTTTATATTTCAATTGCGTTAATCGCGATTATTTGCGCGTTTTAGTGCGCTCAATCTACTTATGCTTCTTCGTCGCAATACAAACATCTATACACATTTGCGTCAGAATCGTCCTTATAGAACTTTTTAACTAACGACAATTCACTATTTGTTATGCAACGAATATTAGGACATTTAAGATCTTTAGGCGCGTTTTTATCTTCTTTATGAACACGAGGATTAGCCAGCGAAATTCCATTAGCATCGTAAGCTTGCGATTCGTCTTTAGGCACATTCACAAAATCTGTTGGCTCATAGCCCAAAAGCTCATCTCCAAGAACAGAGCTTTCAAGAGCCATTCGCATAAGCATACCGTTTTTAACTTGCTCAAAGTATGCTGCACGAGGGTCCGCGTCAACATCAACCGCAATCTCGTTAATTCTAGGAAGTGGGTGAAGAACAGCCGTATTAGGCTTTGCTTTTTGCAATTTTTCTTCCGTCAAAATGTAAGTATCTCTAAGTCGCAAGTATTGATCTCTGTCTGTAAAACGCTCTTCTTGAACGCGAGTCATGTAAAGCACGTCAAGCTTGCCAATAACTTCCATCAAATCGCGAGTTTCCTCGTAAGAGCACGATTCGGTTGCGTTTATACGATCAATAACGTATTGAGGAGTTTTAAGCTCATCTGGACTAATCAACACAAAATGAACATTTCCAAAGCGGCATAAAGTTTCAATAAGCGAGTGAACTGTGCGGCCGTACGTTAAGTCTCCGCAAAGCCCAACTGTTAAATTATTCAGTCTGCCAAATCGTGCAAGAATCGTTGCTAAATCTGCAAGAGTTTGAGTAGGATGCATGTGGCCGCCGTCTCCTGCATTAATTACTGGCGTGCTAACAGCTTGCGTTGCTACAAAAGCGGCGCCTTCCTTAGGGTGACGCATTGCTACAACATCTACATAGTTTGACACCACTTTTAACGTGTCGCTAACTGTTTCGCCTTTACTAGCACTAGAAAGTTGAGCGCCTGCAAAGCCAATCACCTTGCCACCTAAGCGAAGCATTGCTGTTTCAAAGCTTAATCGCGTGCGCGTACTCGGCTCATAAAAAAGAGTGGCCAACACTCTGCCATCGCAAGTGTGGGCCACTTCTTTTCTGTGCGAATCAATGTATCGCGCTTTATCTAAAAGCATTCGTATTTGCGCCGTGGAAATATCGTCTAAAGTAACAACGCTTTTGCCTGCTAACGATTGAGCAATTGCGCAACGAGAAAAAACTTGATTTGAAGAATCATAAAATGCGTTCGTCATAATAGAACCGCTTACCTTTCGCTAGTTGGCAAACGACCGCGATTGTGCGCGACCTACGTAATATTACTGATTAGCTTTGACGAAACCCATACTCGGAGTGGCGAACAACTATAACTTATTATGCAACATTTAATAAGTATTTAATCCAATAAATCTATTTGTTCCAATACAGTTTGTTGATTACATTTACCATAAGTAACCTTCAAAATATAAACTGTATTTTTTTCTAAATCAACTCTGTAATAAATAAGAAAATTCTTTACAACAATACGACGCACACCAAGTGAATTCCACGGCTCATACTTAACTACAGGCGCAAACTGAGGAAAAAGAGATAGTCTTTCAATATTAAATTTAATGATATTAATAATTCTGGCAGAAGTTTTCTTAGAAATATTAGATGCAATATAATCTCTTATATTTTTTAAATCATTTTCTGCATCTTGAGTAACAAGAATATCAAAAGAACTCATTACAAGCCCTTTTCTAACTCAGCAAAAACATCTTTATATGGTCTAGATAAACCAGAAGCTGACTGCTTGTAACTATTCATAAGTTTTGCAGCAAAATCAGTAGAGAATAATTCGTCATTTTCTTCTAAATTTTCACTACTGACTGTTTGCTTTGTACGTGAAGAAACATCAGAATAAAAAACTGAAGACTTAGCTCTTTCTTTTACATCAATGCTTATCATTGAATTTTTCATTAAAAATCACCTCCCATCCTGCAATTATAACTTAAAGAACAGAATGCAACAATAAATTCGAAGCTACAAAATATGACTAGATTGCGACTGTAAACTTAGCGACAGTAGAAGAGACGAGACATGACTTCGCGGCATTGACGCATAACAGCCATTAAATCGTTTTCAAAAACGCGACCCTGGTTTGGATCATATCCAAGATAAGTTGCGATTCCACCCAAAGAATAAGAGTCTGTTGGAATAACATCCGCACGCTCAAGGGAGCCAGACCACAAGAAGTTTGCATTTCGCACTGCAGAACACATATGCCAGCAGCGCTCTAGCACATTTGCATCTTCATCTTCAATCAAATGCAATTCTTTAAGCGCTTTCAACGCTTGCATTGTGCCAACCGTGCGCAAAGACTCGTATTTTCCAGCGTATTGCAATTGCAAAAGCTGAACAGTCCACTCAACATCACTTAAACCGCCGCGCCCAAGCTTCAAATGCCTGTCTCTGCTAACTCCTCTTGGCAAACGTTCTGCTTCCATACGCGCTTTAAGCTTACGAATTTCCGCTAATTGGGATTCGCTAAGAGGCTCCAATGAATAGCGCAAATCGTTTACTACTCCACTTAGCAAAGCATCTGCCAAATCTTTAGAACCTGCAGCAAAGCGCGCGCGCAAAAGTGCCTGATTTTCCCACGTACTTGCCCACTTTTGGTAATAATGCTCGCACGATTCTAGCGAGCGCACAAGCGGCCCATCTTTTCCTTCTGGTCGCAAATCTAAATCGACCATGATTTTTGGTTCTAAAGTAAGAGGACCTTGCAAAATATTGCGCAATATGTCTACAGTAGTTTGCGCAAAACGGTGAGCAAGATTCGCTCCAGAATCATCGCTAGAATCACAACCGCAAATATCTTGTGTAGGCTTATAAACAACCATCATATCTGCATCAGAGCAGAAGTTAACTTCCCTACCGCCATAACGTCCGAGGGCAATAATTGAAATCGAAGCTTTGCTCTCATCTAGGCACATTTTGCGAGACGCATCTTTCATAGCCCATTGCAAAGCAGCATCAAGAACAGCGTCAAATACGTCACTCATTGCTTGCATCGAAGTATCATCGTCAATTATCCCACACATCCAAGCAAGAGCTACTCGCTCAATTTCTTGCCGTCTTAAAGCGCGCAAAGATTGAGCAAAATCCGCAATACTGCTTGAATATCTTGCAACCATTGCTCGCGTTTGCATATCTAAGCTTTCTCTGCCTCTTGGCGCAAGCGTCGAGTCGTCTCCAAGCCAAGTTATCGACTGTATGGACTTCATCATTGCATCGCCTAAATAGCGCGAATCAGACAAAACATGGCAAAGCCGTTGAGCTGCGCTAGGAGAGTCACGCAAAAATCCAAGATACGTATTTTTTCCACCAAAGCGTTCGGAAAGTCGTCTAAAAGCAAGCAAACCCATGTCGGGATTTTGACCTTCTCCAAGCCATTTCAACACTGCAGGAAGCAAAATTCTGTGAATTTTAGCAGCACGCGAAAGTCCCTCAGTAAGCGCTTCAACATGCATTTGTGCAGCTTTAGCGTCCGCAAATCCGATTGACGCAAAGCGAGCGCGAGCAGCCTCAGCAGACAGCACAATAGGATCCGCATCCGTTTGCGCATTAATCGGAAGCATTGGGCGATAATAAATATCTTTATGCAAGTGTCTAATTTCTCGTCGCGCTTTGTCGAATCGCGCAACAAGCTCTTCTGGCTTAAGTCTAACAGCTCTAGCAAGACGCCTAATTTGCTCGTTACTGTTAAGTTCTTCTACACTAATACTTCTTGCGCGATCTAATCCACCATTTCCTTGCGCACCTAAATCTGGGAATAAATGCGTACGTTGCATATTCCACATTTGCTGGCGATGTTCTAGCACGCGCTCAAAACGGTAGTGTTCTGCCAAAATCGCAGCTTGCGATCTAGAAACATAACCTCCAGCAGATAATGCGTTAAGCGCGCCTAGAGTATCTCTAACTCGCAAAGACTTATCTTCACTTCCGTGCACAAGTTGCAACATTTGCACAGTAAACTCAACATCGCGCAATCCTCCGCGACCAAGCTTCATGTCTAAATCTCTATGAGACGCAGGAATCAAAGACTCCACTCGCTGTCTCATATGTTGGCAATCTGCAACAAAGTGTTCACGACCAGACGCTTTCCAAACAAGCGAATCTGCCATTTGTCTATAATCTTTACCAAGTTGCACATCTCCTGCAGCTGGCCTCGACTTTAGTAATGCTTGAAACTCCCAACTACTTGCCCACTTTTCGTAGTATTCTCTGTGCGATTCCAAACTCCTAACAAGCGGACCATCTTTACCCTCTGGCCTTAGAGCAGTATCAATTTGCCACAATGGCGGCTCAGCGCAACCCATTACAACCGACTGACATACTTTTTGCAAAACAAGCGCAATAGAAGAACCAACTCGCAAAGCTTCATCTTGTTTAACGCCATTAGTTGGCTCTACTACATATATTAAGTCAATGTCGGAAACGTAGTTTATTTCTTGCGCTCCCAATTTTCCCATTGCGATTATTGCAAACTTGCAACAGCAAGATCCAGAAACTTGCCCGCGCGCAATCGCAAGAGCCGCCTCTAAAGCAGCATCCGCAGCATCCGAAAGTTTACAGCTTATATCTGGCTGCAATTCTACAGGATCTGCGCTCGCCAAATCGTATGCCATACTCGCAGCAATATGCTGGCGATATCTCGCTCTAAGCGCACAAACAGCTTGTGCAAAACCCATGGAGCTTATTGGAACAGTGCACGAATCGCAATTCTTATCGTCATCTTTTTCTTCATTTACTACTGTTGCACTGTATGATTGAACAGCTTCTAGTAAATCCGAAACACGCTCTTCTAAAGTCATATGTAGCAAATGATTTGGGTCATTTGCGGCAGCGCTTATTAAGTCTTCGCGTGTTCGCATTAGCATTGCAAACGCTTTAGATGCTCCAAGAACTTGCATTAAAGACGAAAGCGGACTTGTTATTAGTGAATTATTAGAGTTTTGAGCAATATTTTCAACAACTTTTTTATGCGATTGATATATGTCGTTAAACGCTAAAATTGCATAATCTGGATCTTCGACTCTGCTTATGCTTTCTAAAATTTTAACCGCGTTTACTGAATTATTTGCACAATTTTTGCAAACATCTTCTATGGCTTTACGAGCAGATTCTGGTCGCGCAAACCCTGCTTTAACTAGGCTTCTATACGATAAGTCATTTTCTTGAGCAAAATTTAAGCTATTTTTTGAACGATTTTGCAAATCATCTTTTAAGCCCACGTTCAAAATCGCGCTGAAGCCATTGCTTAAATCTCCAGCATTACTTGATTCTTTGCTCATAACGCCACTGTACATTGTGGTGTCGTACAACAATATTTTGCACGGCACCACATGCACAAATCACAAAAATCGAACAAATCGCACAATTTGCGCAATTTGCATAATCTACATGATTTACACAATTTGCATAAATCGCATAATCTACACGATTTTAGTAAAAAGTGGCTTAACGTTTGACCAAATGCTTCTAGTAACGCCAGGACGATTCATTGTGTACAAGTGTATTCCGTCTACACCTTCCGCAACTAAATCGTTAATCTGTTGAGACGCAAATATGCTTCCAGCGTCTTGCAAAACTTCTGGGTTACTTCCCCATCGCTCAATCATTGCTAAAACTGGCTCACTCATTTTAGAAGAGCACATTTTTGTCATTCGCTTAACTTGATTTGCATTTACAACAGGCATAACTCCAGCTTCAATCGGAACGTTAATACCAGCTTTTCTAGCTAAATCTCTAAAGTGCAAAAAGTCATCGTTATTGTAAAAAAGTTGCGAAATCAAGTAAGTTACTCCAGCATCCACTTTTCGCTTTAAATTATCAATGTCTTCTTGCAAAGTAGCAGCTTCTGGATGTTTTTCCGGGTAGCATGCGCCCAAAATAGGTAAATCTGGTCGCTTTGAGCGAATATACGATACTAAATCGCTTGCGTGATTAAACACTCCAGCAGCATTCTGATTTTCAATAACGTCTCCACGCAAAGCTAAAACGCCACTAACGCCAGCCTTATCAAACATGTCTAAAGCTTCGTCAACATCGTCATAATCCAAGTATCTTGCTGTTAAGTGAGCAACAGTCTTAATGCCATACTCCGATCGAATAGTGTTGGCGATTCTAGCAGTAGCAGTTCGATCCGAAGATTTTCCTGTTCCGTAAGTTACAGATATAAAATCTGGATCCAAACCCCTTAAGCCGTCTAAAGTGTCGTAAATCGTGCCTATTGGAGATGTTCTTTTAGGCGGAAACACCTCTAGCGAAAACTTTGGTTTGTACGTCATTTTAGACCGCCACCCAATTCGCTTCTAACTTTTTTAGCTGCCGAAACAAGATTTTGCAAGCTAACCCAAGTTTCTGCATTGCCACGAGTCTTCAAGCCACAATCTGGGTTAATCCAAAGTTTGCTTGCTGGCATTTTGTGCAAAATCTCGTGAATCCTATTAACAATTTCTTCTTCGCTAGGAACGCGAGGAGAGTGAATGTCGTAAACACCAGGGCCTGCTTCTGTTTCAAAGTTCGCGTTATGAATAGCGTCCAAAACAACTAGATCTCCGCGCGAAGCTTCAAACGATATTACATCCGCATCCATTGCATCAATGTCTCGAATAATGTCGTTAAACTCCGAGTAGCACATATGCGTGTGGATTTGCGTAGTAGCATCTACAGCAGAATGCACAAGACGGAAAGATGCAATTGCCCAATCCAAATACTTCTTATGCCAATCAGAACGCCTAAGCGGAAGCTTTTCACGCAAAGCTGCCTCATCGATTTGAATTACGCGAATTCCAGCACGCTCCAAGTCCAAAACTTCGTCTCTAATAGCAAGAGCAAGCTGCTGCGTTTGTTCTTCGTGCGTAATATCTTCTCGAGGCCAAGACCAGTTAAGAATCGTAACAGGCCCCGTTAGCATGCCTTTCATAACATGGTTTGTGCGGCTTTGAGCGTACGCACTCCACTCTACTGTGATTGGCTGCGCTCTAGAAACATCGCTCCAAACGATTGGAGGCTTTACGCATCGAGTTCCATAAGACTGCACCCAAGCGTTTTTTGTAAACTTGAATCCGTGCAAATGCTGGCCAAAGTATTCAACCATGTCGTTTCGCTCAAATTCGCCATGCACAAGAACGTCTAATCCAATGCTCTCTTGGTGTTCTATGCACTCGTCTATTTGCTTGGCAATAAACGCGTTGTATTCTTCTTTGCTAATTTCGCCTTTTCTAAAAAGCGCTCGAATTGACCTTATTTCTTTTGTTTGAGGGAAAGATCCGATAGTTGTTGTAGGTAAATCAGGCAATCCTAATGCTTCTTTTTGTAATTTTTGACGCTCCGCGCGAGATGGCTTTCGCTCAAAATCTTCTGCCTTAAGGCTTGCGATTCGCGCTTTAACGTTTTCGTCTACTTTTACTCTAGACCCATCAAATAATGCCTGGTTTTGCGCTAATTCCTTGCTATTTTTAAGCTCATCATCATTCAAAACGCAAAGTTGAGCAATTTCGCTTACTTCCTTCAACTTTTCTACAGCAAACGCAAAATGCTTTAATACGTCTTCGCCAAGCTCTTCCCCATCCGTGCTAAATGGAACATGCAAAAGCGAGCATGCAGTAGAAACAGCTATGCGATTAGTAACGTTCTTTTGCAAAGCATCTAGCAAGCCAAGGCTTTGTGCGTAGTCATTTTTCCAAATGTTTCTGCCATTTACAACTCCCGCAAAAATAGTTGTTTTCTCGTTTACTCCATATTTTTGCAAAGCTTCAAGGTTTTCTTCTTTGCCTTCTACAAAATCTAAGCCAATTGCATCGAAAGCTAAATCGTTTAGCGTTTGGTACGAGTCGAAAACATTGCCAAAATACGTGTTAAGCAAAATCTTAACGTTTTCAGCATTCTCTGTGCTTTCAAGTCTGCTTTCAAGAATCGGCTTATATAAGTCGCTAAAAATCCTTAAATCGCCATCTTCTTTGTCTAAGCACAAGTATGGTTCGTCAAATTGCAACCATTTTGCTCCAAGACTTGCAAATCGTTTTACAATATCGCAATACGCGTTTGCTAATGCTTCAATCGTCTCTTTGTTTGCTTCTAATTCTTGAGCTTGAGGATTGCGAGCAAGCTTTAAGAAGGTGTATGGGCCAATCAGCACTGGCTTTGTTTCAATTCCTAGCGCGTTTGCTTCATTAAACTCGTCGAATGGTTTTGTGCCATCTAAATGCAAATTTTGCGGATTTTCTACTTCTGGAACAATGTAGTGGTAGTTAGTTGTAAACCACTTCTTCATTGGAAGAGCTGTTACATCCCCTCTATCCCCTTGATATCCGCGCGCGATTGCAAAAAGCGTATCTTCTGCATTTTCAAACTCTAGATTCTTGTACCGTTCTGGCACTGCACCAAGCAGGATTGCTGTGTCTAGCATTTGATCATAGTAGCTAAAATCGTTGCTTGGTATAAGTTCTATTCCAGATTCTGCTTGAATTTTCCAATGCTTTTTGCGCAAATCTTTTGCAACTTGTCTTACTTCTTCTAGAGTTGCGTCTTTTTTCCAATAGCGTTCAATAATTTTTTTAAGCTCGCGATTTGCGCCGATTCGTGGGAATCCCTGTACGGATGTAAGAACAGTATGCATATATCCTCCAAATAATTAACAACCTGATTCAGCCTAGCAAACATTTGGCTTAATGAGGTCATTACCTATTTTGGGGTGTCGTTATAAGCTAAACTTATATGCAAATTTATACAGATTATTCGCGTAGATTTATGCAAATTTTATAAGGATTTTATGCAAATTTATGCGTATTTTACTACTCAAAATCCTTTGGACTTATAACACCTAAGGCTTTTGCTCCGCGAAGTCCGCAAGTTACAAAAGGAGAGTCGGAAACTAGCACAACAATCGAAGCGTTAGAAAGCCCAAGTCTCATCGTTCCTAAAACATCTGGGTCGGAATCTGGGGAAGAAAGCCATTGTGCAGCCATCGACATTGTTGGCTCATGGCCTATAATCATTGTTATTTTAGATTCACTCCTAATCTCACAAAGCTCATCCATTACAGACTGCATTCCGCCATCATATAAGCTTTTTCTTGATGCAACTATTGGCGAATCTCCAAACTTTTTAAGCATTTTATGCATTGTTTGCTCTGTGCGATTTGCGCTTGAACAAACAATATAATCTGGAACAAGCTTTAAAGATTTCAAGCCTTTTGCCATGATTTTTGCTTGTTTTATACCTTTATCACTAAGGTCTCTTCCCCAATCATCTCCCATTGTTGGCGGCACCGCTTTTGCGTGGCGCATTAGTAGCAACACATATTTTGCATGCTTTACTTTTTTAACGATTTTTTTAATTGACGCCGCCATTTTAATCTCCTCAGTCTTCAGTTAAGCCTTATTAGGCTTTGGATTTGAGTTAGGCAATTGTGCGATTTGCAAATCTAAATCTCTAAGGACTTTTCTAAGTTTTCTATCGGATATATCTCTAAGAGACAAGTCTTCTAGCTGTTCTGCGCGCTCTTCGGGAGTTAAGTCATCAATATCGCTAACAGTATCTTTTGTAGCACGCTCGCGCTTTTTTAGCGCATTAAATCCTTGAGCCATTGCGCGCGAAATAACCAAAAAACCAGTATGACCTATCATTGCGTGATCTGGTCTAACTGCTAAATCTTGAGCTTTCCAAGTTCTTTCTAACGTTTCTTGAATCTCTGGTTCTGTCCAAACTCCAGAAGCACGCAAACTTTGTGCCATTCTAGACATTTGCGTTGTGGTTGTTACATACGCAACTAATACGCCACCTGGAGCAATAACTCTATAAGCTTGTTCAAGCCTGTTCCAAGGATCAAGCATATCTAGCATAATGCGGTCAAAATAGCCTTCTGGAAGAGACTTTGCTACTGTGTCAAAATCTCCAGTTAAAAGATTCCACCATTTTGGACTTTCGCCATAGTAAATCGTTGCGTTTAGTTGCGCGATTCTAGCAAAATCAGGTCTAAGCTCTATTGTTGTAAGCTCGCCACTTTGACCAACAGCGTCTAAAAGACTTAAGCTCATTGCGCCAGAGCCTGCTCCCGACTCTAAAACGCGCATTCCAGAGCGAATATCTCCTAAAGAAATCACTTGTGCAATATCTTTTGGATACATGATTTGAGCGCCTCTTGGCATAGATAAAACATAATCCGCCAATCGCGGACGCATAACTACATAATCCCATCCGCCTATTGCGCGCGCTGCCATCCAAGGCTTGTTTGATTCTTTAGATGCGTCAAGTTGCTTATTACTGCGCTCAAAATCACGTTTTGTGCTAACTGTTGTTACTACAACGCCTTGAGTTTTGCCAATAACATCGTCGTGCAAAATAATGCCGTGTTCGGTTTGTGTAACTCCGCCTTTAACAAGCTGCGCTGTGATTCGCTTGCCTTTTCTATCGGTGAATTGTATTTTTTCACCAACTTGCAAAACTCCTCTACGCGCATAGCTTTCGTACACAAAACACCTCGCTTATTCTTAGAACGACTTTTACTATTATAAGCTAACGGTTGTAAGTGGCATTGCTGAATCGATTGCAAAATCTGGAGCAGACGGACGAACTCCTGCTTCTACCAAATTCACACCAAGCATTGCCACCATTGCTCCGTTATCTGTGCAAAGCTTCAATTCTGGCAAACGAACTTCGATTCCATGCTCTTTGCCTTGCTCTAAAAGATGCTCTCTAAGTTGCGAGTTTGCGGAGAATCCACCACCAATCAGCAAAGTTTTAGAACCGTATTGCTCGCAGCCCATCATAGCTTTGCGCGAAAGAACATCTGCAACAGAGTTTGCTAAAGATGCACAAACGTCGTCTACTGGTATTTCTAAGCCTTGTGCTTGGCGAGCTTCTACCCAACGCGCAACAGCTGTTTTTACTCCCGAAAAACTAAAGTCGTAAGGATGCTCTTTGCCAGAACGACCTTGCGTAAGTCCTTGCGGAACCTTCAACGTATTTGGATCCCCAAGGCGCCCGTGCCTATCAATATGCGGGCCTCCTGGGTAAGGGAATCCAAGCAATCTAGCTACTTTATCAAAGCACTCGCCAGCTGCATCATCTAATGTTGTCCCAACAACGTCTATGCTACGCGCAATATCGTTCACGTGAAGAAGTGAAGTGTGTCCGCCAGAAACAATTAAAGCAAGAACGTCTTTAGGCACGTCTCCGAATTGCAATTGCGTTACTGCAATGTGTCCAATAACATGGTTTATTCCATAAATCGGCTTTTTTGCGGCACTCGCTAGTGCTTTAGCGCCAGAAACACCAACAGCTAAACATCCTGCTAATCCTGGACCCGCGCTTACTGCTATAGCATCAATATCGCTTAAATCCATATTTGCATCTGCTAATGCTTTTGATACTACTGGCACAAATGCTTCCGCATGCGCACGCGATGCGATTTCTGGTATAACACCGCCGTAGCGCGCATGTTCTTGCATTGAGGATGCTACAACGTTAGAAACTAATGTTCTTCCTTTAACGATTGCGGCTGCTGTTTCGTCGCAAGTTGATTCAATGCCTAAAACTATTGGCTCGCTTGTTTTATTCATTGTTTCACTCATTGTTATCCTCACTTTTAGCACTGTTATAAGCTTCGCTAGATTCTTCTAAGTTTTTTGAGTTTTCTAAATTTTCTAAGTTGTCTAAGTCTTCTATTTGCGCACACATTGTATATGCGTCTATTCCTTCTGGCATATAGTATCTTTTTCGTAATCCCATTTTTGTAAAACCGAATTTTTCATACAGTTTTAACGCTGGATTGTTATTTACTTTAACTTCTAAAAGCATTCGTTTTGCGCCGATTGATTTTGCATTTTCGATCATAGTTTTTAGAAGATTGCTTGCAATTCCTCGCTTTTGATACTCTTTTGCAACACCTATTGTCATTATTTGAGCGTCGTCACCATCAAACCAAAATCCTGCATACCCAGCTACCGTATTTGTGTTTGGAACAACATCTGCATAATACGCGCGCATTGGCGCTTGTAACTCTTGCAAAATCATGTTCTTGTTCCAACATCCTGGCCAAAACAAGTCTGCTTCGATTTTTGCAATTTGAGAAACTATTGCTTCATATTTTGTACAATCAATTTTCTCTATTGCACAGCTTTGACTATTTGATACACAAGCTGGATATTTTGAGCGAGTTATGTCTACAATCATATGCGTACTTCGTTTGAATCCTATTTTTCCGCCACTTTTGTAGCCGCGCCAGATCCTAAAACGTGTTTCAACGGGTTTGGAACAGATACGTCTGGTCTTCTTAAATAAAGTGGTTCAATAACGTCTTTTTGACTTGCGCACAACTTAAATATCTCTAATCCTTTTACGCCTAAATCAAGAGCACTCACTTCGGTGATTAAGCATATATTCTCGATTTTATTCCAATCTTCAGCGTATTTTTTAGCACCATGACCCGCAACGCAAACGCAATAATCGCAAATATTATTTGATTCAAAATATTGATTTACTCTATCAACAATATTTGCAGGATAATCAATATCCATTTCTATTACTTCGCAACCACTATCGTCGTATAAACTCATATAAACTTGGCGTCTTCTAGCGTCATTTAACGAAAGAACATACATGTGTTTAGCTACGCAAGATTCATTATTTTCGACTATTTCGCTATTAGAGATAACGCCATTTTTAAGCGATTCTTCAAAAGCTCCAGAACGAATCATTAAGCTTTGAGGCAGCAAACTGTTGCATCCTAGAATCTTTGCGTTATTCGCAAAAGCAATCGCCTTAGCAGCAACTAGTCCAGCTCGTAAACCAGTAAAAGGAGCAGGGCCTACTCCAACTACAATCTCATCTATTTGATTAAGCTCTAGTCCAGCATTTTTTACTGCAAGATCAATGTTTACTTGCAATCTTTCAACATGAGTGCGAGAATCCGTTTCTATTATCGGATTATGCCCCACAACTCCAACTGTTGAACCGTACGACGTGTCTATAATCAGCGTATTGCTCATTTTCATTCCTTAAATTGACTAACCAATTTAGCTTACTCTTAATCAAGAATTTTTAAGCGATCACACCAGTCTCCCCCAACTGGAACAAGCGTTACAACGCGATTTCCTTCGCTCGTAAACTCATTTGATTCGCTTTTATCAATCGGCCTATCAATATGAACTTCAAGACGAACATCTGCAAGAACGCCTGCCATTTGCTCTCCCCATTCCATAAGCACAACAGTTCCATCTCCTGGCTCTTCCAAAGCTTCGTCTAATCCAAGTGATTCAAGCTCATCTAAAAGCCTAGAAACAGTGTCTTGCCCTGGAGCGTAATCTTTTCCGCCAAGCCTGTACGCGTCTACGTGAATAAGATTTGCTGCTTTTCCGTTAGAAAACGTGCCTTTAAGCTCTCTAGCAATAGTAAAAGTTGGCGAAACTATTGGCTCTTTTATTCCCAATCCTTTGCCAAATCCTTTAGCAAACGTTGTTTTTCCAGCACCAAGAGGACCAGAAAGCAAAATAACATCTGTTTCATGCACTATTTTTGCGATTGACTCGCCAAGATCTTGCATACACGAATCACTTGGAATTACAAGCTTTTTAATATTATGATTTTCCAAAATCGCACACTTTCGACTTAATTTAATTTAACGACCACGCAAAGCAATCATGCTAATGCATTTTTCTAAAGCGTAATCAGCATCGCTCGTTCCACCTTTGCATTGCTCATCTGCCCATGCTAAACACATAAAACACTTACGAATCCCATTCTCACTCCATCCACCTAAATCTCTCATAGCCATTTTTAACGCCCACGGATTCACTTTTGCTTGCGCGTTAGAAATTTCTCCGTTTTTAACTGCTATAGCTTTTGTAATTATGCGCATTTTTACAGCTAATGCTCCAATCAACGCTATAGGGTCAACGCCTTGTAAAACCGCTCTTCTTGATGCAAGAATAGCTTGACCAGCGTTTCCTTGTGCAGCTTTATCTGCTACAAAAAATCCAGTTACTTGCGGATCAGATATTAAGTATTGGTCAACTATTTTTAGCGTGATTGGGTTATCTTCAAAATCAAAACAAAGCTGAGAACAAAGAGATGCTAACTGGTCTGTTTTCCCGCCTAAAACCTCTACGATTCGCACAGCGGCTGCAGGCTCTACTTTGCGATTTTGTCTTTCAAAAAGACTTAGTACAAAATTCAATCTTGCATCGTCTTTTTTAAGATCTGGAACAGTTATTTTGTTTGCGCCAACTTTTTCTAGCTTTGTAACTATTGACTTTCCTTTAACGCCACCTTCGTGTCGTGCAATAACCCAGCAATCATTTATATTAGATTTTGCATTAGTTTTTGATTTAGATTTACTAGCGCAAAACTCTATTATTGCTTCGACTAAATCTTCATTAGCTTGCTCAAGATTATTAATAACAACAATTGTTCCACTAGAAAAAAGTGATGGACCTGTGGCAGTTACAAAAGCATATTTATCGGCATTCAAAGCGTCTAAATTTACAACATCTGCATCTGGGTATGAGCCTAATATGCGCGTTTTTAAGTCGCGAGCGTTCAAATCATTCAAATACGCATCCCCACCAACTACAATCGTAAGTGGCGCAAAGTTCTTTAACGTTTGCATACGTACCCCTTAATGCTAATGTTTTGCAACTTAATGCTAATGTCTTGCAAGTTAGCTAATCAAATCTACCATTAATTCGATTATTTTTAGCTATTTAACACATCTAATAATTGTACAAACTATACAAAACTTAAGATGATTGACTATAAATTGACTATAAAAATTGCTCAAAATCATCACTTGCACAAAAATCATTCAAAAAGTTCAACCGAATCATCTACAAGATGCTTAAAGCGATTTGACTTTGCTTGAGCGTAAATCTTAAACGAATTATAAAATTCTTTATTTTTAAGATACTTATTAATAAAAAATGCACACAAAAATACGCTAAATTCAACAAACCACGCAAGCCACGCACCTAATGGCCCAGAAACCCATGGAATAACTCCGATTTGTAAATCTCCAAGATTCCAAGCACAATTTGCCATAATGTTTGTTCCAATAGAAGAAATATTAGCGAAAAATAGCGCAATCGAGTAATTCCAGCACGCGCAAACAAGTGACAAAAGCCCAAAAATCGTTGCAAAATCAACAAAAGGAGCAACAAGTAAGTTCGCTATAATAGATATAAAAGAAACTTGAGGTTGCATTAATATTTGCACAGGAAGTGTAAAACATTGAGCACACAATGTAATACTTAATGCGCTTGCAATACTAGACGGCATATATCTTAAAAAGATTCTTCTTAAAGGCATTCCACAAACAATTATTCCAAAAGTTGCACACACAGAAAGTGCAAACGCATAATCCCACGCAAACTTAGGGCAAACAAATAAAACACCTATAACAGTTAAGCTTAATGCGCTAGCCGATTGATACGCTCTAGAAAGTAAAAATGCGATTGAACAAATAATGCCCATTATAAGTGCGCGTAAAACCGAAGCAGATGGGTATACAATAAGTGCTAAAGAAACATTTCCCAGTATTTCCAGAAACGCACACAGCCATTTTGGAGCAAGAAAATATAAGCAAACTTTACGAATCATTGCTGCAACAAGCAAAAAGTGGCCTCCAGAAACTGCCATTAAATGCATTATTCCCGAGATCTTAAATCTTTGCTTCATTGTATTTGCATATGCGCTGTCAATTTGACTACTTTTATCTTCATCGTCATTGCTTAAATGCTCTTGACCTAAAAGCCCTACAGTAAGGCCAGGAACGAGCATTTGACCCTGCTCACTTAAATTTCCTGTAACTTTGTAAAATTCTTTATAAAGACTGTTTAGAGCACTTGTTAAAAACCCAGATTTTTCAATCACTTTTAAGGAATTGACTTGATTTTTGCTCGATTTATTTTCCTTACTAAACTTAGATTTATCTTTTTTACTAGCTTTAGGAATTTGAATTTCCACGTTATTTGCGCCAAATTTAGAAATACCAATCTTTGCAAAACTGCTAATCGTATAGCCGTAATTAATTGCTTTACAATCTGGATTAAAAGCGTAAAGCTTCGCACTTGCAAAACTCGCATGTTTTTGCACAACGTCATTTTTACCTTTTGTTTCAACACTTTTAACACTTACATTAGCTATACAATCTCCTCTAAAAGAAGGGGATGTTCTTAAAGGAGATGTTATTTTCATAACCACTTTAGCGCTTTTAGAATCGCCATTTTTACCACCATCATAGCTTTCGCTTCTAGCACTTTCGCTTCTAATAACAGAAAAAACAGGATCTAGTTCTTCTAAACATTGCGTAATCGAACAAATCATAAATGAAGCTAAAAATGCGCACATAATCGCATAAAAAGTTTGCTTGTATTTGGTTATTCCTAAGCGCCTCAAAAATGTAACTTTAAACATGCCATTAGCAAATACGCAATAAAAACATATAACAACAAACGCAAAAGTGGCAAATATTGTATACGCTAAAACTTGATTACTTTTGCATATAAATCTTGCGCATAAGCATCCAAGCCACATTGCAAAAGCAATTGGAACAAGTCTAAAATCCTTGTTTCCATTTTCAAAATTCCAATAAAATTCTTCCATTTTACGCCTTAAACAACAAAGTTATAAAACAAACCTATAGATAAACTATTCTCAACCAACACAAATCATCGATTTAATCTTTGCAAAAGTTTTGGGACCAATCCCATTGACTTGCATAAGATCTTCTACACGCTTAAAAACACGCAACTTTTTACGAGTATCTAATATTCTTTGAGCCATTTTTGGCCCTATGCCTTTTATTGCTTGTAATTCTTCCAATCCAGCACTATTTATATTTATGCATTCACTTTTATTTTGAATATTTTTGCTTCTATTTTGACTATATTCACTCTTATTTTTTTCAATCAAATCTTGATTTTTGCCAACACTCTCAACGCTTTCTTCATCTTTTTTTAATTCACTTTTATGATTAGCGCTCACTTTTGATTTATTATTTGATTCGCCTTTTGATTCATCCTTGCCATCATCTTTAGCATCATCTTTAGCATCTGACTTATTGTAAAAATCAACTTGCTTATTAGAATGATTTTTTGATTTTGCACTAGCGTTATATGCATAAACCTTGCTATAAGTTGCATATTGACTTATTAACATTGTTAAACTACAAGATAAACAAACAACTAAAATCAGCATTATTGCTAAAACATGAGCAGGCTTTATAGCCAATCTAACATGATTCTTCACTCTTGCTTCGTTGCGCTTATTAAAATCATCAACTTTTAATGAAGAACTATTAGCATTAGCAGCAAGGTCTTTCAAAGCGAGCGCACGTTCTTTAGTTTCGCTATCTAAAACACAAGTTTTATAGTCTAAAATATTCAAATCATCTTTTTCATGCTGTAAATCTTTAGCTTCTCTATAAGAATCACTAATATCGCTGCTTTCTTCACTAACATAATTGTTCAAGCCACTAATCGCATCAAGCCTTTCCAAAACACTACGACTCGTTTTATGCACCTTTAATCACCTCCTTTTGTTATTCATAATCATTCATAAAAAAAAGATGCTTACCTCCACTATTAAATGAAGATAAGCATCTTTCAAGTAAAATTAACCAATGTGGTTAAAGGCTATTTTGCCTAGAAAACATTGAGTTTTCAGCTTTCGTCTGGCACAATAGACACAATCTTTGGAGCCTTCACAATCACTTTGCGCGGAGCTTTACCACCCAAGCGATCAGCTACAGCTTCCAACGCAAGCTTTTCTAGCTCTTCGGCCTCAATATTCGGGTCAACTTCGAGCTTTGCGCGAACTTTGCCCTTGATTTGCACAACAGCTGTAACAGTATCTGCACCAACATAGCGAGAATCTGCAACAGGCCAATTTGCGTGAGCAATCGACTTAGTATGCCCAAGCTTGCTCCACATTTCTTCGCAAATATGCGGAGCAATCGGAGAAAGCATAAGAACAAGCGGCTCAACTGCTGCTCGAGGCACGCTAGGCAAAGACGTTAAGTGATTATTCAACACAATCAGCTTAGCGATTGCAGTGTTTGGACGCATTGCTTCCATTTCTACAGTCACTTCGGCAATAGTGTTGTTAAGAAGCTTTAGTGTCTTTTCGTCGAGCGCATCTTCTGTTACTACGCAAGCGCCTGTTTCTTCGTTAACAACGTTACGCCACAAGCGTTGCAAGAATCTCATGCCTCCAACAACGTTACGCGTATTCCATGGACGAGATTCAGAAAGCGGACCCATGCTCATCTCGTACAAGCGGAACGTATCTGCACCGTAATTTTCGTACATGTAGTCTGGAGTCACAATATTCTTTAGGCTCTTGCCCATTTTGCCAAACTCGCGATTCACGCTCTCGCCGTGCCATGTAAAGGTTGGCTCTCCAGCGCCGTTATTAGCGCCTTCTTCAACTTCGTCTGCTGGAACGTACTGTCCACGCTCATCCGTGTACGCATAAGCTTGAATCATGCCCTGGTTAAATAGGCGATGGAACGGCTCAGCAGAATCCACGTAGCCCAAGTCATAAAGCGCTTTATGCCAGAATCGCGAGTAAAGCAAGTGCAAAACTGCGTGCTCTACGCCACCAACATAAAGGTCAACGCCGCCAGAAACATGTTCTTTACCAGGACGATTCGTACCCATCCAATAGTCGTATTCGTCGCTGTCAACCATATGCTCAACGTCGTTTGGATCCAAATAACGCATGTAATACCAGCATGAACCAGCCCAGTTTGGCATAGTGTTGGTGTCTCGATAGTAGGTTTTTACACCGTCACCAAGATCGAGTTGAACTTTAACCCAATCATCATTTCGACTCAACGGCGCTTCTGGCTCCGAGTTTGCATCGTCTGGAGCATAAGTTTTCGGCTGATAGTCTGGAACGTCTGGCAAAGCAATCGGAAGCTCACTATCTGGAACTAAGTAAGCAACACCATCCTCGTCGTAAACAATTGGGAAAGGCTCACCCCAGTAGCGCTGCCTAGAGAACAGCCAGTCGCGAAGTCTGTAAGAAACTCTGCCAACGCCTACGCCTGCTGCTTCAATCCAAGTCGTAACTTTTTTAATAGCTTCATCTACGCGCAAACCGTTAATAGACAAGGCATCGCCAAGCTTATTAGTATGCTCCACAGAAGAATTGATAACAATTCCGTCATGAGAAACAAATGGAGCTTTGCCATCATAATCTTCTAACTTTTCGCCAGAATCAGGCAAAGGCTTAACAGTGTAAATCACAGGCAGGCCAAAAGCTTTAGCAAAATCATAATCGCGCTGATCGCCGCCTGGAACTGCCATAATTGCGCCCGTTCCGTAGCCCATAAGCACATAATCTGCAACAAACAGTGGAAGTTTTGCACCAGTTACAGGATTAATTGCATAAAGACCAGTAAACAAGCCAGTTTTTGCTCCAGCATCTTCCGTGCGATCTTTAGCAGTCTTCGCACGAGCTTGAGCTTGATACTCTGCTAAACCTTCTTTAAGATTTGCGTATCCACCCTTCCAACTTTCTGGAACGTTTGCACTCCAGGCTTCTGGAATGTGCTCAAGAATCGGGTGATCTACAGAAACAACAGCAAAAGTAGTGCCAAAAAGCGTGTCTGGACGAGTTGTGTACACTTCCAAATCGCGAGTTTCGCCATCTGCACAAGGCACTTCAAAATGCACGGAAGCACCGTGAGATTCGCCAATCCAGTTTCGCTGCATAAGCTTAACTTTTTCTGGCCAATCAATCGTATTCAAATCTTCAACCAGGCGATGAGCGTAAGCCGTAATTCGCATGGACCACTGGCGAAGATTGCGCTGGAATACTGGGAAGTTTCCGCGCTCAGATTTGCCTTCTGCGGTAACTTCCTCGTTTGCAAGCACAGTTCCCAATCCCGGGCACCAATTTACAGGAGACTTAGAAATATAAGCAATACGGAAATCGTTTAATACGTCTGCTTGCTCTACTTTGCTAAGTTCTTCCCACTTTTTGCCTGCAAAACCAGGAATTTCGCGCTTTTCACTCTTAAACTCATCAACAAGCTCACAAATTGGACGAGCAGAACCCTTTCCGCCATCTTTGCGCACAAAATCAGGGTTATACCAAGCGTCGTAAAGCTTTGAGAAAATCCATTGTGTCCAACGAACGTAGTTTGTATCAATAGTTGCAAAAGACCTACGATCATCAAAGCTTAATCCCATGCGATGCAACTGCCTGCGCATATTTGCAA
This sequence comes from Gardnerella piotii, assembly GCF_049815665.1. NCBI lineage: Bacteria > Bacillati > Actinomycetota > Actinomycetes > Bifidobacteriales > Bifidobacteriaceae > Gardnerella > Gardnerella piotii. The sequence continues at coordinate 965,775 of NZ_CP187450.1, forward strand.
TATTTGCCTCAGTAGTGATGCGAGGATGCTGACCAGTTTGCACAGCGTACTGTTCTGCAGGAAGTCCAAAAGCGTCGTAGCCCATAGCATGCAAAACGTTCTCGCCCTTCATGCGGTGATATCGGCTTACAACATCCGTTGCCAAATATCCAAGAGGATGCCCAACGTGCAAGCCCTTACCAGAAGGGTACGGGAACATGTCCATTGCAAAGAAAGAAGGGCGACCGTCGGCATTCCTGCCTTCGCCATCCTTCAAATTGCCCTTAACATTAGCAGCCCAGAATGTGCCTTGCTCATCCCAGGTTTTTTGCCAGCGCTGCTCAATATCTTGTGCGAGTTGCGCATTGTAACGAAAAGCTGGCTCAGCGATTGTAGCTTTATTGTCAGCTGTTGCATATTGTTGATCGTTGTCTTCCATAAACAAGCACTATAGCGACTCATATCGTCAATTTGCAACACTTTTTACAACTTTTAAGCATATTTTATTGTGTTTTTTGAAAGTTTTAATGCATAATTCACAAAATACTATTATTTAGCGTTTTTTATAAAAATCATTACTACAATTGTTTTAAGAGTTTAACATAAGAATTTACTAATAATAATAAGAATAATAAGAATAATATGATTTAACGAGGTTAGTTATGAAGGTATCAAAGAACACGCTTTTATTAATCGCATGCCTTGTATGGGGATTTGCAGGATTCAACATTCTTAAAATTGGCATTGGTGCATACTCAAGCTTTTTATCTCCTATTAACTTCGCTTTATCTTTAGCTGTTTTTGTAATATTCCAAGTGTTTATTTTTGGAAAACTCGTTAAAAAGCACACAACTAGAATCAATGCTTACAAAGAAAACAAGCAATTTTTCCTTAAATTCTTTGACGTTAAATCTTTTATAATAATGGCTTTTATGATGACTTTTGGAATTGTTCTTCGTGCAACAAATATCGCCCCAGAGCGCTTTATTGCAGTGTTTTATACGGGATTAGGCTCTGCATTAGCCTTAGCAGGATTGCTGTTTGGATATCAATTTGTTAAAACTGTATGTCCGCATTACAAAAACACTCATACTATGCAATAGTGCTTATAAACACCTGTAACAACATCAACATTACTAAGGAATATTTGACTATCACTCTACGTAAGGAGGTTACTATGAACCATGTTATGAAACGTTATATTAATACGGCTTTGTTGTATGCTGTCCTCGCCATGATTGGCGGAGTCTTTTATCGCGAATTTACAAAATTTAATGCTTTCCATGCAAAAAGTATGCTTGCTGTAGTTCACACACACTACTTTATGTTTGGCATGGTTGTTTTTCTGTTACTCATACTATTTGAGAAAAACTTCAGTTTTAGTAACGAAAAAACTACGAGAATCTTAATAACTTATCATATTGGACTCAACCTAACAGCACTAATGATGGTTACTCGCGGAATTGCACAAGTATTACGTCTACATCTCAGCACATCTATAGATTTTGCCATAAGTGGTTTAGCAGGAATCGGACATATCCTACTTGGAGTAAGTATTGTACTCATCTTATTGCAAATTAAACGCAGCATCACTCATTGTGCTAATACTTCAGTAGAATAGTGATGCTAGGAATAATTTAGTTTATTCATAAAATATTTGTTAAGTGTGTAACTATAAGCCGCATATGCTACTACATTAAGAAGGTTGCTATGAGTAATAACGTGTATAAAAAGAGTAGATCATACGCACCAGAACGATTCTTTGAATGCGAAGGTCGTGGCCTTAATTGGCTTCGAGAAGCTTACGACTACGGCGGCCCTAAAGTAGCTAAAGTTTTTGATTGGGGAAAAGACTACTTAAACATTGAACGCATTGAAACTACAAGCCCTACTCCTTTAGCATCGTTTGAATTTGGAGCGTCTTTGGCACACATGCACGATTTCGGTGCGAAATATTTTGGGGAGCCACCTGCAGATTATGATGGCACATGCTATTTTGGACCATTAAGCGACCCAGTAAAAATGGATTGTGGAAATTGGAGTAATGTTATTGACTATTTGGCAGAAGGCAGACTTTTGCCAATGGTAAATCTTGGTATTTCTAGAGGAAGTCTTACAAAAAGCGATTTAGATCTTACAAATAAAGTTATTGACGCTTTGCCAGATTTGCTTGGAAAAGCCGCTGAAGATAAGCCAGCGCGCGTTCATGGAGACTTGTGGAGCGGTAACGTGCTTTGGACTAAAAGCGAAGACGAAGAACACACAGAAGCTGTTTTAATTGACCCTGCAGCTCACGGCGGTCACCGCGAAGAAGATTTATCAATGCTTCACTTGTTTGGAATCAGCTATTTTAAGCAGATTTTAGACGGCTACCAGTCTGTTCATCCACTAAAATCTGGTTTTGAAAATCGCATGACAATTTGGCAACTCTACCCTATTGCTGGTCATTGTGTTTTCTTTGGTGGAGGCTACGTTAGCGAATATCGAGATATGTGTTTGGATTTGCTTAATCACTAAATTTGCATTAGATAATTTAATAGAAACTAATAGACAAGTAAGTACAAAACTAAAATTTACGAAAGGCCTTAACTACTATGATTCGCACGCATAAGCATATTTTGCGCAAAACTATTGCTCTTGTAGTATCTAGCACAATGCTTCTTGCGATTTGCGCATGCGGATCTAGTGCGCAAAACGCGTCTCCTAGCGCAAAAGCTCAAGTGAACCACGGCAACGTTATAGTTTTTACACCCTCTGATGGCCTAAATTTAAGTAGAAAAACTCCATTAAGCACATGGGATAATCTTGTTCCAGAAATAGTAAAATCGTTAAAAAAGCAAGGATTTTCTAGCAACGCAATCGCAACTAAGTCTTCTAACAGCTTGTATAATCAAAGTCAAGATATTCAAGATTATGTTGTAAACACTATTACGTCACTAAATTCTAAAAACAGCGCTAAAAATACTAAAAGTAAAAGCGCAAAAACAAATGTTAAGAATCTTCAAGATAGCGCAAAAAAGCAGCTTTCAAAAACGACTATTGTTGTTGCTCCTTGGACTAATAAAAACGGACACAACAATTATGGAGATTATGTAACTCAACCAGATTCAAATAGTGATCAATTAAATGACGACGATTTAAAGAATCAACAAGAAGCAGAAAATAGACTTTCTAACGCTTTAGAGCTTGCTAAAAAAGCTGGAATGCATGTTGTTATGCTTTCTAGACTAAGTAAGGGATTTAAGCCAGATATTCTATTTAATCTTTCTTCTGCACAAAGAATTGGAGAGGTTCAAGCCTATACTCTTGTACAAAAATTGGCTCTAAATCAAGCATCTAAAGACAATCCAAAAAGTGTGGAAGTGCTTTTGCCTTGCCATAATCAAAAGCAAAATATTCATTTTCATGTTGGAATAAACAAACACACAATAAACTCCGATGATTCCTTGTATAAAACTCCAGAGTTTGATGACGAATTTTCCAAGCTTGCGTTTGAAGGAATCTGGAAAGTTCTAAAGCCATATTTTGAGTCTGGACTAATGTTTTCTCCTTCTGGAAAGCTTAACAAAAATTCTACTGAAAATGACTGGAAAAACGTTGCTATAGACGCAGATAATTCCGATTCTGTTAAAGCAGAACTTGAATTTAGACTTATTGAAAAAAATAATTCTAAAGCAACTCCAACAAAACACGTAGATGGAATTATTGCATTAGAAGATCAAGTTGCTATGCAAACAGAAAGCGCTTTAGAAGAACTTGGATATAAGGGCAGCTCTGCAGACATTAATCCTTCGTTTACTCTTCCAGACATTATTGGAAACTTTATTGGAAAACGCAACTTGAGTAAAAAACGAGTACCTTTGCCATCTAATGTAAAAAATAATAAGCTCAAAAAACAAAAAGCAAACAAAAAAAGTAACAAAAATAAAAACACACAAGATAGCAATCAAAGTAGCAGCCAAGATAGTCAAAGTGAATATGCAAACACTATTGTAAACGATTCAAAATGGCCTATTATTACAGGCTACGGAGCATACAAAGACGCTTTGCCAAATCTTGTAAACGGAAAGCAATGGATGACTTCTATAGAAAACATCCAAAAGATTTCTAGCGATGTTGCAAAACAGTGTAATTCGTTGAATACTACTGGAAAGATTACGCAACTAGAAGATGTAACCATTTTTGTAAACAATAGTGATTCGCAAAAAGGTGTACCAGTTGCAAATGAAGATATTCTTGCAATCAGTGCAACTAATCTTAAAGCGCTTTTAATAGACCCAGGCTATGTAACTCTTGCAGACGCAGGACTTTAATCGCTTTACTCCATCGCATTACACTAACGCCTTACACTAGGCAGCTTAAGCTTATGCACTAGCTTGCACACTATTAGTAGAGATTAATTCGATTATCTCTTAACTCTTGGAGCATAAATCTTATTTTCAATAAGATCTTTGTAACGTTCTAGAACAACGCTTCTTTTTGCTTTAAGGCTTGGAGTAACCAATCCATTTTCTTGCGTAAATGCGTCTGGAACAATCTCAAACTTTCTAATCGACTGCGCTCTAGAAACCTTAGAATTTGCTTTTACAACACTTTGCTCGATTTCGGATTTTACAATTGAATTTTTTCGAGCTTCATCCAGCGAGCGCACAGGTCCTGCCCCTCTAGATATAAGCCACGAGTTCACTTCTGCCAAATCAAGCGCAATAATTGCCGATATAAACGGCTTTCTGTCTCCTACAACAACGCATTGAGAAACTATTGGGCAAGTCATAACAGAAGCTTCTAGAATGCTTGGAGAAACGTTTTTACCGCCAGCTGTTATTATTAAATCCTTTTTACGGCCTGTAATCCTAACAAATCCATCTGGTTCTAGCAGGCCAAAATCTCCCGTATGCAGCCAACCATTTACTATTTGCTTTTCTGTTATTTCTGGATGATTATGGTATCCTATGCAAACAGCAGGGCTTTTAATGCAAAGTTCACCTTCATTATCTATTGCAACAGACACACCTTTAACTGGAATACCTACTGTTCCAATTCTGTATCCCTTTGTAGGGTTTACCATTGATGGCGCGCATGTTTCTGTCATTCCGTAACCTTCCAGGATTGGAAGCCCAATTCCATTAAAGAAGTGAGATATAGACGTGTCTAAAGGAGCACCGCCAGAAACACCGTATTCAACGCATCCTCCAAAAACTTGCAAAATCGACTTATATACAGTGTTTTTAAAGAATTCGTGACTTATTGCAATCAATGGCGAAACCATTGCACCATTTTGCTGCGCCTTTGACCATTGTTTAGCAACTTTTACGCTTAACGCAAATATAACGCCTTTTAATCCTCTTCCTGCTTTTTGAGAAGCCGCATTGTAGATTTTTTCAAATATTCTAGGAACACCAAGCACGAATGTTGGTCTAAAGCTTTTGAAGTCACTAAGTATTGTTTTTAGATTACTAGATAATCCAAGCGTAACGTTTCCAGTAAAGCAAAAGAATTGCATATATCGCGCAAAAACGTGTGCTAGAGGAAGGAACAGCAAAAGTCGTGGATTACCATTCTTACTTTTTAACGCTATATCTAGCATAGAAACTATTCCAGACTTTGCTATAAAAACAAAGTTGCCATGTGAAAGCTCAATGCCTTTTGGCTCTCCAGTAGATCCAGAAGTATAAACAATTGTTGCTAAATCTTTACCTCTAACAGCTTTTTCTCTTTCGTAAAATTCTGCATCCGTAACGGTTTTTCCGTATTCAATAAACGTGTCGATTGCGTTTGAACTCAATACGAATATTTCTTCAAGACATTTGCATGACTTTTTTGCAATCAATGCATTCTCTCTAATTGCTTCGTCTTCAACAAAAATCATGCTCACATTGGAATCGTTAACAATGTTTTCTATTTGACTCACAGAGCTTGTTTCGTAGATTGGAACGGTTAAAGCCCCAATAGACATTATTGCCATATCTAGCAAAGTCCACTGCCAAGAAGTATGAGCAATTATAGATATTGAATCCCCTGGCATAACGCCGTGTGCTATAAACCCTTTTGCAACAGATATAACTAAATCTCTAAACTCTTTAGCGCTGTAGGATTCCCATTTTCCATTTTCGCCAAGATATTCAATTAAGGATCCGTTTGCATTGCGCTCTACGCGATTTTCAAGAAGCGAAAAAACATTTGCGTCGTAATCAATCTTCTCATTAAGATTGCGAGAATACTTTTGCATAGCCGCTCCTTAAATTGCGCATATTATTTAAGCAATGATTCTCAATATTTTACTCAAGAATCTATACACACTATACGATACGTATTTTACTATTTTTCTTTTAAGTCTTCTTTTGGCTTTAACACTATTTTTTGTTTTTGAACCATCTTTTTTGGGTTTGCGTACGTTCTGTTTCTTCGTTTTAATCCCCATTGAACGCAAAGATTATCGCAATGATCCGACCCAACTGTTACATATGCAAAATTCTGACCCTTTTTAACAATTGACCCAACAGGTAAATCCGTATATGCAGGCTCAAATGTAGATGTTAAAACACCATGACTTATTGTTACAACAGATTTTCCAGCAACCAGCCCCGCAAAGGCGATTATTCCATCTTGTGGCGCTCGCAACTCATCGCCTTCTTTGGCTTGCAAATCAACACCTCTGTGGCCTGCAAGCCAAGGTTTACTCGGAGCATCAAAATCCTTAATAATATTTGCTTCTTTTACTGGATATATCATCCTTGACTTGCAATATTCCTCCTTAGAATCCTCACTCATACTTGTAGCTAAAACATGTTTTTTAGAATTATTTTTACAAATATTCGCGTATTTCTTGTACGCATCTTGCTGATTAGCTTGAATGTACTCATATTCAATGCTTTTGCTAATACTCGTATTTTCTATAACACGAATTAGTGTAATAAATGCAATCAAAGCAAAAAACGCTATTATGTATACAAAAATTATCTTATGTTTCAAAACATATTTTTTTATTCTATTAATTTTTTTGATGATTTTTTGCATCATTTTTTTATAAATGACTTTCATCTTAAATATTTTCCACATATTTTCTCTCCTTTGAATTTCACACTAAAAGTGGCGTATTTTAAGGGTTTTTGCTAATTTCATTTACGTTCTTAAAAGTTTTTCATACGATTCTTTTTTAGTAAAGATTTTTTAAGCAATGTGGTTAAAGGCTATAAAACCTTGATATTTCAACATTTAACAATTTTCGACACGCCCAAATGCACATATATTTGCATATTGCAAAATTCCGTGTAATATAAATGTCTTGTGCACGGCACAAAGCCAAGCATGGAAGATATTCCTGCGTAGCTCAGTTGGCAGAGCGTTCGACTGTTAATCGAATGGTCGCTGGTTCAAGCCCAGCCGCAGGAGCAAAATAAACCACCAGTTCGTCTGGTGGTTTTTTGTTTTAGAAAAATTTTAGCCCATCAAAGCTAAGTCAGACTCTCAAAAACCTATAAGTTGCAATGCGTTAACGTACTTGCTTTGGCGTAAACTGTAAAGGTCGTTTGCATAAAGCAAATCTTGGCAAATATTGATAAACAGAGGATAAATATGTTAGAAAACATCTCCAAAGTCATGAATAATGGCAATAAAAAGAAGATGATAGTTCTTATAACTGGCGTTGTAGTACTTGCGCTAGTTCTTTGCATAGGCGCAATATACTGGAGCGTTCAGCATAATGCTCGCGTAAAAGAGGCTCGTAAAGCTTGCGAAGTTCAAGTTGCGCAAGTAACTAAAGCAAACAAATCCTGGAACAAACTTATTAAAAATTCTCTACTTGTGTCTTTTGCTAAAGAAGATTCCGAAAACGGCAAACTACTAAATAAGCTTATGAAGTTGCGCATTCCAGAAACAGTTGTGTGCAACGCAAATTCACCAGAAGCTTTAGGCGCGCAAAATGCTCAAGCTATTGCAGCAGCGCAATGGTATTCCGATAACGCTCAACGAATTCGCAGCATCACTTCTATTATGATTGATAAAGCTGCAGGCGACGAGTCTACTCAAGAAGACAAAAAGAAGGAAGAAGAAAGCCAAAAGCAATTGCAAAAGCTTACTGCTCCTGTTATTAGAAAAGCACCTAGAGTACAACGCAGGCCAAGACTTACCATTCCTAACATTCCTCCAGATCCTGTAGAAACAGCAAAGAAAAAAGCTCAAGAAGATGCTGCTGCAAAAGAAGCAATTAGAGAAGCAGAAAAGAAGAAGAAGGCAGCTGAAAAGAAGGCAGCTGAAAAGAGAGCAGCAGAACTAGAGAAAATGAGAAAAGAGATTAGAGAACAGCTAAAGAAGGAAGAAGAAAAGAGAGCTGCAGAAAAGAAGGCAGAAGAAGAGAAAAGGAAGAAGGAAGAAGAAGAGAAAAAGAAGAAGCAGGAAGTTCCTCCTCCAACTCCTCATACGACTCCAACTCCTCCTGCGCCACCTGCTGATGGATCTGGATCAGGAACGTCTGGAACAGGAAACACTGGCAGCACTACTGGCGGCTCTACGACATCACAAAGTGGTACTGGATCACAATCTGGTAACCAAAACGGTACGGGAACCACTACAAGCACTGGCAACTCAGGCAGCACAGGTAACGGTAACCAAAATGGTGGCGGAGCGAACGGTGCCCACTAATCCCACTAACCTCTGTTAATAAATAAAAAAATGCGCTCAGCAAATCACTGAGCGCATTTTTTATATTCTAATCACTTTGTTAAATCAACTTGATCTAACGGAATAACCTTAGTGTGGTACTTAATCTTGTATCCAACATAAAGCACAATAAACAGCGGAACAGACATATAAGTTATGCCAATCGCTTGCCAATTAAGCGTGTGGAACGATTCAAGATCTTGACCAACAATAACCAAAATGCATAATACAAGAGCCACAATAGGGCCGAATGGATACCACTTAGCTTTATAAACAAGATCGTCCAAAGACTTTCCTTGAGCAATATACGCCTTGCGGAACCTATAGTGAGCAGCTGCGATTCCTGCCCAGGCAATAAATCCAGTCAAACCACTTGCAGCAACTAAGAACATGTAAATTTGCGTTCCAAAAATACTCATCAAGAATGTTAAAAGAGCTACAACAAACGTTGCAACCAAAGATTGCATTGGAACACCTCTTCTATCTACGTTTCCAAACATCTTTGGAGCGTGATTATCTTTTGCAAGAGCGTAAAGCATTCTAGTAGAAGCGTACATTCCAGAGTTTGCTGCCGAAATAACAGATGTAAGCACAACAGCGTTCATAATTGTTGCTGCAACTGCCAATCCTGCGCGCTGGAACACAAGAGTGAATGGGCTTATAGAAATATCGCTAGCTTCCGATCCAAGCAAACTTGGGCTTGTGTATGGAATAATGCATGCGATTACAAAGATTGCAAGAATGTAGAACAAAACAATACGCCAGAACACTTGCTTTACAGCCTTTGGAATGCTCTTATCTGGTGTTGCAGATTCTCCTGCTGTAATACCAATAAGCTCTGTTCCCTGGAAAGAGAAGCCTGCAATAGCAAACGCGCCTAAAACAGCTGGGATTCCGCCAGCAAATGGAGCATTCTTATGCGTAAAGTTGCTTAGCAATGGCGCTTTTCCGCCTAAAATTCCAACAATCGTAAGCAAACCAATAGCAAGGAATATAATAACGGTTACAACTTTAATAATCGAAAGCCAATACTCAGTTTCTCCAAAGCACTTAACAGTAAGAACATTAATCAAAAGAATAATAACAAGAACTGTTAGCGAAAATACCCATATTGGAACCTTAGGAAGCCAATATTGCAAAACGATTGCTGCAGTGCTTATATCTACAGCAACTGTGATTGCCCAGTTAAACCAGTAATTCCAGCCCATTGCAAATCCTAAAGCTGGATCAATAAACTTTCCAGAATAAGATGCAAAAGATCCACTAATTGGCATATAAGTTGCCATCTCGCCAAGAGATGTCATAAGAAAATAAACCATAATGCCGATTGCAGCATACGCTAAAAGCGCACCCCCAGGGCCTGCCATGTGAATTGTTGCACCGCTAGCTACAAATAAGCCTGTTCCAATGCTTCCACCCAAAGCAATCATGGAAATGTGGCGTGTTTTTAGACCGCGATGAACGGTTTGAGATTCTGTAGTTGATGAACTGTTGTTACTCATTGTTTCCTCCTTTTGACAATATTCAAACAGAGGCAAACAGGCAACAATATGCATGTCGATAGCACTCCGCAGCAAATTGCCAAAATTGCTGCGACAGTCCTTGGCCTATTGAGCCAAGTCCCAGCTTGTAAGCTAGAAAGAATAACCTACAAACTTCGGCGCTCTCCCCTTTTGCAAATCACTTAACGCCTCTTTCTGGCTAATGATTGCTACTCTTGTTGAGCGCGACCTCTGGTCGATGTGTTTTATTATTAAGATAGGCAAAGACAAACTCTAGACACTAACCGATATTTATTCAGATTAGACTAAATTTTCTAGTTATTTTGATTATTTTTTTCTGTATTTTTTATGGATTTATCGGAAATTTTACGACTATATGCATTATGTCTGCGATATTTATTTATTTTTATTGGCGATTTGCGATTCATTGCACCAAAAAGCGTTAAATCAAACTTTACAGACATTAATCGCATCGCAACTACTAGCACAACAATAAGCGTATCTAAAATCATCTCTGTAATAACATCAAAACACCCTGCACGTTGTGCTTTTACAACAAATACTGTTAAAACACACCCAACTGCAGCAGGAAGCGCATACCAATGCTTATCTCGAACAATTACAGGAACTTGATTCAAAACCATATCTCGAATTAATCCACCACCAAGCGCCGTGGCCATGCCTAAAAACACAGACGCCATTCCAGACATATGAAAATCCAGCCCCTTAGCAGTGCCATTTACAGCAAAAAGACCCAATGCTAAAGCGTCCAGAGTTAACATAAGCCACTTCCACTCATCAATTTCTAGATGAGCGAAAGCAACAATAACACCAGAAGCTAGGCCAGTAAAAACAAATCCCCTATCCGAAATTCCTACAGGAGGCAAAGCTCCAAGTAAAACGTCTCTAACAATTCCACCACCCAATGCTGTAAGCCAAGACGTTGTGATTATTGCAAAAATATCGTAGTTCTTGCGAATAGCCCACATTCCGCCAACCATTCCACAACAACCCGCAGCTATGTATTCAACAACAAGGAAGAAAATGTTGTCCCCTAATGCCCCTTCCACAATACTTCCTTTCCATGCGCTAAACACTCAAAACAAAATCTAACTAACAATTAACCTATATCTAACCAAGCATACAATTAGCGCGCCACTTGTTATAAACATAAAATGACGCGCTAAATAAAATATACTAACGTTTTTTACGACTAATTTTGAACGATTTTAATTCTTAACTAGTCGCACACCTTCCACATCCAGTTGTGAGTGTCTTCAACATCTCCAAGCTGAATTCCAAGAAGCTCATCGCGAAGCTCTTGCGTAAGGGCTCCAACGCCGCCATCTGCAACCTTAAGATCGAATTCATCCGACTTAAATCTGCCGATTGGAGTAATGATTGCAGCAGTTCCACAAGCAAGAACTTCCGTAACTTCTCCAGAGCGAATGTCGTCAAGCAAGCCTTTAAGAGGAATCATTGTTTCAACAACATCATGACCCTTCTCTTTTGCAAGTTGAATAATAGAACGGCGAGTAACACCTGGAAGAATGCTGCCAGTCAAAGATGGAGTTTCCAAATGGCCATCCTTGTGGAGCGCAAACATGTTCATGCCGCCAAGCTCTTCCAAATAAGTCTTAGTTGCAGCATCCACAAAGCAAACCTGCTCACATCCGTGCTCAATGCCCTTATATTCGCCAAGCAAAGAAGCAGCATAATTTCCACCACACTTAGCAAAACCAGTTCCACCAGGACCAGTACGGAACCATTGATCTTCTACCCAAATGCTAACAGGCTTTAAGCCGCCCTTAAAGTATGGGCCAGAAGGAGAAGCAATTACGCAATACTCAACCTCGTGAGCTTCGCGAACACCAAGGAAAGGCTCAGAAGCAAACATGAACGGACGCATATAAAGCGTGTATTCGCGCCTGCTTGGAACCCAATCTTTATCTCGCTTAACTAAAGCTGCAACCGATCCAATAAAATCGTCAATAGAAAGATCTGGCAAATACAAACGCTTAGCAGAATTTTGGAATCGCGCAGCATTAATATCTGGGCGGAAAAGCCAAATAGAGCCATCGGAACGCTTATAAGCCTTCAAGCCTTCAAAGCATTCTTGAGCATAGTGAAGCACAGATGCGCCTGGATCCATTTTTAACGGACCGTAGGGCTCAACACGCCTATCGGACCAGCCTTCTCCCTTGGTCCAAGACATATGAACCATATTGTCGGAGAAAATCTGACCAAATGCTGGCTTATCAATAAGTTCGTTGCGCTTAGCGCTAGAAACTGGGTTGTCGTTAGGCAAAACGGTAAAGTTGCCAGCTAATTTGTTTAACAGAGCAGGATCGCTATGATCGTAAGAACCGTAGGCATCCTTAAACTCTGGAGCGACTTCTAAATCGGCCATTATGTCTCTTTTCCTATTTGCAATTACTGTATTTGTGATTGCTTTATAATTAATGCATTGCAATTGCTTTTAATGCAATTAATGGTATAGATTAGTACGATTCTCAATTAACGCAAGCCCGTATACAAATATTTTTTATAGAAAAACAAGCATTTAGGCTAAAGATTTACGATTTGCAACAAAGAATTAACATAATATACGAAAAAAATAAATTCGCAGCGTAAGATTTGTGCCTCTGGTGGGACTCGAACCCACAAGCCCGTAAGGGCGTCAGATTTTAAGTCTGATGCGTATGCCAATTCCGCCACGGAGGCAACAGTCATTAATTATGCCATATAAAACAATTAAAAACAACTCAGCGTGTGGCGAGTGTTCTACGACCCAAATCTAGAGTGATTCCATCCAGCAAGCCGTGCTCACTTGCAACAAAAGTTTCCAAGACGCCACCATGATCTTGATAAGCCTCTTTAGCAAGACGCTCAAGAACACGACTTAGCACAACTGCACCTCCGCCAACAACATCAACTCTTCCAGGATGAATCGTTGCATACGTGCGGCGCCTCTCCCTAGACATATGCAAGAACCTATCGTTAACCGTATATGCCTGATCTAACGCGATTTTTACTCCATCAACAGCCTTATGGTCATAATGCTTTAAGCCAATCGCAAGAGCCGCCATAGTTGTAACAGTACCCGAAACGCCAATAATCGTACGCGCTTTACCAGCATCAACATGCTTTAACGCTTCATCTATATTCTTGTCAATATCTTTAATTGCACAAGATATCTCTTCTTCGGTAGGCGGATCCGTATGCAAATGACGCTCAGTCATGCGCACAGAACCAATGTTCATAGAATATGCCGAATCAACCTTATCTTCAGCAATATTTACGCCATCTCCGCCTAAAACAAGCTCTGTGGAGCCTCCGCCTAAATCAATAACAAGATAAGGCGCTTGCAAGTCTTTTCTAGAAACAACACTTGTTGCTCCCAAAAAACTCAAAGCAGCCTCTTCAGTTCCACTAATCACCTCTGGATGCACTCCAAGCTCTTCAAACATCATTTGTTCAAACACATCTCTGTTTAGAGCATCCCTTGTTGCAGAAGTTGCAACAAAACGAATAGCATCCACCTTATGCTCGCTAAGAACCTTAGCAAACTCTTTAGCAGCTTCTTTTACACGCTCTAATGCATCGGGCGCAAACATATGCGTTTCGTCGATTCCCTGCCCCAAGCGTACAACCCTAAGCATTCTAGGAACAACATCTTTCATGCCATTTTCATCAACTCTAGCAATTTTTAGACGAATCGAATTAGTTCCACAATCGATTGCAGCAACACAAACAGACTTGCTACATACGCCTTCTCGATTAACTTTTTTACAACCAAGATTTAGCGATTCTTCATCTTCATTTTGAGCATAGTCATTATCTTCCCAAGGAGTAGTGCATTTGCAAACTTTTGGACTAAACTCACTTGCGATTTTGTCTAAAACAATATCTCCAATAGGATTAACGCCTCTGCCCATAACAAGACTTTGAGCTAGCAAAGCATGCAAGCATTTAACACGAACTGGCATTCCGCCTGCACTCATGTTTTTAATATGCTCTTCGCTATCGTTTAATCGATTAGCTAACTCTTTGCGAAACTCTAAATACGCTTTATGCGCATATTCGTATTTTTTAGCAACTTCTTCGTTAGTGTTTAACAAATCATTGCATTCCTTCATAAAGCCTTGCGCTTCTAGGTGCGAAGCAGCTTTAACAGCCTCTGGACTTGTTAAATAGCATGTTGTAGGAAAAGGCGTTCCGTCTTCTAAGCATGGACGAGTAATAACAGCAAGTGGCCTACCACAAACGCATCTAGCACCAACAGCAACCATGCCCCTTGGAAATCTTCCTAATTGACGCTTTACAATGTTTTTGTCTGCTTTATTTGCAGGATTCTCTAGTAGCGAACTCACTAATAACTTTGCGTTTGGGCCCATGTTACACTCCATATGCATTGCGCATCTTAAAATCGTATATAACTCTTATTGTTAAATTCTATCTAGTTTTAATTCTATCTAGTTTTATTACCATTATTACTATGTTTTTTGTTTGTTGACTTTTCATTATTACTTTTAGATTTATTAGACTTGCTTGTGCTATTGGAGTGATTATTTTGTTTGCCACTTTGCTTAGTGGTATTAATCTTAGAAGACTTGCTACTTTCATCATTTTCTTTAGCCTTAAAGCTCATATCGTCTGGCTTGTCTGCCTTGTGAAGCGCATAAAACAAGTCACTATACCACGGCAACGCTTTTCTGTCTTCGTACAAAGAATCATCCTTATTAAACGATTCTGGAACAGAACCCGTAATCGCCTCTGGATGCTCTACTCTAACAGCCTGCTCCCCTGGAAATATAAACCCCAATCTTTCCCTTGCTTGAGCTGCAACATACGCCTTGTCTTTCCAACGCTCCACATCGTTATTAAGAGCTTGCTTTTTATCTTTCAAAGCAGACTCATCTCTTTGCAAAGCGTGCAATTCTGCCAAACTTAAAGCATAGTTACGAATTGTTGATATAAGACCAATACAGCAAAGAAATACAACAACTATCATGGAAACAAATACGATTGAACCAGAAAACAGCTTCTTTTTTTGAGGCTGATTTGATTCGTCAACTGTATTTGCAGTCATGCGGCGATTTCTTAAAATCATACTTCTAAATTACTTTGAATATTCGACGTGACGCACACGCGCTTATAAGATTGCGGCCAGCAGCACAAGGCCACTGACCGCGATTAACTCTTAGCTTTATTATTAAGCTTATTATTTAGCTTTAGTCTTTATAGTTTTGACTTTAGATTACTCCATTTGAGCTTTGCTCAAAATCGTATCTGCAGAATGTTGCAATTTTTGCAACTCTTCTTGAGTCAAATCAAGCTGGCATTGCTTAACAATTCCTTCTCTACCAACAATTGCTGGGTAAGAAAGATAAGAATGGTATTCTTCGCGATAGTTAGAAACAGGCATTTGCTCTTTAGAATCCGAAAGAACTGCATCTACTAAACGAACTGCAGCAGCAGCAATACCGTAGTTTGTGTACTTCTTTCCGTAGAACACTGTAAATCCGCCTTCGCGAGTTTCCTCATCAATAGCGTCTAAATCCATGTTCTTTTCTTTAATAAGCTCTGTTATAGGCTGCTCAAAGACTTTAACTGTGGACCACGCAACAAATTGCGAATCACCATGCTCTCCTAAGCTATATCCCTTAACAGCCTTTGGATGCACGCCAAAGAACTTGCCTACTGCACGATGCAAGCGTGCAGAATCAAGCAAAGTGCCAGTTCCAATAATCTTTTCGTAAGGAAGACCAGTAGCTTCCTTGTAAAGCTGGCAAATAGCGTCGCAAGGATTTGTTATGTCAATCAAAACACCGTGGAATCCAGAAGCCTTAATCTTTGCACCAACTTCTGCAACTTCCTTACGATTATACTTAAGCTCTGCAAAACGATCTGGATGAGGAACGTCCAAAAGCTTTATGTGACCCAAGGCGCTTACGATTACCTCTACGTCTTTTAATGCTTCATAATCATTAACCGTAATATTAACGTTAAAAGGCACATTATCCATTGAATCTTCAAAATCCAATGCGTCGGCATTCACTTTTGCCTCGTTTGTATCATAAAGATACAAATCATCAGCATGACCGCCAACAACAAGTTGATGCGCTACTGCTGCACCAACGTTTCCCATGCCTATAACTGCGACTTTTCTCATATGAAACATCTCCTTCCGTTTTTAGTTTTCCATAAAAAATAGCACTATTTTGATGAGAATGAAAGTAATTTTAGAAAAATTTATATATTTTTTCAAAAAATCGCTAAAATATACGAAAAACGGCCAATCGCACGAATGCGACTGGCCGAATTATGCTACAGTCTAGATCTTAAACAAGACTTACGTAGAACTTATAAAAGCTCTAGCATATTACTTCATATACTTCTTGCAAGCCTTGAATGCGCTGTAACCAGCATACTGAGCAGTAGAACCAAGCTCTTCTTCAATCTCAAGCAAGCGGTTGTACTTAGCAATACGCTCGCCACGAGCAGGAGCACCAGTCTTGATTTGGCCAGTGTTCTTAGCAACAGCAAGATCAGAAATGGTGGTATCTGGGGTTTCGCCAGAACGGTGAGAAACCATGGAAGTGAAACCATTCTTGGTTGCAAGCTCAATAGCGTCGAGAGTCTCGGTAACGGAACCAATCTGGTTCAACTTTACGAGCAAGGAGTTAGCTGCTCCAAGCTCAATGCCCTTAGCCAAACGCTTTGGATTAGTAACGAGCAAGTCGTCACCAACGAATTGCAAACGATCGCCAAGACGCTTGGTGATTGCTGCCCAATCATCCCAGCCTTCTTCCTGGAATGGATCTTCGATAGAAACGATTGGATACTCGTTAATGAGCTTCTCGTAGTAATCAAGCATGTAAGCAGATTCGCGCTCTTCGCCGTCGAAACGATACTTGCCAGTTTCCTTGTTGTAGAACTCAGAAGAAGCAACGTCGAGGGAAATACCAATCTGCTTGCCTGGCTCGTAACCAGCAGCTTCGATTGCATCCATAATGTACTTCAAAGAATCTTCGTTGGACTTCATCTTTGGAGCGAAGCCACCTTCGTCGCCAAGACCAGTAGCCAAGCCTTCCTTCTTCAAAACGTTCTTTAAGGTGTGATAAACCTCAACGCCAGCACGCAAAGCGTCGCTATAAGTAGCAAAGCCGTATGGAGAAATCATGTATTCCTGAATATCGGTTGCAAAATCAGCGTGAGCACCACCGTTCATAATGTTCATGTTTGGAACTGGAAGAATGTGGCCATTTGTACCGCCAATGTAGCGATACAAAGGAAGCTCAGCAGACTCAGCAGCAGCATAAAGAGCAGCAAGAGAAACGCCAAGAATAGCGTTTGCGCCAAGCTTGCCCTTGTTTGGAGTGCCATCAAGCTCGATCATTGTTTCATCAAGAGCGCGCTGATCAGAGGCATCCATGCCAATAACCTTTGGAGCGATTACTTCGTTAACAGCCTTAACTGCTTCCAAAGTACCCTTGCCTTGATAGCGAGACTTATCGCCATCGCGACGCTCCCAAGCTTCTGCCTCACCAGTTGAAGCACCAGAAGGAACTAAACCAATTCCTTGAGCGCCATCTTCGGTCTCCAAATAAACCTGAACAGTAGGATTTCCACGAGAATCCAAAATTTCGCGTGCATATACGCTTTCAATAGCTGCCACAACTACTCCTTATTTATCTGTTGGTTGTGTAACATATTTAAGATTAATGCGTTTTATGGACGTTATTTCGCAGCGTAAGTCGTTAAGCATACAAGACTATATAATCCAAGCTTTTGTTAATTTGTCCACACCTTTGTACAATAATAACAAACTGACACGGGGTGCAATTATTTGCTTGATTGTAATTGCTGAGATTATACCCGTCGAACCTGATATAGCTAGTACTATCGAAGGGAATGTCGAATGGTTAGCCATTGTAAGAGCATGCTAAAAAATGCATCTTCTTCACTACGTTTATGTGTGCCATGGCTTTCCACACTTGTCATACTTATTGGATGGTTTTTAGCTACACTTGGGCCTAAAGAGACTAGGCACATTCCATCACCTGCAGAAGTAATTAACGCTTTTCAAGAATTAAACTCAGAAGGTTTAATTTGGCCTTCGTTGGGAATTAGTTTTACAAGAGTTATTGCAGGATTATGTTTAGGAATGATAATTGCAGTTCCAGCAGGAGTTATTTCTGGTAGCACAAAGCTGGGCGACATTATTATTAACAAGCCTGGCCACATGCTACGGTCTGTTCCTTTTACTGCACTAGCACCTTTGCTTATTATTTTATTAGGCATTGGTGAGACTATGAAAATAGCTCTTATTGCTATAGGCGTATTTGGAACGTTCTACGTAAATATGAGGGATGGAGTTCGTAATATTGATCCCAAACTCTTGGAATTAGCTCGCGCATACAAAGTAAATAGCAAAACAGTATTTTTCACAATTCTTCTTCGAGGAGCGCTACCTAACTTTATGACTGCTTTACGCTTTGCAATATCAGTGTCTTGGGTGGCATTGGTAACGTGTGAAACAGTCAACGCTTCAAAAGGAATTGGATATGTTCTTGCAAGATCACAAGAATTTTACAGACCAGATCAAATGCTGCTATGCATAGTTTTATACGCGATTGCAGGTCTACTTTCTGAAGGAATTGCAACACTTTTAGAAAAAATTTGCATGCCTGAGCGACGTTCATCCATCGTTAAAATCAAACAGAACTAAGAATATTAGCAAAATAATTAGGAGAATAAAATGGCTAAATTCGCATTATCTACAACAAGCAAGCGAGCATTAGCAGCTTTCTGCGCGCTTTGCACAGCAATCACCCTAGCATCATGCGGAAGCTCCAACAGCAAAACACAAGCATCATCCGCAAAATCTTCCACAAATACTACTAAGCAAGTAAAAGAAGATACTGGAACTTTAAGAGTAGCATACTTGACTTCTGCAAATTATTTAACAACTCTTTCAAATAATACAAAGATGGCAGATAAGATCTTTGGCAAGGCAAAGGTTACATTTAGCGGACCATATGTTCCTCCAGAAGCAAACACTGCAGTAACTTCTGGAAACGCAGACGTAACAACCACAGGATCTGGCCATTTTATTCATTTTATCTCCAAAGGCCAGCCATGGGTTGCTTATGCTATTAACTATTACAATGGAAACGCTCAAGGAATCGTAGCAGCACCAAATAGCGGAATCAAATCGCTTAAAGACTTGTACGGAAAGAAGATTGGAATTATTGCTAAAGGTGGAAGTGGAGATTATATAATTCACAAAGCTTTTGAAAAAGCAGGACTTGACCCATCCAAGGTTCAAGAAGTAGAGATGAGTCCGAAGAACTTCCATGCAGCATTCACAACTGGTCAAGTTGATGCATTAGCAACCTTCGATCAGAACTTTGCTGCAGCTCTTGCAACTCCAGGATCAAAACTTCTAGTCACTGCAAAAGATTATGGAAATATTAACTTCGGAATCCAAGTTGCATCTGCTGAATTTGCTAAAAAGCACCCACAGCTATTAAAGAAAATGTATCGTGCTTTAGTAGAAGAAGGTAAAAGAGTTAAGAAGAAGCATTCGATTATTCTTGATATGTATAAGAAGTTTGGTGCATCCGATGAAACAATGAAAGAATTAGCTAAGTTTGACATTCCGCAAATTCGACCAATGAATGCAGAAACTATGAAAATGCTTAAACAACAAGCTAAGGAATATGTTAAATACGGATTCATTAAAGAAGTTCCTGATTTCTCTAAAGCTGTAATCGACTGCAGCAAGTAAACGATTACTAATTGTAATTAGAGTACGACTTTAGAATACGACTATGTTTAATAGCATTTTTCATAAGCGTAGCAATGTAGAAGTTTCCAAAGAATCTACTTGCAAATCAAATATTAACGATAGCGATTACTGCGTTAGTATAGAGAATCTGGGCATTTCTTTCGCAAGTGCAAAAGATAAAAATACAGAAAACGATTTTGCAAATAATTCTTCTTTTGTATTGAAAAACATTACGATGAGAATTAAAAAGGGCGAATTTGTTTCGCTTATTGGTAGATCGGGATGCGGAAAAACTACGCTTTTGAAAATAATTTCAGGACTTCTTACTCCTAGCGAAGGCAGCATTCATGCAACAAGCCGTCAGGCTATTGGTTTTCAAGATGCACGACTAATACCGTGGCTTTCTGTAAACAAAAATGTTGTTTTCGGCATGGAAGGAAGCAAGCAAGATCTTAAGAATATTGCGCATTTAGCGCTTTGCCAAATGCAGCTTGTTGGCTACGACAACAAGTGGCCTTCTGAGCTTTCTGGAGGCCAGCAGCAGCGCGTATCTTTAGCGAGAGCTTTAGTTAGAAGTCCTGAATTATTGTTGCTTGACGAGCCTTTTGGAGCTTTGGATGCTCTTACGCGCTTCGATATGCAAGATTTGCTTAATAATCTTCAAGCTAAATATGGCTGGACTACACTTATGGTTACGCATGATATTGCGGAAGCTGTAAGACTTTCTAACCGCATTCTTATGATAAAAGATGGCAAGATTTATAAGCAATGGAACATTGATCGCGAGCATCTTGACGTTCAAAATCGCCCTGTAAATCATAGTGAAATAGAAGATGAGCTTAGAGAAGCTTTGCAATAAGTAACGCAAAAATAATGTGAATAAAGGCGACTGCAAAATAGCGGCCGCCTTTATTTATAAACAGTGCAAGATTTGCCTTACCAAGCTAAATCTTCAAGAAGTTGGCGCACCCAATCAAGTATTTCGCGCTCACTCATTGCGCTAGTTCCAAGTGAAGATTCAAAAGGCGATGGAATAATAAGCGTATGAGTAAGCGGACGATACTTAACTCCGCGGTAAATCCTTTGCAAACGCATCCACAACGATTCTTTTGGATCTAAACCAATAACACGAACCGATTTACCTTGAGAGCTAATTTGCGTAATACCAAGATCACGAGCCTTAAAACGCAAGCGAGCAACATCGCACAATATACCAAACGCTTCAGGAGGCTCACCAAAACGATCAAGTAACTCATCGTGCAACTCTTGCAAATCCTTATTATTGTTAGCGGAAGCAAGCTTACGGTACGCTTCTAAACGAAGCTTGTCGGAATCAATATAATCAACTGGAATCGAAGCTTCAACAGGCAAATCAATAGACGTGGAAACAGTTTCTTTATGCTCTGGCTCTTTGTATTTTTCAACAGCTTCACAAACCATTCGCACGTATAAATCAAATCCAACGCCTTCAATATGGCCACTTTGCGCATTGCCAAGCAAGTTTCCAGTGCCTCTAAGCTCCAAATCCTTCATAGCAACATCAAACCCAGATCCAAGAGCAGTATATTGAGCGATTGTTGCAAGGCGATCATGCGCTTGTTGAGTCATAGGCTTAGACGGATCATACAAAAAGTATGCGTACGCACGCTCACGACCTCTGCCAACGCGCCCGCGCAATTGATGAAGCTGGCTTAAGCCGAATCTGTCTGCATGATCCACAATAAGCGTATTAGCGTTAGAAATATCTAATCCCGTTTCAATAATCGTAGTGCAAACAAGAACGTCAATATCTCTATGCCAAAAATCACGAATAATAGTGTCAAGCTGCTTCTCACCCATTTTTCCGTGCGCAATCGCAACCCTAGCATCTGGAACAAGTTTTTGAATATTAGTCGCAACTTTACTAATATCTTCTACTCTATTGTGCACGTAAAATACTTGGCCACCTCTAAGCAGCTCTCGCTTAACGCAAGCTGCCACTTGCGCGTCTTCGTAGGCTCCAACATAAGTCAAGACTGGCAAACGGTCTTCCGGAGGCGTAGCAAGAGTAGACATTTCGCGAATACCAGTAACAGCCATTTCAAGTGTTCTAGGAATTGGCGTTGCCGAAAGACTAAGAACATCTACGTTTGTACGCAAAGCTTTCAAAGTCTCCTTGTGCTCAACGCCAAAACGCTGCTCTTCGTCTATAATCACCAAACCTAAATCCTTGAATTTTATGTTTGGATTCAAAAGCTTATGCGTGCCAATAACAACATCAACTTCTCCTGATTCAAGGCCTTGAATAGTATTGTTAACCTCTTTTTCGCTTTGGAATCTACTCATTGCAGCAACAGTTATAGGGAATCCAGAAAAGCGATTAGTAAAAGTCTCGTAATGTTGTTGAACTAAAAGAGTTGTTGGCGCTAGAACAACCACTTGCTTGCCGTCTTGAACTGCCTTAAAAGCAGCGCGCACAGCAATCTCAGTTTTGCCAAAACCAACGTCTCCGCAAATCAGCCTATCCATCGGAATTGGCTTTTGCATATCTTGCTTGACTTCGTCAATAGTCGTAAGCTGATCTGGAGTTTCTTGGTATGGAAAATCATCCTCAAGCTCTTTTTGCCATGGAGTGTCTGCGCTAAAAGCAAATCCGCTGCTAGATGCTCGTGCAGAATAAAGTTTAATCAAGTCTTGCGCAACTTCTTGAACAGCTTTTCGCGCTTTTTCTTTTGTAGCAGCCCAGTCTGCGCCTCCAAGCTTATTTAGCTTTGGAATCTCTGCACCAATATATTTGCTAACTAAATCAAGTTGATCTGTTGGAATAAAAAGCTTATCCGCAGGAGCATTGCGTTTACTTGGCGCATACTCAATTTCCAAATATTCGCGTGCAGCTTCTCCGTTTGAAGTTTTTACATTCCTCTGCCTCATGCCTATAAATTTGCCAATTCCGTGCTGTTCGTGAACAACAAAATCTCCTGGCTTAAGGTCTAGAAGGTCGATTTCTTTTTTTCTACGCTTTGGCGACTTAAAACCACTTGCAGAAGAAGACTTTCCTGTTAAATCTCTTTCGCTAAGAATTGCAATTTTACTTTGCGTATCTATAAAACCGTCAACTATTTTCGATTGAACTGCCGAAAAATCAAATACGCCACTTGCGCGTACAGCTCGCGCAAGTCTTGATAAAATTCCACTTGAAGCAGCGCTAATATAAACCTTGTATCCGTTAGAAATAAGACCATATATTCCGCTAGAAATCTTATCACTATCTCCTCTAAATTCTTGAGGAGATTTGATGCACAAGTCTAAATAGTTATTTTTTACGACTTTATTTTCGTTTTCTTCTTTGGAATCAACGGTTGCTTGCGATTTACTCGTTGAATCCATTGCAAAACTGTTTAAGTTAATTACTTGATGATTGTTATTTTCAAGATTTTCTAAAACGCTGCTAAAATCAAGAAAACTCGCTTTATCGAATGTTATTGGAGCGCCAGCACCCTTACCAGACGCAGCAACATGCCAACTTGCAGCCAAAAACTCGTTTGCTGTTTTAACTAAATCGTTAGCTGCGCGCTTGCATTTTTCTAAGTCGGAAACCAAAATTATTGCGTTTTTATCAAGCAAATTTTCCACTGGTTCCATGTTGTCAACTAATGCTGGAATCAAAGACTCCATACCCTCTACAGGTATTGCATTTGCGATTGATTCAAGCATATCTTGAGCATTTGGAATCTTACCAATCAAAGACCTTGCTCGTTTTTGAATATCTTTTGTAAGTTGCAATTCTCGGCAAGGTGTAGCCCAAACACTATTAATATTCTTCCCAT
Source organism: Gardnerella piotii (assembly GCF_049815665.1). NCBI lineage: Bacteria > Bacillati > Actinomycetota > Actinomycetes > Bifidobacteriales > Bifidobacteriaceae > Gardnerella > Gardnerella piotii. The sequence goes on from NZ_CP187450.1 coordinate 989,516, forward strand.
AAGTGCGCTGATCAGATGCGTGGAATTGTTTGATTGCATCAATCTCATCTCCAAAAAACTCAATACGCACAGGATGATCCATTGTTGGAGGAAAAACGTCTATAATTCCGCCTCGAACAGCAAATTCAGCGCGATTCATAACAAGTTCCACGCGATTATACGAGTTTTCAACAAGTCGCTTTGTAGCAACCTCAATAGAAATCTCATTGCCACATTCAAAAACAAGCGGCTCTACGTTGCAAAGACCCTTAACAACTGGCTGAATAAGGGACCGAACTGGCATAACAAGAACGCGAATTGGGCTAAACATGGCACTTTTGCCGCTTTTGCTGCTTTTGCCACTTTTGCTATCTTCCCCACTTTGCGGATGCTTTAATCGCCTAAAAACCGCCATTCTACTTGCTACAGTATCTGCTCTAGGAGAAAGACGCTCGTGCGGAAGAGTTTCCCAAGCTTCAAGATTAGCAATATCTTTAGGGTTCCCATTATAAAAATCGCGTATTGATTCAAGTGATTCTAAAGCATCTCTACCAGATGGAACTACTAAAACAACAGGCTTTTTAGTAGCCATTGCAGCAGCTACAGCAGATCTAGCTCCACTTGGACAATACACATTAAGAGGATTAGAAAAATCTTCTTCAAGCAAAGCTAAAGACTTAAACGAATCATTTTTCTTACAAATATCTTTAAGTATGCTTTCAAAAGAAGCATCAGAAATATTAAAATCTTTAGAATCTAGCATTTTGTTAGCAAAAGAATCATACTTATCTGCCATTAAAATGCTCCTGAGTGGCTGCAAGCCCGCGGAAAATCACACTTTCTACAGCATCTGCGCCATCTGCCAAAAAATTAGGAAGTTCAGATTTTTGCGCACCAGCAAATCCGCCCAAAACCCAATTAACAGTATTATCGTGAGCATGAGCACCACGCTGAGCATGCCCAACACCCATTCTTACGCGCGCATATTGCGGAGTTCCAAGACTGCGATCAATAGAACGAATACCGTTATGACCTCCAGCAGAACCTCCAGCTTTTACTTTAATGCGCCCAAAATCCAAATCCATATCGTCGTGAACAATCACAATATGGTCAGTTTCAATTTGATAATAAGAACTTATAGAAGATATTGCAGCTCCAGAATCGTTCATAAAAGTAAGCGGCTTAGCAAGGAAGAACTTTGCAAGCTTACCGTCTAAATTCATAACTCCCTTGCCAAGTTTAGACAAGCCTTTATGGTCAGAAAAAGATATTGACCATCGCTCAGCAAGCAAATCCGCAACCATAAATCCCATATTATGACGAGTACCTTCGTACTTAGATCCAGGATTGCCAAGGCCAGCAATAAGCCAAAAATCTGAAGCCATAATTCACGCCCAATCTTATAAACTCAACAACAAAACGGGCGTACCGATTGAAGTTGGATTATACAACTACCCGATACGCCCTCATATACTGTACTTTATTTTAGCAAGACTCAAGTCATTGCGTAAACTACTTCAAAAATTCGTCCGTAGTTAATTCTTTTGCTTGAGGAGTTTTATATGTTACTTTGCCTTTAGAATCCGTATACGCACCTTCCTTACTTAGGAAGTCGAAGTATTCTTGAGCACCCTTAACATCATTTGTGCCGAACACAAACTTGCCGCTTTTTATGTCTGCACGATTACCCCAATATTGCCCGTCAACAATCATCTTCATGCTTCGCTTAACGAATTTCACATCAAGATTAGCTTCAGGAGCTTCTTTTACTAAAATGTTCGCAGCTTCATCTGGATGATTGTAAGCGTATTCATAACCGCGCTTAACGGCTTTAACAAAAGCGCGAACAAGCTTCGGATTGCGCTTAACTGTGTTTGCGTTAGTAATAACACCAATCGTATCTGGCTGACCAGGAACTCCATAATCTGCTGTCTTAAAGCAACGCAACTTTGGACCATACATTTCCGCCTGCACACCTTCCCAAGTACCATAAAAACCACCAAAATCAGCTTTTCCAGATTCAAGCGTACGGAACGTAGAAGTACCAACAGTAACCTTATCGAACTTACCTTTGCCACCATCGTGCTGAATCATTCTACGAATCACAGCATCACCTTCTGCAGATCCAAAGGTTGCAAAAGTTTTACCATCAAAGTCTTTAGGAGAATGAATTTTAGTATTTTTATAAAGAGAGCACCAAATTGCGCTAGGCTTTTGCTGAACTTGCAAAACTTCCTTCAATTTAGTGCCTTTTGTACTGAAATCTGCAAGACTAGTAATATTGCTTAAAGCAAAATCCGCAGCACCAGAGTCAACAGCATGCTCGGCACCAGTTTGAGACACAGCCAAAATATTCACGTGTAAACCAGCTTGCTTAAACCATCCCATATGCTTTGCCACGTATATGCCAATATGATTAGTATCAGGTATCCACGAAAGCATAAACGAAACGTTTTGAAGACCAGATTTACTATTCTGCTTACTATTGTTTGATCCGCACGCGCACAAAGACAGAATACAGCATGAGCTTATAAAAACTGCTATTGCACGCATAATATTTTTATTAGATTTCAAACAAAAAGCTCGCACATTACGCCATAATTCGCATATCATGAATTCCCTAGCTTTCTTATAAATAACCGCTTTCTGGGAATGTGACACGAACTTGGCAGAAAACGGTATCAAGGGCCTAGCCCGCGCCGTTCAATGCCCCCAAAATTAGAACTTTTGGTTTGCCACGCATTGACTCACGAAACGACTAAATTATGCACTAATCGAAAGACAAATACGCATAAAATACACGCTTGCGAACTACATACTAGCTATGTGATATTTTCATACAAGAAAGTTTGTAAAATTTTACGTTGTTTGATTGGGGCAGCAGTCAAGCAGCTACAACAAGCATTATGGCTTGTGTACTGAAAGGAACGATATTCCATGACGCGCGCGCGCTGGAAAACACTACTGCACAATTATCTGCCAACAATAATTTCTACTATTGCACTACTAATTTTTTGGCAACTTTCTTGCGAATTCTATAAAATTCCAGAAAATTCTATTCCAACTCCTACAGATATTGCTAAAGCAACTTGTGAAGTGTGGCCACAATTATGGCCTGCAACCCTTGCAACTATTGAAGAGACAATTGTTGGTTTTAGTCTTGCCATTGTGTGCGGCATTTTACTGGGCGTACTTTTTCACGTATGCAAGCTGGTTCACGCAGCTTTGTTCCCACTTCTTTGTGCTGCACAAACGTTACCACTTATTTCGATTGCCCCGCTATTTCTTATATGGTTCGGTTTCGAAATGTCTGGAAAAATTGTTATCGTAGCTATTTTTAGCATGTTCCCTATTGCTGTTCAAACAATTAGAGGTCTTGATGCAGTTCCAAGTTTTTATAGCGATGTAGCTCTCACATGCGGAGCGGGACGAGTTTGGACGCTTTGGCACGTAAAATTAAGGATTGCAGCTCGACAAATTTTTGGTGGAATTCGCATTAGCACAGCCTACGTTTTTGGCGCAGCTACTACTGCAGAATATCTTGGCGCTCGTCAAGGATTAGGTATTTGGCTGCAAGCTGCATATAATTCTTTCCGCACTCCGCTTATTTTTTCTGCAACATTCGTAATTATTGCGTTTACAGCAATATTGATGGGCGTAGTTAATATAAGCGAACGATTATTGCTAGGTCCTGTAGAAGACGACGAAGACCCAGATAATCAAATGTAAAAACGCATAAAGCCAACACATAAAATAATGCCGAACATAATCTAAACTATGCTCGGCATTATTTTTTATTAATCTAAAGCTGCTTTTAGGCGCTTCTTTGACTTTTGCTTTTACTTTCCAGAGTCTTCTTTAATAGCATCGTTAATCGCATCGCTTAACTCTTTTTGAGCTTTGCCATACGCTTGCCAATCTCCAGATTTCATTGCATTATCCGAGTCCTTTAGCGCTTGAGCTGCTCGCTTAAGAGCCATTTTTGCTTTTGCACTAAAATCAGCGTCTGCCTTAGCATTAGCATTTTTATTGCCATTTTCGCTATTCTTAGTCGAATCTTTTCGCTTAGGATTAGAAGCAATATTGTTTACGCCAGAATTATTGGAAGCATCTCCAGCATTTGCGCCAGAGTTTCCTCCAAATACTTGGTTTAATGCTTCATCCAAAGTGTCTGCAAATCCAACTTGATCTCCAAAAGCAACCAATACTTTCTTAAGCAATGGGTAGCTAGTAGATCCGCTAGATTGTACGTAAACAGGCTCTACGTAAACCAATCCACCGCCAAGTGGCAATGTAAGCAAATTTCCACGCTTAACTTTAGTTGATCCAGATTCAAGCAAATTCAACTCTTTAGAAACATTTGCATTAGCATTAAAGTTGTTTTGAGCTTGACCAGGTCCTGGAACATTGGAAACTTTAGGTAACTCTTGAAGTCTTAGTTGGCCATAATTTTCGCTTACTTTTCCAGCAACATTTCCAGCATCGGAATTTACAGACAAGAATCCAGTTAGGATCTCTCGAGTAGATCTTCCAGCAGGAATGTATGTAGAAACAAGCGAAAATACTGGCTTGTTTGCTCCTCTAGTTTGCAAAGTCAAATAGTATGGAGGTTGCAAAATATCTTCTCTCTGAAGACTTTGAGATTCTGTAGGATCTACTGGAGTCTGCCAGAAGTCTTCTCCCGAGAAGAACTGGCTTGCGCTGTCAACATGATACTTTGCAAGCAAATGCCTTTGTACTTTGAACAAGCTTTCTGGGTATCTAATATGACTCATCAAATCGCCAGAAATCTTAGAAATATCGTGATAATGCCCTGGGAATATTGATCTCCAAGCTTTAATCACAGGGTCTTTTTTATCCCACACATACAAGTCAACAGAACCGTCGTACGCATCAACAGTAGCTTTAACTGAATTGCGAATATAGTTTGCTCGCTGATTAGTTAAGCCTTTAATCGAACGAGATGTTGTTGTTGTAGAATCTTGAGTCACCTGCCCAAAATCAGTCATTTGCGAATATGGGTAAGAGTCGGACGTTGTATATCCGTCAACAATCCACTTAACTCGTCCATCAACAACCGCTGGATAAACGCGCCCATCTAATGTCAAGTATGGAGCGACTTTAGAAACGCGAGTCTTAGGGTCGCGATCATACAAAATCTGAGAATTTGCAGTAACTCTATCCGAGAATAAGATTTGATCTGATTCGAAACGAATAGCGTGTAGCAACTTAGAGAAGAAGTTTCCTACACTTGGTCCACCATTTCCCTTAAACGTTGTTAAAGCACCATTTGAGCCAGTTGGATAATCAAATTCCCAAGGAGCAGCGCCTTTTGGAGAACCAACAATAGAATACTTTGGAGCGTTTGGAGAGAAGTAGATACGCGGCTCATACTTCTTCAACTTTGTAAGCTTTCCTTGAGTTGGAATTCCATACTCCATAAATTGCGGCTGACCGTCTGCAGTAACTTTATTTCCGTAAGCTGCAACAACACCATATCCGTGCGTATAAACAGTGTGGTCATTAACCCAATTTCGATTATCGTTTCCAGCTAGATCAAGCTCTCTTGCAGCAATAACCGTGTCTTGGCTCACGCCATCAATGTCGTACTTATCTACAGAAAGAGTATCTGCAAAAGTATAGTATTGCTTAGATTGCTGCAATTGGCGGAATGTTGGAGAAGTAACTTGAGGGTCTAAAAGCCTGATTTGTGCAGTAGACTCTGCTTCTTTTGCTAGCGCTCCCGACTTTCCTTCCGAAGTAGCGTTATACGATTCTTTTTTAACATTATTTAAGCCATACGCAAACTTAGTTGCATCAATATTTCGCTGAATATAAGTGGCTTCTAATTCTTGAGCATTCGGCGCTACCTTAAAACGTTGCAAAAGAGCAGGCCAAGCAAAAGACAACACCATAGCGCATACAACTAAAGATGCAACAGCTATAGCAGGCGTGCGCCAAGCCTTAACAGCTACAACAAAACGCGTGCCAATTTTTACATTCCCATTAAGAGCATGAGATTTTAGCAGCCATGCTGTTATAACAATTCCAACAATTAGCGTTATTACAGCCATTGCAATGCTGGAAGGAACACCAGCATTCATATCTGTGTAAGATCCGCCAGTAATCTTAGAACCATCCAAATTTACAATCGCAAACACATCTAATATTTGCAAAATGGACCAGAAAATAACAACTAGCATAAACCATGCAGAAATTTGACGCCTTGCGCTTTTAGTTATGTTAAAAATGCCTTTGCCGCCTACAGGAAGCGTAATTCTTACAGCTCCCATCAAAGCGTTTGTTATAACGCTAAATAGCAAAGAAACAGCAAGAAGAACAATAAACGCTCTTGTAAAAAGTCGCAAGCCTGGCAAAGCAAACACATAAAAACCGTTATCAAATCCAAATTGCGGATCTTTAATACCAAACGATTGGTAGTTAAACATAAGCAAAATTTGCACCCAATGATTGTAGAATTGCATTCCAAACACAGCGCCTACAATCAAAGACACAACTCCTGCAACATGCATTGCAAGCTTAGAGCTTATTCCCTTTTTAGTGTCTAAAATATTGCCTTTTTCTTTAACATATACGCCATCTTCGCTTCCAGGGCGTTTTTTAATCGCAATATATGCAGACAAATACCCAAATGCAGCCATAAGCAGAGCGTACAAAGCCCAAACGCCGATTTTAGCGGCTAGTTGAATCCAAATTACGCTCTCAAATCCAAGTTGCGCATACCACATGCAATCTGTAATAAAAGTAGAAAAACCAAAAATAATTGAGCATATAAACGCTATTGCTACTACTATTGCAACAATAATCCAACGCCATTTTCTTGATTTTCCAACAAACTTATTTACATCAAAATCTATTCTCATATAGCGATTATTCTCCTTACTGTTTGAGCTTTTATTATCGCTTTTATTGCTTTCACTATTATCGCTAATATTGCTAGTATTGCTTTCGCGATTTTCACTATTTTCGCTATCTTCACTAGTATTGCTAGTATCACTATTTTTGTGTAAATCGCCTTCGTTTTCTAGTTTTTTCTTAGCTTCTAATATATCGCTAAAGATGTCACCGAGGTCATCATCGTCACTATAATCGTCTGCCCAATCTTTTATTTTTTTTGCAAACTTTGAAAAAGTCTTATCTTTGTTTTCACTATTAGACTCATCTTTAGACTCATCTTTAGTAACAACATTTGCATTGCTATTATCTTCATCAATGCTTTCTATAACTACATCTTGATCGCTGGAATCATCCGCAGAAGCATTCGCAGAAGTATCGGCAAAATCATTATTTTGATTGCTCTTTTTCTTTCCATCGCTTGAATAATCGGAACGCTTATGCACTTTAGTGTTTTTAGGTTTTTTAGCCATATAAGCGCCAAAAGCAGCCCATGCAACGCCAATGAGTATTTCTATAATGACTTTCAACATAAGGTTAATAATACTATACTAATTATTCCCAATCTACGTGTTGTGTTTGTTGTGTAATCAAAAATAATTACAAAAAAGCGCGCTCGCAAAAGTAGCGAACGCGCCTAAATCGATTAAATTAAATCATATTGAAGCATTTATGCTAAGCAACATCTGGATCGTCTTTAGCGATTGTTCCAGTAAGCTTTCCAATTGCTTTCATAATGTGGTACACAACCAACACAACAACTGTGCCGATTGCAATACCGTTGAACTGAATTCCAGAAACAGCAAATTGGAAGTTAGCAATGCCAATAATCATAACGATTGCAGCAATCATAATGTTAACTGGCTTATCGAAGTTCACTTTGTTCTCTACCCAAATGCGAACGCCAATCATGCCAATCATGCCGTAAAGCAAAGTGGTTACACCGCCCAAAACGCCTGCTGGAATGGAGTTTACAATTGCACCAAACTTTGGGCAAAGGCTTAATACGAATGCAAAGAATGCAGCGCACCAATAAGCAGCCGTAGAATACACTTTTGTTGCAGCCATAACGCCAATGTTTTCGCCATATGTTGTAGTACCGCAACCACCAAAGCAGCCAGCGATTGCAGTTCCTAAGCCGTCTGCAAACAAAGCTGTACCAATCTTGGAATCGTAGTCGCGTCCAGTCATTTGAGCTACAGACTTAACGTGACCAACGTTTTCTGCAATAAGAACGAGCACAACTGGCAAGAACATAAGCAAAACAGAGAAGTCAACTTGCGGAGTGTGGAACTTAGGGAAACCAATCCAAGAAGCTTGCTCAATCTTGCTAAAGTCAACTTGACCCTGGAAGCATGCATACGCGTAACCAACAAGAACACCAAGCAAAATGTTCAATCGTCCAAGAAGACCGCGGAAAATCACTGCAATAAGCATAACTGCAACCAAAGTTACCAAAGCAGTGTCTGGAGCCTTTTGGAAGTTACCCCAAACAGCTGGACCCAAGTTAAAGCCAATGATTGCAACAATTGCACCGTTAACAACAGGAGGCATAATAATGTCAATCCACTTTGCTCCTGCAAAATGCACAAGCACACCGATTAGCGCTAGAAGAATACCTGTGCACATAATGCCAAAGCTTGCTACAGCAATGCCCTTATGGGCTGCAGTTACAGCCATAACAGGTGCTATAAGACCAAAAGAGCTTCCTAAATAACTAGGAAGCTTATTTGCGTTAATAAGTAAGAACAGTGCCGTGGAAAGAGCCGTGAACATTAAAGTAGTAGACGGATCAAAGCCTGTAAGAATTGGCACTAAGAATGTTGCGCCAAACATAGCAATAACATGCTGAGCGCCAATACCAGCAGTACGAGTCCACGTTAAACGCTCATCTGGCTCTACTACTTCTCCTGGCTTCAAAGTTTTTCCGTCTCCATGAAGCTGCCATGTAAACAACGATTTCATCGTTTTCTCCTTGCATAAAACAAGTTTATATATACGTTTGTGATTGAAAAAACAACCACCAAAACAAGCGCCAGCTTAAAAAAAAAACAAGCACTACTTGTGCGCAGGTTTGGCAGATTTTGCAGAGGCTATACCAACCGCCGCCCCCTAGCCAAGTGGTCATTCTAATGTACTAATCACAAAGTGTCGAGACAATTTGAAAAATAATAAATTTATAAATTTGTTTTGTTGAAATATCAAGGAAAATCGGTGTGTCGAAAACGCATCAAACACCACTAATTATTACTCATAAAAGTTTATAAACATAAACTTTTGCTTATGTATTAGATTCGCTTATTACAATCTTAATTTTGCAAAACATTTTGAATGTAATCTTTTAATACAATTGCATGATTTATACGCGGATCTTTCGCTCCATATAAAAACGTTACTTTTTTACTTTTTCTACATATATCTACGATTTGGTTTACACAATCTTGATTCTCGTCTAGCTCTTCAACATAAAGATTAGAAAATTCGTTAAAGCGCTCAGGCTTATGGCTAAACCATTTTCGCAAATCACTTGATGGAGCAATATCTTTACACCACAAATCAAGATTTGCTTTTTCTTTACTTATGCCTCTAGGCCACAATCTATCTACTAATACTCGCAAGCCATCATGTTCATCAAATGATTCATAAACGCGTTTAATTTGAATATTAATATTGCACATAATTACCTCTTTAACTACATATAATGATTACACAATTATGATTTTTTTCAACAAGATTTAATTAAGCACAATGTAAATGGAACTAATACAAAACTACGATAGATTTTTATCGAATATGTTTTATTATGTGATTTTTATATAGGCGTGTCGCTTGCCATTACAACAAAATGCTAGAAAATGTGTAAATATTTTTGATTTTTTGTTCATTTTTGTCCGATTATGGGAGAATAATTGGCCAAATGGTTAATTTCTTTGATACATGGAAAAAGAAAATCTGCACAACAAACATGGCTCTTATAGCTGTGCTTACACTTCTAGCTTCCTTAATCGGCAGCTGGCTCAAGCAGTTCCCAGGCCTAAGCCTTTTGGGAGCTCTTATTATTGCGTTGCTTATTGGTATGGCTCTGCAGCTGCCTTTGCACGTATACAAGTTGAACAATGATTCTAGAAGAGCAGGCGTTAAATCATCTGCTGGCCTAATCGCAAATAAGCTACTTCGACTAGGCATTATTTTGCTTGGCTTTAAGCTAAATTTGCACGTTCTATTTACTCAAGGATTAAAGTGCCTACCAATCGCAGCTGTACTCGTTGCTGTTATGGTTTGCGTTACATACAATATTGCAAAACTTCTCAAAGTAAGCCCTCAACTTGCAATGCTAACTGCAGGAGGCACAAGCATTTGCGGAGCTGCAGCTGTTATGGGGCTTTCGGGATCTATGCCAGTGCTTCCACAAGAAGAGGACGAAAAAGAACAAAACGAAGTTATGGCTGTTGCAACAGTTGCAATAATGGGCACAATCTACGCTTTGGCAGAAATCTTTATTCTTCCTCATTTTGGAATGACTAAGCAGCAACTTGGAATTGCTGCTGGAGCGTCCCTTCACGAAATCGCACACGCTGTTGCAGCGGGCGGAGCTTTTGGAAGCATTGACATTGCAACAATCATGAAGCTTACACGAGTTCTTATGCTTGTTCCTACATCAATCTTTATTGCAATTTGGTGGAACGCTCGCCACAGCCAAGTAGAAGATAACGGAAAGCGCAAAATCAACTTCCCATGGTTTATGCTTGGGTTTATTGCAGCATCCGTTATCGGTACGTATGTGCCTTTTGTTTCGTCTTACGCATCACTCCTTGTAGATGCAGGATACGTTTTCCTTGGAATGGCTATGGCTGCTCTTGGAATCAACGTAAACTTTAGAGTTATATTCAAGCAAGGAAAAGCAGCATTCTTAGCAAGCTTCCTGGCATCTATAGTTCTAACAGCATTGGCTTGCGCAGCTAGCGTTTTGTTCTTCTAATAAACAATAGAAGATAAAACAAACACAAACAAAAATCAGGGGATTCCATTTTGAAATCTCCTGATTTTTTTATATCTATTGCTTACACAAATGCTTCACATAACTCCAAAAAAGATTATTCAATATGCACTGCTGTTCCGTCTGGAATATTCGCATAGAACCAATTAGCATCTGGAACACTTAGTCGAACGCACCCGTGCGATGCAGGGACCCCAAGTTTTTGCGCTTCTTCTACAATATAATCGCCAAAATTAGCACGAGTTGGAACAGAGTGGAACAAATACTTTGCTCCTATAAAACCAACCCAATAGTCTCCACCCATTCCTTCTATTCTATTGTAAAAATGGTATCCCCTATGTCCTATTCTAAAATCGCCTTTAGGTGTGGAGTTATTCATTCCAGAGCTAACAATCATTGTATAAACAAGATTATTATTCGCATAAATATAAACACGTTGTTTTTTAAGGTCTACATTTATTTGCAAATGATTTGCATCTAGTCCAGAAAGATTTGGATATTGACCGCCTGTAGAAATCTTCCATAAGTTAGAAAAATCAATTGCATTCGCATTTTGATTTTGCACATTAGACTTATCTTTAGACTTATCATTATGCTCTAATGGCGTCTTTTTTGCTTTCGACTTTGCGCCAAAATTATCGCCTTTTTTACTTTTTACATTACTTAAAGCGGAATCAAGCTCGTTTGACTTAAAATATTGCGCTTTTAGATTTACTAAAATACGCTTATTAGCTTCTTGAACAACATGCGATACTTGGAATCCAACAAAACTAAAGAAGACCAAAACAATTAGAAAAGCAATAACGCGCTTGTAGAAAATTTTGCGATTTTTTGGAGATTTTAAGCTAATAACATATTTCACTAATCGCGCAATAAGCGACTTTAGAACGCTTTTGAAAGCATAAAATATTTTCATACAATCTCCATAATAAACAAAATAAAGGCGCCACTTCGATACTATACTATAGTGCCTAAGCAGCGCCGTTACACATTAATATGATTATTGTTTAACTAATCACACATTAAACTTAAATTCAACAATGTCTCCGTCTTGCATAACGTAATCGCGGCCTTCCAGACGAAGCTTTCCTTCTTCCTTGATTTTTGCCATAGAGCCTTGAGCTTCAACAAAATCATTGTAAGAAACAACTTCTGCTTTAATAAATCCACGCTCAAAATCTGTGTGAATAACGCCTGCAGCTTGCGGAGCCGTCCAACCCTTATGAATCTGCCATGCGTGAACTTCTTTAACGCCAGCCGTCAAATAGGTTTGAAGCCCTAAAATATCAAAGCCAACGCGCGCAAGCTGATCCAATCCAGATTCTTGTAATCCTGCATCTGCAAGCATTTCTCGAGCATCTTCTTCATCAAGCTCAGTAAGCTCCGACTCAAATTGCGCGTTAAGGAAAATCGCCTTTGCAGGAGATACAGATGCCGCTAGCTTAGACTTCAAAGAATCATCCGAAAGCTCCGAATCGTCAACATTAAACACATAAATAAAAGGCTTAGCAGTAAGCAAGTGCAAATCGTAAACGTCGTCTTTATTAATCAACTTCTCGTTATGAGCCTGATCAATCGTCTTTCCAGATTCAAGAATTTCTTTAGCTTTGTTCACTGCGCCAACGTATTCTTGAGTAACTTTTTTGCCACGTAAATCTTTTTCTAACTTTGGCAAAGCATTCTCGATTGTTTGCAAATCCGCAAGAATAAGCTCCGTGTTGATTGTGTCAATATCGTCTGCAGGATCCACCTTGCCATTAACGTGCACAATGTCATCATCGTTAAACGCGCGAACAACTTCGCAAATAGCATCCGCCTCACGAATATTAGCAAGGAACTTGTTACCCAAGCCTTCGCCTTCGCTTGCACCCTTAACGATTCCTGCAATATCAACAAATGTAACGGTTGCTGGAACGATTTTCTCGGTTTTAACAAGCTTTGCTAAAACAGGCAAACGTTTGTCTGGCAAAGGCACAATACCAGTATTTGGCTCGATTGTTGCAAATGGATAATTTTCCGCTAAAACGTTATTTCGTGTTAGCGCATTAAACATAGTTGATTTACCAACGTTAGGCAAACCTACGATTCCAATAGTTAAAGACATATTACCTACTTTAGACCAGCTAGCGGAAGTGACTACACTACTATACTCGTAATGTTTTATTTTTGTTGAATTGCGTCAACAGCGCTAATAACATCTCCCCTAAAACCACACGATTCTAGCTTTGCAACACCTCGAATCGTAGTTCCACCAGGAGAGCATACTGCGTCCTTCATAGCCCCTGGGTGAACACGCGTATCCATATACAACGCGCCTACTCCCTCAATCATCTTTGCAGCCAAGCGATATGCGCAATCTCTCTTTAGACCATACTTTACGCCAGCATCTGCTAAAGCTTCCATGTACATAGCAGTAAAAGCTGGAGCGCAACTAGAAACACACATTGCAATATTCATGTGCTCGCTATCTACTCGCTCGACTAAAGAAATCGGATTAAAAATAGCGTTAAACGCTTCTAGTTGACTATCCGTTAGCGTATTTTCGCTTTCTGCTAGAGTGACTCCTTGGCAAACTGCGATTGGCGTATTTGGAATAATGCATTGCACGTTAGCATCTTTGCCAAGTAGATTCTGGTAACGCTTAAGAGTCCAGCCTGCTGCAACGGAAATAATTGCGATTTTTCTTTCTACAATAGTTTTTGCAATAGGTTGCAAAACTTCTTCTATTTGATTTGGTTTTACAGCCAAAATTAAAACATTGCTAGAATCGCAAACTTCACACGCACTTTTTAACGCTTTTACGCCAAATTTGCTTGCATTATTAACAAGTTTTTCAAAGTGCGCCGCGCATGCAACCATATCTCTACCTTGTAAAACATTAGCGCGAATCAAACCTTGAGCAATTGCTTGAGCCATGTTTCCAAAACCAATAAATCCAACGGTTCCAATTGAGTTAGAACTCATTAACAAATCCCCTTAATATCTAAACACTAAAACTAACACTAAATAAACACTAACTTTTTATTAAGCATCTAATCATTTGTATATATAACTTGTATATCTAATCATTTGTTAGGTACTTTAATCAAAGTTACTTACCGCTTATATTACTTATCACTTATATCACTTATATCACTTATAAATAGACTCCAAATCTCCACGATTCTTTGCCTCTTCTAGCAAATGACGGAACACAAAGTCGCCATGAACACCATCGTGCTCAAACTCGTTTGTTGTCCAATAATGGGAGTTTGCAATACGCGAAAGCGTATCTAACTGAAGACCAGAATCAACGTACATGTCGTCGAAGTAAACCGCTGCTTGCAAAGGAACTTCGTTATTTGCAAGCTGATCTAAATCGTAAATCTTGCCAAACTGCTTGTCGCTCATTAAGCAGTCAACTGCTGGCAAGAATGGTTGCAAAGCTTTTTCTTGATCAAACATCCAAGGAAACATAGCTTCGCCCGTAAAAAGAAGAGGGCGCGCACTACCAGAAAACTCTGGCATTGTTTCCCTAACCTGCTGAGCTGCCCACAAAATCGGGTGCTCTAATTCACCATCAGCATAAATAAATTCTTGCAGCGGCCAATATAGCGGACTAGAATATGTTGCATCCATAACACCGTAAAGAAACTCATCGCTTAAATAGCCGTCTGCTGTTCCACCGCCATGCTTGAATGCCTTAAGAGAGCCATCTCCATCCGAAAATGCGGAGTCAATAAGCCAATGAACTCTTTCAAAACTTGGCTTCATGCCAAAAGATGATCCAAGAGTCTGGAATCGCTCAACGGTTAGCTTTTCGCCATTAGGTAAGAAAACATCTCCTTGAGAAATCCTATCTGCAATAGCAGCAGCGCGCGCAACATCCTGCGGATAGCGCTCATAGAATTGCTCAGTTTTACGCGCCATACGAGGAAAAGTATGTTCATAGACTTCACGCGCATTTGCAGGAACATGAGGAATGCCGCCAGTTGTGAAGCTTGCAATCAATCCCTGCGGGAAAAGCGACAAATACGTAAGCGTTAAGAATCCACCATAGCTTTGACCCAAAGAAACCCACGGCTTTGCATTAAACTCAGTTAAGCGCAAATGCTCAAAATCGCGAATAATAGAATCTGCTAAGAATCGCTTTAAGTACCATGCTTGCCGCTCTACGCTCACGCCGTCGTCTGCCATGCGCTTAATCGTAGAAGCATCTACCCTAGAAGAGCGCCCAACACCACGCTGGTCTGGCAAGACTACGCGAAAATGCTTAATTGCTTCTTGAATCCAACCATCGCTAGACGGCGAAAGCGGACGAGGGCACTGACCGCCTGGGCCTCCTTGCAAAAACACTAGCAAAGGCAAATCGTCATGCGCATGTTCTGGAGCACTAATAACCCTGCAAAATAGGCGAATCTTCTCCCCTTTAATAGAATCGCCTGGAGTGTTTTGCTCCCAGTCTAAAGGAACATCGATTGCGCGCTCTTCTACATACAATCCTGGTACGTAATACTTTGCTAGCAGTGCCATTGTAAACATTCCTTTCTGCACTCGCATGCAACGTTGCAATAACAAATCACATACAAAAATACACACTCTTACATAAATCATACTAAAGTTCGATTGTTCTATAAAGTGCCGTGTACTAGCCTAGTAGTTATGAAAATATCTCACACGTTTAACAAAGCCATACAACGCTTACGCACTGAGCTTACGCTAAACGATATATTGTGGGGCATTATTCCACTTATTCTTTTTACACTTTCAAGCAATCGTTATACTATAAGCAATGTTGACGGATTCTTGACGCAAAGTTCACTAATTACAACCTATCTTATAAATATTGTTGTTGCATCATTACTTTCAGTACGAAGAATATGGCCCGAACACACAGCTGTTATTTTTATTGTTGCATGCATTTTGCAAGTAATATTTGGCCCTACTCAACTTTTTGCTGATTTCTTTGGTTTTGTGCTGCTTGTTAATGCTATTGCTCGCGGAAATCCAGAACATTCAAAAGCTTTTGTTATTGCAGCTTACGTAACAACAGTATTATCTTGCGCAGCAATATCGTGGAATATTGTAATGGGGCCAATATATGGCATCAATCATTTAAAAGCTAGTTATTCTTGTAGCGTAAAAAATATAAATAGTAGTAACATTAAAAATTGCGTTTCAATTATACTTGATTTTGCAATTCCTACTATAATTTTTGCAATTATTATTACTACAATTGCGGTTATTATTGGCTACTGGCAGCGCACTCACGTGCACACTATTCAACTTTTACAAGAGAACAATAACGCTATTCGCGCGTACAGAAAGAAAGCTCAGCATATTGCCATTACTGCAGAGCGCGCTAGAATCGCTAGGGATATGCACGATATTGTTGCTCACACGCTTTCTATTATTATTGTTCAAGCAGACGGTGGTCGCTATGCAGCAACACAAGATATTTCTCTTGCTAAAAAAACAATGCATATTATTAAAAACGAAGCAGAGCGCGCCGTTCACGACATGCGCCGACTTCTAGAAGCTTTAACAGACGCTCCATCCGCTCAATTGGATTTAAATCACATACCTTCGCTTATTGAGCAAGCAAAAATCGCATCCCCTAATAATATTTTTTGGCACACTGTTGATGGCATAAATTCTTCTAATAAACTCAACAAAGATGCACAAACCGTTGCATACCGAGTTGTTCAGGAATCACTTACTAATATTCGAAAGCATGCAGGAAACGGCATCAAAATAAACATTCACGAACAGTGGAACGAACAAGGATTAACACTAAAAATCACAAATGAAGTACACAAGCTTGAAGATAATCAAGAGCAAAATAGCATTGCGATACATAAAAACGGCTATGGCTTAATTGGCATGAAAGAGCGCATTGAAAATCTTCACGGAACGCTTGATTATGGAATACAAAACGATGGAACATTTAGTATTGCTGCTTTTATTCCATACTCTTACAGCACGGATCAATCAAACACTACTACTTCTGTATTAAATAGTATTTCTAACGTTACTTATAAGAATGCAAAAGTTAATAATCAATCAGCAGCGCAAGAAAAACCTGAAAATGCAAGCAATAAAACCTCATCAAAAGTTTTGCCAGAAGCAAATAATTCACAAAATAGGATTGAGAAAGTATCGCAATGGTTTGAAAAACATTGGCTTATTGGAGATGTTATTTATGCATCACCTTGGACTGTTCTAATGCTTTTTATACCAACTTACGATTTTACTGTTGGAACTGGAATGACTTCTGGGTATTCAAGCTCGCTTTCATTTCAAATACTTTATAGAATACTTACGCTTACTACTATGATTCCATTTATGTTTCGTAGAAAAGCTCCAACTATGTGCGCAATTGTTGCAGCAGTATTTTCTACAATACAGCTTATATGCTTACCTAATATTTTATTCGCTAATTTCTTTATACCAGCCATTGTTTATGCTGCTGTGCTCTATGGCAAAAAGCACGCATGGCAGTGGGTTAGTGCTGTAGTACTCGCCGAATCTGCTATTTTTGCTGTAAAAATTGGTGTTGCATCAAGAAATATTCCGCAAAATGAAACTCCAATACGATTTTTTACTTCTAATGCGTACACAACTAATTTTTATGACATTATGCAAATGGCGTCCGTAGGATTAATTTTTGGTTTTATAGTTGCATTAATTTGTTTTGCTGCTATTGCATTTGCTTATTACCGCAGAAACGATGACAATAATTTGCTGATTCTAAAAGCGCGCAGAACAGAATTAGAACAAGAACAAAAACAGCTAGAAGTACTTGCAGCAAATGCCGAAAGGCAGCGTATTAGCGCAAATATTCAGCAAAAAGTTGCAGTTACATTGCATAAAGTAATTGATGCCGCAAATAGCGGAATTGATATGCTTAATAAATACGAAAAAACAAATAGCAATGCAGAAAATCAAAAGTCAACAAAACTAGAGCAAGAACAAGAACTAGAGCAAGAGCAAATTGAAGCAATTAGTAAAGCTTTTAAAAACATTGGAGATGAAGGTCGCTCAGCACTTAGGTACATGCGAAAACTACTTGGAATTTTGCGAGAAACAGGTTCAAGTGTTAATTCATCAAATAATAGTGCGAATATAGCTAAGATTGCGGTTCGCCCTGCTGCCCCACTTGATGAACAAATTCAACACAGACTTGCCAACAAACACGAATAAATTGATAGTATGGAAAACATGGAAAATATGGAAAACAATGGAGTAATTCGAGTCGCAATAGCAGACGATCAAGAGCTTGTGCGCGCAGGATTTGCTATGGTAATCAACTCGCAAAAAGATATGCAAGTTGTTGCGCAAGCAGCGAATGGAAATGAAATTGTAGAAGTTGCGTCAAAGGAAAATCCAGACGTTATTTTGATGGACGTGCGCATGCCTAACATGGACGGTTTGGAAGCTACACGCAAAATCTTGCAAGAAGATGCTAATAGCAATACGCGCATTATTATTTTAACTACTTTTGATTTAGACGAATATGTTATGGCTGCGATTCATACGGGCGCATCGGGATTTTTGCTTAAAGACACAGAGCCAGAAACATTGCTTAATTCAATACGAACTGTGTATCAAGGAAACGCAATTATTGCTCCAACTGCTACAAAGCGCTTAATTGAGTCAATGATTTCTAAGCCTAACGATGAAGAAAAAGCAAAAGAAGAGATTGCGACTAAAAACGAGCAAAACGCAAACACGTACGATTCTTGCTTAAATGATTTAACAGATCGCGAGCGCGAAGTTCTTGTAGAGATTGCTCACGGACTATCCAACCAAGAGATTGCTAATAAACTATTTATTAGCTTGCCAACAGTCAAAACGCATGTTGCTCATATTTTAGGAAAAATCAACGCAAGAGACAGAGTCCAAGCTGTTGTGTTTGCTTACGAGAACAGTCTTGTTTAACTATTTTTATAAAAATAAAAATAATGCGAATGTTCTTATAGACAATAAATCTTTTATATAAAAATAATGCGGCTACAAATTAATCAATTCTTAATTGAATGATTAAAATTGCAACCGCATTTTGTTTTGCGTTTCTAGCGATTAGTCCTCCGCAAGCGCAACTACTGGCGAAGACTTCACTGCTCTACGAGCTGGAAGAACGCTGGAAAGAAGCGCTGCAAGCAAAGCGATTAGAGCGAGAACCGCGTAAATAGCCCAATCAACTACAAACGGAACTTTGCCAATTGCGCTAAATACCATGTAGGATCCAATCCACCCAAACGCTGTTCCAACAATCAAGCCAGAAACAGTGCTTGTTAGGGAGATCAACGTTGCTTCCAACGCAAGAGATCTTCTAACCTGTCCTCTTGTCATGCCGATTGCGCGCAAAGTTGCAGATTCTTTGGTTCTCTCAATAACAGACAAGCTTAATGTGTTTGCAACGCCTATTAAAGCAATCACAACAGCTACAGCTATTAATCCAACGAACACCATCATAATCGTATTGATAGCACTCTCCCACTGCGCTCGCTGGAACACGCTTCCACCAGCCATAACCTCCGCATAGCTAGATGTAATATTTCTAATATTTTTAACAATATCTACAAGATTAGCTTTGCTAGAGTCTACCGTAATAAGCAAAATATGCGTTGTAGGCTTAAGGTAGTTATTGAAGTAAGATTTGCTAACAAAAGCAGTATTCCTTGAATATATATTAACATTTCTATACTTCTTAAACTGAACTTGCTTTACAGTAATGCTCTTATCGTTATTACTTGGGTCTGTATTCATGCCAGTAAATGGCGTAATATTATTACTGTCTGTTTCATCAGAACTGTACTTTTCTACGTAAGCTTGCAGATTAAGGTTTCCTTTTTTAAGCTCAAAAGGTTCGCCGCCTTCGTTATTAAACTTAGGCAAAAGCACAGAATCCTTGTTTATGCTAACGCCATCAAGGTCAGTGTGCATTACATTTTTAAGTTGATCTGTATTATCAACTCCAGCTGCCATAGCATACTCAGTTTTGCCCTTAGCGTTCTTAAAAGTCATAGGAACTGCAGGAAGCAACTCAGTATTCTTTATTCCACTAATCTTTGAAATGTCGGCAGCTAGAGATTCATCAACATTCTTGCCTTGAATAATAATGTCAACACTGTAATGATCATCAACAACACCTTTAAGAGTTGCTTTACCGCACATTGCGCCCGTTACTACTGTAGAAACAAGCGTTACGCCAATAAGCAAAGCTGTTCCAGTTGCCGCAACTCTTCTAGGATTTCTTTGCACGTTTGCATTAGCAACTTTAGACGCGGGCCCACAAAGTGCCATAATTGCTCCAGTTGCCTTCATAGCAAACGGCATCCAGAATGTTGCTGTAATAATAATGCCAATAAAAACAAGCGCACAACCAAACATTGCTCCAAGCAAAGTCATCCAAGAATCAGAACCAGCAGTAGGAGACTTCCTCGCAATCATGCTTGCTAAAGAAGTAGCACTTAAAGCCGCAGCTAAAATACCTACAACAATAAACACAACGCCAAAAACAGCGCGAATAATGCTTGCACGCTTATCTTTAATCAAATCCATTGGTCGTAGCGCTTCCATAGGCGTTACTTTTGTAGCAGATCGAGCAGCACTCATAGATGCAAGAACTGTTACAATCGTGCCAATTGCTATTGGCCACACAACCGCTGGAAGCGAGACAATCAAAGGAATCTTAGATAACGGTCCAGAATTAATATTCACGTTACTAATTGCGCCCATAAATCCGATTGCGCAAAGCACACCAACAGCCGCGGAAATAACTCCAAGTATTGCAGCTTCAAGCAAAACTGCAGCATAAAGCTGGTGAGATTGTGCGCCAATTACGCGCAAAAGCGCAAGAGTTCGTCTGCGTTGAGCAACCAAAACTTGGAATGTGTTTGCTATAACAAGCGAAGAAATAAGCAACGCTAGAATACCAAAGGATAGCAAGAACATGGTTACAAAATTAGTGCCGTTAGACACATTTCGAACAGCTCTTACGCCAACTTCGTGCCTAGACATAAGAGAGAATCTCGAAGGAAGCAAAGAGTTAATCTTAGGAGATAAATCGTTTATTTTAGATTCATCAATACTCATGTACACTTTGCTTTGCACAACTTGATTGTCAAAATTCTTAATATTTTCGAGTTTTGCACAAAAATCGTTCGTTATGCCACCAAGATACGTGCCGCGATTTGAAAATGGTATTTGAGAATGTTCTCCATCGTCAACAAGACCAACCACACGAACATCGTACGATTTTTCTTTATCTCCGCCAGTGTCATCTACTTTAACCAAAGTTATAGTATCGCCAATATTTGCATGTATTGATTTAGCAATACTTTTAATAAGCGTAATTTCGCCTATTTCTTGCGGATCTCTACCTTCTGTTGATTTATACACAGGAAGATTTCCATACAAACCATTAGACCAAGCGATACTCGTAACTGATTTATCACCTTTTTCTACTCTTACAAGCGCAGTCGCATCGTCGCTACGAATACCGTTAACGCCAGGCATCTTCGATATTTTGTCTAAATGAAGGTCTTTATAATGAATTTCACTACTCGGAGAACTGTTAGGATTCTTAAATGAGATTGCATAATTTGCGCTACCGAATTCATCTGTTGCGTTGCGAACCATCAAGTCATCAACACTGTTGCTAAAAAGCAAAGTAGCGCTCATAAACATGCTGCCTATAAGAATCGCAATTCCAGAGGCGATTAACATGCGCACGCTTTTACGCATAAGTTTTAGTGCGATTTTCCACATTCTAACTTCACCCCTTTTATTGCAATTGAGCAGGCTGATTATTAACGCCAGCCTCGCTGCGTTCCATAAGCATCTTGCTCATTCCTTCTGCAGTAGGATTTTGCACGTCTTCAACGATTTGACCATCTGCAAACACGATTGCTCTATCTGCATAAGACGCTGCAACAGCGTCGTGAGTAACCATAATCACAGTTTGACCAAGTTCCGTTACAGACTTCTTCAAAAAATGCAAAACTTCCAAACTGGAAGCAGAATCGAGATTGCCAGTAGGCTCGTCTGCAAAAACTACGGAAGGCTTAGAGATTAAAGCTCGAGCAATTGCAACGCGTTGGCGCTGACCACCAGAAAGCTCAGCAGGCCTATGCTTTAAGCGATCTTGCAAGCCAAGAGTATTAATCAAAGTATTAAACCATTGCTTATCTGGCTTTTTGCCTGCCAAAGTAAGAGGCATAAGAATATTTTGCTCAGCGCTAAACATTGGAAGAAGATTAAAACTTTGGAAAATAAACCCAACCATTTCGCGGCGCATAAGCGTAAGCTGATTATCGCTCATACCTGTAATATCTAGGCCATCTACCAAAACTTTTCCAGAATTAACGCTGTCAAGACCAGCTAAAGAATGCATTAACGTTGACTTTCCAGAACCAGAAGGGCCCATAATCGCAGTAAACTTGCCGCGCTCGAAGCTAACGCTAACATCTCGCAAAGCGTGAACAATGCCTGCGCCCTTGCCAAAATCTTTAACAACATGCAAAGCTGCAACCGCAGTCTCGCCAATCAAACCTTCTTGAGCGGAATAATTCATTTGCGTAAAACGCGTATCTTGACTATTTTCAACACTCATTTTGCACCTCACATACTTCTGTGATTACCTTACAATTACAATTTACGTGATTAAAAACGCATTCTCTATAGTGCGTAAGGCTGATATTTTCATTGGAATAATAGGGATTTTGATATTAAATTTTGATATAAAAATGCTCTTATGTAAAATCGTCATACTTTAGTATGAGAAGCTTGCATAAGATTGTTAATGCTACAAGCTCAAATTTGCATTTCACGCGATTAGTCAAATACAAAATAAGTCAATTTTTAATGCAAAATAAGTCAATTTGGCAACTACAACACCATCAATTAAAGAATTTTTCTTAAGACGATTAATATTTTTCCTTCAAAATAAGCATTACAAATCATGTGCTCGAATTGTTATAAATGTGCTTATTTATATCTAAAATAAATAAAAATGCGTCAAATTAGTTAGTTTATGTTCATTTTAATTGTTTATTTGTTAATTTTAGTAACAAAACACTTATTTAACACACTCGCCAAATGTCATGCAATATTGTAAAATATTAATCGACTACCAAAATTTGGCATGAGCCAACAAGAAACTCAAAGGAGATTTTCGCATGGTCTATAGAATGATTTTCAATCAGACTGCTTACTTCGGTCGCGGAGCAATCAAAGAGATTCCAAACGTTGCTAAAGCGCACGGCTTCAAAAAAGCATTTGTAGTAACAGATCCCGTTCTTGTAAAGACGGGAACCGTTAAAAGAGTTACCGACGTTCTAGAATCCGCTGGTCTTCCATACGAAGTATTCGACAATGTAAAGCCAAATCCACCTGTTGAATGCATTCAAGACGGCGTAGAAAAGTTCAAGGCATCTGGCGCAGACTTCCTTATTGGTCTCGGCGGCGGCTCTCCGCAAGATACTTGCAAAGGCATTGGAATTATTGTAGCTAACCCAGAGTTTAGCGATGTTCTTTCTCTAGAAGGCGTTGCAGATACAAAGAATCCTTCTGTGCCAATCTTTGGCGTGCCAACAACAGCAGGAACCGCTTCCGAAACAACAATCAACTATGTTGTTACCGATACTGCAAAGCTTCGCAAGTTCGTTGCAGTAGACCCTCACGATATTCCAATCGTTGCATTCGTAGACCCAGATCTCACCGACTCCATGCCACGCTCGCTTAAGGTTGCAACTGGTTTGGACGCACTCACACACGCAATCGAAGGTTTCATTACTCCAGGTGCATGGAGCCTTTCGGATTGCCTGTCTTTGCAAACAATTCGCATGATTGCACAAAACCTTGCAAAGAGCGCAGACGGAGATGTTCCAGCAGGCGAACAAATGGCTTACGCAAGCTATATAACTGGCATGGCATACTCCAACGTTGGTTTGGGCTTGGTTCACGGCATGGCTCACCCACTCGGCGGTCGCCTTGGCGTTGCTCATGGCGTTGCAAACGGAATTTTGCTCGCTCCTGTTATGGAATATAACAAGGATTACACTGGCGAAAAGTATCGCGATATTGCTGCCGCATTCGACGTTCCAAACGCATACACCGACGACCTCGAAACCGTGCGTAATGCTGCTGTAAAGGCAGTTCACGACTTAACGGTTAAGCTTGGAAATCCTACTAAGATTAGCGAAGTTGGAGCTAGTGAGGCAGATATTGAAGGCTTAAGCCACGACGCTTTGGCAGATGTTTGCACTCCAGGAAACCCACGCAAGGCAACTTTGGAAGATATTCGCAAGATTTACACAAGCTTGATGTAGCTCTTTGCGTAGTCTTCTAAAAATAAGCAAACAATAAATAAATACGCACATTTAGAACAAACAATTTGTGGACGCAATTTATCTTGATTTAACTCTTGTGTTAACTCTTGATTTAAGTTGCGTCCACATTTTGTATGTAACAAGTCATAAAGCCTATATCTACAAGCCTTATATTAATCAACAACTGGCTGAGTACTGTCTCGAATAACAACATTAGCAGGAAGAACTAGTTGACTTTCAATCTCCTTGCCTTCTCGAATTGCAAGAATCATACTAACAGCATTTTTTGCCATAATATCAAAAGGTTGATTAACGGTTGTTAAAGAAGGCATTAAATATTGCGCTGGATAAACGTCATCAAAGCCTGCAACCGAAAGCTCTGTTCCTAACTTAATTCCGCGCTCGCGAGCTGCACGATACACATTTACAGCAGTAATATCGTTGCAAGCAAAAATCGCAGTTGGACGCTTACCTTTAGGCAAATCCAAAAGACTACAAGCCATTTTGTATCCAAGCTCTGGAAGATAATCGCCCTCTTTTACTAAGTCTTTATCAACACTCAAACCAGCTTGTTCCATAGCAGCACTGTATCCAGCAAAGCGAGCAACACCAGATTGAACGTTTAATGGACCTGTAATAACTCCAATTCGCTTATGACCCAAACTAATCAAATGCCGAGTAAGCTCGTAGGAACCTGTCCAGTTATCAATAGAAATCGTGTGATCGTTGCCGCTTCCTATAGAAACTGGGTCAATAATCACAAGCGGAATATTGCGCATACGCAAAAATTCTTTATCTTTTTCTTCTAGATCAGACATTTGCGATATAACACCCAAAGGGTTTCTATCTACTATTCCACGCAAGCATTCCTCGCGCTTTTTGCCATTGTTAGTTTGAGCAACCGTAAGCGCTAATCCTTCTTTTTGCGCCCAGTGAGACGCGTAAGTAATCATCTCAATCGTGCCATTATTTGCAACGTAATCTACGAGTAGCTCAACTGTTGGAGAAATTTTAGTGCTAACAAGAGAATAATCGCGCCCACTTTTAGCTAGAACTTTTTCTACGCGCCTTCTAGTTTCTTCCGATACTCCCGACCTACCGTTTATTACCTTCGATATTGTAGACGGAGAAACACCAGCTTCTTTAGCAAGTTCTGTAATCTTAGGCTTCGACGATTCAGATTCTTCTAAACCACTTTGTTTGCTATTTATGGCCATTTTCTCCCTTTCTAGCTTCTGCGCGTTTTTGCTTAACGCATTTTCCATCTAAATCATTTTCTATCTAAATCATAATCTTAAAGAAAAATTCGCATACATACTTAAGATTATCCGCAATAATACAAGCTGCCAGAAAAACTGAAAAATAGAATTATTGCTTGATTTATCAAGGTTATTACAGGTTCCATAATACACTATTTCGCATTTAACGCGCAAAAAATGCGAAAATTTCTTACGACACGCCGAATAATAAAATTATTTGCCATTAGTCGCAAGCAAAACGCGGACTAAATGCGCGATTTTACTTACTAAAAAGCTCAATTTTTCAATAATCAAAAAATCAAAAATATGACATTTATCACATTGCGTCATCGTCGAAATATTCGCAAAAATCGCTTTACGAAAATTTCTACTCATACTACAACATTTTTCCATTATTTTGATATAAAATTACAAATGTAGGTCACAACGATCTTAAAGCAAAGGAGCACAAATCGTTATGAGTACAATTACATCAGTAAAAACCTATGATTTTAGATTCCCTACGTCGCAAACGCTTTCTGGATCCGACGCAATGAACAAAGATCCAGATTATTCATCCGCATACGTAGAAATCAAAACAAGCCTAGACGATGGCATTAAAGGCGTTGGATTTGTATTTACAATTGGCCGCGGCAACGATGTTGTTTGCGCAGCAATCGACTCCATGTCTCAAGTGCTTATTGGCAGAAACGTAGAAGAATTACTAGACAACATGCGTCTTGCATGGGATCTTTTTGTTCACGACTCACAACTTCGCTGGCTAGGCCCAGAAAAAGGCGTAGAACACATGGCAATTGGCGCTATTTTGAGCGCATTGTGGGATATTAAAGCAAAGCGAGCTGGAAAGCCATTGTGGCGCTTGCTTGCCGAGATGGATCCAAAGGAATTAGTCTCTACGCTCGACTTCCGCTATATGACAGACGCTTTAAGGCCAGAAGAAGCAATCGAATTCTTGCAAGATGGTCAAAAAGGCAAGGAAGAGCGCATTGCTGATTTGCTTGTAAACGGATACCCAGGCTACTCCACTGCTGCAGGCTGGCTCGGTTACAGCGACGAGAAAATGGTTGCAATCGCTAAGGAAGAATCGCAAGTTAAAGGCTTTAAGCAAATTAAGCTTAAGGTTGGTCAAAATGTAGACGACGATTTGAGAAGACTCGCACTTGCTCGCGAAGCAATCGGCCCAGACGTTCGTCTTGCAGTAGATGCAAACCAAGTATGGGATGTTCCAACAGCAATCACTTGGATTAATCGCTTCCACGACTTCGACTTAGCTTGGGTAGAAGAGCCAACAAGCCCAGACGACGTTATTGGACACGCAACAATCGCCCGCGCAATCAACCCAATACCAGTTGCAACTGGCGAGCAAATGCAAAGCAGAATCATGTTCAAGCAATACTTGCAAGCAAACGCGTTTGGAATCATGCAAATCGACGCAACTCGAGTTGCAGGTCCACAAGAAGTTGTTCTCGAATACTTGCTTGCGCGTAAGTTTAACAAGCCAGTTTGCCCACACGCAGGTGGCGTTGGATTGTGCGAAGCTGTGTGCCACTTTGCAATGTTTGATTACGTTGCAGTTTCTGGCACAAAGGAAGGCCGCATGATTGAATACGTAGACAATCAGCACGAGCACTTTGTGCATCCAACACAAATCAAGAATGGTAATTATGTTGCACCAACTGCCCCAGGTAATGGCACTGAAATGACGCTGGAAACGGCTGAAAAGTACCTTTATCGCGGATAGTTATGCAATTGTGGCTAGCAGTTTACATTAAGCTGTTTATTTTAAATTGCTAGCCACTTTAAAAAATCAAAGTTCATAATTTAAGATTCAAAAAGCAAACCACATCATTTAACAAAGGAGTTCATTATGGATTTGCATTTGGAAGGCAAAGTTTTCATCGTAACAGGTGGATTCAAGGGCATTGGTAAGGGCATTACGCTTCAGCTTGCACAAGAGGGCGCAATTCCAGTAGTTATTAACCGCGCAGACCCTGCAGAAGAGACATTCCGCAAGGATATTGAGCAATATACAAAGAACTACGATGTTTATCTTCTCGACTTAAACGACACGGACGAGATTGCACCAATTATTGAAGAAACCTACAAGAAGTATGGTCATATTGACGGCATTGTAAATAACGCTGGCGTTAACGACAACAAGGATTTGGAATCCACTTCTTGGCGCGACTTCGAGAAGTCGATTCACGGAAACCTTACCCACTACTACGAGACTGTTCATGCTGCTGTAAAGTACTTAAAGGAAAGCCACGGCGCTGTTGTGAACATTTCTTCTAAGACTGCTCTAACAGGCCAGGGCAAGACCAGTGCCTACGCTGCTGCAAAGGGTGGAATCTTGGGCTTGACTCGCGAATGGGCTGCAGCACTTATTCATGACCGCGTGCGCGTAAACGCGATTGTTGTCTCCGAATGCTGGACCCCACTGTATGCCGATTGGATTAAGACCTTTGGCGACGAAGCAGCTCAGCAGGCTCGTTTGAAGGTTATTACCGACAAGATTCCTCTGGAGAACCGCATGACTACCACGGAAGAGATTGGAAACGAAGCTGCATTCCTGCTTTCTGATCGCTCTTCGCACACCACTGGTCAGTGGGTATTCGTTGATGGCGGCTACGTGCATCTTGATCGCGCTTTGTCTTAAATTCCAAATGCAAATTTAAGATTCGGTGCAATTTAACTAGTCGATGGTGCGCAATGCAAAATGTGTGCTTGCGCACCATTGCACAAAATCATTTAAGAACTTAAAATCTTAAACTCTTTGAATTATTCTCACACGGGAGTGACGATGACTACAAAAGAAAACGACAACGTGGTTGTTAACAATAACAAAAGTAGCTCAAAAACTATAATTGCCATTGTATTGGTAACATCTTTGTTCTTCGTATGGGGTTTGACCATGAATTTGGTCAATGCTCTTAATTCCCCATTTGGACATTACTTAAATCTAAACAACACAGAAGCAGCGCTGCTTCAGGTTGCATACTTTGGCGCATACTTTGTAATGGCTATTCCTGCAGGTTTAATCGCAAAGCGCTTTGGGTACAAGGGCGGCGTAATTAGCGGTCTTGCACTCTTTGCAATCGGCGCATTTGCTGTAATTCCTGCAACCGCTACAGCAAGCTATGTTATGTTCCTTATAGCAATGTTTATTATTGCTCTTGGTGCTGCAACTTTGGAAACAAACTGCAACCCATACATTACAAAGCTTGGCGACGAAAAGGGCGAATCCTTTAGAATCAACATGGCACAAAGCTTTAACGGCGTTGGCAGCATTGTTGGCCCGCTTATTCTTGGCAACATTATTGGTAAAACCGTTAAGCAAGGCGAACCAGGATTTGAATTTGCTAAGTCGAAGTTCCTTAGCGATACTCGCATGATTTACATTGTTATTGGCATTGTTCTTATTGCGGTTATTGCAATCTTCTTCTGCTTTAAGCTTCCTACACCTCCAGGAGATGTTGAGGCAGATCAAGGAAATAAGGGCGATTCTTCATTCTTGCATCTTGTTAAGAAGCCATACTTTACACTTGGCGTTATTGCAGAATTTGTATTTGTAGGCCTTCAGGTTGTTGGAATGGCAATGTTCTCATCGTTTGCTCTTAAGCATTGGGGTGCTGGAGTAACAACTGGCATTGCGGCGTCTATGCTTGCAATCGTTTCCTTAATGTTTACTCTTGGTCGCTTTATTACAACGCCTCTTATGACAAAGTTTGATAGCGATAAGATTCTTGGAATCTACATGGTTTTGAGCGCAGCGCTTATGTTTGTAGCATTCCTTGGACTCGGCAAGATTTCTGTAGTGGCCTACATTATCTCCTACCTGTTTGTGTCTATTGGATTCCCAACCGTGTTCTCACTTACCTTAAAGGGAATTCATGGCTCTGCTGCAAAGACTGGCTCTTCCGCTTTGATTATGAGTGTTGTTGGCGCAGCTATAATCCCACTATTCCTTGGATTTGTACAAGATTTTGCTGGCATTGAGGTTGCAGTGTTGCTCACCGTTCCAGGATTCTTGTATGTAGCTTGGTACGCATTGTGGGGTTCCAAGATTGGTCTTGTAGAAGCTAAGTGATTTGCAAAGAACTACAAAGTCTTTATTTGAAAGTCTTTAGAAAGACTTTAGAAAGGAAAGTTTATTATGTCTCAACTTCGTATTTTAGATTCCCATTTTCATATTTGGGATCCAACAAAGCAAGTCTTGCCTTGGCTAGATGGCTTAGACAAGCTAAACCACACCTTTACGTTAGAGCAGCTAGAAAAAGAGTATGCGGATTTGGGAGTTGACTTCCTCGGCGGCGTATACGTTGAGGTTGATGCTGCAGACCATGAGCTAGAAGATAGGCTTATTGGAGAAAATCCTAATCCTAAGATTCTTGCTAAAATGCTTAGAGTTACGTTGGATCCATTTATGCGTGTACCAATTAACGCAACTGGCATTCGCGAGCCTCTTCACATTCCAAGCGAGCCACGCGGCCGCTGCCTAGAGCCTTCGTTTATTGGTGGCCTTAAGGCAATGGCAAAGAAGGGCATGCC
Source organism: Gardnerella piotii (assembly GCF_049815665.1). Lineage (NCBI taxonomy): Bacteria > Bacillati > Actinomycetota > Actinomycetes > Bifidobacteriales > Bifidobacteriaceae > Gardnerella > Gardnerella piotii. The sequence goes on from NZ_CP187450.1 coordinate 1,019,533, forward strand.
TTTCGAGCTTTGCAATCGTGGCGAAGAGCTTTCAGACATGGCTAAAGCTTTTGAGCAAGTTCCAGAAGTGACTGTTGTTCTAAACCATTTGGGCAATGTTCCAGGATTAGACGAGGATTCCTGCGCTGCTTTGCGTGCGTTTGCAAAGCTTCCACACAGCTATATTAAGATTTCTGGAGATAATCCAGTAAATCCATATATTGTTAAGTTTGTAAAAGACACATTTAGCCCTGATCGCCTACTCTTTAGCTCTAATTGGCCAGTTGTTAAGTTGAATTCTTCGCTTAAGCAGCATCTTGACTTAATGGTGGAGCTTTTCGGCGACGACGAAGATTTCTTTATGAATAATGCAAAGAAGGCGTATGGTATTAAACTGTAATTAATTAAGTTATTTGAATAGTCGATTTTAATAGTCGATTTTAGTAATCATTGCTTATGGGGTGTAAGATTTTGCCAGTTAAAGTCTTATGCCCCATAATTAAATACACAAAATAATTAAATAAAAGGACGAATTTTATGACTACTTCTAATAGCGCAAAGCTTGATTTGCATGCTTTTAAGGGCGTTTTTTGCCCATCAATAACTGTAAGCAAAGATGACGGAAGCATTGACTACGACTTATGGGCAAAGCACTTAGACCATCTGATTGATGCTGGGATTAATGGCATATTGATTTTTGGCAGCATTGGCGAGTTCTACGCATATCCGCTTAGCGTAAAAAAGGAAGCCGCTAAGTTTGCTATTGAACACGTTAATCACAGAGTTCCAGTTCTTATAGGCGTTGGAAACACAAATCTTAACGAAGTACTTGACTTTACTAAGTTTGCGCAAAGTTGCGGAGCAGACGCTGTTGTAGCTGTGTCTCCATACTACTTTGGGCCAACCGCACAAACCGCAGAACGCTACTTTGGCGCAATTGCGAGCGCAACTAGCTTGCCTGTTATTCTATACAACTTCCCTGCTCGAACTGGCAGCGATTTAACACCAAGCTTAGTTGCAAGTCTTGCTGAAAAATACCCGAATATTGTTGGCATTAAAGACACGGTAGATACTATAAGCCATACTCGCGCAATGATTGAAGCAACTAGACGCGTAAACCCAGATTTTGTTGTTTTCTCTGGTTTTGACGAGTACTACACTCCTAACAGGATTGCTGGAGGAAATGGCGTGATTTGTGGACTTACTAATGTAGAGCCAGAAACTTTTGCAGCTTTGCATAAGGCGTATGAGGCTGGCGACTTTGCGCATCTTATTGAATGTGCTAAAAGAATCAGCCACTTGATGGCAGTTTACAACACTACTGACTTGTTTATTTCTGCAATTAAAGCTGCTGTAAATCTTAAGGGATTGCCAATTAGCACGCTTGTTCGCGAGCCTGCAAGTCAAGTTAATAGCGAGCAAATCGAAGCAATTCGCGCGCTGCTTAAGTAACTAAGTCACTCGCAATAAATCAAGAATAAAAAGAATAAACCCGCACAACGTTAAGAAGTGCGGGTTTGTTTTATGTTGACTTACGTTGATTTATGCTACGTAAGTTGCATCGCGAATGCTACTTTGTGTAGTGCTCAAAATCTTCTGCAGTATTTACTTGAACGCGCTGCTTAATAATGGACAAAATCCACTCTTTAGCTTGTGCAACAGGAATACCGTTCAATTGGCTACCATCGCGGAAGCGGAAGCTCACAGCATTGTTGTTCACATCCTCTTCGCCAGCAATCAAAGTGAAAGGCACCTTAGACTTAGAAGCGTTACGAATCTTCTTGCCAAAGCGATCGTCGGAGCTATCCATTTCGCAACGAACCATATTCTCTTCCAAATCGCTAATAAACTTTTGCAAATGCGGAGCGAACTCGTCTGCAACAGGAACACCAGTCACCTGAACTGGAGCCAACCATGCTGGGAACGCGCCTGCATAATGCTCAAGCAAAATAGCGAAGAAACGCTCAATAGAGCCGAAGAGTGCGCGGTGAATCATAACCGGGCGCTGGTGACTACCGTCAGCCGCAATGTACTCCAACTTAAAACGCTCAGGCAAGTTGAAGTCAAGCTGAATAGTAGAAACCTGCCAAGTGCGGCCGATTGCATCGCGAGCTTGCACAGAAATCTTAGGTCCGTAGAATGCAGCTCCACCTGGATCGTCCACGAGTTCCAAACCAGACTCCTTAGCAACTTCTGCCAAAGTGTTTGTTGCTTCTTCCCAAATCTCGTCGGAACCAACGAACTTGTGCTCATCCTTAGTGGAAAGCTCCAAGTAGAAGTCGTTCAAACCAAAGTCTTTAAGAAGACCAAGCACAAAGTTAAGCAAGCTCTTTAGCTCATCGCGCATCTGCTCACGAGTGCAGTAAATGTGCGAATCATCTTGAGTCAATCCGCGAACACGAGTCAAGCCATGCACAACGCCAGACTTTTCGTAGCGATACACGGTACCAAACTCAAACAAGCGCAAAGGAAGCTCGCGGTACGAACGCTGGCGAGACTTAAAGATCAAGTTATGCATTGGGCAGTTCATTGGCTTCAAGTAGTAGTCAGCACCCTGGCGAGTTACGTTACCGTTTTCGTCGCGCTCTTCGTCAAGCTTCATTGGAGGATACATGCCATCCTTGTACCACTGCAAGTGGCCAGAAGTCTCGTACAATCCGCCCTTAGTAATGTGAGGAGTTTGTACAAAGCTGTAATGATGCTTTCTGTGCTGCTCACGCGAATAATCTTCCATTGCGTTAATGATTGCAGCACCCTTTGGATGGAACACTGCCAAGCCTGGGCCAATCTCGTCTGGGAATGAGAACAAATCCATCTCTTGACCAAGCTTACGATGATCGCGCTTAGCAGCCTCTTCCATGCGAGTTGTGTAAGCCTTAAGCTCTTCCTTGCTAGGCCATGCAGTTCCGTAAATGCGCTGAAGCATAGGATTATGCTCCGAACCACGCCAGTAGGCTGCAGCAACACGCTCAAGCTTAAAAGCCTTAATATAACGCGTGTTTGGCAAATGCGGACCGCGGCACAAATCGCTCCAGACCTTGTTTCCTTCGCGATCCAAATTGTCGTACATGCTAAGCTCGTGTTTGCTGATTTCGCCAGCAGCAGCCGGATCAAGAGCAGCTTCTTTATCTCCAATCAACTCCAACTTATAAGGTTGATTTGCTTCTTCTTCGCGCGCTTCATCCTCTGTTACAACGCGGCGGCGGAAGCTTTGAGACTCTTTAATAATGCGCTGCATATGCTTTTCGATTTGCTTCAAATCGTCTGGCGTAAATGGAGTATCAACATCGAAATCGTAGTAGAAGCCGTCTTTAATTACAGGACCTACGCCCAACTTTGCGTCTGGTCGAATTTCTTGAACAGCTTGAGCCATCACGTGTGTAGCGGAATGACGCATGATTGCGATGCCATCTTCACTATCAAGTGCTACTGATTCCACGGTATCGCCGTTATGAAGAGGCGTGTACAAATCACGCAACTCGCCATTTAAACGCACGGCAATAATATTCTTATCTTCCGCGAAAAGTTCAACGCCAGTGAAGCTTGCATCCACCTCCTTGCGTTCCTCGTTTACGGTGATGGAGATGGTATTTTCAGCCATAATTGTCCTTTTCTATCGGGGTCTTGCGTTACTAATGTGCAGACCTGGACTTGTGTGGCGTCGATAAACTTACGCGATTAAACATAAATAAAACGCGCAAAAACGACGTCAATCGCACGCATTTTTCACGCGCAATTCTCTGTTACTCTAGAACAACAGAGCGACTTTTTAACAATGATTTTTTGCAAAAACCAGAATAAATCTCATGTATTTTCAAAAAGATGCTTTCACTAAGCTTTACAACTAAAAAGAAGCATCCAGCGCAAATCGCGATAGTTCCACCAGCAGAAAGTCTTAAAATCACAGCTAAGGCAAGTCCTAAAAGCGCTATAAAAATAGAAGACAATACGCACGCAAACACAAATTTGTTAATGGAACGCATTCTGCTTTTAAGTGCTGCTGCAGGAGCTGCGATTAAAGATACCGAAACAACAGTTCCAACAGCTGGAATAATTACCGAAACCGTAATGATTATTAGCGCAAGAACAATTCCTTGCATTAATCCACTTCTGCCACCTAATGCCTTGTAATTTGTTGGATCAAAAGAGCAATGAATCAAATTAGCACTGTTAAAACTCCACAATCCTAGTGCAAGAGCGAATGCAATAATCGCAAAAATCACGTCTGCAGGAGTGCAATTAAGCAATGACCCTGTTAAAAATCCTTCAATGCGCAATGGAAGAGGAGCAAACCACTTGTTCAAAAAGTAGCCGCTAGCAAAACCAACAGTAAGAGTTATTCCAGCAGAAGCTTGAGAAGATATGCCCTTTAGTTTAGAAAGCACATGCATCATAAAAGACAAAACAATACAAGCCAAAGCAGCGCCAATAAAAAGACCAATAGACAAAATGTTCTGGTCAATCGTATAAACAGATGTAACTACAACTCCGATTACAGCTCCTGGAAAAGCAGCGTGAGTTATAGACTCGGTGAAGAAAATACGCTGATTAAGCAAAGCCAAGGATCCAACAAAACCGCACAATGCTCCAACAGCGATTGCTTCTACAATCGGAAGAGCAATAATTTGCCAAATACTTACCATTATTACTTTCCACCAGCCTCTATTGCGCTAGACTTTTTCTTTTTAGAAAACACTAGCGCGTATGTAACTCTGTATAAGAATCTTAAAATCAAAACGACTACGAACATTGCGCAAATACTTAGTGCCACTGCAGCTTGCGGAGAAACTGGATGATCAAGTTCCAAGTTCATAGCGTACATGCCTAATAAAACGCCAGCAATACCAACAGAAACGCCAACAGCCACCATACGCCCAACAGTACGCGCAACCAATCTTGCGCTAGCTCCAGGAATAACAAGGTATCCAATAACAAGAAGTACGCCAACAGCCGAAGATGCAGAAACTACAACAGCTGCAATTGCAACGTTTAGAACAATATCTACAAGTAAAGTATTAACACCCATTAAAGGAGCACTAGCGCGGTCAAACGCAACAACAATCTGCTTCTTCCAAGTTAGCGCAAGCAATGCGATTGCAAATAAACAAATAAGCATTGCTTGAGTCATTCTATCGTCTGTAACATCTAGCAAACGTCCAAACATAAGTGATTCAAGCTGACCAGACATATCTCCCTTTTTAAGAGATATTACGATTCCAAGCGCAAAAAATGTTGTTAAAACTGTTGCAATTATTGACTCGTTGATTTTTTGAGACCTAGATGCCCACACAAGAGCAGCAACCAGAAAAATTGCACAAATCGAAGCTCCTGGAATGATTTGCCCAATTCCTCCATATAACGCTCCGACTACGATTCCAGGAAAAATCCCGTGAACCAAAGCCTCCGCATTAAACTCGGCGCATCTTAAGTTAACAAACACACCAACTATTCCGCTAGCAATTGCAAGAACAATAAGAAGGCAGAAAGGCCTAAAAATGTAGGGAGCAGACGCAATAAAGTCAAATCCTGGTATAGGCTCGAGGATTTTGCGCAAAGACTCAACCAATTCAGCTAGCATTGGATTCGTCTCCTAAAGATACGCTAGAAATGCTTGAATCAGTTGATGCATCTAACGAATCATTTAACGAATCATCTTTATTTGCTAATTGATTCAAAGTAAGACCCGCACTTGCAGCTGGCATACTCCCGCCATAAGCCAAAGATATGTTTTCTTTAGTCATGACTTTTCTAAGAGACCCAAAAGCCACTTGACGGCCAGCCAAAAGCAGAGCTTTTTCGCAAATCGCGTCCGCGATTACAAGGTCGTGAGTAGAGACAATAAACGAAATCCCATCTTCTTTAGCGGACTTCATAATATTGAGCAACTCTTTTCGATTCGGCTCATCTAATCCATTAAAAGGCTCGTCTAAAAGAATCAACGTAGGTCGCGCAACAATAGCGCGTGCAAGCAAAATGCGCTGGCGCTGACCTCCAGAAAGATCGCCAAATCGCACATCTGCCCTATTTAGCAAACCAACATGATTAAGAGCGCTCTCAACAGCTTTTTTCTGGCTCTTTTTAAGCAAACCCAGGAATCCAGTTTGCCTGCTTAAGCCCATTGCTACAACTTGACGAGCGGTGATTGGAAAAGTCAAATCCAAATCAACTTGTTGAGGAACGTAGCCTATAGAAACCGTTTTTGGCATTGTTAAGCTTCCGCTGCTTACTCGCACAATACCAATAATCGCCTGCAAAAACGTTGTTTTTCCAGAACCATTAGGCCCAATCAAAGCTAAAGCCTCTCCAGCTTCTACACTTCCGTTAAGACCAGTTACAACAGTTTTATAACCGTACGCTAAGTCGCAATCTTTCATTGCGAGAACGCTCTTATTCACTATAAATTAGCCTTCTTTTAACTACTTTTGTAACTACTTTTGTAGTGATTTATGATTTTCAGCTACTTATGTAGCTACCTATTAACTACTTTTTCAACGCAGCTTTTACAGATTCTGGAAGGTCTGGAACTTTGCCATCCCAAGCCTTAACAAGAGTCTGAACATTGTGAACAATGGAACCAATATAAGTCTCGCCAGCAGAGCCAACAGGGCCAAGAGAATCGCCGTAAAGCGCATCGTCGCCAATAATCGCCTTTACTCCTGCAGCAGCAGCAACAGCCTTGATTGACTTGGAATTGTTGGAGTTTTCGGCAAAGATTGCTACAGCACCAGACTTTTTAACAGCTTCCGCAGCTTCCTTAATATGGTCTGCAGTTGCGTCTTGCTGACTGTTGAAGTCGGAAAGCGCTGCGCCAATAAACTTAACATTGTAGTCGCGCGAGAAGTATCCGAATGCGTCGTGCGAAGTAAATAGAACGCGATGTTCCTGCGGCACACTGTTCAAAGCTTCCGTAGCCCAAGAGTCCAAATCAGTAAGCGACTTAACAAACTTTTCAACATGCTCGTCGAAGATTGACTTGCTTTCTGGAAGAGCCTTTCCAAGGAAGTTACCAATATTCTTGACTTGAATCATAGTGTTCTTCGTGCTGGTCCAAATATGTGGATCATACTGGAATTCTGGCTCCTTCTCGCCTTCTTCTGGTGGGAATGGCCACTTTTCGGCATGAACCTTTTCAACACCGCGGTCAATCTTGTAAGGAAGATTCTTTTCTTTAGCAGCTTGCGCTTTGGAATCCTTGATTTCGTCTGCGGTAAGAATGCCCGAAGTTACACCCATTGTGCCCTTAAATCCAGTTGCTTTTACAGCCTGATCTAAGAAGTGCTCAAGATCTACTCCAGAAACAAGCATTAAATCTGCTTTAGAAAGCGCTTTGGATTGCGCTGGCGTCATCTCGTGCTCGTGAGCAGATGCGTTTGGAGCAAGCAAGCAAGTGAGGTTGATTGTTGACTTTGCTTTGTTTGCTGGCGCGCCAATCACAGACTTTTTGCCTTGAGAATCCGTTTTATTAAGGCTTAATCCAGATTTTGCATCTGCAGTGGATGCAATTTGAGTTACGTAATCGCAGATTTGCGTGGTTGTTGCAACTACGTTTACTTGATTGCCGTTAGTCTTTTGATTTGCTGTTTTAGATGTAGATCCACATGCGCACAAGCCAACAGTTAGCAAAGCGGCGGTGGCTGCGGTGGCAAAAATTCGTGCAGTTTTCACTATTTTCCTTTCCGGAATCTATGAATTCACATTATTGAAATTCACATCATTCATTATTGCAATTTTTCTTGTTTTTCCTTAAGCACTTTAACTTGTGCTATCTTTGTTTAATCTTGTAATTAGGAAAGATTATCGTTAGCAATAACGTTTTAAGCATAGAGAAAATAAAAAGCTTGGTCAATAAAATCACAAAAAATTATCGGAATTTTTTATAAAACAGCGTGTCGCAATTTTTTTGTTTGATATAATTGCGATTTTTCTTGCGACCTTTCTTGCGATTTGCCAATAAATGATGTATATAGAATGCAAATATGTGTATAGAATGAAAAATGTCACTAATATCAAGCAACAATCGAATATAATCAACAATCGCATATATTCACTAGAATCGTAAATATGACTCCACTTCTAAACACAGCCAGTATAGATGCAAAAGATGCTAGCAAATGCTTAAAAAAGCCAAACGAATCGAGCAATAAGTACTCTAGAGGCGTTCTTGGATTAGTAACAGGATCAAACGCATACCCAGGAGCGGCCGTTTTAAGCACAAAATCCGCATCACGCAGCAACATTGGCATGGTTCGCTACGCGGGGCCACTTAAAGCGCAAAATCTTGTTTTACAAGCAGTTCCAGAAGCCGTTGTTTCGGATTGCTTGCAAGGAAAAGTCAACGCTATAACTGTTGGATCTGGAATCCCAGATTATGAGCATTGCAATGATGATTCAACAAAATCGCAACGAGACTATATTTTAGACTTGCTTAAACCATATAGCGCACATAGTGCAGAAAATCAAGAAAACACAAACCTACCGCCCGTATGCGTAGACGCTGGAGCGCTTGATTTATTGCCTAAAAAAGTTTGTGAAAAAGTTGTTTTAACTCCACATGCTTTAGAATTAAGCAAGCTATTAAAACGTTATAACCTTGATTTTAGCGCGGAAAATATTGCAAAAAATCCTATAGAATTCGCTCAAAAAGCGGCAAATCTTACTGAAGCAACTGTTCTTCTTAAAGGATCCACCACTGTTGTTGCATCTGCAGAAAGTTTGAACTTGCCAATATTTACTTGCACATATGGCCCATCTTGGCTTGCGACCGCTGGGTCTGGAGATGTTCTTGCGGGTATTTTAGGCGCACTTCTTGCGCAGAATAATTGCGAACTAAATCAAAATGCAAACTACGCATTAATCGCAGCGAGCGCGGCCGTAATCCATGGATTGGCTGCAAATTTAGCTGCAAGGTCGTATGAAAAGTCGTATGCAAATTTGACCGAAAATTTGACTGCAAAGTCGTATGAAAAAAGCGTTTACAATAATTGCGCAAATTACGAAAATCGCGAAAATATGGAGCATCCAATAGTCGCAAGCGATATTATTTATGCATTGCCTTACACTCTTGGATTTTTAATGAATCTTGATTAGTGAAAGAAGAAAGATGACAAGCGAAAATATCAACACAAATATCAACACAAATATCAACACAAATATCAACACAAATATCAACACAAATGCAGAATCTGTTGAAATTCACGACGTAATGTTCGATTATTGCAAAGTTTTGCTCGAGTGGAATTGCAGGAATTGCTTGCAAAAACAGTTCCCAGATTTGGTAGACACGATTTGCCCTAATGGCACTTTTGGAAAAGACGATTTGGCTGGATTTTATGAGTTTGAAGACCGCATGGACGGCGGAGAGCTGCTAAAAGACCTTTTGCCAGAATACGAGAGGCGATTTGGCAAGGAGCTTAGCAACGCTTTTCAATGGTATTGCGCACACTACGATCAAGTTCTTACGCGAATGATGCCTGGAATAGTCGATTTGTTGCACGATTTGCGCAAAGCTGGGTACGGAGTTTGGGGATTGACTAACTGGTCTAAAGAAACTTTCCCACTAGCATTGCGTAAATTCCCAGAACTAAACACGCTTTTGCAGGGAACGGTTATTTCTGGCGTTGAGCATTTGCATAAGCCACAGCCCGAGATTTTTGAGCTTGCTATGAGCAGATTTGGGTTAAAACCGCAAACAACTGTTTTCTTCGACGATAAGCCAGTAAATATTGATGGCGCGCATAACGTTGGAATGCATGGGTTTGTTTTTACTACAGCGCAAAAAGCTAGAGAGGATTTGGAATCGCTAGGCGTTAGATTATAGGCGTTAGATTGCAGGCGTTAGTTTATAAGCATTAATCCAAAGTCGTAAGTTTGTAGGCATTAAATTATTAGACTATAAGCGTTAGGCGCAAGATTATAGGCGTTAGTTTATAGTTGTTATAGTTGTAATAGTTGGAAATAGTCAAGTATAAAAAATAGTCAAGTATAAATCCCAAAAATCGGAAGGCTCTTAATAATGACGCTGCTGCAATTAAAGTACATTGTGAAAATCGTAGAGTGCGGATCTATGAACGAAGCTTCGCACGAACTTTATGTTTCACAACCAGCGTTAAGCTCTTCCGTAAAAGAGCTAGAGCGAGAGCTTGGAATTGAGATTTTTACTAGATCTTCTCAAGGAATTGCATTAACGGTTGACGGAGCTGAGTTTTTAACATACGCGCGCCAAGTTTTAGACCAGGCAGATCTGCTTGAAGAGCGCTACAACAGCACTAAGCCTAGAAAACAGCTTTGCAGCGTTGCAACTCAGCACTACATGTTTGCTGTTGAAGCTTTTGTAGACATGATTCGCAGCATTGATTCTAACGAGTACGAGTTTTCTTTAAGGGAGACTCGCACAAAGAACATTATTAATCAAGTGACTTCAATGCGCGCAGACCTTGGATTGCTTTATCTTTCCGACTACAACAAAGATGTTATTGGAAAGATGCTTCGAGAAAAGCATCTTGAGTTTCATCCACTTTTCCGCGCTAATTTGCACGTTTTTATTTCTAGGAATAATCCGCTCGCAAATCGCAAGAAGCTTACTTTGGATGATTTACGACCATATCCGTTTATTCAGTATGAACAGGGAGAGGATGGTAGCTTCTTCTTTACAGAGGAAGCAGTTTGGCCTCAGCACCCGCCTAAAAAGATTAATGTTACAGACCGCGCAACCATTTTGAACTTTATTATTGGTCTTAATGGTTTTACGATTTGCACTGGAATCGACAATGGCGACTTGAATAACGAGAAAATCGTGACCATTCCGCTGGATTGCGAAGAAACAATGCTTGTTGGGTGGATTAAGAATGAGCGCACGAATCTTTCCCCTGCAGCGCTTGCGTATCTTTCTCAACTCGAATCTGTGCTAATTAAACACGGGTATCAAGTAATAAGTAGAGCTAAGTAGACAGCTACGCGTAGCACTATGCGATAAAACCACGCGATTTAGAGAATCAACACGCATGTAGAACTAGCAACACACATACGTGAAAAGTGAAGGTGTGTGTGCTTGATGGGATTTGATACAAACTAATCTTAATGAGCTTATAAATTTTTCTAATCCGAAGACTAAAAAAATATTTAATATACATCTATTCACAAAATAAGCAAAATGCTACTAAACTGTGAAAGTAATAATAAAAACAGTAGAAAAATATATCAAATATTTACAGTAGAGAAAGATATTCTATGAATAACAATGATGTTTCTGCCAAGAACAGCAATATACAAAAAACTCAGATTATAAATAACAGCACAACATCATACGATAAGAATACAAGTAACATGTCTAACAAACAAAATAGTGTAAAAAATCCAAAAAATACAAAATCTAAAAAACTTAAACATATACTACTAACTATATTAATAATCTTTTTAGCAGCTGGGGTCATAGGTTCGATTCAGCAAAATAAACCAAACAACACTAAAACCAAACTAAGTGCATTGGAATGTAAAAATATAGCAAAAAACTATGTAGTTGACGACTTTTTGTCCTTGAACGCTATTAAGAAAAAGATGACAACTTCCGAATGCTCTGCGAAAGATTCCGAATCTGCTATAAATTATTTGGACGACACTTACGATTTCAACAATGTGGCAGTAAGAAAATTAAGGCTACTTGTAGAAGATGATAATAATTTAACTGAAGAAGACGCAAAGTCAAAACTTGAAGACCTTAAGTTTGATGAAGCAGAAATAGAATTTGCTATAAATCATTACTCAGACAAAATCTGCTCCGTAAAAAAGAATGACTTATCTTGCGAAGTTGAGAAGGACTCAATTTTTGCCCAAAAAGATAAAGATGACAAATCCAAGGATTCCAAAGACAATAATAAAAATAAACCAGAGTCGTCTTCAAATGGGGATTCTGACAATAAAAATCAAACTAACACTAACAAAACAGGCACAAAAAAGAATCCAACAAACAAATCATCTGTAGATAATTCCAATTCAAATTCTACGCAATCTGAAAATAGGAACGCAGAAGAACAGCAAGATAATCAACAACCTGCCCAAGCACCAGTTCAGCAGCAGGCGCCAGCACCTACCCCACAACCAGCTCCCGTTCCTCAGCAACAACCTCAGCAGCAGCCTCAACAACAGCAACTTCCTCTAGTACATCCTGGAAGCTTCTGCTCTACTTCTGGACAACAAGGAGTGACTATACGAGGAACTCTTATGATGTGTAAGGAAGGAGTAAACGACGGAAGATTGCGCTGGCGCAAAGTACGGTAGTATGTTGTTATGTATTAAGTTTCCGTACAGCGCTGTAATGAAACTTAATACATAACTGTACACATACTTAATTACTCTTACTTTCAGATTTCCACTTTTCTATGAGTTGCAGAGCTTCTCGCTCATACGCATGGTGAAAGTCATCACTATTATTTTCATAATTCAATACAAACGACGCTAATTTTATTTGTTCTTCTTTAGTAAATTCACACAAATGATTTTTAGCGAAATCTTTAATTTCATTGTAAAGATCTTTTCTAGAAATGTAACCTGAGTAACTTTCTAAATTAAAATCCCATCCATAATCATTCGAGTCACGGAAGAAATATGCTTTAGTGCATATAAATTTAAGCTTACTGACTTTATCATTAAATAGTTTTTTAACATAATTTTCAGCTCCTTCTTTATCAAGATCTTCCCACAAATAAAATGCTTTACTAAATCTTCCTATATTTATCATATTTTCAGATTTTGAAATGAGCTCAATTTTGTCTATATAAATTTTTTCAAGATATTCTAAATGCTTTAAGCTAACGAATTGCAAATCCGTACGTTCGGTTTTATTACCAAATCTCCCAAATGCCATTTCTTCTTGGTTAAGAATATCTGCAATAAGTCCAATATTAGATTTATTAGAATTCTTAAGAATAGAATAAATTATTTCATAACGTTTACATTCAGAGTCTATTGTTTTAATAAAACAGAGTACAAATTTAAGTACTGAATCAGAAATATTATTTATCTTATTTCTTTCTGTTACTTTATTTACAAATTCTCCATACAAATTTACAAGCGTAAATGCAACGAACTTAAAACGCTCATAATGTTCTTTGTCAAACAATGACTCCATGTTTCTTAACAAATAGTCAAGGTTGCCTTGTGAATTAATATTTTTAACAGTACTAATTAAAAGATTTTTATCATATTTATACAAGCAATCATAAATTTTCTCTCTTGAAACCTTAATTCTATTCATGTCAAACATAAAATATAAATCGAATTTTTCAACAGATGAGATGCGATTATCTCTTAAAAGTTGCAAATCATCTGGATGAGAATATTCGCCAATGTAATGAATCGACCTAGCAAATGAAGGAAACATCAATATAATCATTTGCATAGATGATTCTGAATTTAATCCAAGCTGTTTGAATTCATTTTTATAGTATTCATAAGTTCTTTTTTCATATTTTCTTAAATCGTCATATGATTGTGGTCCACATACATAGATTGCATTATCAATAATCCATTCATATAATTTAGGCTCGAAAATTTCTATAGCAGTAATAGCTAATAAATCAACAAATGATGTTTCCTTCCATAAAGCGCCATATTTGAATTGGAACGCGTTAAGTAATCTATTAATATCTCTTATATTTTTAATATAAGGATTTACGCAATATTCAAGCACTTTTTCAAAATAATTATTGTTTTCAAATTCTTCTTCACAATCATTTTTGTGTATAACTTTACTGAGTCTACCTTTTAGTATTTCAGGCAATAGTGATCTATCAATTTCAGGAACTTCAAAAGAAACTTGAACAATTTTCTTTAAATATTCATCTCCGTCAATATTGTGATATTCAGACAAAGCATTGCAAACAATTTCCCTATCCATTGTAAGGACATAAATTATGCTTGGAAAATCGCCTACTTGCTTAACCAATTGGAAAATATCTTTAATCTGAGGAGTGGTCAATCTATCTATATCATCGATAAAAACAATAATTTTGTGGTTAAAATCTTCTAGCGCCTTACACAGTTTCTCTTTAGCTTCATACAAACTAGGAGCTTGCATCAATTTGGCTCCTTTTGATTTGGAAATAGTTTTCAATATAGGAGCAATTGCAGGCCCAGCTACTGGAATAAATGATAAAACGTCAATAATATCGGAATATTGACTTATAGCCTTTCCGATTTTTCCTTTATTCTCTTCTCCCTTAGCAACACCTAATTTATTCTTCAATTCATTGAAAAATAAGCTAATCAAATTGTTCTTGTCGGAATAATTCCATGGTGAGAATTTAATAACTATTGGATAATAACATTGATTTTCTTCTTTAATTTTTTGTGAAGTAAAAATTTTTTTGATTCTTTTGTATACTCTTGAATACCATTTTTCATTCTCTATTTTTTGGGCTTCGACTACTGGAATTTCGGATATTGCCATGTTAATAATAGATGTCTTGCCACTACCCCACTTTCCATACAATCCGATTACAAGACCATCTTTGCTATCATATTCACAAATCGATTTTCCAAATTGTTTGGCAAAATCAGATCTTCCCAACAAATCTTCATCAGCTTTTTCAATAGGTTTATCTGCAACGTAGCTCATATACTTTCTCCCCTACTCATTCAATTTCAATATTTTTTAGAATCATTTACATTCTAATCATTTATACAAATTATTCTTTTAACTAATCCCGACAATATTAGGTATTTTAAAAGATTGAATTATAAGGTTATAAACACAAAAATTTGAAAACACTACTACATAAAATACAAACTGGGGGGTTATAGGTCAAAAAGTGTGTAAGAAATCATGTCTTAAGCCTTGCAATACAAGCGTTTTGCGGTAATCGAATCTGTTTTCTGCACATTCGCCACCTGGACAAAAAGTGTGTAAAAAATAAGCTCATAAGCCTTATGGCAGTAGGGCTCGTGGTATATCGAATGTGGGTTATTCTTCATTTGTATGAATAACCCACTATGCAATAACTGTCATCATAAAATGAGCAAGAATGGTCACACCAATGCTGGCACTACTAGATACCGTTGTTCTAACTGCGGAACTTCTAAAAGTAGGGCGTATGATAAACAATCAAACGATTTAACAGTTAGTTTAAATTGGCTTTTATCTAATAAAACTCAAGATAAGTATTCATACGACTTCTCAGCCCGTATACTACGACGTAAAAATAAGCTTTTATGGGACTTATGGCCACAAGTACCATTCGTGGATGAAGTTTATGATTACATTCATGTTGATGGTATTCATTTAGGACGTAACGCTGTAATACAAGTAATTATCAAAAAGCCAAGCTGACTAATTCTATTTCCAGAATATTCATCAGCTTAGCTTTACACACCTTTTGGCCTATAAACCCTCTATCAACAGATAGAGGCATTCAACTATTAAACATTAATCTTTTCGTTTACTTACTTGAAGCAGAACACCCATCGCAACTAATACACTTCCCATCAACACTAAGCTACTAACGGTCGTTCCTGTCCGTGGTAAAGCGGCTTTGTGCTGTGGTTGCGTCTCTGGCTTTGGCTGCGGCTGTGACTGTGGCTGCGTATCTGACTGCAGCTCTGTCTTAGGTTCTGACTGCAACTGCGACTCTGTCTGCGGTTGAGACTGCTGCTCTTGCTGCGACTCCTGCTCTTGCTCTGGCACTGTCTCTGGCTTCGGCTGTGACTCCTGCTCTGGCTCTGGCTCTGGATTTGATTTTGTTTTTTCTTTTACTGTCACTGTCGCTTGTTTTGTTGCAGTTGCTCCTTTGCTATCTGCTACTTTATATGTAATTTTATATGTGCCGACTTTGTTATTGTCAAAACCACCTTTATCTACTATTTCTACTTTTTCTCTTAAGTCACCGTCTTCTTTATCTGTTGCACTTATTATTAAGTCTTTAAGGTTTAGAGTTTCTCCTACAGTTATTTCGGCGTCTTTTACTTGTAGATTTGGTGCTTCGTCTAGGGTAGATAGAGGTTTTATGCTAGTAAATTTCCATGTTCCTGTGAATGTTAAATCTTTATCTTCTACTGTTTGCTCTTCAGTATCATATCCTATGAATGTCCATTTCCCTCCGTCTACTGATATTTCTTTTTGCGTTGGGTCAGCTGGAGTTATTTTTTCGCCTTTTTTATATGTATTTTCATTTTTTGGCAGTAAGTTTGTGACTTTGTCTGGTAAGTTTTTGCCATCTTCTGATTTGAAATTATAGGTTACTTTATGTTTTAAACCAGCATTAAAGTCTACGACTATTCTTGTTTTTTTGTCACTACTATCTAAAAGACCAACTGTAAATTCCTGATTTTCTTTTTCGTTATAGTATTTTTCATCTAAGCTTTTTGATTTTAAAATATATTTTCCTGGTTCTAAATAAAGATGATTATTTTTTTCGTAATAGCCTTGATCGTCTATTGTAGTTTTTTCCATCATTTTTTCTATAGAATTAATAGTATCTTCTTTTTCATTCGCACGAGAATGATTAGGTTTAATAGCAGATTTAACTAAAACCTCTTTATTATCTTCTACACGGTAAAGATCAAAACTATTATCTAAAGGAGTTTTTTTATCTTCTTTAAATTGACGAACAACAATCTCTGTTGGTAGGGCACGATAAGTGAGATAGTAATGTTTTGTAGTCAACATATTTCTATCGTTATCATAGCCATAAGTTAAATAATGATTGCCTTTTTCTTTCGTTGTAGCGTCATCTTTTTTAAATTCTTTTGTTTTTGGCTTATCTATATCATTATCACAGTAAATATATCCTGGAATTGTTTTTGCTTTCAGCTGATCTAAAGTAGGTCTTTTTATGCTACTTTTATCTTCTTGATAAGACAATAAAGGAGTGGACAATCTAGCTTTGTAAACCGGATTATTTCCAAAAAGAGCTTTATCTGTTTTAACAATGCCAAGCATATCTTTTAAATCAAGTTTTCTAAAAGGTTCATTAGAAAAGGAATCTTTATCTTTTTCACTTCTTTCCTTTAGAGGTGAAGATAGTTTTTGATTTGTTAATTTTCTATAACTACTATCATCTACAAAGTGAAAATCTGCATCTACAGAAGTTACAAAAAATTTAAATATAGTATTTCCTTCTCCATATCTATCTACATAAAAAACTTGCGATAGTGCATCGTCTTCTTTAGTTACTTGATAGCTAACTCTGACAAAGGCACGAGTTTGTTTTGGATTTACTTTAAATTTAGTTTCCTCTTTTAAATTTTCTCCAAGGACTTTTTTATTTACCAAAAGAGAAAATGGCGTTTCGGCATATTTACCTTCATTAAAAGAAATTTTATTACCTTCTTCTAGAGTGTTAAAAGCGTGATAAACTGCTCCAACTTGTGCTCTTGCAAGGCCTACATTTCTTTTTGGTAAAAAGATAAAGTAATCAACTGTTCCTTCTTGTGGATACCAATCTACAAATCTCCATCCTATTAATGTTAATTGTTTGGTATCTTTTCCTTTAGGGTTAAAGTCTTTTCCTTTTGGAGTGAAATAAATTTTTACTTTATCGTCTTTTTCTGCTTCAGCTTTTTGCAATTCTTCATCTGAAAAAACTTCTGGATAGAGATTTTCTAAAGTTTTTTCAGCCATAAGGTCATAATAGCCTTCTTCATCTTTAGTCAAAGGATTAGTTCTGTTTTCAGAATCTGCGGTATGGTGACTTTCTAATCCATTCCTTAAATCATTATCTTCACCCACCATGTCAGCGTGAGCAAGTGTCGCTTGAGATAGAGCCATTCCAGAGAACAAAATTCCAACCACCACAACTGCCACCACAGCAGAAACGAGATGTTGTCCGAGCTTACGCAAACTATAACGATTAACTTTCTCAGGTTGCATAAGATAGCCTCTTTTTCTCAATTAATTAATCAATCACTTTTGATAACAACCATTATAAAAAAAAACGCGGCAAAAACCGCGTGTATCGTGCGCCAGACAGGATTCGAACCTGCAACCTTCTGATCCGTAGTCAGATGCTCTAATCCGTTGGGCTACTGGCGCATGTTCTCCAAAAACTTGGAACTTTAACTTTCCGTTGTTTTTGGCAACTTGACTAATATACAACCATCTTTACAAAAACACAAACCCTGGCGTGTCGCCAACGCCAGGGTCTGCATCTAAAACATAAGAATCTAAAACATAAAATCCTTAAGACCTATGCTCCAGAACCTCGTCTACCATTCCGTATTCTTTAGCTTGAGGAGCCGTAAGAATAGTATCTACCTCAATATCTTTACGAATACGATCAACACTTTGACCAGTATGCTTTGCAAGAGTGGATTCCAACCATTCACGCAAACGCAACATTTCCTTAGCTTGAAGCTCTATCTCTGTAGCCTTGCCAAAATCTTGACCCATTGCAGGCTGATGAATAAGCACGCGAGCATTTGGCAAAATCATACGCTTACCAGCAGCGCCAGCAGCAAGCAAAATCGCAGCAGCCGAAGCAGCCTGGCCTAAGCACACCGTTTGCACATCTGGCTTAATGTATTGCATGGTATCGTAAATTGCCGTCATAGCCGTCATAGAACCGCCTGGAGAATTAATGTACATCATTACATCTCTGCTTGGATCCATGCTTTCTAGAACCAAAAGCTGAGCCATAATGTCGTCTGCAGAAGTGTCGTCTACCTGAACACCCATAAAAATAATGCGGTCTTCAAAAAGCTTAGTGTATGGATCTTGAGTTTTCATACCATAAGGAGTCTGCTCACCAAATTGCGGCAAAACATAACGATTCGTAAACACACCACTGGTCTGACCAAATCCGCCCAAACGCTTAGCGCGAGCAACAAACTTTGCTTCTTCACTTGCCATTAAAATCACTCCTCCCCACGCATAGAAGCTGGAGTGGTAACAATCTTATCTACAAAGCCATACTCCAAAGCCTGCTGAGCAGTAAACCAATGATCATACTCGTTGTCTCGGTAAATCTCTTCAACGGTATGACCAGTCTGCTGAGCCGTTAGCTCAGCGAGAGTTTTCTTCATATCCATAATAAGTTCAGCATTAATACGCACGTCTGTAGCAGTGCCACCAACACCGCCAGAAGGCTGGTGCATTAGCACGCGAGCGTGAGACGTAATAAAACGCTTACCAGGCGTGCCAGAACTCAGCAAGAACTGACCCATAGAAGCAGCCATGCCAACGGCAATCGTAGCAACATCTGGCTCAATAAGTTGCATAGTGTCGTAAATAGCCATTCCAGCGGTAATAGAACCACCTGGCGAATTAATATAAAGCCAAATATCTTTCTTAGGATCTTGCGCAGCTAGCATAAGCATCTGAGCGCAAATAATATTGGCATTTTCATCCTTGACTTCAGAGCCAAGCCAAATAATACGATCTTTTAAGAGTTGATTAAAAATCGAATCCGTTGGATTTTGTGGCTCCCCTTCTTGCATAACGGGAGAAGCCGTAAACAGATCAGTCACCTTATCTCCTTACAAACATTTTGAATATATCTAGACTATCGTGTGCGCGTGACCGCAAAACAAGAATGCGAAGTAAAACGCTTAACGCAATTAGACACGCAATTAGATACACAATTAGATACGCAACTAGACACAATCACCGCAAATAGCATAAGACAAAGTAATGTAAACGGTGCGTTTACTAATTCCGCAACTAAAAGCCACGCCATAATCGGAGCTTTTCTAGAAGACGCAAGTAAAGAAGCAGCGCCAATAATAGATACAGAAATTGCGGAAACTTGCGAAATGTCAAAAACTTGCAAAAAACCAGACGTTGAAAAAATAGCGTATAAAATCACACCAAAGCAAGCGCCAGTTGAAATACTCGGTTGCAAAACGCCTCCAGAAGCACCGTAGCGCAAAACAAGCACAGTCATAAGCATTTTAATTAGCGCAAGAAGCAACAAAATAATCATAATATGCGAGTTTTCTGCCAAATACGGAAAACTAGCTACAGAAAAAGCAAGCTGAGAAAGCGACCTACCATTCCCCATAATATGCGGAAACCAACAAGCCGCAACACCAATAACTAAGCCAGCTACAGGCATAAAACACAGCATTTGTATGCCACGCAAAGCATGAGTTCTACACCAAATAATACCCAAGCGAAAAACGTAACCAACTAAGCCGCACACTGCACCAACAACAACAGTTAAAACGCAAATTTGCCAAGAAATCACGCAAGAAAATTGCGAAATATTGTAGTATCTAGAATGATGCAATAAAAACTCAACAACAAACGCAGCAACATAATTCATAACAAGAGCAAAAGGCAAGCAATGCAAACGCTCCGAGCGCGCAATATTTTTAAGTGCATTAACTATTACAGAGCCATTTTCGCGATTTAGCCACGCATAAAAACCAAAACCTTGAGTTTTACTAAGCAAACCTAAAGAAAGCACGGTGCCAGCTAAAGGCGCGTGGTACACTGCAGCCAAGCCAGCACCTGCAGCAGACGCAACTAGTATACGCTGAGTTTTAACAGACACATTAAAAATACTGCTGCAACGCTGAGCAATCATTGCAGCTAATTCTCTAGGAGCTACTTCCCTTCCGATTGAAATTCCAGAGCCAACAATGCCGATTTGCAATAAAACATGTGCAATAGTAGAAAAAATTGGCATTCTACTGCCACTAACGGCTTGTGGAATAGTAACGATTCGAGGAGGATTCTCCTTCTTTCGCAAAAAATACCAAGCCAGTGCAGCAATAGTCATAGCAATTGTGCCAGGTAGCACGTATCGATACCAAGGAAGCCCTAAAAATACAGTATTTTTAGCAGATTCAATTGAGCCAAAAGCAAGGTATTGTACAGCGTAAAAAATAAGCGTAAGAACTGTTGCTCCTAAGCCAACAAGAACGCCAAGAGTAACAGAGACTGCAATAAAACGCGCTACTAGAATTGCAAAACTAAATAATTTGCAAGATTTGCCGAATTTGCCAAATCTGCAACAAGATTCATGCTTTGTTTTAGCACTACTATCCATAATGTCTCGCAATTCTTAACATTTTCCTATACTAATCGTAATTCTATATAGTAATTATTTAATTAAATATAAGTAAGACCCAGCAGAGTTATACTCTACTAGGTCTTAAATAACAAGATTATTAGAAGATTCTAATTTAGAAGACTCTAACTACTTTTCAGCAGAAAGCTCATCGGCAACAGCTGCAGCAGCAGAAGCAGCCTTAACGCTTTCATCTTCTGGCTCTTCATCTTCCGACAAGAAAGCACTCAAATCAAGAGCTTCTCCGCCAGCAACGAACTTTACAGCGCGCATGCCAGCAAGCAAGCCCTTAGAGCGAGCAACTTCTTGAACAGCAGAACCAAGCTGACCATTGCGAACAATAGCGTTAATAAACTGGCTTGGATCCATTCCGTACTGCTGAGCAACAGAAACCAAGAAGTTGGTAACGTCTGCCTGAGAAACAGAAACATCGAGGCTTTCTGCCAAAGCGTCGAGAACCATTTGGTCACGAAGCTCCTTTTCTGCAGCCTTTTCAGCCTCTTCCTTTTGCTTCTTAGTGGCCTTTTCTGGGTCTGGAGTCATGCCCTTAAGGTGCTCGGCAACAGCCTTATCTTTAACACCCTTTGGCACAGGAATTTCAACTTCTTCTTGAATCTTAGCAATAAAAGCATCGCGAGCAAGAGTTGCCTGACGGCCTTCATTTGCCTGCTCCAAAGACTTACGAACGTCTTCCTTAAGCTCCTTTAGAGTGTCGAACTCAGATGCTTCCTTAGCAAACTCATCGTCAAGCTTTGGCAATTCTTGAGCCTTAACGGAGTTAACCTTTACCTTAACCTGAGCCTTCTTGCCCTGGTTCTTTCCAGCTTCGAGAGTGCCTTCAAAAGTGGTTTCTTCTCCAGCGGAAAGACCTTCCAAAGCCTCATCCAAACCATCAAGCATAGTGTTGGAACCAAGCTCGTAGCTTACGCCATTTTGAGAATCGGCAACTTCGTCGTTAATCTTAGCTTCCAAATCGATGTTTGCAAAATCACCCTTCTTAGCTGGGCGATCAACACCAACAAGAGTGCCAAAACGTGCGCGCAAAGCCTCAAGACGAGCCTTAACATCGCTATCTTTAACTTCTGGCTTCTCTACTTCGATTTCTACACCCTTAAACTTGTTAAGCTTGAACTCTGGGCGACGCTCAACAGTTGCAACAAACTTAAGCTTAAGTTCGTCTTTAGCAGATTCTGGGACTTCCTGAACATCAAATTCTGGCTGATCCATTGGGCGAATCTTCTTTTCTTCCAAAGCCTTAGAATAAAGCTCTGGAACAGCAGAATTTACAGCTTCACCGGCAACAGCTCCGAAGCCAACTCGCTGATCTACAATCTTGCCTGGTACGTGTCCCTTACGGAAACCTGGCACGTTGATTTGCTTTGCGATCTCTTTACGAGCCTGATCCATAAATGGCTCAAAATCTTCGAGATCTGCGGTAATGGTGAGCTTAACCTTAGTTGGCTCAAGATTCCTGACGCTGATTTTCACGCTTGCGCTCCTGAAATTACGTTTTCTAGCTTCTGCCATATGGCACAACCGTTACATAATAGCGCGAGTTACGGACTCAGCAATTAAATCGCTTTGCCACGTTCTTGCACCCTGCTCTACAAGAAACTCCTTAACATCAATATGCTCAATATTATCTTGCCAACAAAGATTGCGAATAATTTGCGGTTTAATAATGATTTCCGTAGGCGTGTGAGTATCTTCTGCAATCTTGATTAAAGATTGCTTTACATTTTGTAAGCGCTCATATCTTTTGGGATGATGATCACGCCAATACTTCATAGATCGTGGAGCTGCTTGCGATTCTTGTGCGTCGCTAGAATCAGCAGAATCGCCAGCATCCGCAGAATTGCCAGAATCGCCAAAATCGCCAGCATCGTTGTAATTGCCATATTTACTACTTGAATCATCAAGCTTAGAAACAATAGCAACTTCCCCACTTTTAGCGCGACTAATCGCGTCTTCTATAACAGCTTTCCACACATTTGGCTTGATTTTGCGCTGAATCGGAGCATAGCGTTCAAACATCTTGTCTTGCTCGCTGCCTGTGTGAATCCTAACGCGTTCGTTAAGAATGCGAATTGAGCGAAACTCCCTAGAATTACTTGGCTTTCGCTTGCCTGCTTCAATAATCGCAGCATCCGAAAGCAATAGAGTTGGCGCAATATCGTATTGACAAGCAAGCTCATCTCGCTTTTGCCAAAGCTCTTTTGCAATCATTAAGCCGATTTTATCGTGCATAAGAACGCTTATATGAGATATTCTAAGCCAAGGATTTGGGTGAGGAGCCTTCTTTTGAGCACCTTTACTTAATAAGTGTGCAAACTCTTGATTTGCCCATAAAAGCTTGCCTTGCTTTTTTAACTCGCCGCTCATTACTTCTTCTAATTCGATTAGCAATTCAACGTCTAAAGCCGCGTAATTTCGCCAATCTCTAGGAAGAGGTCTATATGACCAATCCGCTGCAGAATGTTCTTTTGCAAGAGTAAGCCCCAAATAATATTCAGTTACAGAGCTTAATCCAAAGCGCTTTCTACCAAGCAATTTAGCTGCGATTTCTGTATCAAATAAAGCACGCGGACGCAAACCAATATCGAAAAATCCTGGCAAATCTTGCATAGAATCGTGAATAATCCAAGGCGCGTCCCCTACTGCCTGGTTAAATTCATGCCAATCAACGCCAAGTTTTCCTAGCGCTATTGGGTCCAGCAATCCAATTCCTGCACCTTTGCGTTTGAACTGAATCAGCCAATCTTCGTGACCATATCTAAAACCAGAAGCTCGCTCTGCGTCTGCAGCCAAAGGCCCCGACCCTGCTGCCAACAAATTACAATATTCTTTATATGCTTCAAGCGTATCAATGACTTCTGGAACTCCTTCTCTAGGCTCTTTTAAGAGCTTTGGTTCCTTATTCAAGAACGCCTCCCGATTGTACGCTTTAGCCAAATTCTTACGCTTTTTGCAACTTATTGTGTACTTTTTGCAAAATATCCGTAAAAAATATTTAAGCCGTGTTATAGATTATGCATCTTTTAACACGGCTTCAACTTTCGCACACAACTACGACTAATCAAAAATAAGCAATCAATCAAATAATCAATCTGCTTTATTGTTTACTATTTCTCCATTTATGCGCTTAACAAGCTTAGTTTTGAGGAATCTAGTAAGAGTAAACGCAACCGCCGAAACTAAAACTGTTGGGATAACGTAGAGAGCATGTAAACCTAAATCTCTTATTGGGAAAGTGGCAAGTTCTGTAGCAATGGTTATAGCAATAGATATTATTGGCACTTCAATAAGAAGTTTCTCATCGAAAGCTGCAACGATATTTACCGGCAGCAAGATTATCGGCAAAACAATTAAAATAATAATTGCTGTGCCAAAGCCAAACTGATCGTTACACCGTGCAAAAATAGCTAACGCTAATGCGAAAGCTAATGCAATCCAACAACCTATTCTGCGCTTCATTGCGTATCCTTTCTCTAAAAAAGGTTATTTGTATAATTATACAAAATCCTTTAAAAAAAAAAACAATACAATACGCAAAAATTGTCTAAATTACAGTTACATTTTTGATGCAATCTAAACGCAGTCTAGTACACAACAAAACCGTGGTCTTTGAACTGGTTTACAACTCGCTCTTTAAGCGCCTTAGAAGGTCCTTTTTGATTCTCAAGAGGGTACGGAATCCTAAGCTCATGCCACTTTGGGCGACCTAGTTGATGGAATCCAAGCACGTCAATATGCTCAACAGCATCCCCAAACGAATCGCAAATCTCAGCAACTTTTTCAACATTTTCTTCACTGTCTGTAAGACCTGGAACAAGCACAAAACGCACCCAAATCTTCTTACCAGCTTTCGCCAATCGCTGACCAAAGTCAATAGTTGGCTGAAGCAAGCCGCCAGTTACTTTTTTATACGTTTCTTCAATACCAGATTTAACGTCTAGCAAGCAAAGATCAATATCGTCAATCATTTCGTCTGTATAATTGCGATTCAAAAAGCCCGAAGTATCTAAGCAAGTATGCACGCCCATCTCTTTTGCTGCACGAAAGACTCTAGATACAAAAGCTGGTTGCATCATAGACTCTCCGCCAGAAAACGTGATTCCGCCGCCTGTTGCCTTAAAAAGACTTTGATAACGGTCTACTTTTTTAATCATTGCATCTAAGTAGACTGGCTTGCCGTCACGCATTTTCCAAGTATCAGGATTTTGGCAATATTGGCAACGAAGTGGGCAGCCACTCATAAACACCGTCATACGAGTGCCAGGGCCATCAACAGAAGTATTGATATCCCAAGAATGCACAAATCCAATATCGCCAGTTTTAAGAGCAACTAAGCGGTCTTTTCTGTCTAATCCAATTGGAGATTCAAAACCAGAAAGACCACCCATTAAAGTTTGTCGGGCATACTCTTTTGACTCCTTTAACATGTGCTGAGTCGTAGTGCGAAATGCTGTGTTTTCAGCCATCTATATGCCCCCTATAACCGTCTTTGGTATATCTATTAAGTCTATTTTATTTGAAAAGCCGCCAGGAGCAAAACCTGCTCACCCCCGGCGGCATTCGCAATCAATCAGAATCAGTCAGTAACTGAACCCTGGTGGAATGTACGAGAAATAACGTCGAGCTGCTGCTCCTTAGTGAGCTTTACAAAGTTCACTGCGTAGCCAGAAACACGAACCGTAAGATGTGGGTACTTTTCTGGATGCTCAACAGCGTCTTCAAGCTGTTCCTTACGCAAAACGTTGATGTTTGCGTGGTACAAGCCGTGACCGTTGCCAGCGTCCAAAATACCAACAAGGTTGTTAATGCGCTCGTCTTCGTCTCTACCCAAACCATCTGGAGTAATGGTGTTGGTCAAAGAAATACCATCGAGAGCATCGTCGTAATCAATCTTGCCAACGGAGAACATGGATGGAAGCATGCCGTGAGAATCCATACCATTTTCTGGGTTTGCACCTGGAGCGTAAGGAGTGCCCTTCTTGTGTCCAGATGGGAAGGAACCAGTGTTCTTGCCGTACTCAACGTTAGAAGTAATAGTCAAGATAGACTGAGTTGGAACAGCATTACGGTACACAGGCAAACGCTTTACCTGACCCATAACAGTGCTTACAACCCACTTTGCCAAGTCATCAGCACGATCATCATCGTTACCGTAGATTGGGAACTCGCCAACCGTCTTGTAGCCAACGATTAAGTCGTCGTCTGCGCCTTCGATGTACTCATACTCATGACCTTCAGTGGTCTTAGCATCCTTGTTGTAGATTGGGTAAACCTTCGCATACTTTATAGCAGCCAAGGAATCTGCAGCAATAGACAAGCCAGACATACCGCATCCGAGTGTACGATAGACTTCCCTATCATGCAAAGCCATCTCAATGGACTCGTACGCATACTTATCGTGCATGTAGTGGATTATGTTCAAAGCCTCAATGTAGGTTTCGGAAAGCCATTCCAAAGCCTTCTCGTAGTTGGCCTTAACCTTCTCGTAGTCAAGAGTTCCATCAGCTTCTGGCTTGATTGGGTCAATAACGCCCTTATCAATAACCTGCATGCCAGTCATTTCATCGCGGCCACCGTTAATCGCGTAGAGCAAAGCCTTTGCGGAGTTAACGCGTGCAGCGAAGAACTGCATTTGCTTACCAACGCGCATTGGGGAAACGCAGCAAGCAATAGCAGCGTCATCGCCCCAGTGCTCACGAATATCTTTATCGGACTCGTACTGAATTGCAGAAGTGTCGATAGAGATTCGTGCGCAGAAACGCTTGTAGGCTTCTGGAAGCTTTGGATCCCAGAAAATAGTGATGTTTGGCTCTGGACCTGGCCCAAGATGCTCAAGAGTCAAAGTGTTGAGCAAACGGAACGAAGTCTTAGTAACAAAGGTACGGCCATCATCGCTGAAGCCTGCATCGGACCAAGTTGCCCAGTATGGATCTCCAGAGAAGATTGCGTCGTAATCCTTAGTACGCAAGAAGCGAACAATACGAAGCTTCATAACCAAAGCATCAATGATTTCCTGAGCGTCGGTTTCGTTGATTAAGCCAGCCTTCAAATCGCGCTCAAAGTAGCAATCGAAGAATGCGGAAACACGGCCGAAGCTCATTGCAGCGCCATCCTGGCTCTTAACAGAAGCAAGATAGCCCATGTAAGTCCACTGAACAGCTTCCTTAGCTGTTTGAGCTGGGCGGCTCAAATCCAAGCCGTACTCGTTGCCCAAGTTAATAAGCTGCTTCAAAGCCTTGATTTGCTCATCGTGCTCTTCGCGGAAGCGAATCCAATGCTCAATCTCGGTCTCAGTGAAGTCGTTGCGGTATGGAATCGAGTCCTTATCGCGCTTCTTGAACTCAATAAGCATATTTACGCCGTAAAGAGCCACACGACGATAATCACCAATAATACGACCACGGCCATAAGCATCTGGCAAACCAGTCAAAATCTTGTTGTGGCGAGCAATCTTAATATTCTTGGTGTAAACACCAAACACGCCATCGTTATGAGTCTTGCGATAAACGGTGAAAATCTTCTTGATTTCTGGATCTACTTCCTTGCCAGCTTCCTTAATGGCCTGCTCAACCATTCGCCAACCACCGTTTGGCATCATAGCGCGCTTGCAAGGTTCGTCGGTTTGAAGACCTACGATTACGTTATCTACTTCTGGGCTTTCAATGTAGCCTGCTGGCATTGCGTCGATACCTGCTGGAATATGTGTTTCAACGTCGTATACGCGGCGCTCACGCTCGACAGCCAAGTAGTTGTCGTCGAGGTACTTCCACATATGCTTCGTTTTTTCGGTGGCGTCTGCCAAGAAAGTCTCATCACCCTCGTATGGAGTGTAATTCTTTAGGATAAAGTCACGAACGTCAATATCTTTTTCCCAATTGCCGCTTGTAAATCCATCCCACGCTTTTGCACGAAGATCCTCTTCGCTGAGAACGGATGCATCCACTGATGCCATATTTGACTCCTTTCGTATCCACGACGCTTCTTCACGTCGCCTTCTCTACTATGTTAGAGCAACGTTCAAACAGTACACGTCGATTTTTGGCATTTTTAACGTGAGTTACCTCACATTTTACTGTTTTTTAGCTTATTTTTAATAAAAAATGCTAGTTTGAATCCTCAAACTAGCACATTACAACGCGTAGCGAGCGGGCGGTTGCTTGCGACTTTTCCCAAGCTTCACCAATCCGTTCCCAGCCTTCGCCTACTCCCTAAACGCCGTTGTTACTGGTATTCGCCTATCTCTGCCAAACGCAATTGCACTAACTTTTGGCCCTAACGGATACTGCCTACGCTTCCATTCTGCGCGGTCTACAAGCCGAATAACTGTATCAACTGTGCGCTCATCAAAACCGTCTGCAAGCAAATCCGCTCGCCCGTGAGCAAGCTCAATATGAGCTTCCAACACTTTATCTAGCAAATCGTATTCTGGCAAAGAATCAGAATCCTTTTGCCCTGGCCTAAGCTCGGCACTTGGAGGCTTAATAATCGAGTTTACAGGTATAAGAATGCCATCTTTTGGAGCCTTTTCTTTAGGATTATTGTCTTTAGAAAAGTCTTCACTCCCAGCAATAGGCAACATTCCAAGACCTACGCCATTTTTAGCAGCGCGATTACGCCATCTAGAAAGCGCCCAAACGCGAGTCTTAAACAAATCTTTAATAGGAGCATACCCTCCTACCGCATCTCCATAAATCGTAGAATAACCGCATGCAAGCTCCGACTTATTGCCAGTAGCTAAAGCCAGCAAACCTTTTGAATTAGAATACGCCATAACAATCACGCCTCTAACTCGCGCCTGCAAATTTTCTGCAGCAACGCCTTGTAAATCAAGCTGATTTTGGAATGACTTAAAAAGCGGCTCAATAGGCTGAATATCGTAATGTGCTCCAAGCCGTTGCGCTAAATCGCAAGCATCGTCTTTAGAACCAAGCGAAGAATACATGCTTGGCATTGAAATTCCCCAAACGTTTTGCCCTCCGCAAGCATCCGCCGCCATAGTTGCAACTAGTGCAGAGTCGATTCCGCCAGAAAGTCCTAAACAAACGCCCTTAAAACCGTTTTTACGCATGTAATCTCTAAGCCCTAAAACGCATGCGCAATAAACTTCTTCGTCTGGGTCTAATTTTTGCGCAATCGTCGAGCACTTTTGCACATCTAAATCTGTATTAAAATCAACAAAACTTAAGTCTTGATCAAACATTTTAGAACGCTCAATCAAAGACCCGTCTGCGTTTACTACAAAGCTTCCGCCATCAAAAACAAGATCATCTTGAGCACCAACTTGATTTACATAAACAAGCGGAGCATTAACCTCTTTTGCACGCTTTTGAGCCAGCTTTAATCGAATATCCGTTTTGCCTTCTTCGTACGGAGAACCGTTGATTGTTACTAGAACATCAATACCCTCTTTAGAAAGACGCGCAACTGGGCCGCCATCTTGCCAAATGTCTTCGCAAATCGCAAATCCTAATTTTGCGCCTTTAACGTTTAGAATTCCGCAATCATCTCCAGAAGAGAAAATTCTAAATTCGTCAAAAACGCCATAATTTGGCAAGAAATGCTTATCGTAAACAAGCGCCACTTTTCCGTTGTTAATAACAAGCAAGCGATTTCTTGGCTTACCTAACTCATCGTCTACACCAACCGTTCCAACAACAACGTATAAATCACCTAATCCGCTATCTTTTAAACTTTTTGCAAGACTATAAGCGGCATTATTAGCTGCTTTTCTAAATGTTGCACGCAAAGCAAGATCTTCGATTGGATACCCAGTTAGTGTCATTTCTGGAAACACAACAATATCGGCGTTTCCCCTACTTGCGTCTTTGCAAAATCGCAATATTTCATCCGTATTTTTGCTTATGTTTCCAACGCAAGTGTCAATTTGAGCTAAAGCTAAACGCAAAGAAGTCATGTTTTTATTATAAGCCATGTTGAATAAGCCATGTTGCATAAGCCGCATTGCATAATCCATGTGCATAATCCATATTGCAATAAAAACGTTTTAGCTTTGCAAATAGAACAATCGCAAAACGCCAATCGTAAAAAACAAGCAAAAAACAAAAAATCAAGCCCTAAATGCAAAAAATAATTGTTGATTATCTTATTGATTTTATTAGCTTTACTAACTCGTCATAAATTATACAAATAGAAAATAGGTAGCGAAGAGGCTGCAAAATCGCATATATTGATATTCCGTTGCTAAGAAACAAAATAATCAACTAGCAAAAAACATTAAAGGACAAGGGGAAAAACATGAAAATCACAAAAAAGAACACAAAGATTATTGCAGCTTTTACAGCACTAACTGCGATTTTGGGTCTTTCGCTAAGCGCATGCGGATCTTCTGCAAATGGAGCAACTAAAGACGATAAGGTGATTAAGGTTGCAGCTTCCCCAACTCCTCACAGCGATATTTTGAATAAAGTAGTTAAGCCGATTTTGCAAAAGCAAGGCTATAAGTTGGTTGTTAAGGAATTTACTGATTACGTTCAGCCAAATACTGCTGTAGAAGAAGGCGAAGCAGACGCAAACTACCATCAGCATTTGCCATACTTAGATAACTTTAATAAAGAAAGAGGAACGCATATTATTTCTATTGCTGGAATCCACTTTGAGCCATTTGGACTTTACCCAGGAAAGACTAAAACAATTAAGGACTTAAAAGATGGCGCAACAGTTGCTGTTCCTAGCGATCCAACCAACGAAGCTCGCGCACTTCTTCTTTTGCAAGACGCAGGTCTTCTTAAGCTAAAGAATCCAAAGGATGTTAACTCAACCAAGAAGGATATTGTTTCTAATCCAAAGAATCTAAAGTTTAAGGAAATAGACGCCTCTTTGGTTCCAACAGTCGTTAAAGACGTTGATTTAGCTGCTCTAAACGGAAACTACGCTATTCAAGCTGGATTTAACCCAACTAAAGATCCTCTTACAAGCGAAAAAGTTGGAGGCGTAGCCGCTAAGACATACGAAAACATTATTGCTGTTAAGAAGGGCTCCGAAAAACTTGCTAAAATCAAGGCTCTTGTAAAAGCGTTAAAAACAGATGCAGTTCGTGATTTTATAAAGAAAAACTACAACGGCGCTGTTCTTCCAGTGTTTTAACGTGATTACAGCGTCTAATCGCAAATAAAAAAAAAAGAGACATGTGCCTCTAAAAAAACTAGAGGCACGTGCCTCATATTTGTTTTATAATTCGTTTTACAATTCGTTCTACAATCGGTGGAAAAATGATTCAGATTGAACATCTTTATAAGACTTATTCAAGCGGCAAAACTAAGCACGAAGCGCTTAAAGACATTAATTTGACTATTGAATCGGGAGAAGTTTTTGGAATTTTAGGTTCTTCGGGAGCTGGAAAGTCTTCGCTAGTTAGATGCATAAATCTTCTAGAAAGACCTACGAGCGGAAAAGTTGTAATAGACGGAAAAGATATTACAGATGCTAAAAATCGCGATTTATCTAATATCAGGTCAAATATTGGCATGATTTTCCAAAACTTTAGTCTTTTTCAGCAGCGAACTGTATTGCAAAATGTGACTTTTCCTTTGGAACTAAACCACACGAATAAAAACGAACGAGAAGAACGAGCAAAATATTTGCTTGACTTAGTTGGCTTAAAAGATTTAGCAAACCGCTACCCTATTCAGCTTTCTGGCGGCCAGCAGCAACGTGTTGCTATTGCGCGAGCGCTTGCTAACAATCCTTCGATTATGCTTTGTGACGAAGCTACAAGCGCATTGGATTCAACAACTACAGCGCAAATACTTGACTTGCTTAGAAGAATTAACCGAGATCTTAACGTTACATTGGTTATTATTACTCACTCTCTTGCAGTTGCACGCAATATTTGCGATAGAGTTGCAATGATTGATAGTGGAAAAATCGTAGAAATCGGCGATACTTCAACGCTTTTCAAGAATCCGCAAAGCAATATTCTAAAAACACTTATTGCAAACGAAAATGTTGAAAATCATAGAAATAACAGCAAAAACATCAGCAACAGCAACGAAAACAGCGAGGTGAAATAAAATGCCAGAAAATATTTCACAATTTATAGACGAATATGGAGAACTAATTATTGAAGGCACAAAAGACACAATTGTTATGACTTCAATATCTACATTATTTGCATACATAATAGGACTTCCAATAGGAGTTCTTCTTATAACAAGCGCAAAGCAAGGAATTTGCAAAAACGCGCTGCTTAACACTGTTTTAGGAAGCATTGTAAACGTTGTGCGATCTATTCCGTTTATAATTTTGCTTGTTGCTATAATCCCACTTACAAGGCTTATTGTTGGAACATCTTTAGGTGTTCCAGGAGCAATTGTTCCGCTTGTTATAACAGCTGCGCCATTCGTAGCGCGAATTGTTGAGCAATCTTTGGCAGAAGTTGACGGAAGTCTTATAGAAGCTGCTCAAAGTTTTGGAGCAAGCAACACACAAATCGTGTTCAAAGTATTGCTTTTTGAAAGCTTGCCTTCGCTAATTCGCGGAGCAGCATTGA
Organism: Gardnerella piotii; assembly: GCF_049815665.1. Classification (NCBI taxonomy): domain Bacteria; kingdom Bacillati; phylum Actinomycetota; class Actinomycetes; order Bifidobacteriales; family Bifidobacteriaceae; genus Gardnerella; species Gardnerella piotii. The sequence continues at coordinate 1,052,038 of NZ_CP187450.1, forward strand.
CTTTTATTACACTTTTTGGATTCTCTGCAATGGCTGGAACAGTTGGCGCAGGCGGACTTGGAGATATTGCGATTCGCTACGGGTACCAACGCTACCAATACGACGTTATGAGCGCAGCAGTAATTTTGTGCATTTTGCTTGTGCAATTAGTGCAAAGCATTGGAGATTTAATATCCAACAAAATCAACCATCACGAGCGCTAATATTAATCAAAATAAACAGTGAACAGTCTTTAATGTATGGGAGAATCGCAATATGACACTTATTAATATGCATACGTCTGAAGGCGATATAAAGATTAATCTTTTTGACGATAAAGCGCCTATTACAGTAAAAAATTTCGTTGACTTGGCAACTGGCGAAAAAGAGTGGACTGATCCTTTTAGCGGCGAAAAGTCTAATGAGCCTTTCTACAATGGCTTAACTTTCCACAGAATTATTAAAGATTTTATGATTCAAGGCGGATGCCCTCTTGGAAACGGAATGGGCGGTCCTGGCTACGAATTTGACGACGAGATTAACCCATCTCTAAAGTTCGATAAGCCATATTTGCTCGCAATGGCAAATGCTGGAAAGCAACGCGGACGCGATGGCCGCTTGCATGGCACTAATGGATCTCAATTCTTTATAACAACTGTTCCAACTCCTTGGCTTGATGGTCATCACACGATTTTTGGAGAAGTTGTAGATGATGAGTCTAAAGCTGTTGTAGATAAGCTTGAATCTGTTCCAACAGATAGGTCTGATGCTCCACTAGAGCCAGTTGGAATTATATCTATTGATGTTATTAAGTAAAAACATTAGCTAAAATAAAGCAAAAAAATAAAGCAAAAATAGTATAAAAATTGCAATAATAAAACTTCCAGCCAAAGGATTATTTGACTGGAAGTTTTATTGTTTAGTTGCGCTTTAGCTACGATTTAGTTACTGTTTAGTCGCAGCTTAATCGCGTTCCATTTTTCTAAGTCGCGGTTCCGCACTATCTTTTGCACCCGTAATTCTATAAACATCAAAAACGCCATCAATCTTACGAATCGCAGCAAGAAGAGTATTCAAATGCTGAGGATCCGCCATTTCAAACGTAAATTGGCTTGTAGCAACGCGATCGTCTCCAGTAGCAATCGTTCCCGAAAGAATATTTACACCATGATCCGAAAGAACTCTAGTAACATCCGAAAGCAAATGCTGACGATCCAAAGCTTCTACTTGAACTTTAACAAGGAACAAGCCTTTGTCGCTTGTCCATTGAACAGGAATAACACGTTCCGATTGCGACTTTTGCAAATCAATCATATTTTGGCAATCTGTTCTATGAACAGAAACACCCTGATTTCTTGTTATAAAGCCAACAATATTATCTCCTGGAACAGGCATGCAACAGCGCGCAAGCTTAACCCAAACGTCTCCAACACCCTTTACAGAAACGCCAAGAACGCCGTTAGACTTACGATTACGCTCTGCTCTTCTAAGCGGAAGCGCCTCTTCTTGCGCTTCTTCTGCTACTTCTTCGCTTCCCGCATCTTTAACAAGACGAGAAATAACATTTTGTGTAGAAACCTGACCTTCGCCAATCGCAGCATAAACGGCTTCTACATTAGCAGTAATATTAAGCTCTTCTGCAACGCCTATTAACGCTTGCGGAGTAAGCAAAGTAGACAAAGGCAAGTTACGTTTACGCATAGCGCGCGTAAGCTCGTCTTTACCCTCTTCAATGGCCTCCGAGCGACGTTCCTTGCTAAACCATTGCCTAATCTTATTTCTAGCTCTAGGGCTTTTTACAAAACTAAGCCAATCTCTAGAAGGGCCAGCAGTATCGGACTTAGACGTAAGAACTTCTACAGTGTCTCCGTTGTTAAGCTTTGTATCTAGCGGAACAAGCTTTCCATTTACGCGAGCGCCCATCATTCTGTGCCCGACTTCTGTATGCACAGAATAAGCAAAGTCAACTGGCGTTGCGTCTTGCGGCAGAGCAACAATACTCCCCTTTGGAGTAAACACGTAGACTTCCGAAGCTCCAAGATCCTGCTTTAAGGAGCCTAAAAATTCGTCGGAATCTGGCGTTTCGCTAGTCCAATCTGCAAGTTGCTGAATCCACTTTAAGTTATCTAATTCGCTAAGCTCTTTGTTCTCTTCTTGCTCGCGCTTAACATCACCCTTATCTGGCTTACTTAAAGCTCGCCCAGCTTGGCCGTTTGCCTTGTACTTCCAGTGAGCAGCAATACCAAACTCAGCACGCCTATGCATATCCCATGTGCGAATTTGAATCTCAACAGGCTTTCCACCAGGGCCTACAACAGTAGTGTGCAAGCTTTGATACATATTTAGCTTAGGAGTAGCAATGTAGTCCTTAAATCGGCCTGGAACAGGGCTCCAACGCGCGTGAACAGCGCCAAGAGCCGCATAACAGTCTCGAATAGAATCAACGATTATTCGCACGCCTACAAGGTCATAGATATTTTCAAAATCATGACCGCGAACAATCATCTTTTGGTAGATTGAGAAGTAATCTTTTGGTCGCCCTTTAACCGAAGCCTTAACATGTTGCGCACTTAAATCTTCGTTGATTTCTTCTAGAATTTGACGTAAATATACTTCTCGCTGTCCAGCTCTTCGAGCTACTAACACTACGATTTCGTTATAAATCTTAGGGTATAAAACCTTAAAGCTTAGCTCTTCAAGCTCTGTTTTAATGGCATTCATGCCGAGTCGATTTGCAAGAGGAGCATAAACGTCTAGAGTTTCTCGAGCTTTTTTATGCGAGCTAGACGCCTTAACGTACCTCCACGTACGCGCATTATGCAATCGATCTGCAAGTTTTACTACCAACACTCGCACATCTCGGCTCATTGCAACAACCATTTTGCGGATTGTTTCTGCTTGAGCGCTTTCGCCGTACTCCATATTGGATATTTTTGTAACGCCATCTACAAGGCCAGCAACCGTGTCTCCAAAGTCTGCTCTGCATTCTTCTAGCGTGTAATCTGTGTCTTCTACAGTGTCGTGCAATAATCCTGCAGCAACAACAATAGGTCCCATTCCAAGATCAGCTAAAATTTGAGCTACAGCAAGAGGGTGAATAATGTACGGCTCTCCCGATTTACGCCTTTGACCAGTATGCTGCTTTGCGGCTCTTTTATACGCCTTATGCAAAATATCCATGTTTTCATCGGGATGATGCCACTTGCACATTTGCAATATAGGACGCAATGGGTCTCGCATATCTTCGCTAATTTCACACCCGAGCATATTAGCGCCTTTAATATCTTCTTGAGATTCTCCCATTGAATGTCACCTCATTGCACGCCAGTAGAGCCAAATCCTTTAGTGGATCTATCGGAGCCTGGAAGCTGACTTGCTTCAACAAATCTAGCTTCAACATAGCGTTGAATAACAAGCTGAGCTATGCGATCTCCACGATTAAACTGCACAGTATTTTCTGGATCCATATTGATTAATGGAACCTTAATCTCTCCACGATACCCAGCATCAATCGTTCCTGGAGCATTAAGAACAGTAACACCCTGTTTTACAGCTAAACCGGAACGCGGATGAACCAAAGCCACATATCCAGCAGGCAAGGCGATTGCAACGCCAGTCGGCACTAGAGCACGCTCAAAAGGACGCAAGGTAACGTCTTGCGTAGTTCGCAAATCCGCTCCAGCATCTCCCGCATGAGCGTAAGAAAGATGCTCCATTGCAGCCTGGCTATCTGTTCCATCGTTCAAATATTTAATAAGAACTTCCACCTGCTCTGGGCCCGTATAGGTATCATCGTAAGCCATTAAGCTGCGCACTCCTTACAAATCGGTTGACCGTCTTGAGACATTTGAGCGAGCTGACTTCTGTGCTTTACAAGGAAGCACTCGGAGCAAATGAACTCATCACCTTGCATTGGTATTACTGTAACAGATGCATCTTCGTTGCTAAGATCTGCGCCTGGCAACTCGTAATCTTCTGCAATAGCGTTTTCGTCATCGTCTATATCGTTTGCAGAACTTTGAGAGCCTTTGCTCAATGCTTCCAACGACTCCTCGTCTTCGTCTTTACTACGAGGAGAATCATAATCCTGTGCCATTATGGTCCTTTCGTTTTTAAGATTACTTATTGCTTAAAACTACTTTTCTACTTTATTTATAGCGATTAGCACTATTTATAGCAATTAGTCTAAATCTACCTACGCGCATAGCATACATGAAAGCTACCCCGCATAGAATACTCGCTTTTTTATTAATAGAAAATGGCAAAGAAGGCATACTATGGACTAAAGTATGTTATAAGTATCGTTAAAAGCGAGGAAAGTGGTGCGCAATGCTTGAAAATCCGCCAAAAGAGGCGAGTTTCGATCATGTGGATAATAATGGCGATTTAATTTTTATTTTTGAAAACACGCCGTTAAAAATTCATGTTGACGACACGCTGGAGCGCGCAATCGCCGAGTCGAAAAAACTAACAAATGTTGATGGACGTAATCAAAATACAGTTAATTCGACTGACAAGTCGGACGATTCGCCAAGCGCAACTACAGCAACACTGCCTATATCTCAAATTCAAGCTTTAATACGCGCTGGATTAGAACCAGAACATGTTGCAAAGCGCTACAACGTAAGCGAATCTCAAGTTAGACGATTCTCAAGCGGAGTAGAAACCGAAAAGCAATATGCTATTGAACAATTCTTGACTGTTCCAGCGCCTAAGCAAAGCAATATGCGAACTCTTTCGGATTTGATTGAACGCACTCTTGCAAAAGCGCATATTGGAATGGAAACAGTAAAGTGGCGTGCTACAAGACGCGGACTTGAACCATGGCTTATAACAGCAGAATTCAACACCGCTACTCGCACAATAAAAGCCGAGTGGACTTGGAACATGCACGACAACTCCGTTGCTTGCGCAAATCCTTCTGCAAGGTTATTGCTTGGCGAAGAAGTTATGAATAATGATTCTTCTAAAAAGTCACAATTTGGCGGAACTTATAGAGACACTGTAAGCATTAGCTTCCCATTTGCAAACGAAGATCTTCCAGGAAACTCAATTCGTTCTGCAAGAATAGAGCGCGCTGTTTCTCAATGGGAATCAAGGAATAGTGAGAACCTTGCAAATGTTGCAAATGTTACAATGCAAGCGCAAAATGCAAATAACGAGCAAGACCAAAACGCACAAAACGCAAACGCACAAGAACAATACAATGCGAATAATGCGAGTAAATCACTAGACCAAAATAATGAAAATCCTTTAGATTCTTTGCAAAGCTACGAGCAAAACAATAATCTAAGTACTTTAGTTGCAAATAGCGAGAACCAAGTGGATGCAAATGCTGTATCTAACAGTATAAATGCCGTACAAATCGCATCAAATATAGCAAACTCGTCCAATTCTGATTTGAGCAAATCTAGCAACAATTCAGATGCGCTTTTTAGCAATAACTCTAGCTATAGCTCTAATAGTGAATCGCGCAACGAAGAAGCAAAAGAAGAACAAGAAAATCAAAAAGACAATCATGTTCAAGCAGACAAAACTGTTTCGATAGAAACTCCAAAGTCTACGCAAATGCAAAAGTCTACTAAAGCGCGCACAAATGAGCATTCTAAAGCCAAAAAGAGCAGCCGAGCAGCTGTTCCTAGCTGGGATGAGATTCTTTTTGGCGAAGGATGATTTAGCGTAAATTAAGCTATATCAACTAAGCACGGAATATCCATTTCCATTGCGCTCATAGAGCCATGAACACTCGGCAAGTTCATGGCTTTTTCTGTTTCGATTCTAGAATCAACGATTGTTACAGATGACTTTGCTTGAACAAGAACATCTCCAATAACGCTTAGCGCAAGCGAACTGACTTCTCCAAAGACGCCATCTTTAACAGCTTGCTCTTTAGTTCTAACAAGCGCTTTATCTTGCAAAGCATTAGTCCACCTTAACGCAATGTCTTCTGGATTTTCGCCGTCTTGCGCATAAAGCATAACAGACCTAGGCTCTCCCCCAACAAGCTTAACTCCTTTAGTAAGACGACTATCTTTTGCAATATCTATTTTCAAATCTGGATTTGACTCAATCATTCCATGGTCTGCAGTAATAACAATCAAAGTGCCTTTTTGGCAGTTTTTTCTTAAAAGATTTAATTGTGCGTCTATTTGCTCAAAAATAGAAACCCAATTCTCGGATTCCCAACCATAATTGTGACCGATTTTGTCTATATCTCTAAGATACAAATACGTTAAACCAGGCGTTTTAGTGCTGTTTGCAGCGTTCATGATTCGCGCTCTAGCAGTTGTTCCGCTTATAAATTTAGCTCCTCTAAAAGCTGCTTGAGTTAAAGGAGAATCCTCAAATTTTGAAAGACTTACGTGATTCGCTCTAACACCCAAGCTAGAAAGCGACTCAAATATTGTAGGCTGACGCTGCAAATCTAATGGATTTGGAGCATCCCTAAATTGGATTAATTGAGATAATGCGCCAGTTTTAGGATTTTTTTGAGTGTATCCTGTCATTGCAGTAAGACCTGGGCAAGTTCCAGTGCCAAAAGTGGCCATTGCTGCAACTGTAGTACTAGGAACGCAAGTTGTTATAGGGCGCTGGTTTGCACTGTTGTTAAGAAGAGCACGCAAATATGGAGCATGACCTTTTCTAATAGCAAGATTCCAATATCCAAGACCATCCACAAGCACAACAACAGCACTTTTTACTTTAGGAAACCCAAACAAATCTCGCAAAGAATCAGGGTTTTTATGGATTTGTGTGCAAATTGGCGATCCTATAGAAGCACTAAGAGCTGAAAGAATCGAAGATAGATGAAGAGCAAATTTAGGATTATTATATGCGTCACGAATTTTGCTACTTTCAACAAACTTCAACAAGTCATCCAATTGTGGAATCTCAATAGTCATAAGCTACATTGTAGTTAAAAAAGACTACATATAAAGTGAAAATCGAGTTAGCGCTAAAGTTAGATTCAAATCATAAGAAATAACGCAAGAAATAACGCAAGAAAAATCACCACTAAAATGGCAAGAAAATAAGCATTTAATAAACATTTGTGCATATAAATTGGTATTATAAAGGCTTGTAAGTCACTTCAAGGAGTTCAAAATCATGCCTTCACGCAGCAAGTCAACAAAACCAGCCTTCGACCCTAGAAAGGTTAAGGAAAACATTGTTGAAACGCCGCTTAACGAAGAGATGAGCAAATCTTTTCTGGAATACGCATACTCCGTGATTTACGCGCGCGCATTGCCAGACGCAAGAGACGGAATGAAGCCAGTACAGCGCAGAATCGTGTACCAAATGGGAAACATGAATCTTACGCCAGATCACGCGTATATGAAGTCTGCTCGCGTTGTAGGCGAAGTTATGGGAAAGCTGCATCCGCATGGAGATTCCGCAATTTACGAAGCAATGGTGCGATTGGCTCAGCCATTTTCTCTTAGACTCCCCTTGGTTGACGGTCATGGAAACTTTGGTTCCTTAGACGACGGTCCTGCAGCATCCAGGTACACAGAAGCGCGACTAGCTCCAGCAGCGCTTGGAATGAATGCAGACATAAACGAAGACACTGTTGACTTTGCACCAAACTACGACAATAAGCTAAAAGAGCCAACAGTTTTGCCTGCTGCTATACCAAACTTGCTTGTAAACGGAGCTTCTGGAATCGCAGTTGGAATGGCTACAAATATGGCTACTCACAATCTTGGAGAAGTTGTAGCTGCAGCAAAATACGTTATGAAGCACCCAAATGCAACTCTAGACGATTTAATGCAAATAGTTCCAGGCCCAGACTGGCCGGGCGGCGGCATAATTATTGGGCGCAATGGAATCCGCGAAGCGTACGAAACTGGAAGAGGCGCTTTTACAACTAGATCTAAAACGCATATTGAAAACGTTACAGCACGCAAAAAGGCGATTATTGTTACAGAATTGCCATTTATGGTTGGACCGGAACGCGTGCTCGAACGCATATCTCAAGGTATAAAAGCGCGCAAACTAGACGGAATATCTGGAGCAATCGACCTAACAGATAGGCATAACGGAACGCGAATCGTAATAGAAATAAAAACAGGATTCGACCCAAACGCTGTTCTTGCGCAACTTTTTAAGCACACTCCGCTGCAAGAAAGCTTTACGATTAACAATGTTGCGCTAGTAGACGGCAGGCCGCACACAATGGGTCTTCGCGAGCTTCTAGACGTGTGGATTTCGCACAGAAGAACCGTTATTAGAAGACGCAGCGAATTTAGACTAAACAAAGCCAAAGAGAGATTGCACCTTGTAGAAGGATTGCTTCTTGCAATGCTAGACATTGACGAAGTAATTCAAGTAATTAGGTCTTCCGAAGACGCAGAAACCGCAAAATCAAAGCTTATTAGCGTATTTGATTTAGACGAGATTCAAGCGCAATACATTCTTGACCTAAGGCTTAGAAGACTTACAAAAATGAGTCGAATCGAGCTAGAAGGCGAAAAAAACGACTTATTGCAAAAAATAGATGAGCTTAACGAGATTCTAAGCTCTGCAAATCAGCTAGACAAAGTTGTGATTGCAGAGATGGATTACGCTGTAAAACAGTGGGATACTCCTCGAAGAACAATTCTTTTAGACGAGCAAGAAGACGGCAGCTTTACGCCTGTTTGCACTAAAAACACTAAAGTTGCAAACAATGATTTAGCAATGGACGCAGTTATTGCAGCGAATAAGATTACAAGCACTCAAGCAGATGTAGCAGCAGCTGCACTAGCTGCCAAAAAGTCTGGAAGCAGCGATGCGTCTGCAATAGCTTTGCAATTAAGCGACGATCCATGCGCTGTAGCTTTGAGCACATCTGGGCTTATAGCAAGAACAAGCGTTGAAACATTTAATAGATGGAAATCACATTCTTCAAATGTTTTTGATACTCCATGCTTAAGCGTGTTTGAAACAACAACGCGCGCAAACTACGCTTTAATAACATCCGCAGGGCGATTAGTAATAGCGCATGTTGCAGATTTGCCACACTTAAATCAAGGAAACGAAGACGTTCTAGAATCGCTTTCTAATGGAGTTAACGCAAGCGAATTGCTAACTTCCACTCAAAGCACAGACCCGATTAGAGGAGAAAAAGTCGTAGCTGCTATTGCATTAGGCGAATCTGATTCTAAAACTCCTACATCTTCTAAAACTCCTCTTGCAATCGGAACAAAGAATGGCGTTGTAAAACGATGGAATTTTGAGTCGCCAACAACAATGGATTCCTGGAGCATTATTGACTTAAAAGACAACGATTCAGTAATCGGCGCAGCTCTTGCAAAAGACGAAGACAGGATTGTGTTTATAAGCAGCGACTCTTCCCTACTTACTTTCGACGCCAAACAAGTGCGAGCGCAGGGGCGAAGCTCTGCTGGAATGGCAGGAATTAGACTTAATGAAGGATGCGTTGTTTCTGCCTTTGCTGTAGTTGCTAAAAATGATGTTGAATGGAACTACGAAGAGGGCGAAAACGGACTATTTTCTGCTTCTGGAAGCGTAGTATTCACTCTTGCTGGAGACAGTGACGCGCTTGCTGGAACAGAAAACGGAGCTGCAAAGATTACGCCGCTAGAAATGTATCCTACAAAGGGTCGCGGCACGGGAGGCGTACGATCACAGCGATTCCTTAAGGGGCAAAATACGCTTTTGGCAGCATACGTTGGGAATTATCCGCTTTACGCGACTACACAACGTGGAGCAAACGTAGAGCTACCTAAGCCAGATATGCGAAGAGACGCTTCAGGAACCGAGCTAGTCTCCCCAATTGCGCATATTGGGTAGTTACGCCGTGCAGTTACGCCATTTACGCAATTGTTTCGATGGATGCTAAAGTTGCAATTTTCGTAACTAGTTTTTGCGAGCATGCTTGGAATAGCTACGAAGTGATTTTCTAGCTCCTACAAGTACGAAAATTCCTGCAAACACAGATGCAAACAAAGAATTCATGGCCATAGTCACTGAAGAACCAGTTTCAGGCAAATGCTTAGCAGAATTAGCTTGAATCTGCATTTTCAATGGCGCTTCATCTTGTTTCTTTACATCAAACGAATAATCTTGATTCTTTGTATATTCTTGCACATGCGAAGGAACAAAATCTGTAATAGGCGTAGAATCTAGATCTGGAGTTTGCTCTGTATCTGGCTCTGGAGTCGGAGATGGCGTCGGAGATGGCGTTGGAGCAGGAGCAGGAGCTTGTTTATGTGTATAAATAGCATAAACCGTCACATCCCCTGTTACTGTAGTTTTTTCAGTAAATATTCCGCTTCTATCCTTACCTGTAGAATCTTTATTCCACTCTACGAAAGTATAACCTTCTTTAGATGGTGCCGATGGCATCATCTGACCTGCAACACTGTTTTCACTTATGCTTTTGTTTTCCTTAACTTGCACAGAAGCATAATTAGAATTATTGCCATCTACAAAGGTAACAGTGTAAATCTTAGCCTTAGGAACGATTTTGTAGGTAAAGTGCGAAATACCAATTATCCTAAATTGTCTGTTGATAATATCGTAAAACAGGCACTGACCTTCAAGTGTCCCAGGTTTTACTGCTATATATTTGCCTTCTTTATTCTTCTTAAAGTAAGATGAACTTTCAATTTGTACTGGACTACCGTTTTCTTTGAATCCCTCTATGACACTGATTGTATGATTAGAGTTTTCTTGCGTAATTGTAATAGGGCGCTTGTATTCCTCTCCTACTTCAATAGTGAAAGTTCCTGGATTCTGGTTATCGAATACAGAATCGCTTTTTTGTGGATCATTAGATGGAAATAATTTATACTGTCCCAAATTACCTTTTACGACAATTTCAGAAATTTTATTACCCTGAAATGCCTTTTCGCCAACTCCAGCAAGATAATACGGGTCAGCATCTGTATCGTGCTCTTTTCCCTTATCATCAAGTACGCCTTCAAATACAACTTTCTCAATTTCATTAGCAACAAATGCTGCGCTATGTATTGAAATTACATTTTTCGGAATAGTAACAGTTTCCTTAATTTTGTTCCAGCCGAACGCACCGTATTCTATGATCTTAAGAGATTGAGGAAGAGTGACACCCTCAATATAGGTCTTGCCATCAACGTGTTCATGATGATTCCCGACTTTATTAGCCCTTCCAGTAAAAGCACACTCATAAATAACTTCAATGCCTTCAGGAATAACAATGTGATGATTTTTCTTAAGCTTTGCAAGGCCTTTTGCATTAAGTCCTGGAACAATAACATTTTCTGTACCAGCTGGTTTTCCATCATGATCAGTAACAGTAATATCTTTCCTGTACCCAATCTGTTTGCCGTCAGGGGTGATATTAAAGTCATCACGTGTCCAAGTTAAAGATTCATCATTTGCAGCAGTTGAATCAGTTGAAGCTGCCCTGGATTCTCCAGATGCAGTTACGCTTCTATCTTCAGGATTATTTGTTTGAAGATCAGTATTGCTTACATCTATAAGAGTTTGAGTAAGTTTAGTAGCTTCAAAATTTTCAGCATCAGTTACAGATTTAGTAGATTTAGTAGATTTAGTGGTTTCGGCAGGTTTTGCAGATTCAGTAGACTTAGAAGGTACAATATTTCCAGAGTATTTTACGGAAGTGCTATCTAAAGCCCCCCCCCCTGGGTGTATTAGAAGTTGCGGCAGAAGAATTTACAAACGTATTAACACCAGAAGAAGCAGCTGACATTTCGGCAGCATTTGCACTTTGCGCTACACAAAAAGCACAAGCAGCCGTAGCAATACCCATCATAGTGCTAGTCAAAATTATGTTAGTTCTCTTACTCATTTTTCCTCTTGCAAAACCAACTCTTCTAAAATTATTATCAACTAAAACAAATATAATACATGTGCTTAACAGTATTAGTTTGAATCTTCACATATTCTACAACTTACACTTTCAATAGCAATCAAATGTAACCAAACTCACAATAATCTTAATAAATCTTAAACCAACAACCATTACGCAAACAATCACACAAAAATATTTTCATACTAAACTTTTGCAAGTCCGAATCAATTTCACATGCATAAACGCCATTATCGATAGCAAAATAATCAAATATACTGGCAGCAAAGACATAGACACGTTTTGACCAATAAACCCAAAGATTGCAGGCATTAGCATTGACCCAATATATGCGCTAGCCATTTGCACGCCAACAATCGCTTGAGATTTATCAACACCAAAATAATGCGGTGTGGAATGAATAATGCATGGATAAACTGGAGCGCACCCTAAGCCAATAATCACAAAACCTGCAACCAATGCTATATGATTTGACAATGGCAATAACAATACAATAATGCCTAAAATCATCACTAATTGCCCAAGACGAATCATGGTTTCATCATTAAAACGCATTGTCAAAAATCCGCTTATAAATCGTCCTGCTGTAATACCAACATAAAATAAACTTGCCCAACCCGCTGCAACAACGCGGCTAACTCCCCCGTGCAAAACCATGTAACTACTAGCCCATAATCCTGCAGTCTGTTCAATAGCGCAGTAGCAGAAAAACATTATAAGAATATTTTTAGCTCCAGGAATGCGCAAAACTTCTGCAAAAGATAGCGTTTTAGAATATTCTTTAGATATCTGAATAGGTTTTAGTAATTTATGCGATTTACGATTATTCCACAATGGCAAACTTGCAAACAATATTACAGTTAATATAACTTGAACAATAGCAATATATTGATACCCTGCAGACCATCCAAATCCGCAAGAAAGCGCAAAACCCATAACGTAAGGCCCAGCTGAAGCTCCAATACCCCACATACAATGAAGCCAGCTCATATGACGACTTTCGTAGTGCAAAGCAACATAGTTGTTAAGAGCAGCGTCTACTCCTCCAGCACCAAGTCCGTACGGAATTGCCAGAAAAATAAGCACAAGATAATTCGGTGCAAAAGAAAAACCCAATAATGACAACGCAGTTAAAGCAACAGATACGAACGTAACTTTGCCTGCACCAAAACGCTTAGTCATCCTGTCACTCAATAGAGCAGACACAATAGTTCCTGCAGAAATAACCATTGATATTCCGCCAGCCCAAGAAATTTGCGCGCCAATATCGTGGCTCATAGAAGGCCAAGCAGATCCTAAAAGAGCATCTGGCAAACCCAAGCTAATAAATGCTAAATAAATAATTGCAAGAAGAAGGTTAATCATATTCACATATCAATTCATCAAACGAGTTATAAGTTTTTGTATTAGAATCATATTTCAGTTGCTCAGCTTCTTCAAACGCAGCAAGCGTATCAGCATTGGGAATATGATATTTCTTGCAAAGAGCACAATCTGTTGTAGATAAATCAGAAATAGCATCTAAATCAGTCATGCAACACTCCTACGGCAAATATATGTTAGAAGCAAAAGCAAAAATCAGGTATCGATTTTGGAGCGATCAAAGTCGTCTGCATTATCAACAATAAACTGCTTGCGTGGAGGAACGTCATCGCCCATTAGCAAATCGAATACTTCGCTCGCCTGCTGAGCATCTTCCATGCGAATCCTTCTTAACATGCGAGTTCTAGGGTCCATAGTGGTGTCTGCAAGCTGATCAGCATCCATCTCGCCCAAGCCCTTGTAGCGCTGAATATCGCTGTTAAAATCAATGCCCTTAGCTTGCAAATCATCAAGCTTTCCAGCTAATTCGTCATCGGAATACGTGTAAATGTACTCGCCCTTGTGCTTTCCAGCGAGCGCAATCCTGTGAAGCGGAGGCACTGCAGCATAAACGTGCCCGTGCTCAATAAGCGGACGCATATAACGATAGAACAGCGTTAGCAGCAAAATACGAATATGCGCGCCGTCAACATCAGCATCTGTCATCATAACAATCTTGTTATAACGCGCTTGCGAAATATCAAAACTTGCGCCCGACCCTGCTCCAACAACTTGAATAATTGCAGCACACTCTTTGTTAGAGAGCATTTGTGCAAGGCTTGCTTTTTGCACGTTCAAAATCTTACCGCGTATTGGCAAAAGCGCTTGGAAAGCGGAATTTCGAGCAGCTTTTGCAGTACCAAGTGCAGAATCGCCCTCTACGATGAAAAGTTCTGCAACATCGTCATTTCCAGGCTGGCAATCAGAAAGCTTCGGCGGCATAGAAGCAGACTCAAGCGCATTCTTTCTGCGAGTAACTTCCTTAGTTTTACGCGCTTGAATACGCGCATGCATCTCGGAAACAATTTTCTCTAAAACTCTAGCAGACTGCTCTTTGAATCCTCGCTTGGACCCGCTAATCATCTCGCCGAATTGAGCATCCGTCATTTTTGTAACGATTGGCTTAACTTGAGCAGTTCCAAGAACATCTTTAGTTTGACCCTGGAATTGAGGCTCTGCTATGCGAACTGTTACAACAGCAACCATTCCAGCCAGAATATCGTCTCGCTCAATCTTAGTGTTTGAATCTTTAAGATTGACTTTAAGTTTTCTAGCGTTGTCTTCTACAGCCTTGCGAATTTGCTTAGTCAATCCTTGCAAGAATCCGTCTACGTGCATGCCTCCGCCAGGAGTTTCAACAACGTTCACAAAGCTAATAATCGTTGAATCGTAGCCGTTTACCCATCGCATTGCAATGTCAACACCGCACTTACGCGTCACTTGCTGAGCATGCAAATCTCCAGCAGAATCAACAGCTTGCGTTTCTTCTACATACGTATCTTCGCCAGAAATACGCCAAATATCGGAGATTGCTTGACCTTTTGAAAGAAAGTCAACGAAATCTTTTACTCCGCCATTATGCAAAAATTCAACAACCCTAGGGTGATGGTTATTTTGCAATTCTCTAGCAGATTCACTATTTGCAACAGATTGCTCGGCGGATTCTTCGGATTCGCTATTAGATTCGCTATCAATTTCGCCATCGGATTCAACTTCCGATTCGTCATCGGATTCAACTTCTTCATATTCAGATTCAGATTGATTTAGCTCATTAGATTCATCACCTACGGTTGCTTGCGATTCATCCTTAAACGTCAAATCATCTGTTAAATCGCTATCACTAGCGCTAGCACTAGCATCAACATTCGCATCATCGCCAGCACTACTATCAACTTCTTGAATATCGCTAAATTCGCCTTCTGGAACATGCTCATCAATAACAGTAATGCGCAATCCTGGAACCAAAAAACTGGTTTGACGAACTCTGTCAATCAACTGCTCGTAACTAAAGCGAGCTGTTGAATTAAAAATCTCGGGATCTGCCCAATATCGAACTCGAGTACCAGTAGTTTTTGGCGAAACCGTGCCAATAATCTCAAGCTCAGTAGGCTTGTTCTTACGCGTGCGCTTAAAAGGAGAAGCAGGAGACGGATTTGCTGGATCTGCATCGCTATACACACCAGGATGCCCCTGATGGAAAGCCATATGATGCGTTTTTCCGTCTCTATCTACTTCTACGTCTAATCGCAAGCTCAACGCATTTACAACAGAAGAGCCAACGCCATGCAAACCGCCTGCAGCGTTGTATGAAGCGTTACCAAACTTTGCTCCAGCGTGAAGCTTAGTTAAAACAACTTCAACGCCTGTAAGCTTTGTTTTTGGCTCCACGTCTACTGGAATACCACGGCCGTTATCCGCAACTTCAATAGAACCATCGTTGTGAAGAGTAACAATAATATGATTGCAAGCACCAGCTAAAGCCTCATCAACCGCATTATCAATAATCTCCCAAAGGCAATGCATTAAGCCTTGACTGTCTGTAGTGCCAATATACATGCCTGGGCGCTTGCGAACAGCGTCCAAGCCTTCTAGCACGGTCAAACTATCGGCATCATATTGCTCTTGCTCTTTAAGAGAAGCCACTTTTACTCCTTATACAACAACAATTAAAGCTACTAGAGCGTATCTAATAACAAATCACTGATCTAAGAAGTCGCGCAAGGTTTGCGACCTAGAAGGATGACGCAACTTAGACATAGTCTTAGACTCGATTTGACGAATGCGTTCGCGAGTAACGCCATACACTCGACCAATATCGTCTAGAGTCTTAGGCTGGCCATCTTCCAAGCCGTAGCGCATTTTAATAACACCAGCTTCTCTAGGAGCTAGAGTTTCCAAAACTTGCCTAAACTGCTCTTGAAGAAGCGAGAATGCTACTGCATCCGAAGGTGCGATTGCATCGGTATCTTCAATCAAATCACCAAACTCGGAATCGCCATCTTCACCCAAAGGAGTGTGCAAAGAAATAGGCTCACGACCATACTTTTGCACTTCTTGCACCTTTTCTACAGGCATATCAAGCTCGCGTGCAAGCTCATCTGGCGTAGGCTCGCGACCCAAGTCTTGAAGCATTTGGCGCTGAACTCTAGAAAGCTTATTAATAACTTCCACCATGTGCACTGGAACTCGAATTGTACGAGCCTGATCTGCCATAGCACGCGTAATCGCCTGGCGAATCCACCAAGTTGCGTAGGTTGAGAACTTAAAGCCCTTCTTCCAATCAAACTTTTCTACTGCACGAATTAAACCAAGGTTACCTTCCTGAATTAGATCAAGGAAAAGCATGCCCCTGCCTGTATACCTTTTAGCAAGCGAAACAACAAGTCGCAAGTTTGCTTCTAGAAGATGATCTTTAGCTTTCTTACCGTCTGCTGCAGCCCACTTAAGCTCGCGCTTACGCTTAAACTCCATTTGATCGATTTGCGTATCGAGCAAATGCTGAGCATATAAGCCAGCTTCGATTCGCTCCGACAAATCAACTTCCTGCTCTGCGTTAAGAAGGCTAACGCGACCAATCTGCTTTAAGTAGTCTTTAACAGGATCTGCCGTAGCTCCAGTAGCGATTACTCGACGCTTTGGGTTACCAGAAGGCGTTAAATTATCGTCATCGTCGTCATCTCGAACAATAAAAGCGCCTTTTGCTTGAGGAACTTGCGGAGCTTCTGGCTTGTTTTCGTCCGTTTCTTCGCCGTCTTCGTCTTCAGAGATATCGTCTAGATTATTAATGTCGTCAACATCGTCCAAGTTGTCTACGTCGTCTACATCAAGATCATCGTGAATGTCATCAAAATCTTCTAAATCCATGTGATCTTCGTCTGGATCCATTGGCGCATCAACATTAGCATCAACGTCTTGAGCATCAACGTCTTCATCAATCTTAAAGTCTTGTTGTTCTTCTTTGCTCGTCTTGGAATCGACACTTGCTTTATTTTCGCTCGCCAAACTTTTCCTCCTGTAGATTCCCCGCTAACACAAAGTAATCCGCCAAAATAGGGTATTTAATTTTGCTATACCCTAAAGGCACTCTACTATACCATAAAGGCATAGTTATGGCAAGGGCAACTTTTCATTAAGAAGTTAATCATCTTCTAAGGACGATTCTTTATTACTTTCTTCTTGCGGCGTGGCGAATTTTCTACACCACGCTGGCTCTACATGATTCCTATATGCGTTATCTACTATTCTAACCATTGAACAATCAGGGTCTATATCTAACGCCATTTCAACATATTTTTCAACATCACCTAGCCTAAACCACCAACTTATATAGCACATTAAAGCGTAAACTTGCACTTTTAATTCTGGTATTCCATCTACAACACAAGCCATAGCTTTTAGTAGATTTACAACGTCTAACGCTTTACAAATATCTGGAAGCTCGTGATCTTCGTTAAATTTTTCTTCTAGAAAACGTCTTAAATCTTTAGATATTTCTTTTGTTCTAGGCTCTAAAGCTAGAGTAAGCAACGAGTCGATATTGTAGTACTCTTCTTTAGAGTCCAGTAAAGCCACAAGCAAAGTGTCTCGAACGTTAATATTGTCAAACATTGCAATCGGCAGCATTATAAGGTCGTAGCCTACAATGTTTCCTTCTTTTTTGCAAATCATATTATTCCAGTTGCGTATTGATTGATTTACAAAAATATCAAAAGCCGAGAATACTTCTTGCTTACATTTAACATCTAAATCTCTGTTTATGTAATCAATATACTTTTCAAAAAATTCTGGAGCTAAAGATCTAAGATTTTCAATCCAATTATCGGTGTAATCATGATGATTGTTAACATAATCTTTAGGAATGTCTAAAACTGCTATACACTCTTTTGGAAGATGATTAAGATCCACTTTTTCTATTGTTTTTCCAGAAGCATAGCTCACAGCAAAATAGTCTTCGGATTTGTTACAAATCATACTTGCAGCATAAATATTCGTCATCTCTTTAAAAGTTGAATATTCATGATCTTTGTCTTCAAAAAATTGTGTCTCACTGATTTCACAGCCTTTAGACTCGTTTTTTATTGTTTTCATAATTCCTCCCCTGTTTGTTTGTTGCTTGTTATTTGTTATTTGTTATTTGTTACTTGTTATTCGTTACTTGTTACTTGCTATTCGTTATTTGTTATTTGCTATTTGCAGTATTGATTTCGCTGTTTCTTTTAGCTTTGTAAATAAGAGTTTTGCATTGCAAAAGCGATAACGCAATAAAAACTAAGCAATGTGGTTAAAGGCTATAAATCATAGAAAAATCCTATAAAACACTAGAAAAGTCTTAGAAAATACTCACTTCTGCAATGTCTAAGGCATGTGGATAACTCGTAGATATGAGTTTAGATTCGCAAAAGTCATGCATCAATACGCGTATAAGCGAATTAATTTATAGTCAATTTGATTCTTTAGCTTGCAAAAATCTTATTTCTAATTGCAATAAAACACTTAAAAACGTTGTTTCCCAAGCAATTTTGTCTAGCGAAGGCGGAAAACGACTTAGAGCTTTATTCGCATTATATGCTTTTGATGCAGCAAAAGAGAGCTACTCAGCTACGCAAAGTGACGACTCTTACAAAAACTCAAAAAACGCAATGCTAGACGTTGCTTGTGCTCTAGAAGTATTTCAAACAGCAGCTCTTGTTCACGACGACATAATCGACGAATCCGCTTTAAGACGAGGAAAACCAAGCGCATATTGTGCGCTATCTAAAGCCACAAACAATAGTCATATTGGAACTGGTCTTGGATTAATGCTCGGAGATATTCTAGCGTCTCAAAGCTTCGACATAACTAGAAAAGCGTGCGAAAACTTGCAAAATCCTAATGAGGTTTTATGCGAGTTTACAAACATGCAAAAAAACGTTGGAATTGGCCAAATTCTAGACCTTTCAATCGAAATGATGAGCCTAGATAATCCACAAAAACTTGCAGAATCTTCTATAAACGTTTTTAGGTGGAAAACTGCAAGCTACACAACTATTGCACCTCTTGCTCTGGGATTTTTGGCTGCTGGAATGCAAAAAGACTACGCAATCAACTTAGCGAATCAAATTGGAGATCCTTTAGGAATCGCATTCCAACTTGCAGACGATCTTTTAGATATTGTTTCGGATTCTGCTCACACAGGTAAGCCAATCGGAGGAGATATTCGGGAAGGAAAACGCGCTGTTCTTCTAGCAGACGCATTAGAACTTTGCACTCCCGAAGATAATCTCTTCTTAATAAACGCATACACTTCTAAAAACCGAAACGAAGATGACGTTAAAAGAATCATTGATATTTATAGTAAAAGTGGCGCTATAGGTAAGTCTAAAAAGCGCATTCACAATCTTTGGGTTGAATCGCAAGAAAAAATAGATACTAGTTCGCTAAGCAATCATAGTAAAGTCATTTTGCACAATATTTCTAGCATGTTTATTCCTAAAGAATGGCAATAAGCGCAAATTGCGACTATTCTTTACTGTATTACCTGTACACTTTTAAGTAGTGGGTTTAATACGCGTATAAGGGATTTACTACATGAGTGAAGTTCAAGCGCAACTGGGAATGTGTGTTGAAAATCGCTATCGCATAGTTAAAAAGATAGCGGAAGGTGGCATGGCTACTGTTTATAAAGCGCAAGATGAGCGTCTTAATCGCCCTGTTGCGCTTAAAATCATGCATACTCAGCTTGCTCAAGGAATCCACCGAGAACAATTTATTGCAAGGTTCCGCAGAGAAGCAACTTCTGCAGCGTCAATCGCAAATCCGCATATTGTTCAAGTTTACGATACTGGCGAGTTTGAAGGACTTGACTACTTAGTTATGGAATATGTTCATGGCGTAAATCTTAGATACGAGATGAACAAATACGGCACTTTTAGCGTAAAAGATACTTTGCGCGTGCTTGCCCAAACTTTAGATGGTCTTGCATCCGCACACCTTGCTGGCGTTGTTCACAGAGATATTAAGCCAGAAAACATTTTGATTAACGACCGCGGAAACGTGCAAATCACCGATTTTGGACTTGCGCGTGCAATTTCTCAAGCAACTCTTTCTTCTACGGGTCTTCTTCTTGGAACGGCTGCATACCTTGCTCCAGAAATGATTGAGAAGAATCTTGCAACTCCTCAAGGAGATTTATATTCCGCAGGAATGATGGCTTGGGAGATGCTAGCTGGCAGAGTTCCTTTTAACGCGGATAATCCAGTAACTCTTGTTTTTAAGCATGTTCACGAAGACACTCCTTCTATAAAAACTGTTTGCAAAGATATCAATTCTTCGGTTGCAGATTTTCTTAGTTCGATTACTGCTCGAGAAATGGAAAAAAGACCAAGTGACGCTTCTAAAGCGCTTAATATTTTAAGAAGCGTGTGCTCTGGCTTAAGCGAAGAAGAGTGGCAATATAAGTTTGAAGTAGATTTAGACGCAGAAAATCAACCTCTTGAAGGCTCGATAATCGCAAACAAGATTGAAGATAAAAACTCTAATCTAAAATCTCAAATACCACTTCCGCCTAGCTTGAATAACAATACTTTGAGTGAAAATACTTTGAGTGATTCTGATTCGTCTAATGATGCATTGGCAAACAACACACTTGCTAGTAACACGCTTGCTAGCACAGAAAAGCTAAATAAGACTACAAACATAGATAAAACTACAGACATAGATAAAACAGCTGATATTGACGCAACTCAAGCATTATCTACATTACCTACGTTACCTACAAAAAGCTCCGATTTTAATGAAGTCTCTTCAAACTATTCAACTTCAACGAATAGCAATCCTCTTGAAGACTTTAACGATAACAATATGCTCACTGTTACAATGCGCGCACCGCAATTTATTAGTGAACGATTAAAAGCTAAAAGAAATAAGCCTAATAATTCAGACGACAATGGCAAGAAAACGCGCAAAAACATTATTATTATATCTGCAAGTTGCGCAGCAATCGCAGCAGCCGCAGTAGCATTTGGCGCGTACTGGTACTATTTAGGCCCTGGAAGCTATTGGTCTTTACCAAAACCAAACACGCAAGAATGCGCATCACAAAGTGCATGCAAAATAACAAACGTTCCGTGGGCAGACTACGAGCGCACTCTTAAAATATCTAATATTCCTTATTCCGTTTCTAAAGACTTTAGCGACAACATACCCGAAGGAAACATTATTTTCACTAATCCAGATTTTAGTGGCAGCAAAATCTCTAAGCGAAATAATGGCCGCGTTAAAATTGTTGTTTCAAAAGGCGTACGTAAGTCAACCATTCCAGAAGATATTATAGATCCAACTTCTAATGCTGGAAAAGATCCTATAAAAGCATTAAAAAAGGCAGGATTTACTTCTATTACGCATAAACCAAGCGAAGACATTTATTCTTTGGAAATTCCTAAAGGATGCGTTGTTGAGATTTCACCAACTCCTGGAATGCAAATGAATCACAATAAAAATATTACTGTGATTCTTTCTAAAGGGCCAATGCCTGTTTCTATGCCAGACGTTGTTAATCTTACAAAAGAAGAAGCAGATAAGGCGTTTAACGAAGCAAAATTAGTTCCAAACTACAGCGAAGAATTTAATGACAAAGTAGAAAAAGGCAAGATTATTAGCGCGTCCGTGCAAAAAGGAACGCAAATGCATTGGGGAGATAAACTCGATGTTGTTGTTTCTAAGGGACCAAAGACTATAACAATGCCAGATGTGCGCAATAAGAACGCTAATGAAGCTAGAAGAATACTTGAATCGCTTGGATTAAAGGTTAATATTTCTGCGCCTTTGGGCGATCTTATGCACACTGTTAGATTCCAATCCGCGGCTCCTGGGTCTCAAGTTAGAGTTCTAGACGAAAGCGGAAATCCAACAACAGTAACGTTAACGATTATTTAGCTTAACGATTATTCGCTTTTGCTTGCGACTCTTCTAGCATTCGCTTTTTAACAGTTTGCGCATATTCGTCAACGTACTCTTGACCGCTCATTTGCTGGATTGCTTTTGTTACTTTATTAGTAAGATCTCGAAGAATATCGTGCGTAATTTCTTCTGGACTCATCTTGCTAACTTCGATTGGCTTTCCGTAAATCGCCTTAGTATTGCCCTTTGCAGGCATAATCTGGCCATGTTTTTGAAGTTCGCGAGTGCCAATAATCGCAACTGGAACAATCGGGCATCCTGTTTCTAGCGCTAATCTTGCAGCGCCTGAATGACCCTTATACAGCTTTCCATCTGGGCTTCTTGTTCCTTCAATGTGAATTCCAAAAAGTTGACCTTTTTCTAGGATTTCTTTAGCATGATTCAGCGCACCAAGCGATTTTGATCCGCCAGAACGATCCACTGGAAACACGCCAACAGACGTAAACCACCACTTTTTAAAGCGACCCTTTAATCCCTTGCCTTCAAAATACTCAGCTTTTCCCATAAAATGAATCATGCGCGGGCATGTAAGAGGCAAAAGCGCATCGTCAATAACAGCAAGATGATTTGCTGCAATAATCGCTCCGCCTGTTTTAGGAATATTGTTGACTCCTTGAGCAGTAGGATGAATCCTTAAGCGAGCAATGAATCCAAACCCCTTTACAAAGAACCAATACAACATGCTAATCCCCATTCTAGCAAGATTCACAAAATAGCATTCAAACTATCAAGCAGACTTGCTACAGTATAATTCATGACTTCTTCTAAGAATACCAACTCCCATAACCGTTTGTATAATAACGAAAATAGCAATGGTGACGATTCGTTTAGTCAAAACTTTAACGACGATTGGTCTCAATTCGTTAGCGAGCACAAAAAAGATTTTAATGATTTAGAAAAGTCCAAAAGCGCAAAAATCTTTAGAAAACGCATTAATCAAGCTGCAGAACCATTAAGAAACATAGCATTTAGCACTAAACCTGGTCCAAGAGATAACACAACATCAAGCTGGCTCGATGTTGATAAAACAATGGACGAATACGGAGACGACTTTGTTGCTCCAAACCCCCATTTTAAGAACGTTTCCATTACCCTTATAGTTTTATGGAGCGTGTTTGTTTTGGGTGTTCTAGGCATGATTTTGAGCGTCCTAGTGCCATATTTTGCTATTTACACTGGCTCTGTTAGTGCTTTCCTATTTTTGATTGGTGGCGCAGGCCTACTTATGAGCAGAAAAAAGGACAATACTTCTAGCGAAGACTATAACGAGTTTGGAAAAGGCGCGCGAGTTTAGAACTAGCGAGTTTAAGTGTATTCGCGCAAAAGAATGAGGCTGATGCATTAACACCAGCCTCATTCTTTATAAAACGTTACTTTATAAGACTTTGACTTTAATCCTCATTTTGACCGTGGCAAAGCTTGTACTTTCTGCCAGATCCGCATGGGCATTCGTCGTTCTTATTTGTTCCTGGGAACGTACGACCATCAGCCCAAGGAGTCTTCCACTCCTCCGCCTTTGGACGCTTGCTTAATGGAACTTCGCCTTCTGCATGGCTTATAGGAGCAGGGCCGACGATTCCAGAATGCTCGTCTTCTTCTTGCTCTTCTTGCTCAATGCTTTCGTCAATATAAGAATCATCTTGGTTTTCTGTTTCTGCAACAATCTGCTCAAGATTCATGCGGAACAGAAGCTGAATAGACTCTTCCTTAATAGCTTCAATCATTGAGTTGTACATTTGGAAGCCTTCGCGTTGGTACTCAACCAAAGGATCTCTCTGACCCATACCGCGCAAGCCAATGCCATCCTTTAAGTAATCCATCTCGTAAAGATGTTCACGCCACTTTCTATCAAGAACAGCCAAAACAACTCTTCGCTCAAACTGACGCAAGCTATCGGAGCCCATTCGCTCTTCAAACACTGCGTAAATAGTTGTTACACTATCTACAATCGTGTCTCTTAAAGTATCAACAGCTTTTTGACCCTTAAGAGGCTCAATTTGCAAGCGAAGCTGATCCCAATCAACAATAATTGGCATAACTGCGTTCACAGCATCTTTAAGGCCTTCCCAATCCCAATCCTTAGGCTTGTCAGAACCGTTCATTGCTCCACGAACGTAGCTATCTGCAGTATCTTTAATAAACTTTAAGATATCTTCGTGAATATCTTCGCCCTTAAGAACAGCTTGACGTTCCGAATAGATAACCGTACGCTGCTTGTTCATAACGTCATCGTACTTCAAAACGTTCTTACGCATTTCAAAGTTACGAGCTTCAACAGTCTTTTGAGCCGTGCGCACGCCATTAGAAACATACTTAGATTCGATTGGTTCGCCTTCTGGCAAGCCCTTAGCCATAACGCGAGCAACAAGCTGAGTGTTGAACAAACGCATTAAGTCATCTTCCAAGCTTAGGTAGAAGCGCGATTCGCCAGGATCACCCTGACGGCCAGAACGGCCTCTAAGCTGATTATCAATACGACGAGATTCGTGGCGCTCAGTGCCTAGAACATACAAGCCACCAAGCTTCTTAACTTCTTCGTGCTCGTCTTTAACTTGTTCTTTGACTTCTGCCAAAACGCCTGGCCAACGCTTCTCATACTCTTCTGGAGTATCGTCTGGAGAATAGCCTTCTGCTTTAAGCTTTGCATCTGCCAAAAACTCAACGTTTCCGCCAAGCATAATATCTGTACCACGACCTGCCATGTTTGTAGCAACAGTCACAGCACCCTTACGACCTGCAACAGCAACAACAGCTGCTTCCTTAGCGTTTTGCTTAGCATTCAACACTTGGTGAGGAATACGAGCAACGTCCAAAAGCGAAGAAACGATTTCGGAAGATTCAACAGATGCTGTACCAAGCAAAACAGGCTGACCCTTTGCATGACGCTGAGCTACGTCTCGAACAATCGCAGCAAGCTTTTCCTTCTTAGTGCGGAAGATCAAATCATCCTTATCCATACGAATAACTGGACGGTTAGAAGGAATTGGAAGAACGCCAAGCTTGTATGTTCCCATAAACTCGGCAGCTTCCGTTTCTGCTGTACCAGTCATGCCAGCGAGCTTATCGTACATGCGGAAGTAGTTTTGCAAAGTAATAGTTGCAAAAGTCTGATTTTCTGCTTTTACTTCAACATTCTCTTTAGCTTCAATCGCCTGATGCAAGCCTTCGCTATAACGGCGACCTGGAAGAACACGGCCAGTGTGCTCGTCAACAATCAAAACTTCGCCATTAGTAACAACGTAATCGCGATCAAGAAGGAACAATTCCTTAGCTTTCAAAGCATTGTTCAAGTAGCCAATTAAAGCAGTGTTGCTTGGCTCGTAAAGATTATCAATACCTAAATAATCTTCAATCTTTGCAATGCCTGGATCCAAAATACCAGCAGTCTTGCGCTTTTCGTCAATCTTGTAATCAACATCGCGATCAAGCTTTAGAACAAGCTTTGCAAACTCGCGATACCAACGCGTAACATCGCCTTCGGCAGGTCCCGAGATAATAAGTGGCGTACGAGCCTCATCAATAAGAATGGAATCAACCTCATCGACGATTGCATAGTGATGACCACGCTGAACAAGATCGCCCTTTTCCCAAGCCATGTTGTCTCGCAAATAGTCGAAGCCAAACTCGTTGTTTGTGCCGTAAGTAATATCTGCGTTATATTGCTTCCTGCGCTCTGGTGGCTGCTGATCTGTAATAATGCATCCAACGCTCATGCCAAGGAACCTGTAAATACGACCCATAAGCTCACTCTGGTAGCTAGCAAGATAGTCGTTAACAGTAACAACATGAACGCCCTTGCCTTCCAAAGCGTTCAAATAGCTAGGCAGTGTTGCAACGAGTGTTTTACCTTCACCAGTCTTCATTTCTGCAATATTGCCCCAATGCAATGCTGCACCGCCCATAAGCTGAACGTCAAAGTGACGCTGACCAAGAGTACGCTTTGAAACTTCTCGCACTGTAGCAAAGGCTTCTGGCATTAAGTCATCAAGCTTCGCACCATTGTCTAACTTTTGCTTGAATTTTGCCGTTTGTCCTTTAAGTTCCTCGTCCGAAAGCGCAGAAATTTGATCTTCAAGCGCATTCACAGCCTTCGCAACGTTCTCAAGGCGCTTCAATTGACGGCCTTCACCCATTCGCAAGGCTTTATCAACGATATCTACCACGTTTAGCTCCCTTAGGTCGTGTCTATTATTCGGCTAGCCAATATAGACGTAAACTGTGCCTATATTACGCGACGGCTACGATTTTTGCAGCTCGCGAGTCCAAAACAACGCATAAAATGCCCGCCTAGCTTATTACTAGACGGGCATTGCACTCATATGAGTTATTTTATTTACTTTATTTACCCTTATTCTTCTACTGTTTCTTTACTGTTTTGTTACTTCTTTTTAGCAACATTTTCTGGAGTATCAATCTCAAACACACCATAACTCCATCCATGCCTACGGTATACAACCGATGGACGCATGGTTTCTTTATTTACAAACAGGAAGAAATCGTGACCAATAAGTTCCATCTCGTACAATGCTTCATCAATGCTCATTGGCTCGGCAATGTGGAGCTTACGACGAATCACAATAGGAGTATCTCCAACACTCACCTCTACAGATTCGCCAGGACCTAAGTCGGAAGCAACCGCAGCATCTGCACTATTTGTTCCATCAACTTGAACAACTTCTTCAACAGTTGTTTCAACTTCTGGCTCTACAACACCCAAATCAACTGGAACCATCTGCTCGTAGCCACGACGATGATCCTTGCGGCGATCTCTAGTTCTACGCAAGCGAAGCGTCAACTTATCTAACGCCATATCTAATGCACTGTATTGATCTGTGCTAGACGCTTCTGCGCGAATAACCGTACTTCCTGCAACTACAGTAATTTCAACTCTTTTTGCAGTATCTGCCTGCCTTGGATTGCCCTCAGTGTTAAGCACAATCTGAATGCGCTGCGCATCTGGAGCAATGGCGGTCACACGATTCATCTTGCTTTCTACAACGTCACGGAATCTTTGCTTAATTTGCGTATGACGTCCAGTGATGACGATTTCCATGCGAACCTCCTTAAGTAATCCGATACAAAATCGGTTTGTGTACACGTCAACGGCACCAGCGCCGCTGATACATCTATTATATCCGCTAAAAGCCGCCATTTTCTAGCGAGTCGCAAAATATGCGCAAAATTAAGACGTCTGCTATAATTGGGAAGGTTGAGGTTTCACGATGACCGCGGCTGCAATGTTCATTCGGAGTAGCTGAGGAACTTCCGGGCTCCGTAGAGCACAATGGCGGATAACGTCCGCCCAGGGCAACCTGAGAGATAGCGCAACAGAGAATAGACCGCCTAAACTTTTGTTTAGGTAAGGGTGAAACGGCGGTGTAAGAGACCACCGGGCTTCTGGTAACAGTTAGCCGCATGGCAAGCCTCATTGGGAGCAAGGTCAAGCAGAAGGTGTTTAAGGGCTGCTCGCCTAAGTCTTCGGGTAGACTGCTAGAGTTTGGCGGTAACGTCAAATCGAGATGGATGGTCATCCGTGTGCATTTTGCACGCGACAAAACCCGGGGTATGTGAAACCTCACCTCACTTTTGCAATTTATTTAAGACTTTTACTTAAGACTTTGCAACTTATTTAAGGCTTTTTGGCGCAAAGTCAAAATCGCCATTTATTAAATCCGCTACCCCACAAGTTTTCATTCCAGCTAAACGAGCTGATTTTAGTGCTGCATCAGAATCCTCAAAAACAGTGCAATCGCTTGGTTTTACGCCAATTCGCTTTGCTAAGTCAACATAAGTTTTAGGACTATTTTTTGCATTGCTTTCTAAATCTTCTCCAAAAATCATCAAATCAAAGTAATCATACAAATCCGTACGCTTTAACGCAGCAACGCATAAAGACTTAGAAAGAGTAGTTATAAGAACAGTTTTCGCACCCGTTTTATGTAAATAATCAACGTAATTTTTAGCACCTTTCCTAAGCGGCAAATGATTTGCGTATGCGTCAAAAGCCATGTCTTGCCACTCTTTCATTAAATCTTCGGGAGAATCCGTAAAACCAAAACGCTTAATAACATAATCCGCAACTTGGCGAGGTGTCATTGTTGCAGTGGAATCAGCAAAATCGGCAGGCACTTTAATACCGCGTTT
The DNA here is from genome assembly GCF_049815665.1 of Gardnerella piotii. NCBI lineage: Bacteria > Bacillati > Actinomycetota > Actinomycetes > Bifidobacteriales > Bifidobacteriaceae > Gardnerella > Gardnerella piotii. The sequence continues at coordinate 1,080,278 of NZ_CP187450.1, forward strand.
AGCAAAACTCTCTTCGTCTATCTTGTCCCAAACGTCCAAAGAATCAAGCAAAGTGCCGTCAAAATCAAAAATTGATGCGTAATTTGAATTATCAACTAATGCATTTTCGCTCATATTATTAATCCCGATTATCTTTGATATTAACCCTATTATTCTGTTTTAGAAAAATCTGTTTTAGAAAAATCTGTTTTAGAAAAATTACTTTGAATTAGCTTAAGATTTTTCATTAGACTTTACTATTTTCAAGCAATTCTTTTGCATGATCCAAAGATGCTTGCGATTGGCTTCCCGAAAGCATTCTTGCGATTTCGCTTTGTCGGCTAATCTCATCTAATTTGGTAACAGTTGTATCTGCAAAACTAGAATTCTCGCCAGAATCAGCTCCAGAATTCGCTCCAGAATCCGCCGCGCTTTCAATCTTTTTTCTGACAACAAATTGAACGTTTGCAAAAGCTGCTACTTGAGCTAAATGCGTTACAACAATCACTTGCGCACTTTTAGCAAGCAAAGCCAAGCGCTTGCCTAATTCCACTGCTGCAACACCACCAACGCCTGCATCAACTTCGTCGAAAATAAACGTCATTGATTGATTATTACTGCGATTTTGTTTTGCACTAACAAGCTCCATTGCAAGCATAAGCCTACTGAGTTCGCCGCCAGAAGCACTACTGCCCATTGGCAAATAGTTAGACGCAGGGAAAGGCTTAAAAAGAAACTCAACACTATCTAAGCCGTGCACGTTCAAATCAAATTTTCCGTCCTTGTTTTTAGCGCGCTTAGAAACATTAATCAAAAGTTGCGCATCTGGCATAGATAAGGATTCAAGCTCTTTGCTAACTTCGTAGCTAAACTTTTTTGCAACAACTTTGCGCGTGTTATAAAGAGCTTCGGCAAGTTTTTCAGCGTCTTTATAAGTCTTCTCGCACAAATCTTTAGCGCGCGCAACAGCTTCTGGCGAATCATCCAAATCTTCAAGCTCAAATTGCGCTTTTTTGGCCCACTCTAAAACATCGTCAATTTGCGGACCCCATCTGCGTGTTAAATCGCTTAAATCGTGAATACGATTGTTAATAGCGTCTAAATCTTCCTGACTCTCATCAACATCTAATTGTTGAGCAAGTTGCATAACAATATCGGAAATCTGGGAAGAAATATCGTCAAGTTGATTTGCAATCGCGCTATAATCTCCGTCAACTCGAATTGAGCGAATCGCCTTAGACGCATTGTCAACCAAATGCAATGCGTCAACTGAATCTATTGCGCCGTAGTCAATTTGACTTGCGTCCAACGAAGAAATTGCTTCGCTAATAGCCCCAACGATTTGAGCAGCGTTTTCTATGCGATCTCTTTTAGCTTTAAGATTTTCATCCTCATTTGGTTTTGGATCGATTTGGCGAATTTTTTCTAACGATTCACGCAAGTAGTCTGCGCGCTGTCTAGAAGACGATTGCTGATTTATAAGGCGATTATATGCTTCAACAGCATTTTGCCACTTATTAAACGCTGATTCATAGTCTTGTAGTTCTTTAGAATTGCACGAGATTGAATCCAAGAATTCACGCTGTTTTGAAGCTGTTGCTATGCGAAGTTGATCACTTTGGCCATGAATTGTTATTGTGTGCGAGCAAACGCTTTCTAGCAAGGATTTTGGAACAGAATAACCAGAGATTACAGCTCTTGATCTACCATTTTTTGGAACAGACCTAGATACGTAAACGTCTTCTTTAGAATCATCATCTTCACATTCTTCGGCATTAATCCCAGATTCTTGCAATATTTGTGCAACATCGCTAGATTTTGGCACAGAAAACACGCCTTGAGCCCACGACTCGTTTGCAAAAGATGATACTTTTGCCAAATCTGCTTTTCCTCCAGATATAAGCTTTATAGCGCTTAAAAGCATGGATTTTCCAGCACCCGTTTCGCCAGTTATTGCAGTCATCCCTTTAGAAGGCGTAATAACAGCGTTAGAAATTGGGCCTAAATTACGAATCTCAAGTTCTTCAAGCACAAATACCCCCTATAGGTTTAGATTATTAGGGACGATTGGATAATCCGCGTTACAGTCCGCGTTTTTTACGCCTACACCATCTTCATAATTTCTATCGGTTTCATTATGAAGATTTGCTTCATAAATCTTAGGTCTAGCATCCACTTTTCGGCGATTTTCACGCCATCCAACAACTGGCAAATCAAACTTTGTGACTAATCTTTGCGTAAACGGAACTCCAGAAAGTCGCGCTAAAAGCAACTCATCTTTAGATTGCCTAATTTGAATCCTAGAACCTTGCGGCAAAGCTCTTTGACGCCTTCCATCGCAGCAAATCCACCCACCAGAAGATGATTCTTGCAAAATATCAATCGTAAAAGTAGATCCTGCTCCAATTATTAGCGGCCTAGAAAATAGTGCGTGCGCAGCCAAAGGAACCAGTTGCAAAGCCTCAACGTTTGGCCACATAATCGGGCCGCCTGCCGAAAACGCGTACGCAGTAGAACCAGTAGGCGTAGAAACAATCACGCCATCGCACCCAAAAGACGACATTTCAACATTGTCAACGCGAATCGAAAGCTCCACCATTCGCCCGCGATCTGCCCTATCTAAAGTAATATCGTTAAGCGCCCAATCACTTAAAGGCTCTCTGGCTCCAGGAAGCCAAACATCTACATGCGCTTCCATTCTATGCTCTAAGAAGTAGTCTTTTTGCGCAATTCTTCGCACAGCCTCATCTATTTGGAAGCTTTCAAATTCAGCCAAAAAACCAACATGCCCAAGGTTTATTCCAATTATTGGAACAGGAGTGCAATGCACTAATTCTGCAGCTTGAAGCATTGTGCCATCCCCACCTAGCACAACAACAATTTCCGTATTTTTATCTACCACTTGAGCGATTTTTTGCGCAAAATCCGACACTGCAGCACTATGAAACACGCTAACATTAAAACCAGCATTTTTAAGTTGAGTAGTAACTTGATTTACAACAGCACTGTTGCTATCAAGACGCGCATGAGTAACCACAAGAGCATTGCGAGAAGTACAATTCCCTTCTAAACGTTCTTGCATAGCGCCCCCTTTGAGATTTATTTGTAGCTTTATTTGTAGCTTTACAAAAGTTAATCATCATTTTAGTTGTTGCACTACATATTGCGCATAAAGAAGATATTCAACGTTTCCGTGAGTTCCCTCTATAGGAGATTCATGAGTTGCAATAACGCTTAAACAATTGTTTTTAGCGCATTCTTTAATATTTTCTAGGGCTTTAAGTCTTAGATTTTTATCTGTTACAATTCCGCCTTTTCCAAGATTTCCCTTGCCAACTTCAAATTGCGGTTTTACAAGAAGAACAATATTCGCGTTATTTTGCGCAATACGTGCAATTACTGGAATCACAAAGCTAAGAGATATAAAAGAGACGTCGGAGACTATAAGATTCGGCTTGTATGGCAAATCTTGAGCGTAAACATTTCTAATATTTACGCCACTCATTTCAATAACGCGTGGATTGCTTGCGATTTTTGTGTGCAATTGACCGTGTCCAACGTCTAAAGCTATAACGCTATTTGCTCCATTTTGCAACAAATAATCGCAAAAACCGCCAGTAGAAGCGCCAATATCTAATGCTTTAGTATTTGAATCAACTTTTAATCCTAAATTCTCAAATAAGCGGAATGCGCCTTCGAGTTTTAGCGCTCCTCTAGAAACGTATTTAATGCAAGAATTTTCTTTTTTTGATTCGTCAAGGCTTATTTTTTGCGATTTTTTCACTAAAAATGACGATTTTTTAACAATACGATTATCTACTTTTACTACTCCAGACTTGATTAAGCGTTGAGATGTAGTTCTACTTTTTACTAAACTACGATTTACAAGCGCACAGTCTAAGCGCTGACCTAAATCATCTTCGTCTAGCATTAAAAACCTCGCTTAAAGTATAAAGTCACAAATCGCAAAGTCGTAAGTCGTAAGCCACAAATCACAAATCACACAACGCATTACATCACAAAGAAAACTCTGGAAGAATATAATCTTCAAGCGATTCTCCGTTATCCATTAAACTCCAAGCAAGCGCACAAGCAGCACGTAAAGCGTTGCAATCATTAGGATTGTTTACTTCAATAGAGTTACTAACGATTTGCGCTCTAGAATCGCCGCACGTAAACGTAGAATCGTCAACGCGTTTTGGAGCAACATGCACCTCGTTCAATCCCCTTAAATCCTTAGAAACAAAGCTTGGTCGCAAGTGTTTTGGAGCTTCAAGCAACATGCGCGGATTTGTAACGCCCGTAAGAACAAGAAGCGACTCATACCCTCCTCTGGTACCTGCTTCAATGTCTGTGTCTAATCTGTCTCCTACAGCTAGCGAGCGCTCAATACTTATTACAGGATTTCCAAATTCGTCTTTTTGCGCATATTCTTTAATATCTTCATCATTGTGATTTGCGTTTGCAGCAACCAACAATCGCGCTTCGTCGTACATTGCGCACTCGGGCTTTCCTGCAGACGCAATAGGTTCTACTCCAGTGGCATTTACTACAGCTTGAATCATAGAACCGCATCCAGGAGCTATGCCAAACTCGCGCGGAATTGTTAAATCGCGATTAGTAACAAAATACTTAGCTCCGCGCTCTACAGCAAAAGCGACTTGTGCCATTTCTTGCCAAGTCATTTGCGGATACCAGCCTTGAATTACAGCCTGCGGATTGTCTTTACAAGACTTTACAGGATTAAGACCAGCGCGCTTAACCTCTTGCACAAGATGATCTGCGCCTAAAACTAAAACGTTTGAACCGCTTGGAACATATCGAGCAACCATTCGAGCAGCTACAAGTGACGACGTTATTATTTGCCACGGCTCTACTTTTAAGCCAAAACTTTCTAGCTGACTTGCTACAACTTCTTGAAAACGAGAAGAATTATTAGTTGTGTATTCAATAAACATGCCATTTTTTTGAGCATTTTCAATTGATTCGGCTGCGTATTCGACGGATTTTCCGCCTCTATACACTACTCCGTCTAAGTCAAGCAAAGCTAAGCGAAAATCCTTGCTTAATGCAGATTTGCTATTTGAAAAATTCGCTCGTTCATCAAGTTGCATAAAATATCCTCACGATTTAAGAATACCAAAGTAGAAAATGCCCAGCTTACTATACTTTTACAATACAGAAGCTGGGCTTAGAAAATATGATTTGTACTATTCCTCTTTAGGATTAACTGCATTCATCTCTACAGTTTCAGTATTATCTGCGATTTGTGAATCTTCCGAATTGTCATCTGAATCATCTGAATCATCATCTGAATCGTCATCCGAATCATCTTCCGAATCATCATCTGGAGCAAATTGCGCATCATCTTCACTAATGCCAACTTCGTCCATAATCGCATCATTAAGATGTTCCAAATCGTAGTCAATCACAACATCTTCTGGATTTTCTTCGTCTTCAATATCTGCATACTGCTCTTCTAAGCGATCCAGCAAAGCATCAAGCTCAATCGCCTCATCGCTTCGCCCAGCCTCTTCAAGGAAGTACTGCTCCGCTTGAACAGCGCGCATTCTATACTCGCCAGGTAAGCCCTTAGACCTACCCATTGCGTGAACAAGCTCAATCGCCTTATCTGCATGGTTTGTATCCGCCAAAACGCCTGCATACACAAGGAACATTTCTGCTTTAACTTCGCCACTAACGCTTTTAGCTTCATCCGACATGCAAATTTCCAGCGCTTTATCAAGGTTACCCATACCGCGCTCGCAATCTGCAATAAATGGAAGATAATCCGTGTAGCCATTCATTCGCATAGCTGTTCTAAACTCGCGCGCAGCAAGCTTGTAATCGCCCTGACGGTACGCAATAAATCCTAGTGTTTCGCGCGAAAAATCAATGCGAGACGCCTGCTTTGCAGCCCACTTTGCGTGTTCTAAAGCAAGCTCTGGGTCTTCGTCTTGCAAAGCATAAGCTGCGAGAATATGCAAGCCAATGTTTTCGGAATGCTCCTTAGAAAGACCGCGCAAACGCTCGCGAGATTCCTTAGAAAGCATGGAATATTCTAGGCCCTTAGGCATTTTTGGCTCGCCTGGACGCCTATCTGTATACGGATTTTGAGATGGGTAAGAAACAGTTCCATCCGAGTTTCTACGAGGGCCATTCTCAAAACGGAAAGACGACTTTGAATCGTGCTTTCTAGAATCGTTCTTCTTAAATCCACTCTTGTGGAAGCCATCCTTGTGGAATCCGCCGCGATTATCTTCAAAGCGTCGATCATTGCGCTCGCCACGATTATCGCGATCAAACTTCTTGTATCTTGGATTGCCATTTTCTTCTGATTTGGCATCAAAACCACGATTTGTGCGCTTATCGTAATCGCTGTGACTGTATCGATTATCGCGATTGCGCTTATCTTCGCGATTATATCTATCTTCGCGATTATCTTTTCTGTCAAATCTGCGATTATCGCGATCAAACCTGCGCTCACCATCGCCATCAAATTTGCGATCCGAGTTCTTCTTGAAACCGTTCTTCTTGAAACCGTCTTTATGGAATCCATCTTTATGGAATCCGTCTTTATGGAATCCGTCTTTATGGAAACCATCTTTGTGGAAACCGTCTTTATGGAACCCACCGCGATGCTCACCGTCTTTGTGGAACCCACCCTTATGGAAGCCTCCGCGACGCTCACCGTTTCCACCATTTTTACCGCCATTTTGACGGCTAAAATGGCCACGATTACCAAACGACTTACCACTACGCGATCCGCGTTCTTCGCCCATTATTGGCATACCTTTCAAAGTCTAAAAATATAAAATTATACTAAAATCTAATGCTAAAAACAAATTAAGCGCGCTTAAAACTACGCACGCTCAACAGCGCCAATAGCCTTCTTGCCTCTACGAAGCAAAGCAAAACGACCGTGCAAGAATGAGCTATCGCTCAAAACGTCATCAACGCTTTCTACGCGATTATTGTTAACGTACAATCCGCCAGCTTCAATAGCTCTACGAGCCTCGGAAATAGTGCGGAACAATCCTGCAGCAACAGCGGCCTCAACAACACGATCTGCAACATGGGCTTTAGCAAATTCCAAAGTGCCATCTTGTGCTTTAACTTTAACGCCATCTAAAGCAGCTTCAAGAGTTTGCTCGTCAATTCCAGCTAAATCACCCTTGCCAAAAAGCGCTCCAGAAGCAGCAATCGCCTGATTTGTAACATCTTCGCCATGCACAAAACTTGTAACTTCCCAAGCGAGCACACGCTGAGCTTCACGACTTCCTGGGTCTTCTTGAATTTGCTTTTCCAAACGCTCAATCTCGCTCTTAGGCAAGAACGTAAAAGCCTTAAGAAGCTTAACAACTTCATCATCTGGCTGATTAAACCAGAATTGATAGAAGCGATAAGGGCTAAGCATTGTAGGATCAAGCCACATTGCGTTACCCTCAGATTTTCCAAACTTACGACCTTGATTATCCGTAATAATTGGGCTTGTAAACACGTTTACAGAAGCTCCGCGAACCTTACGAATCAAATCCATGCCAGAAGTCAAATTACCCCACTGATCAGATCCACCAAGTTGCAAAGTAACGTTGTAATTATCAAACAAGTACAAAAAGTCGTTTCCTTGCAAAACTTGGTAGCTAAACTCAGCGAAAGAAATGCCTTCGTCGGAGTTTAAGCGGCGAGCAACAATATCTTTAGAAAGCATTGTGCCGACTCTAAAGTTCTTGCCAACATCGCGCAAAAAGTCGATAGCAGACATTTTAGAAACCCAGTCGTAGTTGCTTACAAAACGAACAGGATTTTCTCCATCAAGAGGCAAAATACGGCCGATTTGCTTGCGCAAACGCTCCGCCCATCCAGCAACAATATCTTTAGAATTAAGCGTGCGCTCTCCGCTTTGGCGAGGGTCTCCAATCAAGCCCGTAGCACCGCCAACCAAAGCAATAGGATGATGGCCTGCAGCTTGCAAATGACGCATGTTAATAAGCTGAACAAGATTGCCAATATGCAACGAAGCAGCAGTAGGGTCGTAGCCGCAATAATAAGTTAATGGTTCTCCGTCAAGTGCTTGAGCAAGTTGATTTTCGTCAGTAGATTGAGAAATCAATCCACGCCACTTTAGCTCTTCAAACAAAGAAGCAAATCCAGCTTCTTTGTAATTCCTCACCTGAGCCATTTATATCTCCTTATTATTGCAAAAATTACCGAAAATATCGGGCGCATTTGCGCGCTACAAGCCTTTCAATTTTGGCAGCACATGGAGACACTCTTATAAGCTATTCCGTCGCTTACAGATTCAGCGAATTTCTTATACTCACTAATCGCAAGCTGAGCTTGATTAATTTGCTCTTTTACGCGCACAAAAGCTGTTCCACCTTTGCCGCATCTAGAAGAAACAGAGCCATAGCTAGAAAGAACAAGTCTAAGATCTGGTATTTTATTTGCATCAATAATGCCATCTAAAATCGTTGCATAATCGTCGTTACTCAAATCGCTTAAATCGCATTTAAGACTTTCGGCACGCTTTACACATAGTCCCGATAACGTATGCGCATTGCGGAAAGGAACGCCTTGTTTTACAAGCCATTCTGCAATGTCGGTAGCAAGAGCAAAACCAGTTGCAGACTGCTCAAGCAAGCGAGGCGTGTTAAATCGCATTGTTCTAACCATTCCTGCAAATGCTGGAAGCAAAACTTCTAGAGTGTCGATTTGGTCAAAAACCGCTTCTTTATCTTCTTGCAAATCGCGCGCATAAGCGGTTGGAAGACCTTTAAGAGTGGCCATTAATCCAGTTAAATCTCCGATTAATCGCCCAGCTTTACCTCTAGCAAGCTCCGCAATATCTGGATTCTTCTTTTGAGGCATAATCGAAGAACCCGTAGAATAAGCATCGTCTAAAGTCACAAACGCAAACTCTTGAGTATTCCATATAATAATCTCTTCGCTTAAGCGAGAAATATCAACGCCAATCATAGATGCAATAAACGCAAATTCCGCAACAACATCGCGGCTTGCTGTAGCATCAATCGAGTTTGCACAAACAGCAGAAAAACCAAGCTCTTTAGCAACTTCTTCGGGGTCTAAGCCAAGAGTGTTGCCAGCCAAAGCGCCTGCTCCGTATGGGCTTTCGTTTGCGCGCAAATCCCAATCCGCAAGGCGATTTACGTCTCGCAAAAGCGGCCAAACATGGGCCATTAGCTGGTGTGCAAGCAAAATAGGCTGAGCGTGTTGCATATGAGTTCGCCCAGGCATTACAGCGTCTTTTGCTTCTAAAGATTGAGCGACTAAAGCATTGCAAACATCTAGCACGAGTGCCGCTAATGCGCGTGCGTGTCTGCGCAAAAACATGCGTATTAAAGCTGCGATTTGGTCGTTTCTAGAGCGGCCAGCTCTAAGTTTTCCACCAAGTTCGCTTCCTGCAATCTCAAGCAAGCCGCGCTCTAATGCTGTTGCTTCGTCCTCGTCTTCTTCAATTGGAGCAAAAATGCCATTATCTACGCGGTTTTGCAACTCGTCTAGCGCTTTGCAAAGATCTGCGTATTCTTGATTTGTTAATAAACCTGCACGATGCAAAGCGTGGGCGTGCGCGCGAGAGCCTGCAATATCGTCATCCGCTAATCGCCAGTCAAATTGCGTTGACTTGCTAAGCTTTGCGAGTTCTGCAGAAGGCCCCGAGCTAAAGCGACCGCCCCACAAGGCTATTGGATGATTAGTATTGGCATTTGCATCGTGCATAGTTATTCTTTCGTCTTTTTAGTTGTTTTTAGTCGTTTTTAGTTGTTCTCAGTCGTTCTTAGCAACGCGCATATCTCGAGCTGCAGCAACTTTACTAGACAATCCGTAGATTTCAATAAATCCGTTGGAAGCGCGCTGGTCGAAGGTATCGGAAGAATCGTAAGTAGCCAAGTTAAAGTCATACAAAGACTCATTCGACTTTCTGCCTGTTACAACAGCCTTTCCTGCGTACAAAGTCATGCGAATATCTCCAGAAACATGCTCCTGCGTCTCGTTTATAAACGCATTCAAAGAACGCACAACTGGCGAGAACCACTGTCCGTCGTACACAAATTCTGCCCACTTTTTGTCTAGAGCACGCTTAAGCCTGTGCTGCTCGCGCTCCAAGCAGCAATTTTCAAGCTCTTGATGCGCTGTAATCAAAGCTTGCGCGCCTGGAACTTCGTACAATTCGCGAGACTTAATGCCAACTAAACGATCTTCAATAATGTCGATTCTGCCGATTCCTTGAGCGCCTGCCCTCTTGTTCATCTCTTCGATTGCTTGAAGCGGAGTTACACTGTGGCCGTCAATCGCAACTGGAACGCCTTTTTCAAACGTGATTGTAACTTCGTCTGGAGTTTTAGCTTCTACAGGATTCTTTGTGTAAGAGTAGCATTCCTCGGTTGGAGCATTCCACGGATCTTCCAAAAAGCCCGTTTCAATGGCCCTTCCCCAAACGTTTTGGTCTATAGAATATGGACTTTTCTTGCTTTGAGTAATCGGAAGATTATGGTCGTTTGCAAAAGCGATTTCCACATCTCGAGTAAGCGACAAATCACGAATTGGGCTAATTGCCTTTAATTCTGGGTCCAAAGACTGAATCGCAACTTCAAAACGAACTTGATCGTTTCCTTTACCCGTGCAACCGTGTGCGATTGTGTCGGCGTCAAATTCGTGAGCTGCGTGAACCAAGTGACGAGTAATAAGCGGCCTAGAAAGCGCGGAGACCAAAGGATACACGTCTTCGTACATTGCGTTTGCCTTTAACGCAAGCATGCAATAGTTATCCGCAAATTCTTCGCGCGCATCAACTACATACGACTCAACAGCACCGCAAGCTAAAGCGCGGTTTTTTATGACTTCGAGCGCTTCTCCGCCTTGACCAACGTTTAATGACACAGCTACAACGTCTTGGCCTGTTTGCTCTTTAAGGTACGGAATTGCTACAGATGTATCGAGGCCACCCGAATACGCCAATACAATACGCTTCTTATTAGTCATAGTGACCTCCCAAGGTCATATATTGAATAAATAAACAATACATAGTATATTATACAACTATAGATACAATCTCAACACGCGCAGAAATACGCCATTTTTGGCGATTTACGCTTAGAAGTATTTAATCAAAAACCAAAACAAAGATAATACTTATACAGTTAACGAATATGATTATTAGGCATCATTTTTAAGGAATAATTTTATAAGCACAATTTTATAAGCATCATCGCAAATGTGTTAGAAACATTTTTTACTCGGCAATGTTAACTCAACCTTAAACCCACCGTATTTGCTTCTGCTTATATCAACCGTTCCATTATGAGCGCCAATAATCTGCTGAACAATTAGCAGACCCAAACCATGACGCTGTTCTACAGTGCTTGTATCACAAATCATATAGTGCGGTGCATGATTAAGCTTTTCGATTTTTTCATCAGAAACACCTATACCGTTATCTTCAACACAAATAATACAATTATTATTATTTGCAGCAACGGATACATAAATCGTACACCCATTTTCATTGTGAGATATGCTGTTCTGAATAAGATTAGATATTGCTCGTTTTAATAAATCTTTGTATACATTAATATTGCAAACAGTCAATTCTGCGTCCGTTTCCCACTTAATCGAAAACTCATCTTGCATACCCATATTCATAAAATCCACAACAACTTGCCTAACAACAGCAACAACATTTTCTTCTTTTTTCATAATTGGTTGCATATTGTATTCAAGTTTTGAAGCCAGATTAAGGTCATTAATCAAATTCTTCATTCTGGCACTTTGCTTAATAATCATCGTCGCTTTTTTACGATCTTCTTGCGAAATATGGAGAGAATTTTCTAACTGTCCCGCATACCCCATAACCATAGATAACGGAGTACGAATATCATGTGAAACTCCAGCTATCCAATTCGCTCTTGCAGTCTCCTTTTTTCTCAATTGTTCTTTTTGTATTTGCAAAATATCGGAAGCAGAATTTATGTTAGATGAAATTTCTGAAAGTGCTCCTGTTTCTGGAATATGCACACTTTCTCCACTAGATAAACGTTGTATCCCTTTTGTAATCGGATTAATTGATTTTAGTAGTTTTATATTAGCTATTAAATAAATTCCAAGAATAAGCAAAATGTTGATGAAGAATACGCTTAAAACAATCTGCGGAAAATTTGAGATTAAACTGTAGTTCCAACTCGGTCGCGTATGTTTCCAAAAGCTTTTGTGCGGAAATCCGACTACAACAACTCCATTCTTATTATCACCCGTGTAAGTTGGATAACCATCAATATAACCAACGCTCAAATTAGCTATATCAGACAAAGTATAATCGTTTGGAATACCTGCAGGAACGTCTTTTGTTTTCCATACGACTTTCAATGTATTATTATCAATCAAAATTGCCCATGCGCCAGAATTTGTCAATTTGGAAGACATATTTTTTGATAATACATAATCCCCACTTGCGGATAATTGTAATGCTTCACCTGTCTCTTTTGCTATGTTATAGGGAGACATCTCTTTATCGGGTGCGTAATTCCCTATAAGTACAACAAACGCAATAATATTCATTAATACTATTAGCACAGAGCTTAGTAGAAAAATACTTATAAAACGTTGTATTAGTTTTGGTATGCTTTTCATTCTGCTTTACTCCACAATCAGCTTGTATCCTAAGCCTTTTACTGTTACCAATGAAACAGGCTGCGATGGATTGAGTTCTATTTTTTCTCTGATACGACGTATATGTGCCATTAAAGAATTTTCATACCCAAAAGGATTAGCTCCCCATGCAGCTTCACATAACGCGTCAATTGTTACGATACGTCCCGCATTTCTATATAAAGCAGAAAGCAAATCGTGTTCTTTGGCTGTGAGTGGAATATGCTCGTTATTTTTTATTACTTGGGCAGAAGAAAAATCAATCTGACTATTTTTCAGTTTAACAATTGGATTTTCGCTCTTGTAGCTTCGTCTTAAAATTGCCATAATGCGAAAAGTTAGTTCTTTTGGAAGAAACGGCTTTACAATATAATCGTCTGCTCCTAAGTCAAATCCCTTAAACTTATCTTCATCTTCACCGCAAGCAGTAAGGAATAAGATAGGACAATCACTATATTGTTTTATCTGCTTCATTAACTCAAACCCATTACCGTCGGGGAGCATAACATCAAGGATTGCTAATTCTGGACGTAATTTTTGTGTTGCCTCTACTGCATCTTTCATGCTTTTTGCAGTCGTTATATTATAAAAACCGTATTCGTTTAATATGGATACAACCATATCTAGAAGTTCCTGCTCATCATCAACAAGCAGAATATGCTTGTTCAACAAATAATCATCCTGATTCATGGAGCGCCCCCTAACATATATTATGCCATGTGAATATTCATTTTTTGACCTCGCATAAAAATGTAAGGTAGATGTAAGGTGAAGAGAATGTTGTAGAAAGGTTGACGCAATATCATAAATCCTGAAAGGAGATATTGCCATGAACAATATTGTTACAACAGAACATTTAACAAAAAAATATAAATCATTTATTGCTGTTAATGATGTTTCACTTCATATTCGCAAAGGTAGCATTTACGGCTTTCTTGGACCGAATGGAGCTGGAAAATCTACAACAATGAAAATGCTCCTAGGACTTACAGCTCCAACAAAAGGCGTATTTACAATCGACGGAAAGCAGTTTCCTGCTGACCGCATACCTATTTTGAAAGAAATAGGCTCATTTATTGAATCCCCATCTTTCTATGCAAATCTAACAGGTAGAGAAAATCTTGACATTATACGTCGCATTTTAGAACTACCTAAGAGTGCAGTTGATGACGCATTAGAATTAGTAGGTCTTTCTGAGTTTGCAGACCGTCTTGCAAAAAAATATTCGCTTGGCATGAAACAAAGGCTTGGTCTTGCTGGAGCATTGCTTGGTAGACCACCTATTTTGATTTTAGATGAGCCAACAAATGGACTCGATCCATCTGGTATACACGAAATCCGAAATCTGATTAAGTCGCTTCCAGATCTTTACGATTGCACGATTCTTATTTCTTCTCATATGCTATCCGAAATTGAGCTTATTGCAGATGATATTGGAATACTTAATCACGGACACTTGTTATTTGAAGGTAGTTTAGATGAACTACGACAGAATGCATTACAATCTGGTTTTGCTTCCGACAATTTGGAAGATATGTTCCTATCCATGATTGATGAAGACAATAAGATCAGGAAGCAGAGTGCAAGACTATGAAAACGCTTGTAATCGAACTAAAAAAATGCAAGAGAACTGGCTTTATAGCTCTTATGATTGCTATTGGCGTTATGGGAGCAGCGTACGCTTTTGTGAATTTTATTGTACGAAAAAATACATTATTAAACCTGCCTTTAGCTCCTATGGATATTCTTCTTACACAGCTTTACGGCATGATTATGGTGTTAAACATGTTCGGCATAATAGTCGCAGCATGCATTATCTACAACATGGAATTTAAGGGAAATGCAGTAAAAAAGATGCATATGCTGCCTATGAGTGTTCCAACTATGTACCTATGCAAATTTATGTTGCTGACCGTTCTGTTACTAATCGCTATTTGCATACAAAATTTAGCACTTGCAAAAATCGGTGTAACAGATTTGCCACAAGGTACGTTTAATGTAAGTACTCTTATATCTTTTGCTGCATATTCATTTATTACGTCAATGCCTGTATTGTCCTTTATGATTTTTGTATCATCACGATTTGAAAACATGTGGGTAACGCTTGGAATTGGTGTAGCAGGATTTTTAAGCGGCATGGCATTGGCTTCTTCAGACATTGTGCTTTTTATGGCATCACCTTTTATAGTTATGCTAAAACCAGCAGTTGCCATGAGCGCGCAACCTAATACTACGGTCGTAATCGTATCCATAGTTGAAACACTTCTGTTTTTATGTTCTGGATTGTGGGCAGCTAAGAACCTGCACTACGAATAAAAACACGCACTATAAGTAAAAACTTGCACTATATAACTATGAATAAGGAGACTATGAAAATGAGATTTTTTGAACTTCTTAGAATCGAATTTAAGAAAGTAAAGCGTAGTAAAATTATTCCTTTGATTTTTATTGCGCCATTACTTGTGGTTGGATCTGGTGTAGCAAGCCTTCATAGCTACTTCACTCCAGAATATACACACGCATGGGCTGCTATGTTTATTCAAAGCGCATTAGTCTACTCATATTATCTGCTTCCGCTTAGTATGATTGTTGTTTGCGTGATGATTGCAGGACGAGAAACAAGCAATAACGGAATACTAAAAATGCTGGCACTGCCTGTTAGCAGATACGCGATTTCTGCTGCAAAATTTTGCGTACTGCTATTTTATTTGCTTATGGAAATGGTTGTATTCTTTGCCGTATTCGTTATAGCAGGATTGTTTGCAACCAGTAGCACAGGCGTTACAGAAACGTTACCAATTATGTATCTACTAAAATGGTGTTTAGATCTGTTTTTGACTATGATTCCAAGCGTAATAGTCATGTGGGCGATTACTGTGCTTTTTGAAAAGTCAATGCTATCCGTTGGATTAAATATACTTCTTGTAATTCCTGGCGTATTAATAGCAAATACTCCACTTTGGGTAGTTTATCCTTATTGTTACAGCGGATATATGGTTTCCCGCTCTCTACATGCAGTTACATCAACAGGATTAGGAAACGGATTTAATCTTATCCCATTTTTGCCATGTGCAATTGCAATATCTGTGTTTGTATTTTTGATTACAATAACACAATTTGGTAAAAAAGAAATGAGATAACAAGGGATACTAAATAACAATGCAACGAAATAACAAATGCAGCGAAATAACAAATGCAGATGTGAATTGCAAAATTGCGTATGTGAATTGCAAAATCGCGTATAAGGTTTTAGCTATACACAAAAACGCGTAAAACGCTCAAAACGCAGTATGGAAACGAATAGAACAAAAACAAAAAGCTTTCGGTTTTGAATGCCCCTAGTAGCAAACAAAACCGAAAGCAACACACTCAACACTCAAAACCCCGCAACCAACGCCCTAACCCTGGGAAGAAAAGAAAATAATAGCAAACCAGAATTAAAACAAAAGTGCAAGAATCAAGAGCAAAACCAGTGTGACATTTCCCTACAAAACACCACACCAATCGTTAAGTGCAAACTCTAAAACAAGCCCATAAAGCTTATAAAACTTATAAAGCTAAACAAGCTCAACAAGCTCAAGTTAGTGCGCGCTCACACGTTCACTCACGAATAAGCGCGCACGCAGTGCTTAGTGACGAGCCTTGCGAACAGCAGCACCCATGCCAGCGAGCATGGTGGCAGCCAAAGCGGTCAAAGTTACGCCAACACCAGTACCAGTGTGGGTGTTACCACGCTTGTCCTTGCCGTTCTTGTTCTCAACCTCAGTCTTAGCACCAGCCTTACCAGCAGCACCGTTTGCGCCAGCAGCTGGAGCACCTGGCTTACCTGGCTGAGCAGCACCTGGCTGGCCAGCTGGAGCACCAGGAGTGGTGACCTCATCAGAAGAACCAGTAAAACCAACACCAGGCTGGAAGTCAGTCTTAAGCAACTCAATATCTTCTGGAGTGCGATATCCAAGAACCAAAGCCTCCTTATGATCCTTAGCAAGATAGAAATCAGTCTTGTAAGAAGCGAAAGCAGGAGAATAAACATTCTCGAAAGCATCGTTAAACTTGCTATACGCATCGTCATACTTGGTCTTAAGAGTATCAGCCTTAGACTGAGCATCAGTAGCAGCCTTCTGCAAGCGACCATGCTCGGCCCTGTCAGCCTTGTTCAAACCAGTCAAATCATGGCTATTCTCGAAATCAGCAAGAGTCTTAGCAGCATTATTAGCCTTAGCCTGAGCAGACTTCCACTCACCATAAAGCTTGTTGGCCTTAGCAAAAGCATCCTTAACTTTCTTAGTAGCAGTCTGAAGCCTTGTAGCATCAGCAGACAAAGCTACAGAATAATCATCATCCTCTTTATCAGGAACTGCAGTAAAGTTGCGCAAAGCAGCGTCAGCAGCATCAAGAACCTTCTGAGCTTCCTCTACAGCAGTCTTAGCTGCTGCAGCCTTAGCTTTAGCGTCAAGATCATCATTGAATGCCTTCGCATACTTTTCAGCATCTTCCTTTGCTTTTACCGTTGCGCCGTCAACACATTTGACAGTATAACGCTTGGTAGTAGCATCCTGTTCAAGTGTCACCTTATTGGTTGCATCAACTGGCTTTTGAGCTGGAACAGCCGCAGCAGCGGCCTTAGCTTCCTCATCAGCCTTCTTCTGAGATTCCTGAGCCTTAGTAAGAGCAGTTTCAGCAGCTTTGGCAGCATCCTGTGCTTCCTTATAAGACGTTGGCTTCTTAACCTCGGTAGTACCAGAACCCTTACCACCATCAGCAGCAAAAGCTGGAGTTGCCATTGCGAAGCCAGCAAGCAAAGTTGCGCCAGCAGCGAAAGCGGCGATAGCCTTCTTATTCATCATTTTAATTTCCTTTCTTCTTCTCCCCCACGCTCACCGCAGACAACCCGCGATGCAATGGGGAAAAATCTAAAACACGCGTTCGCGCATTTCCACCAACGGTTATCCACCGTGTGATGTTGCTATTAACATACCCCCCCCCCCGTTTGAAAAAGTCAAGCACCAGCCACACGTGCTAAACCGAAAAAAATGATGTTATACACAAACTAATCCACAATTAAGGCCACATTGCAGTAAAATTTGTGGATAAACAACACTTAAACCGTAAAAATACGCATTTCAAGGTTTTTGAAGAATTTTCCCAGGTTTTTTTAAGGAAAGGATTTTCGCGCGTGTCGCAGTACAAAAAGCGTAGTTAATTAACTCGGGAATCGTTAGCGCGGTCTAAGCGCGCGAACGACGCGACACGCCGCCAGTTTTGCTATACGCGACTCGTATGGTATCGTTTTCGCAAACTAAAAACCATTACCCCACAAATAGTCATGTCTTTTCAACGGTGAAAGGAATACTAAAATGTCTACAATCAAACGCGTAGCATACGCAATACTACACAATTACGGAAAAATGAGCCACGAAAGACTAGAACTACTCACATACTACTGTCAAGCACAATACTTATCTACAACAAGCCTACAATTATTCCCCAACTCATTCCAAGCATGGAAAGACGGGCCAGTATGCCTAGAACTATTTAACATATGCTACCTAACACAAGACGAAGTAAGCGAAAACAATATTATCTTCAGCCCAATCGAACTATACAAAACATTTAACTGCTCCCAACTACGCATAATCTACGCTGTCTGCGAAGCGTTAAAAGATTACACTACACAAGACTTAGCCGCCAGAGCACGCAGTGAACTACCATGGGTTGACGCTAGAAGAGGCGTTAACACTAACAACGCGTGCGATACTGAACTATCACATAAAATCATCCACGACTATTACGCGAAAAACCCTGTAATCGCCGACGGGCGAGCAAACACGAGAAGTAGAAGCGTTGAAAACGCTATACGCCGTCTAAGAGACGCGCATCTTAAAAAATGCAAGCAAGCAGAAAAAGAAAAACTAGAAGCACAAAATCAAGCGCACGCGATCAATAATCATTGTAAAGAACTCATAGACGCTGAAAACATGGTCATGCGTAAAATCAGCATGCTAAACGAGTTCAAAAACATGTCGGATAATAATACTAAAACTCGAGCACGCATGATAGCTAGAAGCCTAGGAAAACAATTATGCGAATACGAGCAGAACGAGATTAAACACAAAAACTTTCAACATAACCTAGAAGCAGTAAAACAACAAAACACGGCTCAAAACACGAGTACAAACAGCAACACAAACAACACTAGTAGTAACACGACTCAAAACACTACTAGTAAAAGTAGTAGTAAAACTAGTAACACGACTACAAACAGTGGAAACACTGCAAACAACGCAAAGGCTACGACTAGCGGAAACACTACGCACAGCACGAACACTACAACTAGCAGGAATCCTGCGACTAGCGCAAAGAGTGAAGCCAGCAAAAAATCTTCAGCCAGTAGAAAATCTTCAGCCAGCAAAAAGTCCGCAAAAAACGAAGCTAGTTAACGCATTTTGCGCGACTTTACAGCAATTCATGATATGTTAAACAATAGAACAACAACAAATAACGCCACTGTTTTAGCAGTGGCGTTATTGTATTTGTGGAGTCGCGGGGAATTGAACCCCGGTCCGGAAACCGTACCCTCGGTCTTCTACGTGCGTAGTCTGCTGGCCAATCGGCAGTTTTTCTGCCCCCATGTTATCGCAGACAATTCATGGCGAGCATATCTACAGTAAAAGTCCCTGAATTGCCCTGCAGCTCGGCAATTCAAGCAAGTCTTCTAATGACGTTTAGCACCACTCCGAAGACGTGAGTGGGTAAACGGAGCAGCTGCTCACTGGTTAATCCTGGCGCGAAGCTCAGGCAGCGAGAGCGAACTCAGTGCGATTAGATTTAGCACTTATTCTTTTGCGAAAGGACGTTTACGAGTGGACTTTCGCATTCTCGGCACGCTTCCCCGCGGCGAACAGATCACCGTCGAAACCGATCGACCCCTTTTGATTTATCAAACTATCAATTAAATACTGGTATAAAGCCAGATTATTTATTATAAATAAAGGTTTTAACAGAGTCAACCTGTTTTAGATTATTGATTTATTCCAGACTTATCTAAAGACTTATCTAAAGACTAATCCAAAGACCAATCCAGTAAATCACTTACCTTTAGTTTCATCTGTTTTAGCATCACCACTATTGCCTTTGGCAAGCTTCTTCGATTTTTCAACAAATCTTCTATTAACAACAAACGCACAAATTGACACAGAAAACACGCAAATGAATATTGTAACGTTTCTAGCTCTAGCATTTCCAAGACTTTTTACAGCATTAACATGAAGAGCAACAGCAGATTCCGCATCAACAGTGGTCTCTACTTTTCCGCCACTAACGCTCACAGTTTTAGTGCAATCTTTAGACTCATAAACATTGCAATATTCACCATCTGGCAAGTCAGTCTTATAGCTCACTTTTTGAGGCTTTTCCGTATTGTTAATCGCAAGAAAACCCTTGTTTCCTCGGCTAAATGCAACGTTATTATCGTCATCATCTTGCCAATTAGTAACCTTAGTGCCTCTAACAGCGTTGTAGAATCCAATCATTCCGCGAATCGAAGTTAGCCTTTGCGTGCATTGCCACTTAGAATCCTTCGCACAACTCACATCAGGAATCGAAGTTTGCGTAGCTCCAGGCGCTCCCTCGTCTCGTTTTGTAAACTCATAACCCGAAAACACATTTGGAGTTCCGTATGGATACGCCAACATAAACGCGTTTGCAAGCTCATACTTTTTGCCATCTTTATACGTTAAAACTCTGCTTGCATTGTCTCGCTCAGTATCCCAATTTGTAACAAAAATCGCAGCCTTTTTGCTTGGAATCAGCTTATCTGTAATATGTTTAAGATTCTCAATAGACCCATAAAAATAGTTTCTAAGCCTATAGGAGTACTCAAATTCGTTCACTTCACCAGTTTGCAGATACTGGTCTGGCTGAATTCTAGGGTCTTGCTCTGGGAACCCTATTGTTTCTTGCATCCACCAAATCTTATCTGGCGTTGTGCCAGCAGCCTCTGCAGCCGCAGCTTTTATGCCTTTTACATCTTGCGGAGACATGTGTTTTGCAGCATCAACTCTAAACCCAGCCACTCCAAGCTTTAGCATATGCGCAAAGTACTCTCCCAAAGTTTTTTGCACATGAGGATTAGAAGTGTCCAAATCAAGCAGCCCAACAAGTCGATGCGTCCAAACGATTTCTGCTTTTCGATACGTGTTTATATCTTCTGTTGACTTGTGAAAATCATCTTTTGTATATCCAGCATCTGGGAACGACTGATTTGCAGCATCATACTTGCTTCCACCAACGCCAAGTGTATCTTTGTTTGCAAAACCAGTTGTGTGGTTTATTACCGCATCTGCAATAATTCCAACACCCAAAGCTTTGCAAGTTGTAATCATCTTTTTAAACTCGTCTTCTGTGCCAAGTTTTGAATTTAGCTTATAGCTTACAGGTTGATAACTTGTCCACCATTGATCGCCCTTAATATGATCTTGCGGAGGCGATACTTGCACGTATTTTACGCCCTCTGGGCCGTACGTTTTTTTGCATTCTTTTGCTATACTTTTCCAATTTTGTTGGAATGCTGTTACAATTACGCCTTTTTGTGCAGTTTTTTGAGATGATTTTGCGCCAGCATATGCAATCGCTGGGCTGCTTGCGACTACTGCTACCGCCAAAATAGTGGCAGCACAAGATGTTATAGCCGCAACTCTTGCCAACACAAACTTTAACTTTACAAGCGCCTTCTTATTGAAGCTCGTAAATACTTCTATGCCGTGGATCATCGTTGTTCCTTTCTGCAAGAATTGCGGCTTTGCTTTGTTCTTACTTCACTCCTTATATATAGGACTATATTAGGACTATATTAGGCTCATCTATTCCCACTCGATTGTGGCAGGCGGCTTAGATGTAACGTCTAACACAACGCGATTAATCTGGCGACATTCGTTTGTGATTCGAGTAGAAATCTTTGCCAATACATCGTAAGGAACTCGCGACCAATCAGCAGTCATAGCATCCTCAGAACTTACTGGTCGAAGCACGATTGGAGAACCATACGTGCGCTCGTCTCCTTGAACTCCAACAGAGTGAACATCTGCCAAAAGAACAACTGGGCATTGCCAAATATCGCGATCTAATCCAGCTGCCGAAAGCTCTTCGCGCGCAATCGCGTCTGCTTCTCTGAGCACAGCTAAACGCTCGCGAGTAATCTCTCCAACAATGCGAATTCCCAATCCTGGGCCTGGGAACGGCTGGCGCCACACAATAGCGTCTGGAAGACCAAGCTCGGTACCAATTGCGCGAACTTCATCCTTAAACAAAGTGCGCAAAGGCTCAATAAGCTTAAACTTTAAGTCCTTTGGCAAGCCGCCAACATTGTGATGCGACTTAATGTTTGCAGCACCGTCTCCGCCGCCAGACTCAACAACATCTGGGTAAAGCGTGCCTTGTACAAGGAACTTAACTTCTGCTCCAGATTTTCCAGCTTCTTCAATAACTTGACGCTGCGCTTTTTCGAATGTGCGAATAAACTTTTCGCCAATAATCTTGCGCTTGCGCTCTGGCTCACTAACGCCTTTAAGCGCATCTAAAAAGTCATCTTCTGCATCTACTGCAATAAGCTTGATTCCAGTTGCCTCAACAAAATCGTGCTTAACTTGCTCAACTTCGCCTTTACGAAGAAGACCATGGTCTACAAAAACGCAAGTAAGCTGATCTCCGATTGCTTTATGCACAAGAGCTGCAGCAACAGCGGAATCGACTCCTCCAGAAAGACCACAAATAACTTGTGCATTGCCAACTTCTGCACGAATCTTTGCAACCTGATCTTCTATAATACTCGAAGGATTCCAATCATTCTCCAATCCTGCGCACTCGTGCAAGAATGTAGAGATAAGCTTTTGACCTAAAGGCGTATGCTTGACTTCTGGATGCCATTGCACTCCGTAAAGCTTGCGACTTTTGTCTTGCATAGCTGCAACTGGAGCGCCTTGAGTGTGAGCAAGCACCTCAAATCCTTCTGGCGCGCTCTTAACTGCCACTCCGTGACTCATCCAAGTGTTTTGCTCTAATGGCGAATTTGCCAGCAATCCTTCTGCTTCATCAATAGTTGCATGCGTTTTTCCATACTCACCCAATGCAGCTTTGTCTACAACGCCTCCAAGCTCGTGAGCCATAACTTGGAATCCGTAGCAAATTCCAAGCACTGGAACGCCCGCTTCAAAAATCTTTGTGTCAATTTTTGGCGCTCCTGGCTCATAAACGGAGGCAGGGCCGCCAGAAAGAATTATGGCTTTTGGATCTTTTGCCAGCATCTCCTCTACTGGCATAGAGTGCGGAACAAGCTCCGAATAAACGTTTGCTTCCCTCACTCTTCTAGCGATTAGCTGGGCATATTGGGCACCGAAGTCAACTACAAGTACCGGACCGTTTGCCATGATTCTCCTTATATATAAGAAACACATTTATAGGTGATTCAATTTATACTAATGGCGCTTTTAGACGTTGCGTTGTGCGAAACGCCGTAACTTAACAAATTATAAAAATTGTAAAAATAAACAACCTTGACATAACAAGAAAGTGAACATCAAACATAACATAATTGATACTTTTAAGGTGATTTTTGTTAACACTTTAACACATTTTTTCAACAAATTCGCACGTAGTAACTAATCAAACGCACAAAAGTCAAAAGCTGTTACTATACTGAAAAAGATGGAAAAAGAGGCGAATACATTTGTTTTTTGGCCTCTATAACCAAATGGTAATGATTAAAATCGCACTGAAAAGTGCTTGAGTACAGGAGTACACATGACGAGTCCTGTTATTGGCACCCCTTGGAAGAAGCTTAACGCTCCAGTTTCCGAGGCGGCCATCGAAGGCGTAGACAAGTATTGGCGCGTTGCTAATTACCTCGCTATCGGTCAGATTTATCTTCGCAGCAATCCTCTAATGAAGGAGCCATTCACTCGCGAAGATGTTAAGCATCGTCTAGTCGGCCACTGGGGTACAACTCCAGGCCTTAACTTCCTTATTGGACACATCAACCGCTTTATTGCTGATCACCAGCAGAACACCGTGATTATTATGGGTCCAGGCCACGGCGGCCCAGCTGGTACTGCTCAGTCTTATCTTGACGGTACCTACACTGAGTACTATCCAAAGATCACCAAGGACGAAGCTGGTTTGCAGAAGTTCTTCCGCCAGTTCTCTTACCCAGGCGGCATTCCTTCTCACTTCGCTCCAGAGACCCCAGGCTCCATCCACGAAGGTGGCGAGCTCGGTTACGCTCTCTCCCACGCTTACGGCGCTGTTATGAACAACCCAAGCTTGTTTGTTCCAGCAATCGTTGGCGATGGCGAAGCTGAAACTGGTCCTTTGGCTACTGGTTGGCAGTCCAACAAGCTCGTTAACCCACGTACCGATGGTATTGTGCTTCCAATCTTGCATTTGAACGGCTACAAGATCGCTAACCCAACCATTCTTTCCCGCATTTCCGACGAAGAGCTCCACGAGTTCTTCCACGGCATGGGCTACGAGCCATATGAGTTCGTTGCTGGCTTCGATGATGAGGATCACCTTTCCATTCACCGTCGCTTTGCCGATATGTTTGAAACCATCTTCGATGAGATTTGCGATATTAAGGCCGAGGCTCAAACTAACGACGTAACTCGCCCTTACTACCCAATGATTATCTTCCGCACTCCAAAGGGTTGGACTTGCCCGAAGTTCATCGACGGCAAGAAGACCGAAGGTTCTTGGCGTGCACACCAGGTTCCACTGGCTTCCGCTCGCGATACCGAAGCTCACTTCGAGGTTTTGAAGAACTGGATGAAGTCCTACAAGCCTGAAGAGCTCTTCGATGAAAAGGGTGCTGTTAAGGAAGACGTTCTTTCCTTCATGCCAAAGGGAGAACTCCGTATTGGCGAAAATCCAAACGCCAACGGTGGTCGTATTCGCGAAGATCTTAAGCTTCCAAAGCTTGAGGATTACGAAGTCAAGGAAGTTAAGGAATTCGGTCACGGCTGGGGTCAGCTCGAAGCTACCCGTCGTCTTGGTGTTTACACTCGCGACATCATCAAGAACAACCCAGATTCCTTCCGTATCTTCGGCCCAGATGAGACCGCTTCCAACCGTTTGCAGGCTGCTTACGAAGTAACCAACAAGCAGTGGGACGCAGGCTACCTTTCTGGCTTAGTCGACGAGCACATGGCTGTTACTGGCCAGGTTACCGAGCAGCTTTCCGAGCACCAGATGGAAGGCTTCCTCGAGGGCTACTTGCTCACTGGTCGTCACGGCATTTGGAGCTCTTACGAGTCCTTCGTACACGTTATCGACTCCATGTTGAACCAGCACGCAAAGTGGCTTGAGGCTACCGTTCGCGAGATCCCATGGCGTAAGCCAATCTCCTCTGTGAACTTGCTCGTGTCCTCTCACGTATGGCGTCAGGATCACAACGGCTTCTCGCACCAGGATCCAGGCGTAACCTCCGTGCTCTTGAACAAGACCTTCAACAACGATCACGTAATCGGCATCTACTTCCCAGTGGATTCCAACATGTTGCTTGCTGTTGCTGAAAAGGCTTACAAGTCCACAAACATGATTAACGCTATCTTCGCTGGTAAGCAGCCAGCTGCTACTTGGTTGACTCTCGACGAAGCTCGCGAAGAGCTCGAGAAGGGTGCTGCTGAGTGGAAGTGGGCTTCCAACGCTAAGAACAATGACGAAGTTCAGGTTGTTCTTGCTGGTGTTGGCGATGTTCCACAGCAGGAATTGATGGCCGCTGCCGACAAGTTGAACAAGCTTGGCGTTAAGTTCAAGGTTGTTAACGTTGTTGATTTGCTCAAGTTGCAGTCCGCTAAGGAAAACAACGAAGCTTTGACTGACGAAGAGTTCACTGATCTCTTCACTGCCGATAAGCCAGTCCTCTTCGCTTATCACTCCTATGCACATGACGTTCGCGGCTTGATCTTCGATCGTCCAAACCACGACAACTTCAACGTCCATGGCTACAAGGAGCAGGGCTCCACCACCACGCCATACGACATGGTTCGCGTTAACGACATGGATCGTTACGAGCTTACCGCTGAAGCTTTGCGCATGGTTGACGCCGCTAAGTATGCCGACGAAATCAAGAAGCTCGAGGACTTCCGCCTCGAAGCCTTCCAGTATGCAGTCGACAAGGGTCTTGATCACCCAGACTACACCGATTGGGTATGGCCAGGCGTTAAGACCGACAAGCCAGGCGCTGTCACTGCTACCGCCGCAACCGCTGGCGATAACGAGTAGTTTTAAGCTATCAACGCTAAAATTGCTTAGCTGATTTTTGGGGAGTCAATCGAAAGGTTGGCTCCCTAAAAAATTAGTCGTACAAAAAATTAATAATAAAACACATAAAAAATCAAAATTTCCGCTTGTTGTTTTGCAAATAGCCTTAAAATAGCTAAGGATTCTTCGTTCGATATGCAATTTTCAACGTTGAAATACGAAGAATAGTAAAAACGAAAATGCAAAGCAAAATAAAATGCAACGCAAAATAAAATAAACACAGACGCATCAAAGGAGAAAAGTCGTGTCGTTAGTTAACGTAACTATTATTAGCGCAGATTGCGCGCAAAGTCGCAATGTTGTAGCACTGGGAGTTACAAAAGCTCTTTCTAATCATTATTCAACAACTGTTTTTAGACCATCTGCAAAGCATGATGACGCGTTCACAAGCGAATTGATAGCCGCAAGCAACACAAAACCAACACTGGAACAAGTAATCGCAGCATGCCCATGCGCAGTTCGTAAAAACAAAGACACACTAAGAGGAGACATTGTAGCTAGTTACAACGAGCTGATTAGCGCAACAAACGCTCAAGGATGCGTTATTGTAGCAAGCGATTCCACTTCCGTATTTGACCCAGACTTATTTAGATTCGACGCATCTGTTGCAGCAGACTTAGCTTCCCCAGTGTTCTTAAGCGTTTGCGCAGAAGGCAGAGATAGCAAGCAAATCTTGCAAACAATCGAAGCGCAATGCGCAAGCGTTAGCAAAGAATACACAAAAGTATTCGGCATTTTTGTAACTGATTGCAAAGAAGACTTAGCAAAAGAATTAAAGGAAGACTATGCTCAAAGCAATAATGGCACTCCACTTTGGACTTTGCCTTCTATAGGCGAATCAGAGTTTAATAAATTCAGCGATTACGTTGAAAACGAAGAAATCATTAGCGCTTTGCAACAGCCATTTGCTGCTCCTACTACCCCGTACGCCTTCCAATACAGCCTGCTTGGAAAAGCTAAAGCAAATAAGAAAACAATAGTGCTTCCAGAAGGCGAAGAAGACCGCATTCTAAAAGCAGCTGATTATTTGCTAGAGCGAGACATTGTAAACCTAATTATTGTTGGAGAACGCGAATCTATTCTTGCAAGAGGAAAAGAACTTGGATTAAAGTCTCTTAGCAAAGCAAGCTTCCAATCTATGAGCGACGAAGAGATTCTTAGCAAAATGATTAGCAAGCTTTGCGAATTGCGCGCAAAGAAAGGCATGACCGAAGAGCAAGCTAGAGAACAGCTTAAAGACGCAAGCTACTTTGGCACAATGCTAGTGGTACTTGGATTAGCAGACGGACTTGTTTCTGGCTCTGTTAACTCAACGGCAAATACTGTGCGCCCTGCTCTTCAAGTTATTAAAACTAAGCCTGGATCTAAGCTTGTTTCTGGCGCATTCATTATGTGCTTTAAGGATCATGTAGCAGTATTTGCTGATTGTGCTATTAATCTGAACCCAGACGCTGAACAATTGGCTGACATTGCTCTTCAATCTGCACAAACCGCTAAAGCTTTCGGATTAGATCCTAAAGTTGGAATGCTATCTTACTCCACTCTTGGATCTGGAAAAGGCCCAGACGTTGATTTAGTTGAGGAAGCTACAAGGCTTGTAAAAGAAAAAGACCCAGATTTGAAAGTTGTTGGATCTATTCAATTTGACGCTGCGTGGTCCGAAACTGTTGCTGCATCAAAAGCTAAAGGCAATGATGTTGCAGGCCACGTAAATGTGTTTGTGTTCCCAGACTTATGCGCTGGAAACATTGGATACAAGGCCGTTCAGCGCTCCAGCGGCGCTTTAGCTGTTGGACCAATTTTGCAAGGACTAAACAAGCCTGTTAACGACTTATCTAGAGGAGCGTTGGTTCAAGATATTATTAACACTGTTGCTCTTACAGCATTGGAAGCACAATTCTAATAATAAATAACAAATTTAACAAATAGGTAAGTTCCTGCAGAGATTCTGACTAATAAAACCTACTCATTGTAGGAACTTGCATGTACACTTAAACGTGGCAATTTACTAGCCTTATCAACACTTTATGGAGGATGCCCTCATGGCAAAAACCGTTCTTGTTATCAATTCTGGTTCTAGTTCTATTAAGTACCAGCTCGTCGATTTGGAAAGCGGCGAAGGCATTGCATCTGGTATTGTAGAAAAAATTGGCGAGCCAGTTGACGGACACTACAAGCACGTATTCAATGGCGAAAAGCATGAGTTTGACGAGCCAGTGCACGATCACGAGCAAGGCTTAAAGCGCGTACTCGGCTTCTTCGAGGAATATGGTCCAAATCTTTCCAAGTCTGGAATCGTAGCTGTTGGACACCGCGTTGTTCAGGGTGGCTTAACATTCCCTAAGCCTGCATTAGTGAACAAAAAGACCATTAATAAGGTGAAGGATTTGGCTGTTTTGGCTCCACTTCACAACGGCCCAGAAGCTGTTGGCGCTGAAGTTATGACTGAACTTTTGCCAGATGTTCCACAGATTATGGTGTTTGACTCTTCGTTCTTCCACGATTTGCCACAGGTTGCTGCGACTTACGCATTGAACAAAGACATTGCAAACCAGTACCACATTCGTCGCTATGGCGCTCACGGCACTTCCCACGAATACATTGGCTCTGTAGTTCCAAGCGTTGTTGGAAAGCCTGCAGAAGGCTTGAAGCAGATTGTTTTGCACATTGGCAATGGCGCTTCTGCTTCTGCTCAGGTTTCTGGCAAGCCAATTGAAACTTCTATGGGCTTAACGCCTCTCGAAGGTTTGATGATGGGCGGCCGCACTGGAGATATTGACCCAGCAGTAGTGTTCCACCTTATTCGCAACGCTCACATGAACGTAGACGAGCTTGATACGCTCTTTAACAAGCGTTCTGGCATGATGGGCATGACTGGCCACGGCGATTTGCGCGATATTCATAAGCTCATCGCAGAGGGCGACGAAGACGCTAAGCTTGCTCTTGGCGTGTACGTTCACCGCATTGTTGGCTACATTGGCAACTACACTGCTCAAATGGGCGGCGTGGACGTAATCACATTCACTGCTGGCGTTGGCGAAAACGACGAGATTGTTCGCGCTCGCGTATGCGAAAAGCTTGCTCCATTCGGTGTTAAGCTCGATAAAGAGAAGAACTTGGTTCGTTCTAAGGAGCCACGCATTATTTCCACTCCAGATAGCTCTGTGATTATTGCTGTAATCCCAACTAACGAAGAGTTGGCAATCGCTCGAAAGTCTGCACAAATCGCAGAAGCTGGAGTCGATTCTTACGGCAACAAGTTTGAGCGCTAAATCGTAGTGTAAAACAACGTAACGTAAAAACGTAACACATAAATAATCCCGGGTTAAAAAAACTCGGGATTATTTGTTATTTAAGCTAACTATTTAGGCTCACTATTTAAGCTCACTATTCGAGCATCTTATTCCACATACCAGGAAAATCAGGGATCGTTTTGCGCGTAGTGGCAATATTTTTTACTCTTATATTAGATATACGAAGACCTAACATTGATGCAAAAGTTGCCATTCTGTGATCCGCATAAGTCTCCATCACTTCCCCATGCATATTTTTGCTAGGAATAATACGAATTCCATCATCTAGCTCATCAGCGCCTATTCCAACGCGATTTAGTTCCGTAACTATTGCACTCAAGCGATTCGTTTCGTGGCCTCTTAAATGCGCAATACCGTGCAACTCGCTTACACCATCTGCAAGCGCAAGAATCGCAGCAATACTCGGCGCAACCTCGCCAGCAGCAGCTAAATCAAGCGACTTAATTGCGTGAATTTTGCCACTACCAGTTACGCACAATGTTGAAGAGTCCGCAGCCGAATGCTCAAAAACAATTTTTGCGCCCATTTGCTCAAGAATCCCAGGCAACAATCCCCCAGGCTGAGTTGTTTTAAGCGGCCAATTAGGGATTTTAACGCATCCGCCAGCAATCAACGCTGCTCCAATAAAAGGCGCTGCGTTAGAAAGATCTGGCTCTACAACAACTTCATCTGGCAAAGTCAAATCATGCTCTTTAATACGCCATACTCCGCTTTCTGGCATATCTACTACTCCGCCAGCTTTGCGCACATCTTCCATTGTCATTTGAATATGAGGCATACTAGGCAATTTGCTTCCAATATGCTCTATTTGTAATCCTCCTGGAACGCGAGATGCAATTAGCAGAAGCGCAGATATAAATTGAGACGATGAAGAAGAGTCAATGCGAATAACGCGATTATTGCAAGAATTTTGCGCACAATTTACACAATATGATTCAAGATTTTTGGGCGGAATAACGCTAAATGGCAAGAATCCGACTTTTCCGTGATATACGATTTTTGCGCCTAGCTGTTCCAATCCATCTAGAACAGGCTTCATTGGACGAGCATACGCTTGCTCATCTCCATCAAATTTCACACAATTATTTGCAAACAACGCTAAAGCTGTTACAAAACGCATAACTGTTCCAGCTAAACCACAATTAACAACCGCACAATCATCTACGCTAAAAACGCCATTTTTGGGCGGAATAACGCAAACTGCTGTGCCGTCGCGGCTTAGCGAATCGCATTTAACTCCAAATACGCTTAGCGCGTTAATCATAAGTTCCGTATCTCTTGATCTCAGCAATCCCTTTAGAACAACTGGCTTTTTACCAAGAGCTGCCAAAATCAAATATCGATTAGACAATGATTTGCTTCCAGGAATATTCACTGTTGCATTCAAAGGAGTATTGCATGATGGAGCTTGCCAAACATCATCATGATTATAAGGATTCATTATTCCGCTCATATTATGAATACTATCTATAAATATGTACGCATTAAATATGTACGCATTGTAATTTTCACAATGCTTTACATATGAATAAACGCATTATGCCAATATCCTGTTTGTATTGAAGCATATAAAGCAATAGTAGGAACAGCAATGCAAATTGCATAAAATATCCAATCATATGCTGTTAACTTCGATTTTCGCGCTGGAACACGTTTAATACTACTTCCAAAAGCCCTAGCTTCCATAGCTGTAGCAAGTTTCGTACCTCTGCGAATAGATAACACGAGCAAACCAAAAGATTGCGAAAGCATACGCTGCAACGCTTTACCATCCGATATACCACGAGACCTTCGAGCTAAACCAAAAGCACGCCAATCATTTTGCAATAGGCTAAACATTCTCAATCCAGCTAATGCTCCGTACACAAATCGTGGAGAAAAATGCAAAATCTGCACTAAGCCGTCTGCTAAATCAGTTGGATCTAATCCAATAGCTAATATAACGCCTGGAACTGCTACAGATGCAACACGAACAAACGTACAAATTGCCAAATACAATGATCCTTGGCTTATATGCATCCAGCCAAACTTAAATATATCATCTCCAGAAGTTTGACCATATAAAAGCACCGATATAAAACTACCCGAAGCAGCAATCCAAACTGGCCAAGTATGGCGTAAAACATACCAAGGAGTTACTCCAGCAATTGCAAATAACAGTACGTCTAAACCGAATGCAATAGAAGCAGAAACAATATCTAATGTAACAAACATAGGCAAGCAAAGTAATAACGCTCCAATAAAACGACTTATTGGATTGAGCCTACGAATAAACCAAGAAGGCGAAACTAGTCGTTCACTTTCTAAACGTTTAGAAGATGCAGTTACATCAATATGCGAAACTTTCAATAAATTTTCAAAGTCTTTAACTTGGATTCTAGACGATTCTTCTACACTACTAGTTCTATTCACTTCTACTCATTCCCTTCACTATAGTTATGAGCGGATCCTGCGATTTTTCGTGACTCAACTCTTATTACTCTGGCATCTAAAGACTTTACAAGCTCATCATCGTGAGTAACAACAATCACCGCTGAGCCACTATCGCGTATTTGCGCAATAAGTTTCACCATTGCTGTCCAAGTTTTAAAATCTTGTCCAAAAGTAGGCTCATCCATAATAACAACGCGTGGAGCAGCAGCTAAAAGCGTAGCTACAGAAAGTCTACGTTTTTCCCCTCCAGATAATGTATAAGGATTAGCAAGAGCAAAACGCTTCAAATCCATACGCTCAAGCATGCTATCGGCAATATCGTAAGATTCCTTTTCGCTTTTTCCTTGCTTTTTAGGACCTACAGCAACTTCGTCTCTTACAGACGATGTTATGAATTGATGCTCTGGCTCCTGAAACACCATGCCAACTCGCCCTAGTAATTCTTGACTTTTCCAAGTAAAAAGATCATTTTTACGTCGTTTTGGAACATACTTTTCCATCATGCACACGCTACCAGCAATCGGCTTTAATAAGCCTGCAAGCGTTAACGCTAATGTGGTTTTACCAGCACCATTAGGCCCCATTAAAGCCGTTACTTCGCCAAAACGAAAAGCTACATTAACATGTTCCGCTAGTGGCAGAGTTCTTCCAAAAGAGCAATCATTCGTATAGAGCGCAACAGATTCTTCAGTATCTTTGATCTCGTCATAGCAATGTTTAGGAGCAAAAGATTTAACTGTTCTTCCTGGAACCCAAGCACCACCTTTTGCAAGCATATCGCCATATTTTTCAAAAACATCCTCAGGCTTACCGTCTGCAATAACGCATCCTACATTTGAATCATTATTATTTTCATCTTTTCCAATAACAATAACTCTATCAATCAAATCCAGCCACACATCAATATGATGTTCAACTACAATCATTGTAGAGCCTGTTTTTTTAAGAATATTCGCTACAGCATCATGAACTTGCTGAACGCCTTGAGGATCTAAATTAGCTGTAGGCTCATCTAAAAGAAGCAATCCAGGATGCATTGCAAGCACTCCTGCTAAAGCAAGACGTTGCCTTTGACCTCCCGATAAAGATTGTGTTGAGCGTCTAAGACCCTGACTTCCTTGAGTAATATTGTCTAAGCCAACAGCTTTTATTGAAAGCTTTACGCGATTCCAAGTCTCTTCGCTGTTAACTCCAAGATTCTCACTTCCAAAAGCTACATCGTCACCTACTCTTTCAAGAATAATTTGAGAATCTGGGTCTTGCATAACAAGTCCAACTTTTCCGCGAGCATCTCTAGCATGAACACCACCGACTAGAAGGCTACCTTCTTCCATACCTTCTGTTTCGTCACCTAAAACACCTGCTAAACCAGCCATAAATGTGCTTTTCCCAGCGCCAGAAGCACCTAAAAGCAACACATGCTCACCAGGCTTAATATCAATATTTACATTCCTCAACACAAAATCTTTGCGAGTAGCGTGTCTCCAACCCCAGTCTTTAGCAACTACGCTCGCTGGAGTCCATTCAGTCTTATTCACAAATTGCATACAAACAAACTTTCATTGCATAGCAAAATTTTCATTGCATAGCAAAATCTAAAATACAAAAATTGCATAACACAATTTCAAAAAATATAAAGTAAAACAAATACGAAATATAAGTATCATACGAGTAAACTACCGTGTTTTTGCATTTTGCGCATTAAACACGATAGTTTACAAGTTGCAATGAGTATTTAGATATGACTCACACTAATGCTTGAGGACGGCCTGATTCAAAACGATCAAGCACACCCGTTGCAGCTAATGCCTTTTGAACAAACCACACTACAACGCCTGCAACAATAAGACCAGAAATAATAGAAGTAATGAGATTTGCAACAATATATTGAGCGCTCCAGCCTTGACCGCCGCTAACCCAATTGTAGATAAAGCAAGCTACGCCTGCTAACGATCCAGATATTGCAGTGGAAAGCAAATTCCATGTTTTGTACATAAAGAAAATGAATGCAAGTTCAGCGCCAACGCCTTGAATAATACCGACGATTAACGATCCACCAACACCCCACTGATTTCCTAACATAAGTTCCACAAAAGCAGCAAGAGTTTCGGCAAACAATGCAGCACCAGGCTTACGCACGATTATTGCAGCTAAAGGCCCAGCAAAAAGCCAAAAACCATTAGATAAGCCTTCAGCACCAGGCAACAAGCTTGCAAAAAGATTAGTAGGAGCTGCGCAAACAATATCCCAAGCCCAGAATAATACGCCAGATGCAACAGCGATAATAGCAGCTATGACGATATCAAGAATACGCCAGCGATTAGAATGTTCCATTGAAACATTAGTCATAATAAGTGCCTTTCTTCAATATTGAAAGATTTGGGCACGGGAAAAGAGCGACATCCGTTGCTAACATTACTTAGCACACGTTCAATCGGTCGAAGCTTTCGCTTCCTCTCAGCCAAAACGGCTCCCGAGTCAAATATTTATAATCACAGTGTAAGAATGTAATGCAAATAATGCACCAAAAACTCACCTATACAAGAATACACATAGAGTGCTTTTTTGTATAGTAGATGTTAAAAAACAAGCAGATATAAAAAAGTCGGGGTGACAGGATTCGAACCTGCGACATCCTGCTCCCAAAGCAGGCGCGCTACCAAACTGCGCTACACCCCGATGCTTTCTAGCTGATTACCAGCTCCAAGCACAATCAAATACAATAGCGCACATTGCAGACAAACGCAAATTTGCAACACGCGCGATAGAATAGAACAAGCATTGAAAAATAGGAAACGGATTTTAGAGGTTCATATGGGGCGTTTTCAACGTGCGGAGGCAGCGGGATTAATCGCTTTTCTAGCGTGCGCATTATTTGGCATGATTGTAATGTCTATATACATAAACACAATGCCCGCAATATGGCAAGTTACACAACGCTTGTTTACAATGGCATCTGGAGTGGTGGCCGCTTGCAGCATGTGCACTTTTGTAGTCGGATATTTAAGAACACACAAAGGAATACTTAAAAAGAATTGGTTGCAAATTGCAAAACACGCTTTTGAAATAATCGCTCTTTCTACGATTTATGGCGCAACAATGCTACTCATGTCTTTTGCTCTTCTTTCTATAATCAACAGCATTATTGGAAGAAGTGCCGTAAACAATTATCTTCCTGTTCTTTGTTGCGCATTAAGCGGAATTGTTGGATACGCAACTCTTGTACAAGCAGAACTTTTAGAAGCAAAAACCGTTGCTTCACTTCTTCCACTATTTGTGATTTCTGGAGCTGCGACCGCTGGATTAACTTCCGACGACCCGTATTGGTACAACAATAACTTCTCTCAGCTAGGAGACAGAACAACGTTTGCAGCAAGCATGTTTAATGCAACGCTAATTCTAGCTGGAATATGCATTATTATTACAAGCTACTTTGCTATAACCGAGTTTGTTGCAACACAGCACGAAATCTTGCAAAATAAAGGCACTAACGCTACAAAGCATTTTAAAACTCGAACAACCATTATGGCAGCTTTGCTAATTCTTGGAGGAATAGCATTTATTGGAATCGGAACGTTCCGCTACACTCCTCATCCTGTTATACACGATTTATGCGCTAGAGGCGTTACTGGTCTTATTTGCACAATGCTTATATGCCTTCCATGGCTTGCTCCTAGGCTTTCTAAAACATTCTACGTTGCTTCGGATTTAGCTGTTATTCTTACTGCTTGGGTTGGTAACCAATGGGTTCATGGCAATAACACTTTAACAAATGTAGAAGCTTTGTCTTGTTTACTATTTTTAGGGTGGATAATAGTGTTTTCAAGACAAGTCGCAGCTATGCAAAGCGACCGTTTAAGGTCTTAAGTCGAATATTAAATCAAGATATTAAATCAAGATATTAAAAATGTGACCTACAACCAGCTAAAATCAGCAAAGCCATAGGTCACAATCAATTTTAATTTCTTATATTATTCTTTATATTCTTAATATTATTCTTGCTTCTCGCTCATAAGAAGAAGGAAGCTTCTTGATTGAGCAACAATATTAAAACCAGATTCGTAATGCAATTGCGGACCTTTTGGATTATGAGTGTCTACAACAAGAGTCCACTTTTCTCCATAACGCTTATCTGGCAAAGTGAAAGTTATAGGCTCGTAATGCGCGTTGAAAATAAGAATAAAGTCATTATCGACCATTCTACTTCCGTACCAATCGGTTTCTGGAATATCTGAACCATTCAAATAAATCATCACCGAAAGCGCATGAGTATTACTCCAAGCTTCCATATCCATTACGGAACCTGTGTGATCAAACCACTCTACTTGCGGAATCTCTGAAGCATCATCCGAAGGCATACGACCGATAAAGAACCTACGCCTATGCAAAACAGGGTGATCCAACCTTAAATGAATAAGCTTAGAAACAAAGTCAAACATATCTTTTTGAGTGGAATCAAAGTCCCAATTAATCCAAGAAATAGCATTATCTTGGCAATATGCGTTGTTGTTTCCATTTTGAGTACGCATAATCTCGTCTCCAGCGCAAATCATAGGAATGCCCTGGCTCATTAGCAAAGTGGAGAAAAGATTTCGCATTTGACGCTGACGAAGCTCGTTAACATCGTGAATATTTGTAGGGCCTTCTACTCCGCAATTCCACGAACGATTGTCGTTAGCGCCGTCGTTATTGCCTTCTTTATTAGCCTCATTATGCTTTTCGTTATAACTCACCAAATCGTTCATAGTAAAGCCATCGTGAGCAGTAATAAAGTTTACAGAAGCTACAGGCTTACGACCATTTTGCTCATATAAATCGGAGCTTCCCATAAGTCGGCTTGCAAACTCAGGCAAAGTCGAAGGCTGCGAGCGCCAAAAATCGCGTACGCAATCGCGGTAGCGACCATTCCACTCGGACCAGCTTGGAGGGAATCCGCCAACTTGGTATCCGCCAACGCCAATATCCCAAGGCTCTGCAATAAGTTTTACGCTAGAGATAATAGGGTCTTGCTCAATAATGTCGAAGAATGCAGAAAGCTTATCTACTTCTTGGAATTGACGAGCAAGCGTTGCAGCCAAGTCGAATCTAAATCCGTCTACGTGCATTTCCGTAACCCAATATCGCAAGCTATCTGTGATTAATCGCAAGGCTTTAGGAGATCGCATAAGAAGCGAGTTTCCTGTGCCAGTAGTGTCAAAATAATGACGCTGATCGTTGTCTACTAAGCGATAGTAAGCACGATTGTCAATTCCTCTAAAGCTTAATGTTGGACCCCTATCATTTCCTTCTGCAGTGTGATTGTAAACAACGTCTAGAATAACTTCCATTCCTGCAGCATGATATGCCTTAACCATTGCCTTAAACTCGTTTACTTGCTCGCCGCGCTGACCAGAGCTTGAATACGAGTTTTGAGGAGCAAAGAATCCAATTGTGTTATATCCCCAATAGTTGCTTAAGCCTTTATTTTGTAAGAAAGAATCGTTTACAAATTGATGAATAGGCATAAGCTCAATTGCAGTAATTCCAAGCTTTTTTAAGTAAGATATTACGCTTGGATGAGCTAATCCAGCATACGTTCCGCGGATTTCGGGAGGAACATTACGATTTAGATTCGTCATTCCTCTAACATGAGCTTCGTAAATCACGCTATCGTGATACGGAATCATTGGGTGCTGGTCGTTTCCCCAATCAAAATATGGGTTTATAACAGCAGCTTTCATAGTGTGATCTGCAGAATCCAAAGTGTTCATTGCTGCTAAATCATCTGGATTTGCAAACCAATAAGAAAACAGGCTCTCGTCGCCGTCAATATTTCCCTCAATCGCTTTAGCATATGGGTCTAAAAGCAGCTTGTTTGGATTACACCACAACCCATGATTTGGATCATACGGACCGTGAACTCTATAGCCGTATCTTTGGCCTGGCTGTATTCCAGATATGTAGGTATGCCAAACGTAAGAATTCTGCTCAGTCATATCGATGCGCGTTTCGTTGTCTTGCTCGTCAAACAAGCACAACTCAACATGCTTTGCTACTTCGGAAAACAATGCGAAGTTTACGCCCGCGCCATCGTAGGTAGCTCCAAGCGGATACATAGAACCTGGTCTAATTTGCATAATTCAAGTATTGCATATATTTATATAGTTTTCATCAATACATAAGGCGATTCTTAAAAAAGATTAAACTTTTACATAACGCAAGCTTTTTTAGAAAATAAAAAAATCCTTTATTAAACAGTATGATTTTTCCCTAGATTAAAGGCAACACGCCGAAGTATAGCCTTTAACCACATTGCTCTAAAAAGCTAGAAAAAAGATTTTAAGCTTGATGAAATTGCATCATGATAAACGAGCAAAACATGATATTAGATATATCGCAAGAAGATATACAACAAGAAAATATACAACAAGAAGAGTTGCTAAGCTGCGTAGCAAAAGTAGAAGAACAACTATGCGACTTTTCAATACCAAATAAAAAAATAGGCAGCCTTGGCGAAGAATACACGTCACTAAAACTAATGCTTAAAAATTGGATTTTGCTAGATAGAAATTGGCATAGTCGTTTTGGAGAGCTTGACGTTGTAATGATGAACACAGAAGGAATAATCGTATTTATTGAAGTAAAAACACGACGAAGCACAAGATTTGGCACTCCGCTAGAAGCAGTAACAGAAGAAAAACGCATAAAAACGCATAAAGCTGCATTTAATTGGCTAGAAAATCACAAAATGTTTAAGCATAGAAGAATACGATTCGACGTTGTATCAATCCTTATTTCAAAAGACAAAAACATTCAAATACACCACATTTTAGGAGCATTCTAATGATTATTGGAAACGCATTATCTGTAGGACTGCTTGGATTAAAGGCATTTACAATACAATTGCAAGCATTTATATCTAGCGGCCTGCCTGGATTCTCAATTATTGGCCTTCCCGATACTTCTTTAAGTGAAGCAAGAGAACGAGTTAAATCAGCATATATGTCTTTGCGATGCGAATGGCCAGACACAAGGCTAACAGTAAATCTTTCTCCTGCTTCTATGCCAAAAAGTGGAGCATCTTACGACCTTGCAATCGCAGCAAGCATACTAAGCGCTAGAGGAATTATTCCACTTAGCGAGCTAGAAAACACTATTATTTTAGGCGAGCTTAATTTAGATGGATCTGTTTTGCCAATTCAAGGAATGCTGCCAATCGCACTATACGCTAAGCAAAAAAATATTACAAAAATGATTATTCCATACGGAAATCTTGAAGAAGCAAAGCTAGTAAATGGGATTGAAGCAATTGGGATTAAGCATATTTTGGATTTAGTAGACGAGCTAAACGGAAAATTAGAAGACGAAAATAGGCCGATTGCCGAAAAGAACAGAGAACGCGCACTAAATGCGATTAACAAGTACGACCACATTAGAGTAGAAGAAAGAGAAAAAGCTGGCGATTTGCGCAATGCTAATAGCAACGCAATTAAATGCCCGAGCAAAAATATGGCAGATAGCGTTGAGCCTGTAAATAACGATAAACCATTAAACGAGATTGGAGATATGTCGGAAGTATTAGGCCAAGAGCACACAAAGTGGGCTTTGCAAGTGGCGGCAGCTGGAGGACACCATGTTATGATGATAGGTCCTCCTGGGTCTGGAAAAACAATGCTAGCTTCTAGAATGCCAAGCATAATGTGCCCACTTAATGAGCAAGAACAGCTAGAAGTGGCATCTATTAGGTCACTTTGCGGAACGCTTCCCTACTACGGAATAACGGACGTTCCGCCTTTTGAAGCGCCTCATCACACTTCTTCTGCAGCATCTCTTATAGGAGGAGGCGCAGGTTTAGCCAAGCCTGGAATCATAACTCGCGCACATTGTGGAGTTTTATTTATGGACGAAACTCCAGAATTTTCGCCACGAGTTTTGCAAACGCTTAGAGAACCATTGGAATCTGGCCATATTGCTGTTTCTAGATCTAAAGGAACAACGCTGTATCCTGCTAAATTCCAACTCGTTATAGCAGCAAACCCATGCCCATGCGGATATGCGTACGGAAATGGAGAGCGATGCACTTGCAAAGAGAAGGAACGCATACGCTATTTTTCTAGACTTTCTGGCCCAATTTTAGACAGGATTGATATTCAAATGGATGTTCCGCCAGTAGAAAAAATCATAACCAGAAAAGCCATGTTAGAAAACGGATCAAGTCAAATGTCGGAAAAGATTTTGACTAGTGCAATGATGCGTGAAAATGTAAAGAACGCAAGACTTGTTGCACAAGATCGTTTTAAGAAACTTGGTTGGAGTTGCAACGCTCAAGCTTCTGGAACGTGGCTTAGAAAATACACATCTCAAAAAGCGATTGAGCTTATAAATAAGTCTCTTGAAAACCACAAGTTGAGTTTACGCGGTGCAGATAGAGCACTTAGACTTGCTTGGACTTTGGCAGATCTTTGTGGTCACACTTGCCCAGATTTAACCGACATGGCTCAAGCAATTAGCTTAAGGACAAGAATATGATTAGTACAAATAACGCAAATAACGCAAATATAACAAACCCGCAAACAAGTGATATTTATGCAATAAATGACGATACTTTAGCGCGAGCAATACTAACGTTTTGCGTAGATGGAGCAGACGCAATAATGTACACGCTTACTATAGGAACAGTTAATGCTACAAGCATTGTAGATGCGCTATATTCTATTTGCGAATCAATCACTAAAAACACAAGCAAAATAAGCAATAAACAATTAGAGCTTGATTTTCCAACAAATTGCTATCAAAAAGATTCTAGCGAAAATAAACAGCAAGAATGCAATACTGATTCAAGCACAAACGATTTAGACAATGTTCTTACAAACATTGTAAAAAATCATCCACAAATCAAAGTTTTAGAAAAATGCTTTTTGGAAGGTCTTAAAATTTGGGGCGGTAAAAGTGCAAACAATAAAAATGAAGTAAATAATTTTGCTGTATTGCATAAATCTGTTAAAAAATGGTGTTTAAGAATGCAAGATCTACCTTTTTGGGATGCAAACAAACTCAAAAAATGGTTTAGTTCAAGCGGATCACAATGGATTATATCTCCAAAAAGCAAGTATTGGCCTAGACAATTACAAGATTTAGCAACAAAATGCAAGGTCGCTCCCCCACTTTGCTTATGGGGAATTGGAGACCCAAACGCTCTTATTCAATGCAAACAACCACTTGCAATTGTTGGATCTAGAGGATGCAATGACTACGGGTACGAACTTAGCTTTACTTTCGCAAAATCGTGCGCTAAAAAAGGGCACACAATTGTTTCTGGCGGAGCTTACGGAATTGACGCTGCAGCACATTGGGGAACATTAGACGCATTGGATTGCCACGCAATAAACGCAAGCCCTGTAGGCAAAACAATAGTCGTTTTTGCTGGAGGACTAAACAATATGGGACCAAGCAGCAATGCTCAACTTTTTAACGCAATACTTGCAAGCGGAGGCGCATGCATAAGCGAGCTTTGCCCCGAAACTATTCCAGAAGCACGCAGATTCTTGCTAAGAAACCGCCTTATTGCAGCACTTGCCAGCAAAGTCATAGTTTCTCAAGCTAGATTAAGGTCGGGAGCGTTAAACACAGCAAATTGGGCATTGGAACTAAACCGAGAATTGTATGCTGTTCCTGGAGATGTAACTTTGCCAAATAATGCTGGATGCAACATGCTTATTCATGACGGAAAAGCTATGATGATATGCTCACACAGAGATATAGAAGA
Organism: Gardnerella piotii; assembly: GCF_049815665.1. Taxonomy (NCBI): domain Bacteria; kingdom Bacillati; phylum Actinomycetota; class Actinomycetes; order Bifidobacteriales; family Bifidobacteriaceae; genus Gardnerella; species Gardnerella piotii. The sequence continues at coordinate 1,121,729 of NZ_CP187450.1, forward strand.
CATCTACCCTAATTCACACCATTATTTACCACATTCACTAAGTAACAACGAAAGCATTCCAGACACTTGCAATGATTTACAAAAGCTTATATTAAAAGCGATTCACAAATGCAAGCACAACAAAGTATGTGCAAATATAGACAATATTCACGAAGCTATTGCAAAATCAGAAACAAATGGCGATTTTTCAATATCGCAAATATCAGGAGAGCTTGCGATTCTTGAGTTAGATGGATTAATCAAAAGTCAAAATGGCGTTTTTAGCATAAATCGAAAAAAGACTTAAGTCTTAAATAAAAGTCCTAAAGTCTTAAATAAAATGCGAAAAATATGAGAAAATAAGTGTTATGCAATCAAACTTTGAGCAAAGCGAATCAAACGCAAAAAGTCAAGAAAAAAGCGAGCAAATAAAAATAAATAACTCGTTTTACAACGTTTTAATTATTGGAGCTGGAGCCGCAGGACTTTCAGCTGCATTAGGCTTAGTAATGTCTAAAGAGTACCAAACGCTAAAAACGCACGGAAAACAGCCTAAAATACTAGTAATTTGCAAGCTTCAAGCGTTAAGATCTCATACAGGCTCTGCCGAAGGCGGAATTGCAGCATCATTAGGAAACGTAGAAAAAGATTGCTGGCAATGGCACTATTACGACACTGTTCACGGAGGCGACTGGCTAAGCGATCAAGACGCAGCAAAAATGCTAGCAAAAGAAGCTAGAGACACAGTTATTGAACTTGAACACTTTGGAGTTGCTTTTTCTAGAACAAAAGACGGTCACATTAATCAAAGATTCTTTGGGGGCCATACTGCAAACTTTGGAAAACAGCCAGTTAGGCGAGCTGCGTACGCTGCAGATAGAATCGGCCACCAAATTCTATACAGCTTGTGGCAAAAATGCTTAGAAGAAAACATTGAAATTAGCGAAGAAATTTACGTTACAGATATTGCAATAAATAGCGAAACAAACAGCGTAGAAGGAGTTATAGCACTAAACGAAAAAACAGGAAACGTAGAAAAAATAAGCGCAAACAATGTTCTTATTGCAACTGGAGGCGCTGGAAGACTATTTGCAACAACTTCTAACTCCTGGGATTTAACTGGAGACGGAATGGCTTTAGCGCTAAATGCTGGATTGCAATTAGAAGACATAGAGTTTATACAATTCCACCCAACTGGATTAGCACACACTGGAATATTACTTTCGGAAGCTGCGCGCGGAGAAGGCGGATTGCTTAGGAATTGCAAAAACGAAGCTTTTATGAAGAACTACGATAATACGCACGCGGATTTAGCACCAAGAGACGTAGTTAGTAGGGCGATTATAGCAGAAGTTGATGCTGCTCGAGGCGTAGAAGACACAACTAGCAACGTTGATAAAAAAGATTGCGTTTGGCTAGACATGACTCATATAGAAAAAGAGCATATGTTGGAGACTCTTCCGCAAGTTGTTGAGACGATTGAAAAATATGCACATTTAGATCCTTCAAAAGATCTTGTACCTATTAAGCCTACTGCACACTACACAATGGGTGGAATACCAATCACTCTTAACAGCCAAGTCTATAAGTTAGATAGAGGGAAAAAACAAAGTATAAAGGGATTATACTCTGCTGGAGAATGCGCTTGCTCGGGAGTGCATGGCGCTAATCGCCTTGGTGGAAACTCACTTCTTGACGCTTGCTTATTTGGAAAAATCGCAGGAAAATATATTGCAAAAAACTTGCAAAATCAAGAAGAGACTAAAAATCAAGAAGAGACTCAAAATCAAAATAATTTGCAAGACAAAAGCCAAAAAATAGACGAATTAGCTAAAAAGCGAATCCAAAAAATACGCGCTCTTATGCAAAGCGAGAACGATTCAAAAGATGAGCAAAATCCATACATGCTTTTAAATGCGCTAGAAGAGATTATGGAAACAGCTATTGCAGTAAGATGCAGCGAAAAGAGCATTAAAGAAGCTTTGCAAAAAATAGATACGCTTATTATTCCAAAAGCCAATATGCTTATTTTGCATTCTAAAAATCTTGTTTTTAATCAAGAACTAACAGCTATTTTGGAATTGAAAAACTTGATTACATTTGCAAAAGCAGTTTTGCAAGCATCGTTAGCAAGGCATGAATCTAGAGGATCTTTTACAAGATTGGATTATCCACAACATAACAACAGCCAAAATCCGCAACATTCCATAGTGGATTTAAGCGGAAAAGTGCAAAATATTCCAGTTACAGTAGTGGATTTTGACCTAAATCATCCAATTAACGCGCAAAATGCTAGCGAAATTAAAGAAATTATTACAAAAATCAATTAATTTGCAACACGCCGAAGCAAAGAGTTAAAAAAGATGTTATAGTTCTATCTGTTGTCTAAAACACCCGTCCGGGTGGCGGAATGGTAGACGCGCTAGCTTGAGGTGCTAGTGCCTATTTGTACAGGCGTGCGGGTTCAAGTCCCGCTCCGGACACAAAATAAAGTCTTGTTGAGAAATCAGCAAGACTTTTTTGTTTCGTATTCGCAAACACTAATCGCGTAGCTAATCACGCTAGTTAATCACGTAGCTAATCACACTAGTTAATCACGTAATTCCAAGGGTCAAAAGCTCTGCCAATCCAAGAAACGTCTAATGACTCACCAAAATTCTTATATATAGAATCGTGAATATCTTTAACAGCATACTTAAACCACAAAGACTCAATAGCGCTATGAGGAGTGTTTATAAGCATAGGCTTAATAATATTAGAGTGCGTTAGTTGCGATTCATAAATAGCTTGCTCGTACGCGTCCGTTGCAGGATGATGTCTTAAATCACTTGTTACATACACATCTGCTCCACAAGCGCGAACTTCATCGAATAAGGAATCGCCCGAACCTGGAAGAACAGCTATTTTACTAACAATTGCATCAACATCTCCGCACACTTGAACGCCTAGCTTAGTAGCAGGTAAAGCGTTAAAAACGCGCGTAGCAAACTCTTTAAGCGTTATTTTTTGCTCAAGCACTCCAACTCTGCCAAGACCAAGAGAAGGGTCATTATTGCTTGCAGGAACAAGAGGATGCAAATCCTTAAGACCAAAAGCAATAGACGCAGCATGCGCCACTCCCCTAAAAGCCGCGTCCGCATTAGTGTGACCAACCCATAATCCACAACGATTTTCAATAAGCGTTTGAACTATTTTCCCGCGAACAGAAAAACCAGAAACTTCGTGAACCGACTTAAAAAACAAAGGATGGTGCGAAACAATCAAATCCGCTCCCATTTTGCACGATTCTTCAACAGCTTCTAAAGTTGGATCCGATAAGCAAATAATTTTATTAACTTTATGCGAAGGATTCCCAACGATTAATACTGGATTATCCCAAGACTCAGCAAGACTTAAAGGATATAAGTCTTCTAAAACATTAACAATCTCACCTAAAGTTGCCATTATTCCTATCCTTTACAACAAGCCTACAGTGGTCTTTACAATAATTTTCGCAAACACATCAATGCGCAGCAAGCTGCCAATCAGCACCAACTCCAGTAGAAACACTAAGCGGAACAGAAAGCTCAACAGTATGTTCCATAGCATTTTTAACAATGTTTTCTACAACATCCGACTCACCATGAGCAATCTCAAGAACAAGTTCATCGTGGATTTGCAAAATCACGCGACTCTTAACATTAGCTTTTCGCAAATCATCATCTACTCTAATCATTGCAAGCTTCATAATGTCTGCGGCGCTTCCTTGAATAGGAGCGTTTAGAGCAGCTCGTTCTGCAGCTTCTCTAGATGCTCTGTTCGTAGAATTTAACTTTGGGAAATATCTTCTTCTACCAAACATTGTTTGAGTGTATCCAAGCTTTCTAGCTTTATCTACTAAAGACTCCAAATAGTCGTGTACTGCACCAAAAGTATTGAAATACTTTTCTTTAAGCATCTCGGCAGCCGCAGGACTAATGCCTAGTTGCTTTGCAAGACCGTATGTACTGAGTCCGTACGCTAACCCGTAGCTCATTGCTTTAACATGGCTACGCTGATCTGCGCTAACTTGCTCTACTGGAATCCTATAAACTAAGCTCGCTACAAACTTATGAAAATCAACTCCAGACTGGAAAGCATCAATAAGCGTTTTATCTGCAGAAGCATGAGCCATAATTCTAAGTTCCACTTGCGAATAATCACAACTCATAAGCTGTTCATATCCACTTCCTGGAACAAATGCCGCTCTAATCTCTCTTCCTGCAGCATTTCTATTAGGAATGTTTTGCAAGTTTGGATCCGAAGAACTTAATCGACCAGTAGCAGCAATAGTTTGCTCAAAAGTTGTGTGAATCCTACCATCTTTATATCTTGCAGCATCAATAAGGCTTTGAACGATTTGTTTTAATTTATTAGTTTCACGATACTTAAGCAAAGCGCCTAAAAATTGACTTGGCTTCTCATCTGGATCAATTTTTGAATACAACTCTTGTAAAGCTTCGGCATTAGTAGTATACGAGCCACTTTTTGTTCTACGAGTAGGCTTTAGACCCATGTCTTCAAAAAGTAATTTCTGAATTTGCTTAGGACTTTGCAAATTTATTGGCTTAGCTGCAACGTCTAGCGCCATTTTTTGAGCAAAATTAGCTTCGCTTGCAAAATTATCTCTCATAGACGTAAGTCGTAGCATATCTACAGCAGCGCCCGTATCTTCCATCTTCCTTAAAACTCTAGAAACAGGCATTTCAACGTCTACCATTAAGCCAGTTTGCTTGCGCTCATCTAACTCTTTCGCATATTGTTTAGAAAGCAAACGTATAACCAGAGCTGTTTCTAGCATGCTTTTTTCTAATTCTTTGTTATCTTGACTCTGCGAATCTTGCTCTTTAGAATCTTGCTCTTTAGAATCTTGCTCTTTAGAATCTTGGCTGCTATCAATATCAAAATCAAGTTTGCCTTGCGTTGGCTCAGCGTTTAATCGCGAAGAGTCTATATGAATATTCAAAACATGCTCAGCCATATCGCAAAGATTTTCGTTCTTAAAATCTGGATCAACTAAGTAAGATGCTAAGCGAGTATCGACTAGCGGGCTAAAAGAGTAATTATCTTCTACAATTTTTAGAGACGTTAAAAGAGCAATATGCTTTTTATAATCGTGCAAAACTACTGAAGACTCATGCTTTTTTATAAAATCTCTTAGTTTATAAGCTATTGCGCTATTGGATTTAAGAACATTCGCATACACAATTGCAGCATCGTTACCAGCTAGGATTATTAATGCTTTTGCAAAAATACCAAACTGACTAGTGTTGTTTTTTTCTTCTACAGCAAACACTACTAATTCTTTATTCTCTTTTATTGTTTTTTCGCATTCTAAGTCGTTTCTTATAAGATTTGCGCTATTTATATACGAGTCAGAAAAGTCGCAAGAATCCGCAACACAAGATTTTGCGATACTAATCCAATTATCTGCATCAGACTCGGAATTAATATTATGCACGTTTATTTTATCTAACAGAGTTTTAACGTCTTCTATATCATCTGAATCATTCGATTCCGTAGAACCGCCATTTTCTGCATGCGCACTTCCAGCAGAAATCATTGTTTTAATATTCTCATCTAAAAGCTCTTTGGTTCCGCGAGTAAATTCTTTTAGAATCTTTCTTCTAGTACGCGTACCAAACTCAAGACTTTCAAACAGCTCTCCAACAGACGCAGCGTTTACATTGCCAAAATCAAGATCGTTAACGCTAACTCCAAGGTCTAAATCTTTAACAAGAGTATTAACTTTTTTGTTTAATCGAATCTGATCAATGCTTTCTCGTAAAGACTCGCCTTTTTTACCTGTGATTTTACTTGCGTTTTCAATAATGCCTTCTAGGCTGCCAAATTGATTAATCCACTTAGCAGCATAACCATCTCCAACTCCTGGAACTCCTGGAATATTATCAGACGTTTCTCCACGCAATGCTGCTAAATCTGAATACTGACTAGGCGTAACATTGTATTTTTCAACAATCGCATTAGGATCCATTTGCTTTAGATCCTTAAAATGCCTGCCTGGGTACAGCACGTTAATAGTGTTATTAATTAGCTGAAAAGCATCGCGATCTCCAGAAAGCACAAGCGTTTTATAACCAGCATTAGCGCCCATAGTTGCCAAAGTAGCAATAATATCGTCGCCTTCGTAGCCCTGCTTTGTAATGTACTTAACACCTAACGCACTAAGCATTTTTTGAATAACGGGCAGCTGAGCTATAAGTTCTTCTGGAGCAGCTTCACGAGTACCCTTATATTGCGGCAAAAGCTTGTTTCTAAAAGTTCCACCTTTAACGTCGAAAGCAACCGCAAGCTTATCTGGTTTCTCTTTTTCTATGACTTGCGAAAGCATAGTAGCAAAACCCCATATTGCATTAGTTGCAAAACCAGATTTTGTAGAAAAATTATCTGCCGATATTGCGTAAAAAGCACGAAACGCAAGTGAGTGGCCATCTACCACCAACAACGTTCCCTTATAATCCTCATTATTCAAAGAATCCTCGTTTGCAACGATGCTGGTATTCACTTAACACCCACCTGCGTTTTTGTAAAATAAACTTTTGAAATTATTTATGCATAGCTCGCGCAAGAAACCGCGATTACCAAAATTATTTTGACTTTACTACGCTTCGTCAGATGGCTTTTCTTCGCCATACTTAGCGATAATAGCCAACGCAAGACGCTTCTTTGGAATACGCTGATCCATAGAAGTTTTTTGAATCCAACGGAAAGCACCCTGCTCCGAGAAGCCAGCTTTATCCATAAGCAAGCCTTTTGCTCTATCTACAAGCTTGCGCTCTTCGAGAGTATCTTCTGCTTTCTTAAGCTTTTCTTCTGCTTTACGAAGCTGATCTTGAGCATCTTGAAGCTTGTTTTCTGTGCGCTCAACACTATCGAGCAAATCGTTAATCTCGCTAAATCTGCCCATTGCAACTTCTAGAGCCGGCAAAAGCTTTGACTCTTCGTAAGGCTTTGTAACATACGCCATTGCTCCAGCGCCAGTAGCGCGCTTAACAAGATCTGTTTGCGAAAAAGCTGTTAGCATAACAACAGGCGCAATATTTTCATCGCAAATAGTAGCAGCTGCTTGAATTCCATCCACGCCAGGCATTTTAACATCCATGCAAACAACGTCTGGACGATGTTCACGAGTAAGATCAATAGCCTCTTGCCCATTCGCAGCTTGACCAACAACCTTATATCCGTTATCTTCTAGCATTGCTACAAGATCCATACGGTTTACTGCTTCATCTTCTGCAACAACAACAGTTTTAACGCCGTTTTCTTTTTGCTCGCTATTTTTATTATTGCTTTCTACGCCATTCGACGATTCATATGCATTACGCAATTCATCATCTGTAAGCACAACAGGCGCCTTCCCCATCTCTTCATCGCTGTTTTCAGCCGACATTCTAACCTCATTTCCTTACCAAAACACAAGGCAACAGCGCTATGCATTAACTAACACATACATTCGCACACTTAATACTCATACTCGCCATCTTTGCGTTTATTTTTTAGGCTAGCATCATGCAAGTTTTATGCACAAACGCTAAAAGCACACTGTGCGCGTGTCAACGATTTTACTCGCATGCGTGTATAAAAATACGCTCTAAACCGCTTTTTAATGCGGTAAAGCACATGCAAATAATGACAATACAAAAGTCAAAGCACCGAGCATTGCTAACTGTACGCACAACGGAAAAGCACTAGCATAATTCCCATTAATAACTGCGTATATTAGCGAGCACGCTTTTTTAATAAACACGCAAGTAGTCAATAGTAACAGAATGCAAGAAACAGAAAACACGCCATTACACACACCATTACTAAATAATGCGTTGTTTAGTGAACGAACGATTTTATATTGGTTGCTAATACTTAAAAATACGCCTATAAATCGCGAATAGAACACATATAAAAGCACGTACGCAAATTGTAAAATCGCCACTAAAACAGTAACACAAGTAAACACAACACTACCCTTGCGTTTGCCAAGCAAAGCCATTGCAGTAATCTTTTTATGTTGCGTATCGCTTTCTATATCTCTTAAATTATTAATCATCATAAGGCAAGCAGAAAATCCGCCTGGAATAAAAGATAATAATACGCAAAAAACAATTTGCTCAATGCTTGCTGCAGTTATTGAGTCTTTAGAAAAACCACTTGCATAAAAAAGAGCACACAATGTTCCTAAAAACGCAACAGGCCCAAAGAACAAAAACGCACTAAATTCTCCCCAACCCCTATATCCGTATGGGTGTGATCCTCCTGCATAAAACCAAGCTGCCATAACGCAAATTAATCCAAGCGGAATAAACATCCAAATTCCGCTTCTAATAGTAATAACTAATCCAAAAACGCACGAGAGCAGAGCAGATATGCAAGCAGCATACAACACTGATTTTGGCTTAATACCAGCGTCTGCAAGCCTCCAAGACACATCGCATAGCGCTTTGTTTTCTGCGCTTACAGCTCGCTTAGACCTTTGATTATCTAATCCGCGCAAACCGTCACAATAATCGTTTGCATAGTTTACTGAAATTTGCATAAAAACAGCAACACACAAACACAAAAACGCTTGCAAAGCAAAATTTTCAACATTGTAAGTCTTTACAAGTATTTGGCCACTAAATAAATATCTTGCAAAAATCGAAATTGCCATAACAACTGGAACAATTCCGATTGGAAGAGTATAAAGTCTTGCACCTTTAAGCCAAAACTTAATATTAGTCATTAAAATCGCCTAAATTCTAGAATTTTTTAATTGATTCTAGATTAGTTTAGACTATTTTAGATTATTTGTGGAGCAAACATAGACGCAAGAATTGGCAAAGCAATCATTAAAACAGATATAACAAGAAGAACAAATCCACGCCAGCCAAAAGGATATTTTCTAAAAGAAGACTTACGTGTGCGCAAATAGAATCCTCGCTCTTCTGCAGCCAGCGCACAGCTATCTGCTTTACGAACAGACAAAACTAAAAGAGGCACAATCAAAGGCATCATAAGCTTAATCTTTTTAAAAGGATTCTTAGTATCGAACTCCACTCCTCTTGCCATTTGAGCTTCTGTAATTTGAGACATCTCGTACGCAAAAATAGGAACAAATCGCACAGCTGTAGTGATTGTAAAAGCATAGCAATATGGAATGTGTAAGTATTGAACAACTGCATTAGCTAAATCGTTTAGTTTTGTAATGCTAAGAACGCTTACAAGAGGCAATGCAAAGCAAAAAAGTCTTAAAGATGCTCGCAATGCAACAGAAATTCCCTTTGTGCTAAACCATAAGAACATGTAGTTTCCGCCTTGAGCAATAACTGTTTGCAAAAAGAACATTACAACGCCAAGAATAAGCATTGCGCGAACAAGAGGAAACAGCGCTTTAAGAATACCAGCCATAGCCATGCCAGCAAGAATAAGAACTGCAATAAATACAAGAACGCTAAATTGTTGAGCTATAAAAGCAGATACAACAACGCTTACAGCTAATATAAGTTTTGCAATAGGATTCGCTTTGTGAAGCAAAGTTGAACCTTCGTTATACGTTAAGATTTTAGTTTGCATAATTACACCTTGCTTTACAAATTGCAACTCTTTTTAAGAGCATCAACCAACATATCCCTTTTATACAAGCCTTTACACGCATCAAAACCATTTTTGACTAAGCCTTGAGATACAGCGCATAAAAGCGGAGCACATAATGCAGCTTCTTTGCAAATCGCATTGTTTTCAAAAACGCAACTTATGCTTCCGTCTTCTAGAATTTTGCCATCGTTTACTACGATTAAGCGCGTTGCAAAGTCAAGAACCACTTCCATATCGTGGCAAACCATTATCACACAGCAACCGTGGTCTCTAAGATCTTCTACAACTTGCATAATGCGCAAGCATTCCATGTAGTCTAAGCCACACGTTGGCTCGTCTAAAACAAGAATCTTAGGTTTAGTTACAACAGTTGCAGCCAAGGCCACCATTTGACGCTGGCCTCTAGAAAGCATAAACGGGCTTGCTTTAGGGTCTAGATTTAGCTTTTCAATCATTTGCATTGCATGATCATTAGCATCTTTAACAGACTCTCCTAAAAGAATGCAACTAAACGCCACTTCTTCTAAAACAGTATCTTTGCAAAGCTGACGATCTGGATTTTGGAAAAGCGTAGAAACATAATGCGCAATCTGACTAATCTTCATATTGCTAGTGTCTTTGCCATCAATAAAAATATTGCCGCCGCTCGCCTTAAGCAAACCATTGATTAGCTTAGTAACGGTTGTTTTTCCAGCGCCATTTCTTCCAACAAGAGTTACTAGCTCCCCAGCGTAAGCTTCAAAAGACACGTTTTTTAGCGCACTAACGCCACTTGGGTACGAAAAACTGACGTTTTTAAGCGAAAGACACGGAGAAGTGTTTTTTGATTGATTTTGCGCGGAATATTGCGCAGAAGATTGTTCGGATACTTGCAATTCGTGGGAAAAGTCGCCAGCAACCGCCGATTTATTTGAATCGCATTCACTATTATCAAATTCACTATTATCAAATTCACTATGAGAATCAACATGCGAAGTCAAAGATTTTCCACTATTAATCGTATTAACAATAGTATTTACTGTATCTTCTACAGACACAGGCAAATCGCTTTTAGAACAAACATTCTTGCTCTGTAAATCATTAACCAAATGCGTAGTGCGTGGATAATTTATTCCAATAGAATAAAGCAAATCCATGTTTTTCAAAGCTTGGCTAACAGGCAAATCAAGCGATAAAGTGCCATTAGAAAGCACAACTAAACGCTTGCAATACTCGCTTAAAAGTGCCACTTTTTGCTCAATTACAACAACCGTTATTCCAAAATTCTTATTCAAATCTTTAAGAATCGAAAAAATCATTTTAGAAGAAACAGGGTCTAAAGCGCACGTAGGCTCATCTAAAACCATAACTTTAGGCTTTAGCGCAAGAATAGCAGCAATCGCAACTTTCTGCTTTTGGCCTCCAGAAAGAGTATCTAAATCGCGGTTACGCAAATCACTAATGCCAACAATTTGCAAAGCTTCATCTATTCGACTTGGTATTTCGCTATGCGCAACGCCAAAGTTTTCTAAGCCAAAAAGAATCTCATCTTCTACATTTGCAGCAACCATTTGCGCATCAATGTCTTGAATAACCGATCCAATTAAGCAAGCAATATTAGTTAAAGCAAGATTTTTAGTGTCTTGACCCGCAATCTTAACACTTCCTAAGAGTTCGCCAGAATAATGATGCGGAATCGCGCCAGAAAAAAGCGAAGCAAGCGTTGTTTTTCCAGACCCAGAAGGGCCAATAATACCAACAAATTCACCAGATTCTATGCTAAGACTTACATCTTTTAGCGCAAAAGTGGAATCATGTGCCTTTGAAGAGTCTAAAGAATCATCTTTATTCCGATTCACATACTTAAAAGACACATCTTTTAACTCAAGCAAAGGCACAATAATTCCTAACTCTTAAAACCAATAAATTGATTACTAATTATTGATTATTATCTAACGATTATATAATTTACCAAACATTCCTAACACATATTGCGTAGTACATATTGCAAACACAAACTGCGCTACTTGTGCAAAACGAGTCGAATTGGAGTGTAAAGAACTTCAACAACAACAGCATTAAACACAGCAGTTCCAAAGATGATTGGAAGCATAACAAGAATCGTCTTAGGAGAATGAAGAACAAAGAAAGATGCAGTAGAGGCAAATATTAAACCAGAAACAACTGTAGTTATAAAAGTTGCTATAAGTGGGAAAATACTGAACTTTCTAGCAGCATCCTTAGGGAAAACGTGAACATAAGCCATAATCATCAAAGTCATAACAATTGCTGCTGGAATATCGCAAACATAATTAAGACCAGGAATAGATGCGTTAAATTGCATTAAAGTTGCAGCCAAGGCACCAATAATCGCACCCTGAATAACATTTGGACGAACCAGCAAAATCGCAAGACAGAACGATGCTATTAAAAAGTTTGGTTTAATGTTTCCAATTGAAAGTGCTTTTGCAACTGTAAAGTCAAGAATACATCCCGCTGCAAAAAGAACAGCAACCAACACTAAAGACGTAACATCTAAAGCATGCTTCTTAATACTTACAGCATTAATCACGCTACCTGCATGTTCGTTAATTCCCTGATTCATAATCTTCTCCTTTATGTTGCGATAATCAAGTTTTAATTATCGACTTTTGATATTTATTTATGTTTACTTACATTCATTTATGTTTGTTTATATTTGCTTACGTTGATTCAAGTTAATTTATTTCTCATTTTCAGTGGCGATTTACTTGTGCAAAACGAGTCGAATTGGAGTGTAAAGAACTTCAACAACAACAGCATTAAACACAGCAGTTCCCAAAATGATTGGAAGCATAACAAGAATCGTGTTTGGAGAATGAAGAATAAAGAAGGATGCGATTGTTGCAAAAATCATTCCAGAAATAACAGTTGCAACAAACGTAGAGATAAACGGGAACACACTGAACTTTCTAGCAGCATCCTTAGGGAAAGCTTTTAAGTAACCCATAAGCACTAACGTCATAATGATTGCTGCTGGAATATCGCAAGCGTATTCAAGACCAGGAATCGAAGTGTTAAATTGAATCAAAGTAGCAGCCAAAGCGCCAATAATCGCACCTTGAATAACATTTGGTCGAACAAGCAAAATAGACAAGCAGAACGATGCAATAACAAACTCTGGCTGAATGTTTCCAATCGAAAGCGACTTTGCAACTGTAAAGTCAAGAATACATCCAGCTGCAAAAAGAACAGCAACCAAAACTAAAGACGTAATATCTAAAGCGTGCTTTTTAACATTTACGCCTTTTAGCAAAGTAGCTGCTTGATTAATTTCGGACTGTGCAGATGTTGTATCTACGCTAGTGGTCTCTGCGCTAGTAGCTTCTACGTTAGTGGACTCCTGATTCATGATTTTCTCCTTTACGTAAATTTTTACGTTGTTTGTTTTCAACAATTTTGGTTTAGATTGTTATTGGTTTTAGATTGTTTAGATTGTTTTAGATTTGGATTAAAACCAAATAGATTTTGCGTTTTAGGATATAAAAAAGACCCCTAGGTTTACCCTAGAGGTCTTTTATAAGCCTAAACAAGCAGCTTCTAAAACTTTAGAGTAAACTACGCCAAAGAGAAGTCTGCCACCACCACATACGAGCAGCATCAAAAGTATCGCGAGCTTGAGCATTCATGTTACGCATGACAGCCGCCTCCTTAAATACTTTAGCTGCAAAGCTAAATGCCTATGTGGTCAATCACAAACCTAACACCGTAAAATTTACGATATGCGTTTGTGTTGTGTTCGATGCTAACACCATAAAAGTACAAATGCAAACAAAAATATAAAATTAGCAAAAAATCACACAAAATACGTAAAAATATCCACACTTAAATCCGCACAATTCCAAGCAAAACGCCGTAAGCGCATAAAACGCATTTCTAATCTTATATAAAACAATCTCAATCCCTAGCAACGTGTATACTTTCACAAGTTGCGGGCTTGTAGCTCAGTGGATAGAGCGTCTGCCTCCGGAGCAGAAGGTCGTGGGTTCGAATCCCATTAAGCCCACAAAATATCCCAAAATGGCTTTATTCCAACGTTTTCAGCATGTGTCTTACATGAACGACACACCAAAATTAATTTCCACCAAGAAGCGCAAACGTACCGTAGTAAACAGCTGCGATTAATGCAATTGCAGGAATAATTAAGCATACAACCATAAACACATAATCGCGCTTATTTACGTAACTTATGCGTGAATGAGACCTTGGATTTTCTCCACCAAAACCGCGCGCTTGCATTGCTGTTGCCAAAGTACTAGACCTACGAATCGAAAGAACAAGAAGCGCAAAAGCTTGAGGCATAAATGCGCGAATCTTACTATCGTCTCCAAGACCGCGAGATCTTCTAGAAGCAGTAAGAGCTGCCCAATCGTCTTGTAAAACGCTAAAAAGCCTCATTCCCGCTAATCCACCATAAACAAACTTATCTGGCAAATGCATAACTTGACTAAAAGCATCTGCTAAATCTGTAGCATCAATACCAATAACAGTAACAATTGCAGGAACACCAATCGCTAAAATACGAATAAACGTTGCAATTGCAAGAGTTGTTGAGTGCTCGCTTACGTGAATAATTCCCCAATCAAACAACGTTTGACCGCCAGATTTACCATACAACCACACTGCTAGAGCAGATCCAGGCGCACCAACCCAAACAGGCCAAGAAAGCTTAACAACACGCCAAGGATTCATTCCAACAATCCATAAAATTATAAACTCTAAAACAAGTGCAATAGTCGAAGAAAGCCAATCAAGAGTAAACAGCAAAGGAATGGAAAGCATAAAAGCTCCAAGCATGCGGTAAACAGGATTTAGCGATGCCAAAAATGGCGAGCAACTTGCGGCTCTTTCTTTCTCATCACGCTTATTTACAGCGCTAACTTTTATTCGAGAAATATTCGTTGAATTAGTTGTAGAAGACAAGCTTTGCGATGATTCTAAATCTTCTTTTGCTTGCGATTCTTGTAAATCTGATAAATCTCCAGAATCACTATTCTTAGCATTGTTAACTGGCAAAAGTTCAACCAAACGCGCGCCCAGAGCGTCTACTAGCTCTTTATCGTGAGTAACAACAATAACACTAACGCCGTCTGCTCTAAGACTTGCAATCAGCTTTATAATTTGCATCCACGTTTTTCGATCTTGGCCAAAAGTTGGCTCATCTAAAATCAAAACCCTTGGAGCTGCAGCCAAAGATGCAGCAACTGTAAGCCTGCGCTTTTCTCCTCCAGAAAGCGTGTACGGATTGGCGTTGGCATATCTGCCTAATCTGAATCGCTCTAGCAATTCTTTAGCTTTTGCTCGAGCATCCTCTTCGCTCATGCCTGTTCTAATAGGGCCTAACATAACCTCTTCTAAAACAGTTCCGCAAGCAAATTGGTGTTCTGGATTTTGGAAAACATACGATATTCTTTTAGCGAGTTCAGTTGACTTCCACTTTATAGGATCACTTGAGTCTAAATCTTTACAAAGTTCCTCGCTTGCTACAACTTCGCCTTCTATTGACGGAATTAATCCTGCCAAAGTTAGAGACAAAGTTGATTTTCCAGCACCATTTGCGCCAACCAAAGCCGTTATTTGGCCAGAATTAAATTCAAGATTAATGTTTTTAGCTATTGGAGTATCCGTATGACTAATCGCAAGGTTTTTTGTAGATAAAACTACTTTCCCATCTCCTACAGAAGGATCACAATCAGGCTCTCCTTCAACATGAATCCTGCCTATATTGCGATTTTTTGAATCCTTATACTTATCCGGGAGCCATATTCCAAGATTTTCAAAATCAAGATCCTTGCGATTAAACACCTCGTCTGGAGTTCCGTCGGCTACGATTACTGTTTTAGCACTCTCGTCTCTTGCAATATCGTCATCGTGAACAAAGTTTTTGCTATCTTCGCTATTACTATTACCGCTATTACCGCTATTTTCAAGCCCCAAAACAATTACTCGGTCAATTAAATCAATCCAAGGCTGCGCATGATGTTCAACAAGAACCATGGTTGCATGAGTATCGTCAAGCACTTTTCCAACTGCTGAAACAATTTGCTCAACGCCGTCTGGATCCAGATTTGCTGTAGGCTCGTCTAAAAGAAGAACACTAGGCTTCATTGCCAACGCACCAGCAAGAGCCAATCGCTGCATTTGACCACCGCTTAAATGTGCAGTAGAGCGATGAAGTTGCAAGCCATCTAAGCCAACCTCTTTAAGACTTTCGTCAACAATATTCCAAATCTCTTTACGCGGAACATTCATGTTTTCTGGACCAAACGCAACGTTATCTCCTAAACGTTGAAAAATCGCTTGAGATTCTGGGTCTTGTAAAACTAAACCAACGCGTCCGCGAGCCTTATGAACTGGTACATCGTCTACAAATACTGCGCCTTCACTCACTCCGCCATCTTCGTCTTCAACTAAAACATTATGCGAAGAAGAGTTACTATTTTTATCGTTTGAATCACTTTTAAGAATAATATCGCTGCCGATTAATCCAGCAGCACCTTCAAGAATAGTGGACTTGCCTATGCCCGATGCTCCTAATAGCAATACTCTCTGCCCTGCTTCAATAGTCAGGTTCAAACCACGAACAGCAAACGCTTTGCGAGAGGCATGACGATAACCCCAATTCTCAAAACGCAACTTAGCAGCACTAAAAGCCGATGGAAGGAAAGTTTCAGCTTTGTACTGGTTAGCATTGTTCAAAACCTGCGTTTTATATGCATCGGGCATAGCAAATCCTTTATGGCAATGATTTTATTTAATTATTTATTAAATTATTTTTAGGATTATTAGACTTTACTATAGATTTTTAGAATCTTAACAAATCTTAGAATCTTAGCAAATCCTACAATCCCAAAACGCCTACTTGCTTAGAAAAATCTAAACAGCATACAGCATTTAATTGCTATATGCATAGAAGACGCTTGTTGACATGATTGTGCCTTTTTACTTTTAGGCACGGGAAAAACAGATCTCCGTGCGCCAGTATTACCTGGATTCACGTTCAAGCGGTTTCTCTCAGCTTTACGAATTAACGCAAAGCACCCGTGTCTAGTGAAAATTTTACGGCATTGTGTAGACTCGCGCACAAAATCAACATGTTCGCGCGCTTTTATGCGCGAGTTATAACTTACAACACTACTTCCCTAAACGACTAAGAAGCAAAGCTTCCGTTACAATATTTGACTTCAAGCCAGAAAGAGAAATCGACTCATTTGGGCTGTGAGCATTAGACTTTGGATCTTCTGGACCCGTAACTAAAACTTGAGCTTTAGGGAAGATTCGTTGCAATTCTGGAATAAATGGAATCGAACCACCTTCGCCCTTATTAATAGGATCCACACCAAAAGCGTCTTTCATAGATGCGAGCGCATCTTTAGTTGCAACAGCATTTGGATCCATAGCCCAACCCATGCCATTATCTAAAGGATCTACAGTTACTTGCGCGCCAAACGGTGCATTTTTAATCAAAAAGTCACTCAATGCTTTTTGTGCTTCCTCTGGACGCTGGCAAGGCGCAGTTCTAAGCGAAAGTCGCAAGCGTGTCTCGTGAGCAATAACGTTAAAGCTTTCCTCTACTGGATGAGCGTCCATTCCAATAACAGTCAAACTTGGCTTAGTCCACATTCGTGCAGCCAAAGATCCAGTTCCTGCAAGCTTGTATGAATCAACTACAGAAGAATCGGCTCTAACTTGAGTCTCATCTAAATCGCGTTGCAATCCACCAACAGGCTCTTGCGATTCAACTCCAGGAACATCTAAATCGCCGTCTTTGTTGTAAAGAGAAGCAACAAGCATTGAAGCAAGCGTGTATGCGTCTAAAATAGGGCCACCAAATTGACCAGAGTGAACTTGATGATCAAGAACCTTAACCTTAACGTCTACAGTAGTGTTTCCGCGCAAGCTAGTCGTAAGGCTTGGAACTTCAGCAGACCAATTTCCAGAGTCTGCAACAATAATTACATCGGATTCAAACTCATCTTTGTGAGACTCAATAAATGGAATAAAGCTTGGAGAGCCCATCTCCTCTTCGCCTTCAATAAACACTTTAATGTTTACGCCTAAATCTTCACTTAAAGCACGCAAAGCACCATAGTGAATAGCAATTCCACCGCCATCGTCCGCGCTTCCGCGACCATACAAGCGCCCATCTATCTCTGTTCCTTTAAAAGGATCCGTATTCCACTCGCTTGCATCTGGAACAGGCTGAACATCGTGATGAGCGTAAAGCAAAACAGTTGGAGCACTAGGATCCACAATACGAGATCCAACAACTTCAAAGGCTCCTGGAGTGCCATCTGGATTTTGCGATTGCTCAACACGAGCATCAACGCCCACTTCGCGCAATACACCAGCAACGTATTCAGCCGAAGCGCGCATATGATCCCCAGTAATGCCTTTAGCAGAAACAGCTCCAAACTCTATCTTTTTATTAAGAACGGATATAACATCATTCCACGCAGCGCTAACACGATTCTTAACATCTTCCACATTAAGATTAGCCATACAAATCTCCTTAAAACAAATAGCCAAAACAAATAGTCAAGCGGTTAACTACTATCTAACCACTATCACACTATTAACAACATTAACAGCCAGCAAAATCTATGGAACGCGTCTAGTCTGTTGGGTAATCTGCAAACATGACATGGAATCCATTTGTAAAAAAAGATGCTGATAATAATGCGCAAAATGGCAATAAATCATCAGCCAATGAAAATAGCGAAAATAAAGTAGAAAATAAGGCAAAAACTCGCACAAAAAACGCTCCAACTCCAAAGCAAAGCGAAGCTGCAGCGCAAAATCTTAGGCCGCTAGTTCCAACCGATAGAAAAGCTAGCGCAAAGGCTGCGCGAGCACGATTGCGCGAAAGAGAAAACGCACAATACGAAGCTATGAAAAGCGGCGATTTAGCGCATATGCCAAAGTCGGAGCAGCTTCCTTGGAGAGTTTATATTCGCGATTACGTAGACGCACGCTTTAATATTGGCGAGTTTTTCGTTCCATTTGCAATCGTGATTATGATTTGCATCTTCTTTACACAAAACTTCTTGTCTACTAAATATATTGCTCTTTATTTTGCGCTTGCGATTATTCTTTACGCGTATCTTTTTGCTGCGATTATTGACGTTTTAATAATGTGGCGAAAACTTAGAAAAGAACTTGTTAAAAGGTACGGCCAGGCTGCTGTTGCTAAAAGCTCTAGGTCTGCAATGTATGCTTGCAGTCGCGCAATACAAATGCGCAGATGGAGGCTACCAAAGCCGAGCACGCCAAAACGCGGTAATTGGCCAAAATAAAACGCTAGTATACCAACAAAGATATGATTTATAGAAATGTGTGTTTGTAGCATGCTACTTAAGGCTACTTAAGTAATAGTTGCACAAATGTGGTAGTAAACCCGTTGTAGAAAACCTTGCAATAAGCACAAAACAAAATTAACGCGAATATCGTATAGGGGATAAACGCAAAATGGCAAACGAAAAGTCAAAGAACACTAAGAAATCAGGCATGATTTCACAAATTGTGCGCATTTACAAGTACACGTATACAGAAGATAAGCAGCTTCCGCTTTGGCTTGGCTTGGCTTTTGTAGCCCCTGTAGTGTTATGCGTTATAGCTGGCGCTATTTTACGCTGGTCCATTTTCACGTGGATTATGATGATTGTAACAGCGCTTATGCTTGGTCTTTTGCTTTTTACTGTTGTTTTAACAAAGCGCGCAGATAAAGTTGGATATGCAAAACTAGAAGGCAAGCCTGGAGCTGCAGCTGGAATTTTAAGCGCAATCAATAAAGGCGGTTTCACTTTCCCACAACAGCCAGTATGGGTTGATCCTCGCACAAAAGATGCAATTTGGCGTGGAACTGGTTTTAACGGAATATTTCTTGTTGGAGAAGGCAACTACGAACGCTTGACTCATGCTATGGAACGCCAAGAGCATGCTATTAAAAGTGTTACAGCTGGATCCAATATTCCTGTTTACCGCATTTGCGTTGGAAATGGCCAAAATCAAATTAAGCTTAAGGATTTAAGGAGTAAAGTTCTAAAGTCTAAAACTTTGATTCCTACAAATCACAAGTTTGCTCCTCTTGCTGCAATTCATCCAAATCGCAGATTCTTCCTTACTAAAACAGAGCTTGCGATTCTAAACGACCGTTTACGCACTTTGCAAGGAAAGCTAGGGTTTGGAATTCCAAAGGGAATTGACCCAACTCATACTCCACGCGTAAGTCGCAGAGCTTTAAGAGGAAAATAAACCTAGGCTTTTAGATTAAAAAAAAAATAAACCAGACGTTCCAAGCGGTTCGTCTGGTTTTAATATATTTATACGCGATTTTACTTGCGATTTGACTTGCGATTTGACTTGCGATTTATATGCAAATACTATTCTCGAGTTATCTGCGACTCCACCCAATCAACAATGTAGGGAGCGCACTCCTCCACTTGATCCATTGCAATCTCAAACTCTTTAGGACCACCATACCAAGGGTCTGCCAAATCTAAAACAGCTTCACGACCAGCTTGTGGCTTTTCTAAAGACGGATCAAAAGACCTATACATGTGAACAAGACTACGCTTTTGCGGCGGAATAATCCTAAGCAAAGATTGCATATGCGAAGCAGTCATTGGAAGAAAAAGATTCGTCTCTTCTATTTCGTCTCGCTCAATCCTATGCGCAAAATGGCTTAATGGCAAAGAATATCCCCTACTTTTAAGCTCTTTTTGCGCACGCCTATCAATCGGATTTCCGTATTCTTCGTCGCTTACACCACACGATTTTACAGCAACAACATCGCTTAATCCTCTAAGCTTAAACTCGTTACGCAAAACAATTTCTGCCATTGGAGATCTGCAAATATTCCCCGTGCAAACTGTCATAACAACATACGGATGCTTAGCATCTACGTGAATTTTGCTTAAAGATTCCATACATATCCTTAATCTAGCTTATTTTTTAGATTTAACTGGCTCATAAACCATAAACTTATATTTTGTATTGAATTGTTTTTCGCCAACTTTTATAGGCGATTCCTGCCAATCGCCATCGCGCGCAACTTTCCACAATCCATCATCTACAAGTTTTTGAATGTTTGGAGCAAACGTGTCTGCTTCTACTCTAGCGTCAATTTGAGTTACATAAGATGCGTCAACAATTTGTGACTCAATCACTTCTCTAAAGATTGCGCCGCCACCAATAATCCAAATTGCTCTGCCATCTTTTGGCAAATCAAAAGAATCTATATGCTCAATAGGATTATCTTCAATCCACTTTTTTGCGTAGCATATTGCGTCTTCGATCTTTGTAAAACTTTTTGCTCCATTTGGATTAAAGTCTGGATTCCTAGAAACAACAATATTTTCGCGACCAGGAAGAGGCCTAAATTTTTCTGGCATAGAATCCCAAGTTCCTCTACCCATTATTACTGGACAAGAGATTGTCATTGCCTTAAAATAGCGCAAATCTGGGGAAAGTCGCCAAGGCATACCGCCATTAACGCCCATAGCGCCTGTACGGCCTTCAAAATCGTATGCTTGCCCCCAAATTAAACGAACGGGAATATTGTTAGTCATAAAACTCCTAAGTAAGCCTACTAATCAATCACTAAATAAAGTAAAATCACACAGCTACAGGAGCTTTAATCGTAGGATGGTGCTTATAATCAACAACCTTAAAATCGCTATAGTCGTAGCTAAAAATAGAATCAGCTTTGCGAATCTCAAGCTGAGGATACGGATACGGCTCGCGCGAAAGCTGCTCAAGCACTTGCTCTACGTGATTATCGTAAATATGACAATCGCCGCCAGTCCACACGAACTCTCCCGGTTCTAATCCTGCTTGTTGAGCCATCATCATTGTTAAAAGCGAGTAAGAAGCAATGTTGAATGGCACGCCAAGGAACATATCGCAAGAACGCTGGTAAAGCTGGCAAGAAAGCTTGCCATCGGCAACATAGAACTGGAAAAGCGAGTGACAAGGCGGCAAAGCCATATTCTCTACTTCTGCAGGATTCCATGCGCTAACAATCATTCGACGAGAATCTGGATGATTCTTAATAAGATCCATAACGTTTGCAATCTGGTCGATTGTGCGATTTGGATTTTGCTCGGTTGGAGCTGGCCAACTACGCCACTGAACGCCGTAAACAGGGCCTAAATCGCCATTTTCATCTGCCCACTCATCCCAAATATGCACACCGTTTTCTTGCAACCAGCGCACATTGCTAGAGCCTTTAAGGAACCAAAGAAGCTCGTACGCAAGCCCCTTAAAGAACACAGTTTTTGTTGTTATAAGCGGGAAACTCTTGCTTAAGTCAAAGCGAATTTGCTGACCAAAAAGAGATATTGTTCCCGTACCAGTGCGATCTGATTTTAATGTGCCTTCCATAAAGATTTTTCTAACCAAATCCTCGTAAGGAGTAGGAATATTAGACACTGGTTTTTGCGGCACGCGCGCGCGCAAATTTGCAAGTTCTTGTTGAGTTAAAGCCATACGTTTATTCTATCATTAGCTAAATTCAACACTACCAATGCATGTGCAAATATACTGTGCATCTCTATATAATTGTTTTAGCTAAATACAACAAACGCAAAGGAGCAAAAATGGCTAGAAGAATATGGGTTGAGCGTTTAGAAGACAGCTCTTGGATTGCAAAAAGCGAAGACGGAGCAACACTAAAATTTGGCAAAGGCGAAGGGCAATTTTCTCCCGTAGAACTAATGCAAATAGCTCTAGCTGGTTGCACAGCTTTAAGCAGCCAATACGCTGTTGAGCATGCGATTGGAGAAGGAAAAGGCGCGCGCGTGGTTGTAAATGGCACTTACGACCCAGAAGAAGGAACTTACTTAAGATTCCAAGAAGACTTAACAGTAGACGCTACGAGCGCAAAGCCTGCACTAACTAACGAAGATGCACAAGCACTAAAAGAGCGTATGGAAAAGCATATTAGCAAGGGTTGCACAGTTAAGCACACTCTTGAGCGCGGAGCACTTGTACAAGTTAGCGTAAATATTCGGCATTAATGGGAAGATTTGCACCAGCACTTTTAGCACGCGGAAAAATGGCCACTAGCCGATGATTCAAAAAACGCCACTAAAGTGGCAAAAAATAACGATTTGTGGCACAATGCTAAACACAATGCTACACTTTTAACGTTGTTAGAGCTATTTATGTAATCGGAGGAAACTTTGAAAATCGCGATTTTTACAGAAACGTATCCACCATACATAAACGGCGTAGCAACACAATCCTACATGCTTAAAAAAATGTACGAAGAACTTGGTCATGAGGTTCTTGTTGTTACAGTTGGCTCCGAAAAACAACGTAAAACCAAGCTTGTAGACGGCGTTGTGTACGTTCCAGGCATTCTTTTGAAAAAGCTTTACAAGTATAGGGTTGCAATTCCAATTGGAAACATGCGCAAAAAGTTCCCGATTAACTTTAAGCCAGATGTTATTCACATTCAAAACGAATTTGGCATTGGAGAAATAGGCCTAGAAGTGGCCAAAAAAGAGCATATTCCAGTTGTGTACACGCTACACACCGAATACGATAAATTCCTGTTTTACATTGGTCTAAAGCATTTTACTGAGTTTTCTAGGAATATATCGGCAAAATATTTTACGCGATTTTCTAAAAACGCAACAATTATTACGAGCATGTCTGCTAAGGCTCAAGCTTATATTGACAGACAAAAAGTTGATAAAAAGGTTGTTGTTCTTAGCAATGCTGTTGAATACAAAAAGTTTTTGCCAACACCAGAACGAATTGCTTTTAGAGAAGAATTCCGTAAAAAATACGGTATTGCTGATTCCACAAAGCTGTTTGTCTTTGTTGGAAGAATTGGCGCCGAAAAGAACATTAGCGAGTTGATTGACAACTTTATGTATTGCGATTTTCCGCGCGATTTAGCTCGACTTGTTGTTATTGGCGGAGGCCCTGATTTAGAAGACTTGCGCAATAAGGTAGCAAGCAAAGGATTTGAAGATAGAATCTACCTTCTAGGCCCTATTGAGCATACGCAAATTCCTAAATATTTGCACGCAATGGACTACTACACTACCGCTTCCTTATCGGAGATGCACTCGCTTTCTATGCTGGAGGCAATGGCCTCTGGCTTGTTTGCGCTTGTTAAGCATGATGCTCCTAATGAAAATCAAATTATTAGTGGCAAAAATGGTTACCAATGGGATTCTAAAGAAGACTTTAAGCAAGTGTTTAGCCGCGTTCTTAATATGAGCAAAGAAGAGCAAGAGCAGTTAAAAACAAATGTTCTTGAATATTCAAAGAATAATGACTTTAAAAAGCAAGCTCAAGAGTTAATTAAGATTTATGAGCGCGCAATCAGCATTAACAATCAAGAACTTGCTAAAAAACGCGCTGCTCGAGAGGCAAGACGCGCGCGGTTCTTGCTTAAAAACAAGTAGAAACACATTAATATCTGCAAGTTTGAAAAATCGCGTATAAAACACAATTAGTGCCTTATACGCGATTTATGTTTTAGCGCTTAGCGTTACTACTTAGCGTTACTACTTTAGTGAAGCGGATCAATTGTTTGCTCAATTTGCTTAGCTTCTTCAACACCAGCCTTTGGAACATCAACTTTATGAACACCACTTATAGAATCAATAGCACTAGTATCGTTACTTACCTTAGCCTGCTGAGCTACTTGCGCAGCGCTCAGCTCCACGTACTTGCGAGGGACAACATACACTGGTCTAGACGAATGCTGAAGCAAACCTTGACTAATAGAACCAAGAAGCAGACCAGTAAATCCACCCCTGCCCCTAGAGCCAACAACAACCAAATCGTTGTTTAAGCTAGCTTGAGTCAAAGCATTTACAGCAGAGCCAGGAACTACAGAACGATGAATCTTTAGGTTTGGCAAGCGTTGCAAAATTGGCTTTACACGCTCGTCAAGATCTTCCATATAAGATCCCATAACCGCAGTGTCTCCCTCGGCTCCTTGAACGCTAGGAACAGCAGAAATCACATCTAATTGAGCATTCCAACTATCTGCCAAATCTGCAGCAATCTCAAGCGCCTTTAATCCCCACTTAGACTCGTCGGATCCAACAGCAATCTTAGAAATCTTATTGTTCAAGTGGATTCGTTGACCATCGTCATCTGTATATGGAACAACAACAATTGGGCAATAAGCGTATGCTGGAAGCGAAGAACTTGTTGTGCCAAGTAAGCGCTCTGCTAATCCGCCTTTACCACGGTTTCCAATAACAATAAGTTGATAGTTTCTAGAAAGCTCCACAAACACAGAAGATGGGTCGCCAGTAACAATCAAAGTTGTTGCATCCACACCCTGCTCTAAAGCTACAGCTTTAGCTTTAGAAAGAATCTCTTGAGCGTCTTGATGAGCAACATTATCGTCTCCGATGGCAGTATAAGTTGCGTCAAAAGACACAGCAGCATAACTTGGCAAAGAGTATGCACAAACAATTTGAAGTTGCAATCCAGCATGCTTAGCGTAGTTTGATGCCCACCAAACAGCCTTATAGCTTGCATGAGAACCATCAACGCCTACAAGAACAGCTTTTTCTTGTGTAATAACATTCTGTGTCATCTAGATCCTCCTAGTATTGCGAGAATTTTGCAATCTTTGCTTAAGTACTACAATAGCCGTTTAATTGTTTTGAGTCTATTGCGACACAGAAGATTTGTAACTTATGACTTACAACTTTTAAATTAGCGCTAAAAACTTGCGACTTACGCCAAAAAAACTTGCGCTAAACAACTTACGCTAAACAACTTGCGACTTACGCCAAAAACTTATGCTAAAAAACTCGGCGAATGGAATAAGCAGATGTAAAAACATAAGGAATAGGGCTATATTTTGTTCCGCCGTATTGCGAATTAATAACCATTCCATTGCCTACGTAAATCGCAGCATGAGTACCATTTGCAATAATATCTCCTGGAGCTGCTTGAGCAAGACTTGGAACAGCTGTACCAACTGTTGCTTGCGCGCCAGAAGTTCTAGGCAAAGAAACACCCATATTTGCAAAAACGTATTGTACAAAGCCAGAGCAATCCCAACCAGCAGGAGTTGTTCCACCAGAACGATACGGCACTTTGTTTAAGAATTGAGCAGCAAAATTAAGCATTGCCGACGTAGAAGAACCATCTGGAGGAGCAACAAAATAGCTTTGTGATGTTCCTCTAACGCCAGAACGGCTTGCAGCGGAATCGTAATCGCCATCATTATTGCGAGCGGCATTACGCGCATTTTCCTCTGCCGCTTGAGCAGCAGCCTGAGCCGCCAACTCTGCAGCACTTTTAGTTTGAGGAACATTTAAAGACTCAATCCCGCCCCAATGCGAATTAGAATCAACGCTTGTAGAAGTAGATTCTGTTAATAAATCACGCTTAACAGATGTGACTTTCGGGAAGGAACGCGTAGAAGTAACTGCAGACTCTTCTGCATAAGCACAAGCAAAAGGAACCATAGTAGCAAGAAGAGTTGTGCATACAGCTCCCGCAACTATAGAAGAAAAAATCTTATTTTGTTTAATATTTTGATTAATCTTTTGCTCAACCATCATTAGCGATGTTAACACATTAACAATACAAAGCACCTAAAAACGCGTAGCAAACCAACAAAAGTTGATAAATCTAATATTATGCGAGTAATGCTTAAAATATTTAGTAGTGAATAAACTCAAAAGCGGAAGCATCTTTAGCGCTAACAACTCTTGAATAGGTTCTACCATGATATTCGGCGCTAGATTCAGATGTTTCTATAGAACCATCTTGATTAATCTTTTCCACAATAGCAACGTGGCCATAAGCGCGGTTAACTCCAGCCTGACCGCGGCCAAACACCATTATG
Organism: Gardnerella piotii; assembly: GCF_049815665.1. Taxonomy (NCBI): domain Bacteria; kingdom Bacillati; phylum Actinomycetota; class Actinomycetes; order Bifidobacteriales; family Bifidobacteriaceae; genus Gardnerella; species Gardnerella piotii. Next base: position 1,148,172 of record NZ_CP187450.1, read on the forward strand.
TCTCCAGCATGACGAGGAGTATTATCTACCCAATAGCCAAGCTTGCGAGCAGTCCGGCCCCACATCCATCCGTCTCCCATATTGGAGCCAACTGGAAGTCCAAGCTGATGCCTGCGAACATAAACCCACCAAGTGCATTGGCTAAATTCGTAAGCATTTCCCGAATCGCCAGAATCGTGATTTGGATTAAAACCAGATGGAACAATCTTTGCGTCTGAATCCAAGAAAACAGCAACATTCGGATTATTTGCTGCAGACTTAGACATTTCCGACACCTTAAAATCGGAATTAGAACCCAAATCCCACTTAGACTTATGAGAAGACTTAGTAGAAAATGCGCTTAAATCAGATTCAAGGCCAGCAACTGCGCTGCTAAAGTTCAAATATTTATTAGCGCGATTAATGCTTTCTCGCATACTAGAGCGAGACGCTGCTTGAGCAGAAGAATCGTCTACAAAACTCAACTTAGAAGAATAAGGTTTAGAAGCCAAAGAATCCATGTTATTAGGCTTGTTCAACGTCATAGAAGTTAAAGCAGCTCCGACTAACGCAAACAAAGAAGCGGAAATAATCATACGATTTTTACGTTCTTTAGCAACGCGTGCTAAACGAAGCTGGCGACGAGACAAAGAAACAGTAAATTCTTGATTTACGTTCTCTAAATCTACGTTTTCTAGACTCACAACAGCACCATTATTTGCTAAAACGGCTGTAGCACGATTATTAGAAGATGCATGCGAACCGCGCACAGAAGTAAAAAGCATAAAAGGCGAATTAAACCGCCCCTTTGCTTTAGCGCCATGCTCAGCATGCTTCATAAAATCGCTCCTAAAATCTTCTAAATGTATTCACAAATTCACACTTACAAATCTAAAGAATACAATGTGGTACGGATACGCAACACAATACGCAACACAATACGCAATGTAATTCTTAAAATTGATATTGAACACGCAAAGATGTATGGTTAATCATATGAAGCTAGCACCAATTATTAATCCAGATGCACGCAAAGAAGCACCAAAGCCATTGCGTGTGGACTTGTGCAAAGCATTTATGACTGGAACGATTATTTGGCTCATAGCATCATTAATCACAGTTATTCTTGCGATTTTACACTTTCTATTGTGGTTCTTTGCTGTAATTTGCCTTAGTGGATTTGTAATTGGAATCTTGCTTTTAACCTGGGAACACTTTGATCGCTGGGATTATAGAAGACTAGGAAAATAAAACGCTTAATACGATTAAGCGAACTATTTTGCACACTACTTTGCAAGCGGAATAGCAAAATTAACAGTAGTTCCCTGCCCAGGCCTGCTCCACAATGTTATGCTACCGTGATGCGTAAGAGCCACGTGCTTAGCAATAGCAAGACCCAATCCAACGCCGTCTTTACTAAAATCATTTTGATTACTCGACCTATAAAAACGTTCAAAAATACGCGGCTGATCTTTTAGCGGAATACCAATTCCAGAATCAACAACGCGAATCACAGCAAATCTATTATCTTCTGACTTTAAAGCGCAAAGAGCAACAACACTATTTTTGTTAGAATAGATAATAGCATTTTCAACAAGTTTTCTAATCGCACTGCTTATTTGACTAGAATCCGCTAAAACATTAAGTGAAGAATCTGCTTTAATAATTACGCGAACATTTTTACTAGACGAAAGAGCAGAAACAAGATTTTTAACATCTTCCAACACTTTCAAAACGTTTACAACACTAGCTTTTGAAGTATCAATAGGACTTTGCGCTCGCATAAGAAGAAGCAAATCTTCTAACATATGTTCCAAGTGTTTAGACGATTTTTGAGCAGACGCAGCAATATCTTTAATACGACTTGCATTAACATCTTTAGTTTGCAAAACATTAGTAAGGCTGGAAATCATGCGTGTTGAGCTAATAAGTTGATTGGAAACATTGCTTATAAAATCATTACGCGTTTGCTCAAAAAGATGCTCCGCACTGGAATCGTTTATAATAACAACAACTTTGCCTTCTCCAACACTTCCAACTGTAATATTAAGCCAGTTAGGTCTAGAAATTGTAGAAGGATTAGGCGCTGAATCGCTAGATTGTGTTGATGAAGAATCGAAAGCAGCCGAGGATTGCAAATACGAAGCATTATCTACATTATCTACATTATCTACATAACAATCACTATCTTCACTAATAGTTACATATTGTTTTGTAGTAAAAGTCACTAAATCAAAGCTTTCATAGCCTCCAGAGAAACGCACGTTATTTACAGCTTGCAAAACGCGCGGCTGAACAATCGAATCGTCTAAAACAACTCCAAGAGTGTAACTTTGTGAACTTGCGCGCAAAACGTCGTTATTTTTATCAACAACAATCGTAGCTCCTGGAAGCATAGCTAAAACAGCGCAAGCGTCGGAGCTAATGTCTTCGGAACTATCGTCTATATCAAAGTCGGAATCGGAATCAAAGTCGGAATCGCCTAAAACTTTTTGCATTTTCTTATGAAAAATGATGCGAAAGATGCGCTTAAAACCACGTCTAAAAGTCATAAAAATACGACTAAAAGTAGAATCAAAAAATGGAACAAAAACATTACGAAATGTTGATAGAACAAAGTCAAAAGCAAACATAACAACAACAATTGCAACACAAAGTGCAATCAAAGCAAAAACAACAAACACCATTAAAGGCGAATATGGCGAATCTTGAAGCATACTCTTAAAGAATACTCTAACGCGCTCACATTTAAGCGACTAATACAGTGACTAATATATTTAACGCACGTGCGCACAGTAGTCTATACTTGATTAGGGCAATCCAAACAAACGCGAATATGCTCCAATGCAATTTAGCGCGATTGAACGCAAGAAAGGACACACCATGCGAGTGATTTTCAACGAAGAGATGAAGGCAGTTGCATTAAACATTGAACGCATGGCAGAGTTTGTTGCAAGAGCCATGAACGATGCTGGAAGCGCTCTAGTAAACGCAGACTTAGAAGCTGCGCAAACGGTTATAGATAACGACGCAAAGCTAGACGCACTAGAAGCAAACGTTGTAGATCAATGCTTAATATTGCTTGCACGTCAAAATCCAGTTGCAACAGATTTGCGAGAAGTAGTTGCAACTATGAGGCTTGCTGCAACTTTTGAGCGCATGGGCGATTTAACAAGTCACGTTGCGCAAATCGCAAGACGCACATGGCCTGATTGCGCAATACCAAGTCAAGCAAAAGAAACTGTTGAAAAAATGGTTGACTTTTTGCATGTTCTTGCAGGTCAATTAACAGACATGCTTTCAAATAGAGACGTTAATGTAGCAGATGCAATTATTCACGGCGACGACGTAATGGATAAGCTGCACGAAGATATTTTTGCTCTTGTAGAAGGCGAAGATTGGAACGGCACTAGAAAACAGTTGATTGACTTGGTGCTTCTAAGCAGATTCATGGAACGAATCGGCGACCACAGCGTTGCTGCAGCAAGGCAAGTTGTATTTATTGTTTCGGGATTTGACCCAACTAAGAAGCCAGAACCCGATAAAGACACAGTTGTTGCATAAAACACAAGTGGCGTAGAACACGATTTTTGAATAGAAACCTAAAACGTAGCTTGTAAAACAAAAGTAGGCTTGCAATTAATTTTGCAAACCTACTTTTTATTTAAGTTAATTTAAGATAATTAAGCTAACTTAAGCTAATCAAACTCACTTTTGACCTTGAGCAGCCACGGCAGCAGCACCAGCAGCAGCAGCTTCTGGATCCAAATACTCGCCGCGAGGCTTGATTGGCTTAAAGTTCTCGTCCAACTCGTAAAGAAGAGGAATAGCCGTTGGAATATTAACCTTGGAAATCTCTTCTTCGCTCAAGTTGTCGAGCATCTTAACGATTGCGCGCAAGCTGTTGCCGTGAGCTGCAATCATTACAGTCTTGCCAGACTTAAGCTCTGGAACAATATCGGACTCCCAGTAAGGAGTTACGCGAGTCACAACGTTTGCCAAAGCTTCAGTTTCTGGAACTGGGTCGCCTGCGTAACGAGGATCATTCGTTTGAGAATACTCGTCGTTTGGATCGATCTGTGGAGGTGGAGTTGCGTAAGAACGACGCCAAATCATAAACTTCTCATCGCCATATTCCTGACGAATCTCAGACTTGTTCTTGCCTTGCAAAGCGCCATAGTGACGCTCGTTCAAACGCCAGCTGCGACGAACTGGAATCCACAAGCGGTCTGCTGCGTCAAGCGCGTAATTCGCGGTGTTGATAGCACGACGAAGCAAAGAAGTGAACACGATGTCTGGAAGAACGTTCTTCTCTTTAAGAAGCTCGCCACCATGCTTAGCTTCCTCAACACCCTGCTCAGTGAGCGGTACATCAACCCAACCAGTGAACTGATTGGTCTTATTCCATGCGCTCTGACCATGTCGGAGCAATACTAATTTATATGTCATAACTACCTAGTCTATTCGTTTCGTACGACTACTTACAAAAAGTAAACAAACACGAAAAATTTAATCAAAAAAGTCGCCGAACACTTGAATAGCATTCAACGACTTTTAAGATTAATTCAACTGATTATAACTAATACAACTAGCGATAATCACAACTATCGAAGTGGCTTTACGAGTGGGAACGTAATCGTCTCGCGAATGGTTGCGCCCGTAAGCGCGATTAGCAAGCGATCAATACCCATTCCCATGCCGCCAGCAGGAGGCATACCAACGCCGAGAGCCTCAATAAAGTCCTCGTCAATATCCATTGCCTCAACGTCTCCAGCCAAAGCATCCTTAGCTTGAGCAACAAAGCGCTCGCGCTGCACAACAGGATCGTTAAGCTCGGAGTAGCCGGTTGCAAGCTCAAAGCCGCGCACATACAAATCCCACTTTTCAACCATTCCTGGCTTTGTGCGGTGACCCTTAACAAGAGGGCTGGTTTCCACTGGGAAGTCACGCACAAATGTTGGCTCATAAAGCTTATCCTCGTAGAAGTGCTCCCACAAGTGCTCAACCAACTTGCCGTGATTCTCCACTTCGTCGCGCTCAACGCCAAGCTTATCTGCGATTGCGCCCAAATGCTCAACGGAAGTTTCTGGCGTAATCTCCTCGCCCAAAGCCTCGCTAAGCGAGCCGTACATGGTAATCTGCTTCCATTCGCCGCCAAAATCGTACTCTTCGCCATTAAGCAAAGTCACCTTAGTGGAGCCGAATGCGTCTAGCGCAGCCTTTTGGATCAGCTCTTTAGTAAGAGCGCCAATCGTATCGTAAGTGCCGTAAGCCTGGTAGGCTTCGAGCATTGTAAACTCTGGAGCGTGAGTTGCGTCCACGCCTTCGTTTCTAAAATCACGGTTGATTTCAAACACGCGGTCAATTCCACCAACCAAGCAGCGCTTAAGGAAAAGTTCTGGAGCAATACGCAAGTAAAGATCAATGTCGAAAGCGTTCATGTGAGTTGTAAACGGACGAGCAGCAGCACCGCCGTGAACCGTTTGCAACATTGGAGTTTCGACTTCCAAGAAGTCGTGGCTGTCGAAAGTTCGGCGAAGAGAAGCCACAGCATGCGAACGCCTACGAACCATATCGCGAATTTTCTCGTCTGCAATCATGCCAATATATGGCTTGCGCGTACGAGTATCGTCGCTTAATTCCTTATGCAAAGCTGGAAGTGGCTGCAAAGCCTTAGCTGCAATTGCCCACTCTGTTGCAAACACGGAAAGCTCGCCAGTCTTAGAAGAAATCACGCGACCGCGAACATACAAATGGTCTCCCAAATCAACCATCTGCTTGAAGCTCTTAATTGATTCTTCGCCAATTTCCTTCTTGGAAACCATTGCCTGAATCGTAGTGCCATCTCCTGCAGCAAGCTTAACAAAGCACAAGCCGCCAGCGTTACGCAAGAAGAGAACGCGGCCAGCAATGCCAACCTCGGTATCGGTTTCTTCGCCAGCTTGAAGCTTGCCATCGAAATCGGCACGCACTTTTTCGATAGTATCCGTAACGTTAAGATGCACTGGGTATGGTTGTACACCTTCCTTAAGCATCATCGCACGCTTTGCAACGCGCATTTGCACCTGCTCTGGGTGAGCAAGAGGACCAAACTCTTTATTGCTTGGATCAATTGCTTCATCCAGGCTTGCGCCTTCGTTTACACGCTTGGCGATTGCCTCGTCTTGAGCAAGCAGCATCTGCGCATGCTCAACGGTGTCGATTTCGTTGGCGTTATCTGTTGCGTCATTTTCTGCTGCGGCGTTTTGCGCGGCAAGCATTGTAGTATTCGTGTCACTCATAGACGCTAATTGTAGCTACTAGGTAATACAGCTAAGGACACAAGATAAGCAAGCGCAACAAAATATTTGTATGCGCCAGCCTGTAACATTGCGGACGTTGTTAAAGTTTTGTACGAAAATATTTTGTACGAGTTTAACATCGGGCTGTAGCGCAGTTTGGTAGCGCGCTTCGTTCGGGACGAAGAGGCCGCGGGTTCAAATCCCACCAGCCCGACTTTTGATTTTTGCACTAGCGCAAGCGTTTTAGTTAACCACTTGCTAACTATCTGGCAGCGAATTTACGAGTTGCAATTGCAAGACCAGCAAAGAATCCAGCAAACAGTGCAGCAATTGAAGAAATAACCCAACATATTGCTGCAGTTCCAGTAGTTATTAAATACCCTCTACGCGCGCCGTCACTAGAAAAATCATCGCTCTTATTAGGCTTATTTTCTTGAGCATTATGGCATATGCACTTACTTTGCCCTGGCGTATTATTTGGTATTGCAGGCTTTCCGCCAAAACCACTAAATCCGCCAAGATCTGGAGTAGGATCAGGCTTCAACTCTTGTTTTGGCTCTGGAAGAGGCGCTGGAGCAGGGTTTGGAGCAGGGTTTATAATCTGCGGAATGCATGGTCTAGGCTTATCTGGCTTCTTAGCGTTCTTAATCGTTGCAGTAAACGTTGCATCAACCCATGCGTATAAACGCGTATTTTTTACAACTTTATCGTCTGGAATAAACTGTTCAAATTTTGATCTAACGAATAAAGAATTACTACTACTCTTATTTGATGGACTATAAACACCTGTTTCAGAATCTTGCGCAATAAAATCATAAGGAGCAACCTTATTAATATCCCAAACAACAGTATCCTTCTTATCAATTCCAAGAACAGCTTTTACTTGATTAAAAGTCATAGGAGCAGACCTAGAAGACTCTGCTTCTTTGAGAAGATTCTTTAATGCCGAAATAGAACTACTCTTAGAATTACGAATTATCTTAGCGGTATAACTTAAGCCTATGCTTTCTGCATACTTTGCTAATTCTTCCTTCTTTATACTTAAATCTTTTGTATCGCTTTGTTCATCTGTATCTGTTTTATCAAAATTATCATTACTATATTCATGATGACAATTCAAGAATTTAGCTTCATAATCACCACTATGCAATTCATAAGACTTAAGTCTATATCTTGTATTTGAACCTACTTTAAACTGCACAAGACCTTGCAATGCGTCAACAGAACAAACAAGATAATCATTATTATACGTAGTATTGAAGGTAACTTTAATATAATCTCGAACTATGCGAAGAACATTTTGTTTTCCATCATTTTGAATAAGATTTTCACCAGGAGTTTTACCTGATTTACCACCAAATATTCTCCAAATACCAGGAACAAGACCAGATATAAAAGCTTTTGAAAGATTGCCTCTGCTATCTAAAACATCATACGTAGCATTACCGGCCGTGTTTGGATCAGTATAATCATATACTTTTGGTTGCTCTTTTTTATTTGCAGGAAGGGATAAATCTCGAAGCCCTACCGAATTAAACATAGCACCTATAGAATGATGCACTGTGTCATCAGTTCCCTGTTCAGGAATACTTTTATTCTGAAACTTCCACTTACTTAAATCTAAAACTTCAACTCCGCTACCCTGGAACATTCCTTCCATATCTTCAGCTTTTAAGGTATCCCAATCTTTTATGCCATTAATCTCTTTTAGTTTTGAAGTAAAGTAAAACATTTCCTCCATAGTTGTCACATTTTTGGTATTCAATTTTTCTAAACCTTCTACACTTGAAATCTTAGATTGACCCCTCCAGCCCATGTTGAACATATCATTTATTTTTGTTAACTTTCCACTTTGGGAAGCAAATAACTTAACACTTTCTAAATTAGAACACATTTGAAACATGCCACTAGCATTACTTATATTAACTTTCTGCCACTTGGATAAATCAATTGATTCTAATTTTTTGCAATAAGCAAACATCAAACTAGCGTCTTCAACATTTTCCATATTCCAGTTTTCAATGCCAGTTAAGCTTAGCAAATTACCGCAACTATAAAACATTTTAGAAATGTTTACAGCTTTTTTATCTTTTTTGACGAACTGTATCTTGTTTAAGCCTTTTACAGACTCAAGACTAGAAAAATCAAAAAACATACTCTCTGCATTATTTATTTTAAAATCATTTCCGTCTATAACAACCTTTTTAACACTTTTGTATCTATCATTATTATTAAGCAAATCTTTAAGATTACTTGCATTAACAGAATCATTAGAATTATTTGCTTGTAAATGCAAAACTGAATTACTTTCTCCGCCTAATCCATATTTAAGATTGCGATCAGAATCTGTAGTCCAGTTTAAAGGCTGCGAATCCGCATCTGATGACCTAGATTGGGAAGCAGAAAAAGAACTGCTAGATAAAGTATGAGTAGAATCCGAAGGAGATTGCTGGTCTAATTTCTGCGTAGATCTCTGACTACCAGACAAGCCAACAGCACTAGTAACGGTCGGAACTAGCATTGCCAGAGCAGCAATAACAGACGCACAAATCGCAATGCTTTTATATAGTCTACGTTGATTCTTCATCTTCTAGTCCTATGTAAATAAAAACACTAATCTAAATAAATCAACGCTAGCACTTTAAAAAAAAAATGGAAGAAAAAATGTAAAATTCCCTAAAAGATGATTCTTCTTTATACAAAAACTAATCTTAAACAAAAAAATTTAATATAAAATTATTACAAATCATAAAAAACAAGAATAACGTATATTGCAACACTCTTATAAACTTATAATTCTGTATAAACGCATAATTTTGTATGATTAAGTAGTGAGCAAAACGGAATTTAATCACAAGAAGCAAGGTGGCTTAAATGTTAAGCGTTTCGCAATTGTATAAAGAACTAGACAGTATGTTTGCTAATCACGCAAGCGCGCAAGAAATCGAAAAATACTTGCTAAACGCTCTAAACCAATCGCAAGCAAAAGCAAACCAAGAAGCATCAAACCAAGAAGCAAACGCTCAAGCATTGCAACTATCCGTGTTAAACGAGTTGATGGGATTTTATAGGTCTAGAGGAGAACACGCAAAAAACAAGCCAATCATTGATAATGCGCTAGATTTGGCAAAAAAGATGGATTTAGCAGGCAGCGAAGCTGGAACAACAACGCTGATTAACGCTGCTACTAGCCTACGAGCCGCGGGCAGCTATGAGCGCGCAACAGAAATATATTCTCAAGCTATTAAAGAATCATCGAAAACACTAAAACCAAACGATAGAAAACTCGCTGCCCTTCACAACAATCTTTCAATGCTTTACAGCGAAACAGGCAACACGAGCGAAGCAATTAATGAACTTAATATTGCGCTTGAAATATTGCAAAAATCGAGTATCGATCCTTCAACAGACATAGATATAGCAGCAACTCACACGAATCTTGCGCTTGCGATTTTGCAAGAATGTTCGAAGCCTAGCGAAAGCGTGAACAGCAAATCTACTACTCTTAACTCTGCTTTTGAACACGCTTCAACTAGTATTCGCATGTACATTGCAGGAAACAACCAAAATCAGCCGCATTATGCATCAGCTTTGGCAGGTTTTGCGCAAGTTCAATACGCACGAAAAGAATATTCCGACGCTGTAGACACATACAGTAAAGCGCTTGATTTGATTGCACAATGCTACGGAAAAGATAGCGAGTCGTACGCGATTACGTTGGAAAATTTGCAGCAAGCGCAGAAGGCAGCAGAAAAATTTACGGCGAGCGGCATGGCGGATGCGATTCAGTGCGCTGCGGAAAAATCGCAAGCAACCGATGATCTGCAGCCAGAGTCAAATAAAACTAAAAAAGCAGAAGATAATCCAAAAATAAAAAACGGCATGCAACTTGCAAAAGAATATTGGCAAACTTACGGAAAGCAACTACTGGAATTACCAAAATTTAGAGACTACAAAAACCGCATAGCCGCAGGATTAGTTGGCCACGGATCGGAATGCTACGGATTTGACGACGAGATTTCGCGCGACCACGATTTTGGCCCAGGATTCTGCTTATGGCTTACAGATGAAGACTATGCGAAAATTGGCGATGATTTGCAAGCCGCTTACAACGATTTGCCGCAAGAATACGCTGGTTTTGGCTCTCGCGAAGAAACTCCACGCGCTAAATCATGCGAAAGCAGCAAGCGAGTCGGAGTATTTAGCATAAGCGAATTTTTTGAAAACATAACGGGATTTGCTACTGCTCCAAGCCAAGACGAGCCGCATTTATGGCTTTCGCTAAGCGAGCCAACACTTGCTGCAGCTACGAACGGCCAAATTTTTGCAGACCCACTTGGAGAATTTAGCAAAACGCGTCAAAGTTTTAAGCTTATGCCAGACGATGTGAGAATCTCGCTAATCTCTAGAAGGCTTGGCATGATGGCTCAAGCAGGTCAATACAATGTTCCACGAATGCTAGCGCGAACAGACGGAGCTGCAGCGTGGCTTTCTATAAACGAATTTGTGCGCGCAACCGCTTCAATCGTATTCTTGCTAAATAACCCAATAAGTGCAGGATATTTGCCATATTATAAGTGGCAATTTGCAGCACTTCGCAAGCTAAGCGCGCGAATGGCGTCTAGGCTTTCTGGCGTAGCAAATCAACTTGAATCGCTTATGCGACTAAGTAGCGCGGCGTGCTTTGGCGGAATCGGATTTGGCGAAGGCACAAAAGGCAGCAGCGAAGCTGAATCTAAAATAAACGAGATTATTCAAAACGTGTGCAACGAAGTAGTGCAAGAGCTTAAATATCAAGGTTTAAGCAATTGCAATGAAACATTTTTAGAATGGCAACGCCCGTATGTTGAAGCGCATATTAATTCGCGCGCTGCGTGCTTAAGGAGCTTATGATGTGCAATTCATTATCAAATCTAAAAACGCAAAATCCAAAAACGCAAAAGCTTGCAGAAGAAATTACAAAACTAGAATGGCAGCAATTCCAGCTTACGCAAAACGAAGGCGGACGCGCGAATTGTCAAGGAAACTGGCCAACATTCCACATTATGAGAATGAGCCAATTTTTAACTTGGCCTCTGGATTTGCAAGAGTCTTATAAAAAAGATTTTGAGCGCGCAAATAGCAATGGCAGAAATTTGATAACAGAAAAATATGCAAGAATGATGGAGTCTACTGCGCCAGAAATTTTTGAGCGCACAATTAAGCCTTATATTAAGCCGATTTTAGAGCCTAGAAAAAGCGAGCAAGAGAAGATTATTTTAACGCAAGTTAAGTGGGCCGATGATTTTCGCAATCACTACCCTCATTTAGGTCTTGCAATGCGCGTTCTAAAAACAAGCGAAGATACAGAAGAAAATACATCTTTTGAAACGTATTTGCGAGGAGAATTAAGCACGTATTCTGATGATACTTTTGCTAAATATAAATCTTTTATAGAAGATTTGCTTGCAAAAAATCTAAATCTCACTCAGATGATTATTGAAAATACTGTGCACATGTATGGCTACGATTCACTTGAATCAGCCGACAAATGTTGAGGCAACTATAGCGTGAATAGTTTTGCAAATGCACAGTCGATTCTTTGCGCAGTTTTTAAGCTACGCAAATCCGATTCAACAAAAACAGTAGAAGATGCGTTCAAACCATTTTTGCTCAAAAAATCTCTATAAATCATAATATTCGGCTTGCGCAAATGAGATTCGCAAGATGCACTAACGCCATTTATCTCGCCAAGTATTGGGCAAGTTGCGCGCGCGCAATCAATCCACTCTTGCGAAGCGTTTCCCAACGCCCAAACGCGCACACCTTTTGCAATCAAATCGCGAGCAAAAGACGCAAAACGCGCTCGCTCCCCTAAAAATCCGCGTGAAAAATTCTTAAAATACAGGCGATAAAGCCAAGTTACAGCAGGACCGTGATGCTCACTAAACGATTCCAGTGCGCGCTGGCTGCTCCATGCAGCCTCTCGCAAAGCTTCGTGAAACTCAAAACCCCATTCTGGCTCGTAACTAAACAGAACTTCGCCAATATAATCTGGGTAATCTGACTCCAATGTGCGGCGCGCATCCCAATCAACAAGAAGATGCAAGTCAAAAACAACATCTGTTATGCTGTTTTCAACAATTTTTTGCGCGCACAAATCGCAATAATCGTCGCTATTCTTAATAAAATTATCGCTATTCTTGCAATCGTCACTATTCTTAAAATCATTGCAATTAGGCGAAAAATCTTCTGTGCAAATCATTAAAAATCCTAAATTATTCGGTTGGCGAAATTCCGCCAATATAGGACGACATTCCATCACCAGCGCCAGGAGCACCAGGAGCTCCAACACCAACGCCAGAAACACCAACCCCAGCCCCAAAGTTAGCAGGCAAATTGTTCAAATTATAACCAAGCGCCTCAAGCTGCGCGCGCCCATCTTCCGTAATATTTTCAACGCTCCAACGCGGCTTCCAAGTCCAATCAATCCTAAATTCGTCTACAAGTCCAACCAGCGCACTCGCGCACTCGTCTTCAATCAAATCCGTAAGCGGGCAAGCAGGCGTTGTAAGCGTCATCGTAAGAATCGCGCGACCAAGCTCATCAATCTCAATCCCGTAAACTAAGCCCAAATCAACAACATCAATACCAAGCTCTGGGTCCACAACATTGTGCAAAGCCTCTTGAATATCTTCCTCGCTTACGCGCCCAATATTGTTTGCGCTAAGAGTTGATTCTGCTTGATTTTCTGCCATCTTGTTCCTTATTTTTAGCGTTACACTACGATTTTATAAAGCCATATACGATTTTATAAAGCCTCAATAGCCTTTGCAATACCGTCTTTTAAGCCTTCCCATGCAAGCAATGCACACTTGATTCGCATTGGATATTTAGAAACGCCTTGAAAAACCATTGCATCTTCCAACTCATCTTCGTCTTGCTCGTTTTTTAATCCCACTCCCCTAGATTCCATAAGCTTGTGGAAAAGAGCGGCTAATCGCAAGGCATCCGCAACAGTTTTTCCCTCAACCAAATCAACCATAATCGAAAGACTCGCTTGCGAAATTGAGCAACCGTGGCCATCCCACTTAATACTTTTTATAAGCGCATTGCTTGAATTATCAACATTTTTAGCGAGTTCCACATGCATAGTAACCTCATCTCCGCAAGTTGGATTAAATTGATGAGATTCCCCAAATGCATAGTCTTTACTAGCTTCTATAGCACAATTTTCGTGATGATTTGTAATTTTTATATTAGAATCGTTTTTTAGCTCATCGGTTGCTGGCGACTCTGCTTTAGAAAGGCTCTCCGTGCTTAAAAAATGCGCCTTTCCGTGCGGATTTCTAGCAGCATCTAAAATCACTTCTTGATACATGCTTTCTAATCCGCTACTTGCACCGTTACCGTCATCATCAAAACTCATATCAAACATACGCTCTCCTTGCATTAAAATATTACGACTATGCGCCAAAATATGCGCGAACTTTGGAAACAGCTTCGATTAATTCGCGAGTTTCTTCGATTGTGTTATAAACTCCAACAGACGCGCGATTCGAAGCATACACGCCAAAATGGCGATGAATCGGCTGAGCGCAATGATGCCCAACGCGAATCGCAATTCCTTGCGCATCCAAAAACTGGCCAACGTCATGCGGATGCACTCCTTCAACTTCAAAAGAAACCGTTGCAATGCGCTTGCTTAAATCAAGCGGGCCAAGCACGCGAACTCCTGGAACATCTTGCAATTTAAGCAATTCCTCAGCAAGTTCCTGCTCATGCTTTGCAACTCGATTCATGCCCAACGAGCAAAGCCAATCCGCTGCAACTCCTGCAGCAACCATTTGCGCAACTGGCTGAGTTCCCGCCTCAAAACGGTAAGGCGCTTGCATATATTGCGCTGGCTTGTTAAGCCACGCAAGCTCCACCATAGATCCCCCAAAATTGGCTGGTGGAAGAGCGTTCAAAAGATTACGTCGACCATACAAGAACCCAACTCCCGTAGGTCCGTACATTTTATGAGCACTAAACGCTGCAAAATCAACATCTAGCGCGTGAAAATCAACTGGAATATGCGGAACGGACTGGCAAGCGTCAAGAACAAAAATCGCCCCAACCTGGTGCGCGCGCTTGCAAATCGGCGAAACATCCGTGATTGCGCCCGTAACATTGCTAATATGCGTAACTGCAACGATTTTCGTGCGCTCATCAATAACAGTGCTCAAATAATCCGCGTCTGCGCGCACGCGACCATCTTCACTTACATCGATCCATCGAAGCTCCGCGCCAGAGCGAATCGCAAGCTCTTGGAATGGCAATAAAACGGAATGATGGTCTGCGCGAGAAACAACAATATTATCCCCCTCATTAATCACAAAATGCTGGCGCAAAGTTAAGTTATCTTCCGCAAAACCAGGGCGATTTAACCTAGAGTTAATAGTTGCGTTTCCAATAGAAGTAGCAAGAAGATTCAGCGCTCCTGTAGCGCCAGGCGTAACAACAATCTCTTCGCTGCCTTCTTTGCTACAAGCACCAACGAGTTTTGCAACCTTTGCGCGCGCTTGTTCAAACGCAACAGTGCTAAGCGCTGCCAACTCGTGCGCGCCTCTATGAACACCAGCATTAATCGTTTTGTAAAACTCGCTTTCGGCATTAATTACAACTTGCGGCTTTTGAGAAGTTGCTGCAGAATCCAAGTAAATCAAGGGTTTTGAATGTACTTTGCGACTTAAAATCGGAAATTGGAGCCTTAAATCTTCAAAATCACGCATTAGCGCAAAGTCTGTATCAAGATTTTTATGATTAAACATTCAAATCACCTTTTAATCAAATTTATAACTTAAAAGCCGCTCCCCCAAACAAAGATTGAAGGAGCGACTTTCAAGACTTAAATCTTAGTAATTAGCGCTTTACGAACAGCCAAGCATAAAAGCATAAAAGCTTAAATCATAAAGCAAAAACTAATTAGAATCCAAATTGTGCCGCAGCTTGACGAAGAGTCTCTGCAGAACGCTTCAAAGCAGCAAGCTCGCGATCCGAAACTGGAGTATTCAAGCGAGAATTTACGCCGTTGCGGTTCAACAAAGTTGGAACCGACATGCAAACGTCTGAGATTCCATGGAAGTCTTCAAGCAAAGAAGAAACTGGCAAAATGCGGTTGGTGTCTCGAAGAACAGCCTCAACAATATCTACGCCAGACATTGCAATAGCGTAGTTTGTAGCGCCTTTACCGTTAATAATCTTGTATGCTGCGTTCTTAACTTCTTGATGAATCTCTTCGCGCTTAGCTTCATCCAATGGCTCATGACCTGGAAGAGCATTCCACTCGCACATTGGAACGCCACCAATAGTTGCAGAAGCCCAAAGAGGAACTTCGGAATCGCCATGTTCGCCAGCAATATAAGCGTGAACGTTCTTAACATTCACACCAGTGTGCTGAGCAATAAGGAAGCGCAAACGTGCAGAATCAAGGTTTGTACCCGATCCAAACATTTGATTAGCAGGAAGACCAGAAAGCTTCATAGAAACATGCGTAACAACGTCAACAGGATTTGTAATAAGCATGTAAATTGCGTTTGGAGCAACCTTAACAACATTAGGAATAATCGACTTCATAATATTGATAGTTGCACCTGCAAGCTCCAAACGAGTCTGACCAGTCTTTTGACGAGCGCCAGCAGTAATAACAACCATATCGGCATCGCGGCAAATTTCAACATCGTCGGAGCCAGCAATAGAAACAGCTGGGTAGAAGCTAGAACCGTGCTGCATATCGAGCACTTCTGCTTCAACACGTTCCTTAGCGATATCCTCAAGCACAATTTCACGAGCAACACCGCGCTGAGCAGCAGCAAACGCAAGCGTAGAACCTACTGCGCCAGCACCAATAATCGCAAGCTTTGTTGGCTTAACCTGAGAATTCACCATTAGAAAACCCCTTTTCCACAAAACAGAGTCAACCCTCTAGCTAATAAATAACTCAAAATATAAGGGCTGCTCTAACAATAGAGATATATGCATGAACAGTTTTTACTTTAATCACACCTAAGGAATTTTGTTTAAAGCGCAATTTGCATAAGTTTTGCAGCCAAAGAATCTCCAACAAAAGCATCTAATTCTATGCCAGAATCCTTATATTCCGCCGATTTTACAATGCCATTTTCTCTAACTTTAGATAGCAAAGATCCAGAATAATCACTATAAGGAAGCTTAACTTTAACGTGAACATGTGGCGAAGGTAACAAATTTTCTACGCGCGCTTTTAGATGCTCAATATTTTCGCCACTTTGCGCAGACACAATTAAAGAATCGGGGTACAACGATTGCAAGCGCAAACGCATTGGCTCTTGCATAACATCCGACTTATTAAACGCAATAATTTGCGCAATATCTTCCACTCCGTCAATTTGAGCTAAAACCTCGTTAACTGCCTCAATTTGAGAAACAGGATCTGGGTGAGAACCGTCAACAACGTGCAAAATAACGTCTGCTTGGCCAACTTCTTCCAAAGTGGACTTAAACGCTTCTACTAGCTGAGTTGGCAGCCTTCGCACAAAACCAACCGTGTCTACAAGCGTGTACGCGCGACCATCTTTAGTTAAAGACTTTCGAACAGCAGTATCCAAAGTGGCAAAAAGCGCATTTTCTACAAGCTCCTTAGAGCCAGTAAGTCTATTTATAATCGAAGATTTTCCAGCGTTTGTATACCCCACTACTGCAACAGTTGGAATATCTTGACGACGCCTAGATCCACGCTTTGTCTCGCGAGTTGGTGCCATTAGCGCAATGTCGTGACGCAATTTTGAAATTCGATTCCTAATTGCACGCCTATCCATTTCGATTTTTGTTTCTCCAGGGCCTCTAGAGCCTATTCCAGCGTCTCCAGCAGCGCGGCCGCCAGCCTGCCTAGAAAGAGCAGCACCCCAACCTCTAAGTCGCGGAAGCATGTATTGAAGCTGAGCAAGCTCGACTTGTGCCTTTCCTTCCCTGCTTGTTGCATGTTGAGCGAAAATATCTAAAATAACAGCCGTTCTATCTACAACCTTGACTTTAGTAGCGTCTTCCAAAGCTCTTCTCTGGCTTGGTGGAAGATCGTCGTCTACAACAATCGTATCCGCATCATTTTGAGCTACAACCGCTGCAAGTTCACGCGCTTTTCCAGAACCAACATACGTTGCTGCATCTGGCCTATATCTTTGCTGCAACATGCCGTCACACACTACTGCTCCAGCGGTTTTAGCAAGAGCCGCCAACTCTCTAAGAGACTCTTCTGCTTGGCTTAGAGTTCCGCGAGCGCTAGACCACACGCCTACTAAAACAACGCGTTCCAGCCTTAGTTTTCTGTACTCTACTTCGGTTACGTCTTGTAATTCTCCAAGACCAGCAACTCGTTTTAACGCGTTTCTTGATTCACGCTCTTGCCAAGCTTCGTCGTTACTTTCTATGCTTGATCCAGCGTTTGCATCGTCTAGCAGAACTTCACTATGGCCTGAAAGAAAGTCTTTATGCTCATTTTTATGCTCGGGCATATTATTATCACCACTTGCCAAATCACTATTTGCTAAAGTATCTACCAAAACTATGCCCTTTGCTATTTTTCTTTAACTACTTACGTTAAATCCTTTATTAATACGCGATTTACAACGTTTGTTTTATTATTGTGAATCTAGAAGACATAATTTTTAACCAACACTAAAATGACTATTAACACTTTTAATAAAACTAAAAAGACGAGCAGCATTAATGCTACTAAAACAAACAAAAATGCTAAAGAATCTAAGACTAGCGGCGAACAGTATTTTTCCACTAATCCAAATTCATTAGACTTAAGACGAACTTTGCAAGTTGATTTGCGAGGCAAAGAAGTTAGCGTGCAAGTTTCTAACGGAGTTTTTAGCTCTTCTAAACTTGATTTAGGAACTGCAGTTCTTCTTAAACACGCTCCACAACCACCAGAAAATGGGCGATTTTTCGACATCGGTTGCGGCTGGGGCGCTATTAGCTTGGCTTTAGGTTTTGAATCCCCTAATGCGCAAATTTACGCTGTAGACGTTAACGAGCGCGCTCTAGAGCTTACTAATATTAACGCCAAGAATGCTGGATTAAATAACATTCACACTTATCTTGTAGAAGATGCATTAAAAGAAGATTCATCTAAAAACATTGATCTTATTTGGTCTAATCCTCCAATCCGCGTTGGAAAAGACGTTTTACACAATATTTTGCTCACGTGGCTTCCTCGCCTAAAAGTTGGTGGAGCTGCTTATTTGGTTGTTCAAAAAAATCTTGGCTCCGACTCCTTAATCCCTTGGCTTTCTAAAAATCTTGGTGAAGATTTTAGCGTTGAAAAATACGCAAGCTCTAAGGGATACAGGATTATAGAAGTCTTAAGAAAATAGTATTTAGCAGGATTTAATAGGATTTAATATGAATTTTGACTATCCTAGTGAACTGCCGATTTGTTCCGCACGCAACCAGATTATTGAAGCTATTAAAGAATCGCAAGTTGTAATCGTATCTGGTCAAACGGGTTCTGGAAAAACCACTCAAATACCAAAGATGGCTTTGGAACTTGGCAGAGGCGGTCGCGGAAAGCAAATTGTTCACACACAACCTCGCCGACTTGCTGCACGAACGGTTGCAGAGAGAATAGCAAGCGAAATGGGTGTTAAGCTTGGCGAAGAAATCGGCTACCAAGTGCGTTTTAACGACGAAAGCTCATCCAAAACAAAGCTTCGCATAGTTACGGACGGTATTCTGCTTGCTCAAATTCAGCGCGACCCACTTCTTACGCGCTATGACACTATTATTATTGACGAAGCTCACGAGCGCAGCCTAAACATTGATTTTTTGCTTGGATATTTAACAACTCTTTTGCCAAAGCGCAAAGACTTAAAGCTTATTATTACTTCTGCAACAATCGATTCTGCAAAGTTCAAAGACCATTTTGAGCAAGCTTTACACATTAAAGTTCCTGTTATAGAGGTTTCTGGGCGAACATACCCCGTGCGCGTACTTTACGAGCCGCTTGGAAGCGCACCTTCGCTTATGAAGCATGTTCCAGGTTTTGCAGATATTGCTATGGACGATGAAAGCGTTGAGCAAAGCCAATCTAACGAAAGCAATCGAGAAGATATTTGCGATGAAGACATTTCTTCTGCTGTAACTCGCGCATGCGCTCAACTTGTGATTCATTCAACACACACTCAAGGCGCGCGAGATATTATGGTTTTTGCTTCTGGCGAGCGCGATATTCGCGAGTTTGAAGCATCGTTGCGTTCTTATTTCGGTGCGCGCACAAGCGACATGAATCGCAGTGACGCCATTGAGATTGTTCCACTTTTTGCACGTCTTTCTTCTAAAGACCAGCATCGCGTTTTCGAGCATCACACGCATCAGCGCATTGTAATCGCCACTAATGTTGCAGAAACTTCTCTTACAGTGCCTTCAATTCGCTACGTTGTAGACCCTGGTTTTGCTAGAATTTCGCGATATTCTAAGTCTGCCAAAGTTCAGCGTCTTCCTATAGAACCTATTTCTCAAGCGAGTGCAGATCAGCGCTCTGGTCGTTGTGGGCGAATCGCAGACGGCATTGCTATTCGCTTGTATTCTAGGGAAGATTACGAGACTCGCCCGCGCTTTACAGACCCCGAGATTTTGCGCACTTCACTTGGTGCTGTTGTTTTACACATGCTCTCTGTTGGTGTTGCTAAAACTGGCGAAGATATAACGAATTTTGGATTCATTGATCCTCCAGATATTAAGGCTGTAAGCGACGGTTTTAACGAGCTTAGTGAGCTTGGTGCAATAAGTAGAAAATCTGGTGTTATAAGTTTGACTCGCATCGGCCGCGAGCTTAGTCATATTCCAATTGACATTCGTTTAGGCCGCATGATTATTGAGGCTGCGCGAAACACTACGCCTAATACTTTAGCTGCGATTCTTGTTATTGTTGCGTTTTTGAGTTTGCAAGATCCGCGCGAGCGCCCAGAGGAAAAGCGCGAGGAAGCCGATAGATTACACAATCGTTACGCAGACGAGTTAAGCGACTTTTTAACAGCATTGAATATTTGGGATCGCATATTCCAGGCGGATGGCGAAATCAGCAACAACGCGCTAAGGCGACTTTGCAAAGAGGAATTTTTCCACTTTTTACGCCTAAAACAGTGGAAAGATTTAGTTAATCAGCTTAAAGATTTATGCAAGGAGCTTCATTATAATGTTGGCGAAGCGCTGCCGATTAAACGCGCAAGCCTGCAAATACGCCAATTGCCAAATAATCAACAAGCAGCTCACAGTCTTTGTTGCACTTGGGATTATCAAGGAATCCACGCTTCTATGCTTTCTGGCTTGCTTTCTATGATTGGCATGCAAGTTATTCGCGAGCCTAAGGCTTCGGATTTTGCAGGACTTCGCGGAACAGCCAAAATTCGTGCCATTAAGCGCGCTCAAAAAATGGCAAAAAACGATTATCAAGGCGCTAGAAGCACAAGGTTTGCAATCTTCCCATCTTCATCTGTTTCTAAAACAACTCCTTCTTGGATTATATGTACGGAATTAGTTGAAACTTCTAGACTTTGGGCAAGGTATTGCGCGCAAATAGACCCTGCTTGGGCGGAGTCTTTAGCTAAGAACCTTACTCGCGTAACATATTTAGATGCTCATTGGAGCGCAAGCAAAGGTGCTGCAATTGCTCAATCGAAAGTGCTTTTATACGGCTTGCCTATTGTGCAAAATCGCACTGTTCAATGGTCTAAAATCAATCCTTATGAATCTAGAATATTGATGATTCGTCAAGGCTTAGTCGAAGGAAACGTTCAACAGCGTTTTCCATTCAACGATTTTATCTCCTCAAATATTAACGTTTTGAACGATGCCGATAATCAAACAAATCGCACTAGGCAAGCAAGCGAAACTGTAAACGACGAGGATTTGTTTACTTTTTACGATAATAAACTTCCTCAAGAAGCTACGACCATTGCAGATTTGGCTAAATGGTGGAAAAATTATAGGCTTCAAGACCCGCATTTTCTTGATTTTAACCCAGATTGTGTTGAGCGCTTGCAATACGCAAATGACACTGATTTAGCAGACTACCCCGATACTTGGCACACGATTGGGACAGACGGCCAGAGAATTAATTTGCGCTTAAGCTACATTTACGATCCGCATAATCCTTTAGATGGCGTAACCGTACACGTTCCACTTCATGCGCTTTTGCGACTTAAGACTCAAGAGTTTACTTGGAATGTGCCAGGCTTATTAGACGAGCTTATTATTGGCATGATCAAGTCTCTTCCTAAGACTTTGCGCGTTCAATTCGTGCCAGCTCCAGACACTGCGCGTAAGATCCGCGAGTGGATTGACGAAAACTACGATTATCTTCCAGGAATAAATGAGAATCCGCAAGAAGATTTTATTTGGCAAAACTTTAGCGAAGTCTTTACTAAAGCTGCGATTAGTGTTGTTGGAGCACAAATCCACCCAGAAGTTTTAAGCGAAGATCAGCTACAACGACTATCTCCTTATTTGCGCGTAACTTTTAGCGTTGAGCAAAAGAAAACTAATAAAAACAAACCTAATCAAAACAATTCGCATAATCAAGGCAACAAGCGCATTAAGCCTACTGTTTTAGGAACAGATAAGTCGCTAATAAGTCTTCAGCATCGATTTGCAAAATCAGCTCAAGAGTGTGCATTAAATGTTGTTAATAGCAAAGCGATTAAAGCTGCAAAAGCTGGAAATGTTGTTGAGAGAGCAGATTTGTTACACAAGTCTGGAGCAACTAATCTTTCTAGATCTCAAATGGTTTGGCAAGGCGCGCTTAACATGCTTATTTTAGACGATAAGCGCATTACATCTAGATGGCTCGGCAGCGAGGCTTTGCTACTTGCTTCTGCACCTTATAAGTCTTCTAAAGATTTGGCTCAAGATTTGCAAATGGCTGCTATTAAGCGCCTTATACCAAATACACAAAAAATTACTAACGATGTTGAGCTTAAAGAAGCCGTTGGCAATATTGCCGAAGTTTACGAAGACACGGTTTATAGCGTTGCACACAGTGTTATTGCCATTTTGGAGCGATTTGCTAAAGTCGAGTCTGCTGTTAGCGGCAAAGCCGACTTGCCAATGCTTAGTGTTCTTCAATCGATTAAAGAACATGCATCTTCGCTTGTTTTTCCTGGATTTATTGCAAAAGCAGATTCTGGCGCACTTAGTTCAATAGAGCGCTACTTACATGCGGATTTGATTCGACTTAACAAAGCTAAGTTAGACAAAAATCGAGATGTTCAATGGGCTTGGCAGGCAGATGAAGCTCATAAGCTTGTGTTAGAAGCTCAAAAGAGAGCAGAAAGCTTGCCTGCAGGACCTAATAGAGATGAAGCTCAAGAAAAAGCTCAAAAACTAAAGTGGATGTGCGAAGAATTCTACGTTTCTCTTTGGGCGCAAGAGCTTGGAACGGCATACCCAATTAGTATTCAGCGTATGAAAAAACTATGTTAGTGTAAAAACTATGTTAGTTTAAAAATGCGCGGCATAAGACTACAAAAAAGTGGTCACTATCCACGCAGCCAAAGATGACTGCAAGATAGTGACCACTAACATATTGAGTAAATAATAATTACTCTTTAACCATAAGGCTACGAGCAATGTAAACTACTAAGCCAATAAAGGCTACAATAGCGCCCATCATAAGCAAGTTAGAATAGCCTGCACCTAAGCCTTGGATTCCAGCAAAAGAGAATCCTTTTAGCAAGTTTCCGCCAAAGAATCCGCTGAAAATGGAAATACCGATTGATGCTGTAACATTCATAACTAAATCGTTCATACCGCATCCACGACCCGATTCTTCAACAGGCAATGCGCTAAGAACCGTTGAAACGATTGGCGAATACATAAGTCCGCAACCAGCGTAGTAGACGCATGCGCACAAAGTTAGAACAAGGAATCCGCAATTGATGAATACAGCAGCTCCAACCCATCCAAGAATCATAAGAACAGCAGCTATAATAATGCCAGCTTTACGTCCAATGAAACCGATAATTGTTCCAGAGCATGTTCCAAACACTGCTGCTACAACGAATGCCCATACAAGGTAGGAAGAAACTGCCTCAGTGCTCATATGATACAAAGCTCCACCAATCACATTGTAAATTGGAGGCATGCAATAGTTAGTAAAGTAGAAGATGAAGATCAAAATAATGCCCGAAAGCCAACGCTTATTCTTAAAGAATGCAGGAGTTACAAACGGGTTCTTTGCCTTCATAATGTATCCAGCAAACACAACAAACAGCACGATGGATCCAAGCAACAATCCCCATGCCTTGTACGAGAAGAACAAAGTCAGCAATGCAACAGCAATACCAAACACTGTAAAGCCAAGCTTATCTATCTTTCCACCAATACCGTTCTTTGTAGGCAAGAACTTAACAAGAACTGGCAAGAACAGAATAGTAATTGCAGGAATCAAGAACAAATACTGCCAAGCAATAGAGCTAAGAGCACCAGCAGCAAAAACGCCAATAGAAGCAGAAAGCTGATAAGCAGCAGTAAAGAGTCCAAAGAAAATTACCTTAAGATCGTTGCGCAAATACTTAGTTGCAATAACAAGGAAGGAAGAACCTGCTACCTGCTCGCCAGCTGTTTGTAAAATACGCGCAATAATAACAGTCCACAAGTTTGGAGTGAAGAAGAAGTTTGCAATAAAACCAAACAACGATCCAACAAACAGTGTTACAAGTCCGATTGTTATGAGTCTACGAAGCGACACAAAGTCACCCAAAGAACCGTAAATAAAGCACACAATGCCTAAAACAATAATTGGCAAACTCGTAATAAGAGAAGCTTGATCAGGCGCGCCAACAGCTTTACCAATCTGATCAAATACCAGATTAAATCCTTGCAAACACAATGTTCCAAGAATAAAGGTTATAAGAAGTAAAATTAGCGAGTAAATCGCCACTTTGTCGCGGGTTTTTGGATCCTCGTATGGGTCTACCGCACTAGATTTTGCAATCTCAGTCATAATAATCCAATCAATTAATATTTTTAGTTTTTACATTGGCAAATAAGGCACATCGCATATTGCGGAAAATGTTGCGATTTGCGGCGTGTCGAACAACAAAAAGCGGAGTTAAAACGGAACTAAAACTCGTAAAATCCACACTCAGCCAGCGATTTTTGCCAAGCCAGAAATGCGCGTCATAAACTCGTTCAAGAATCGTGGAACATCAACACCAACAGCAACTTGCATTGTCTTAACAGGGTCATTCAAGCGCGTAACATCACCAATTGTGCGTCCACGAGTTGGACCTTCAACATCAACTTGCATATTGATTGGAAGCGTTGTAACAAGCGTTGGATCCACAGCTACAGCCACTGCCAAAGGATCATGCAAACCGCATCCGCCAAGGTGTGGAGCCGTTGTCTCATATGCCTTAATGTAAAAGTCGGTCATATCTGCAAGGAACTTGCCAGCCTTTGTACCAAGGTCACGCCACTGCTTTGTCTCCTTGTAGGTAAGCAAAGTCTGTAAAGTAACATCCAAACCAATCATTGTTACTGGAGCACCAGAGCGGAATAGTACATCTGCAGCATCTGGGTCTTGAGATATATTCGCTTCGGTCCAAGCATTTACGTTTCCATGAATGGTAAGCGCTCCGCCCATAAGAACAATCTTTCCGATTTCGTCCTTGATTTCTGGAGCTTTCTTCAACGCAGCAGCGATATTTGTCATTGGTCCTGTTGGAACATACACCAAGTCCTTGCCATATTTCTTTACAGAATCGATAATAAAATCAACAGCTGATTCATCTTCTGCTTTGCGCGCAGAATCTGGAATCTCAACATCGCCAATTCCGTTATCTCCATGAATAAATGCAGAAATTGGAAGAACTTCAAAAGAATCTTTTTTGCTTGCGTGCGAAAGTCCCTTATAAACTTTTACTTCGGGATGCCCAAGTAAGTCTGTGATTGCAAGCGCGTTACGAACACCTTGCTCCATTAAAACGTTGCCATACGTGCCAGTTATGCCAATAAGCTCCATTTCTGGACTTCCAAGAGCATAAGATATAGCGAGAGTATCGTCAACACCAGTATCAAGATCAAGAATCAGCTTCTTCACTTGAGTTACCTCCCTTTGTGTATTTGGCATGATTTTACAGTCGTTGTAAATCATGGATTGCGCGAATATTTTCAAAATTATTCAAATGCAACCAAGCAAAAATTCTATTCTCATAATTTTGAAAATCAACATTACAATTGGATAATTTTAGATATATCATTGTTTCTTTATTGTGCAATAGTTTGCGATTTTTGTTATAAAATGTTTCAATTGCCAACAAAAGTTAAATTAAATAAACAAACGTTTAAATTATGCTTAGAAACTAGCATTCAAACATAAACATTCAGATATAACAATATGAAAAAATTTTGCGAAAAATGTTAAAAAATAATCAAAGAAAAACCTAAAAATAAATCGCGCGACACGCCGCCACAGCACATCGCGCGATTTTAATAGTCAACACAAACTAAATTCGCAAATACGCTGCAAAACCTACAGTCTAGGCAAGTATTTCTCTAGCTCGTAAGGCGTTACTTGGCGACGATACTCTTCCCACTCTTTGTGCTTATTGCGCAAGAAGTATTCAAACGCGTGCTCGCCAAGTACACTAGCAACAAAATCAGACTTCTCCATAATCTTCAAAGCTTCATCCAGAGACTCAGGAAGAGGCTGAATGCCCATAGCTTGACGCTCAGCATCCGTAAGCTCCCAAACGTCGTCGCTAGTAGGATCGCACAAAGTCATTTGCTTCTCAATGCCATCTAAGCCAGCAGCCAACAAAACAGAGTATGCAAGATACGGATTCGCAACAGGGTCGAGCGCGCGAAACTCCATTCTGCAAGAATTACCTTTGCCAGGCTTATATTGAGGCACACGCAAAAGCGCAGAACGGTTGCTATGACCCCAGCAAACATAGCTAGGAGCCTCCGCCCCACCCCACAAGCGCTTGTAAGAATTAACGTATTGATCTGTAACAGCGCAAATTTCTGCAGCATGATGCAAAATACCAGCCGCAAATTGGCGAGCAATAAGCGACATATTAAACTCTTGGCCAGCCTCATAGAAAGCGTTTGAATCTCCTTCAAACAGGCTTAAATGCGTGTGCATACCAGAACCAGGCTGGTCGGTTAGCGGCTTAGGCATAAAGCTCGCATACATTCCGCGCTCAAGAGAAATCTCCTTAACAACAGTGCGGAAAGTCATAATGTTATCTGCAGTAGTAAGAGCGTCTGCATATCTTAAGTCAATCTCGTTTTGACCAGGACCGCCTTCGTGGTGAGAATACTCAACAGAAATACCCATCTGTTCAAGCATGCTCACAGCACTACGACGAAAGTCCATTGCCGAACTTCTTGGAACGTGGTCAAAATACCCACCTTCATCAATAGGAACAGGAGCTTTAGACCAATCGTCTTGCGCTTCAAATAAGTAAAACTCAATTTCTGGATGAACGTAAAAAGTAAAGCCTTTTTCTTTAGCTTTTGCGAGCGCAGTTTTAAGAACATGACGCGGATCTCCAAGAGACGGCTCCCCATCTGGCGTTAGAACGTCGCAAAACATGCGCGCCGTGCCTTCTGGGCCGCCATGCCATGGCAAAAGTTGGAAAGTCGAAGGATCTGGCTTAACAATCATGTCGTCTTCTAAAACACGAGTCATGCCTTCAATCGCAGAACCATCGAAGCCAATACCCTCTTCAAACGCAGCTTCAAGCTCTGCTGGAGCAATAGCAACCGATTTAAGAGTTCCAAGAACATCCGTGAACCATAGTCGAATAAAACGAACGTCACGCTCTTCAACTGTACGCAAAGCGAATTCTTGCTGTCTATCCATATCTACAGTCCAATCAATTTAAGTGTGTAACTATGTGTTTTTCTCTCATACTCTTTAACTAATATTTAAGAGATTAATTTATATTATCTCTTACTTTTCACTTTTATTTAGTTTTATGAGCATGAATTTACTTATTTTTAATGTAGCAATCTAGTAGCAATCTACTTAACGTGGATTACATCTTTTTGCCATATTTATAAAAAATCTCTTTGGCTTGATCATCGCTTAAATCATCTGTACTTGTAACTTCAATCCCAGATTCTTTAAGATCTTTAACACTTGAGTAACAAATCATAAGGTCTTCAACACATCTAGCAGCCATTGCAAGAATCATAGGAGGAACAACGTCTAAAACGCCTCGATTGTATTCATAAACTTTTGCATCAATCTTATTAGCGCGATTTACCATTAGAACAGCAGGCATTCCACGAAAATAGTCGGTAAATTTTTTAACTGATTTTTCTGGATTGTCTTCGTCTAAATCACGTAAAACTGCGACTCCACCATTTTCATCGTTAAAACAATCCGCATTAACTCCAGCCATTTTGCAAAAAGATGCAAGAAGCTCTCCTGGCTCTATAGCTGTTAAGAACAGCGCGCACTTTGCCTTTTTTCCAAGCAAACCTTGCAAATCTTCTTCAAAATCTGCTTGCTCAATCTTTTTTACAGCATCATCGATTGAATCACGATTTTGCTCTTCGCTAAACTCTTTTTCAAAACCAAGCAATGCATCTTCCAGCTCTTTATCGGTAAAAGAAGTACGAACATCGTTGGAATCATTGGAGCCAACGCCATTATTGCCATTAACTCCATTATTATCACTAACGTTATTGTTTTTACTCAAATCGTCGTTATTTTCACACATATCTTTTTACCTTCTAAATCAAAAAGCCTTATTTTTACTTGTTTTTACTTATCTTTACTTATCTTTACCACTTCTTAAAACGCTTAAAGTCACTCTAAAACACTCTAAGAATATTCTACGCGATTAGCTTATTTTAATCGGCTCATTTTAGGCGCCTGGCAAACAAGCTGGGCCAAACAATATTTTTAGCTCTGCAAAAAGTGACATATCTCGCTTAACTCTAAATCTATCTCCAAAAGCTAAGACTTTTGCGCGCCCCTTAGAGTCAATCAAAGCAAGTCTTACTTCGCAACACCCAGGATGCTCACATAATATAGAACTCAACTTGTCTAATTTAGATTTATCGATACTCATATTAGGAAGAACAATATTAAGAGGTCTTGAATCTATAGATTCCAAAGAAGGTATTTCAAAATATTTACCACGCAAAGAAACTGTTTCATCGCGAACCTCAACTTCACCTCGAATTTGGGCTACTTGATCAATCGCAAAATCATTTGCAGCAGCTTCGTATGCTTTGCTGAAAAACATACATTGTATGGAACTTTCCATATCTTCCAATGTGATTATTGCCCACGCATTACCTTGTTTAGAAACACGTCTATCTACACCAGTAATCAGACCAGCTAAAGTCACTTTAGTGCGTTCATTCATAGTTTTTGCTTTATCAATCAATTCAGCAATACTCATATCACTCAAGCTACTTAAAACAGCAGAAAGACCGCTCAAAGGATGATCAGAAACATAAAGTCCAAGCATCTCGCGCTCAAAGTTTAGCTTTGTTTTTTTATCCCATTCTTCTACATCAGGAACATTTATTTCAGCATCGCCTAACGACAGATTATCTGTATTATCTTCATCAATACTAGAGAATAAATCAAACTGACCTTCCAATTGCCTACGCTTAATAGGTATTACGGAATCTATCGCTTGTCCACAAATTTCCCAAATAGCACGCCTATTAGGATCAATAGAATCGAAAGCTCCAGCTTTAATCAAAGATTCAACAAGCCTTCTGTTAAGAGCATCAAAAGAAACTCTTTTAACGAAATCTTTGAAATTCACAAAACGTCCTCTAGAAGATTCACGTTCAGCAATAATATCTTTTACAGCTTTATCTCCAACGTTTCTAATTGCTCCAAGACCGAATCGCACAACATTGCCTACAGCAGAATACTCTAATACTGATTCATTAACATCAGGAGGTAAAATGCGAATTCCCATGCGCCTTGCTTCACCCAAATACAGTGCAGTCTTATCTTTATTCGTACGTTCGTTTTGGAGTAACGCAGCCATAAATTCAACCGGGTAATGCGTTTTTAAGTAAGCAGTCCAATATGAAATCAAACCATATGCAGCAGAATGAGCTTTATTAAACGCGTAACCAGAGAATGGAACTAAAACATCCCACACAGCTTGAGCAGCTTCTTTAGAATACCCATGCTCTTGCATACCTTTAAAGAACGGGATTTTCTCTTTAGCCAACACTTCTGGCTTCTTTTTACCCATAGCTCTACGCAAAACATCTGCCTTGCCAAGGCTATACCCTGCTAAAATACGCGCAGCAGATTGCACCTGCTCTTGGTACACAATCAAACCATAAGTTTCACCTAAAACATCTTTTAGCGGCTCTGCAACTTCGGGGTGAATAGGCGTAATCTTTTGCAAACCGTTCTTGCGCTTAGCGTAGTTTGTATGAGAATCCATATCCATAGGACCTGGCCTATAAAGCGCAATCAAAGCAGAAATATCGTTAAAGTTATCTGGTTTTAGAGTGCGAAGAAGCGCACGCATACCGTCGGAATCAAGCTGGAAAACTCCTAAAGTATCTCCTCTTGCAAGAAGTTTGTAAGTTTCTTTATCGTCTAAAGGTATTTTCGTATAATCAATTTTTGTATGACGATTATTCTCAACATTTCGAATAGTATCCCTAATAACCGTTAAGTTAGAAAGACCCAAAAAATCCATCTTAACTAGGCCAAGAGTTTCGCAAGTGTGATACTCAAAAGTTGTTGTAATTGTGCCATCAGTGCGCTCCAAAAGAGGAGACGTATCTGTAATAGGCTCCGAACCCATAATCGTTGCACAAGCATGCACACCCGTTTGGCGAATCAAGCCTTCAATACCCTTTGCTTCTTCTGTAATTAGCTTTGTATCTGGGTCATCCTTGTACATCTCACGGAACTCACGAGCCTCCGCGTATCTCTTTGACTTTTCATCAAAAATTTCATGCAAGCTCATATCTTTGCCATTTTTTGCAGGAGGCAAAATCTTTGTAATTTTTTCTCCAACAGAAAACTCATAACCCATTATTCGAGCAGCATCTTTAAGAGCTTGCTTAGTTTTAATCGTGCCATAAATCACGCATTGCGCTACTTTGTCTTTTCCATATTTTTCGCCAACGTATTCCAAAACTTTGGCTCTACCTTCTGGATCAAAGTCAACGTCAATATCTGGCAAAGACACGCGCTCTGGGTTTAAGAATCGTTCAAAAATCAAACCATGCTTCATTGGGTCAAGCTCGGTAATGCCCATTGCATACGCCACCATTGCTCCTGCAGCGCTTCCTCGTCCAGGGCCAACCATAACCCCGTGCTCTTTTGCCCAATTAATATAGTCTGCAACAACTAAAAAGTAGCCACAAAATTGCATTTGGCATATAACGCCACACTCGTAGTCTGCTTGTTTTAAGACTTCCATTGGAACATTGTTGTTGTATCTGCGTTCCAAACCCTCTTCAACTTTTTTAAGGAATAGCGAAGTCTCATCCCACCCTTTAGGACAATCAAATTGCGGCATAAAAGCGCCATCTTCGCCGTCATCAAACATAACATTGCAACGGCGCGCAATCTCAAGCGTATTATCGCAAGCTTCTGGAAACTCCTTAAAAAGCTCACGCATTTGCTCAGCAGACTTCAAATAATAGCCAGAACCGTCAAACTTAAAACGATCTGGATCATCTAAGCGAGATCCAGAATTAATGCAAAGCATTGCATCTTGCGCTTCTCTATCTTCTTCGTGCACATAGTGCAAATCGTTAGTAGCAAGAAGAGGAGCATTCAACTTTTTAGCAATCTCAAGCAAATCTTTTGTAACGCGTGTTTCAATAGAAAGCCCGTGATTCATAAGCTCAATAAAGAAATTATCTCGACCAAAAATATCTTGGAACTCACCTGCAGCGCGTAAAGCCTCATCAAATTGACCCAAACGAAGACGCGTTTGAATAATTCCAGACGGACATCCAGAAGACGCTATAACGCCTTTAGAATACGTTGAAAGCACATCTTTATCCATTCGAGGATATCGCATAACGCGACCTTCCAAATTGGCTATAGACGATGCTTTAAGCAAATTTGTTAAGCCTTCATCATTTTCGGCCCACATTGTCATGTGAGTAATCAAACCACCGCCAGAAACATCGTCACTTCTTTGCGCGTCCGTTCCCCAATGAACTCGGCTTTTGTCTTGTCTGGCTGTTTCTGGAGTCACATAAGCTTCGATTCCAATAATCGGCTTAATCCCAGCTTTTACAGCCGTGCTCCACATCTCGTACGCGCCATGCATATTGCCGTGGTCTGTAATAGCAATAGCTGGCATACCCAATTCTTTTGCACTCGCTACTAGGTCTGGTATCTTTGAAGCACCATCCAAAAGCGAATAATGCGTGTGGTTATGCAAATGTACAAAGTTTGTTTCTGGCCTAGTCATGCTTGCTATTTTATAGATGCAATATGACCTGTTTTGCTAAATATGCTCGCTTTTATAATTGCTGCACGGCTTGTAAAGCGTGTTGCAAATCTAGCGGATACTCCGATTCAAGCTTAACTAATTTTCCTGTTCTAGGATGCTTAAATTCTAGCTTAGTTGAGTGAAGCCATTGGCGTTGTAACTCTAGTTTTTCTGCGAGCTTTGGGTTTGCTCCATACATTTTATCCGCCACTAATGGATGACCAATCGAAGAAAAATGCACGCGTATTTGGTGAGTTCTACCCGTCTCTAAATTTACGCTAACTAAAGTTGCAATTCCAAAGCGCTCCAAAACATCCCAATGTGTTACAGCTGGTTTGCCATTTTTGGTTACAGTAAACCTAAAGTCAGATACTTTCGACCTTCCAATCGGAGCTTCAATAGTCGCTTTGTTTTGCTCCAAATTTCCTTGCACTAATGCCGTATAAGTTTTTTTAACACTATGACTAGCAAATTGCTGCTTCATATTTTCGTACGCAAAATCCGTTTTGCAAACGAGCATAAGGCCGCTTGTTCCAACGTCTAACCTGCTTACGATTCCTTTGCGTGATTCGTCGCAAAGCGTTGTGTTTATTTTAATCCCAGCGTCTTCTAGACATTCTGGAACAGTAGGCCCGTTCCACCCTTTTGCTGCATGAGACGCCACAGAAACAGGCTTGTTTATTACTACAACATCGTCATCATTGTATACGATTTCTAAATCGCATATAGAAGGCTGGCTTTGAGGATTACTGGAAGAATCGCAATCACTAGCACAATCACAAGCACAATCGTCTTCTTTATTTACAACAATCACATCTGATTCTTGCAAAATAGACGATTTTTGCGACTTTCTATTTAAGATTTTTGCTTTGCCACTATCGATTAGCGATATTGCGTTTGCACGCGATACTCCCATAAGCTTCGACAAGCACACGTCGAATCTGCATCCGGCAAATTGACTCGTAACAGTAAAACGAATATCACTCATCAGCGCGCTCTATAAGAGGAATCCCAATCAAAATAAGGCATATAACTGCGATTCCTGCAAACATAAGCTCAATATCTGCCACATTTCCAACGGACCATCCGTAGTTTATAAAATCTACGACTTTTCCGTTCAAAAATCCTTGAGCATATTGCGCTCTATCAATAAGATTTCCAAAAGCTCCAGCAAAAGCTAAAGCAAGCGCAATAGTCCAATATAAGGATTTTGTGTGCTTAATAACAGCAGTCATAGCACCGCAAGCAGCGCAAGCTAACACGCTAATAACCCAAGTAAAAGAAGAGCCTAAGCCAAAAGATGCTCCAGGATTCCTAACAAGAGTAAAAGAGAGCAAGTGTGGAAGAATCTCAATGTTTTTTCCACCACTAAGCGCTGCTAAAGCCCAAACTTTTGTTACTCGGTCTAAAACCACGCCAATAAAAGCAATCAGTGCAAAAACGGCTGCGCGATTACGCAGCCGTTCTACACGCACATAACTATGCGTCAATGTATTTTCCAATCTAAAGGGATTTAGTAAATACTACTAAATACTAGTAAATACTACTTATCCTGCTTATCTTGATTTTCCATAGATGTATACGTGTTTTCGTCGGAAACTTGAGCAACAAGCTGACCCAAGAAGTCGGTCAAGCGAGTACGATACTCAGTTTCAAACTGCTTAAGGCTTTGAATGTTTCCTTCAATAACCTTAGTTTGCTTCTCGAGATTTTCACGTACTTGGCGAGCATATGCGTCTGCAGAAGTGCGAGTAGTGGAATCGTAATCCGCAGCTCTGTGCTGAACTTCTGCTTCGTATTGATCAGCTTGATCGTGAGTTTGCTTAGAGTAGTCATCCGCAGCTTGACGAACCTTGCCCGAGTAAGCGTCTGCCTCGTTGTGAGCACGAGCCGCATAAGCATCGGCATCTCCGCGAGTACGAACCGAATAATCATCCGCATCCCCGCGAGTTTGCTTATTGTATTCGTCAGCCTCGCTGTGCGTGCGACCAGAGTATTCGTCTGCCTTGGCAATTATCTCGTTATAGCGTGCCTGGCTTTCTTCAACAATCTGCTGAGCCTTTGCCTTGCCCTTGTCTACATATTGATCGTGCAATTGCATTGCAAGAGTCAACATAGCAGTAGCACGCTCTGGCTCCGAGCCCTGAGCTTCCGCACCAGCGCCTGCAATCTTTTGCAAGCTACCAGTTTCTGTGCTTGGTTCCATCTTAGAAACTTGCTCGCGAAGCTGTTCTTCTCGCTTATGCGATTCTTCGAGCTGCTTGTTAAGATCTTGAACCTTAGCATTTTCTTGCTGAGTTACAACAAGCTGCTGGCGAACCTCTTCTAGCTCACGACCCAAGTTTTCGCTGCTTGCACGGAAGTCATCGCGCTCGCGCGTAACGTTTTCAAGCTCTTCTTGAATCTTCTTATCAGCGTCTGCCTTAGCATTATCTGCATTTGCAGCTTGAGCGGTAAGCTGATCTACTTGAGCACCCAATCCATCCAGTTGCTCCTTAAGCTGCTGATTTTGCTCGCTCAATGCACGGTTGTTTTCTTCCGCTTCCTTAAGCTTTGCTGCAAGATCGTTATCACTCTTGCTTGCATTGCTGGATGCTTCTCGCAAATCATTATTTTCTTTAGTTAAAGATTCAACCTGATTTGTTAAGTCTGAAATCTTATTGTTTAAGCTAGCAACATCAGCGCCAAGAGACTGCGTAGAAGCCCCGAGTCCTTGCACGGCCTGCTGACCAAGCGCTTCGATTGTTTCTGTAACCTGATCTAAAAAGTCATCAACTTCGTCAACGTCATAGCCTCCCTTGAATCTAACGATCTGGAAGGTATGCTCGCGAATGTCTTTAGGCGTTAACAGAGCCATAATGCATTACACCTCACTTTTGGGCGCGCAGCCCTTTTGATATATCTCTTCGATGCTATCACGTCCATAGAAAAAATTGTGTAAAAAGTAATTATTTTTTACGAAATCTGCCAATATTTTATTATTCAGACTTATTTTTATTATGAAGACTTACGTTTAGTAAATGTTTAGTAAATAATGTGATTAATAGATAATAATACGAACATCGTTGAAAAATAGTGGCGATTGCGCGCGTATAGTGAACATTCTTAAAGTCTTAATAAAAAAAATCTTAATAGATCATAGATAAAATCACTTGTAAAACAATTATCAAAAAGTAAACAACCATAAAACTTACGTCTAAACTTATGTTACCAAGCCTTACGGGTGGTATGAATCTACGCGCAAATCTTAAAAGCGGTTCCGTTAAATAATATATGATTTGAGCAAATTTTCTAACAATCGCATTTGGACTAAATGAATGGAATACGATTGGAATCCAGTCTAAAATTGCGCGAATAAATAGCACTGTTAAGTATGCGCTTAGAAAAAGATTAATGATTAATATTAAGCTGTTAAAAATCATAAACTCACTTCCGTAAATAAACTTTCTTAAAACAATCACAAGTAAACAATCATCACAATAAAAGTTAAGAAGATTTTTGTTATTAGATAATTTTTATTCGATAATTGATATTAGATAATTTAAGGCAGAAATCTCAAAGAGACTCTGCCTTAAATCTAAATAACGCATAAAGCAAATGCTATAAGCGGTCTTTGTTACTAAGCTTGTATCTTTACGAGAACAATTCTCTAGCAGAACCGCCATTAGGAGCGTCTTCAACCTTTATGTTTACTTGCGAAGGACTTAGAAGAAACACTCTTGGCGTTACTCGCTCAATAGACCCACGAACACCAAATACAACTCCAGCAGAAAAGTCAACAATGCGATACGCAACAGATTCACTAACACCAGTAAGATTCAAAACAACTGGAGTTCCATCTCTTAACGCACGCCCAACTAATTGAGCATCGTCATAAGACTTTGGATGAATCGTTGTAATGCGACTCATGCGGACTGCTCCAGCACGAGAAGCAGTGCCATTACCCAACTGCGATTCTGAATTATGCAGACTTATAGGAGCAACGTTGTGATCGTTGTCAAACGAAGTTTCTTGCGCTTGAGAATCAACGAAATCATCGTCGTCTTGAACATCACTCATGCCTACGTAAGACATCATGTTCTTCATAAAGCCAGCCATTAAGCTGCCCTCCTATCGCTATGCTTAACGTAGAAAATCAGGAATATCCAATTCGTCTGGTTCGTCTTGAGGCTTATCTTTAGAAGCCGATGCTTGATAATTCTGGCTTGGTGCAACAGAATCAAACATAGAAGAAACAGGCTGCGAAGATTCTTCAGCAACAACAGGCTTTGCGGAAGGCGCGACTGGAGTTGTTGACTGAGCTGGGGCAACAGAATCAACTCCTGCTTGCATATCTACAAAAGCACCAGCCTTATCGTCTTCCACCTTAGGGTGGGAATCAAAACCAGCAGCAATAACAGTAACGCGAACTTCGTCTCCGTAAGAATCGTCCAAAGAAAGACCCCAAATAATCTGGGCTTCTGGATGAATTGCCTTGCGAACAAGTTCTGTTGCAGCGCTTGCTTCTTGCAACTTCAAATCGCTTGGACCTGCAATATTAATCAAAGCACCGTGAGCGCCTTCAATGCTCTCTTCAAGCAATGGGGAGCTAATAGCAATTTCAGCAGCTTGAGTAGCTCTGTCTTCTCCCTTTGCAGCGCCAATTCCAAACAGCGCGGTTCCAGCACCACGCAAAACGGCGGTAACATCCGAAAAATCAACATGAATATAAGAATTCATGGTAATCAAATCGGTAATACCTTGCACGCCTGCAAGCAATGCGGTATCTGCCGTCTTAAAAGCTTCAATAATTCCGATAGTTCGATCTGAAATTTCCAACAAACGATCGTTTGGAATAACAATCAAAGCATCGACTTCTTTACGAAGATTTTCAATACCAAGTTTTGCTGATGCAGCACGCTGAGGGCCTTCAAACCCGAAAGGACGCGTAACTACTGCGATTGTTAAAGCACCTTGCTGGTGTGCAGCTCGCGCAACTATTGGGCTTGCACCTGTACCAGTTCCACCGCCCTCGCCGCAAGTTACGAACACCATATCGGCGCCCTTTAATGCTTCTTCAATGTCGGATTGATGATCTTGTGCAGCTTTTGCACCCTTTTCTGGATCAGCACCAGCACCGAGACCACGACTTGAAGCATCAGATAATGAAATCTTTACATCAGCGTCGGAACGCAACAAATCCTTAGCATCAGTGTTGATAGCTACGAATTCTACGTTCTGCAAACCCTCGGTGATCATTCGGTTGACGGCGTTACCACCGGCTCCACCGACGCCGACTACCTTGATTATGGTTTTGTCGTTGAAATTGTCAGTCTGGGCAATCTCGCTCACCGTTGTCTCCTGTCACTCACACGCACGTTTTACGCAATACTTTAGCGCAAAACGCTCGATAATGGCGACGTTTTACAAATAAAAACTTAAAAAATGTCACCGATTCGATAATACACCGTGCTATACGCAAATATTTAAGGCGTTTTACCAACAAAAGTTTTGAACATTAAGCAATAGCTTAGACGCCATTTTTAACAGCCGCTAAACCCTAGAAAACTCTAGAAAAACGCTAGTAGCTAGCATCCATCGGGTCATTGCCAAAAAGCTCTTTGCGCTCCTCGCTAGTGGTAATTCTTGAATCCAACCAGCCATATGGCAAATGAACTTTTTTAGCAAAACGAACTCGGCCGCGCGGCGTGTCTAAAACCTGCTCAGGAAGCTTAAGCGATAAATCCAATGCATCAATATTGCGTTGAACATCCTCAATAGACTCGCATTCCATAAAGCTTTTGCGAGTTCCTCCTCCAACTGGGAAGCCTTTCAAATACCACGCAATATGCTTTCGCAAGTCATGAACTGCCATTCGTTCGTCGCCATCATAA
The DNA here is from genome assembly GCF_049815665.1 of Gardnerella piotii. Taxonomy (NCBI): domain Bacteria; kingdom Bacillati; phylum Actinomycetota; class Actinomycetes; order Bifidobacteriales; family Bifidobacteriaceae; genus Gardnerella; species Gardnerella piotii. The sequence goes on from NZ_CP187450.1 coordinate 1,185,774, forward strand.
AAGTCAACAAGAAGCTCCAAATGCCTTAAAATCACTTTGCAAACTTCGCCAAGACTTGGATTAACGCGATTATCGCTGCCATTGCAAGCAGAACGAATATCAGCAAAAATCCAAGGACGCCCCTGGCATCCGCGGCCAATCGCAACGCCTGCACATCCTGTTTCTTTAAACATTGCAAGAGCGTCATCCGCGCCCCAAATATCTCCATTACCAAAAACAGGAATATCTAAAGCCTCTACAAGCTCGCTAATACGGCTCCAATCGGAATGGCCACCATAATATTCTGCAGTCGTACGCGCATGCAAAGTAACAGCCGCACAACCCTCTTCTTGCGCAATATGACCAGCTTGCATAAAAGTCTCGTGGTCTTCGTCAATTCCAACGCGGAATTTAGCTGTAACTGGGATTCCTGCTGGATTACACACGCTTATAACGCGATGCAAAATCTCTTGAAGCAAATCCGTTTTCCAAGGAAGAGCAGATCCGCCACCGCGCCTTGTAACTTTAGGAACTGGGCAGCCAAAGTTTAAGTCAACGTGATCTGCCATATTTTCGTCAACAACAATTCGAGCAGCTTGCTCCACAATTAAAGGATCCACTCCGTAAAGTTGCAAGGAGCGCACTTTTTCACTAGGCGCAAAACGGCATAAACGCAAGGCTTTTGGATTTCTTGCGACTAGTGCGCGTGCAGTAATCATTTCTGCAACATACAAGCCATCTGGCCCGTATTCTCGGCAAATCACGCGAAAAGGCCAGTTAGTAATACCAGCCATTGGAGATAAAACAACAGGAGTTGCAATATGAATTTTCCCTAAATCCACTGGTTTAATAGAAAAATCCATATTGCTTTAACTCCGTTCACTTTAATATATTTTTGCTAGCGATTTTACGCTAGCGATTTTATGCGATTTTTTACTAGCGACTTTTTACTAAATACTTATTAGTACAATCCGCCAGCTTGAGCAATCTTTACAGGCTGCGATTCGTCAACGCCGCCTTCCTTAGCAACATCCACACCGCCGTCTGCAGCACGCGTGCCAACAATCTCTACAGGACCTTGCGGATACTTAACGCGCTTTTCATTAATGCGGCTTGCTACGTAATCTGCAACCTTGTCTAAGGAAACACGCTCTTGTTGCATAGTGTCGCGCTCGCGAATTGTAACAGCGTGATCTTCCAAAGTATCGAAGTCAACTGTTACGCACAAAGGAGTACCAATCTCGTCTTCGCGGCGATAGCGGCGGCCAATAGCGCCAGCCTCATCGTAGTCAATAACCCAATCATGCTGGCGAAGATCAGCAGCCAAATCTTGAGCAACCGATTGCAATTCTGGCTTCTTGCTCAATGGCAAAACAGCAGCCTTAACAGGAGCCAAACGAGGGTCAAGTCGAAGAACAGTGCGCTTATCCACTCCACCCTTAGTGTTTGGAGCCTCGTCAACGTCGTAAGCATCAACCAAGAACGCCATAAGCGAGCGCGTAAGGCCAGCAGCAGGCTCAATAACGTAAGGCACGTACTTTTCGCCAGTTGCCTGGTTAAAGTAGCTCAAATCCTCGCCAGAATGCTTAGCGTGAGCAGACAAATCGTAGTCGGTACGGTTTGCAATGCCTTCAAGCTCTCCCCAGTCAGATCCTTGGAATCCGAATTTGTATTCAATATCTACAGTGCGCTTGGAATAATGGCTTAGCTTCTCTTTAGGATGCTCATACATGCGCAAATTCTCTGGCTTTACGCCCAAATCAACATACCAATTTACGCGAGTGTCAATCCAATATTGATGCCAAGCTTCGTCCGTTCCAGGCTCTACAAAGAACTCCATTTCCATCTGCTCAAACTCGCGAGTGCGGAAGATGAAGTTTCCAGGCGTAATCTCGTTACGGAAAGACTTACCAATATTCGCAATGCCGAATGGCGGCTTTTGACGAGTAGAAGTCATAACGTTCTTAAAATCAACAAAAATACCTTGCGCTGTTTCTGGTCGCAAATAATGCAAGCTGTTTTCGTCTTCCACTGGCCCCAAATGAGTGCGAAGCATCATGTTAAAATCGCGAGGCTCCGTCCAATTTCCGCGAGTTCCACAATCTGGGCAAGCAATGTCTTTCAAGCCATTTTCTGGCATCTTGTCGCCATGCTTTTCGGCATAAGACTCTTCCAACTTATCTGCACGATGGCGCTTATGGCAATTCAAGCACTCAATAAGAGGATCGTTGAATACAGAAACGTGACCAGACGCAACCCAAACTTGAGAAGGCAAAATAACAGACGTATCTACGCCAACAACATCGCCACGAGTAGTGACCATATAACGCCACCATTCGCGCTTGATATTATCTTTTAACGCAACGCCCAAAGGGCCATAATCCCACGCGGAGCGAGTTCCGCCGTAAATCTCTCCAGCTGGAAACACAAATCCACGACGCTTAGCCAGCGACACAACTTCATCAAGCTTTGAAACAGCCACAATACACCTTTTTCGTAAATCTAGAAAATTCGGGTGAAACGGTGTTTATTATAGAAAAACCCTGTGACGCTAACGCAACATATAAAGCTACATAAACATATAAAGCTACATATATAAGCTAAACGAATACAATAATGTATAAGCATAATTTTGCACACGCATTTGTATTTTGAAAGGACTTAAAATGAGCGAAAACAATGTTGAAAAGACTAATGATAACAAGACTTGCGATACTTGCAATAACAAAAATTCCCACAAAACTAATACAGTTGCAGCATTATGCATTGCTCCTAGCGGAGTTGGCGAAGAACTCAGCGAATACGTAGCAGATTGCGTTAAAGTGATTCGTGATTCTGGATTAAAAAACGAAACAAACGCAATGTTTACAAACATCGAAGGCGAATTCGACGACGTTATGCGCGTTGTAAAAGACGCAACTATGGTTCTTGTAGAAAAAGGCTACCGCACAGGCGTTATATTAAAACTAGACATTCGTCCTGGTTTTAGCGGTCAAATCGACGCAAAAGCTGCTCTTGTAGACAAGATTCTTGAAGAACGCGAAAACAAGTAATTTGTTAATAAATAATTTATAAATAAAACATAAAATAGAGCTAAATTGCAATAAGCAAAATAAGAAAGCAGAAATTAATGCTGCAAATTAAATCAGTTAAGCAAATATTGTCCAACATAAAAGAAACTCAAGCAGATAGAGAAAAGCAGTATAAATACCTGCATCAGCATCCTGAATTATCTATGCAAGAAACGCATACAGCACAAGCAATCATAGATATTCTTACTAAAGATGGAATTGAAGCAAAGCGCGTTGGAAAAACAGGAGTTGTAGCAATAATCAAAAATGGAGAAGGGCCAATAGTTGCTATGCGAGCAGATATTGATGCTCTTCCTGTTACAGAAAATTCAGGAAAAGACTACGCTTCAACAGTTACAACACAAGATGAAAATGGTAAAACAGTTGGAGTTTCACACGCTTGCGGTCACGATTTTCATATTGCAAGTTTACTTGGATCTTTACAAGCTTTTAACAATCATAAAGAAGCATGGCATGGAACCTACATTGGAGTGTTTCAACCAGGAGAAGAAACAGCTCAAGGCGCAAAAAGCTTGGTTGAAAATGGCATTACACGCATTATTCCAAAGCCTGACGTTTACCTTGGTCAGCATGTGTTGGGCGCTATTCCTGCAGGAACAGTTGGTATTCGATCGGGCGCGTTCTTAACTACTGCAGCTTCGATTCGTGTGCACATTTTTGGTAAAGGTTCACATGGTTCTATGCCTGAGTTGAGTGTTGACCCAGTGATTGTTGCTTCGTCAATTGTGCTTAAATTGCAAACGATTGTGTCTCGCGAACTTGCAGCTAAAGATTACGCAATAGTTACAGTCGGCGCAATAAACGCTGGAAGCAAGTCAAACATTATTCCAGACGATGCGGAACTTTTGATTAATACTAGAACATACAGCGAAGATACTCAAAAATTTGTTCACTCTGCTATTGAGCGAATTGTGCGCGGAGAGTGCGAGCTTGCAAGATGTCCTAAGAAACCAGAATTTACATACTATGACCGCTATCCGCTTACGAATAATGATCAGAATTCATCTTTGCGCGTGCGTAAAGCTTTTGATGAATACTTTGGAGAAGACTCTGTAAATATTTCGCGCGCTTCTGCTTCAGAAGATTTTTCTATAGTCGCGAACGCTTTCAATACACCTTACGCATACTGGGGATTAGGTGGATTTGAAGACATGAAAAATGCTCCAGGAAACCACAATCCAGCTTTTGCTCCAGATTTGCAACCAACTCTAAATCGTGGACTTGAATCAGCTGTTGTTGCAGCTTGCGCATGGCTAGCTTGCGACTAATAAATTAATTCTACTAACAGATAAGTTTAAGCGGTTTTTACGCCACCAAATCTGCGGTCGCGATGCGCATAACGGTCGATTGACCTCCACAACGCTTCGCGACCATAATCTGGGAAAAGTTCTGGCACAAAATCAAGCTCCGCATAAGACGCTTGCCAAGGCAAAAAGTTGCTTGTGCGCTGCTCTCCCGAAGTGCGAATCACAAGATCGCAATCTGGAATATCTGGATTATACAAATGTTCTGCAATCATCTTCTCACTAATGCGATCGCCCTTAATTTTGCCGCTTTTAACTTCCCTAGCAATTGCTGCGCAAGCGTCTGCGATTTCCGCGCGACCACCATAATTTAAGCAAAAAACAACGTCAATCGTAGTGTTATTTTTCGTTATTTCTTGAGCTTTTTCCAACTCGTCAATAACAGACTTCCACAATTTCGGCCGTCTTCCAGCCCATCGCACGCGCACTCCCCACTCATTCATTTGCGCAACTCTGCGATGAATAATATCTCTAGAAAATCCCATCAAAAAATGCACTTCTTGAGGAGATCTCTTCCAATTTTCAGTAGAAAACGTGTACAAGCTTAAGTAGCGAACACCTGCTTCTATGGCTCCTGCAATAGTGTCAAAAACCACTGGTTCCGCCGCTTTATGCCCTTCGGTGCGAATCATTCCGCGCTCTTTGGCCCATCTGCCATTGCCGTCCATAATCACGCCTACATGGCGAGGAACTTTACCTTTAGGAAAATCTGGCACACGGCTAGGATCACTAAATGGAGCCGCTGGAATATTTAACGAAGTGTAGTCAACGTTTTCAAAACTCATAGTTAAAATCTAACAACCCCATTGAACGAATAGCTAAAGCGTTTTGCAAAGCTTGACTAAAAAGCACACTAAAAAGTCCGCTATATTTTTTGCAAAACTTCTGTTAGATAATTCAAATATCTTTTCCCAAAGCAAGATTTGTACCATCTAGCATGCTCTAAGAATCCAGTATCGTAGCCCCAAATCTTAAAATCGTATGTTCCATTTGACTTTAAGTAATAGTCTACAAATTCTACGCATTGCTCGATTTGACTTACAGATAAAACAAGCGGAAGCAGCTCTTTTTCAACATCTGTTAACGGTCGAACGCTAGCATATCCTTGCAAAATTGCTTCTGCTAAGTCCGTTCTAAATGAATCTTTTTTGCTGTTTGCAATATCTACCCATTGAATTGTGTTGCGCTCTAAAGTCATTGCCAAATCGTAGATTGCTGTGTTTTTATACGCCATTCCAAAGTCAAACACTGCGCTTGGAGCGCTATCTTTCCACATAAAATTAGATATATGCGGATCTCCATGAGTCCACTGCTTTTTTAGATTCACATACCCCAAATCGTAAATTTTTTTGCATGTTGGAGCAAATTCACTTAAATCTTTTACAAAATCACGATTCTGCTCTTTTAAGAATTTCGCTAAATCGGGTCTATTTTTTAACCAAACTTCTGCAGCTTTTTGCACATCTTCGCTTGCACAAAGACTAAATCTTGATTGAAAAGCGTTGATTTCCTTAGGATTTGGCTCGTCAAAACTTTGCGAAGCTAAGGCGATTTTTGCCATCATTACTCCAAGATTTTTGGCTTCTTCGCACGTTTTAGGCGGATCCCAAGTGTACGCGTCTTTGTATCTATCTTCTCCGCTAGCTTTTAAAGTCACTTCATAAGCGCAATCGCCTATTACAAGAAGAGTGCCGTCTACGTAAATATTGCCAGAAGTATCGTCACAAGTATCGCCAGAAGTATTCTTTTCTAAATCTAAAAACTCTCTATTTTTGTTAAAATACAAGTACTTTGGCGTGCTTATTTTGTTTTGTAAAAGATGCTCCGCAAAACGATGATACGGCCTAATTGTGCTTGCTTGCCTCACTTTTGTGCTGCATCTTTTAATATAAACGTCCAAACTTTGCGATTTCTTTGACGAATCATCTTTGTAATGCGCACGAATCAATGAACCTGCAGCCATCGGGCGCAAACTATGACTTAAAACGCAATCAGCTTCTAGCGGATCCTCTAAAAGAGAACACACAATATTTGCCTCATCTAAATCAACATTTGCCCATCTTTGAGCAACAATATCTAGCTGAGGGTCGTTGCTTTCGTTTTCCATATTCGCTCCAATTATTGCCACAGGTTCATTGAATTGTGATATTTATTTGCGATTGTAATTGCGTTTGCAATCGTTATTATGATTGCGATTCAAGCACATGCTGGCCGACTATTCTGGCAAATACTCGTTTGTTACGCATCCGCTTTCTAGGCTCTTTAGCGCGCAATCAAGAGGCACGCTTAAGTGGCCATTTTCACCCATCCAACGAGTGTAGTTTTCCACCAAAGCCATGTCTGCTGTACCCCAGCGACCATTCTTGTCGTACCAAGACGGAATCACTTCGTCTAGCGACGCGCGCAAAGCCTCTGGGCTAATATGGCAAAGCGCATTTTGCAAAGCATCAACACCAGCCTGCGGGTCTTTTCCTGCAAGCTCATAGCCCTTAACTGTTGCGCTTGCAAAGTTGCGTATTAATTGCGGATTTCGCTCAATCATCTCTTGGCGAGCGCAAACATAGTAAGAATGATGCGGAGCTACGCCAATAGAATCGAATGGAAGAACAACAACTTGGTCAAATGGAAGCGAACCCTGGTATGGCTCCCACCAAGCAACATTAATAAAAGCGTCACACATTCCGCGCTCTACGGCTCGAATGTCTGGCTCCCATGGGCCTGGGTCAATTGTAATCAGCTTGCTAAAGTCGCCTCCGTCGGCAGCAACCGCCTGCTGAAGCTCCGTATATAGGCGCTTAACACCCATAGGGATTACTACGCGCTTTCCTTCTAGATCTTTAAATCGCGTAATACCCGTGTTTTTATTTGTTATGATTCCACCAATTTGAGATTGATTCATTACAGCAAATGACGTTAGCTTGTTTGCACCATTTTGATGAGCCAAAAGCTGATTTAAGCGAACAAGAGCTATGTCTACTTCTCCACGCTCCAAGCATGCTGGAACATCTCCGCGCTCTGTATCTGTGCTTGTAAACTCTACATCTAATCCGTATTGTGCGTACAATCCGCGCTTTCTTGCAAGATACATACCTGCGTGATTCGTCCATGGATGCACATATTCAAGACGTACTCTTAGCATACTAACTCCTTTGTTTTATAGTGATTTGTGATTTTATTTTGACTTTTATTTGCGACTTTTGCGCGCTGCTAACTTGCGATTTTTCTTGCGACTTTTATTTGCGACTTTACAAAAGTGGGCGAGGTAATCCCCCGCCCACAAATCAAATCTTACTAGCAAAAGTTAAGACTTAAGCGCGTACTTCTTTGCCAGAAGCAAAACGGCTCAATGCGCCAGTAGCAGCAATACCCTTGTACAAGTACCACATAACTACACCACCAATTACAGCACCAGAAATCATGCTGCAAAGTGTGTGAATCATCATGAATGCGCCGAAGATTGGAACACCTGCGTAGTAGAACGGATAGGTTGAAACGATTCCACCCAAACCAGCTAATGCGCCAGAAAGTGCAGTCAAACCAACGTTCCACTTGCGATACATAACAAACAAGAATGCAAACTCAGCGAACAAGCCCTGAACAAAACCAGGAAGAACGGTACCAATACCGCCCCAGTGGCTACCAACAGTCAACTCAACCATTGCAGCAATAAACTCACCGAATAGTGCAGCGCCTGGCTTGCGAACCATAATAGCAGCTAAAGGACCAGCGAAGTAGAACAAACCATAGTACAAAGCGCTAACGCCTGGAACTGGAATAAGCTTAAGAGCAGCAGAAATAGGCTCACTAATCAAGCCGATGCCCCAGAAGATAATACCAGAAGCTACAGCAATAACAACCGTGAGCGTAACATCAGCCACGTTCCAGCGCAAGGATGGACGCACGGTCTCTTCTTCAACAGATGTACCCATTAGGGTCTCCTTTCATCTTTAACCAATCAAACAAAGGCGACCCTGCAGAAAACTCCGTACGTCGGCATTACCCGATTCACGTTAAACGGTTAGACAGTAATCTTCTCAGCTCTTTTAAGAGCACCCGTGCCTGATATCATTCATATTGCATCAGACAGCGAGGACAAATTTTATAAAATTCAAACATAAAATTAACAAAATCGCTCATTAAGATAATAGAAACTCTAATCAAAATACAACGAATTAGAATTTTTTTCACTTAAACGCATAGATCTAATAGGCTTTTCTAACCAATATTCACACCATTGTTCAACGCATTTAGATGTTAAATCGTCTATACTTGTTCCGTCTAAATTTTGCCAATCACCATTAATTAATGAAATCATTTGAAAACGCGCTAAATCATTGCACTTAATAGACTCTAAAGCATGATCTTTAGAGCACATAACTCCACCACTAGCTGCCGAAAAATAGTCTAAATCATTGCGTGTTGAACAAATAACGCACTCATTTAACCTAGGAGACCATCCAGCTAATTGCAATGCTCTTAAAACGTACGAAAGCGCGATTGATTCAGCACTATGCAAACTTTTAGAAAGAGCAGACAAAGCAGCTATAAGAAGATTGTATTGTGAGCAAGAATCCGAATATTGTGCGCAAGACGAGACTAAATCGTCCGCAATCTCTGCAATCATGCTAGCACAACTATACAGATTGTAATCCGCACAAATGCTACCAGCATAAGGCGAAACTAAAACCGCTTGAGAAATAACATCAAAAGTTTTGCCAGTTGCAAAAAGTGCATTAACACGCATAAATGGCTCTAAGCGCCCACCAAATCTAGATTTTAACCGCCTTACACCTTTTGCAACAGCTCGAACCTTGCCATGCTTTTTAGTGAGCATAACAATAACTCGATCAGCTTCCCCAAGAGGAAAAGTCTTAAGAACAACAGCTTCATCGTTATATAACGGCATTAATCAATAACTCTTAGCTTGTATAATCCCTAAATCTAAGTGAAAAATAGATTATTAATTATGATTTGGGTTTACAAATCCGCCAAAATTAGATTCGCCAGTATCGTCAAAATCATCTGAATCATTATTTGCTTCGCGAGAAGAATCTTCAACCGAAGTGTCAAAATGGTTCATAACAGGGAACGAAAGATCTGGAATATCTAAATTAAGACTTTGCGAAGGCTCGAACTTAGGCGAAGCAAGAAGCGAAAGATTCAAATCTCCAATGGATTTAGAATCATTTGCATTGCTATTACTTGCATTGTTAGCATTTGCATTATTTACACCATCAGCATTCGCACTAACAACATTCGCGCTATCTTCCTTCTTTTCTGCATCTTTAACTTTTCCAAAATCATTATTGTTAGTAGCAAAATTGTTGGAAGCAGCATTAGGAGCATAAGACGGAGGGAATGCTGGAGGCATAACAGTAGACGCTTGCGACATTTCGTCGTCTGTATCGTCACTAGCTTCAACACTCGCAGAGTGAGGAGTAAAAATCGCCTTCTGTGCATGATGCTCAACAGGAATAGATGGAGGAATTGCTGGAGGCATTAATGGAGAGGGAGCTGGAGCTGCCGCAGGTTCAACAACACTATGTTCAACAACACTAGGCGCAGAAGATGTTTTAGAAACAACATTTTCTTGTAAATCATTATTAGACTTAGCAGAAACGCCAAAATTAGCAGAATCAACAGAATCACTAGAATCGAAGTCTGTATACTTAGCAACTCGATCATAAGACTCAAGTCTGCTTAATAAGCGAACGCAAGCATTTAGATAATAGTCCACCTGACGCTCGTCATATCCTCGTTTTCCAGAACGTTGAGTAAACAGAACATTAGAAACAAACATTGCGTCAATTTTGTCTAAATCACTTAAACTGCTTCCCCAAACTGGATTATATCCAAGAAGAACAGCAATCTTATCTAGCGATTTATTTACAACATTGTCTACTTGTTTTTTATCGTAAGAAGGCTTACGCGATTGCGCGGAATCAAAGCGCATTTTATAATCGCGCTGGGAATGAGAAAGCAAAACTCTATATTCTTCGTCTGCTTGTGCCTTCCAAACAACCTTGCCGCGATTAGAAATCTCGTACTGCGTAGTCTTATCTACAACTGCACGCTCTAATCTAGAAAGAGCAGCATCTACTTGAGGAATAGCATATCCTTCATCTTCTAAATCGAAAGATACGTCTTGAATATCTTTTTGAGTAAGACTAATGTCGCTAGATTCATACAAAGAATGAGCACGCTCAAGAAAATCATTAACTTGCTCTACGCTGTAACCCTTCTTGCGCTTACCTACACGCTCAATACCCGAAGAATTACGCGCGGTATCAGGTTTACTCGCCATAAACAATAGACCTCCTGAACAGATTCGTATTCAATACACTTTACGCGATTGTTAAGACGCATAAACAAAAAACACGCAAAACACGCAAATGATATATGCGCAAAACACGCCTAAAACACAAATCAGCGTTCTAGTACACACCATACTGTATCTTGTTTCAAGCGGGCGATTAGCTCAGCTGGCTAGAGCGCCACCTTTACACGGTGGATGTCGGGGGTTCGAGTCCCTCATCGCCCACTTTCCGCTTTACAAGTTCTTAAAGAATCTAGATTCTTCCCAGCCTTTATTTTTACTAACGCTTTGTATGCGTCATCCAATGTTTTTACACTTACAACTTTTAAGCCTTGCGGAATATTCCCAACAACTTCATTGCAATTGCTGTTTGGCGCTAAGAACCATTTAGCTCCGTCTCTTTTTGCAGATATCATCTTTAATCGAATACCGCCAATCGGACCAACTTTCCCAGAGTTATCAATGGTTCCCGTTCCAGCGATTATTTTCCCACCAGTCAAATCTGTGTTTGTAAGCTTGTTCAAAATACCCAAAGCGTACATCATGCCTGCAGAAGGTCCACCAATATCGTCTATATGCAACTTAATTTTTACGTTTTTTACATTCACATTAAGATGCTTCTTCGCATAATCCAAAGCCGCCACTTGCGCAGAAGATTGCGAAGAAGCCATTTGCTTATTTGTTTCTTTCTTATAATCGCTTGCGTTTTGATTTACTGGAACAAGAACTTCTCTAGGTAAAACTTGCTTTTTAGAATCGAACCAAGATGCAATCGCATATATATTTGGAATCTCGTAACCTGGTATTCCAGACGTATTTACTGTTACTAAAAGAAGCTTTCCACTTTTTGACGAAGATTTATAGTCAGTATTCTTAACAGCGCTATTTTTAACATTAATCACATATTTTCCAAAAGACTTTCCTAGAACATCTTGAGTTGGCCCAGGTTCTTCAACAACATACGCACTTGGTAGAAAAAGCGCGATAATCGACATAACTACAATAAATAACCCAACAAAATACTTAAATGACTTAGCGGAAAAATATTCAATAAGATCCCCAACAGTATTTTTAAGAGTAGTGAATATATTTTTATTGATTTTATTAAACACGTACGTAATCTTATTAGGCATCTTATTAGGCATAAAATTAATAGTATATGCAAATGTGCATAACCTACACTCTAAAAACCCTCACAAGATGCGGTTTTTGAAAAAATTTGAAAAAGTTATACACATTATTAATTTATTAGCAAAAATCACCATGTATCGAGTAGAATCTTTTATACGTAGTTAAAACTGTATAGTTAAAAACTATGTAAACAAACATAAAATATACGCAAATATATTTAACTTAGGTACAAACTTCATAAGGATTGAATATGAGCGAAGAAGAAATTCACCAATGGCTTGTTAGCTGCTTTGGCCCCGAAGAAGGAGAAAGAGCTTGGTCTAACTTTGAAAATCTTCCTTTTGAAGTTCGCGATGACATTCTTACAAGATGTTCAAACGGAGGCCTTCCATCTCCAGAAGAAGTTCATTCGTTAATGAGTGCCTTTGCCAATGGCGGCTTAAACACGCCTTTTGAGATGACGGAAACACTTAAAGAAGGTCCAATCAATAAAAGACTTGCTCAATTGCTTGCTTGCCAAAAAGCAACTGGAGACGGCGGTACAGTAAACGCACAAGTTGCAGATGCAACAAGAAGAGCGCTAAGTGAAGCAAACTTATGGCTAGACGCGAATTGCAATCTAAATCCAGTATCTGGAAGCCCCGATGTTCTTTCAAGAGAAGACTGGGTTAATGGAACTATAGATTCGTGGATTAAGTTTGCAAATCCTGTTGCCAAATCGGTTAGTAACGCTTTTTCGGATGTTATTGCCGAAAAATTTGGAGAAGACCAAGACTTAGAAGTAGAAGGATTATACGACGGCGTTATGCCAATACCTATGCCAGATGGCGTAAAAAAGCCAGAACAAATGATGAGCCTTCTTGCTAACACGTCTTTTGCAATGCAATTAGGATATGCTGCTGGAAATTTATCTCAAGAGATTCGCGGAAGCTTTGATCAAGGTATTTCACTTCTTAAAAACCCTGCAGGCGGTCTTGTTCCTTACAATTGCATAGATTATGCAAAAAAGTGGGGATTAGACATTAACGAAGTTATGAATTATCTAGCATTGCGAGAGCTTGCTCACGCACGATTGTTTGCGTCTGCACCTTGGCTTATGCCTCGTTTTGAAGCACTAATAATAAAGTATGCAGCTGGAATTTCGATTGACTTAAGCGCTATGGAAGAACAGCTTAGAGATATTGAAGGAATGAACCCAGAGTCTATTTCGGGAGCTGTTGACTTATGTAATATTGCCCGAAACGATACAGAAGGTCAAAAACAAGCATTAAAAGGATTAGAAACACTTCTTGCACTTAGTGAAGGTTGGGTTGATTGCGTTATTTGGCGTGCTGGAATGGCACATATTCCACACATTGAGCAGCTTAGAGAGATGACTAGGAGAGAACGTGCTGCAGGCGGCCCTTCCGAAATGACTTTCCAAGCTTTAACTGGATTAAAGTTGCGTCCTAGAGCAATGCGCGAAGCTGCTGCAATGTGGGATGCGATTACAAACGAAAAAGGCATTGAGGAACGCGATGCTATGTGGAACCACCCAGATCTTTTGCCAGAATTACCAGATTTTAGCGAAGATAAAGAAGATACTAAGGATAATAAAGATAAAGAAGATAATAAAGACGATACTAATAAAGTAAATAAAAATAACGAAAACAACACTAATAGTCAAAACAATACGAATAGTCAGAATAGCGATAGTAGTCAAAATAGCGATAACACGACTAAAAAAGAATCTGAACAAACAGATAGCAATAATTTAGCAAACGTTAATCTAGAAGAATTAAGCAAGAATATGCTTGATTTAGAAGATTTTAAGAACAGTGACGATTTAGAGCAAAAACTTAAAGACGTTAATTGGGACGACGAATTAAGTAAATTATTGGCATCTAGCGATAATAACACCGACATCCAAAACAATGAGCAAGACTCAAACCAAGATTCTAGAGAAGACTCTGGCAAGGATTCTAGAGAAGACTCTGGCACAGATTCTGATCAACAAAAAAGCAACGAATAAAGTCACAAACTAATTTATAAGCGATTTACGTTAGAACAATTGCATAAATACGTTGATTCTAAAATGCATTTATTCTAAAAAGTGGCTTACAGACCTTTGCATTCCGTTGCCGTAGTCTTTGCAAATTGCATAAGATATGTGCAAGGTTGCTTCTGCGCGCGTTATTGCAACATACATAAGTCTGCGCTCTTCTTCGTCTGCATCTTGAGTTCTATTAACGCTTCCAAATGGCAGTAAGCCTTCGCTGCAGCCGATTAAAAACACGTGCTTAAATTCCAAGCCTTTAGATGCATGAATCGTAGAAATCGTTACAGGAAGTAAAGATTTTTTGATTAAATCTACTTTTTCGCGCTCGCTTTCGCTTTCTTTTGCAAAGTCAATGTCTTTTGCATCGCCACTTTCGACGTATTTTTCTGAATCACTCAAATCGCTAGCGTTTGAATCTTCAAAATTGTTTTCTAAAACATCAATCTGCAAACCAGCATCTTTTCTAACAGAAAAATGTATTCCTAAATCACCCAAAGTTTTGCAAAATATATTCTGTTGAGCATTAGTGCGAGTTAGAATAGCAAAATCTGTAGGGCACGCTTTGCCTGATTTAACAGCATTATAAATTCGTTGAGCAATATCAACAGCTTCGTCGTAATCCGTGTTGTAAACAGTTTTAGTAACGCGAGCGCCACCCTTATTTTTTGACACAAGTCTTAAATAATCACATCTAAAAGCAGACTTAGAAAGAACACGATTAGCAAGCCCTACAATACGTTCCGTAGATCTGTAATCCGTATTTAAATTAATGTCTGCACAAAGCGGCGCAAACTCGTTAGGAAATTCAAGTAAATCGTAGCTGCTCGCTCCTGCAAAAGAATAAATCGTTTGCGCAGGATCTCCAACAACGCAAATATTTCGATTATTGCCAAGCCAACATTTAAGAAGCTCATGTTGAAGAGGAGAAACATCCTGATACTCGTCAACAGTAACCCAGCCGATTTTGCTACGTATTTTCTCACATGCTTTAGGAAAAGCTCGCAAAACATGGCATGCAAGAAGCAGCAAATCGTTAAAATCAATAAGATTCCTTGTGTTTTTTTCTAACTCGTAAGCTTTATATGCTTCAACAAATTGATTAACGTCTAGAGCTGCAGGAAGATCTCGACTAACGCAAGAATATGCGCGCGCGTAATCATCTGGCGCAATAAGACTAACTTTTGCCCAGTTGATTTCTGAAACAATATCTCTTATTTGCGCAGAAGTCATATCTGCAAAATCCGTGTAATGACTTAATGCTTGCTCAGTAACGCTTTTTGGATCATCCATTATATTTGGAAAAGGAGCTTCGCAAACGTCATTCCAAACTCGTCTTAAATGTTGTAAAGCTGCGGAATGAAAAGTTGCAACAGTTGCATTATTTACGCCTAATTTTTTAAGGCGATTTTGCATTTCTTTAGCAGCTTTTACAGAAAAAGTAACAGCTAAAACGCGATTTTCGTCCCACTCTCCTTTTGCGCACGCATACGCGATTCTTCGTGTAATAGTGCGAGTCTTACCTGCTCCAGCGCATGCAGTAATGCGCACTGGCCCTTGTAACGCCATTGCTGCTTTGCGTTGAGAATCATCTAAACCTTCTAGCAAAGATTGAGCATAATCTTTACCATGATTTTCGTTAGATTCGCGCTTTTTGCTTTCTAAAGACTCTTGAGTAGAAATCATAATTCTATTGTTACAACAATTAAAGAAAAAATAAAAGCATAAAACGCTAATGTGGTTAAAGGCTATTTAGCTATATCTCGTTGCTTTGTATTAATGTTGAACTGTGACACAGATAAGCAGATTCAAGTTGGTAGCGCTGGCCTCATCGGTCATGCCAGAAGTACAATTCGCTGGAACGCGCCAAAGCGAGCAGGCAAACGCCACCGATGCCGCTGCTGGCATATCTCACGCTGTTATTCAAGACGTTTCGGGCAGACTTTACGACATTTTTGTTAGCTCTAACGCTAAAGGTCAAAAACGTTTGCACGATAGAGCGCGAGCAGCATGGGTATTGCAAAAAACTAAGGGGCTTGCAGCTCTTGGATTTGCTCACGAAGAAATGCTTAAGTTTGTTCCTGGGTCGCTTTCAAATAAGGAAAATCAAACTAATCAGGCAAACCAAGCAAATCAACAAGATTCTACTAATAATCAAAGTCAAAGCGAATTACATTTTGGCTCCATAGGAGAAGCTGATTTTAACAATCCAACAGTACTTATTTGTAATCATCTAAACGGAAATGCAAGAGAATTAAGTCTTCTTACAACAGATGATTGCGTAAACGCTGGAACGGCAATAGGCGCGATTCATAGACTGAGTCCGTCATTTTTAACTAAAAGCGATTATCCTTCCTTTACTACTGGTCAAATTCGCACGCAATTAACGTCTTGGATTAAAAGATTGCGTCAAGCAGGCCATATTCCTACAGAAATAACAGACAATTGGTCTAGAGTTTTAGAAACTGATGGATTGTGGTCATTCGACACTTGCCCAGTTCACGGCGGATTCAAAGATGGTGATTTTCTATTTTCTGGCTCCACGATTACAGCTATAACCAATTGGCAAAGCATGCAAATCAACGATCCTGCTCGCGATTTAGCGTGGATTTTTGCAAAGCTTAACGAGCAGCATAGAAACGCTTTGCTAAGTGCATATGGAAGAATACTTGGGTCTAGGTTAGACAGCATGATTATGCTTCGAGCAAATCTTTGGTTGCAAATGGAGCAAGTTGGAGACTTTATTCAAGCTTTGCAACGCGCAGATACAACTGGAATAATGCGATTTAAAGCGCAAGTGGAACGTCTTGCTCACGAGCTTACTCGCATAAATAATTCTAGAGCAGCAAGCGCAAATCAAAACAATAATAGCGCAAATCCAGCGTCTTCTCTTACTGTAGGAGATATTGTTAAAGACGATATTGTTAAAGATAATTCTATTAAAGATGATGTTGTTAAAGACGATACTATATCTTCGGATGCTACTAACGAAAAAACTGTTGTAACACTCCAGCAAGAAGATCAAAAAGATTATAAAGATAATACATACGAACAAACTATAACTATAAACGACAACACTAATTCCACTGAGGCTGCCACTAAAACCGCCACTATTGCAGACGGCTTAGAAACGCAAGTTATAAGCAGCGTTAACAAAACTAACAACGTTAATAACAATTCAACGAACGAAGTTAACGATAGCAATAATGATTTTGTAGATAAAGCTAATGCAAATAATAGTGTAGAAAGTGCAGACAGCGGCGAAAGTGCAGACAGTACCAATAGTGTTGAAAGCGTCGATATAAATAGCAACGATGGTAATGACAATAATAGTAATGGCAATAAAAATGAAGATTTAGATAAGCCAGCAACAATTATTATTCCAATGCTAAAAGATGCAGAACTTGCTATTAAAGACGCAAAAAACAAACTAGAAAACAATACCGAAAATAGCGAAAACAATTAAGGAACAAAAATGAAGGTAACAATTGGCGTTAAGCACGTAAAAGACACTATTAGCTTTGAAAGCGATCAAAGCGAGCAAGATATACAAAGCATTATTGAAAGCGCTATTAAAGACGCAAAGGCGATTAATCTTACAGATAAAAACAATCGAAAAATTTTTATTATGGCAGACTCTTTTGCATATGCAATTATAGGAGATACGCCAACTCATACTGTTGGTTTTAACGCGTTTTAACACTACTAGAACACGCTGCTATAACACTACTAGAACACTTAACACGTTTATAACGTTTCAACAGCGCAATTTTAATTCATCTGGTAATTTAGGATTTTAGAAACAACATTGCAACTTGTTGTTTCTTCTCCGATTTTATTTGGCTTGCCACTTCCATGCCAATCGGATCCACCAGTAACAAGCAAATTCAAGTCTTTTGCTAACTCCAATAGTCTTTGTCTTTGCGTTAAAGAGTTGCCACGATGATATACTTCTAATCCATTAAGGCCAACGCTTGCATAGTGTTCTATTTGAGAGTCCGAAAGAATAACAAGATTCCTGCTATAATCCGCAGGATGCGCAATAACGCTTACTCCCCCAGCGTGTTTAATAACTTTAATAACCTCATCAACGCTTGGAGATGGCGTTGGAATGTAGTATGGGCCGCGTGGAGCAACAGGGCCTGCAAAAGCTTGTGACCTTGTTTCAAAAACGCCTGCAGCAACAAGAGCGTCTGCAATATGCGGACGGCCAATCGTAGTTAGCGCACCTTGCCCTGCTTGTGCAAGAACATCTTGCCAAGTAATCGGAAAGTCGTGCGACATAAGATCAACCATTTTGCGCGTGCGTTCCAATCTGCGTTTTCTTGTAGTTGCAAACATTTCATTAATGCACTCGTCGTTTGGATTGTAGTTATAAGCAAGCACGTGAACCGATATGTTTCCTTCTACAGCAGTTATCTCCGATCCAAAAATAACTGGAAAATCAGCGTTTTTAGCAGCTTCTTCAAAATCATGCCAGCCAGCAGTAGTGTCGTGATCGCTAATAGCTACTCCACTAAGACCAAGATTTTTAGCTTCATCTACTAATTCTTTTGGAGTTTTAGTGCCATCCGAATATAAAGTATGACAATGCAAATCCCACCCTAAATCTTGCGATTTAGAATCCAAACTAAAGTCGTTATTCGCACTACTACCTATTACAGTCATATAATTATCGTAAACTGTGGCATGTAACGTTTTAAGTCTAAACAATATCTAAATTACATTAGCGCTTTGAGGAGTGTTTATGGGTAGCCACAATAATCGCATGAATTCTTGGCGACATTCTGCCGCTTGGGTTTACATGATTATGCTTATTTCATCCGCAATTGCACTTTTAACATCGCTAATACTTTCTTCCGAAACTTTAGCTCTTGCACGCGCACCGCATAAAGCGCTTGGATGCGACGTAAACACCGTTGTTTCATGCTCTAAAGTGGCTCAATCTTGGCAAGCAGAATTCATACGATTTGGCGAACTAAGCTTCCCTAATGCTTTCTTTGGAATTGCAGCAGAAAGCGTTTTCGTAACGCTTGCTGTAGTTGGAATAGCAAAAGTAAAACTTCCAAAATGGCTGGCAACTTTTAGCTGGATTGGTGGATTAGCTGCACTCTTGTACGCTTATTGGCTGTTTACGCAATCTATGTTTGTTATACAAATTCTTTGCCCGTGGTGCATTGTTTTAATGTTTTGTACAACTGTGCAATTTATGTCACTTACACACGCAACATTTAGTGTGCAAGAGATTGGATTAAAAAATAAGATTTTAAGCGCTTACTACCGACTAAATTACGATTTAATCGTGGATTTGCTTTGGATTTTTGCTCTTGTATTGCTTATTTTAAGCAAATACGGCAATGCTATATTTGCTTAAGTCGCAAGTAAAGTCGCAAGTAATAAGACGCAATTTAATTTGCAATCAGAAATCACCATTAAGTAACGATTGAGATAGCTTAGCAATACGATTACTTGAATCGGAGTTAGTAAGCACAACGCTTCCGCTATTTTCGCTTGGCGCAAGCAAATCCTTAGACTCTAAAACGCTTTTAAGATGATGAATAGTGCCATCATTACCGTCTACAATATTCACGCAATCAGGCAAAAACTCACGGAAGTAGCTTTTATAAAACACAAAATGAGTGCATCCTAAAACAACTGAATCAATATTCGTTAAATCGTAAGAATCAAAATACTTGTGCAAAGCGCTCATAACAATATTTTTATTGCCTAAATCGCCATTTTCAACAATTTCTACCAAATCTGGGCAAGGCCTAGAAAAAATCTTGTGATTTTGCGTAAAACGATTCATAAGTTCTGCAAACTTGCGTTCTCTAAGAGTTAAAGGCGTAGCTGCAACGATTACGCGCTGAGGCTTGCCACCACCCAAATCGCAAGCAAGCTTAAGAGCAGGCTCCATGCCAATAATCGGCATATTGTAATGTGCGCGCAAATCTTTTACAGCAGCAGAAGTGGCAGTATTGCAAGCAATTACAATAGCTTTAACATTAAGACTTGCAAAATGCTCAACAATCTTAAAACTAAGATCTCGCACTTCTTGAGGAGTTTTTATGCCATAAGGCGCGTTTGCAGAATCGCCAAAATAAACAATGCGCTCATTAGGCATAGATGCGTGAAGTTGACGAACTACAGAAATGCCACCAAGCCCTGAGTCAAACACACCAATTGGAGCGCATGAAGTCATAAAAACCTCCTAATAGACTCTTATTATGTTACTTTTTAGCACAAACATAAGCTTTACAAAACGGAGTAAACAAGGTTGCGCGTGTAGAAATTCTTAGGGAAACGCAATACATCTTTAACGCTTCCCTGCTCAACAATTCTTCCGCCTTTTATAACGCTAACTTGGCTAGCAATACGGCTTACTAAAGCCAAATCATGCGTTATAAACAAGCACGAAAAGTTGTACTGCTTTTGCAAGCTACTTAGAAGATTTAGGATTTTTAGGCAATGGTTTGCATCTAACGCCGAAGTTGGCTCATCAGCAATAATCAAAGAAGGACGATTTATTAACGCTCGTGCAATGCCAACTCGCTGTTTTTGGCCGCCAGAAAGCTCGTGCGGAAACCTGTTTATTAAGCTTAATGGCAAATGCACTTGATTAAGAACAAACTCCACGCGCTTTTTGCGCTCTTCTTCGCTAAGACTTTTATTGGCAAGAAGAGGCTCGGCAATGCTCCAGCCTACTGTTTTTAAAGGATTTAACGCCGAGCCAGAATCTTGGAAAATGAATCCAATATTGCTTAAAATCTTGCGATTCGCGTGCTTTTTGCAATCGGAGTATAAATTAAGGCCCTCTATGCTTATGCTGCCAGATTCTGGCTTAAGCTGGCCAGAAATAAGCTTTGCAATCGTTGTTTTTCCAGCACCAGATTCGCCAACCAGCGCATGCGTCTTCCCCTTTAAAATATTAAGGTTCAAATCACTTATTGCGGATTTGGAAGAGTTGAAAATTTTAGAAGACTTAGCATATTTGGCAGAAACATTTTGAATGTTTACGCAAAAATCGCCAGCATCCGAGCTAGTTGATTCGCTAGCTAAATTATTAATATCAAAATCAACAATAGAGTCTAAAAGAGAGCGCGTATAGCTGTTTTTAGGATTAGAAAACACATCTTTAACTAGTCCACTTTCAATAATACTGCCACTGTTCATAACATAAACTGTGTTTGCAACAGCCTTAACAACGCTCATATTATGCGTAATAATCAAAACCGCAATATTATGCTTTTTAGCTAAATCGCGCAAAAGCTGCAAAATCTTACGCTGAGTTGTAACATCTAAAGCTGTTGTAGGCTCGTCTGCAATAAGCAAAGAAGGTCGATTAATAATTGCCATTGCAATCATTGCGCGCTGAAGCTGCCCGCCAGAAAGTTCATGCGGATAAGACCTATAAACGCGATTTACATCCTTTAGGCCAACCTCGCTAAGGGAATCAAGAACTCGCGATTTTCTAGCGCGAGCGCTCATCTTGCCAAACTTTTCGGGATGATATTTTAACGCCTCTTCAATTTGCTTGCCAAGACGCATAACGGGATTAAATGCAGTAGATGGCTCTTGGAACACCATTGAAATAAGCCCCGAACGAATATAAGAATACGGAGCATTATTGCTTAGTAAATCCAAACTGTCATTAGCGCTTGTATTAATAACCGCTTTGCCAGAAACACTAAAATCGCCTGGAAGAAGACCCATTAACGCCAACGAAGTTAATGACTTTCCTGAACCAGATTCGCCAACCAGCGCGCTAATTTTGCCCGCATATAAGTTTAAATATACGTTATGCGTAATCTGATTTTTGCCAATCGCAATAGACAAGTTGTTAACACTAAGCACTGGATTTTCGCGATTTTCCAACATTTTATTAAATCCTTTTCTAGTTTCTAAGCGAAACTCGCGCATAGTTTGGATAAGCCGGGAAAGATCCAACGAAGAAGTTTTCCACATTGCTTCCGTGAATATAAGTGTTCTTAGAGTAAATAAGCGGAACAATTGGAGAATCGCGCATAATCTCTTTATCAACCTGCTGCCAAAGCAAATCTGCACGCGACTTATCTATAACGCCAACAGCTTGGCGAATCAAGGAATCCACTTTTGGATTCGAGTAGCGAGATATATTCCAATTGCCGCCGCCTATTTGCGAAGAATCAAAAAGCGGACCAATATTCGCATACGCAGAAGGAAAATCAGGCTGCCATTTAGACAAAGCTAAATCATAATCGCCAGAATCGCCAGTAATCATATCTGTAAAAATCTGCGAATCCACAGTTCGTATAGAAACATCAATTCCAACGCGCTTTAAGCTTGCTTGAATAGAAGATGCCACTTGCGCCTGATCTGGGCGAGCAATAAGACTAAACTTTAGTTTAGATTTACCCGATTCCTTTAATAATTGTTTAGCCTTTTCTACGTCCCCACGCGGATTTGCAGAATATAGATTATAGACTTTGCGCTCGCTTACACCTGGAGTAATAAGCGTTGTTGCAAAACCGCCAGCAACCGCACCGCCCTTTGCTCGCTGATACGACTGCTTATCTACAGCATACTGAATTGCCTTGCGAATCTTAACATCTTTAATACGTCGATTGTTCATGGCCAAGTATTCCAACGCTCCGTCACCGCTTGTAATTAAAAGATTGCTTGACTTGTAGCTTGCTTTAGCTTGCGCGCGTTGAGCTGGAGGCACAAAATCTGCAAGAATAGCATTGTCTGCACCAGAATTGCCTTGAATCATAGATTGTGCAGCAACAGAAGCATCAACGCCAAGCTTCCAAATTATCTTGTCTGGGTAATTAGCTCGAATTGAATCCGCGCTGGAATCCCAATTAGTGTTTCTAACCATAACAATTTGCTTGCCAACTTCGTTTTCAACAATTTTGTACGGTCCAGAAGCAACTGGGCTTTTGCCATAATCCTGCGCGTTACCAGAATTTAGTGGAACGGGAGCGAATGCAGCCAAAGACGCAACCCAAGGCCAATTAGCAAAAGCAGCATTTAGCTTAAAAATGATTGTTTGATTGTCTGGAGTTTCAATCGAATCCAAAGATTTACCACTAAACGGACCGGCATAATCTTTAGCGCCTTGTAAAAGCGCTTTGTGGTAACCAAATCCGCCTGTAAGCGAGTTTGCAAAAGAACGCTCAAGACCATATTTAATATCTTTAGACGTTATTGGGCTTCCATCCTGGTATTTAATCCCTTTTTTAAGAGTGTACTTCCAAGTTTTTCCGCCGTCTAAAGCAGTTCCTGTATCTGTTGCTAAATCGGCAACAACACTCGTTTTGCCACTTGGCGTTACTTTCCACGTTGTTAAAGCACGGAAAACTAGGCTATTAGAGGTTATTGGTAAACCCTGACTTCTTGCAGGATCAAAATCCATTTTTGATTCGGAGCTTAGAATCGTAAGCGTTCCACCCTTTTTTGGATTGCTATTAAGCACAGAAGCATTATGGAGTCTTTTTTGTAGATTTTGACCACTTTGCACAGCAGATCCGCAAGCAGAAAATGCATAAACCAGCGAAAACACTAGAATTACGGAAATTGCTCTTAATGTATTTAGAGCAAAACCACGATTAACTTTTTTGATGATTTGATAATAATTTTGCATATTTTGTGCATTTTGCATGATTTTTCCTTAATTTTTTATAAAGTTATAAAGTTATTAAAAATTTTTATTATTGTGATTTAAAGAAGACTTTAGTAGCGACTTTAGTTGCAACCTTAATGGCGATTTTGCTGGCGATTTTAACGCTCACTAATCACCGCTTTAAAGGGCGACTTTAGCCGCTCTAGGATCAAGCAAACAATAACAGACATCAACAATAAGATTTGCAATTATTACAAGAGCGGCCGAAAACAGCGTAACTCCAACCAAAACTTGTAAATCAAAAGTCTTAACAGCGTCTAAAAGAAGTGAACCCAACCCGTGCATAGAGAACACGCGCTCAGTTATAACCGCTCCACCAAGAAGACCGCCAAGATCTAAACCAAACATTGTAAATATTGGTAAAATCGCATTTCGCAAAGCATGATTTAATACAACATGTGAATCGGGCATGCCCTTTGCTCTTGCAGTTCGCACATAATCTTTACCAAATTCCCTAAGCATTGTAGAACGAGTAATGCGCGCATAAAAAGCGCCATTTATCAACGCTAAAACAATCCAAGCGAGTAGAAGATGCCAAGCCCAGTTAAAAGGATTAGCAAAGAAGCTAACATATCCGCCCGTAGGAAAAACGGGAATGTAAACCGCAAAAGCAATAATCGCCAGCAAACCAATTAAGTAGGTAGGAGACGAAATACCAATCGAAGATAACGCTACGATTATGCGGTCAATCCACGAATCACGCTTAACAGCTTGCAAAACGCCTGCAAATACGCCAATTAGCATCCACAAAACAGCAGCGCCAATAGCGATTGATGCAGTAACTGGAAAACGACTAAAAATTAGACCAGTAACAGGCTCATTAAGAGCAAAAGACCATCCTAAGCAAGGAGCCGCGCAAACAATTGCGCTGGCAGATGAAGAATCGCCAAAAGTACGTCCAACAAAAATACCCTGCAAATAGTTAAAAAGCTGACTATACCAAGGCAAATCAGTTCCCATAAACGCAGAGACTTGGGCTAAACGTTCAGGCGTGCAAGGCTTGCCGCACATAAGCTGCGCAGGATTTGTTGGAGTCATAAAGAAAATCAAAAACATTGCCATTGCAATAACAGCAATAACAGCCAAAGCGCTTGCAACGCGCCTAATAATGTAAAGAAAAACGCTCATGCTGCTATCTCCATTTTTGAAGAAAGCCAATCACCCAGCATATTAAACCCGAGCGCAAGCAGGGACAAAGATAAACCTGGGAATATTAAATACCACGGGTCTACCAATGCCCACTGCACTGCGTCGGATATTGAGCGTCCCCACGAAGGCGAAGGCGGATTCATGCCAACGCCAAGAAATGAAAGTGCCGCTTCGAGCGCAATACGGCCTGGTATAGAAAGTGTTGTATTAACAATGATTATTGGAAGCATGTTTGGCAAAATCTGATTGCGCAAAACATGAAAAGCACTAGCGCCCATAACTCTGGAAGCCACAGCAAAATGACGATTTTTAAGACTAAGTGTTTCGCCGCGTACCAATCGCGCCATACTAGGCCAACCAAAAAAGCCGATTACAAGAGTTAAAAGAAGCGGACGCGGGAAAGTTTGAGGAACAATCGCAGAAAGCGCAATCGCAAAGATTAGGAATGGGAACCCAAAGAACACGTCCATAATGCGAGAAATTGCAAAATCAACAAAACCACCAAAATAACCAGCAATAACGCCAATTACAACTCCTAAAACAACGGAGATTGCAGTAGAAGCTAAGCCAATTCCAAGAGAGATTCTTGCGCCATGAGAGATGATTGCAAATAAGTCAATTCCGCGCAATGGTGTTACGCCAAACCAATGTTTTGAGCTTATTCCGCCTATGCCTGTAGGCAATGAAGAATCCGACAAAACATCGGGATTTTCGCTATATGGATCATTACCTGTAATAAAAGTAAAAAGGTCGGCAAAAATCGCCAATAAAACAAACAGTGATATTATTGCAATTCCAACAATTGCGGTAACACTTGATAAGTCGCGCTTACTACGCGAATAAAATACACCGCCCCTTTTCATCGCCACTCATTTCGTTACCTGCACTTTCATATTGCAATTTTTCTATAAAACTAACAAATACAAACATGAGTAAATTTGTACTGTTGTTATAACGAATCTATAGGAAGGCATGGAAATGTAGAAAATCAGAGTGTCGCATTGCTCAAACAAAACGTGCCGAAGTATTGAATCATACAACGGCACGTTTTTGTTAGTTAGCTAAGATTTACGCACGCTTAAGACTTACGCTAAGCTCGGTTGCGCTAGAATCAGCCTCTGTAACTTCAAAGCTAGTGGCCAAAGTCTCTTCCGCAATCAAATCACGGAACTGCTCAACTTTAGCAACATCCGAAGCAGGCACGCTCAAAGTCAAAGAGATTCGGTCGCTAATATCCAAACCGTTCTCCTTACGAGCATCTTGAACAGCGCGAATAGCATCGCGAGCATAACCTTCCGCAAGCAAATCGCTAGTCAAAGCAGTGTCGAGCATAACGAAACCGCCAGTTGGCATTGCAGCAGAAGCAGTATTTGCAGCCACTTGAGCATCCGAAGACTCAACGCGATTTACAAGCTCATATTCGCCTTGTTCAAGCGCAACTTCGCCATTTGGAGTATTAACAACAGGAACACCAGAGCCGTCAACACGCCAATCACCACTCTTCGAAGCCTTAATAGCAAATTGCACCTGCTTACCCAAACGAGGACCAGCTGCGCGCGCATTCACCTTAAGCTCGTGAACAATCTTCAAACCGTGGTCGCCTGCATCTTCCAAAGTGCAGAATGTAACATTCTTAACGTTAAGCTCGCGCTCAAGCACCTGCTCGTAAGGCTCTACAGCAGCAGTATTTTCTGCAACAACAGTCAAGTTTGCCAACGGTTGACGCACGCGCAACTGCTCCGCCTTACGCAACGAAAGCGTAGAAGAAACAACCTCGCGAACCTTATCCATAGCAGCAACCAAAGCATCGTCGTGAGCAAGAACAGCACCAAGCTCAGTGACTTCGCCAGCCTTAGGGTTCTTCTCGCCATCTGAAAGCATTTGCGGCTCAACCAAATAAGGCCAATCAGCCAAATGCACGGATTCGCCACCAGTAAGACCGCGCCACACAGCCTCCGCTTCCATAGGAGCAAGAGGGGAAATCGTGCGCATAAACACTTCCAACACAGTGTAAAGCGTGTTGAAAGCAGTCTCGTCTTCATTCCAGAATCGGTCACGGCTGCCGCGAATATACCAGTTAGTAAGAACGTCAATAAAGTCGCTAACTGCAGCGCAAGCATCGCTAATCGCAAACTCGTTCAAGCACTTTTCTACGCGCTCAACAAGCAAACGCGTGCGAGCAAGCAAGTAGCGATCCATGTTGCAAAGGCCTGCAACCTCGTCCGCGCGCAGCATGCGAGCATCGTAGCCCTTGCCACCATTTGCAGCGTTAGCATACAAAGTGAAGAAGTAGTAAGAGCTCCAAACTGGAAGCATAACCTGACGAACAGTATCCCTAATGCCGTCTGCAGTAACAATCAAATTACCACCGCGCAAAATTGGCGAAGACATAAGGAACCATCGCATTGCGTCCGAACCGTACTCGTTGAAAACGCCATTAACATCTGGGTAGTTGCGCAAATGCTTACTCATCTTCTGGCCGTCGGAACCAAGCACAATGCCGTGGCAAATCACGTTCTTAAAAGCTGGGCGATCGAAGAGAGCCGTAGCCATAATGTGAAGTGTGTAGAACCATCCGCGAGTCTGACCAATATATTCAACGATGTAATCGCATGGGAAGTGCTCTTCGAAGAAGTCCTTATTTTCAAAAGGATAATGGAACTGTGCAAAAGGCATAGAACCAGACTCAAACCAGCAATCAAGAACATCCGTAATGCGATGCATTTGAGACTTTCCAGTAGGATCGTCTGGGTTCGGTCGAGTGAGGCGGTCGATATATGGGCGGTGCATATTCACATTGCCATCGTCGTCGCGAGGATAGTCGCCAAAATCAGCCTTAAGCTCATCCAACGAGCCGTAAACGTCTACGCGAGGATACTTTGGATCGTCACTCACCCACACTGGAATTGGCGAGCCCCAGAAGCGATTACGGCTAATCGACCAATCGCGAGCGTTAGAAAGCCATTTACCAAACTGGCCATCCTTAACGTTTCCAGGAATCCAATTAATCTGCTGATTAAGCTCAAGCAAACGCTTCTTAATCTTTGTAACAGACACAAACCAGCTGGAAACAGGCTTATAAATAAGCGGAGTTGCGCAACGCCAGCAATGAGGATAGCTGTGCACGTAGCTTTTTTCTTGGAACAGCAACGCGCGCTGGTCTTCTGGCATTTGAGCAAGCGGGCCATCTCCTGCACGCAAGTTGCGCAAAATTGGCAAATTCGCGTCGAAAACGTACAAGCCTTCGTAATCTGGGCAGTCGCTTGTAAACTTGCATCCTGCGTCGAGCACGTCAACGCTGCGAATTTCGTGCGCGTTAAGCGTGTTCATATCGTCCTCGCCATAAGGAGCCTGGTGAACAAGACCAGTCCCTTCAGCGGTATCAACATAATCTGCTGTGAAAATCGTAAAAGCGTTAGGACCAGGAGTGCCACCCTCAGCGAGTGCAGAATCGCTTGCAAAGTATGGGAACACTGGGTAGTAGCGCCAGCCAGCCATCTCAGCGCCCTTAAGTTCGCGCACAACTTCGTAATTTTCGCCAAGTTCCTTAGTGTAAGATCCAAGCAAAGGCTTACCAATGTAGAACTTTTTGCCAGCAAACTTGCCTTCAGTTGGACGAACTTCCACGTAATCAATGTCTGCGCCGACTACGATTGCGAAGTTGGTTGGAACTGTCCAAGGAGTGGTTGTCCAGAATACTGCGTAAGCGTCGTCTTCATCGCGAAGCTTAACGGCCACAGAAACAGTGGTATCCTGGCGATTCTGGTACACATCAGCATCCATGCGAAGCTCGTGCGCACTAAGTGGAGTCTGGTCCTTTGGGCAGTACGGAAGCACGCGGTAACCTTTATAAGCCAAGCCCTTATCGTAAAGCTGCTTAAATGCCCACATTACGGATTCCATGTATGGAATGTTCAGAGTTTTGTAGCCGCGCTCAAAATCAACCCAGCGAGCCTGACGATGCACGTAATTTTGCCACTCGTTTGTGTACTTCAAAACGCTGGCGCGGCAAGCATCGTTGAACTTTGCGATGCCCATTTTTTCGATTTGATCAACAGACTCGATGCCGAGTTCCTTCTGCGCTTCCAACTCTGCAGGAAGGCCGTGAGTATCCCAACCAAAAACGCGGTTTACTTTGCGGCCGCGCATAGTCTGATAGCGCGGAACCACGTCTTTTGCGTAGCCTGTGAGCAAGTGGCCATAGTGAGGAAGACCGTTTGCAAATGGAGGGCCATCAAAGAACACGAACTCGTTTTGGCTACCCTTGCCAGACGGGCGATATTCGATTGACTTGCGGAAAGTGTTATTTGCATCCCAGTATTGAAGAACGGACTCTTCAAGCTTTGGGAAAGAAGGATTTGGTGCAACTTGCGCGACGGCGTTTTCTTGCGTTGATGCTGAAACACTTACCTTTGGGTATACGTTATTTGCGCATGACTTTTCGGACGCGTTTGCTGCTGGATTAGTGGATTCGCTCACTGTGCTCTCCTCGCTCAACAGGGTGAATATTTCCCTGCGAGGACGACAGTTATTGCCGCGGTACCACCTCGCTTGCTGCAAAATGCTTATGCAACGTTTGCAGCCTCTCGTGTTTGGCTATACGGGCCAACCCCGTCGGTTCTAATAAGCGAGAACCTTACGAATCCTCGCCGTTCTTCCGAAAACTCCCCGCCGATAACGGATCATCGCTTAAGTTAGAAATAATCTAACACTATCCCCTAACATTGGGGAAAGAAAAGTGCCCCGAATCAGAATCGAACTGACGACACCCACTTTAGGAGAGTGGTGCTCTATCCACTGAGCTACCGAGGCAGTTTAGTTGATTGCAACGCGCAACACGCAAAACGAAACATGCGCACGCTTCTTGCAAAGCAACAGATGGCAATTATACACCATGGCATGGTTTACGCGCTATAACGCACTCAAGATTCACGATTCAAGATTCGACTGCGTTCCAGCAGTTGCTGCTGTAGCCGACTGCTCCGCTTGAGCCGCGTCCAACTTAGCGCGAACCGATGCAAGCAAGCCCTGCGCACGCTTTGCTAACGCCTCTCCAAGCTCCCATTGATGCATAGACTGATCTAAAGTCAAGCCGCCAGCCTCAAGCGCTTTAACAGCTTGCACAAGCTTTTCGCGCGCCTCTTCGTAAGGCATTGCGTCAATCGCAGCTCGCTCTTCGCTGCTAAGCGTGCTAATCGCATCAACTTTTGCACCATTTGCGCGCGTAGTTTCGTCACTCATAATCATCCTTTTCTAATTTTTATTTAAAACTTTTTTTATTTTACGACTTTACAGCTTTATAACTTTACGACTTTTCTACAGAAGTAACATTAGCTGTGATCAAGCCACTTTTAAGAGTAACTGTTATATCATCGCCAGTTTTTACACGACTAGAATCGTCAAGCACCTTTCCGCCGCTAATCTGCACAACCGCGTAACCGCGATTAAGCGTTGATTGCGGGCTAAGAGCTGTAATGCTGGCATGTGCCTTTTCAACAGTTAAACTAGCGTCGTCCAGCAACCGCACCAAACCATGCCTCATGCGTTCAATTGCTTGCTGAACAAACAACTCGTGCGGCTCCAACATAGTGGTTGGCTGAGTAATACTTGGCCTATTCGCATATCCCTCAATAAGCTGAATCTCGTTGCTAACTCGCGCAGAAATCCTCATGCGCGCGTGTTGCAAGGCGTTATCAATCAACTGCCATTGCTCGTTAACATCTGGAACAACGCGCTTTGCTGCATCTGTAGGCGTAGAAGCTCGCATATCTGCCGCCAAATCAATCAGCGTCCAATCGTCTTCGTGACCAATCGCAGAAACAATCGGAGTTACGCAAGCAGCCGTAGCGCGAACCACGCCCTCGTCCGAAAATCCAATCAAATCTTCAAAACTACCGCCGCCGCGCGCAACAATAATCACATCAACCTCTGGGTCTGCGTCTAGCTGCTTAATGGCAGCAATAACGTCCGCTGGGCATTGCACACCCTGAACATGCGCGTGAACCACCTTAAAACGCGTTACAGGCCATCGCAAATTGACGTTTGTAATAACATCTCCCTCGGCTCGAGCTTGAGGCGCACACACCAGTCCAATGCACTTTGGAAACTCGGGCAGCGGCACCTTATTTTCCGCGTCGAACAAGCCTTCGCCTTTAAGCTTTTTGCGCAACTCGTCTATTTGCGCTTTTAAGTCGCCAGCACCAACACGCCTAATTTCGTCGGCAAC
The DNA here is from genome assembly GCF_049815665.1 of Gardnerella piotii. Taxonomy (NCBI): domain Bacteria; kingdom Bacillati; phylum Actinomycetota; class Actinomycetes; order Bifidobacteriales; family Bifidobacteriaceae; genus Gardnerella; species Gardnerella piotii. The sequence goes on from NZ_CP187450.1 coordinate 1,216,670, forward strand.
AAAGCTCAATCGTGTTGCTTTTACCCAAATATCTGCCTTGCCGTGAACAACTACCCTATCGCCCTGCCGCAAATCTTTCGCTTGCTGAACAAACTTGCTAAAGCCCATTATGGAGATTGAAACGTCTTCGTTGCTGTCTCTAAGCGTTACGTAGCCAGACGTAGACCTTCTCATGTTGATTTCAACAATCTGACCTTCTACCCAAGCCGCAGGCCACTTTTCTACAGCACCATGGAACTTTTGGCTTATAACGCTTACTGGCCAAGGATTTTCGGCGCTTGTTTCGCTTGCATGCAAAGGTAGCGTGCGATTAGATTGCGCTTTAGGCTGCAACTCTGAGCCTTGATGCTCATTTTGCAATTCTTGCAACACCATACTTAATGTCATGCTTACAGCTTGACTGTTAAGAAGGACAAACATGCAAACACGCCAATTTAACAAATGAGCATACAAAACATAAAGCGCACTAAACAAATATTCCCCATGCTGTTACACATGGGGAATATAACTATTTAGACTTAAAGGTAACTAGTTAACACTTTACATGCGCATTTTGCGAACAAAAAGTGCAAAAGTGCCACTTAGCAGCAACAAAGCCAATGTAGCCAGTGTGAATACTATTCCAGCACCAGTCACACCTAACTTTGAAAGCATTCCCTCTGTATTAGTGTTCTTTGAAGAAGACAATGAGTTACTTAAGGAAGAATTAGCATTATTATTAGCATTCTTACTATTGCCATTAACATTGCTATTAGCATTACCATTAGCACCTGCATATGCTCCCGAGTTAGTCTCAGAACCATTTACCTCATTATTATCTGCAATATTACTTGCAGATTCATAATCTTCATCACTAGACGCAAAAGTAAATCCAGAATGACTTTCAGAATGTATCAAGTTATATTCTGCAATAGTCTCATCGAATGAAGTTGCATTAGCTGGAATAACCCACACATTAGTCCAAGCAATTTGTAATCCTCTGTTATCAATAAGAACAATTGTATGTTTACCCGAATATCCTTCTGGAATCTCAGCATCAAAATGAGGCTGACCTTTATCATCTAAAACAACCTTTACGTAGCTAGCACCATCTTTGCCATGCAACAAAACAGGAAGAGAATAAATGTACGCATATGCATATACAACTTTATTCTTCTTAAGCTGCTCAATAATGTCACTATTTTGTCTAAGTCGAAGCTTCATAGGATTTTCGACACCTGCACGAGCAACATTGTTTTCATATTTACCAACTAAAAGATTGCTCTTAAGAGCTTTTGTTAATTCAACAACACTCATAGGAGCTGCTGGAACATGAGCGTTTGCATCTGGAGGAGCAGGAATTTCTTGCTTCTTTGGAACATTTGGATTCACATTATGACCAGGCACATCTGGCTTAGAATGATCAGGCTTAACTGGTTCAGCATGCTTCTTTTTAACAAACGGAATGGAAGTTCGCTGATTATCACCAGCAGCTGAGTTTCCAGCATAATCAATAGCTTCTACGCGAAGAATATGATTACCTTCTGCCAGATCTTTAGCATGAATGACTGCCTTTAATTCCAAATGATCCTTTTCAGGTTTATCTACTTCAGTATAGGAACTATATCCTTGAGTTAACGAAAGCAACGTGCTCTCTACAGGATGAGGAGCTAAATTCGTATTAGAAACAGCACTGATTGGCTTGTCGTCAACATATGCAGCTACGGATTTAAGATTTGCATCTTTAGCCTTTATAGTAACCGTATAGTCGCCTTCTACTGATTCATCGTCTTTCATGCTTACATCTACAGTTGGATTTGTTTTATCAACAACAACTGGAATGGAACCATAAACAGATGAATTAACCTTGTCTTCAAGCTCAAGAAAAACATGATCTCCATCTTCTACATCAACATCACGCTCAAATTCTTTTTTGTTTGCTTCTTGGCCATCACCATTTTCCAGAGAAGTAAACTCTGCAACAACAGAATGATTGATAGAAAGCCTATATCCAGAAGCATTATCTTGAGCACTACCCTTAAACTTTACGGTATCTTTGTTTGTAAACAATGTATGACCATATAATTGTGGATTAACAAAAGTAGCTTTTGGAGCTTCTTTATCAAACAAGAAAGCAACAGCAAAGTCCATAAGGTTCTTGCCATCAGCAGTTTTTACAACAGCGCGAAAATCATTAATTCCAGTATGCATTGGCAAATCAATAGAGAAACTATGCGCTTGACTGTCTATCTTTGCAGCAATAGCTGACTCTAACATATACTTGCCATCGTTATTAAGACGCGTAGAAGGAGTAAATTCTACACTCTTTATATCTGGACCAACAGTACCTTGCAAAGTAAAGGAGTCTAAGCTTGGTCCTGCAGTAATAGGATTAATCATCCAAATATTTGCTCCAAGTGGAGTTACATTACTTGGATAGAACACGCCATTGCTTACTTCCATAAAGTTCGGCTCGTTACGGCCTTGAAGCTTAACAGACTTAATTTTAAGATTCTGACCATTACTTGCGCAGAGAGTAACCTGATACGCCTTAGCAGAAGGCTTTACTGTTACTTCAAATGTTCCATCCGAATTAATCGTTACTGGATCCTCTTTTGTCTCAGTGTCATCTACATCATCAGCAGATTCGCTGCTTGAATTAGAAGAACCAGGATCAGTAGAACCAGCTGCTTGCTTCACTTTATCCACTTGGTAACGAATTGTTAGCTCAAGCTTTTGCTTAGGTTGTGAACTATCTTTTACTTTGCCTTTTACAGTTACACTACCATCACTCAAAACAGGCAAACTTCCATCACTATCGCCACTATCCGTATTAGTAACACTAATACGCGGACGCTCTGGATTGTATGTTAACGTAAACTCTTCGCTAGCTATTTGCGTTTTGCATTTATCATCAGAGAATCCAAGCACCTTTACAGTGTTTTCACCACGTACTATTTTTATATTACTAGCAGTAAACTTTGGTGCTTTATTTAGATTCACTTTAACTGTTGTTTTAACAATTGATCCATCGTATTTCTTGTAACTTGCTAGAACTTTCATGGATTTAACATCATCAGAAACATAACCTTCAAGATTTAACTTATTGTCATGCACTACAGATGTTCCAACCATCTTCCCGTCCATTTCCTTTCGACGAGAAATGAAGATTTTATGATCTTTATTAGCAAACACTTTAACTACACGAGTTCCATTCATTCCTGCGTCTTTAGCAACAACAGAAATAAATGGCGTTGTGTTACCAACATTTATTTTGCACACGCGCTTATGATGTACTTTATCTAAAGTGCAACCAGTTGCATCATCATACTTAAATACATCATCATCACCAACACGGCGAATAACTGGAAGACCAGGATCTTCACTTAAGTTATCACTTAAAGTGATTGTTACAACGCCATTAGAATCACGGTCGGAAACATTCACATTAGGACCATGCGTATCTAGAGCAAACTTCATGTCGTAGTTTTGCCACTGAAAGCCTTTGCCCAAACGAGCTTGAATGCGATACACGTAATTTCCATCCTCAAACCGCACAAACTGCGCGATTTTCGGATCATAACGCTTACCATCAAAACGACCATTCACACCTTCATGGCCCATTGAATCTGCTGCAGAAGGCAAAGTAGGTCTAGAAACATTGTGGTCTTCACCTAAAACTCGTAATACCTTGCTTGCATTTTCATCCATAATCTCGTAGCGAATATCTGCCGCACTACGCAATAATGGCACATATGGTGTGATTAAATCATACCATCCATCATCATTAGGTGAGAACATGAATCGTTTAGATCCATTTATCTTAACTTGCATACTTCCGTCTGCTGAATCAGACATAAGGGCAGTAGTTGAATCAATTTCACCATTACTTTCATCGGAAGACTGGTTCGGAGCTGCAGGAGAAGGATTTTGTGCAGGATTAACAGGCTTAGCTGGTTTATCAGCATTCTTATACTTTTCACCAGGTTTAACCAAAATCTGCTCAGCATTCCAATTACCAACAAAACCAAGATATGGAACAGACAAATCAGGCTGACCTTTAGTCTTAGACTTTAAGCAAGCCCATCCTTCAATGTAATGGTTTTCCCCATATTGAGGATTCAATGTGAAAGTAATATCAACTGTTTTACCAGCCTCTACAATTACGGAAGACTTATCTGCAGTTAATGTTTCTTTATCGTTCACAAATGTGGATGTTTTTTCACCAGGTTTATTTGTCTCGTTTACAACAACCTGATTCGGTATGCTATATTTAACATTCTCAGAACCATAATTGTGCAATGTTACATTAAACTTGCGTTCACCCTGCTTTAACTCATAAAGAGAAGCATATGCTTTACTTTCATTGCTGCGACTATCTTTAGTAGTTGCAACAACATCCGTCTTAATGGCTTTGTCGAGCTGCGCTAAACCAGCGCCAATTTGTCTAGGAGCATACGGAACTTTTTTATTACCATCATCCCGAGTAAGAATCTTAGCTGTATTCATCAACACTTGCTCAATACGATCAACTAATTCAGAAGGTTTAAGTTCTTTGCCCTTAAAACGCTTTTTATAATTTTCCATCAGCAGAGCAGAAAGACCTGATATATTTGGGGCTGCCATAGAAGTACCAGACATACTTCTGTACTTATTATCATTCTGAGTAGACCACACATTCCCACCAATACCAGAAATATGAGGCTTAAAATTAAGATCTGGAGTTGGACCCCAAGACGTAAATCTAGATGGCTTTAACGAATCTGGGTTAGCAATAGCAACGAAATCATTGGTGAAAGTTACTTCCACTTTTCCATTATTCTTTTTGATTGCTTGATAGATTGCCTCACCATCTTCATAGCGTATTGATGTTACAAAAACATCTTTAATCTTATCGACGCCTGCCATATCTAGGAATTGAGTAGGATCATCCTTTACATTGTATACAACAACACCTTCAGCACCTTTTTCTTTTGCGTTATTAACTTTTTCTGTAAACACAATATCTCCGCGTTTAACTAATGCATATTTACCCTTTAAGTTAAGGTCTTTAACATCATCTTTTTTACCAAGGTTAATATCAACAATTTCATGTGATTTTCCATCAGCTACACCTGTAGAAAGTGAGTAAGGAAAATCATTTTTCTTAGCATCATTAGAACCAGAGTTTGTAGCAGATGCATTATTAACAAACCATTGCGCCTTGGTTTGTGTAACTTTTGAATTTTCAACAGAAGCAACACTAAAAGCATCTGGGAAGGAAGATGGAGACCCCAAAGTGCCATCATCCCATTTTCCAAACACATCATCTAATCCACCAGAATTCGAGAAGTTCAATCCAGAATTTCCAGCCGAAACAACAGGCAACACTCCAGCTTTTCTAGCCTTCATTAACGCTAACGCAGCAATACTTGAAGTAGAATCAAGTCCATTATCGGAGCCAATAGACATGTTTATAACGTCGGCACCAAGCTTAACAGAATCTTCTATAGCTGCCACAACATCCGCATCACGGCATCCAGGCATATCTGGGTTGTTAGAAAACACTTTCATAGCAAGCAGCTGCGCATTAGGAGCTATGCCATTAACACGATGATTGCTAGCTGCAGGAGCATTTTCTTCATCTCCATTAGCTCCAACAATTCCAGCAACATGCATGCCATGCTGTTCAGCATGATTATCTTTCACTTCATTAGTTTCATCTGCATAATTAAATCCTGCAGGAACTTTATCTGTAAATCCTGGTTGTGGATTTAACTTTTTTGCACTTTTAGCAGATGAATCCAGCTTCATATCTTTACTGTTAATATCAATTCCAGTATCGATTATTGAAACCAACATGCCAGTACCATCTAAGTTTTTATTACTTTCTCGGAAAGCCTTCGTAAGACCCTGAAGCTCACGAGCAAAATTTTCCAGCGGATAATATAAACGCTCTTTTTCTACAGATCTAACTTCTGGCTCATGGCGTAAAGCTTGCATACGGTTTGCTGGAATTGTTGCTTCAAAGCAATTCATTAAATATCCAAGCTGACGACGAACACCCATATTGTACTTTTTACGCCATTTAGCAATTAAACGATTTTGCTCGTCTTTATTTGATTTTTCAGAAACAACTGAAGGATGACTCGGCTGCTTACGCAGAGTAACAATAACAGCAATAGGCTTATTAGGCACACTAGCACTGTTCTTTATAGCATATTTTTCAAGCAATGCAGCTTTATTTGAATCTAAGTATAAATTCTCATCTCTAGTAAGCTTATGGCTTACAGAGTTATTTTTATACATTCTAAACTGCTTTTTAATAGAAGATGCATTTGCATCATTTACATAAGCACTGTTATTACTAACTGAATTCTTAGTATCCGCAGCATTCGCTGCACCAAATGGCGCAATAAGGGTTGCTGTAGCAACTCCTAATGCAGCTAAGCGAGTTAAATATGATGCTCTTTTGAACTTCATAAATACGCTCTCCTTCAATGAAATACTTATAAAATATTTTTCACAAGCCTAGCATTGAGGAAAATAAAAAAAAACATAAATATGTAAATTTTTATGCATAAACAGTTAACAAATACGAATCAACCCACAAAGAACGGCGAAATATAGCCATTTCTAAAGAGAAAATTTTTCAGAACTGCGTTGATTATACAACTATAAATTAACATGTTGTTCACACAAAAGATTGAAAAACTCGTTTTTTGTTACTATTTTCTATAAATATTGCTTATATTTATAAACATATGTTACTTTAGATAAACTTCTTATCGAAATTTTTCCGAAATATAAAATGTGAAACCAAAAAAGCGTTATAGCACTAATAACAAAACACGACACGCCGTAACTTGCAAATAAAGCGATTCTGAGTATAGTTATTACTCGGCTCAAGAAAACGCCAACGCCCCTTTAGCTCAGTTGGCTAGAGCAGCTGACTCTTAATCAGCGTGTCCAGGGTTCGAATCCCTGAGGGGGCACAAACAAAACCCAAGCTTTGCAGCTTGGGTTTTTTCGTATTTAGGCACATCTGCCTACTGCCTACTTGCTTTGGGAATTATGCCTGTAAATACGGGGATTCAAGCATAAAACTTATTCACCCATATTTACAGTGTTACAAATGATTACAGACTTACGCATACTTACAGACTTAAGCCCACGCACCTACTTTTACAAAATATATTGCTTGAATTTGTATTTACAAATAGCAACAATTCCAAGCAACACGCTAAGCATTGCAACAAGCGCTATTAAAGACGACTCAGAGCCAGTTGCTGGAATAGTTCCACGCGATTTATGCGATGCGGAGTTAATTCCAGCAGCAGTTTTGTGCCTATTAGCAGACTTAGCAAAAGCTACACCATTTTTAGATGCACCATTCCTAGAAGCATCTGGCTTTTGATTAAGGTACGGATTAGGCGTATTGCTATTTTCTGAACCAGTATTAGGCGTTGTGCCTATGTTTGAATCAGGTGTTACGTCTATGTTCAAATATGGCTTAGGCAATATCTCTGGTTCCGTCATGTGTGATTGACCCGAAGGGGTTTCAGGCTGATCTGGAGTTGGCGCAGGTGCAGGCGTGACAGGCGGATTCTGCGGATCTGGCGTTGGCGTTGGCTGCGGCGTTGGCGTCACTGGATGCGGCTGCGGCTCTGGCACTGGCTGAGGATGAGGCTGAGGTTGAGGCGTCACTGGCTGCGGCTGAGGTTGAGGCTTAGGCGTTGGCGGATTAAGCTGCGGCTTTGCCTTTACAGTAAAGCTTGCTTTAAACGTACACTTAGACCCATCAACGTAACTTACCGTAACAGGAACTTCAACAGTCTGATCTTTATCAGTCGCTTCAGGTATTTTAAAATCATCTACCGTAACCGTAGGTGCCTTGTAATAATACTGTGTAGTACAAGCATCTGGATCATCTACATTATAACAACTTTTATAGTAGGAATCACCAATCTTAATTGGATAAACCCTATCGTTATCGTCATTATAATAATAAGGTCTGGAATCAGAACTAAATCCATCATCTGGATTATCATCATCATTTTGACAAGCGCTTGAACATCCATCTTCAGATTTATTAGGATCACATAAATCGCATGCACTAGGAGTTTTACCTTCAGGAATCAAAGGATAGTTAAATCTACTTGTTGTTGTAAATAATCCCTCGACCTGCTTTTTAACGTCCGTTTTAATAGAATCTACAGTTGGCTGTTTAGCAGGCGGATTTTTGCTAGACGAATCAATATTATCAATTTTCACATCACTGCTTTTAGCAGGCCACGTTTGAGCCATTGTTTTCGCGGTAACTATAAAGGTCAAATTATCAGCAGGAAAGTAGCCTTCTATATGATTATTAAACTCACCATTTTTGTAACATACAGGAAATTCAAAAGTTTCTTTACCAGGGAAAAAGGCTGTCCAATCGTCAGGCGAATTAGAATTGGTGTAACCTGCCCAGGGATCATATCCACAAAATTCCAATCCTAAATCGCTTATTTTCCCACTGTAGCCCGATAATTTACTATTTTTTAGCGCATTCCTAAAATCAATTGACTGACCAAAATTAACTTCTATATTTATACGTTTAATTACATATTGACGTATAAGAAGCCTTCCATTAAATCTAAAGTCTGGACCATAATGAACCGTACTGGTTCCATTGTAACCATTCTCTCCCAGTTTTTTATTTAAATCAAAATCGATTAATTTAACTCCATCATTTTTATCAATATGAATTAACTCATTTGTAAAAGTATATCTACTGTGATAGATGTCAAAAAAATTCATATAAGCATACCGATAATTAAAGATGTAATCGGCATCTTTAATTTTTGTTGGTTTCACAATTTGATTAACATTATACCCATTTATAGCATCACTAGGAGTTATATTTTTTTCAATATGTTGGTCAGAAAAATCGTAAGAACAGTTATATTTATCTCTATCTACATTATTATTCCAGCTTATATTCTTTTTATAAGCAATAGTGTAAATATTATAAACGTTGCTAATATTATTTGTTTTAGCATTAATTGTTTTAAGTTTTCCGTTACATAGACCAACAAGACTATCTACATTACTAATTTTGTTTGTACTTATGTCTAAAGATTCAAGATTTGTTAAACCAGATAATTTCGTAATATCACTTATATTATTCCAACTCAAATTCAAATTTTTAAGATTTGTTAAACTAGCTAACTGGGAAATATCACTTATCTTATTCTCACTCAAATTCAGATCTTCAAGATTTGGAAAATACTTTAAAAAGCTAATGTCACTAATACTCTTATTGCTTAATCCAAGCTTTTTAATCTTTTTTGCATCATTCGCAGTAAGCTTCCAGTCATTATAAGATTCTGGCACATTAATGTCTGTGTTTTTATACTCTTTTATACTGTCATACAACGCTTGTTTAAGTGTTGGGTTATTAGCGAATAAATCGTTTGGATCTTCTGTTTTTTCTGCATCTGCAGCACCGTTGGCATTTAAGCTAGTTGCCTGGTTAGGGATACCCCCCCCCCACTGGAATATTTTGCGCAAAAGCTGCGTGAGATTCGCAAGCTGGCACTATGCCAAAAAGCATGCCAACAGCAATAATCGAAGCAACAAACAGCTTAAAAATTTTAGCTGTTAAACCACTTTTAATACGATTAACCAACGTGCCAATAACCCCAGGCATAAACTCAACCTTCTTATTTAACAACTTAAAAATAAATGTTAACTCGTAAATCGGCCACAAGCCGCTTGTTACCATTTTAGTAACCATCTGGAACAATTACATAAAAATGAATAAAATACGAAAAACACAGAAAACAAAAAGACCCCGCAAGAAAACTTACGGGGTCTCTTAAAGATTAGCTAAATATTTTCAGATTAGAAAATCAGAAAATACTAGGCAAGAATCTTGGTCACACGACCAGAGCCAACGGTACGGCCACCTTCACGAACTGCGAAGGTCAAGCCCTCTTCCATTGCGATAGCCTGGATCAACTCAACAGTGAAGGTTGCGTGATCGCCTGGCTGAACCATTTCGATGCCGTCTGGCAAGGTGATAACGCCAGTAACATCGGTGGTACGGAAGTAGAACTGTGGGCGGTAGTTGGAGAAGAATGGCGAGTGACGGCCACCTTCGTCCTTGGTCAAGACGTAAACTTCGCCTTCGAACTTGGTGTGTGGTGTCACAGAACCTGGAGCAGCCACAACCTGACCACGCTCAACGTCGGTACGGTTGATACCACGAAGAAGAAGACCAGTGTTATCGCCAGCCTCGGCCTCATCCATCTGCTTGTGGAAGGTCTCGATAGAGGTGACGGTGGTGGTCTGAGTATCGCGCAAACCAACAATCTCAACTGGGGTGTTGATTGGGAGCTTACCACGCTCAACACGGCCAGTAACAACGGTACCACGACCGGAGATGGTGAACACATCTTCGATTGGCATCAAGAATGGCTTGTCAAGATCGTGAGTTGGGGTTGGGATGTACTCGTCAACAGCCTTCATGAGTTCCTTGACGGTCTCTACCCACTTGTCGTGGTCTGGAGCGTCATCATGCAAAGCGCCGTAAGCGGAAGTACGGATGACTGGGCAATCGCGATCGAAGCCGTTTTCGTCGAGGAGGTCACGAACCTCTTCTTCAACGAGGTCGATAAGCTCTTCGTCGTCAACCATATCGCACTTGTTCAAAGCAACAAGAATTTTCGGAACGCCGACCTGCTTAGCAAGCAAGACGTGTTCACGGGTCTGAGCCATTGGGCCGTCGGTAGCAGCAACCACGAGGATTGCGCCATCCATCTGAGCGGCACCAGTGATCATGTTCTTAACGTAATCAGCGTGGCCTGGAGCGTCCACGTGAGCATAGTGACGTGCATCCGTCTGATACTCGATGTGGGCGATGTTAATGGTAATGCCGCGCTCCTTCTCTTCTGGAGCGGCGTCGATCTGATCGAAGTCATACTGAGGGTTCAGATCTGGATATTCGCCATGAAGCACCTTAGAAATAGCCGCGGTCAAGGTAGTCTTACCGTGATCAACGTGACCAATGGTACCAATGTTAACATGCGGCTTAGTACGCTCGTACTTTTCCTTTGCCATGTGTTTGTCCTCCTGGACGTCTCGTAGTTCGCTTCACACTCTTATGTGAAGCCTCTAGCTACATATTTACTGGGTTTCTGGGTTAGGTGCCACTTCGGTGCCAGAACCCAGTCAACGTACGAAATTCTAGCGTTGACTAGGGACACAAAACACCGAAGTAGCGTGCGCTTTTACTCGCCGCGCTGGGCTTTAATAATCTCGTCCGAAACGGCCTTTGGAACTTCCGCGTAAGAGTCCATCTGCATGGTGAACATTGCACGTCCCTGAGTCTTGGAACGAAGATCACCAATGTAGCCGAACATCTCGCTCAGTGGAACCTTAGCGTCAATAACCTTAACGCCAGTAGCGTCGGTCATAGACTGAATGTTTCCACGACGGGAGTTCAAATCGCCCATAACGTCGCCCATGTACTCTTCTGGAGTACGAACTTCCACGGCCATAATTGGCTCGAGGATTACTGGGTGAGCCTTAGGAGCAGCTTCCTTGAAGCACATGGAACCTGCAATCTTGAAGGCCATTTCCGAAGAATCAACGTCGTGAGTCTGACCGTCGGTAACGGTTGCTTTAACGCCAACCACTGGGAAGCCAGCCAAAACGCCAGATTCCATAGCTTCCTGCACACCTGCGTCGATGGAAGGAATGAATTCCTTAGTAATGTGGCCACCAGTGACCTCGTTAACAAACTGATAGACTTCGCCAGATTCTGGATCGATTGGCTCGAAGTTCATCAAAACCTTTGCGAACTGACCAGAACCACCGGTCTGCTTCTTGTGGGTGTATTCCTGGTTCATAACAGCCTTGCGAATAGTTTCGCGATAAGCAACCTGCGGCTTACCAACATTCGCTTCAACCTTGAACTCGCGGCGCATACGATCCACAATAATGTCGAGCTGAAGCTCGCCCATACCAGAAATCAAAGTCTGACCAGACTCTTCATCGGTCTTAACCTGGAAGGTAGGATCTTCGTCGGAAAGCTTAGCCAAAGCCAAGCTCATCTTTTCCTGATCTGCCTTCGTCTTTGGCTCCACAGCAACCTCGATAACAGGATCTGGGAATGTCATGGATTCCAAGGAAATTGGGCTCTTCTCGTCGCACAAGGTGTCACCCGTGCTAACGTTCTTCAAACCAACGAAGGTGTAAATGTTTCCAGCTTCTGCAGAATCTACAGGATTTTCCTTATCTGCGTGCATCTGGAAGATCTTACCAACGCGTTCCTTCTTGCTCTTAGTGGAATCGTACACGGAATCACCTGGCTTAACTTCGCCAGAGTACACGCGCACGAACACAAGCTTGCCATAGAACGGATGAGTGGAGATCTTAAAGACCAATGCAGCAAATGGATCTGTATTTACTGGCTTACGATCAATCTCAACGGATTCGTCGCTTGGATCAAAGCCCTTAATAGATGGAACATCTTCTGGGCTTGGAAGGAAGTCAACAACAGCATCCAGCATTGGCTGAACACCCTTATCCTTAAATGCAGAACCGCAAGTTACTGGGAAGGCTTCGCGAGCAACAGTAAGCTTGCGAATACCCATGCGAATCTCTTCTTCGGAAAGTTCTCCCGATTCAAGATACTTCTCGAGCAACTCTTCGTCGGCTTCTGCAACCTGATCCATAAGCTCGGCACGATATTCTTCTGCACGCTCTTGCAAGTCGGCAGGAATGTCAACGGTGTCGTAATGAGCACCCATATCGTCCTTAACGTCATTCCAAACGTAAGCCTTCATACGAATCAAGTCAACAACACCAAGGAAGTCGTTTTCAGCGCCGATTGGAAGCTGAATAACGAGTGGCTTAGCGCCAAGCTTTTCCTTAATGGTCTTAACAGAATAGTAGAAGTCTGCGCCCAACTTATCCATCTTGTTGATGAAGCAAATACGTGGAACGCTATACTTATCTGCCTGACGCCAAACGGTTTCGGACTGAGGCTCCACGCCTTCCTTACCGTCGAACACAGCAACAGCACCGTCGAGAACACGCAAAGAACGCTCTACCTCGGCGGTAAAGTCAACGTGTCCTGGTGTATCGATGATGTTGATTTGATAGCGGTCATCTGTGTCATGGGTTTGACGCTGCCAGAAGCAAGTGGTTGCAGCAGACTGAATAGTAATACCGCGTTCCTGCTCCTGCGCCATAAAGTCCATGGTAGAAGCGCCATCGTGAGTTTCACCGATCTTGTAATTCTTACCAGTGTAGTAAAGAATACGCTCGGTGGTAGTAGTCTTACCAGCATCGATGTGCGCCATGATGCCGATGTTACGAACCATATTCAGGTCGTTAAGCACATCTTGTGCCATATTATTATCCTTAGCTCTTTAAGATACCGATTATCTTGTGGATTACCAGCGATAGTGAGCAAAAGCCTTGTTTGCTTCTGCCATCTTGTGGGTATCCTCGCGGCGCTTTACAGAAGCACCCAAGCCATTGGAGGCATCGAGAATTTCGTTAGCTAAACGCTCAGCCATAGTCTTCTCACGACGAACGCGAGAGAAGTCGGTAAGCCAGCGCAACGACAAGGTGTTTGCACGAGCAGGCTTAACTTCGACTGGAACCTGGTAGGTTGCGCCACCAACGCGGCGGGAACGAACCTCGAGGCTTGGACGAATGTTATCGAGAGCGCGCTTCAAAACAGAAACTGGCTCCTGCTCGGTCTTTGCCTTCACCTGCTCAAGAGCGGTGTAGACGATGTTTTCTGCGATGGACTTCTTGCCATCGAGAAGAATTTTGTTAATCAACTGAGCCACGACGGTCGAGCCGTAGATTGGATCAGGAAGCAGCTGATGCTTTTTTGCAGGTCCTTTACGTGACATGTTTTACTTCGCCTTCTTTGCTCCATACAGGGAACGACCCTGCTTGCGGTCCTTAACACCCTGGGTATCGAGAGCGCCACGCACGATGTGGTAACGCACACCTGGGAGATCCTTCACACGGCCACCGCGCACAAGCACAATGGAGTGCTCCTGCAAGTTGTGACCTTCGCCTGGAATATAGGCGGTTACTTCAATACCCGAGCTGAGGCGCACACGAGCAACCTTACGAAGCGCAGAGTTTGGCTTCTTAGGAGTGGTTGTGTACACACGAGTGCACACGCCACGACGCAACGGGCTACCTTTCAAGGCCAAAGTCTTTGACTTCTTTGGCTTGGCCTGACGTCCCTTACGGACGAGTTGTTCAATCGTAGGCAACTTAAGTTCTCCGATTCATTAATGTCTTCTATTTGGTGAAACCGCGGCACTGCAGCACACCTTAAACCTGAATCGGTTAAAGAGAAAAGCCACAGTCCACCGGCCCGATGGCCCTTGCGCCTCCAGACGCACATTACTGCGCGCTATCTTTGGCACTTGGGATATCCCAACCAGCACGCCTATTACATAAGGCACGCCGTTGGCACACACAAAGTATTATTATACACATTTGCTTGACAATTAAAAACCATTTAAGCAACTATGCACTGGAGCTGCTTAAGTAGACTACTTAAAACTACTTAAAACTACTTAAAACTACTTAAAACTACTTAAAACTACTTAAAACTACTTAAAACTACTTAAAACTACTTAAAACCGCTTAAACAAGCTACTTAAGCAAGCTACTTAAGAATCGGCCTTGCAGGAGCAGAAACATCCAAAAGCTGACGATTGCTGATTTTACTTGGATCGCTAATAATCGTCTCCACAATCGCCTTTTTAAGCTCCAAATCCGAAGAATCGCCCCAAACAACAATCCTATGAACGTCTCCACTTGGGCCAGGGTAAGAAACTTCTGTTTCAACAGAATCCTGCGTTTTTGCACTAACACGAATAACGTGAGACCTAAAATCTTGAGAAAGCGAGCTTACAATTCTCAACGCTTCCTTAACAGCCCTGCTGTTTAGACTTTTACTAACGTCGCTAACTTCTATAACTGGTATTCCGCTCGTAGAAACGTTTTGAACAGCGTTTAATACTCTACCTTTAACATCTACAGCCGTAAGTTTTTCGCCATCTTTTGCTTTAAGCATTGCAGCAGGCTTTTGCGCATGAACAGTTATTTGCAAACCGTGCGGGAATTGCTTTACAACCTTTGTTTCTGTTACGCCAGGTATGTTGTTTAATTGCTCAATTATTTGCTGAGAAGAAACCAAAAACAGCGACTTATCTACTTGATTAGACGCAATTGACGCGATTTTCTGTTCGCTCACCCATTCGTTAGATCCAAAAATGTGTATATTTTTAGAATCAAGACGGAAGAATGGAGATAAAAATAACATCCAGCAAAGCAAAGCGATTAGCGCAACAGCAAGAAAAGTGTAAGCAAATCGCAACAAAATGGTACGTATTTTAGCAAAATTCTTTTCTTTTTCGCGAGCGCTAAAATCTATTACTTTAGGTCTAGATGCAATTCCAAGAGGACCCGAGCTAGACTTTAATGTCTGCTTTACAAAATCAACTACGGAAAGCCTTCTTGCATCTACAAAAGCATTTTTAGCAGATTGATTTTCTAATGGGCTACTAGTAGTCACCTTTTTGCTATTAGATAAATCAACCTTAGCTAATCTTGTAGAATCTTGTGAGTTTAGATTAGATTGAATTGACCTTTTATGCGCATCAAGATTAGAAGACTTAGAAAAATTAGAAGACTTAGGGAAATTATCAGTTGTAGCAAAATTATCGGTTGTAGCAAAAGTGGATGTGATAGACCTAGTATGTTTAATAGAGCTAGCAGATTTATTAGGCTTATTAGGCTCGTTAGGCTCGTTAGGCTCGTTGGATTCGTTATTGACGGCAGACTTGCCAAAAATCATTCGACCCATAGCTATCACTCACCTACTTCCGCTTGTATCTATACGCGACTTTACTTGCGACTCTACTTGCTACTTTATTTACTACTATTCTTGCGACTTTACAGTTTGCTTATTATCACTTTTACCGACTATTATTGCCAATTTAGCTTATCGCTTTAATCGCAACTCTTCTAGCATAACAGACGTCATAGTGGTAATACTTCCAGCACCAACCGTAAAAAGTACATCTCCACTATTGGCTCTGCGTGCAAGAAGCAAAGCACCATCCTTCATGTCTTCTACAGCTTCAATATTGCAATTAAGCCCATCTTCTTTAGCTGCGTTAACAATAGTCGAAGCGTGAATATTTGGAAAATCTTCCTGCTTTTCTCGAGCTGGGAAAATGCCAGTGACGATTACGTCATCTGCAAGAGACAAAGCAGAAGCAAATTCGTGCGCAAAAGAGCGCGTTCTAGAAAACAGATGTGGTTGGAAAAGCACGCGAATAATAGAATCTGGGTACCTTCTTCTTGCAGCGCGCAAAAGAGCATCAATCTCTGTAGGATGATGCGCGTAATCGTCTACAACCGTTACTCCACCAACGCATCCACGAATATCAAATCGCCTAGAAGCACCAAGGAAGCTCGAAGCTCCATCTGCTGCATCTTTAGGATTCATGCCCAAAAGTGTTGCTGCAATAATCGCAGCACACGCGTTTCTAGCATTGTGCAATCCTGGAATCATAAGGTTAACGTTTATAGAATCACCGTTAAAGTCAATAACAAACGACTCGCTACCACTACCCGTCTGCTCGCTTTCGTGATTAATAAACGCAAACTTTACAAGGCTTTTTACTCTATTACTTAGGCAAGAAACACTATTCTTGCTACTTGCGTATGCGATTGTTTTTTTAAGAGAGTCATCGCTTAAATCCTCTAGAACAGCGCGAGCGCCATCATCATCTGCACAAATCACAATATATCCAAGAGCGTGGCTTAAATGCTCAACAAACGCTGCGCGATAATTTTGCGCATTTCCATAATGGTCTAGGTGGTCCGCTTCTACGTTTGTAACAATTGCAATATATGGATTGTATTTTTCAAAGCTGCCGTCGGATTCGTCCGCCTCCGCAACCATAACGCTTCCGCAGCCAGCGTGACCTCCGTCTAATTCTCCGCCGCCCTGCGCTTGAATCGAACCGCCAATCGCATAACTCGGGTCTGCTAAATCGCATTTACCGCAAACTTTCAAAATGTGAGCCAAAAGAGAGCTCGTTGTGGTCTTACCATGCGCTCCCGCAACAGTCACACCTTTTTTAGAACTTAAAAGTAAAGATAAAATGTCACTTCTATGAACAAGTTTTACGCCATTTTGTGCAGCAGCCACTACTTCTGGATTATTTGACTTAATCGCGCTAGAGTACACAAGAATATCCGCATTTTTTACGTGACTTGCACTTTGACCAATCTGTACATTTATGCCGAGTTCTTCTAGGCGACTTGTGTGGTCGCTTTCTTTACTATCGCATCCGCTTACGCTAACGCCTTCTTCGTGCAACATCTCTGCTAAAACGCTCATTCCAGCGCCACCAATGCCAATAAAATGCACAGAGCCTAAAGAGCTTACAGTCTGATCTTTACTAAATGCAGCACAAATAGGATTCATATTAATTTCCATGATTATTTTTTGCTTTCTTTTGCAATCTTAAGAATATGCTCTGCCATTACTCTTGCGGCATTGCGAATGCCGTATTTCCAAGCTTTTTCACGCATTTGGCAAAGCTCGTCTGGGTTATTAAGCAATTTCAACACGTTAGCGCGAATCCAATCATCGCTAAAATCACAATCGTTTACAATAATCGCTCCCCCTGCATTTGCAACAGGCTGCGCGTTAAATCGCTGTTCGCCGTTTCCAATTGGAAGCGGCACGTAGATTGCAGGAACGCCAATCGCAGACACTTCTGCAACAGTTCCAGCCCCCGATCGGCAAATAACCAAGTCCGCGCAAGCAAAAGCCCAATCAATTCGCTCTAAATATTCACAAATATGGTAATCACCAAGGCCTGCATGCTCTGGCTTAATGTCGTTTATTTGATTAAGACCAGCCGAACGCTCAACATTATCTTTAACTTCTTTAGATTTTCCGCTACCCGTAAGATGAATGATTTGCGCGCATTTTAGTAAATCGCCAGCAGCAATAGAAACAGCTTCGTTAATGCTTTTAGCACCTAAAGACCCTCCAGTTACAAGAATAATCGGCCTGCTAGGATCTAGTCCAAGATTTTTAGCGCCTTCAAATCTAGCTAAATCAATGTCTTGAGTAATCTTTGCGCATAAATCGGATATGGATTTTCTAAGAGGAAGACCAACTCTTATAGCTTTGCTATTCGACGCTGCATTTGCGACTAAACCAGTGCCTTCGTAAACACACCCAATCATGCTTGCCCAACGCGCTCCAAGCTTATTTGCCATTCCAGCGCGCGCATTTTGCTCAT
The DNA here is from genome assembly GCF_049815665.1 of Gardnerella piotii. NCBI lineage: Bacteria > Bacillati > Actinomycetota > Actinomycetes > Bifidobacteriales > Bifidobacteriaceae > Gardnerella > Gardnerella piotii. The sequence goes on from NZ_CP187450.1 coordinate 1,234,990, forward strand.
GAATCACAATAGGCAAATGCATTTTATGCGCTTGTGCATAAACTGGCGCAGACGCGTAACCGCCAAATCCAACAACAATATTTGCATGCCTTTGCTCAAGAATCTTAGCAACTTTTCGCTTTTCACTAATCCACTTAAAAGGAAACTTAAGCATGTACAAATTAGGTTTTCTAGGGAATGGAACTTTTTCAATAACGTCTAATGGCAGACCAGACTTAGGAACTAGCGTTTTTTCTAAACCAGCATTAGTGCCAATAACACTGATTTCTACCGACTCATCTAAATCTTTTAATGCATGCGCTACAGAAAGAAGAGGATTAACGTGACCAGCAGTGCCCCCGCCTGCTAGAACAACATGCAAAGAATTGCTATCTTTATATTGATCTTGTGCCAATTCGCCACCTACAATCTGCTTATTTAATAATCCCAATCAGAAATACCAATCAGAAATACCAATCAGAACTAATCTACTTAAAACTTTAATATATGACTTAACAATTAAATATAAATTAAACAAAATTTTTATGAAAAGCGGATTTTTATAATTTTATAATTTTATAATACTTTCCCAATTTTGATTAACACTTGATTTTGATTAACACTTGTTTAGATATTGAGCGTATTAATCACCACTTTGCTGCCGCGATTTTGCACGCTTTAATGACCATTTATTCCCAAATTTTATGTTCGGATTGCTCTTAATAAAACTATCCGCAACACCCATCGCAAGAAGACACATAACAAGAGAAGATCCACCTGCGGAAACAAATGGCATAGGAACGCCCATAACTGGCAAAATCTGCACAACAACCAAAATGTTTATTAGTCCTTGGCCAACAATCCAAGTAGCAATGCTAATAAGAGATATTGAAACAAGCTTATTTGTTGATTGCAAAGCAGAAGTTAGCAAGCACCATCCAATCACAATGTAAAGAAGGATTACGCAAGAAGCAACAATAAAGCCCATCTCTTCGCCAATGATTGCAAAAATAAAATCGTTGTGAGCATACGGCAAATAATTCCACTTTTCTCTAGAATTACCTATGCCAACTCCCATTATTCCACCAGACGCCATTGCGTATTGCGCATGAATCGCCTGAAAACAAACGCCTCTAATCGACTTTGCATCACATCCATGAATCGTAGCAAGAATACGACGCATACGATTTTGGCTAGTAATAACAAGCAATAAAACCGCTGCACAAGCCGTTAAAAGTGCAACAACAAGCCATTTTGTAGGGAATCCTCCCACATAAAATGCCACAACAGCAATAAGCAAAATAATAAGAGCAGTACCAAGATCCTTGCCTGCAACAACTAAAAGAACCGAAACACCCAAAGCTACAACGGTTGGAATATAGGCGCGCATAGCAACACGCTTATAAGCCTTTTTTGCAAGAATAAGTGCCATTGGTAGCCAAATGCATATAGCAAGCTTGGTGATTTCTGCTGGCTGCATTGTAAACGGGCCTATTTTAATCCAGCTTGCATTACCATTAACCTCGTGCCTAATACCTGGTACAAAAGTCAAAAATTGCATAAAAACCGATATTGCGTAAATGGTAATAATCCTGCTTTTATAAAAATCAACAGGAAGATGTGAAAAAATCAAATATCCAACAAGACCAATAACGCAATAAAACAGTTGGCTCATTCCAGAACCCCAAGGGCCAGCTCCGTAGGTAATCATCGTTACCGACGAGCTTGAAAACACCATAAATAAGCCAAAAACGGTTAATATTACAACAGATATTCTTAGTCCAAAAAGACACCACAATGGGTTAAAAATACTGCGAATACCAACGTATTGCTTAAAAGCCTTTGTATTATCACTAAATGTTTCTTGAACACCCGAAATATTAGTAGATGAATCTGCCTTAGTTCCAGAAGATTTACTACTAAAAGATCTGCCGCTAAAAGATCTGCCACCAAAACCGCCAAAAATGCCAAAACCGCGCTTTTTAAGCTTTTTAGGATTTCTAGAATTTGATGAGCTAGCTTTTTTATTGTTCTCATTCATGGCTCTTAACCCATCGCTCAGATTCTTTAGCAAAACGATTGCCACGATCTGCGTAAGAAACAAATTGATCCATAGAAGCGCATGCTGGCGCTAGAAGAACAATATCTCCAGGCTGCGCGTACCCTCCAGCAGCTTGAACAGCTGTAGAAATAACTTTTTGGCCCAAAGTAGAATCCGCGCTAAGAACTGGCGACTTTTCAACCTCTTTAAGAACGCAATCGTCTACAGAATCAAAGGATTTACAACTTTCGCCATTCGCGGAAACTATTGTTACAGGAATACCTTGACCTTTGGAATTAAGCGCTTCTACAATCGGCTTTTGATCTAATCCAATAACAACAACAGCCTTAATAATATTGCGATTTTGATTAACTAAATCTTCAAAATGACCGCCTTTTGCAAGGCCTCCAGCAATCAAAATTACGGATTTTTTGCCAAAACTAGAAATAGAAGCGGCAGCAGCATGAGCGTTAGTAGCTTTTGAATCGTCCACAAAACGAATCGAGTGTTTTGGAAGATTATCTTTAGCTTTTAGAGTTGCAACAGTTTGAATCCTATGCCCTCCTGGAGCAAAGTTGCACAATGCTTTGACTGCATTTTCAACGTCTTGTTTTAAGCCAAGAGTTAAAGCTAGTGCAGTTAGTGCGTCTGCAAGAAGATGAGGATACACGCTTCCATCTGGCTCGCATAAATGTTTTAGTTCTTTTAGCGCTACTATTTTAACTGGCTCGCCAATTTTTGCGCCAGCAACGCCACTTTTGTCTACAATCCAGCCATTTTCAACGCCTATTTCTCCGCATTTTGGAGCGCTGAGCGTAAAACCGATTTTTTTACAACCATCTTTGACTTGTGCATTTTTTGCTAATTCACTAACCCGTGAATCTTGAGCATTGTACACAAGCGCTTTTTTAACACCATTAAAAACTTTCGACTTATCTTTTGCATAAGCTTCAATGCCACCGTGCCAATCCAAATGGTCAGCCGCAATATTAGTAATCGCAGCGCAATCCAACTCTAAAGAATCCGTAAAATGAAGTTGGAAAGAGCTTAATTCAACACATAACGCATCGTGTTCTTTTTCTAGTGCAGCGTGAGAAACAGACTTGCCAATATTGCCGACTGCAGGAGCATCTAGTCCGCAAGATGTAAGCATCTCGGAAGTCATCTCTGTTGTAGAGGTTTTGCCATTTGTTCCCGTAATTCCAACCCATGCAGCTGGAAGATTTGTTTTAAGCGACTTTACGCGCACGAGCCACGCAAGCTCCACTTCGCTTATGACTGGAATATTGCGCTTTTGTGCCTCTAGAATAAATGGCGTTCTAGGGTTAAAAACTGGCGATGTTACAACGGCATCAATCGTGTTCCAATCGATTTTAGAAAAATCGTGGATTTGTGCTTCCGACTTGCGTTCGTCTGCGCTAATCGCATTAACACCAACAGTTTTAAGCACTTCCATAGCTCCTATGCCAGAAACACCTAATCCTGCTACAAGAACGTTATGGAACGGGAATTCATTGTGCAAATATAAATCTTTGTACAAATCACTTGCAACGCTGCTCATATAATCACCTTAAATCACACTAGATTATTTTAGATTACGCTATATAACATTAAATCACGCTAAATCAGGCTAAATCAGGCTAAATCAACAGTCCAGAACGACCTGCCCAATCCGCATAGAACGTCATCAACGCAGACAGAACAAACATAAGCTCAATCATCCAAAAACGAACAACAACTTTGCCTTCTGCCCAACCAACAAGCTCAAAATGATGGTGGATTGGCGCCATTTTGAACACGCGCTTATGCGTCAACTTAAAGCAACCAACCTGAATCACATCACTGCAAGTTTCTGCAACAAAAAGTCCGCCTAAAATAACAGCCAAAAACTCTGTGTGAGTAGCAATGGAGAGCGCAGCAAAAAGGCCACCTAATGCCAAGGAGCCAGTGTCTCCCATAAACACTTGAGCAGGATTTGAGTTGTACCACAAGAATCCAAAGCAAGCAACAGCAGCACAAACAGAAATAATTGTTAAATCAAGCGGATCCGATACAGCATAAGAGAATCCAAAATGACCGCCGCCTTTAACATGGTAGCTTTCCCAAAAAGCGATAAGTGCATATCCTGCAAAGGCAATCATAGAAGATCCAGCAGCAAGACCATCTAATCCATCTGTAAGATTTACTGCATTAGACCATGCAGCCATTAAAAAGTTTACCCAAACAATAAAAATTACGATTCCTATTGCTTTGCCAAACATAGAAAAATCAAAGAATGGCTTTTCTATAAAACTCATGCCAGGCTGTGCGCTTGCAATGCCCGACTGAGTTGGCAACATAAGAGCTAAAAGCGCATAAATGCTTGCAAAAATAATCTGACCAAATAACTTTGCACGCACAGAAAGGCCAAGATTTTGCTTTTTTCTAACCTTTGCAAAATCATCAATAAAACCTAAAAAGCCCATTGAAAGCATTGCAAAAAGAACAAGAACTGCAGACCAAGAAGGCGTTCTGCCAACAGAAAAATACCTGTACAAAGCAGATGCAGCCCAGCCAACTACAACAGCAAGATTAATAACAACACCGCCCATTGTAGGCGTGCCGCGCTTAACTAAATGTGATTGCGGACCGTCTTGGCGAATGTATTGTCCGTAATTTAATCGGTGTACTAAGCGGATTAAAAGCGGCGTGCCAACAATAGTGACTATTAGCGAAACCACTATTCCCACAATAAGCGCAATCACAGGTTAACCTCCGTATGTTTGTTAAGGCTAGCGTTAAGACTCTTACTAAGTTTAGTCCAGCTTTCAGCCAAAACACTCAGCCCCGAAGCATGAGACCCCTTTAACAACACAACAGTACTAGAATGCTCACCCACAAGACTCCAAACAATATTATTCGCCTCAATACAATCATGCACAAAGTACACGTTGTTTTTAGCATCAACATTGTTATTTTGATACTTATTTGCAATGTTATTTCTGTTATTTTGCCAATTATCTCTAGCACCTTTAGCTATGCAAGAAGCTAATTCATCTAATTTTTCACTCGTGGAAGATCCAACGGAAATTATTGCGTCAATATTCTTTTGTGCAACATATTTTCCTATAGACTCATGCATGTTATATTCGTCTTTTCCAAGTTCCAACATTGAGCCTAAAACAGCGATTCTAAAAAGTTTAGTGGATGAAGATTTGGCAGAATCGGCAGAATTTGCAGAATCTGCAGAATCGTCGGAGTTAGAAGAGTTAGCGGAATTAGAAGAATCATTTGACTCATAAGAGCATAATCCGTCAATTCCTGCTTTCATAGAGTCTGGATTTGCATTAAATGAATCGTCAATAAGTGTAAACTTTTTATCATCTTTGCAAATAACAGAAATTTGCATGCGATGCGGACTAATATGCGAAACTTTATTCAAAACTAGAGCAATGTTTTTAAGACTCATTCCAAAATATCGTGCAACATTTGATGCAGCAAGAGCATTCATAACATTGTGCGCGCCAGGAAGCGCAAGATGTAGTGTTGCACTATTTTCACTAGTCGCGATTTTTTCGCTTTCGATAATCGTAAATTTTGCACAACCACTTTCGTCTAAAGAAATATCTTGCGCGCGCAATTGATAATTGCCATTATTCGACGCATCAAAATTGCCATTATTATCAACATTTAAGCCAAACCAGCGAACTTTATCTTGATCAGCCAGCTTGCTCATAGACGCAACGCGAAAATCATCTGCATTCAAAATTGCAACACCATGAGGCAAAAGTCCCCTAACAATCTCACTCTTAGCTTGCGCAATTTTTTCTACAGATCCAAATTCGCCCAAATGAGCAACACCGACTTTTAGCACAACCGATAAATCAGGAGGCGCAATAGTTGTGAGCATTGCGATTTCTCCAACATGATTTGCACCCATCTCCGCAATAAGGAATCGCGTATTCTCGTTTACACGCAAAGACGTTAATGGCAATCCAATCTCGTTATTAAAAGACCCAACGGGCGCAACTGTATTGCCAAGCGTTGAAAGCAAAGCATTAAGCATATCTTTTGTGGTAGTTTTTCCAACGGAACCAGTTATGCCAATAATGCTAAATGGCGTATTTAACGCGCGGCGGCGAACTAAATTATGTTTTGCTAAAAGCCCAAGCGCTTCAACCGAATTTTTAACAACGATTTGAGCAATCTTGTTTTGCACACTTTCATCTAGCAAAACAGCATGTTCCACAATCGCAGCTTTGGCTCCAAGTTGAGCTGCTTTTTGAACAAAATCGTGTCCGTCTACTCGCTCGCCCTTTATAGCAATAAATACCGCTCCGCAAGCAACGTTACGCGAATCACTTGTAGCGAAATTAACAATATCGGTGCCTTTTACCGAATCGCAAGATGCCGAATCGCACGACGCCGACGAACCGCATAAAAGCTCGCTTGCGTTAACAGCATCTGCTACCTCTTTAATGCTCATAGGCATCATACGAGTGCTATCTTGCGTAAAAACAGTGTCTGTAATTTTATTTTGCTTGCTATTTTGCTCTATTGAAAACATTTTCTGCTCTTAAATATTGGTTTCTATTTTAGTTCGTGAGATACTCGCAACGCGCTCTTAATTGTTCCTCTTCTAACACCAGCAGCAAGAACCATTGCGATTGAAAGAGAAAGATGTTTACTAACACTTTTGCCGCCGATTTGATCTGCTAATGCAGCTAACTCATCGGATTCCCTAGAACGCATTACACAATAAGATCTTTCGTGACTTATAAATCCATACCTTTGTTGCAAATTATAAAAACTCATTACAGGGCGCGCAGATTTTATGCTTGATTCGTCAATCTTGGAATCGTTCTTGTAATCAATCTTAGAATCATCTTTTTTATTACTATATATAAGTGATTCCGATGATTCTTTAGACTTAGACTCATGCGAATCTTGCGAATCCTCTGAATTAGCATCCACTTTAGATTTGGCTTCTAATGTGCCGCTTGCTTGCGACTTATCTTTTGAATTTGCAAAGCTTGAATCATATACCAAATCGCCACCACTGTGTTCAATAGCTTGCGAACTGGAATCTGACTTATACAAATCAAGACTTCCTGCCATTGCGAGCGCATTATTGCTTTCAACTCCAAGAACATCAATGTTTACAGATTGTAAAGCGTCTTTTTTAAGAGTTGCAGAATTTAGCGCTATAACAACAGCTGCAGCACCATCTTCTACGCATACCGACAAATTGTGCTGAATATCAACTATTCCAAGCGGATATTCTAAATCCAGTTCTCGCTGAAGAGAATTAGACCCCGCAGCGCTTATAACACCAATTGGATTGCCAAGCATATGAAGAAAATCAGCTAATCGTATAACGTTTGCATAGACTTCGTCATCATCATCGCCAGCAACCGCAAAAGTCGCTATAAAAGAAGATGGGTCATTATTAACATCGCAAGCAAGTTTGCCCAAAGTTACTGGATTGTTGGAAGAAACTAAAAGTGGAATACCAACGCTCATCGCTTCGGATCTAAACTCTGGAGTAACCATTGCTGCGTATGCTCCAGCATCTCTAGCAGCTTCCAATTGTCTTTTATCTACGCGATTTGCAGGAATAAAAAGACACCCAGGCTTAACATTCCTAACATCACACGCTAAAGACGTAATTGTTATTCCAGAAGCAAAAGATGGTATTACTTCAAAACCGTATTGTTGTGCAGCAAAACCAAGAGTTACTCTTGTTCTAGAAAATTCATCAACAGCATTCATACTCGCACTCGCCCTCGTTCGCTATCTATTACCATTGTACAGCAATAGGATCGGTGCGAGGAGTCGATACTGGAACGTTGTACTTTTGCATTAGGAACTCGCCTATTGTTTTTATAATAGGCGCCGCAGTATAAACACCGAATGTACCTTCTGGATTGCTTAATGCTACAGTTATTGCAAAACGTGGATTATCTACAGGCAATATTGCTGCGCAATCTGCAACTATAGAGCTAAGAGCTCCGCCAAATCCAGCAACTTCTGCAGTACCACTCTTTGCAGCAATTCGATATCCATTAACAGATATGTAGCTACCGTAATACTCTGCTGTGGACTCCATAGCATTTAACATTTGATCAGCAACGTGCTCATCCAATACCCTAGTGCCTTCTGGCCTTTTGCGCTCAGTAACTCTGCCTTGAGGATCAATTACAGACTTGATAATCGATTGCTTAAGTCTTACGCCTTTATTTGCGATTGTTGATATAGCATTAGTGATTTGCAAAGCGTTTGTTGCATAACCTTGACCGAACAAAACAGTGTTTTGCTTACGACCATCCCACGATTGAACACTCGGAAGCAAACCTTGGGATTCTCCTTGCAAGCCTAATCCAGTATATTGTCCAATTCCAAACTTAGACAAAAACTCATAACGCTTGTTATTTGGATATTTTTCGCCAGCCATAATCATGCCAACGTTAGAAGATTCCTTCAAAATGCCTGCCAAAGTGAGCCTCATAACACCATGATTATGAGCGTCATGGAAAAGCTGACCTTGCTTTTCAATGCTTCCTGGAACAGCAAACTTATCTGATAACGAACGCGCGCCCGTCTGAAGCATGCCTGCAACTGAGAAAACTTTACCAATGGAGCCTGGCTCAAACACTTGGCTAACAGCTTTAGAAACAGACGCTCTAGCTTCGGCAGAACCAGCTTTAATACTATCGCTATCTTCTAGAGCAACGATTTCTCCAGTGCGAATATCTTGAACAACAGCAACGCCCCATCCAGCTTTATACCTATTCATGCCGTCTAGAAGAACCTTCTTAACGTACCAATCTACATCGCTATCAATAGTTAGCTTTATGTCGTTACCGTTTACAGCATCTTTATATTCGCTTACCGTTCCAGGAATTTTCTCATTTCCAACGTTATTTCCCTGGTATTTTTGATATCCATCTTTACCAGTTAGAACCTTATCTTGAGAAAGCTCTAGTCCAGATTCGCCAATCTCTCCTCTTCTGCCCTTTGCTTCCTTGCGAGCGCTTTCTTCAGCGTCTTTAACAGAGCCGATTAAAGCACCAAGAATAGGGCCACTCGAGTATACGCGTTCGCTACTGTTTTCTGCATAAACACAACCAGAAAGATTAAGCTTGTCTATTGCGCGCTTAACAGAAGGCTTAACATTTCTTTTAATAACAGCGTAACGTCCTACGCCTGCAATCTTGCCGCCTATTTCAACAGAACTCATATGCAAAATAGGAGCCAAAAGACGTGCTACAGCAACAGCGCCCGTTCCTTCAACGTCTTTGCCATTAATTGCATGGCAATTCCCAGCAGTTTGCTTTGTGCAAGGAGTTGGTTTAAAGGACTGAGCATTCATTGGATCTGCAATTATGTTATATCTTTCAACACTCTGAGCCAAAACAGCACCATTTGCGTCCAAAATACGCCCTCTACGAGCGAGTATTGGACGAGTCCTACTACGTTCTGCCTGCGCCGCCTGAGCAGTAGAACGTGCATTGATTAACTGTATAAAGCTAAGTTTTACTATTGCTACAGATGCAATAAACGCGAATATCATTGCAACAGCAATACACTTTTTTGCAAAAACCGTGTTTCGTATAACGCTAGTTTGAGCGCCATAACGTGCATTAGCTCCAGAAGAAGCATAACCAGAACCAGAACGCGCGGCATTACTGCCGTATGATCTGTACAACTTACTCGTATTGAATCTGCTCTTGCTGATTTTGCTCACTCTGCTTGTAGTAGAGTGCAACTTTTTACCAGCAAGTTTGGCATAATACAATACTGTTTTCATTTTGCCTGAGTATTTGGCGAAACGTTGCTTGATTAGGCGGTTCATCAATGTTTCTCCTTATTTTTTTGTTCTGGCTGTTGTTTAGTTTGTTGTTTAGTTTTGTCTGGTTTAGTTTTGTCTGGTTTAGTTTGTTGTTGTTTAAGTTTTTGCTTAGCTTGATCTTGCTGTGCTTTTTGAGCTTCAATAGCAGCTTGTTCTGCCTTCTTTTTATTGGCATAAGCACTGAGATCAACTGTTATTGCTCCCTGTTGCGGAATCATTCCCATATCTTGCGCTTTTGCTGGAAGATCCGCTTCTAGCGCATCTAACTTTGTTTGCGCAGTTTCCACATCTTGACGAAGCCTAGAGATACTTGATTGAGTGGCAGCTTGTTCAAAAGATATCTCCGCCATTTTTGTTCGCAACAACAAAGACGTAGTAGGCGTAACAAAAAGGAAAATAACAACAATAATCAAGTTGAAAAGAGGAGCTTTACGAGTGTTACTCCACTCTATAACTCTATGTAAGTGATTCATTACTGTGTAAGACCTACGGTCAGAGGCACTAAACACTAATGGAATCGACTTTAAAACACGATTTTGCCTTGAATTATTACCAGCTGCTTTATCATTTACTCGCCCAGCAGGAGCAGATGAACTTGCATAAGACGCAGCAATCCTAGAAGCACGGTTTTTACTTGGCTTATCCATTAGAACCTGCCTCCTTTGCTGTTATTTACACCATTCGCTTTAGAAGAAGAACGATGCAAAGATGAATCTTCTCCTTGAGCAATAGCTGTAAAGTCTTTAATCCACCTATCTGGAATATCTCTAATAAGCTCCACTGCGCGTAAGCGAACAGAAGAAGACCTTGTATTATTTGCAATTTCTTCTTTAGATGCTTTAATAGCTCCGCGAGTTAAAGACTTAAAGAAAGGTTTTGCATTTTGCGGAATAATTGGCATATTTGCTGGAACATCTACTTCTAAGCCTTTATTCATAAAACGCTTAACCGTAATATCTTCCAAAGAATGATAAGACTCAACAACAATTCTGCCACCGTTATTTAAGCGCAAAGCAAGCTTTGGCAGAGTCCTAGAAAGCTTATCTAATTCTCCATTAACTTCGATTCTAAGAGCCTGAAAAACTCGTTTAGCTGGATTTCCTGGAGCACGATGAGCACGCGGAATAATATGATCCACTAAATCAACAAGTTGACCAGACGTTTTTATTGGATTCTCTTGTCTAACTTGCACTATTTTTCTTGCGATTGGCCCAGAAAAACGTTCTTGACCATACTCACGGAATATTTGAGCAAGACTGGATGCGCTGTAGGTAGCAAGAATGGTTTCAGCAGTAACACTTTGAGTTGTATCCATACGCATATCTAAGACTGTGTTATGAGAATAAGAAAATCCTCTATCTTCCTCGTCTATTTGCAAACTAGAAAGACCCAAGTCCATAAACGCTGCATCAATCTTATCGATTTCTAAATCTTCAAGAACTTTGTCAACTTCATCAAATGCAGCATGCACTGGAATAAAACGATTCTCTAAGCCTTCATCGCGCATTCTTTTTGTCGCTAAGCCAAGAGCTTCACTATCTCTATCTATTCCAATAAGAGTTGCAAGTGGAGCAGCTTTAAGAAAAGCTGTTGCGTGACCCGCAAGCCCAAGAGTGCAATCAACAACAATAGAATCTTTGTAATCTAATGCTGGAGAAACAAGATTTACACAGTCTTCCAACAGCACTGGCGCATGAATTGTAGATAAATCTTTCATTGTGCCACCGCCGGAAGAACATCATTTGCAATATCTGCATAATCTTGCTCTTTATCTGCAAGATAATTGTTCCAAGCAGATTTGTTCCATATTTCTGCGCGAGTTCCAACACCAATTACAACAATCTCATCTCCAAGATTTGCATAATCCCTTAGCATTGGAGGCACTACTATACGACCTTGCTTATCTGGCTCCTGATCAACAGCGCCAGAAAGGAAGACTCTAAGGTAGTCTCTTGCAGACTTATTACTCATAGATGTGAGCTGAATCTGAGTTGTAATACGCTCAAACTCTTGCATTGGAAGAACATAAACGCATCGCTCTTGTCCGCGAGCCATAACAAAACCATCGCCCAACTGGGATCTGAATTTTGCTGGTAAAGCCACACGACCCTTTGCATCTATTTTTGGAGAATAAGTTCCAAGAAGTATCGGATTCTTTACGTGATTATTAGCCTGACTTTGCAAATTATTAGCACCAAAAACCGCGTCTTGAGGCAAAGGAGTGGATGCAAAAGCCGAAGACGTAGGTTGAGGTTGCATAACAGGCTGCATAACAGGCATTTGCGGCATTTGCTGCGCTTGATACATTTGCGGCATTTGCGGCATCACATAATAAGGCTGAGCGTACGCTTGAGAATTTTGCATTGGCATATGCGCATCTTGTGCATTAGCTTGAGCCGTATTTTGAGAATCATAACCAGATGGATTTTGAGCATGCTTAAAGGAGGAATTGGCTTTATCTTGCGCATTTGCGCCAGCATTGTTACTAGCCATAAATCCACCTCCTTTTCAACATGCAATATGCCACTTGCACATCGTTCACCATTTTACCCCATTTCTCACCAAAAATCCCCACTTTTTTGTAAAAAAATAATATTTTTTTAACTTAGATTGGAAACATGCAACGTGTATTAGCCTCGAGGTATACTTAAACGCCTAGTTTTAGCCCAACTTTTAAGAAGAACGGACACAAATGTCTACGTACTCCTCACAACTCAGCGAAGAACAACAAGCGGTTGATTGCGCTTACAATCGATTAGATAACTTGCGTTCAACAATTCGTACAAGGCTTGATTCTGTACGCGCTGCAGGCTCGCATGGCTCACCAACTCAGCGAACAGAACGAGATTCTTTTGCAACAATGTACGAAGATCGTTTAACGCAACTTAGAGCTGTAGAAGATAGACTTGTGTTTGGCAGACTAGACGACCGAGAAGGCATAAGACGTTACATTGGAAGAATCGGTTTACTAAGCGAAAATCACGACCCAATCTTAACTGATTGGAGAGCAGAAGCGGCCAGACCATTCTACGAAGCAACTCCTTCAAATCATGGAAACATTGTTATGCGTAGGCACATAACTCTTAAATTCCGAGAAGTTGTAGGAGTTGAAGACGAGATTCTAGATATTCATTCAGACGAGGTAAACAAAGCGTCTAAGCAAGGAACACTTACTGGCGAAGGCGCATTGCTTGCTTCTCTAGGTTCTCGTAGAACTGGAAAAATGACGGATATTGTTGCAACCATTCAGGCAGAACAAGACCGCATTATTCGCGCTCCTTTAGACCGTACAATTGTTGTTCAAGGCGGACCTGGTACAGGCAAAACTGCAGTAGCTTTGCACAGAGCAGCATACTTGCTCTACACGCATCGCAGAAAGCTTGAAAGATCAGGCGTTTTGATCGTAGGACCAAGCTCTGCATTCTTAAGATACATAGATCAAGTTTTGCCATCTTTGGGTGAAACTGGCGTTGTTAGCAGAACTATAGCGGATTTAATCCCAAATATTCATGCAACAGTGCAAGACACTCCTCATGCAGCAAAACTTAAGGGAATGTACCGCATGAAAAACGTTATTCAAAACGCTATTTGCGCAAGAATACGCGTTCCTAAAGATTTGCCAACACTACGCATAAATGGTTTTGCTGTGCAATTAAAAAAGGAAGATATAGAGCTTGCACAATTAGACGCTCAGCGCACACACCAGCCTCATAACCAGGCTCGTAAAACATTTGTAAAGTCAGTTATAAGTTCGCTTAGAAACAGGTATCTAGAACAACTTGATTATGCTCCTTCACAAGCGGAGATATCCGATATTACTTCGCAACTTAGAATGGAAAATAAGCTCAAGATTACATTAAATCTTGCTTGGCTACCTATGAATGCCAATTGGCTTATAGACCAACTCTTTTCTAAACCTGAACAACTTCGCATATATGCTCCTTGGTTAAGTGAAAATGATATTCGTGCATTAATTAGACCAAAAGGAAGTCCTTTAACTCAGTCCGACATCCCACTTCTTGACGAAGCTATGGAGCTACTAGGCCCAGATCCAAAGATTGAAGCACAAAACGCTGCCCTCGCTCGTAAAAAACTCGAAGAACAGCAATATGCTTCCGATACTCTTGCACAAAATGGCATAGGAAATGGCATTATTACCGCCGATATGCTTATTGAGAATATTCAAGGTAACGATGCAAGTATGGTTGCAAATCTTGCCGCGTCGGATAGAGAGTGGACTTATGGTCATGTTGTTGTAGATGAAGCGCAAGAGCTTACTGCAATGGATTGGCGAATGCTAATACGCAGGTGCCCTTCACGCTCATTTACAATTGTTGGCGATGTTGCACAAACCTCCTCTTTAGGTGGTACACATAGTTGGCAAAAAAACATGAGCTCATTGTTTGGAAACGAAAACTGGGATCTTTATGAACTAACAATTAATTACCGTAATCCTAAAGAAGTTTCTGAAGCTGCAGGAAAAGTTGCAAATAATTCTGGCTTATATATATCAACAGTTAATGCAGTTAGATCTGTTCCAGATTCGCTTGTTACACATACGGTTCAGAATCAAAATGAGCTTAATAATATGCTTGCTAAATATTGCATTGATCTATTTAACGAATTTGTTTCCGAAGACGGAAGCGGACGCGTAGCAATTATTGTTCCTCAAGAACTAATAGAGCATGCAAACAAAATCGTTAAAAATACTCTTAGCAAGAATCTTTCAACTAAGGAATATGCACGCATAATTCAGCAAAACTTTGACGATAGCCAAATTAGCGTTTGCAGTGCGGAAGATGTTAAGGGATTGGAATACGATGCGGTAATCCTAATGCAACCTTCTGCTATAGAACAAGAAGCAGCATCCAGACTTAGCGCAGCGGCAAATCTATACGTTGCAATGACAAGACCAACACAGCGTCTTGTTGTCTTGCGCACACAAGACGACGCCAATTTTTCAAAGTAATGATCGCGAAGTAAAAGTACTGAGTAAACCCAACTATTAACAACCTTGTTATTTGTTTGACCCTTTAATTGGGTCAAACAAATCAGGTTATCCCTCACACTATAACCATATTTATTCTAAGACTCAACGATTCGCTAACAAACAGCAAATCAACATTCACACAAACTCAAATACTCAAACTTATACTTTTAGCAATATTCACAAAGTGTTCACTCAATGTAAAACATTGCACAATCACTTGCTTTTCTTAAGATCATCTATTGAACGTTCAAAATCTTCCAAACCAGTAAAATTCTGATATACGCTAGCAAAACGAAGATACGCCACCTCGTCTAATTCACGCAACGGCTTTAATATTGCTTTTCCAACATCTTCGGATGTGATTTGAGCTAATCCACGAGCACGTAAATCAGCTTCAACTTCCATTCCAAGAGTCTTTAGCTCCTCAGAATCTATTGGTCTACCCTGGCAAGCTTTTCCAACACCAGCAACCACTTTTGCCCTATCAAAAGGTTCCACAGAACCAGAACGCTTCATAACGAGCAATTGCGTAGTTTCTACTGTTGTAAAACGATTACCACACATCTGACACTCGCGCCTACGACGGATTGAATATCCATCCTCGCTGATTCTAGTGTCAATAACCTTAGTATCGGAATTCTTACAAAAAGGACAATGCATATATACAGCATACTAAAAATTAATTAAATATGTTATATATATTTCAATGTTTTATATAAATAAATCGATTTTTTCATATTTTTCCTCGTATATTTTATAAAATTTATCGCAAAACACTCGAATAGATGGATATATAGATACATCCATAACAACAAGTGGTTCAACAATTGGTTTAACGCTTAAATCATGACAACTACAACATGCAGAATCATCGCAATAATATAATGTAAACAAATCATATGAATCTGACGAATTATATTCATAATCTGAACTCATCAATACTCCATTCTAATAGTATTTGTAATAACAGAATCAGTCGTCAATAAAAGGTACTCGTATAGACTGCCCTACTTCTAAATCTGGAGAATCAAGATTATTTAATTGCATAAGGTAATCAACAGAATCAGAAATATTGCCATTTTTATCTGTTATGGATTTTGCATAACTCCACAAGGTATCTCCAGGGCGAACAGTATACGTTACAAAGGATTTTGATACGGCTGAAACAGCTGGCTTTGGCATAAAAATAATCCAAGCAAAGCAAACTAACGCAGAAAAAACTATAAAACGCATAAATAATTTATTTTTGCGTTTTTTGTGACTCTTATTAGCCAGAGCGGCACGATTTGGTGTTGAATAATTAACGCCATCAAAAGAGTTCAACTTCTTATACATAACTATCCTTTCTTACGTTTTAATTGACATGAACATTTGTTCTATCGAACAAGTGTATTAATCTTGACACATTTGTTCTAAAGATGCAACGGCGTGTCGAACATATGTTTGATTTTTTTAGAAAAGTGTATTAGAATGTAAAACAACGAAAGGAGACACCATGAATACCACCCAAAACGAGCTTAGTGATTCTGCGGCGCACAACGCTGAGCCACTAACAGATCGCCAAAGAAAAATCATGGATGCTATACAGCAATGCCTCAAAGAACATGGATTCCCTCCATCTTTTAGAGAAATAGGCGAAGCTGTAGGCTTAAGAAGTCCTTCTTCCGTAAAACATCAATTACGAGCACTCGAGATGAAAGGATTAATACGAATAAGCGCAAATAAAGGTAGAGCAATTGAAGTTATTGGAGATTTTATACAAAAGAATAAAGAAAAAGCTCATGCATTGCTTGAAAAACAATCAGCTATCGATGTGAGCTTGTATAACAGTGAGTCTTTGATAAACTCTCACGATGTTCCTCTTGTTGGAAGAATCGCTGCAGGAGTACCTATAACAGCTGAACAACATGTTGAAGATGTTATGCGTTTGCCAGAAAGACTTACTGGAAGCGGAAATCTGTTCATGCTAGAAGTGCATGGAGATTCAATGATTGACGCAGCAATTTGCGACGGTGATTATGTTGTTGTGCGAGAACAGAACGAAGCAACAAATGGAGATATTGTTGCTGCACTGCTAGATAACGAAGCAACTGTAAAGACGTTTAGAAAAGAAAATGGTCACGTTTGGCTTATGCCTCACAATCCAGCGTATTCCCCTATAGATGGGTCTCACGCAAAGATAATGGGCAAAGTTGTTACCATTTTAAGAAAAATTTAATGATTTAAAAGATTTACAAGATTTACGAGATTAAAACAACTAAAGAGCGATACTGTTAAACGGATACAAATAAGCATATAAATAAAATCGCTGTGACCTATAAATCATATAGATTCTAAATCACAGCGATTAGAGAAAATAGATAGATAACAAGTATGTGCTCGCTTATTAAAACAAATTCATTGTTTAAGCGAGTGGATGAGAATCCTTAATGGTTACAGAAATTTGGCGACCATTTGGAGCAGAGTAGCTAACAGTATCACCCGCTTTAGCGCCAAAAATTGCAGCACCAATCGGAGATTCTGGACTAATAACATCGTAATCGGTAGCAACAGCAATATCACGAGAGCCAAGAACATAAGTCATCTCTCGACCAGCAAGATCTAAAGTAACAACAGAGCCATTGCCAACAAGGCCTTCCGCTGGAGCCTCAAGGATCTTTGCGTTGCGTAGCTTAACAATAAGCTCGTTAATACGACCCTCGTTCTTGCCCTGCTCTTCGCGAGCAGCCTGATAGCCACCGTTTTCAGACAAATCGCCTTCGGCGCGAGCAGCAGCAATACGCTCGGTGATTTCATCACGATATTCACCTTCGCGATGAGCTAATTCTTCCTTAAGCTTATCGTAGGCCTCTTTAGTCAATAGAATTATTTTTTCTTCAGGCATTTTGCAATCTCCTTAACAAAGAACAAAGAATAAAAGCAACAAAACAATCACTCGCGTTTAGCGAGTAGAAATAATATCAATCACAAAAACGAGGGTGTCCGAACCACCAATTCCAGCCTGCGGAACACCTCGTGAACCATAACCATACTCAGGCGGAATAGAAACAAGTAAGCGAGAACCAACATTATGTCCTGGAACAGTACGATCCCAACCCTGAATAACCTGGCCAACACCAATACCAAAGCTGGCAGGAGTATGACGAGCAAAACTAGAGTCAAAAGGCTCACTTGCTCCCCAAACAACGCCATGGTAATTAACGGTAACAGTGTCTCCAGCACGAACCAAAGGCCCATTGCCTTCTACCAATTCAACAACCTTAAGCCCTGCTGGCGGCTCAAGCGCTGGGAACGTCACCGTTGGCGTAGTACCAAATTCCGCAACCACTTCTGGCATATCCTGTGCCATTTTGCCTCCTTTATAACCTCTTATAATCCCTTACAAACATGTGTAAATGCTTGCAAAAAGCCACTAACACTTACAAACTATTCATTAAAAACTTTGAATATTATAACATTTTTGCAATTTTATAGCGTGTTTTAGATTAGCACTCAACCGCTACCTATGCCAATACGCATATAACTTGCATAACAGTATAGCAACACAATGCAAGCAAATACGCAAAACATCCTTAAGGAAAATGCAATAAAAATAGCTATAAATGCAACGACTATAACTAGCACTCAACTACATTTACAGCTAAGCCACCCTTAGATGTTTCGCGATATTTAGACATCATGTCTTGGCCAGTTTCCTTCATAGTTTTAATAGCACTATCCAAGCTAACAATATGAGAGCCATCACCTAGAAGAGCCATTCTAACAGCGTTAATAGCAGTGTTGGCAGCCATAGCATTGCGCTCGATACAAGGAATCTGAACCAAGCCACCAACCGGATCACAAGTGAGACCAAGATGATGCTCAATACCAATTTCGGCAGCATTTTCAACCTGCTGCGGAGTTCCGCCAAGAACTTCGCACAGGCCTGCAGCAGCCATAGAACACGCAGAACCAACTTCTCCCTGGCACCCAACTTCTGCACCAGAAATAGAAGCATTGCGCTTAAACAAATAGCCAACAGCTCCAGAAGCAAGAAGGAACTTTATTATTCCCTCCTCGCTAGAACTGTCTACAAAACGCCAATAGTATTGCAAAACAGCCGGAATAATACCAGCGGATCCATTAGTCGGAGCTGTAACAATACGACCACCTCCAGCGTTTTCTTCACTTACTGCAAGAGCAAAAAGATTTACCCATGCAGAGTCAGAAGCTTCCAGAGCACAGTCGGCTCTCCTACGATTTTGCTTAAGCATATCGGAATTTGCAGCAAGACGAGCATACATACGCGGAGCACGCCTATGAACCTCAAGTCCGCCTGGAAGAATCTGCTGCTTAGAGTTACATCCATTTTCAACACACTCTTCCATAACTTCCCAAACATGCAACAAATAGGAACGAACATATTCGGAATTACCGTTATGCAAAGCAAGTTCGTTTTGCCAAACAATGTCACTTATGCTCTTATGCTCTTTTTTGCAAATCGAGATAAGTTCTTTGCACGTTGTAAAAGGATATGGAACAGACGAGTCTTCACGCGAATCACTAGAAGATTCAGAATCTTTAAGATTAGAATCTTTAGTTTTATCTTCACTTTCTTCCACATTTTCATCAACGCGGTCATGCAAACCAATCATCTTATCGTTTGCATTGCCTTTGCGAATAAATCCGCCACCAATCGAATACCAAACTTGTTCGTCAACAGTATTACCAAAGGAGTCCAAAGCAACAAACCGCATGCCATTAGGATGCGCAGCCATGCGCCGCCACTTTTCAAAAACAACATCGGAATCGTAGTCAAATTCGATAGTATGACTATGCGCAAGTGTTAAAGTTCCGCTTTTCTTACAATCTTCGCGAATAGTCATCATGTGTTCCGTATCAACATCGTCTGGAAGATTACCTTCAAGACCAGCAACCGATGCACGATCCGTGCCATGCCCCAATCCAGTAAGAGACAAGGAGCCATACAGTGTGACTCGCACACGCGAAACGTCTTTAAGCTTTCCATTATTTTGAAGAGAAGTCACAAAAGCATTCGCTGCGCGCATAGGTCCAACCGTGTGCGAAGAACTAGGACCTACACCAACCGAGAACATTTCTAAAATACTGAACACATATCTATTGTAAGCACAATTGTTAGTAGGCACGACACGCTACGTCAACGATCACTATCATAAGAGTGCAAAACACTACCATCGTTTACATTATCAATCCAGTTTTCAATCAAGTGACTAACAAGATGTAAAACTAACCAGATAACAAAGGCAAAAATTACAGCGCAAATCATAACAAACATTGCATTTCCACTCACAGGAACATGCAAATCAAAGAAATGCGCAACAAACGGTATAAATGCACCAATAACGCCAGCAGCAGCAAAGCATAAGACCATAATTCCGCGCCAAGAAATAAGTGGCTTAGAAACTGTAGCCAAAACTGCAACACCGAGCACAAAAACAGTAACAGCACAAATAGTGCGAGTTACACCAACAGCGTGCACAGATTCAACAATAAGCCTAGAAGCGTTAGCGTTAGAAGAATCAAGACCGCGCGCAAGCATTAAAGGAGCAAAAATGGACACAACCAAAACAGACACAGCAACAGCTATACCATTTGGCAAAGCAAAACGAACAACACGATGCAAGAATCCAGGAACGTAGCGCCTTGTATTAGGAGCCAAAGCGAGCAAAAACGCTGGAATACCAATGGTTAACGAACCGATATAGGTTATGTGACGAGGCAAATATGGGAAATTAAGACCGAGCAAAACCACACCTGCAGAAATCAGCGCAGAATACACGGTTTTAACGAGGAACAGTCCTGCAACACGTTCCATATTTGCCATTACTTGACGACCCTTAGCAACAACGTCTGGAAGATGCGAAAAGCGTGAGTCAACAAGCACAACTTGCGCAACAGCTTTAGCAGCTGGAGCAGCGTTACCCATTGCAACGCCTAAGTCTGCTTCTTTGAGCGCAAGCGTGTCGTTCACACCGTCGCCAGTCATAGCTACAACATGGCCTTTAGAGTGCAAAGCTTGAACAATCGCCTTCTTTTGATCTGGCAAAACGCGACCCAAAACGTCAACGTTTTCAAGAACCTCGGCAAGTTGATTTATATCTTTAGGCAACTGCCTTGCGTCCATCGAAACAGGCTTTGAGTCCCCAGTTAGACCAACTTTTTCGGCAACAGATGCAACGGTTGTTGGATTATCGCCAGAAATAACGCGGCACCTAACACCTTGCTGTCTAAACCAAGCAAGAGTTTGACGAGCATCAGCACGTATTTTCTCTGAGCATCGAACTAAAGCAACAGGGCGAGCGCTTGTGGACACTACTGGAGAACTGGAGAACGTTGCGTTATTAGAATCGCCAGAATCACTATAAGAAACAGCTAGAAGAAGAACACGATTACCCTGCTGAGCGTATTCGTTTACACGATTCAAAATTTGCTTAAACGAATCCATTAAATGGCAATTATCGAAAGTAGAATCGCCAGAAACCGCAGAATCGCTGATTCCGCCTTCTGCAACCGCTGGAGCAATAGAACCGTGCAAATCGCCAGAAGCAACGCTAGATTTGCGTGCACAAATCGCAGTTGCCAAAACCTCTGGAGCACCCATATACCACGTTTCAAATCTACCGTCTTTTAGCGCATAGCGTATTGCGCTCCACTTTCTTGCAGACGAAAATGGCAAGCGAGCGCTAACACTAGAAGCAGAGGAAACACCTTGATCTTTAAGGCCTTCCATAATGGCAGAACCTGTAGCATTTGGATTTTCTTCGTTAGATAAGTCAAACAAAGCTTGATTCACCAAACGATTCGAGTCATCACCAATCGATTCATCACCAATCAAGTCAACACCAACAAACGCGATTCCACCATCCGTAATCGTGCCAGTTTTGTCTAGATTAAGGCAATCCACTCGAGCCAAAGTTTCAACAGATTCAAGCTCCTGAACCAACGTTTTTTTACGCGCAAGACGCATTGCAGCAACAGCAAAGTTAAGCGAAGTTAAAAGAACAAGACCTTCTGGAATCATGCCAACAACTCCAGCAACAGCAGAAACAACAGCACTCTTCCACTGCCCTGTCTGTAAAGCTACAGCAAATCCGCCAACCTTATTGATTTGCGACCAAACAAGTAAAACGCAAAGAGGAACAACAACAATCGTCATCCACTTTAGAATCGTGTTAATTCCACGACTCAAATCGGAGATTGTTTTTGTATAAACCTTTGCTTGCGCAGCAAGCTTAGACGCATAGCTGTTATCTCCTACAGCCGTAACGCGCATTAAAGCAACGCCAGAAACAGCAGTAGAGCCAGAATAAACAAAGTCGTCCGCAGCTTTACGAACAGTAACAGATTCGCCCGTAAGCATGGACTCGTCCATTTCTAAGCCCCAAGATTTAACAACATTTGCATCTGCAGGAACCTGGTCGCCAGAACGAACCCACAACAAATCACCAAGCACAATACCGCTATGATCAACATAAACATTTTTGCCTTCGCGCCGAACAATCGATTTGGAAGCAACAAGAATCGAAAGACGGTCGAGCGTACGCTTTGCGCGCAACTCCGTAACAACACCAATACCCGTGTTAATAAGAATCACAAAGCCAAAAACAGCGTCTTTCCAAGAACCAGTGGCAAGAACAACAACCATTGCCGCAAAAATGATTGCGTTAAAAAGAGTAAACACGTTTGCGCGCACAATAGAAAGAACGGACCTAGATGTTCGATTATTCGTAACATTTACAAATCCGCGATTTACAGCATCAAAAACTTCGCTTTGCGTTAAACCTTGTTCGCTGACATCTGGCAAATCAGGGAAATCGGAGATATTCACAGAATCCGTAGAATCTGCAGAGCTTTGCGAATTATGCCTTTTTTGCAAACTCGTAACGTTAGAGCTAATCTTTGTCATTTATAACCACATCCCTACTGTGAGGTGTATTGTCAATCACAGATTGAACGATTTTTAGAAGACTAGAATGTTGAATTTTATCGAAATTCTTAATTAGATTTGCGTCAAACAGATTCTCGCCATCTAAATCCTTAAGAATATAAAGCTTCGCTGCATACAAAGTGCGGTCCTTAGGTGGATTCTGCGGATTAACAAGCACAACAGGAATCCCAGCAGAGCGCGCATATTCAAGCGCATTAGTCCAAGCTTTGCGAGCTTTTAGATCAACGTGCGCACCACCAGCATTGCTTTTAACGCTAGAATCAACGCGATCTGCTCTATCAACATTAATATTGTTTATCAAAATAATAGACACAGGCTGATTTGAAGCGTCTGTAATTGCCGCTTGCGAAGCAAAATTAGCATTTTTGACGTCTGCAATCGAAGTATATGATGCATGCAAACCAGATTTCTCACACATATGCAAAAGCTTAGAATCAAGAGCCGCCTGCCTGGATCCAACTACAAACAACTTTATGTCTTCTACATCAATGCCATCATGAACAATGTCGTCCAAATGCCCGCTATCGCCAACAGCGTGGCCCTGAGGAGTGCAAGCACTTAGAGACGCAAATAAGAAAATCACCAATGCGGACGCAAAAGCCGAAACAACATAATTACGTTTGCACAAAACAGCACGAATCGCACGCATAAGAACGTGTTTTGTTTTGCGCATAAAGACCATAAGACTTTTATAGCACAAATCACGCACGAAGAGTATCGAAGAACAGAGCAAGAGTTAAGGGTAAGAGTTAATAACTCTGGCCCATAACCCCCACTTTTTGGCCTATAACCCCCACAAGAGGTAAACATCATATATAACAAAAAACGCCGCTAAAACTAGCGGCGCAAAATTTGTACCCCCTAAGAGAGTCGAACTCTTGTTGTCAGATTGAAAGTCTGGTGTCCTAACCGTTAGACGAAGGGGGCTTCAACCAAACCATATAATATTAACACTCATGCGCAGTTCTTGCAAATTACGGCGTGTTGAAGGAAGACAACGCGATTCTAACAAAGCACGCCACACCACACGCCACACGCCACGCTCAACAATCAAATTCACAACTCACTTTTTAACAACATACGCAAAATCGTGAATCACGCGACCAGCATCTAATCCCTTGCGCTCAAAATTCGTCAAAACACGCCCATCAAAGCGACGCGACTCAACAAAATCCGCATGAGGCAAATCCGCAGCGTCTTGCGCATTCCCCTTGCCAACATGCTCAATCGGCAAGCTCACACGCAAATCGCCATCGTTTTCAAAGCACGCCAAAGAATCCATAACTTCGTGAACATGCAACGCGTAATCCTCAATATCTGTAGCAATTCGCCAAACTCCACCTGCAACAAGCGCATTATGCACAGACTTAGCCAAAGAAGGCTGAACAATTCGGCGCTTGTGATGACGCATTTTAGGCCAAGGATCTGGGAAAAATGTCCAAACTTCTGCCAAAACACCACTTTTGCACGCTGCAAGAAAATCAGGAGCGTTAACTTGCGCAATTCGCAAATTATGCAGATCCTGCTTACCAGCCAAAAGCATAGTGTGCGCTACGCCTGGGTCATAAACTTCTAGCGCAAGAAAATTCGTATTCGGGTTTGCTGCAGCAGCTGCCACAATGTTTTCTCCCTGCCCCGAGCCGATTTCGACTATAAGCGGATTAGCATTGCCCCAATTGGCCTCAATCCACTGCGAATCCACACACAAATCGCTTTTTACGCGCAAAGACCCATCGCCATCCGCAATGCATAGCAAATAAGCGCCTGAGTAGCGTTGCTTGGCTTTCTCTAAGCGCGCGTCGAGCCTGGCAGATCTTCGTACAAACGAAAGAATCGCCCTAGCGGATGCGTGAGGCTGTTGAGGTTTGGAAGAGTCGCCAGCAACCGCGCCACCATCCTCGCGACCAGTCAAATCGCCAAAAGAGTGGCCACTATGCAAATCGTCACTTGCACTATCTACATTAAAATCGTTCATTTTTAGCCAATCTTCCTTATTTTCTTGCATACGCGATTGAATCACAACTCATCGCATAATATCAAACGCGCAAAACACTGCAACAATCACAAACACTGGAACAAATACAAACAATGCCAAAAACACAATATGATTCAAGCGCTATAATTTCCCTATAACATTATGCAAAAACAGCATATGCAAGAAAGGTAAACGGTAAACAATGACTATTCTAGTTACAGGCGGATGCGGCTACATTGGCGCACACGTTGTACACGCTCTTCACCAAGCAAAGCAAAACGTTGTAGTTGTAGACGATTTGAGCTACGGAAAGCCTACAAGAATTGAAGGCGCGCGACTTTACGGAATGGACATTGCTTCCCCAGACGCTGGAGCGCGACTTGCGCAAATAATGGAGGAAAATAACGTTGACTCTGTGATTCACTTTGCTGCGCGAAAGCAAGTTGGAGAGTCCGTAGAAAAGCCACTTTGGTACTACCAGCAGAACATTAATGGCATGCTTAACGTTTTAGAAGGAATGCGCCAAAGTGGTGCTAAAAAGCTTGTTTTTTCGTCTAGCGCGGCCACGTATGGCGAGCCGCCTGTAGAAGTTGTGCCAGAAGACGTTGTGCCAATGCTTCCGATTAATCCGTACGGCCAAACTAAACTTTTTGGCGAGTGGATGGCACGCGCTTGCGAACACACTTATGGAATTCGCTTTTGCGCACTTCGCTACTTTAACGTTGCGGGATGCGGGCCTGTGGAGCTAGAAGATCCTGCGATTTTGAACCTGATTCCTATGCTTTTAGATAGGTTGCAGCAAGGCAAAGCTCCTGCGATTTTTGGTAATGACTACCCTACTGCCGACGGCACTTGCATTCGCGACTACATTCATGTTTCGGATCTTGCAGACGCGCACATTGCAGCGCTTACTTATTTAGATCGCGATGAGCGCAAGTATGACGCTTTTAACGTTGGAACGGGCAAAGGCACTTCTGTTCGTCAAATTGTAGACGAAGTTAGGCGCGTTACTGGATTGCCATTTAGAGAGGCGATTTTAGGGCGTAGAGCTGGCGATCCACCACAATTGATTGGAAGCACTAAGCGCATTAACGAAGAGATGGGGTGGCATGCGCGCTACAACGTTAAGGATATTGTGGAATCCGCATGGGAAGCTTGGCAAGCAAATCCAAACCATCATATTGATGTTGAATCGTGGAAGCAAGTTGACTAAGCAGGTTGACTAGCTTATAAACAAAAAACGCGCGGCAAAAATGCTGCGCGTTTTGTTATTTAGTTTTTATTTATTTACTTGTGGCTCCGAGCGGGATCGATCCGCTGACCTAGCGATTTTCAGTCGCTCGCTCTACCAACTGAGCTACAGAGCCATGATGAATAAAAAACCCGGCGAACCGGGCCTTTACTAATCGCGACCCCGGCCGGACTTGAACCGGTGACCTCCGCCGTGACAGGGCGGCGCTCTAACCAACTGAGCTACGGGGCCGTGGCTTTGTTCCATTGAACAGCCGAGTTACTATCTTACAGAATCCACGCAAAAATGCAAGCTCAAAAGCACGTTCGGCGTGTTGCCGCAGAATATCAAGCAAACACGACGCTGGCTACTCCAGCTCCATTGCACCTGTGCAAAGTTGATAATATTCGCCGCGCTTTTTCATCAAGTCTTCATGCGAGCCACGCTCAACAATGCGTCCATGGTCCAAAACCATAATCACATCCGCGTTTCGCACTGTGGAAAGCCTGTGCGCAATCACAAACACGGTTCTATCTTGCATCAAAGCGTCCATCGCGCTTTGCACAAGCGCTTCCGTATGCGTGTCTATCGAAGAAGTTGCTTCGTCTAAAATCAAAACAGGCGGATTGGCAACAGCAGCTCGCGCAATCGCAATCAGCTGCTTTTGGCCTTGAGAAAGGTCTGCTCCGCCGTTTTTAATATGCGTGTTGTATCCGTCTGGAAGCTTGGAAATAAAGGAATCCGCATGCGCAAGAGTGGCTGCAGCAACGCAATCCGAGTCGCTAGCATTAAGGCGTCCGTAGCGAATATTGTCCATTATGCTTGCGCTAAACAATCCAACGTCTTGCAAAACAGTTGCAACAGCATGACGCAAGTCACTTTTGCAAATATTACGAACATCGATTCCGTCATACAAGATTTGACCATCAGCAATGTTGTAAAAACGCGTAAGAAGATTGGCGATAGTGGTTTTGCCAGCTCCAGTGGCACCTACAAGCGCAACTTTTTGACCCGCGTGCGCATACCAAGATATGTTGTGCAAAACAGTTTTAAAAGGCTCGTAGCCAAACGTAACGTTTTCAAAGCGAACATCTCCCCTAACAAGCGTGTACACGCCGTCTTTAGAGCAAATCGCGTGTTTTTGGGCATCTGTGTAAGAATCGCCGCTTGATTTTTTAGAGCAATTTTTCCACGCCCAATACACGTTATTTCCGCAAGAATCTTCGCTTACTTCGTTAAAAACTTGCAAATAAGACTGTTTATCGTCTGTAGAATCTACTTGATTTACTTGCGATTTATCAATATACGATAGCGATTTATTGCTACTATTGCCACTATCCCCACTATCTCCACTACAGCACTCAACGATTTTTGCGCGAATTTTAACGAGCTTAACTGTTCCATCATCTTCTTCAACAGGCTCATCTAAAAGCGCAAAAATGCGATTCGCTCCTGCAGCCGCCATCATAAGCGAATTTAGTTGCATTGTTATCTCGCCAATCGGATTTATAAACGCGCGAGAAAGCGTAAGAAGCGATATAAGCGTGCCGATTGTAAGCGTGCTTGAATTCACACCAAAAACGCCGCTCAATCCAGCAGAATACACGCCAGCATTTACCGCCCACGCTCCAAAAATCGCAAGCAAAACGTAAAACAGGTAGCTCGCGTTACTAATCACAGGCATAACATTATTTGCGTAAGAATTGGCGCTAGCAGAAATTTTTTGCACGCGAATCGCCAAATCACTTAATTTTTCCACCGCCGCACGCTCGTGATTAAAAATCTTAATAACTTTTCTACCAGAATCCGCCTCTTCTACAAACTCGTTCAAATCGCCCAAAGCGGCCTGGAATTGCGCAAAAAGCTTGCCAGAACGATTAAGCATAAAACGCACTAGAAGCAAGAGAATTGCAGTAAAAATCACAAGAAAAATCGCAACAGGAATCGAAAGCCAAGCAATCGCACAAAACGCAGCCGTAATAGACATTAGCGAGCTAAACGAGTCTGGAAAAGACCAAGAAATCGCTTGATGAAGCGCTTCCGTATCGTTGGTGTATCGGCTCATAACATCGCCATATCCGTGAGAATCTAGATACTTAAGCGGAAGTTCTTGATGATGCTTAAACATTTGATTTCTAAGGTTTCGCATTACACTTTGCGCGATTTTTACAACCAGCCTGCTCCAAAGCCAGCTAAAGAACACGCCAATAGCGCACACGAACGCCATAATTGCAATCATTCGCAAAAGTGGCGCAAAATCGGGATTACGCTTGCCAATTAGAGGCAAAATGTACGCGTCTACAAGCGATTGCAAAAACATTGCGCTTACAGCTTGAACAATGGAGCTTACAATAATTGACACAATAACAACAAAAACTTGCATCTTGTAAGCCATAATATAAGACGCTAAGCGCTTTAGAACGCGCCAATTTAGAGCGGATTTTTCTTGCGATTTTTGCTCTAAGTTTTCCTGCGATTTTTGCGAAGATTCTTGTGCAGACTTTTGCGCCAAGTTTTCTTGCGACTTTTCATTATTTTTCATTGTTAATCCTGCCGCCTTCGCTACCTTTGACGCCTTCGCTACCTTCGCTGTTTTTAGACTCAATCATTTTTACACCTTGAGAAATCGCCATTTTTCTATAAATTTCGCACGACTCCATCAACTCGCTATGCTTCCCTTTAGCAACAACACGCCCATCTTTAAGAACAACAATCAAATCCGCATGCATGCAAGAAGACACGCGTTGCGCAACAATGATTTGCGTGGAATCGGGCATAAAATGCCTTAAATTCTCGCGAATCTTGGCGTCTGTTTTAACATCTACCGCACTCATTGAATCATCTAAAATCAAGATTTTTGGCCGCTTTAGCAACGAGCGCGCAATGCAAAGTCGCTGTTTTTGACCGCCCGAAAGATTCTTACCGCCTTGCTCAAGATTCGTGTTATATGCATGTGGCAAATCGTTTATAAACTCTTGAGCACAAGCGATTTTGCACGCTTCGCGCAAGTCGGAGTCACTCGCATTCTCATTGCCCCATCGAAGATTTTGCGCAATAGTGCCGCTAAACAGAATATTTTTTTGTAACACAATTCCTATCTGGTTGCGCAAACTTTTGGAATCATAAAAACGAACGTCTGATCCGCCTACAAAAACAGTGCCTTTTGTTACATCGTAAATGCGAGCAATCAAATTTATAATACTTGACTTTCCGCTACCCGTTGCGCCCACAATCCCAACAGTAGAGCCAGAAGGAATGTTTAGATTTATGTTGTGTAAAATTTCCTGACTATCTTTAATTTCCTGATTGCCTTTAGACAAATCGCCAGCAGCCGAAGATGAATCGCCATTAACGCGCGCAGAATCATTAACAAAATCATGCGCAGAATCATATGCAAAATCAACATTATTAAAGCAAATCGAAGCATCCGCAAGCTCTGTAATCGGGTTTTTATGAACATACTCACTGTTATGCGATTGTAAAACATTTGCAACACGATGCATTGACGTGCGCGCAGTAACCGTCATAACAAAAATTACAACCAAATTAGCAAGCGCAAACAAAATTTGCAACGCATACACAACCAGCGCCGCAAGATTTCCCGTAGTCAAGCCAAATGCAGGATTATTTCCCGAAGCAACGATTTGCTTAGAAGCCATCCACGCAATAAGAAGCAAACACGCATAAAAACACAAGTTAAAAAGCGGAATACTACAATTTAGAATATACTCCGCTTTTAAAAAATAGCTGTAAATTTTATGCGATATGCGCCTAAAACGGCGGTTTTCGTAGTCTTCTCTAACATAAGACTTAACAATGCGAATATTACGCAAATTTTCGCTAACCATGCTGTTCATTCTGTCAATTGTGCCGTAAATTCGCGCAAAAGTAGGCGCAACAATCTTTGCACCAATACCACAAATAACGCCAACAATTGGAATAAGACTAAGAAAAACCCAAGAAATCGAAGGGCTTATGCAAAAAGTAAACCACCATGCTGCAACAATAATCACAAGGCTGCGAACGCCTGCGCGAATAACCATTTGATACGCAAATTGAATATTAGAAACGTCGCTAGTTAGGCGCGTAACAACCGTTCCAGTAGAAAAACGGTCAAGATCGCAAAAACTCAACGATTGCAAGCGACTAAACATCTTGCATCGCAAATTTTTGCCAAAGCCCGCGCTAGAATGCGCGCAACAAACGCCAGAAATAACGCCAAAAATCATTGATATTGCGGCAAAAGCGAGTAATTGTAAGCCGTAGTATTTAACAGCATTTTGGGATTTTGCGGCAATTCCAAAGTCAATAAGACTAGACATTACTGTTGGAATCGCAATTTGCATAGATGCTTCTACAAAAATCGCAGCAGACGTGATTACACCAAGCATACGATAGCGCTTTAACAGCGGCATTATTGTGCGAAACGCATTAGGCGCGTAATCCTTATGTTTTTTATGCGATTTTGCTTTCATGCGACCTCTCTATTAAAAGAATTTATACGCTTAATCATATCACTTCTGACTATTTTGGCTTGTAGTGCGATTGCGAATCAACGACTTCGAGCTGCATAATGCGCGAGAAGTCACCTCGATTCGCTGAGCCGCTTAGAGCAGAAGCACTGCTTCTGTGCGGCAAAGCGCTTTGACTGAGCTTGAAATTGCATAACGTATTTCAAGCTCCTTCAAAGCGTGATTTGGCTCAAACGTAAAGTCCAGTGGACTTTACATGCCAAATCAGCCGAGCGGCTGCTAATAGCCGCGAGGAATAGCGCGATGTAACGCGCGAGCGTAAACACCCAGCCCTCCTACACACCAAATAGGAAGGTACTCGCAACGCTAAATAGGAAAATCACTTGCGCGGTCTAAGCGCGCTATTTCTAACAACCATTAGCTAACTCGCGTCACCTTCGCCAACTGCTCGATCCTTGCCATAGATTGATGGAATAAAACGCTCTTGATCGTGAAGCTTTTCCCAGATTACAGGCGGATCAATCGGATTTTTCAGCGACTTTGGCACGTCAATAATCCGCTGATTACTAGATCCGCGGAATTGCAACAGCGAATCATGAAGATCCTTCATATATCGCCCGTCAACAAGAATGTCAATGTATTGCAAAAGCTCAAGTTTATCTGGCGTCTCGCCTTTGCGCATAAGCTCTTCCCAAGTGTAACCAGTCCAGCTCCAAATGTCTTTTGTATTTCCAAACTCGCTTCTAATACGCTTGCAAAGTGGCAGCAAAATACCAGTGTTAAGAAGCGGCTCTCCGCCAAGAAGCGTCAATCCTTGCACGTACGGAAGCGCCAAATCTTCCATAATTTGGTCTTCAAGCTTTTGCGTGTATGGGTATCCTGCGCGAAAATCCCAAATCGACTCGTTATAGCATTCAACGCAATGGAACGGGCAGCCAGAAACGTACAGCGAGCAACGGATTCCTTCGCCATCCGTCATCAAAAAACGCTTATAATCCGCAATCATGCCCTTGCTCATGCGCTCACTGGACCACTGCCCTGCGCGCGGATTATTAGAAAGAGAGGTTGGAATCCAAGGCCCGCGGTTAACGTCTGCAGGTGCAAAATCGTGCAAACTTATACGAGCCATGGTTCCGACCTTTTTAGTAATTTAGCCTAGCTTTTACCTTATTTTATGCGACTTTATGCGACTTTAAGCTGCGACTTTACGCAATTACACGCTCCGCGATTTTACGCCGCAATCCTACGCACTACTTAGTTTCCTCGTACCACTCGCGAGACTCGCCATTGTTAAGAACAACATGGCCAGTTTCGCCCGACATATGCTTTACGCGATGAGCAATCTCCTCGTGGCGGCCGTGAACCATTGGGCGCTGAACAGGATTACCCAAGTAGCCGCAAGTGCGCTTAGTCACATTGCACTTATCTGGGTCACTGTTGCCGCACTCTGGGCAGCGGAAGCCTTCCTTAGTCGGCTCAAAATCGCCCTGGAATCCGCAAACAAAGCAATGGTCAATCGGAGTGTTCGTACCCAAGTAGCCAATGCCAATCTTATAAGCATAATCCCAAACAGCCTCCAAAGCCTTAGGATTCGCTTGCAAGCATGGGAACTCGCAGTAGTTAATAAATCCGCCGGAAGCAAAGTACGGGAAGTCAACCTCGTAGCGGAGCTTCTCCATAGGAGTTGGCTGCAACCACACTGGGTAATGGAAGGAATTAGTGTAGAAGTCGTGATCTGTAACGCCTTCAATGCTGCCAAACTTCTGGCGATCCATGCGGTTAAAGCGATCCGTCAAAGACTCAGCAGGAGTGGAATATACCGAGTAGTGGTATCCCTCTGCCTTTGACCACTGCTGGCAAAGCTGATTCATGCGGCGAACCATAGAAAGTGCAAATTGCTTGCCATCCTCATTCCAGCTGTGATCTTGCATCCAATCCTTGCCAAAGAACACGGATGTAGCTTCATACAAACCAATGTAGCCAAGAGACACGGTTGCACGCTCGTTGCGGAACAGCTGATCCACGCTCTCGTTAGCGCCCAAACGCCCAAACGCGCCGTAGCGGAACAGCGTTGGAGCGTTTACAGGAGTTGCCTGCTTGCAACGCATAATGCGGAATCGCAAAGCTTGATGTGCCACTTCCATGCGCTCGTTAAAAAGCTTCCAGAAGCGGTTTACGTCTCCGTGAGACTCCAGTGCAATGCGAGGCACATTAACCGTTACAACGCCAAGATTCATGCGGCCGTCTTCCACGTCTTTGCCAGTCTTCGGATCAATCCAGCCCTGAAGGAAGGATCGGCAGCCCATAGGCGCCTTAAAGGAGCCTGTAATCTTAACAATATTCTCGTAGAACACAACGTCTGGATACATGCGCTTTGTAGAGCACTCAAGCGCTAGCTGCTTCAAATCGTAGTTTGGGTCGCCAGCGTCTGCGTTAACGCCGTGCTTAATAGTAAACACAAGTTTAGGGAAGATTGCAGTATGACGGTCCTTGCCGAGTCCGCGAATGCGATTAAGCAAAATAGCGCGCTGAATTTCGCGAGCAAACCAAGACGTACCAAGACCAAAACCAACAGTTACAAACGGAGTCTGGCCGTTAGAAACGCGGTTGGAATTAATCTGATATTCCATTGTTTGCATAGCGTCGTAAATCGCCTTGCGCGTCATAATCTTTGCGTAAACTTCGCGAAGCTGATCCAACTCACTCAAATTCTCATCAAAAGGAGTGTCTTCTGGAAGCGGATCCCTATCTAAACAATGAAGATTCTTAGGCTCCTGAGCCTTTAAGCCGTCAATCATGGCCTTAGCAACTTCGATTGGCGTGGAATCTGGAATCATGGCCTGAGCCATAGCAAGATTCTTGTCGTAATCGCACTTAGCGTAAGGCTCCAGCATCTCGTCTGCGCGGTTTACAGTTTGTCCGCCGTACTGCGCGCCTGCAATATCCTTAATAATCTGCGTAACTTGAGTAGCCGCCGTGCCAATCGACTTTGGGCTATCCATCATTGCGTTTCCAAGCGCAAATCCCTTAGCAAGCATGTTTCCAAAGTCTGGAAGCGAGCAATTGCTCATGCAAGTAAATGGCGAATAATCGGCATCGTGGAAGTGAATATCGCCCTTCATATGCGCGTTAGAAACCGCGTGTGGAAGCATAGAGAACGCGGAAGCCTTGGAAACAGCGCCTGCAAGAAGATCGCGCTGAGTAGCGTAAACGTTGGAATCCTTGTTAGCATTTTCGCGCACAAGCGACTCATCTCGGTTTACAAGGCGATTCACAGCTTCGTTAATATCGGTTGCCTTAGCGCGGTCGATATCTCGGTTCAGGCGGTAGCTTGTGTAGCAACGCGCAACTTCGTAAAGGTGATTTTCAATAAGACCATGCTCAACAAGAGTCTGAATATCTTCGATTTTTGCAGGGCCATTGTAACGGTCTTGAATCTCGGCCTCAATATGATCCGTAATATCGCGAATCATTTGCTCTTCTTGCGGACCAACTTCTTTGCGCAAATCCTTAAACGCAGCTTTAATGGCCATTATTATGTTCATCTGATCAAAGTCAACAACGCGGCCATCGCGCTTTTCGACTTGCACGCGAGACTTCTTAGAAGAGCCGTTTGAAGCTACATTAAAATCACCCAAAGTGACGGCTTCTTCATCTTGCAAAGTGGCATCTTCTAAAGTCATATCAGAGACCTGCATTCTACAGACCTTTCTCAAGCTAACATGTATTTTGAATCGCAAATCTACTTATGATTCGCAACAACTTGCTCTACTATAGCCCATAGCATGCACAATATCTAGGGTAATTTACATAAATAACAAACTACATATAGTGATTTTGTGGTTTCTGGCGATTTTCCAGGCGTGTCTCAGCGTGCCGTGCGCGCGGCTAGGGCGAGTCGCGCAAATTCTTGACGCTTTGATATATTGAGTCACGTGGAACAGACAGCTTTTCAACATGCAGAAGAATTTGGATTCCAACCTGGAGACATCGTACAGCAGTGGCTGTGGGACGATGACGTTGACGATGCGATTTGCAGCAATATCGAAGAATTGACTGGCGAAGAACTTGTTGATGAAGATTACAACTCCACTGTTGACGGAGTGATTATTTGGTGGCGCGATGGCGACGATGAAGACGAGCTAGCAGACACCATTATGGATGCAACAAACATGTTGAACAGCAACGCACCTATGTGGGTTTTAACGCCTAAGCCAGGGCGTGCTGGTTCTCCAAGCTCGAGCACTGTTCAAGCAGCAGCAATGACTGCTGGAATGAACGCCGCAACGCCTTTAACAGTTAGCGAAGATTGGAATGGTATTCGCTTGCGCGCATTCGGCAAAGGCCAAAGCAAGTAACGCATTAGCACATTAGCGCATTAGATAGTTGACGCACTTTGTACCAAATTTGACCCAAAACACGTACATTCTCGGGCGCGACGACCTGCCTTTTCGCTTAAAGCGTAGCGCGAAAAGGCAATTCGGAGCGCTGAGCAGCTCAAGGCAGAAGCACTGCTTCTGCGCTGCGAAGAAGTGAGCGCGCTGTAACGCGCGAGCGACATTTCCGCTTTTTGTAGCAAATTCGACCCAAAACACGTACAAAAAGCGGAAGATTATGCGTGACGTTGCGAACTATGCGAGTCACGCGAACTGCGCAAATCATGCGAACGTCCGCGTCCTCTACCTTTGCCTCGGCCTTTTCCTCTTCCTTTGCGCTTTGGCTGCTCTGGCTCTGGCATGCTCCAGCCCTCTTGCAAATCTGCCAAATCGCCAACAATATCTTGCAAAATCGGCGACTCTGGCTTAACATCTTGCGCTTTAGCGTTAATGCCAGCGCGCCGCAACATAGTATGCGCCATGCGCTTTTGATTCGGCAACACAAGAGTCACAACATTGCCCGACTCGCCTGCGCGCGCAGTACGCCCCGACCTATGCAAGAACGACTTTGGGTCCTCTGGTGGCTCCGTTTGCACAACAAGCGCAACATCGCTAATATCAATGCCTCGCGCAGCAACGTCCGTAGCTACTAGCACGCGCACATCTCCATTAGCAAAAACGCTCATATTCCTATCGCGTTGATTTTGAGACAAGTTTCCTTGCAAATCAACTGCAGGAATCCCCTGTTGCACAAACTTCTTTGCCATATTCTTGGCTTGATACTTTGTGCGCGTAAAGAATATTGAGCGCTTTTTGCCCGAAGCCAGCTTTCGCAAAACTTCGTACTTATCTGCCGCAGAAACGCCAAAAACGTAGTGTGTCATTGTGTCTACTTGCGAATCCGCGTCATCTACAGCGTGAACAAGCGCATTTGGCAAAAAGCGATTTACTATAGTCGCAACTTGCTTATCTAAAGTAGCAGAAAACAGCATGCGCTGGCCATTTGGATCAGTCTGCTCAAGCAAGCGCGTAACGGCTGGCAAAAATCCCATATCTGCCATTTCATCCGCCTCGTCTAAAACGCTTACCATCACTTTTTCGAGCGTTAACGCGCCTTGACGCAGCAAATCCTCTAATCGCCCTGGGCAAGCCACTACGATTTGCGCTCCCTGCTTAAGAAGCGCCATTTGCTGCTTGTAACGCACGCCGCCATAAACCGTTACAGTTTTCATGCCGTAAGCAGACGCTAGAGGCGCGATTACGTCGTCGATTTGATGCACCAGCTCGCGAGTCGGCGCCAAAATCATTGCGTGAGGCGCTGGAATACCGCCTTCTTCGCGATTCTTGTTTTTTCTAGAAGCGCGACCCGAGTTGATTAAATCAACAAAGTTCTCAGCCAATCGCGCAACAAGCGGAATAGAAAACGCTAGCGTCTTGCCACTTCCCGTTCGGCCGCGCCCAAGAATGTTCGCGCCTTGCAAAGAGTCTGGCAAAGTCGCCTGTTGTATTGGAAAAGCCGTGATTTTGCCGTCTGCGCGCAAAACTTCCACCAAAGGCTGCGGAACGCCTAGCTGCGCAAAAGTCACGTCATCGCTATAGTTTTCGCGTGATTCCACAGCTGTATCTGGAATTATTACTGAGTTTTTTTCGACTTCTTGATTTTGCTTATATGAATTTTGCTTATTTTGATTACGATTATTTATACGACGATTCTTAAAGTCACGATTCTTAAAATCGCGATTATCAAAATCGCGCTTGCTAAAGTCCTGCGAAGTAAAGCTCTTCTCTCCAAAGTCCTTCTCAGCTTCTTGAATTGCCATCTCTTCGTATTGCAAAGCTTTTTCTCTGGCGCGACTTCTAGCTTTATCTGCCTTACGATTGCGGTTCTTACGCGCATTAAACTCGTTATTCTTACGATTTCTTCTATATTCAAATGGATTTTCTTTGGACTTATAGCCTTTTTTAGAAAAATTCTTATTATCTTTTTGACTTACAGCGGATTTTTTACTATTCGATTTTCTAGCAGCAGTTTTCTTAGAGCCTTGCGTTTTAGCAAACGCATCATAATGAGTATGTGGCACAATAGCCTTTCGTATTTTATGATTGAACAATTCGATTGACGAATCGATAAAAAGTCATGAACTAACCGAGATTAGCACACACCCCACACAAAAACCCTGTATTTAAGATATGCGCAATTGTTCAAGCACGTAAGAGGGCTTGGTAATTCTTGATCGCGCAAGCGACATTTCCGCATTTTGTTGCCCAACACGCAGATTAGAGCAACATTTTCGGGAAAACAAAAGCCTCGCTCGGCCAAAGACCAAACGAGGCTTATGAGTATTGCTATAAGCACCAGTAAAGCTAATCAGCTATCAGTAAAACACTAGTAAAGCTAAATAGCTTACAACTAAACGCTAGTCACGATTAGCGTGCTTTGTGCGCATGCGACGAGTTGCAAATGCTCCGCCGATTGCTGCAATCATAGTTGCCATCAATCCAGTAGTAGCAACGTCTGCACCAGTCGCAATACCTGCATTTCCGCGAGAACGCATGCCCTTTATAACGCGGCTGCGAACAGCTGCACGCACTTTTGCTGCATTGGCTTGAGCATCCGCAAGCGCCTTACGTGCATCCGCAAGCTTAGCTGCCGCAGCGTCGACTTGCGCTTGCGTTGCATGCGGATCTGCAGCAACACGCTTAGCTTGTGCCAAGGCTTCGTCTAGCGTAGCAGCAGCCTGCTTAACAGCAGCATCTGCTTGCTTAACTTCTGGAGCGTTTTCTACAGCGTTGTTTACAGCCTTGTTGTCAACACCTGCACTGGCTGCGCCCGCAGCGCCAGTGCCAGCAGCACCAGCGCCTGAGCCTGGAGCTACAGCACCCATACCAGCGCCTTGCGCACCTGCACCTGGCGTGCTTGGATTTGTGCCAGCAGCACCAGAGCCTGGCTTAGCACCGCCTGGATTTTCGGTGGTATTAATCTGATTAATCAAATTCTGCTTATTAACGCCACCGCTCGTGCTTGTGGAAGTGCCAGAGACAGAATCCGAACCTGAACCAGAATCCGAACCTGAACCAGAGCCAGGATTTTCATCACCGCTTGGCGGAACTGGATCTGTAGTCTTGCCATCAAGAGCAGCAGCCGCGTCTCTCAACGCCTTAAGAGCTGCATCCAAAGCCTTCTGCTTAGCATCCTTTGTGTCAAGATGATCGTCTGCGCTAGCCTGCTTCTTACCGGTCAGCTTATCGATAAGATCCTTAGCCTTTTGAAGAGCCTCGTCGTACGCCTGCTTCTTATCAGCAGAAGCATTGGTGTACTCTACAGACTTCTTAATATCTGCATCTTTAGCGATTTGTTTCTCAAGAGGCTTGGTGTTAACGCCATCCAAAGCAAGGCGAGCCTTAATGAGCTTGTCTAGAGCTTCGTCAACCTTCTTTTGAGCATCCGCTTCCTGTTTAGGAGTTCGCGGCGTGGTGCCTTCCTTCTTATAATTTGCATTATCGTCGTTTGCAGTCTTCAAAGCTTGCTCAGCGGCAGTCAAAGCGTCATCAAATGCTTTTTTCTTATCTGCAGAAGCAGTGGTATAAACAGAATCGCCTGGAGTCTTAGGATCAGTTTCACTTGGCTTCAAGCCCTTATCAGAGCCAATCTCCGCAGCAAGAGCATCGGTTTTAACACCTGCACCCTTAACTGTGTTGTCAAGCGCTTGCATTGCTTTAAGAAGATCCGCGTAGATATCGTTGACTTCGGCAGCGCCCTTAGCATCGCCCTTATCTCTGTCTAGCACGGCACCAGCAGCGGTAGAGGCATCATCAAATGCCTTCTTTTGCTTATTTCCGTCTTGCAAGGCCTTGTACTTATCGCCCGTAGCAAACTTATCCGCAATAACCTTCAAGTCTTCAAGACGAGCCATAGCATTATCGGTGTTTGCAGCGTTAGCGAGCGCATCGTCAATGTCGTCAACACCAGTGTCATTGCCATTATCATCTTTGTGATTACCAGCATCAGTATCTTCAATAATCTTCTTGAAAGCTTCCTTCTGCTTATCATTAAGATGCTTGAACTCATCAATCTTCTTTAGAGCATCGGCAATCTTCTGGGCCTTTTCTGCACGGTTTGCAATAGCAGTTGGGTCGCCAGACTTTTTACTATCGTCAATCTGTTTATTGAACTTGTCCTTTT
The DNA here is from genome assembly GCF_049815665.1 of Gardnerella piotii. Classification (NCBI taxonomy): domain Bacteria; kingdom Bacillati; phylum Actinomycetota; class Actinomycetes; order Bifidobacteriales; family Bifidobacteriaceae; genus Gardnerella; species Gardnerella piotii. The sequence continues at coordinate 1,274,037 of NZ_CP187450.1, forward strand.
CTTCCTGAGACAAATTAGTAGCATTGACCCGCTCTTTGGCCTTCTGCTTTTCCTCGTCAAGTTTTCCATTTTGTGTTTGACTTGGATCACTAGCATTTGTCTTCTGTGCGTTAGTCACCTGCGCGTTGATAGCATCCATAGCATCTTTGATGCTTACTCCACCAACAGCAGTCTTGATATCAGAAGGCTTCTTAGCATCTTTTACAGAAGTCTTAGCACCGTTGATTGCAGTCTTGGCGGTTTCTACCTTCTTCTTAACAGCTTCTTTCTGAGTATCATTCAAGCCATTTTCAGCATCCTCAAGCTGCTGCAAAAGCGCATCAAGCTTCGCAATACCAGCGTTCTTGGCATTTTCTTCGTTAATCGCATTCTGGCGCTTGGCTGCGGCAAGAGCATTCTTAATATCTTCTGCAGTAGCATTAGAATCTTTCTTCAGCTTCTTAGCCAAATCTGCAAGCGTAGAATCTTCTGCAGGCGTAGTGCCAAGCAACTCGTTGAGAGCAGCGTCCTCAGTGTGAGTAGCCGCGGCGTTGTGCTTATCGTCACCAGTACCGTGGTCAAGGAACACAAACTTTTCTTTTTGTGCTCCATCCTTAGCACCCTTAAGCTCATCTGCTAGCTTTGCAGCATCAACAATCTTCTGGACGTCTGCAGGAGTCTTAACGTTTTCACCATTAAGTTGATTCTCAAACTCCGTCTTTTCTTCATTTGACAAATTCTTAAGAGCGTCGATTGCTTTCTTAGCAGCTTCTTTAGCAGCTTTAAGCTCCTGATTCTTCTTTTCGTCGCCACCATTCTTGTTATTGTTAATGGTTTGCTGAATATTAGGATCAGTTGTGTTGTTTTTATTCTCTTTACCCTTATCATTAGCGTCTTTAAGAATCTGTTTGATAGTTTTCTCATCAGGAGCATTATCAATCTTATTCTTAAATTCCTTCTTTTGATCAGGAGTTAAATACGGATTCTTATCAATAATCTTCTTCGCATCATCCTTCATCTGCTGGAGTTGCTTATCATCAGGCGTTGGCGCAGGAGTAGGATCTGCAGTCTTCTTCTTGTAGAGCTTGTCTGCAGGCACGGTGAACAGTGTCGTTTCGCCATTCTTGAATACAAGGCTCTTGCCGTCATCGCCCCTGGCCAGAGAAGAAATGCCATACGTTACCGTATCAGAATTAAGCTCCAAGTCAGAAGTGCCTTCCTTTGGAGTCCATCCCTTACCTGTTAGCGTTGCACTGTTTGTAGCAAAGGTAAGACTATCAATCTTATCAGTTGCTTTACTATCGTCGTAATTGGCGTGCAAGAACTTCTTAACTGCAGCTTGGAAATCAGCATCAGGCATAGATGCATCTGGATTAGCAACCTCGTACGGATCCGTCTTGTACTTATAATCAGCCTTACGTGCATCAGTAAGCTTGCGAATAAGATCGCGCAAATATTTCTCTGTAGTTTGATCTTCCGACATGCCATCAATCTTGGCATCATTCAGCTGATCAGGATCTGTAATACCAGCGCGCTTCAAATCGTCGTTGGTAAGCTTGTCAGTGTTCCTGCGTTTATCTAACAGCGCTTTTGCTTGCTTCTTCAAATCCTCAATCGTATTGTCTTTTTGAGGTTGAGAGCTGTTCTTTTTAACATACAAATCTGTTAAAGGAACATCAAATAGTTTATCTGAGCTATTCCAACCAGTTTCAAAACCTTGAACAGCTATGGTTCCGTCCTGATTAAGGCTAAACGTTACTACGCCTACGCCATTATGCTCACCCTGAACATATCGTTGCATATTGGTCACACCTGATACAGGCGTATTATTCTCTTTAAGAGAATACGAGCCTGTACTCAACTCACTTTCGTTTACGTTAGTATAGTTCTTTTGAATGAACTTCTTAAACGCAGCAATCTGATCTGCGGGTTGAGGGGAATTAACGTTATCTACTTGTACTGGATCCACATAATACTTATATGCAGTCATCTGACCTGGATGGTGCAAAGTGGTATCTGGGGTTGGTGTTTGCGTATTAATTTCTTGCTTGAAGAATACGCTCATTGGGTAGGTAGCATCTTTATAGCCATCGGCTTTAAAGGTAATGTAACCCTTACCATCTTTCACGTTATACGAAACATCGGTAATAGTTACCTCTGAATTATCTTTAGCATCCTTACCTTTAGTTTTTTTCTTAAACGCATCTTTAGCTGCACCAAGTGCTTTATTATAAGTTGTTAAATCTTCTTCCTTCATATTGAAGGGATCAAATTTGACGTTTTTTTGGTTTTGAGGCGCTTCAACAATGAACTCTTTTTCGGCTGCAGGAGTAGGCACTGATGGATCTGGAGATGGCGTAGTCTTTGGCTTCTGCTTTAAGAACTGCCACGCTGCGATAGTGGTTGTTGAGCCATCTGCCCATTTGATTGTTGCGTTTCCAGTGTTGGCATCTACCGCAACAGGTGCTTTATTACCATTTTTAGTCTTTGCCTCGTCATACGGCGTTATGCCAGTGTTGGCTGTATCAAATTCATTGATAATCTGCGTTTTTTCTTGTTCCGTCAAGCTAGAAAGATTCTCAACCTCAATTGGATCAGGCACAACGTAAGGAGCCCAGTCGGAGATCTTTGGCCCTTGGAACACAAGCTCAGACGCAGGAATCGTAGCCTTGGAGCCATCCTTGTACGTCACAACAAGGTTCTTGCCGTTATCATCAAACTTAATTCCGTCAGTTTCAGCAAGATGGCTGTTAAAATCACTATTATCCTTGTTCGCCTTCTTGAACGCATCAATAACAGCTTCCTTATCTTCCTTCGTCAAAGCGCTCGGATTTACAACAGGAGTTGCAGCAGGCAAAGTTGGCTTATACTTATCGCTATCGTACTCGTCTTTTGTTACAAGCAAGCTAGCTGGCATAGTGCGCTTGGTACCGTCTTTAAAGGTGATAGTTGCAGAGCCATCCTTATTTACCACAACACCATCTTTGGCAACTAATTCTTTATAGTACGTGGTGCTTTCGTTTGCTTTTTCAATTTTTGCTTTAATAGCCTTTTGCTCATCGGGGCTTACATCGTCAAGCTTCTTAACCTTCGTAACCTCTGGATACGCAAGCTTCAAATGGTCCGCAATCTTTGGAGTATTGTGCTTTTGACCAACAGCATAGTGCCAGTTACCTGCAAAGCGATAAACACCAGCAGCAAAACGAAGCGGATTCTTATCGCGCTCTTTCCAGGCAGTATCTTCCATCTCGGAAACGTAGGTCATATCATACCAACGCTGACCAGCAGATTCCCAGTCTACAAAAATACCCTTAAGGCCTTGAGTTTGCTTTTGGTATTCTTCCCATTGTTGTGCGGTATTGCCCGTATTATCGTAACCTTTATTGTTTTTGGTACCCAAGCCCATAAGCTGTTTCCAGCCCTTGCTTGCAAGAATATTTTCGTCACTAAAATAATAATTAGAAATATTATTCCATTGCTTAGGGCTGTTAAAATGTTTGTCCGAAACTGCACCATAACCGTTTGCGTCGGTTGTAATAAATTGCGAAGAACCAGCAGGTTTAACCTGCTGCTTGCCATTTTGTGTTAACTTTTCAATACGCTTAAATTGAATATCTTGAGGATCTTTTAAACCAGCAGGAACACCAAACCACCACATAGGGCGGAACTTCCATTCGTCTGCTGTAGCATTGTCGTGGCAATTAGAAAGATAATGAACACGAACAAATTTACCAAGAGGGTCTATGCCTGTAGTACCGCCTTCTTTGGCGTGCTCAAAGGTATCGTAATATTCAACGTCAATGTTGAAATGAGCCTCGGCATATTTTGCATCAGTTTTGAAACCGTAATAAACATTGTTGCCAGTGCCGTCTACATAACCGTCAGCATAGGCAGGCGAGGAAACGAATACCCCCCCCCCAAGCACCATTGCGCCAGCCAGCATTGCAGCGCAAACGCTCTTTGAAAGAACTGGCTGAGAATCAGCCCCAACACCAGAATAAACGCCAGAATAGTGCTTAACTACACGAATCTTCTTAGACATACTCTTACTCCATTATCTTTTTCTTTGGATTAATGCGCCAACCAGACCGCAAAATCCATATAACTATGCAAGGCATATTCTACTAATTGTTTTATACAATTTAAGATTAATTCGTATGATGAATTTTGTGTGATTAACGCACTTTGTACCAAATTCGACCTAAAACACGTACAAAAAGCGGAAAGACTCGCACGGAAAATAAAAGCGACTAGCCACAAAACATGCAACTAGTCGCAAAAGCGCCATTAGAGCTAAATATTACTCCGACTTAGCGGATGCGCTCTCCGCATCACTCTTAGAAGCATCAGCTTTAGTCTCTGGCAAATCATCCCATCTGCCAACAAACTTCTTGTAGGCATCCTGGTCAATAACAACGTCTAACTCGCCAATCCAAGTGAAAGGATCATTCGCTCTGCAGAATCCATTCTTAAAGAAGTAAAGGCCTTCGTCCATGCTAAGCGAATAAGTTCCGCCCATGTTGAACCACTTTAAGCCAAGCTCCTTAGTGCGCAGAATCAAATTCCAAATGCACGTATAGCCTGGAGCAACCTTTCCATGCATGGTCTGCGTTGCGCCGTAAATGTACCACAAAGTGTCTTTGTACGGGAACGAAAGCATGCTTGCAACTGGCTCGCCTTCGTACTCGCAAGTGCAAATCTCAATCTGTGGGAAGGCAGCAAGCAAGCGCTCAAAGTATTCAAATGGCCTATATTTAATGCCGTGCCTGTTGGCCATAATTTTTGTAAGCTCGTAGAAGGTTTTCAAGTCTTCTTCCGACCTACTCCAGCGAGTTGCAACACCAGCCTTAATGCCAGCACGAATATGCCTTCTTGTAAGCGTGCTAAAACCAGCCATAAGCTCTTCTTCGGTTTTGCCTTCAACCTTAAGCATAATCTCGTGAAGCGGGTTGGAGTAAGACTTAGGGTGGAATCCCTGGCCTCTAAACGTGTAGCCAGCTGCCCTATACTTTTCTATAAGAGCCTCGTCGGTTTGAACGCAAGGGTCCATTCTAAGCAAAAATGCGTTGTACTTTTCAAAAAGTGGCTTTGCTTCGTTGATTAGCTTTTTAGTGGTTTCAACGTCGTAAAAGTCGCAAACTGGGCCTCTAGGAGCGTAAAACAGCGTTTTATCGTCTACAGCCTTAATGCCAAGAATAGACACTGCAGCAGTAATCTTGCCGTTTTCTTCCAGATAAACGTATTCGCTAGACCAGTTGTTTTTAACCTTTGCCCATGCCATGTCTTGCATTGCATTAGTGTACGGAGAATTTTTTACAAAGTCCTCGTATTCCTTAACTTTAGCAGAATCATTTTTATCTAGTATTGGCATTTGCACTCCTTTTTTAGCTCAATACACGATTTTAGCGCGACTACCGTTTAAGATATTTGCTTTAGCGTTTTACAAGGCGATTTGCCGCCAACAGACTGTGTCTTGCTGCTAAAAGCTTGCGACTTGCGACTAGCAACTTACGACTTGCCACCAACAGCTTGCGATTAGCTGCCAGCCGCCAGCCGCAGCAACACACAACTTGCGACTAGCGCGTAAGCTTTCTGTGCAAGCGATGCGGGCGAGCAGCTTCCTCACCAAGGCGCGCAATCTTGTTTTCCTCGTACGCCTGGAAGTTGCCTTCAAACCAGTACCAATTTGCAGGATTCTCGTCTGTGCCCTCCCAAGCAAGAATATGCGTTGCAACGCGGTCAAGGAACCATCTATCGTGAGAAACCACCACAGCGCATCCTGGGAAGTCAAGCAAAGCGTTCTCTAAGCTTTCAAGAGTTTCAACATCTAAATCGTTAGTAGGCTCATCAAGCAGAAGCAAGTTGCCGCCCTGCTTAAGAGTCAAAGCCAAATTCAAGCGGTTACGCTCGCCGCCAGAAAGCACTCCCGTAAGCTTTTGCTGATCCGAACCCTTAAAACCAAAGCTTGCAACGTATGCGCGAGTAGGAATCTCAACGCCTGCAACCTCAATAAAATCAAGGCCTCCCGAAACAGCTTCCCACAAATTCTTATTTGGGTCCAAGCCTGCGCGATTCTGATCTACGTACGAAATCTTTACAGTGTCTCCAACAGTAAGCTCGCCGCCAGAAAGTGGCTCCAAGCCCACAATCGTCTTGAAAAGCGTAGACTTACCAACGCCATTCGGACCAATCACGCCAACAATGCCGTTACGAGGCAACGTAAACGACAAATCGTCGATTAGCACGCGATCGCCAAAAGCCTTGTGAATATGCTTCGCTTCCAAAACTTGCGATCCCAAGCGCGGACCTGCTGGAATTTGAATCTCCGAAAAATCAAGCTTCTTGGAATTGCGTGCCTCTTGCTCCATTTGGTCGTAACGCTCCAAACGAGCCTTATTCTTGGCCTGGCGAGCCTTTGGCGAGCTACGCACCCAGTCAAGCTCATTCTTCAAGCGCTTAGCAAGCTTTGCGTCCTTAGCGCCCTGAATCTCCATACGCTTTGCCTTGGTCTCCAAGTAAGTAGTGTAATTGCCCTTGTATGGGTAAAGCTGACCGCGGTCCACCTCGCAAATCCACTCTGCAACGTTATCCATAAAGTAGCGATCGTGAGTTACAGCAATAACAGCGCCTTCGTACTTGTGCAAGAACTGTTCCAGCCAAAGAATTGACTCCGCATCCAAGTGGTTTGTAGGCTCATCAAGCAGCAGCAAATCTGGAGCTTCAAGCAAAAGCTTGCACAATGCCACGCGTCGCCTTTCTCCACCCGAGCACACAGAAACAGGCGAATCTGGGTCTGGGCATTGCAAAGCGTCCATCGCCTGCTCAAGCTGAGAATCCAAATCCCAACCGTTAGCCGCATCAATCTCCGTTTGCAGCTTGCCCATCTCTTCCATCAATGCATCAAAGTCGGCATCTGGATTTGCCATCTCTTCGCCGATTTTGTTGAATCGATCAACCTTTTGAGCAATCTCACCAAAAGCCATCTTAATGTTTTCGCCAACGGTTTTAGTCTCATCCAGCGGCGGCTCCTGTTGCAAAATGCCAACGGTGTAGCCTGGAGTAATCGAAGCTTCGCCGTTAGAAACATTTTCCAATCCTGCCATAATCTTTAGCAACGTTGATTTACCCATGCCATTAGGGCCAACAACGCCAATTTTTGCGCCCGGCAAGAAGCTTAAGGTAACGTCGTCTAGAATTACGCGATCTCCGTAAGACTTGCGTGCCTTAATCATTTGGTAAATAAATTCAGCCAAAGTAATACCTTTCTTAAAATTGTTAAACCGCTATTTTAGTTGCAATTTTGATTGCTATTAGTTGCCGTTAGTTGCCATTTTCTACATTAATCGCAGCTAACCGCCATTAAACCGCCGCCGCTTTCTGCGCTCGATCCGAAGAATCGCCAGCAGCATCCGCTCCATCTTCTGGAGGAATCTGACACATCCATTCGCCAACAATGCCAATAATCATGTCTATAATGCACACGATTCCCGCAATAACACATTCGCGAATAACGTTGGAATAAAGCGGAATATCCGCGTGCGGCCAGCAAACAAAAATCTGACCTGCATACCAGCCCGTTAAAATAGCACCAGCCATTCCAAGCGATTTTGCAAGCATTAACGCCGAAACAGCCATTTGCATGTTAAAAGGCTTGCGCTCTTTTGGCTTAGAAGTAGCGTATTGATGCGTTTGCCAAGCAAGAACAAACGTGACTATTCCGCCGATTATCATAACAGCCAAAACAATCCACGGAGCTCCCGAAAGCGATATTGCGCTAGATTCTGTAATCGAGACCAAAAACGCGCCGAATACAAATCCAAACAATAGTCCAAGCGCAAAATACCACCAAGGCGTACGGTAAGCTTTCATCAGCACTCCCCAATAATCCAGCGCTCAGAATAAACGCCAACTTGCGAAGCATCTTGCAAAAGCGCAAGTTTGTAAGAGACTGGCTCGTCATCAATTGCAGCATCTGGCTCAACTTGCATCCACGGCTCCAATTGCGCAGCACTTAAGTGCAAAGGATTGCTTGAATCCATTGACTTTGTAGACGCGCTATCTAAGCCGTATTCTCTTGTTCCAACAACGTTTAAGCGCAAATCTAAAGAGCTGGCAGAATCGCCATCAATTTGATCGCGTTGCATTTGCTCGATTCTTTGCGCAAATTCCTGATTGCTCATTGTTGTAGACGCCACTACAACCGCGCAAAAATCTTCACCGTTTGCATTGCTTGCCTGGTAAAGCGCCGAAACGCCTTCGACTTGAGTTACACTATGCAAATCTTTATGCTCAAGTTCGCTTAATACGTTTAGCATTGCGCGCATTGTTGAATCGCTCTTTTTGCCTTGCATAGAAACCACTGCGGTTGTTTGCATTGGGCTATTTAGGGCATTTGTAGTATTTGCGATATTTGAGTTATAGGAAGACTCGTGCGATTCTTGCACTTCTGCGGTTGCTTGCGACTTTTGCGCTGCAGAATCCGCTGCAGCACCAGCCTTAGAAGCATTAGAATCCGAATCCTTATCGCCCTTCTCTAAACTCGCACCTGCAACATTCCTCTTTAAGCTTTCTGGAATCTCCACAGGCGGGAGCGGCGAATCTGGGCGATCCGCATTAGAAAGCCACAAATCGCGCTCTGGCGCCTTACGAATCTTAGAGAAGATTTGCTCAAGTTCCTTCTCGTTAAGAGTCTCCTTAACAAGAAGCTTGCTAACAAGCTCATCCAAAATATCGCGATTATTGTTAATAATCTGCCAAGCCTCGGTATGAGCCGTTTCAATAAGCTTATGAACTTCTTCGTCAATCACTTCCGCAGTCTTATTAGAGAACTTACGCGATTGCAAAGAATCCAAAGAACCAGAAGAATCTTGATCTGCGTCCATCCACTTTACGGCACCAAGCTTAGATGAGAAGCCATATTCAACAACCATCTTGCGAGCGATTGCTGTAGCCTTCTCAATGTCGTTAGAAGCGCCAGTAGTTGGATCGTGGAACACAACCTCTTCCGCAGTACGGCCGCCCATAGCATACGCCATTTGATCTAGCAGCTGGTTTCGAGACTGAGAATAGCGGTCGCTAGTTGGCATAACAGCCGTGTATCCAAGAGCGCGGCCGCGAGGCAAAATCGTAACCTTAGTAACAGGATCCGTGTGATGCAAAGCAGCAGCAACAAGCGCGTGTCCACCTTCGTGATAAGCCGTGTTACGCAACTCATCCAAAGCCATGCCCTTAGACTTCTTTCTAGGACCAGCCTGAACGCGGTCAATTGCCTCATCAATAGCGCGATTGTCAATAAGCTGAGCGCCAGAGCGAGCGCAAAGCAAAGCCGCCTCGTTAAGCACATTAGCCAAATCCGCGCCCGTAAATCCAGGAGTTCTAACAGCAACCATGTGAAGATCTACGTCTGGAACAAAAGGCTTGCCTTTAGCGTGAACCTTAAGAATCGCCTCTCGGCCTTCCAAATCTGGAGCTTCCACAGCCACTTGGCGATCAAATCGGCCTGGTCGCAAAAGCGCAGAATCAAGCACATCTGGTCGGTTTGTAGCGGCAATAATAATCAAATTAGTGTCGTTATCGAAGCCGTCCATCTCTACAAGCAGCTGATTAAGAGTTTGCTCGCGCTCATCGTGGCCGCCAGTCATGCCACTTCCGCGGCGGCGTCCAACAGCGTCAATCTCGTCAATAAAGATGATTGCTGGAGCGTTCTTCTTAGCTTCATCAAACAGCTCGCGCACGCGAGACGCGCCAAGACCAACGAACATCTCAACAAAGTCCGAACCAGCCATGGCGTAGAACGGCACGCCAGCTTCGCCTGCAATAGCACGCGCAAGAAGAGTTTTACCAGTTCCTGGAGGGCCATAAAGCAGCACGCCACGCGGAATGCGCGCGCCCAAAGCCTTGTATCGAGAAGGATCCTTAAGGAATTCCTTAATCTCCTCAACTTCTTCTACAGCAGACTGCTCGCCTGCAACATCTGCAAACTTAGTTTTAGGCGTCTGACCTTCCAAAAGCTTTCCACGGCCGCGGCCGCCACCCATGCCAAGCATTCCGCCGCCTGCGCTTGCCATTCTGCCAAACATGAACCAAACAAGTCCAAGCAGAATCAAAATCGGCAGCATAGACGTAATCAAGTACGAGAAAATGCTAGAAGTCTGTATGCTAACAGTCCAACCATTTGCTGGCTTAGCTTTTTGAATCTTTTGCACAACTGTCTTGCTTTGAGCAATCGTGTAGTAGAACTGAACATCTTTTCCGTAATCGTGCTTTTGCTTATCTCGCTTATCTAGCTTAACGTACTTATTGTTTAGAGTAAGCTTAACAAGCTGCTTGTTGTCTATAACCTCAACGTAATTTGCACTACGCTTATCGAGCAACTCTAGGCCATCTTGAGTGTCAATTGTTTGTGAACCATTATGCACAAACATTTGGAATGCGGCTACAGAAAGCAAAACTAAAATAACAATCCAAGTCCAAGGAGACTTAAAGAACTTACGATTGGAATCGGAATTATTGCCATCCTTTGGATTGGCATTATTCTGATTGCCATTATTCTTATTACGATTCTTGTTCTTATTCTTATTTGAATTGTTTCCGAAATTAGGAGGCAAGAACGGATTGTTGCCGTTTCCTCCCATAGGACTTTTCATAGGTCCACCCATAGGTCCGCGAGGCGACATTGGAGAAGCGCCCATACAATCAGACTCCTTTCAGGATTCTAACTAACAACACTCGTCTAAACACGTAATCACTAATCGCAAGCAACCAAAGCGTAATCGCTGTAATCGCTGTAATTAATCGCTAAATAAATAGCATGTAATCAATCAAGATTACTCAATTGCAACCATCTAATCAAGACTCATACACAGAAGGCTTAAGAACCGCAATAGAATTAAGATTCCTGTACTTTTCGTCATAGTCCATGCCAAAACCGACTACAAACGCGTCTGGAATCTCAAAACCAGTGTACGCAATATCTACTTCCACTTCTCGGCGAGCTGGCTTTGTTAAAAGCGCAAACACCTTTACACTTGCAGCTCCCCTGCCCTTAAGCTCCCTAACAAGCCAGTCCAGAGTCTTGCCCGAATCAACAATATCTTCAACAATCAGCACATCTCGGCCGCGAACATCTGTAGTTAAGTCTTCGCGAACCGTAATCTGGCCGCTGGTCTTAGTGCCACTTCCGTAGCTAGAAAGACTCATAAAGTCCATCGGCGCGTTAAGGCTAAGCTCCTGCGAGAAAACAGCAAGCGTGTTTACAGCGCCTTTAAGCACTGCAACAAGCAAAATATCGCGGTTTTTGTAGTCCTTGCTAACTTGAGCGGCAACCTCGCGAATGCGCTTCATAAGCTCTTCGTGGCTGATTAATTCGTAATCAATATCATCTCTTATATCTGCAACTTGCATGCTAACTATAATTGCATAAGAGAATGACGGACATGTTACAACTTACGCATTAGGATTTAGACTATAAGCATGGTGTACTCATCTTGTTGGCGCAAAGGAATCGGCCAAGTAAAACGTTGCTTTAATAATATAGGGTTAGGCGTGCAAGACCCTCAATTCTTGCAACACGGCGAACACGAAACGCATCCAAACGCTCCAATCGTATTAATCGCATGCTCTGGCGGTCGCGATTCACTTGCGCTAACGGCGCTTGCATCAAAAGTGTGCGCAAGCAGAGGGATTCAATGCGCAGCAATAATCGTAAATCATAATCTTCAAAAAGACTCCAGCAAAGTGGCGCTTAATGCTGCTAAAACTGTTGCAAAACTTGGAGTAGACGAGTCGCTTGTATTTGTTAAATCTGTGCAAGTTAAAGATAACGAAAAGGGAGAAGAAAGCGCAGCCAGAGATGCTAGATACGCTGCGATTATTGAAGTTGCAAAAGACTTGCGCGCGTCGGCGGTTCTTTTAGCACACACAGCAAACGACCAAGCAGAAACGGTTTTAATGGGATTGCGCGATTCTGCTGGCTTGGAGGCCGTGGCTGGAATGAAAGACGTTACAGTTAGGGAGAATGTGCTATTTGCTCGGCCGCTAATTAATCTTACGCGACTTGAAACCACGCAGATTTGCAAGGATTTGGGCGTTGAATGGTGGGACGATCCAACAAACGGCGATTCATCGCCAATCGATGTTGAGCTGCCAAAATCCTACCCGCTGCGCTCTAGAATCAGGCATACACTTATGCCGTATATTTCGCGATTTTTTGACTCAGATATGACTTTGCTGCTTGCAAAAGGAGCGAAATTTGCTCAAGACGACCTAGACTACATAAACTCGCAAGTAAATCTTGTAGAAAAAGAGGCGATTGTAAAAGAGGATTGCAAAGTCAAAATCAAACTTGCGACTCTAGAAAATAGCCACATCTCGATTAGGCGGCGAATCGTAGCTCGCGCGCTAAGTGCTGCTGGAATACGCTTTTCGTCAAATCATATAGAATCAATTGACGAGCTAATAACAAACTGGCATGGCCAAAAGCAGATTGCTCTTCCAGGAGGATATGAAGCAAGCAGAAAATCGCATACTATAACGATTTGTGAACGCTAGCGATTTCCCGATTTTGTAGCTCAACACACCGATTTGAACAACATTCTCGGGAAAAATTTGCGCTTTTTGTTGTTGATTTTGCCATTTTGAACAACAAAACACGGAAAAATCGAAGTAGATTCGCGCGGCGAACGAGGCTAAAGATTGGTCAGCTCGGCCATCATCTTATTAACGCCAACATAAGTGTAGTTAACGTCTCCAGGAGGATTAACAACAACCGCAAAAGTTAGTGCGCCTCCCGACTTTCTAGAAACGTTGCCAACCATAGACGAAACATCACCCAAAAATCCAGTTTTAACACGCATTAATCCAGCGGCCGACTTATCAACAAGACGCTTTCTAGCAGAAGTACACCAAACGCCTGGCAAAGCCAAGCCTTCTGCCGCAGCAGCACCAAGCCCCGCCTTAAGATTTTGCGCTTGAACTTGAATCAAAGTAACCGCACGAACAGCGGATTTAGGCGAAAGTCCCGAGCAATCCGACATATGCAATCCGTTTATATCAATACCTAAATCACGCAAAACATCTTGCACAGCCAAAGTCGCACCCTTTGGAGAATTTGGCTTGCGCATTGCGAGCGCAGTTAAACGCCCGAACTCTTCTGCAAGGGAATTGTCGGAATGCCTAAGCATGTACGCCATTATCTCGCTTAGCGGAGCAGAACAAACGCGCGCAATCGGGCTAAAATCGGCGGAAATAAGCGGTTTTTTGTAACTAACATACATGGAATCTGCGCCAGACACCTTAGCTGCCTTAGTGATTTTTGCAGAATCACCCTTCCATTCGCGAACGTCAATGCCAGACTTTTGCAGCAAATTTGCAAAAATCAAACCCGTACTAACAGCAGGATGCCTATCTAAAAGCGGATAATCGTCGGTATCGTCCGCGTCGTTTCCGTACGAAACCCACGCCGCAAAATCGCGATTACGCCCCTCATCTACAGCCACAGAAGACGTTGGCGCATAAAAACGGCCTTCCTCATCGTTTTCGCTAATAAGCTCAGGATATCTTTTTGCACCAAACAGCGAATCGTCAACAGCAAACTGAACAATCTTAACGCCCCGCTTTTTAAGAGCTGCAGCCGTTTTATTTGCAAGAGTTTCTAAACCTGCTCTACCGTTTACGTGATTCGGGTCGCTTTGCCCAGCACCAAGCAGCATATCTCCGCCGCCGCGCAAAACCAAACGCGCAGCACTCCCACTATCGTCGCAGCTTGCATAAACCAGCGTGTCTAGCGTTGAAGCCATGTCTAAAGTATGCGAGGCAGCTAGTGCCGTAAGCGTTTTCATTGTAGACGCTGGTTGCAAAGCAAGATCTTCGTTTTTTGCAGCAATAATCTTCCCGTTTGCATCCGCTATAACAGCCGCCGCATTTGGCCCAAGCGCGGGATTTTCAAGGAATGTTTGCAAAACCTTTTCCGCAGCAGCTTTGTCAACTGGCTTGTTTTTATCTAATTGCTTTATTAAAGACGCGTAATGCGCTATTTTCTTAGGTTTTGGACTGCTTAGCTCTTGCAAAGATTTATCGTTTTTAATTGCCATTCGCGACTGAATAAAATCGCGATTTTGCAAAAGATCTTTGCTATCGAACAGAATGTATCCGCACATTAGTGATACAACGCTTGCAGCTGCGATTAAGCACACGACAGCGCGATTACGTGACTTTGGCGGCTTTTGCGCACCTAAGCTAGACGTAAATCCAGCTTTTTCTCTTGATTCTTTAGACGTAAAAGCATCTTCGGGAATCTCGATTATATTATCTGGATTCTTAACGTTTTCATCGTCTTGCATGCGCACGCCGCCTGTTTTACCGATTAATTGCAACTCTGTATAACTATACAAGCCATGTAGACTATATAAGAACTACATAAAGTCTACATAAGCTATACGCTTGCACACATAAATCACAGCTCTTACGTGCGCATTAATACTCAAGCAGTAATCGAGGCGAATCTGCGCAAGTTTTCTACAATACGAATCATGCGCTTATCCATTACTTTGCCACCAATAATTACGCCAACAGCCAACACAATTGCGCCGTTCACTACGAACAGAATGCATGCAATCCACAGCAGTTGCGGCGCAAGAATAATAAACGCAATCACAGCCGCAACCGAAGGAATCATGCAAACTACAGAAAGAAGCATAAAGCCGATAGCTGCAAAACTTCGCCCGCCAGCAGAACCTTGCGGCCTAGAAAATGGCTTTTCGATTGACGATACAGGGTACATTGCAATGCACGAAGAAATTAAGCCAATGCCTATGGTAGCAAAAGCTACTCCGATTGGAGAAAGAGTTTGGAACATAACTGCATTCATATTTTGCTGAACATTTGCTACAAAGAAAAGGAAAGCGTAAACCCCTATTCCAAGAATTGCAAAGTACACAGCGCAAATCACGGACCAAACTATTGCGTGCGCTAAACGATCGTGCAAACCTTTTACGCCAATAATCGCATGCATAGTAAAAGCTATTCCATCGTATGCAATATTGTTTCCAACAACCATTCCCATAAGCGTCGCAGCATATATCATCCAGCCAGAAACACCTATGTCCTGTGCTATAGAACCAAATCCTTTAGCATTAAAACTAGTTCCTCCTGCAACTACCAGCATAAAAAGCGGCGCAATAAGCAAAAACAGTTGACGCATATCTCTTCTCATAACGCTAATAATTCGCGCAATAATCGCACCAACTATGTTGTCTGGAACTGATGCAAAGAAGCCGATTCCCTTAGTTTTAACAACTGTTTTTTGCTCACCGCGAAGTAGCTTAGGCTCTAATTTTGCGCAAAATACAGAGATTGCAAAGCAAGCAGCAATCGTCACAACGCAAATAAGGAAGCGAATAACAAGCGCAAGCCAATTGCCATTAATGGCGTCAAGAGGCAAAGCCATAGCCGCACTTAACGGCGTAAAAGCGGAAACAGCGCAGAAACTTGTACCTAGCGAAATTACAATTTGCGAGGGGCTATGCGTATTCATTGACGCAACAAAAAGCATATACGCTACGAAAATAACAAAGTAAAAAATGTTTCTTGAACGCTTGTTTATTAAAATAGTGTCCAAAAGCTCAATAAGCATTTTGCTTAAAGACACGATTGTTGCAACGTAAAGCGGAGCTGCAATTACGCTGACTAAAACCGGCACAATTCCAAAGCTTCTGTACGCTAAAGACCACAAAGCAAGCGCGATTGTGCAACTTATTGAAATCGCTCCAAAAAGGGAGCCAAGAAGCATGCCAGCTTGCTGATTTACGTGAGGAATGCCGTAAAGCGCAAAACTACGCGATTTTAGTGTTGTGTCACTGCCTAACATAAACAAGTTTATAAACAGCGTAAAAATTGACACAATCGACGCAATCATTATTGGAATCAATTGGAATTCCTGCCAATCTTTAGCGTCTGCAAGCATTCCTGGATTAAGATACTTTCCTGCTTCCCAGCCTGCAAAACCAAGAGCGCATATAATCGCAAGTCCAAAAACAATTGATATACCAAAGCCGATTTTTTGCCAACTCGACTTTCGCATAACGGAAAAAGTAAGCGCCCAACGAAGGCGAACCATTGTAAAAATCATAGACATGATTACTTACCGCCTTTCGCTCACGCGTTGTGGTTGCTTGCGATTGGCGTTGCGTTATAAGACTCGCCGCCGTTAAGCCAATCAATGCGCGCAGCAGAATGACGTCCACCAACAAGCTCCATAAAGCGATCTTCAAGATCTTTGCCTTGAGCAACTTCTTCAAGCGTGCCAGAAGCTGCAACGTGGCCTTCGTTAATAATCGCAACATGCGAGCACATTTTTTCAACTAATTCCATAACGTGCGAAGAAATAATCACAGTGCCGCCAGTAGAAACATACTCGGCTAGAATATCCTTCAAATTTGCGCTAGAAACAGGGTCCACTGCCTCAAAAGGCTCGTCCAACACAAGCACGCGCGGGCTGTGAATCATTGCTGTTGCAAGGCAAATCTTCTTAGTCATACCAGTTGAATAGTCCGAAACCATAGTGTTTGCAGCTTCTGTTAAGTCGAAAGCAGAAAGCAAGTCGTTTGCGCGCTTTACGGATTCCGCGCGACTCATATCGCGAAGCATGCCAGCGTAAGTTAAAAGCTGAAGGCCAGTAATCGTCTTAAAAATCTCGTCTGCTTGAGGCATTAAACCGATTGCACGCTTAGCGCTATTTACGTCACTCCAAACATCGTTGCCAAAAATCGAAGCCGAGCCAGCATCTGGCATAAGCAAGCCCGTAAGCATCTTAATAGTAGTAGTTTTGCCAGCACCATTAGGGCCTACTAATCCATAGAAGGATCCTGCTGGAATATCTAGCGAAAGATTATCTACAGCAACTTTCTTGCCAAAAGTCTTAACAAATCCGCGAATAGAAACCGCAGGAACTTCTGCACTACTATCACTCGAATCGATCGAATAAGTGTTTGCACCAAAAACTGGAACAGAATCCACCATATAAACCTCGCAACATACAGATAAACGCACGTATTGCGCCACATTAATTGCGCAATCGCACGTTTACACCAAGAGCTCCATTATCTCATATCTTGCGTATAAACACACTACGAATTCGTTAGATTTGTATCACTCATAAGACATTTGTAACGTTTTTTAGCTGATTTTCGTTATATTTGCATCATCCGTGAGACATTTGTAACGTTTTTTAGCCTAAATTCGTTATATTTGCATCATTGATGAGACAAATCTAACGAATCTGAGACAAAGCGAAAAGGCAGGTCATGTCGTTCGCGCGGTCTAAGCGCGCGAACGTCTTCGCCACGCAGAAGCAGCGCTTCTGCCTTGAGTGGCTCAGCGAATCGAGGTGATTTCTCGCGCATTATGCAGCTCGAAATCGTCGATTCGCAGCATGAAATGGTGATTCGCTGAAGCAGCAAGAAAAATCGAGAATCTCAGGCGTTTAAGCAATACGCAATTGTTCAAGCATGCAAGAGGGCTGGGTGATTCTTGGTCGAACAGTATAAGAGCGGCAGCCGATACCAAACAATCCAATGACACACGCCTACAAACAAACTTAAACCAAAAACAAAATCAAAGCCAAAACGGAACAACCGCAACGCTAGACAACACGCAAGAGGCGGAGCGTTGTGAGACAAGAAACACCCAGCCCTCCTACACACCAAACAGGAAGTAGCGCAATACCAAACAAAGAATTTCGCGCGCTCGCTCCGATTTACCGCCCCGTGTGATGAATCGGCTTCCACTCGCTCTTAGAGAACACAGCTTGGAACGCAATCGGCACATACGAAAGCATAAAAATCGGGAAGCTAAGAACGTACGCAAAAAGCTCTTTGTTAGTAGCTCCAAGCTTATCGTGTTCTACAAGAATAGTAAGCGAAACAAACACCATCATACCCAAAACGCTTGTAACAGTAGTGGTTATAAAGCTAAGCGTTGAATCAATCTGACTTGCCCACGTAACAAATCCAAATGCTGCAAAGATAAATCCGAGTATAAGGCGAATAATCGCAAGCACCATAAACGGGCAAAGCATAAGCGTAAAATCAACCGACGAAAAATCGCGCTCGCGGATTCCGTGGCGTATAAGAGCCGCTCCGTAATAGCGAAATACTTGCAAAAAGCCCTTACTCCAGCGCAGCCTTTGCCTCCAGCTTTGCCTAAACGATACAGGCTGCTCGTCGTAAAGAACCGCCGACCCGCAATAGCCCACTTTGTCGCCGTGCAAAATCGAGTCCATTGTAAACTCAAGATCTTCGGTAAGCAGATGGAACTTCCACCCACGATTTCTGTGCATGATTTCGCGCGAAAACATGAATCCCGTTCCGCCTGCGTGGCAGCTAGATCCAAAAAGCATGCGCGAATTGTTAGTAAATCTCGATTCGCGTATAAACCACAATGCGGACCCAGAAGACACCCAATTATCCGATAAATTCACGGAATTTCTGTAGCTTGTTAAAATCTGATACCCTGCGTGGAATCCCTTGTTCATCTCTTCAAAATAGTGCAAATCAAGCTTATTGTCTGCGTCAAAAACAAAGTACGCGTCGTAATCTTTGTCTTTTCCAAGCTCCATTATGTGGTCCAAAAGGTAGCTAAGCGCGTAACCTTTGCCAATATGCTGCTTATCGAATCGCTCTATAACATTGCACCCATACTTTCTTCCAACTTGCGCCGTGCTGTCTGTGCAATTGTCGGCAACTAGCCAAATATCTATTAGCTGCTGGTTATAAGTCTGATGCTGTATGCACTCTATAAGATTTCCGATTACGGCTTCCTCGTTTCGTGCAGATATTAAAACCGCGTAATACTTGTCCATTGGAGCATTCGGAAATACCACTGGCTTTGCAACAAGCGACGCCACTGCGCAAACGCCTTGGTAAATAACGCTGCTCACGCCGATTATGATTACTAAAACGTCGAAAATAGACAAAAGAATCATTTATTCCACCCGCTTCGTGGATTTGTGTTTGTGTTCGATTTTTTGTTTTTACTTTCGTTTGGAATTGTAGCAGATTTATTTGCTTGCGACTTACCTTTCGACTTATCTTGCGACTTATCTTGCGACTTATCTTTAGCATTTGCATGCAACCCGTCGGCTGCTTGCGATTCGCGAGCCGCTTGCCCACTATCCAAATCCGCATTTTCCGCGCGCTTCTTAGCAATATCGCGATTAACTGCATCTAGAACATCGCGCGAAATCGCCATAGTAGCAATATATCCAGAATCTTCTTTAGAATTTTGACTTTCACTAGAATCACTAGAAGAATCACTAGAAGAAACATAGGCCTGCTTATACCAGTACATAATATCTTCATTAATCGAAACTCTAGAAGACGAGCCTTTCATAACTCGAAGAACCTTGTCTTTAACAGGCTTTACAAAACTATTACCAATCGCTTCAACACTTGTAACCATAATCGACTTGCGATTAGGCTTTGGATCGTTCATTAATGGAGAATCAACAAGTTTGTATTGCTTTGTGCAAACCTTAAGAATGGCTTGCAAGCTGGCAGTAACAGGAAGCGCCAAAAATGCGCCGAGCGCCCCAAAAACAGCACCCATTACCAACACCGACAAAAATGCTACAGCAGGATTTAGGTCCATTGTTTTTTCGGAAATCTTAGGAGAAATCACCATGTTTTCAATCTGCTGATAGATGGTAACAAAAACAAGAACAGCCAATGCCGCTGCAAAACCGTTGGAACTCCAAGCAAACACAATTGGTAAAGCTCCGCCCAAATACGTACCAATCGTAGGCACAAATTGCGAAACTATTCCGCAGAACAGCGCAAGCGGAAGCCAGTACGGAACTTTCATAAATATTAGGAAAATCGCAGTACCCGTTGCGTTAATCGCAGCCAAAATTGTGCGTGAGAACAAGAAGCTCGATATTTGCTCTTGAACAACCGACCATATAAACAAAAATCGCCTTTGAGACTTAGGATTTAGCAAACGGCAAACACTTCTACGCATTGCAGGACCAGCCGCCGAAATATAATAAGTAACCATCAAAATGGTAAGCAAATCAAGCAAAGCGGCCATCAAACCCCAGGTGGTGTTAAGTGCAAAACCGCCAAAATCCACAACCCACGATGTTTGAATGTTGCGCAAAATCTCCATTCCAAGCTGCTCGATATTTGGCATCTTAAATCCAGTGGAATTTAACACAAAATGCGCAAATTGGTTGTATAAATCAGGCAAACCAAGAACCATAGAAACAGCTTGTTGCACAAAAAGATTGCCGAAAAGAACAAGCAGCAAAATAATAACCGCAAGCAGCCCAACCAAGCTTGCCAAAGATGCAAAAGCCCTACTCCAACCGTGTTTTATAAGGCGCACAACAAGTGGCTCTATTGCCAACGCTATAAAAATGGAGATTACAACGTCGAAAATTATAAAAGCTATACTTCCCCACGCAAACCAAACAAAAATCGCAACAAACGCGGCGATTACCGCATACATAAGCGCGCGACTTAGCCAATCAGGAGGCCTGCGATTATCTCCCTTAGCTGGAAAAATCGAAGCTAAGTCGATTTTTGCGCTTGTGCCGTGGCTGTCCATACGGCTTTCGTAGTTTTCTTTATTTGTCATAAATTCCATTGTACTTTACAAAGCGTGTAACACAATCGTAACCAGATAGTCGAGTCGCTGAAATCCAAAATCATATACAACAATCTAAACTATTTACTGAGATTTTTATGAAAGGATCGTGGCATGACCACTTTGCAAACTAAAGAAGATGCCGAGGCTTTGATTAAGCAAGAAGGCATTGAGTACGTATCTGTTCGATTTACTGATTTGATTGGCGTTCAGCAGCATTTTACTGTGCCTGCAAGTGAGTTCTTAAACAGCGCATTTACAGATGGAATGGCCTTCGACGGCTCTTCTATGCAAGGATTCCAGGCTATTAACGAATCCGACATGAAGCTTATTCCAGACGTAGACACCGCATACATTGACCCATTCCGCAAGCACAAGACTTTGAACGTTGCTTTTTCGATTGTGGATCCTGTAACAGACGAGCCTTATTCTAGGGATCCTCGCCAAGTTGCAATTAAAGCCGAAGCCTACTTAAAGGCCACTGGCATTGCCGATACCGCAAGCTTTGCTCCAGAAGCAGAGTTCTTTATTTTCGACAAGGTTCGTTTTGCAAACGACATGCAGCGTTCCTTCTACGAGGTGGATTCTAACGAGGCTCCATGGAATTCTGGCATCGACACCGAAGACGATGGCAGCAATAACATTGGTTTTAAGAATCGCGTAAAGCATGGCTACTTCCCTGTGCCACCTGTTGATCACAACCAAGACTTGCGCGACGACATGGTTTACAATCTTCAAAAGGTTGGCTTGATTCTTGAGCGTTCCCACCACGAGGTTGGCGGCGCAGGTCAGCAGGAGATTAACTACCGTTACAACACGCTTGTTCACGCTGGCGACGACTTAATGAAGTACAAGTACGTTGTTCACGAGACTGCTGCTTTGGCTGGAAAGGCTGCAACGTTTATGCCTAAGCCAATTGCTGGAGATAACGGCACTGGCATGCACTGCCATCAGTCGCTTTGGAAGGACGGCAAGCCATTGTTCTATGCGGAAACTGGTTATGCTCAGCTTTCCGATATTGCACGCTGGTACATTGGCGGCTTGATTAAGCACGCGTCTTCTGTGCTTGCTTTTACAAATCCTTCGCTTAACTCTTACCACCGCCTTGTTCCAGGATACGAGGCTCCAGTCAACTTGGTTTACTCTGCTCGTAACCGTTCTGCAGCTATTCGTATTCCTCTTGCTGGCGAGTCTCCTGCTGCTAAGCGTATTGAGTTCCGCGCGCCAGATCCTTCTTGCAACCCATTCTTGGCATTCTCCGCTCAGCTGATGGCAGGCTTGGATGGCATTATGAACCACATTGAGCCTCCTGCTCCTGTTGATAAGGATTTGTACGAGCTTCCTCCAGAAGAGCACGACGGCATTAAGCAAGTTCCTTCTTCGCTTGGTGAGGCTTTGCAGGCTTTGGAAGAAGATCACGACTTCCTTATGCAAGGAGATGTATTTACTAGCGACTTGATTGAAACTTGGCTTAATCTAAAGCACGAAGAGATGGATATGGCTCGCTTGGCTCCAACGCCACTTGAGTACGAGCTTTACTTCCATATCTGATAGCAACTACGTAACAATGCGTAATAACTCGCGATAAGCGATAAGCAAATCCCCCGCAAGAAAACTTGTGGGGGATTTTATTTTGCATTCGTCTTTTATTTTAAATCGCAAAGCCTAGTGTTCTAGCAGCGTTTACAGGAACTGCCTCATCTGCCCAATAATCCTCAAGGTTTTCGTCGCTAGAAAGCGAGCGCATTTCTGCGCGATCAATGTAAAGCTCACCGCGTAAATGATCCGTCTCGTGCTGGAAGATTCGCGCTGGCCAACCGTGCAAACGCTGCGAATGTTGCTTTCCATCCTCGTCTTGCCAAGTGGCTTGAATGTCTAGCCAGCGCTGACGAACAGCTTGATACCCTGCAACACTTAAGCAGCCCTCATAGAAGCTGCGCGTTTGCGTGCCAATTGGCTCATAATGCGGGTTAATAATCGCCCTAAATGGCAATTCCGCAATATCTCTAGGGTCGTCTTCGTCATCCCTAACGTGATCTTCTACAACCGCAATCGCTAAGCCAAGACCGATTTGCGGAGCGGCCAAACCAACTCCTGGAGCGTCTAGCATAGTGCTGTGCATAAGCGAAATAAGCTTATTAAGCGTTGCGCGCGTAAGCTGACCATCGTAAGCAACCGTGCGCTGCCTTAAAACAGGCTCCCCTGCTTGAACAATCGACAAAACGCCATCTTCTGTAGCAGAATCCAAAAGGCGCTCTACTGCGCGGCTAAGCTTAGTGTCGACACTTGCGTGATGCGTAAACATAGGACTCCTTTACAAGGCGATTCTACAAAACTTCTAACTCTATAAGTCTAACTTTGACTATTGTTGATAAAACACGTACATCAACAACAATACCAAAAGAATCAGTATATCAAGATTATCCGCTTTTTGTAGCTGTAAACGGCGTGTCTAACAACAAAAAGCGGAAAACCACTCCGCACTTTGTACCAAATTTGAGCCAAATCACGTACAAAAAGCGGAAAAGATTGACGCACTTTGTACCAAATTTGAACCAAATCACGTACAAAGTCGGGAAAACTACATCTTAAGATTATCGTCGAGCGCTACAGCTTAAGATTATCCGTTACAACTTGTGCAAGTCGCGCGCAAACCTCATCTGCTTGCTCCTGCGTTGCAGCTTCGCACATAACGCGCACAAGTGGCTCCGTTCCGCTTGGTCGAAGAAGAACGCGCCCCGTGTCTCCCAAAAGCGCACTTTCCTTCTCTACAGCATTAAGAACAGCAGCATTAGTTTTAGCAGCCATCTTATCTACGTTTGGCACATTTACTAAGCATTGCGGAAGCTGTGGGAAGTCGGCAGCCATTTGTGAAAGCTTCTTGCCCTCTCGCACAACTTCTCGACACAACGTAAGCGCTGTAAGAGTGCCATCTCCCGTGGTTGCAAACTCGCGATTAATCACATGCCCCGACTGCTCGCCGCCAAGAGAATAATCGCCTCTAAGCATCTCTTCTAGAACGTAACGGTCTCCAACGCTTGTTTGAACAGTAGAGATGCCCATGTCTTTTAGCGCAAGCTTTAATCCAAGATTGCTCATTACAGTAACAACAAGAGTATTGTGATTCAGCTTGCCTTCGGCCTTCTTAGAACGCGCAAGAATGCCCATAATTTGGTCGCCATTAACCATGTTTCCGTTTTCGTCTACAGCCAAGCATCGGTCTGCATCTCCGTCGAAAGCTACTCCTAAATCGGCCTTAGACGCCTTAACCATAGCTTGCAACTGCTCGGGATGCGTGGAACCCGCGTGATCGTTAATGTTGTATCCGTCTGGAGAAGCGTTAATAACAATCACTTCTGCGCCAGCTCTGCGCAATGCTTCTGGAGCTACTACAGACGTTGCGCCATTTGCGCAATCTGCCACTACTCTAAGACCTGCAAGAGGCTTAGGACGAGTAGAAGACTCACTGCTTAAAGGCGCTACAGAAGAAACAAGATGATCAATGTAAAGATTCGTAGCTGTAGTGGTATCGTGACTGATTCGCCCAACACCGCTGCCCGTAGGACGCTGCCAATCCTTGCCTAAAACCGCCTCAATCTCGTCTTCTTTACTGTCTGGAAGCTTAAAACCACCGCGCGCAAAGAACTTGATTCCATTATCTGGCATTGGATTATGCGAAGCAGATATTACTGCACCCATCTCTACGTTTAGCACAGAAGTTAAAAAGGCCACGCCAGGAGTTGGGATTATGCCAGCGTCTATAACGTCAAATCCGCCTGCACTCATGCCTGCTGCCAAAGCGGATGCTAGGAAATCGCCAGAAACGCGAGTATCGCGACCAACCAGCGCCCTTCTCCTAGCGTGCATTTTCTTCCCTGTATCTTCGCTATTTGAATCACTGCTATGCGTTGCTTCTCCTAAAACGCGAACGGCAGCATCGCCTAAATCTAGCGCTAATTGCGCGGTTAAATCGCGATTGGCCAATCCCCTAACACCATCGGTACCGAACATATTTGGCATAATCAGACTCTTTCAATTAGATTTCAAAAAACACACTGTGCTCCATTTTACTCTGCAATGCGCTAGACGCGCCACAGTTTCACGCTACGACTTAAGCACTTAATAATTAAACACAAAACCAGGTTATGAACCTAATATATGCACAAAAACAATTAAGTCCGCCTAAAAAGACGGACTTAATATTTAATGCTATTTAATGCTTAAAGTGATTAAATCACTCAAATAAAGACTATAAACTAGAATCAGGCTTCTACTGGAGCATTAACATCTGCAGGCAAAGCAGCCTTAGCAGATTCAACGATTGCCTTAAAGGTCTCGACGTCGCTAACAGCAAGCTCTGCCAAAGCGCGGCGATCCAATTCGATGCCAGCTAAGCGCAAACCCTGAATAAAGCGGTTGTAGGTGATTCCTTCTGCGCGAACAGCAGCGTTAATGCGCTGAATCCACAACTTGCGGAAGTCGCCCTTGCGAGCCTTGCGGTCGCGGAAGTTATAAGTAAATGAGTGAAGCAGCTGTTCCTTTGCCTTGCGATAAAGGCGGGAACGCTGACCGCGATAACCCGAAGCCCTATCAAGAACAACGCGACGCTTCTTGTGAGCATTAACTGCGCGTTTTACTCGTGCCATAAGTATTCCTCAGCTTTCTTAAAAATTTTTAATTGCGTCTTCGTTTTACTGCACTTACTTAGTTAGCAAGCCCTTCAAATTCTTGCTCTGTGCTGTAGCTAAAACCTTATCTGCAGACAAAGCACGACGCTTACGAGCAGACTTATGCTCCAAGTTGTGGCGCATTGCGCTACCATCGTGCATTACCTTACCAGTGCCGGTGAGGCGAACGCGCTTGGACGCTGCGGAATTAGTTTTCATCTTCGGCATTGCTGCCCTCCTTATGATTCTGATCAGATTCTACAGAAGCTTTTGCGGACACATCGGCCGCTGCCTGAGCTCCTTGCTTTGCCGCAAGTCGTGCTGCTTGACGAGCTTGACGCTCTGCGCGCGATTCAGCGCCTCTACGACGCTGCTCAGACTGAGTATGAATCTTTTTACCCTTAGGCGCAAGAGTCATTATTATGTTACGACCCTCCTGCTTAGGGGCAAACTCCACGGTTCCACTTTCGGAAACCTCATCTGCAAGCCTACGCAATAACTCAACTCCGCCTACAGGCCTCGACTGTTCGCGGCCGCGCAGCATAATGGTGACTTTTACTTTGTCTCCACCATTTAGGAATCGAAGAACATGACCCTTCTTAACGTCGAAATCGTGATCGTCAATCTTGAGTCGGAAACGAATTTCCTTAATCTCGGCCGTACTTTGATTACGACGCGCTTCACGAGCCTTAATCTTCTCGTTGTACTTGTACTTACCGTAGTCAATAAGCTTGGCTACAGGAGGCTTAGCAGTAGGCGCAACCTCTACAAGATCGAGGTTTGCTTCCTTTGCTAGGTTCAACGCTACCGAGGTCGCAATAACACCCACCTGCTCGCCTTTCGGACCGATAAGGCGTACTTGTGAGACGCGAATCTCTTCGTTAATGCGTGGTTCGTCGCTAATGATGACTCCAATCCTTGTTAAAACAGTGGAACAGCGCACCAAAAGGTCAAAGATAAATTCAAGTTCAAACATCAATCAAATGCGCTCAAGAATAGCGCTATAGCAAGCATATTGCTACGTGACCGAAGTCATGAACCCGAAACCCTTTAGGCTTCCAGGTGGGATATACCACTTTCTTGATTACTCAAGCCAAATGTCTATTTTACTTGGAGGGTTGACAATAGTCAACCATGCTCAAAAATGCTAAACAAGTCGCATTAAATCTCAACAAATCGCAACAAAACACGCGATATAATCGCAATTCCGCGCGCGCGATATTATATGACTATGGAGCCTTTGAAGCGCTGCGTTGTTTTAGCAGCTGGAGATTATTACGACCATACGCGCGAACACGTTCCTGATCGCGCTTTAACTATTGCTGCAGATGGTGGCTGGGATCATGCGTGCAGGCTTGGTTTGCACGTTGATGCTCTAATTGGCGATTTTGACTCTGTGCGATTAAAGCTCCCAACAGACGCTGCGATTACGCGACTTCCTGCCGAAAAAGATGACCCTGATTTGCTTTCTGCTCTTAAAGTTGGATGGTCTAAAGGCTCTAGAGAATTCCATATTTTTGGCGGCTTAGGCGGCCGCGTTGATCACACGATTTCCAACATTCAGCTTATGGTTCGACTTGCCGTTAGAGGCGGAATTGGATTCTTGTATGGAGACGGCACGATTGTTACAGCAATTCACAACGGTTCCCTTGACTTTCCTGCGTCCAATGGGCCCGAAGGCCGCATGGTTTCTGTGTTCTCGCACACGCCTATTTCTAGCGATGTAAACGAGATTGGGCTTAAATATCAACTTCAGCACGAAACTATGTATGGCGATGCCGTTCAAGGCCTAAGCAACGAGTTGCTAAACGACACTCCTGCGCATATTGACGTTCACGAAGGCACTCTTGTAATCACATTCCCTATAGACGCTCCACTGCCGCAAGTTAGCTGGTTTAAGCGTCCAGTTGGCGATTTGGGAGATGTAAACGCTAGTGTGTCTAGCGCTCTAGCCGTTTTGCCAAAATAGTGCGAATAATCGCAAATACGCGATGCAGCAAGGCAAAATGTTCCACAAGTGTAATACAAAATGATGCACTAACGTAGTACATACCGCACATTAAAATGAACATGTTAGTTTAAATAACGAAGACCAAAAACGTATTGTTAAAAATCGCGAAAAATCGCAAAAACCGTGCGTTAAGGTTTCACTCAAGGGAGATCCCACATGACAGTCAAGATTGGTATTAACGGCTTTGGACGTATCGGCCGTTTGGCATTCCGTCGTATTTTTGAGCTTCAAGCTCGTGGCGGTCAAGCTGGCGATATTGAAGTCGCAGCCATCAACGATCTGACCACTCCTTCAATGCTTGCTTACTTGCTTAAGTACGACAGCACTCATGGCACTTTCCGCCACGACGATGGCACCCCAGTTGAGGTGACTTCCACCGAAGACGCAATCGTAGTAGATGGCAAGACTTACAAGGTTTACGCCGAAAAAGACGCAAACAACATTCCATGGGTTAAGAACGATGGTGTTGAGTTCGTGCTCGAGTGCACTGGTTTCTACACTTCTGCAGAAAAGTCCCAGGCTCACTTGAACGCTGGAGCTAAGAAGGTTCTTATCTCTGCTCCTGCTAAAGACGAAACCACCCCAACCGTTGTGTTTGGTGTAAACCAAGAGATCTTAAAGCCAACCGATAACATTGTGTCCGCTGGCTCTTGCACCACCAACTCCATGGCTGCAATGGTTAAGCTTTTGCAAGATAAGTGGGGCATTAAGTCTGGCTTTATGACCACTATCCACGCTTACACTGGCACTCAGATGATTCTCGACGGCCCACGCGGCTCCAAGCCACGCAACAACCGTTCTGCTGCTTGCAACACAATCGAGCACTCCACTGGTGCTGCTAAGGCAATCGGCAAGGTTGTTCCAGAGGTTAATGGCAAGCTTCAGGGTCATGCTCAGCGTATTCAGGTTCCAGATGGATCCGTTACCGAGTTGACTACTGTTCTCGAAAAGCCAGCAACCACCGAAGAAATCAACGAAGCCTTTAAGAAGGCATTTGAAAACTGCGATTACTTTGGTTACAACGCCGATAGCATTGTGTCTTCCGACATTATTGGCGATACCCACGGTGGCGTTTTCGATCCAACTCAAACCGACGTTAACACTGTTGACGGCGTAACCTTGGCTCGCACCGTTACCTTCTACGACAACGAGTACGGCTTTACTGCTAACATGATTCGCACATTGCTTTACTTTGCTGAGATTGCTGAGTAAAATTAGCGAAACAAATAAAGCTAAATAAAGCTACAAGCCCCTTGCGGTGACTCATCGCAGGGGGTTTTCGCAACGCATTGCACACGGGGGTAAAAATGGGCAAAAAACATGCTGCAACAGGCAAAGCAACGCCAGCAATCGCACAGCTAGAAAATGCTGGAATCACATTCCGTGTTGTTGACTACGAGCACGATGCAGATCACATGGATGACGGCTACGGCATGGAAGCAGCGCAAAAATTAGGCGTAAACGCAGAGCAAGTTTGCAAAACGCTTATGGTAGACACAGGCGAAAAGCGCGTAGTAGGTATTGTGCCAGTAAACGCTCGATTAAGCATGAAGGCGATTGCGAGCGCAGTGAATGCCAAAAAAGCCAGCATGACAAGCCCAGACGTAGCTCAACGAGAAAGTGGCTATGTTGTTGGAGGAATCAGCCCATTTGGTCAGCGCACTCATCACGAAACTGTGTTAGACGCTAGCGTTATTCACTTTGACGAGATTCTTGTTTCTGGAGGAAAACGCGGACTAGACGTTGTTCTAAATCCAAACGATTTGGTTAGCTTGCTTAACGCAACTGTGGCAAATATTCTAGCTTAAAGCTAGCAAACGTCGTGGCAACGTGCGATAATCCGTAAGGTTGTTCATTTTAATCGTTAGGAGTTTATTATGGGTATGCGTGGACGTAAGCGCAAGGCTCGCCGCAAAAAGGCAGCAAATCACGGCAAAAGGCCAAATGCTTAATGCAAATGCTTAATACGTTTGATTTGCGTATAAATTTGTAACTAAAAGCCCACGGATTTATTACCGTGGGTTTTTTGTTTACGTGATTTTTAATCAAACTACCAAACGACTCAAAACGCACGCAAGGGTCTTCGCTGCATTCTAGGATTATTGCATGGCAAAGAACATAGATGAGTTGCTAGAAGCACTAGAAAAAGCACCGCAGCAAGATAAAAACACAACATTGTGCAAATCAATGCTGCTTGGCTTCGACACAGAAACAACGGGCGCGATTATTGGCAGTGATTCAATATGCTCTGCAACGCTCGTTTTTAGAGACCCAGCGCGTGGGCGTAACAATGACGTTATTGCAACGTGGCTTGTAAACCCGCATAAGCAAATCAACCCTAAAGCAAGCGAAGTAAACGGCTTTACAAACGAGTTTTTGCAAGAAAACGGAGGCGAACCAACTCAAGAAATCGAATTACTTGGAAAAGCCATTAGCCTTGCACAAAGCAAGAATATTCCACTTCTTGCATACAATGCGCCTTTTGACGTTAAAATGCTAAATCATGATTTGCAAAGATGGAGTCTTGACTCTTTGCAAAATCGCCCAAAAAGCACAATTAATGGCGGCGAGATGCTTATTGTAGACCCGCTTGTTATAGATAGAGCCATTTCTAAGCGCACTGGCAAACGCACACTTACATACACAACGCAGTTTTATGGAGTAGAGCCAATTGGCAATTTTCACGATGCTACAGCAGATACAGTTGCTGCAGTTGATTTGATTGAGCCTATAAGCGAGTTGCACGAAAACGTTGCAAATCTTAAGCTATGCGAGATTATGGCTTGGCAGCGAGACGCTTACGCAAAGTGGAAATTAAGCTTTGATAGCTGGCTTAAGTCTAAAGGAAGACCAGCTAGCGAAGGAAACTGGCTGTGATTAATGGCGATTCTTGTGCAATTTGCGCATCTTGTGCATTTTTCGCATTTGGCAAAAGATGCACAAGATGAACGCGGAAAAATCGCAAGCAACCGCACGAATCAAATAATCACAACTAAAATAAAATCAACTAAAATAAAACGCAAATAACAAAAATAACACGGAAAATAACACGGAAAAGCGAAATGTCTTTACAAAAATTATCTCTAGACGAAGCATGCAATATTTTGTTGAAGCAAAATCTTTTGCGAGAAATAATACAAAATAAAAGCGCACAAAAACATGACGATTTAACGCACGAAAACGACCAAACTTGGTCAATCGATGCTAGCGATTTTAGTGCGCACTCAAAGCTGTACAGCCACATAACGTACGATTCGCGCGATATTAAGCCAAACACATTGCTTTTTATTAAGGGCAATTTTAAGCCAGAATATCTTAAAGACGCAGATAAAAATGGCTTAAACGCATACGTTGCTCAGGATTGCTACGCGGAATACACTAATGCGGTTGGGTTGATTGTAACAGACGTTCGTAAAGCTATGAGCGTGCTTTCGGCTGCGTTCTTTAACAATCCGCAAGAAAAGCTTACGACTATTGGCATTACGGGAACAAAAGGCAAAACAACCACAGCATACTTTACTCATGCTATTTTGAACGCACATTCTAATGGCAAAGCGGCGCTATTCTCTTCGGTAGACAATTGTTTAGATGGTAAAACATATGTTGAGTCGGACTTGACTACGCCAGAAAGCCTAGACGCGTTTAGAATGATGAGCCAGGCTGTAGAAAATGGCATGAAATACCTTGTTATGGAAGTTTCGTCGCAAGCGTACAAAGTCAACCGCGTGTATGGATTGCACTTTAATGTTGCGGCATTTTTGAACATTAGCCCAGATCACATAAGCCCAATCGAACACCCGACTTTTGAAGATTATTTGTATTGCAAGCGTCAAATCGTAAAAAATACGGATGCACTTGTGCTTAATGCGGATTGCGCGCATGCGGATTTGCTTCTTCAAGACGCAAAGCAAAATGGCGTAAAAGTCACGACTTTTTCCAGAATACACAAAGAAGAACTAGACGGAAACACTTGCAATTGCCCAGAATGCAGCGATTATTCCGATATTCACCCTTACGAAAACAGCGAAAAATACCCAGAGCTTGTTTTGCCAAGGTATGTAGCGATACCAGAGCCGCAAGGGTTGAAAGAATCGCAAGAATTACCAAGTTCGCAAGAGCATTGTATTGCGATTTTGGAAGGCGAAGCTAGCGAGTACGTAAATCAAGACATGCCTAATTACAGCGCTATAGACAAATTCAATCTAAAGATTGCTGGCGACTTTAACTACGAGAACGCATTGGCTGCGATTGCAATTGCACAAAACGCGCAACCAGATTTAATCAACAATGTTGAAGCTTTGCACGCGATTGAAAACGTTGAAATTCCAGGGCGCATGGAGATTTTTGAGGATCCAAAATCCAACACGATTGCAATCGTTGACTACGCGCATAATTACGTTTCTGTAAAGGCGCTACTGGACTTTGTTGAAGAAAGATACGCAAGCCAGAGTTTATACACTACTCTTGTTACGGGGTCTGCTGGAAACAAAGCTTACGACAGACGCAAAGAGATTGTTCAAGCTGCGCAAAATCGAATCGACGAGTTTGTGTTTACAATCGAAGACACAAACACCGAAGATCCAATGGATATTTGCAACGATATGCAATCTTGCATAACAATCCCAAGCGTTAAGTCGCAAATAATAATCGATAGAACGCAAGCGATTGAGCACAGCGTAAACGAAGCTAGAGAGCGCGGCGAGCACAGCAAACGCGATGAAGATAACGACTTATTAAGCGTAATCCTCATTATTGGAAAGGGCGACGAGCGCTGGATTAAGCACAACAACAAGCACGTTCCTTACGAAAGCGATTCGCTTGTTATTAAGCGCCTATTTAGCTAGTTTAGCTAAGCGCCTATTTAGCTAGCGGCTCTTTAGCTAAGCGCCTATTTAGCTAGCGGCTCTTTAGCTAGCAACTCTTTAGCTCAAGTCAATCCGTAGCTAAAGTCATTCCGCAAGATTTGGATGAACGTTAGCGCGTTGATCTTTTGGCTTCTTTAAGTCTGGATTAACGCGCTCAATCAGCATAGTGCGCGCATCTCCTGCTGTAACAAAGCTACCGCAAATCAGCACTCCGTGACCATACCCAACTCCAAGCTCATCGTCTTCGTCAACAAGATTCACTGCCGTTTGAATAGCGTCTGGAAGATCGTCAACGCGAATCACGCGATCTTTACCAAACACGCCAATCGCAATCTTCTCTAGGTCTTTAGGGTCCATCACGCGGTCGCGCCAAGAGTTACGCGTAACAATAATCTTAGTTAAAATCGGCTCAAGAACACCTAAATATTCTTCAACTTGCTTATCTGCCATCATTGCCACAACGCCAATAAGCTGCTCAAAATTATAGTTTTCTTCGATTGTTTTACGAAGAGACTCAGCAGCATTAACATTGTGGCCGCCGTCAATAATAATCGTTGGAGAAGTGCGAACTTGCTCAATTCGGCCAGGAACCTTAACTTGACTCAAAGCCTCGGCAACCAAATCGCCGTCTAAAGCGCCATTTACAGGCAGAACAACCTCCGCAGCAGCAAGCGCCGCCAAAGCATTATGCGACTGATGCACACCAAACTTATCTATTGGAACATCTTCATAAGTGCCATTTGGAGTTCGCAAAGTGGCAACTTGACCGCCAACAGCTGGAGTTCGCGAAACAACCTCCAGCTCACCACTGCCGTCACTAAAATCACGCAAAAGCTTGGCATTATTGCGATTTGCCACCTCTTGAATAATCGGCAAAACTTGCGATTCGTGTGGCTGCGGCCCCAAAATCACAGTGCAATTTGGCTTAATAATCCCAGCCTTTGTGCGCGCAATCTCTTCAACCGTGTTTCCAAGCCATTGCATGTGGTCCATGTCTACAGGGCCAATAATCGCAGCATCCGCGTTCATAACATTAGTGGCGTCCCATTCGCCGCCCATGCCAACTTCCATCACAGCAACATCTACAGGAGCGTCAGCAAAAGCCCAAATCGCCATAGCTGTAAGCACTTCAAAAAAGCTCATGCGCGGCTTGCCATCAGCATCCATGCGAGCGTCAACCATGTTTATAATGTCTTTCATTTGATCGAACACGTCAACAAACTGGTCATCGCTAATCTCTTGGCCGTCAATCATAATTCGCTCATTTACGCGTTGCAAATGCGGCGAAGTGTAAAGACCCGTGCGCAAACCGTACGCGCGGCAAATCGCCTCCGCCATGCGCGCCGTGGAGCCTTTGCCATTTGTGCCAGTAATGTGAATCACGTGCATAGACTGCTCTGGATGCCCCAAAATATCAAGAATTAAGCGCATTCTATCTAAATCAAGATTTGTCTTGTTATGCTCTGGAGCGCGGCTCATAATATCTCGCTCAACGTCAACAATTCGCTCATTGGTGCGATTTGGATGTTCCATCGACATTTTGTGCTCCCCTATTTTTGATTTACGTTTTCGGATTTACGTTTCGCTCATTTTTCCAACTATCTAGATTAATAACTGTAGTGTTTTTGTACCTGTTTTACGGCGTGTCGTGGTACAAAACGCGTAAAACAACTCCGCACTTTGTACCACATTCCACCCAAATCACGTACAAACTCGGGAGATATCGCTCGCGCGCTACGCTTCTCAAGCGAAAAGGCAGGTCGTCGCGCGAACATGTTTGCTTGCGTTGAATAATCGGTTTTATAGCGCGTTATAGATTTCTGCAATAATCAAAAACGTTACAAATCGCACAAAACTAGCGCATAAAGGCGTGTTAGTGGCGATTAAATGGTAAAGTACACGTTGGCGTTTCTGCCCAGGCTGCGTAGGTCGAGAAACGCTCAAAGAAATTACAATGCGCAGCAATCAATAGTTAGGAACACTAATGAGTGATATTCTAAACAACGAATCCGCAAACAATCAAAGCGAAGAAAACGCACAATACTCCGCACAATCCGAAACTCCAATAACCGATAAGGCTCGTGCAAACGCAAATCCTGCACCAACAACAATCGCAAGTCTTAAATGGCGCGTTGCAGATATATCGCTCGGCGCCGCTCTAGCCGCCTTGTTTGGCATAATCTACTGGGGCTTTACCATTGTGTTCTTCTCACAAATCTCCCCTATTTTGCGCACGGTTTTGCCTGGATTTGGCAGCATTTTGCACGGCGTTTGGTACCTTTCTGGCCCACTTGCTCTTCTTTTAATCCGCAAGCCTGGTGCTGCGATTTACGTAAACGTTGTTGGCGCCGTGTTTGAGAACATTCTTGGCCAGCAATACTCTGCGTTTATGGTTCTTGCTTCCGCTGCTTTGCAAGCCGTGTTTAGCGAGCTTCCTTTTGCTATTGCTCGCTACAAAAAGTACAATCTTACTTTAAGCGTAATTTCTGGCACGCTTACCGCTCTTGAATATGGCATTTACTTAATGTTTGTGGTTTACCAGGGCAAGAGCGCAAACTATCTTACAATTCACATGATTTGCGAGCTTATAAGCGGCTTTGTGATTGCAGGCATTGTTCCTTGGCTTCTATTCGTTGCAGTTCGTAAGACTGGAGCTTTAAGCAATTTTGCTTCTGGAAGAGACCAAGAAGTAGTAGCGTAGCTATTTGCTCTAAAGCTGCTTGCGACTTGTCTTGCGCGCACTCATGCGCTTTGCGTGCTAAACAACACGTTAATCGTAGTGTGTTAAACAGCGTGTTAAACGTTTATGGGTGTGTGCTAATCTAGTCGTTGCTAACTTTATTAGCGTGGGGCTTTAGCTCAGTCGGTTAGAGCAACGGACTCATAATCCGTCGGTCCAGGGTTCAAGCCCCTGAGGCCCCACTAAATGATCGCCTTAATGGCGTATAAAAAAGCTTCAACTCGTTTGATTCTAGGAATTACCTAATTAATCTTACAAGTTGAAGCTTTTATTTATATTCTTTGCATTCCGCGGTAGAAAGTATCTCGAATAACTTGACTGCGATTAATTCCTAATTTCTTAGCTTGTTCATCAATCCAATCTGTCCACGATTGAGGGAATCGTGCATTAATCGCAACAGTCTGTTCTCGTTTTTCCTCTACTCTTGGCCTTCCAGCTCTTAGGAGCCTTACGGCAGTATCAATGTCTGGCGCATCATCTGCTGCGCGCATAAACATTGCTTGAATCATCTGCTCGGATTCTTTGCCATCATAGTGCTTAGCCTTATTATCGTCCCAAACAAAATCAGCCATGAGCATACCTTTCTATTCTTGCAGCCTACAGTCCTGCTTTAGAAAGATAGTCTGGGATTTCGCTCGGGTACTCTGGCCACGCTCCTGCTTGAGTGCAAACATACGCAGCAGTGTTGATTGCAGCACGATGCGCGTCTTTAAGCGAATCGCCAGCTAAAATCCTTGCAGTAAACGTGCCAGAGAATGAGTCTCCAGCACCAACCGTATCGTTAACTTCCACATGAGGAGTTGGGTAGGTAGAGCTTTCGCCATTCTTAGTAAAGATTGCGCTAAAAGTAGATCCACCAGTCAAAATCACATAATCCAAACCATAGCGAGCTTGGAACCATTTGCAAGCCTCATTGTCGGAAGTTTCGCGAATATTGAACATATCTCTAAGAAGAAGCAGCTCGGAATCGTTAAGCTTAAAAACAGTTGCCTCTTTAAGAAGAGCGTCAATCAAATCCTTTGAATAATGATCGCTACGAATGTTTATGTCGAAGAACTTCATGGCGTTTGGCTTTGCATGCTTTAAAAGCTCCAAAACAGTATCGTGCGTTTCTTGCGATCTTAAGCTAAGAGTGCCAAAGCAAATCGCGTCTGCTTTGCTAACAAGATCCACAAGTTCGCGCGTATAAACAATATGATCCCACGCAATGTTCCGCACAATCGTGTACTCTGGAATGCCATTTCTAAGCGAAACATCTACCGTACTAGTTGGCCAAGCATTGCGCTGAATAACGTGCTTAATCCCTGCTTTTTCAACTTCTTCAACAAGTTCATTGCCAAGAGAATCTTCTCCAACAGCACTAATAACGTAGCTTTCTGCACCATTGCATTGCGCATGATACGCAAAGTTCGCTGGAGCACCTCCAACTCGTTTTCCTTGGGGAAGCAAATCCCACAGTAGTTCTCCAAGTGAAAGAACGATTGGCTTAGTCATTGTATTCCTTTCGAGAGTATCGATGATTTTGGCTGCGACTCGTTAATCAACATCTTTATTGCAACAAGTCACATAAATGCATAAAACACATAAATGTATAAAACGCATGAAACATATAAAGCATACGCAGCACACAAGCCACATAAGCCGCAATAAAGTAATGTTGTTATAACAACTAAGTGCTATAACAACATTATTGCGTAAAGATTAGATAATTAATTTAGATAGTCTTAGATGATTCTAAATAATCCCAGATAATCCTAAATAATCTTAGACAATCCGTTTAGATAGCAGCACACTATTTAGCAGCGCGCTGAGCCATCCAAGCTTCAACATCTTCGATTTGCTTAGGAATATCGATAGAAAGCCATTCAGGACCATTCTCCGTCATCAAAACATCATCTTCAATGCGGATTCCGATTCCGCGCATTTCTGGCGGAAGCATAAGATCATTGGCAGCAAAGTACAAGCCAGGCTCAATCGTGAAAATCATTCCTGGAGTAATCTTCGCACCCTGATAAGCCTCGTAGCGAGCTTGAGCGCAATCGTGAACATCTAGACCCAAGTGGTGAGCAACACCACACGCATGCCAGCGACGATGCTGCTGACCTTGCGGCGAAAGCGATTCCTCAACGCTAACCTTTAGAATGCCCCACTCGTGCAAATGCTCTGCAAGCACGCGCATGCAAGTGTGGTGAATATCGCTGTAAGTTGCGCCCGGCTTAGCTGCCTCAAAACCAGCTTGCTGTGCGTCTAGAACGCACTGGTAAAGCTTCTTTTGCAAATCCGTGAACTTGCCATTGGTTGGGAAAGTTCGCGTAATGTCTGCCGTGTAAAGGCTGTTGACTTCTACGCCTGCGTCGATAAGCAAAAGTTCGCCGTTAGAAACTACGCCAGTGTTGCGCATCCAGTGCAAAATTGGAGCGTGCTTGCCAGAAGCAACAATCGTATCGTAGCCAACTTCGTTTCCAACTTCTCGAGCAACGGAGTTAAAAGCGCCTTCAATCATGCGCTCAGAATGCTCCTTGCCCAAAGCTTGTGGCAAACGCGTAAGCATGCGGTCAAAGCCTAATTTTGTAGCAGCAATAGCTTTGCGCATTTCGCCAATCTCGTAAGCGTCTTTAAGCATACGAGCTTCGGCTGCTACTTCGTGCAACTTATCGTCTGCAGCAATATTTGCATCTTCGTCACTAAATCCGCTTGCTTCCCTTAGCGCATCTACGCGCGCAGTTAAATCAGCATCCGACTCGCGCACAATTCGCACGCGCACGCTTTCTGCAGCGCTATTATCGTCGCTAACGTTTTTTGCAATCGCATCGTCAAGCTCAGCAATATCGCGCGTTTCGATACCAGTCATAGCCTTAAGCTCTTTAAGTCCTGCGCGAGGGCCAACCCAGTATTCGCCGTAGTGCGGATCTTTGTAGAATGCTGCAGTGCTATTGTCTGCGCGAGGAGCCACAAAAAGCTGCGGAATGTGAGTTTTGCCAGCCGCTTCCTCATCGCTGCTTGCTTGCACTGGCTCAAGCACAAGCACAGCGCCTGCTTCGTAATCCTGACCCAAGCCAGTGTAATATGCGAAAGTCGTATCTGGTCTAAAAGCGTAGTCGCAATCGTTATTGCGCACTTTTGGCTGACCTGCTGGAATAACAAGGCGCTCACCTGGGAATCGCTTGCCAAGCGCTTCTAGACGCGCTGGCGTGTACTTTGAGGACTCAAGCGGTTCGATTTGTGGCTCCTGGTTATCCCAGCCGCTAGTCATAAACTCTTTGAAGGAATCGCTATTTGGACGCAAAGATCGATTGTTTACGCGGTCTTGCGCTTTTTGCGTACCATCCGCGTTTAGTTGCTCTCCATGTATTGTTGGCGTTGATTGATGCATATCTTCTGCCATCTTGCGACTCCTTGAGTTTAATCTTTAATCAACCTAACTTTAATTAGCTTAATCTTTAATCAACCTAATCTTTAATCAGCTTAGATTCAATATACATTTCCCTATTTTCTTATTAGGAATGTACATTGAAAATCGCTTGCGCGCTCTAAGTGCGCGAACGTCTTCGCCACGCAGAAGCAGTGCTTCTGCCTTTAGTGGCTCAGCGCTCCGAATTGCCTTCGCGCGCTACGCTTTGAGCGCTCAGGCAGGTCGTAGCGCAAGTGAGGTAGAGATTCGAGATTTTTCGCCGTGAAAGAGGCGAGCCTCAGCGCCGAAGGTGGTGACTCGCCGAGAGAGCAAGAAAAATCGAGAATCTCGGTGATGAAAGCTACGCAATTGTTCTAGACATTCAGAAGGTTTGATGTATTTCTCTACGAGCAATAAATAGCGCCAACCTGAAGCCTTAGAATATTAACGTTCATAAGCTATACGTAAAGGTGTTTCGCTCGCGCGGATTAGCCGCGCTCACGTCTTCGCAGCGCAGAAGCAGTGCTTCTGCCTTGAGCTGCTCAGCGCGCCAAATTGCCTTCGCGCGCTACGCTTTAAGCGCTCCGGCAGGTTGGCGCGCCTGCGAGGAGAGAAATACTCAAACCTCGCGCAACATCATAATAGGATATTACGCAAAAGACTAAAGCGAAGCGTTGTAATGCTGCACTTTAAGCGTACGGCGAGAAGAATCAAGCTTGCCGAGCACCATACGACGCAAAGCAAGGTCGGCATCCTTATGCTCATCAAGCCAGCTTTGCCCACGCTCAACCAACTCGTCCACATTTGCATAATTTGGATACAAGCCTTCAATCAAAGTTTCCGCCATATGGAATGTGCGATTCTTCCAAATCCACTCAACTTCCGCAAAGTAGCGTTCAACATAAGGCTTAACCAAATCACCTTTAGCAGTGCTTGCAAATCCAGCAACAACAGCACCCATTTGCATATTAGTTAAATCAAGATTGCGCAAAGCCTGTTCAAAAGCCCAATCCTTAGCTTCTGCAGTTGAGCGAGCCGCACGAGCCTGGTATGCGTATTCACGATTCTCGGTAGTATCGCGCTTTTTAAGTTCCGCGTCAATTCCAGCTTCGTCCAAAGCGTTCACGCCTGCGAGCGCAATAAGAATGCTCCAGCGCAAGTCGTTGTCGATTTCCAAGCCTTCTAAGCGCACAGAACCGTCAAGCAATCCGTTAGCGATTTGCACAAACTCACTATCTCCAACTTCGCCATATCCAAGATAAGCCTTTAGCAACTGGAATTGCTCGTCCGATCCTGCTTTAGCCGCCAAAGCCAACTGCCAGAGTTCGTGAGCAACATGCTTTGCAACTCCTGCTTGACGCTCAGGCACAACATAGTGGCTTGCAGTTACCTTTACTTGACCAAGAGCATAGCGGAAAGTAGTTGATTCGTGCTCTGTTGCCAAGGCCTTAAGGCTAAGTTCCACAAAGCGCTCTGCTGGGAATTCTGCGTCGCGAGTCATATCCCATAATGCAAGCCAAATAAGCGAGCGAGTCAAAGAATCCTTAAAGCGGTAGAGATTTTCGGCAGCAAACTCAAGCGACTTTTCGTCAAAACGCAACTTTGTGTAAGTCAAGTCGTCATCGTTTACAAGAATAAGCGCAGGCCTTTGCAATCCGCGCGCTTCCGCCACTTCCGTCACTTCGCCGTCAACATCTAGTTCGATTCGCTTTGTGCGCACAATTTCGCCACTTGCTTCGTCTACATTGTAGAATCCAACAGCCAAGCGATGCGCGCGCAAAACAGGGTGCTCAGCTGGAGCGCTCTGACGCAAACGCAAAGAAGCAATAGTGCCGTCAGCTGCTTCTTCGACTTCTGTAGAAATCGTGTTAATTCCAGCTTTTTCAAGCCATTGCGCGCTCCAAGCCTTAAGATCGCGGCCGCTTGTAAGCTCCAACTCGTGCAACAAATCAGCCAAAGTTGCATTGCTATAAGCGTGCTTGCTTAAGTAGTTGTGAATTCCTTCAAAGAACTTTTCGCGTCCAACATACGCTACAAGTTGCTTCAAAACAGAAGCACCCTTTGCGTAAGTAATGCCGTCGAAGTTGACGGAAGTGTCGTTCAAATCGTTGATTGGAGCCACGATTGGATGCGTTGTTGGAAGCTGATCTTGATTAAGCGCCCAACTCTTTTCGCCAGAATTAAACGTGCTCCAAGCGTCGTGCCATTCGGTTGCTTCAGCCGTTGCAAGCGTAGACGTAAACTCAGCAAAAGACTCGTTGAGCCAAAGATCGTTCCACCACTTCATAGTTACGTAGTCGCCGAACCACATGTGTGCAAGCTCGTGCAAAACTGTTACAACACGGCGCTCAGCGTATGCGTCCGTAACTTTGGATTCAAACACGTATTGGTCGCGAATTGTAACCATACCAATGTTTTCCATAGCGCCAGCGTTGTATTCTGGCACGTAAATCTGATCGTACTTTGCGTACGGATATGGCACTCCCCAAGTCTTAGCGTAGAAGGCAAAACCCTTCTTTGTAATATCGAACAAATAGTCAACGTCTTTTGCAAACGCGTCTTTAAGTGCTTGACGGCAGTACATTGCCATTGGAACTACGCGGCCGTCCTCGTTGTTGTAAGACGTGTGCCATTCGGCGTAAGGGCCTGCGCAAATCGCAGTTAAGTAGGAGCTCATTTTTGGAGTTGGCTCAAACACCCAGCGCTTCATACCTTCTACAGCGCCATTTTCCAAAGTGCCATCTTCCGTCTTGCGTCCTTCAATCGCAGTTTCGCTCTTAACTGGCATGTTGGAAGTAACAATCCAACTTTCTGGAGCATTCACACTAAAGTCAAAAACAGCCTTCAAATCTGGCTGGTCAAACACTGCATAAACTCGGCGAGCGTCTGGAACCTCAAATTGCGTGTAAAGGTAAACGTTGCCGTCGGAAGGATCAACGCTTCTGTGCAAGCCTTCGCCCGTGTTGGAATATTGGCAATTTGCTACGACTTCTACTGTGTTTTGCTCGGCCAAATTTGCAAGCTCGATGCGACTATCTGCAAAAACCTTAGAAACGTCAAGAGATTCGCCATTAAGCACAACGGATTCAACGCTGTTTGCAATCAAATCGAGGAAGCTTGTTCCACCAACTTTTGCACCAAACTCAATTTTTGTGTGCGACTTAAAATCGCGGCCACCCTTGCCTAAATCAAGTGCAACAGTGTAGTGAATTGGCATTTGGATAGCGCTAAAACGTTCCGCAGCTTCTACGCGAGTCAGATTTGCTCCTGGCATATTAACTTCCTTTTGTGTTTATTGTGTATTTACTTGTGTATTTATGGTGATTTTACTTTATTTATGATTTTTACGTGGCTCTTATCGCTTGACTAGTCCTTGACTAATCACTTGACTAATCCTTTTGCGCAAGATCCGCAACAACTGGCACAATCATTGGCTTTCTACGCAACGCGCGCGCAATCCAACTTCCAAGCGTTCTGCGCATAATCTGCTGCAACTTGTGCGTGTCTTTCTCGCCGTGCATCATGGCATCTTGAAGCTGGAAAACAATTTGAGATCGAACTTTTTCAAAATCAGACTCGTCTTCTGCAACAGCATTCAAGTAAATCTTTGGACCTGCTACAACATCTGCGCTATCTGTATTTACAACTACAAAACTAGACACAAAGCCTTCTGTGCCAAGGATTCTGCGCTTTTCCAGCTCTTCGTCGGTAAGCTCACCAACGGAATCGCCGTCAACATACACGTATCCGCATGGAACAGAGCCAACAACAGCGGCATTTCCGTGGTACAAGTCCACAACATCGCCATCTTCTGCCAAAACAACATTCTTAGGGTCCACGCCCGTTTTAACAGCAATCAAACCGTTTGCAACAAGATGCCTGTGTTCTCCGTGAATTGGCATAGCGCACTTTGGCTTAACAATGTTGTACAAATAGAGCAACTCGCCCTCATTGCAATGGCCAGAAACGTGAATCGCAGCATTGTCTTTGTTGATTACGCGAGCGCCCATTTGCACAAGCTTGTTAATAACCTTGTAAACTTCGTGCTCGTTTCCTGGAATTAAAGAGCTTGCAAGAATAACGGTATCAAACTCGTTAACTGTAATATCTTTGTGTATTCCGTCTGCGATTCGCCCAAGTGCTGCCATCGGCTCGCCTTGAGACCCCGTGCACATATACACAAGCTTGTCGTCTTGAATATCTTTTGCTTGCTTTAGATCTACAACAGTATTTTCTGGAATATGCAAGTAGCCAAGATCGGCCGCAATCGACATATTCCTAACCATTGATCGCCCAACAAACACCACTTTTCTGCCATACTTGTGCGCAGCATCTACCACTTGCTGAACGCGGTGAACGTGGCTAGAGAAGCTTGCTACGATTATCTTGCGCGATGCATTAGCAAACGCTTGATCCAAGGCTGGACCAATCGAAGTTTCTGGCTTAACAAATCCTGGAACCTCGGCGTTTGTGGAGTCTGCCATCAATAGGTCAATCCCTTGCTCGCCAAGCTTTCCAAATTCAACCAAATCGGTGATTCTATGGTCTAATGGAAGCTGATCTAGCTTAATATCTCCCGTATCTATAATCGTTCCTGCTGGCGTTTTTACACAAACAGCAAGAGCGTCTGGGATTGAATGCGTTACGCTAATAAACTCCAAATTGTATGGGCCAACTTTTAGCTTTGAGCGGCCTTCTACTTGAATTGTTTTTGGCTTAATCTTGTGTTCTTCGCACTTTGCTTCAACAAACGCAAGAGTGAGCTTAGACCCGATTAGCGGAATATCTGGGCGCATTTTAAGCAAATACGGCACGCCGCCAATGTGGTCTTCGTGGCCGTGCGTTAAAACTAGCGCGTCTACTTTATCTAGTCTGTTTTGAATGTAGTGGAAGTCTGGCAAAATCAGATCCACGCCTGGCTGCTCTTCTTCTGGGAACAATACGCCACAATCTATAAGCAAAATATGGCCGTTATATTCAATAACATTCATATTTCGGCCAATCTCACCCAAGCCGCCAAGCGGAACGATTCGCATTGACCCCTTGCGATACTTTGGAGGCGCAACAAGCGCGCCCTCTCGCTGATCGTTTACAACTGGTGGAAGCGCATTGTAAGTGGCTTTAGAGCTTTTAGTAGACTTAAATCCTTTAGATGCCCTACTCACCTTACTTGATTCAGAGTCTTTAGTTTTTTTAGTTTTTGTATTTTTATTTGTAGTTTTATTTTCTTTTTTCACAGTTTTTATTGACTTTTTATTGTTTATATCTGGGGATTGAGGAATTTTTACAGAGTCTACAATCTCTGCAAGAATCTCATCCGTCGATTGCGTCGTTGTATCACTCATCTGCTCTATTGTAGCGTTAAGCCTCAACGGATTTACAAAACTGCGACTTCGCGCGTGCAATAAAAACAGCAATCACAAAAATACCGTCTTAAAAGGCTGCCTTACAAGGATGTCTTAAAATGCCAACAAAAATGCCGCAAAAAATAAAAGTCGAAAATATTAAGCTAAATCTAGTGCTCTAGCACTCTAATACTCTAATGCTTGCCGTATTTTTTCCAAATCTTAATTCCAATACCAACAAGAACAACCACGATTGCAAAAATCATGGAGCCAAGTATTGCAGAACCCGATTGAGTGTTAGTAAATCCAGCTGCCGAGCAAATAAGTGAACCAAACATTTCTTGCCTTCCCAGTTTGTTTGAAACCTATAACACAATTCTACAATACTTTTCTTCAAAAGATAATCGCTATATGCAATCGCAAAAAATCGTAAAAACAATCACATCGCAATAGACGCGACTAATCTGCGGAATCGCTTTTCCGCATTTTGTACCACATTTGACCTAAAACACGTACAAAAAGCGGAACCAATTAACGCACTTTGTACCAAATTCCACCTAAAACACGTACAAAGTCGGGAAGAAACAAAACAACATCGGCAAACTTTGACGCCATAATGTAGACTAGAAAGACACTCAAAAATCAATCATGTTAATCATGTTAAACATGTTAAGCGCGTACAAATTTAAGGGAAGTGAATATGTCATCGAAATCGGCGCAGCCAAAGTCTTCGCCTATGTCAAACTACGTAAGATTGTTCTCTTTTGAAGGAACACGAGCGTTTTGCATATCTGGAGCAATAGCAAGGCTGCCTATTTCGATGATGGGCTTAGGAATTGTTCTGGCATTAAACCACATTTACAACAATTGGACAATTGCAGGCACAATGAGCGCAGCATACGTGCTATCGCAAGCAGCTGTAACGCCATTATACGCAAAGCTTTTTGATAGATTCGGCCAGCGAAAAGTGGGCGTAATCGCCCTAAGTGCGCAAGTTGTTTGCATGCTGTCGTTTGCCACCGCTGCACTTTTCCACATACCTTTGCCA
The DNA here is from genome assembly GCF_049815665.1 of Gardnerella piotii. Lineage (NCBI taxonomy): Bacteria > Bacillati > Actinomycetota > Actinomycetes > Bifidobacteriales > Bifidobacteriaceae > Gardnerella > Gardnerella piotii. Next base: position 1,318,723 of record NZ_CP187450.1, read on the forward strand.
ATACTGTTTGCGCTTGCAATTTTAATGGGAGTTACACAATTTGCGTTCGGCGCGCTCGTTAGAACTCGCTGGGCATACACGCTTAAAAATCAAAGCGACGACACTTTGCTAAACGTTGCATACGCGCTGGAATCTGGAATTGACGAGATTGTGTTTATATTCGGACCAATTCTTGCTGCATGGCTTGCCACTAGCGTTCACCCTGTATCTCAGCTTTTTGTGCCAGTCCTAGCAAGCGGACTAGGCGGAGCATGGTTCTTATCGCTTAAAAACACGCAGCCAGCGGTTGTTAAAATCGTGCAAGTAGAAAGCGCACCCGCAAATGATGAAGATGTGCGAGTCGCGCTGGAAAATGGCCCTTACACAGCAAGTGAGGACTCATCGAAAAATGGCAAGAAACTAATCGCAAAAAATCTTAGAGATAGGCTTTCACTAAAACAGCTGAGGAACACAAATCGCAAAAACAAGCCAAAAAACGTGCTTCTATACCGCGGAATCATACCGCTTGTTGTTATGTTCCTTGTTTTTAACATGAGTTTTAGCGCCTTTGACGTATCTGTTACAGCAGCAATGCGCGCGCAAGGATTAGACAAACTGATTGGCTTGCAACTTGCGCTGTTTGCATGCGGGTCTTTAGTTGGAGCCGTTATTTTTGGCTCGCATAAATTCCGCGGCTCTAATTGGTCTCATCTAATCGTGTTTCTAAGCCTGCTTACCATTGGCTTTATTCTTATGAACATTAACATAGATAGACTTGTGCTTCTAAGCATTTTTGAGCTTTTAAGTGGATTATGCGTTTCGCCGATTTTTGCAACTGGAAACCTTATTGTTAAAGACACAATTCCCGAGCATTCGCTTACTGAAGGATTATCGTGGCTTCCAACAGCATCCGCGACTGGCGCCTCGCTTGGATCCATGGTTGCGGGATTTGCGATTGACGCGTGGAGTTCGCGCGGAGGAATGATGGTTCCGTGGATTTCTACGCTTGTTGCGATTCCAATCGCGTCAATTGGGTGGATTATTGTAACGCGCAAGCGCAGTTAATAGCGCAAGCATTCTTCCGCATTTTGTACGCGCGACGACCTGCCTGAGCACTTAGAGCGTAGCGTGCGAGGGCAATTCGGAGCGCTGAGCCGCTCAGCGCAGAAGCATTGCTTCTGCGCTGCAAAGCGCTTTGACTGAGCTTGAAATTGCATAACGCATTTCAAGCTCCTTCAAAGCGTGATTTGGCTCAAATGTAAAGTCCAGTGGACTTTACATGCCAAATCAGCCGAGCGGCTACTAATAGCCGCGAGGAATAGCGCGCTTAGGCCGCGCGAACGATTGGTCAAATTTGGTACAAAAAGCGGAGTTAATCAACGCGACTGATGCGTGCGTCTTGTGCGGTTTACAAACGGCTCGCCCGAGTATATGTACAAGTCCTCAACAAGGTCTTTTACGCGATCCGCATACTTTTCGTGATCTTTTTTAGCCCACGTAGCATCTCGCCTAAGCCCGTGATAATCGTAAAAACTAACATCGCAAGCCGTATCTGTGTGCAAAAAGTAGCGATTCACTCCGCGGCTGCGCAAATGTTGCATTGTGCGCTTCCACAATCCGCCCCCGACTCCGTGCCCGCGAGCGTCTGGAGAAACAATAAAAAGCTCCAACTCTGCCTGCGTTAAGTCGTTAATATGGCTCATCGCCTCTAACTTGCGCTCAATCTGCCCCATGCCAATCGCAGAATCTAACGCTTTTGCGTGCAAAGAATCGCCTTTGCTAGACATCTTCGCTTCTTGCTCTTCTAGCATCTTCTGCACTTGCTTAAACAGCACTTTATCTCCGTACACGCGCGCAAGAAGCAGCCCCATAAATTTGCCGTTTATTGTTGCAACAGTTCCGTAAGTAGAAGGCTCCAAATAGTGCAGCACAAATCGCCTAGAAAGATTGCGCGAAGCGTCTGCTCCAACAGCATTCGCAATCCCCCATGTGCGCTCGTATTCTTCTACGATTGCGTCAATGTCGTTAATTTTAACTGGACGAAACTCAACCGTCATTTTTTCCTTCTTTTACTTTTACTAACTTTACTTTTACTAACTTTACTTTTACTAACTTTACTTTTACTAACTTTACTTTTACTAACTTTACTTTTACTAACTTTACTTTTACTAACTTTACTTTTACTAACTTAAATCGGCTTATGCTCTACTTTTAGATTACCAAATACATTGATTCTAAAAAGACGCCTCGCTCAAAATCTCGTCACGAGTTTTGCACAACGCGTGAATCTCGCGATTTTCCGCACGCGCCTCGCTAACGTAGTAAAGAGTGGCGTCAATGCATCTTAAATCAACGTTTGTTGCGCGCGCAAGCAGTAACCTATACCAGTCAAGCTGCTCAAGTTTTAGGCGAATATCTTCCGCACTTTTTGGCCGCTTACCCGTCTTCCAATCAACGATTGTGTAGAGTTTTGATTCGTCGTTAGCGTCTAATCCTCCTGCAAAAACAGCATCCAAAGTGCCATTGATGATTCTATTTGCAAATTCCGCATTATCGATTTGCATTAAAATCGGCATTTCTGCAGCAAGCGGCACTCGTTTTGCCCAACGCGATTCTATAAGCCGTTGCTTCCATTCGTCTAGTTGAGCGTCTTGAGATTTGGCCAAACCATTAGCAAAGTCCGCATTCTTGCGACTTTGATTAAACTCATAAAGCAAATCTTTGCGAGTCTGAGGAACAAATTGCTCATCTAACAAAGTTCCGATTTTTACAACTGACTGCCACTTAGCGCACTCGGATGCACTAGAAGGCACTGCAGAGTCTACAAATTGTTGCGCCCAAGCGTGGAACTTGGTGCCAAGATTTGCATCAATTGACGAAACGGACGGAATTGGTCGAATACAAGCCAATAGATTGTTGTAAACTCTATCGTTTGCGCGCGCGCTAGCGTTTGCATTTGCATCAGGCGCAACCTTGCTTATTTTTTGCAAAGACGTTACGTTAAGCCTAGATCCGTTGGAAATCTTTTCCACCTTTTTTGCCAAGTCTTCTAGTGAATAATCGCCAGCATTTTGCGATGTTAAATCGGCATCTTGAACAAACGCTTTTGCGCGCGAATAAAGGGATTTTTGAGAAGATATTAAGGAAGATTCGCCATTAAAATCGCCAGTAAAATCTTCACTCTTAACAAGCTTTGCAGATTCTTGAAGCGAATTTTCTACATCTTCGCTCAAAGCACAAGGCCATTCAAGCACGCTTTCTTTAGCACGCGAATCGCTTTGAACTTTAATTTTTCCAAAATCTTTAGCAAACTCATGCGCAAAATCGCCGGCAATAAAGCCAAAAACGTCTTCACTGGAAACGTCTTCGCCAGAATCAGCAGAATCGCCAGCATCCGCAGAATCGCCAGAATTTTCCGCCTCGCATCTCTTAACCTCAATCACACCATTAAGCGACTTTATAGCTTCCATCGACTCCTTAAGAAACACCGAAGCTGCACGCTTTCGCCCATTTTCGCCTGAATCTCCCGAATTTGCTGAGCCAGTTAAAAGCGCTGCAAACTTTGCGCGCGTAAGAGCAACGTACATAAGGTGACGCTCGTCCATGTGAAGCTGAATTCCGCGCTCCTCACTTTGCGTAAATGGCATAAAATCAACGCTTTGCTGGGATTTATACGCGTTATACACGCGGCGCGTTTCTTCACTCAAAAAATCGCCAGAATCCGAAGAATCGCAAAAATCTACCTCTTTAACAGCCTGCGCAAAATCGCACAAAGCTTTGATTCTATCTGGCTTAATCTCGTCAAAAATCTTTTGCACACTATCCAAATCTTGCATTGCTTTTTCTGGGTGCATTGCCTCCGCGCGCGTGACTGTATGCGGAAAATGCGGCAAAATGTTGGCATCCACGCGCAACGCAGAAGGCACGCTTGCAGCAAACTCAATCGGTATGCGAGCGCTGGCTTGCCCATTGTCATCAATCTTTAGAGAATCTCCTTGATTACTTGGAAAAGCGCCCTCATTTAGCCCAACTACAGCAACTGCAGGCCATTGCAAACCTTTTGATTGGTGAACTGTCATTAAAACAACTTGTGCGCTATTTTGCTCTGTTATAGATGCTTGCAAATCAAGCGTTTTTGCTGAGTCAATCCAGCTTATTAGTCCGTGCAAACTAACATCTTGCCACTCGCCCATCTCTTGCACATACGTTTCTACAATCGCGTTTAGCGAATCTAGAACATTGTGCATGTCGTTAAGCATTGTTTGATTGCTAAAGTCCTTGTATTTTAAGGCCGCTCCAACAGCGCTATCAATATCTACGTTAAGCGCTTCAACAGCCGATTGCATAACGCTTGTTAGAGAATTTCTTTGCACGCGATCAACTTTATTTAGGATTTTACTAAGTCGACTTACTGCAGCAAATGCATGTGCGCTCAGCTTTTCTCGCATTTGGCTAACCCAATAATCGCCAGCAACCGCAGACTTACCAGAATCGCCAGCAACCGCAGACTTACCAGAATCGCCAGAATCCCCACTCGCCCCAAAATCGCCAAAATCGCGCATAATCAAATCCGCTAAATACACTCCGCCATAAATATTTATGACTTGCGCCGATATTTCCCCACTATTCGCCTTATTTCTAAGATTGCGAACGGCAGAATCCCACTGGCTTCTAGGCAATCCATCCTCAACAAGCCCAGCCGATGCATACACGTTGTAAAGATATTCCGTATTCGCACTATTTGCGATTGATGCCAATGCGCTCAAATCCGCAGTAGATAGCGCAAAACGAGGAGTGGCAAGAAGACGCATAAGCGAATTGGAGTCGCTGTGGTCTTGAACAACTCTTAGCAAACTCAAAACGTCTTTAACTGCAGGCTTTTCAATAATCGAAGAGTAGCCAACTATGCTTGTGCGAATCCCAGCATCCTCCAGTTTTTGAGCATATTGTGGCATTTTTGCTTTACTTCTAAAAAGAATTGCAAGTTGCGGCTCAAGCGGATTTTCGCCATATTTTTCAACGATTTTCTTAGCAAATCGCACAACTGCATCAATTTCTTCGCCTTGATTTGGCATAAATAACGCACCAACAGTGCCATTTGACGCATCCTCTTTTGGCTTTAAGGTTTCCACTTGCACTTCGCGATCGTCAATGCTGCTAAACCTACGACTTGCGTTTTGCGTTGAATTATCGCCATTTTCCGCGCGCATTGGCTCAGTTAGCGCGTTTGCAACTTTTAGTATAAACAGCGAATTTCTGCGCGTAACAGTTAGCGAATACTTGTTTTGCGCGCTTATGTTAAAGTCTTGCTCAAACTTGCAAAAAGCTCCAGTTGAAGCGCCTCTAAACGAGTAGATTGCTTGGAACGGGTCACCTACTGCCATAACATGCGTGCGATTCCCCTCTGCAGCAGCATTACCATAAAACAGCGTATTTATAAGCATTGCTTGCGTTGTAGAAGTATCTTGATACTCATCTAAAAGAACTTGCGAATATTGATTCCTGTATTGCGCACAAATCGAAGGGAAATGCGTAACCAAATAGTAAGCTGCAATCGTAAAATCGCTAAATTGCGCCATGTTTACGCGCTTTTTTTCGGCGTCAAATTGTAAAACAAGATCTAGCAAAATGTCTCGTTTTAGGCAAGCGTTGTATAGATTTATGCAAAATTGCAAGCACGAATCATCCCAATATTTTTCGTAATTTTTGCACGCATCCTTAAATTTTTCCGCAGACGCTTTCTCCACGTCTTGCTCGCTCATTCCAGCTGTTTTTTTGACTTTTTTGTATTTTGGAATTGCTGGAGCTTTTGCGCTTAGTGGCGATTCTACTTTTCTATCTGCAATAACGTTTTTTAAGTGTTTTGCAAACTCATTATTCCACTCGCGTATTTTTTGAACAGCTTGAGGCACGCTTGAGCACGTTGCGCCTACACTATCTACTCCAATCATCGAGCACGATATTTCGGAGCAAAGATTAATAACATCCGCACACAAAGTGTCAAAATTGTATAGCTTACTTAAATTTTTAGCGTTATTTTGTGGATTATCTAAATATTTTCCGATTATACTTTTTATGATTTCCATTGCGCCAGCATCGCTTAATGGCATTGTGTTTTGATTAAAGCCAACCAAAAGCCCGTATCTTCTTACGATTGATTGAAAGAACGCGTCGTACGTCATAACTTCTGGCTTTAAGAATGACTTTGCGCCATTTGCGCCAATTGAGCCGCTTGCACCGATTGCACTAACCTCCGCCGAAACGCGACTTAGCAATTCCGCAGCCGCCTTGTTTGTAAAGGTTAATCCCAATATGGACTCTGGCGGAACTTTGCTTTTAATTAAATGTATTACGCGGCGAGTCATAGTGTACGTTTTCCCGCTGCCAGCTCCAGCAACTATTAGCACGTCTTGATTAATCGGCGCTTCTATAACATTTTTTTGCTCTAAGCTTGGACCACTATTAGGTGTGGATTTTACGGCGCTAACGTTGTTATTGCTCATTTTTACCTTCAATCACTTCGTAAACAGTGTCCACTTTTTCCGCACACGCAGGGCAAACGTCTAAACATCTACAATAATTTTTATGATCCGCTTTTGGCTCTACAGCAAAACTTGTTGACTTAACAGCAGCAGCGGCAAAAAATACGCGAGATATCATCATAAGCGACCATTTTGCGCGCATTGGCAATTTCACAAAATCCGCCCACGCACTTTGACTTACGCCTTGCGCAGGATTTTGCTCATCAATACTTGGAAGATCGTAAAGGCGATTATTGTTAGAATATCTGTAACGACTTATGATTTCACTAGCGCTTAGCGAGCCATCTTCGTCAAACAGCGAAGGCTGACAAATATTCTCCGCAACGCCATTATCTTGCGCAGGAGAATCCTTATACACAACGTGGAACAGCGCGCTTCGCGCGATTTTTGTGTGCTTAAGCTTTAGCAATTGCTCATAGTCTTTGTTGTTTTCGGAGCAAAAAACAATTCCCAATTGATAACAAATAAGTTGCAAATCATTAAAAACTTGCTGTGTTTTAGGAACTTTTCCTGTTTTATAGTCGATTAGGCGAATTTGTTGCGTGTTGTCGTTTAACTTTCTAAGTTCCATGCGGTCGATTCGCCCCTGGATTCTAACGCGCAAATCGCATGAGCCGCCATTAGGCCATCCGCCTACCAAAAATCCCATTATTGAATAAAGATCTTCCAAACTTGTTTGCGTTTTAGCAACAAGATTGTACGCGTTTAGAATATCGTCAAAGCCAAAAGTGGCGTTTATTTGGCACTCGCAATAAGCTTCCTCAAGACTACCCAAAGGAACATCTGCAATAGTCGGCTTAGCTGTTTTTGACTTTTCTGGTGCAGGCAGAATCTTTGTTACAACACCATCTTCGTCTTTTTGCACAAGAATTGGGTAATTTTGCCCGTTTAGCGAGCCTACAAAATATTGAGAAATCGTGTAAAGCGCGCGGCGAACATTCAAATCGTTTTTTATAAAACGGTAGCGGTCTTTTACGTTAGAAATACTAGAATCACTTGGGCAAATCGAATAATAATGCTCAATCATCTTATTTGCAACGTCTTCAATCGCCTTTTTTTGCAAAGCGCTAAACGAATCAAACGAAAAATCAAAGTCCGCAGATTCCTGCGCACGAGTGCCAACAAACCCGCTAACAAACGCTTGAAGCTGTGGGTAGTTTTTGCGCAAATAATCGTTGTCTAAATGCTCATCTTGACTTGCCCACCTTGCAGTTTCGTGAATAAGCGTACCAAATTGTGCTGCCGTACTTCCTACGGCAGGCCCCGCAAATTTACTTTCCAAAAGGCAACAAACTGGGCAAGACCAAAGTTTATCTACCATTGAAGGAGATAGAGTTACAAGAGTTTTATTAGTGGAGGATTTTTCTTGTGACTTTTCTTGCGACTTTAGTGGCAATTCTTCTTGCGATTCTTCTTGCGACTTTGCGGTTGCTTGCGACTTTTGTGCCGCAGAATCAATCGCAGAATCGTAATTTTTACGCATAAAATCCCAATTATCTGGATTTGCTGCATCAACTCCGTTGTTTTTTAACAGATTTAACGCATTTAGCGCATCTTGAATCGTAGGATTTTGCGCCAAACTATCGCTATTCTTAGAGCCAGACTCCTGTTTAGCAAGCGTGATTCTAGACGCACAAACAAGACCTCTTGCATCGGCATCAACCGCCGCAAAATCGCCACAAAAATCTGTGTAGTCACAACTTCCGTCTTGATTTCTCCAATAAATCTCTGGCAAATAGTAGTACAAAAAGTCCGAAGGAACGCAATCATCACTATTCACCGCGCTAACGCAAAGATGCTTGCGAGCGCGCGTAATTGCCATTAGCAAGCTGCGCTGTTCGCCAGTAAAAATCGCTTGCTTATCGCTTACGCAAATGCCATTAGGGTTTTTAGAATACGCGTCAAAAAAGTACGTTATATCGCTACTATCGCCATCTCCACTTTCTCCACTTAAAATCCTGCTATTTAACACAATATCAACAAGCGTTTCCGAAGCAAACATAGTGCTTCTAGCAGCCGTATTTGGCCAAACTCGCTGCTGAACAGCTGGAATCCACACGTAATCCCACGTTCTTCCAACCGAACCAGAAGGCGTTGTAAGAGTCACAGCATCTGGAAGAGGAGCCACGCTTGCAAGCGAATCCGCTTCGATTTCCATTTGGCGAACTTGATCAATAAACTCCGCGATTGTTGGTCCAGCCGAACCTCCATTGGGCATCTGCTGGCTTTGCGAGACTGTATACGAGAATGAATTCGCATACTCAAAAAGACGCATTGCAGCGTCTAGCCTATCGTTTGCAGCGCGACCTTCATCATTGTTGCTAAGTGCTTGAATTTGCCACTTTTTAGCGCAATTGCAAAGATTCCAAGCTTTACTCAAAACGTAGCTAACTTGATTTTCTCCACTATTTTTAACTTTTTCAAGGTTATTTTTTAGGTTTTTAGAAAGTCTTAGCACAATATTAAACACGCGCATTAACGCACGCGTATGAACACTGTTTGGGCGCATTTTTTGCAAAACAGAAAAGATTTCTGTAGATTTTACGCCTTGAGCCTCTTCGTTTTCTAAATCGCCAGAATCGCCAGAATCGCCAGCAACCGAAGAGCAGCCGTCAATAAACGCCTTAAGAATCAAAATGTAGCACGACTCAATGCTAAATTGCGTGCTATTTGCGTTTGGTTGCGCGCTAAAAACGCGATTGTCAACCGTAACGCTTGCGCTTTCAATTGTAGATGGCTCGTTTGCTCTTAAAATGCGATTGCTAAGCACTTCCCATTGCTCTATAAGCTTACTCAACGGCGAATTTTCGCCGCTTTTGTTTGCGCCTGAAATAACTTCGCTAAGCGAACAGATCGAACGCATAAGAGAATCAACAGCCGCCAAATCCGCGCAATTGTAGTCGCCAGAATCCACGAGCGGACTTTCCAAAACGGTCTTTATTCTAGAACGAACAAAATGTGCAATCGAGTAAAGCGTGTAATTGCCCGAATGCACGTTTTTTGCTAAATCGTCAACGCTTTTTTGACTAAATTGCGCTAACTCAATAATCGCAAAAAGCGCTTTAATAAACGGCTCGTCTCTAAGCGCGCGCGTGACGCTCGAGTAGCGCACAGGAACTCCGTCTTTTCTAAGACGCTCGCCAAACGCGCGAACTGTTGCATTATCGTGCGCAATTAAGGCCATGTTTTTCCACGGAATCTTATTGTCTAGATGAGCGCGCTTTATTTGCCAAATAACGCAATCCATCTCTTGGCTAGGAGTTCTGTACAAATCGCCAGAAACCGAAGAATTTTCTGTTTTTTGCGAATTTAATTCGATTTTTTCTATAGGAAAAGCACCTTGAATATTGGCCATTTTCCAAGCTCTGCGAGCCATAGGCGTTTGCGTTGGCATAAGCGAAGCAATCGAAAGCGAAACGCGTGCAGAAAAGAGATTTAGCGAAATTGAGCGATTAGAATGGTTTAGAAAATCAGGGAGATTATGCGATTCTTGGCACTTTACATCTTGCGATATCTGTTTTGCAAAATCTTCGCCAAATCCTTCGAGCTTATAATCGCAAATTTTAGAAACAGCAGCTTGCATAACGCCATTTTGCGCTGATTCAATAACGTAATCTGGGTACGATCCGCGGAAGGATTGCACGGATTCGTCGGGATTTGCCGTTAAAACAATTCTCACGCCCAAGCGCGCTAGCGACTCAAGAAAAGCCAAACCAGCAAGCGTTACATCGTGAAAATCGTCAACAACCAGCATGTGCGGAAGGAAGAGTTTAAGAGCGTAAAACTCAAGGGAAGAATCGCAAGCCGCCGAAGATTCATTAGCACTATTGCAATGTAAATTATTAAAAATATCGTTCAAAATTTGAACGCCACTTGCCAAAAGCCTAGAAGAATCAAGCCTAAAAGCGTTCGGATACTTTTTGCGCACGCAATCCGCATACTCGCTTCTAAGAGCAAAAGCCAAATTCCATTGAGTTCTAATGCGGCTAACAATAATAGACGATACAAAATCCGACTGAACACTAAGCTGCGAGTCCAAACTGTTCAGCATATTTTTTTCCGCAAAATCGCTTACAATGCCCATCTCGTCTAAGCGCGCGAGCATATCTCGAAGTTGGTGAATAAAAGCGCTATTTACAGAGATGTTAGAGATGTAATTAGAATCGAGCGAATCACTAAAATCATGCGAATCATGCGAGTCCTCGCTATTTTGCGCGTTTTGTAATTTAGAAATTGTGTAAATCCAAGAATTTTTAGAAGAATCACTAGAAGAATCTTTAGAAGAATCTTTGGAATAATCGCTAGCAAAATACTCATTAAAAAGAGCGCAAACTTTGCAATTGCCACTATCGCCTTGCAAAACGTGATTAACGTGTACGCGCACAACTTCGCGAAGAAGCGCGTCTTGCTCTGCGCCATTAAGCAACTTAGGTGCAGGCATGCCAAAAAGCTTATTTCGCGCGGAAATCAAACTAAACGCAAGCGAGGAAAGCGTTCCAACTGGTCGCGATTGGTGTGAAACACCCAAGTTTTGAATCACGTAATCCGACATTCGTGCAGCAGTGGAGCGATTCTGAGCAGCAGCAACAGCAAAATCACTGCGAATAGCATTTTTTAGCAAAAGCTGCGCAGCGCGATTATTGAGCGAGCAAGGCGAACCAGCCGACGCGCTCCAATCAAAACGCAAACCCAAAAGCAACGCGTTAAGCGCAAAGCTTGACTTGCCAGCGTTTGGTGCTCCAAAAACAAGCAAAACATTGGTGTTGCGTTCATGCGCGTTTTTAAGAGTGCCATTTAGCAACGATTGAACAGCAGCCAGCGCAGAATCTTCCGTACACATAAACACAATTCTACCAACTGGCTTAGTTTGTATGTAACTTTGTAGTGCGAATGCGCTTTGACTGAGCTAACGATCACCTGCCTTGTGCTACTTATGTAGTGCGTTTGTATTAAAAAACACCAAAATCCAGTACAATCGCACTACAAGGCAGGTCATGTCGTTCGCACGTAAAGTCCACTGGACTTTACGTTTGAGCCAAATCACGCTTTGAAGGAGCTTGAAACGCGCTATGCAATTTCAAGCTCAGTCAAAGCGCCCATGCAAGTAGATTCGCGCGCGTGTCGTGTCGCTTGATTCCGCACTTTGTACCAAATTTGACCCAAAAATGGTACAAAACGCGGAAGGTCGCTCGCGCGGATTAACCGCGCTCACGTCTTCGCCGCGCAGAAGCAATGCTTCTGCCTTGAGCGGCTCAGCGCTCCGAATTGCCTTCTCGCGCTACGCTCTAAGCTCGAAGGCAGGTCGTCGCGCGATCGTTTTTAATCGCAAGAAATGCTATTCCAATGCCAATAAAAATCAGCGTAAAAATGGCAAGCAAATAAACAACACCAACTCCAAGAGTTGTGGAATTAAACGTGTTTAGCGCAAAACCAAACCACCCTGCAGGCGCTTTGTAGTTCAAAAAATTGTACGGCGCTGCCATAGCATGCTCTCCCCAACGCACGCCAGCAAACTCGCTTAGAGCAACAGCGTACGCAACGTAAGTGAGCGGCGGAATCGTAGCAAAATAAACGTGCGCACGGCTGGACTTGTATTTGTAGTCAAAAAGAATAAAGTCAAAAATCGCAAGCAACGGCGTTATAAAATGCACGCATAAGCTTGAGCACCCATTGTTCATGTACGCGCCAACAAATCCGAGCTTATTTGTAGGAGCCAAAAAGCACAGATACAGCGTAAACGTGACGGCAATCGAAATCGTCATCATAAACTTAAAAACGTACCATGCGTTTGGCTTTGAATCTACCCAGCCGCCAGTGCGCTCAGCCTGCACACCCTGCTCATCGCTTTTAGACTTAAGAGCACTTAGCGTGTCTAAAATCAGCGAGCCAAGCAGCGCAAAGCAAATCATCAAGTTAGAAAGATTCGTAAAATACGTTAGCGCCATTGAATCCCAAGACATTGCCATTCCGTAAATGGACGAAACTATTGCAATAACTCGAATTATGGTTCTTGTAACGTAATCTTTGCGCGTTAGGACTAGTGTTTCGCTCATTTTAAGCTCGCTTTCAAATAAGTTTTAATTCTTATTTATGTTCTTCGATTATTTATGTTTTTCGATTTTTCACATAAACACATTTCGTTTTACATAAATAAGATTTACTATACTTGACTCCGATCTATAAATAGCAAAACTTGCAAAATTTAATGTCGATTTTTGTAGATAATGCCAAATAATCTGCAGCTAACCCGCACAAACGACACGACCTGCCTTGTAGTGCGTTTGTACCGAATTTACGGCGTGTCGCCATACAATCGCACTACATAAGTAGCACAAGACAGGTCATGTCGTTCGCGCGGTCTAAGCGCGCTCACGTCTTCGCCGCATGTAAAGTCCACTGGACTTTACATTTGAGCGGCTCAGCGAATCGAAGTGCATTCGCGCACTACGCTATTCCTCACGGCTACTAGTAGCCGCTCGGCTGATTTGGCACATAAAGTCCACTGGACTTTATGCCTGAGCCAAATCACGCTTTGAAGGAGCTTGAAACGCGTTATGCAATTTCAAGCTCAGTCAAAGCGAACAAAAAAGCCGCTGCAAGATGCGTAAAACAACTTGCAACGGCTAGTCGAAGTGGACTTACTTAATTAAGCAATCACCCAATTAAGCAATCACATGATTACTCAATGTCATCATCGTAATCACTCTGACCACCTTGATCGTCAAGATAATCATCTGGATTAAAATCATCACCGAGCTTCATGTCTCCAAAATCAATGTTGGAGAAGTCAACATCCGCCATGTCGCTTTCACCAAAGTTTGATGGAGTGCTATTTTCAGCAGTCACAGCAAGATTTGGATACATAGCGTCACGAACTTCTGGATCCGCAGACACATCCGCATTACGGTAGCGCGCCAAACCAGTACCAGCTGGAATGAGCTTACCAATAATCACGTTCTCCTTTAGACCCTTAAGATCATCTTCCTTCTGACTCAAAGCAGCCTCAGTAAGCACGCGTGTAGTCTCCTGGAAGGATGCGGCAGAAAGCCAAGAATCCGTAGCCAAAGAAGCCTTGGTAATACCCATAAGCTCTGGTCGACCAGCAGCAGGCTTACCGCCATTCTTAACGGCAGCAAGATTTGCCTCGCGGAACTTTGCCTGATCCACAAGCTCACCTGGAAGAAGCTCAGTGTCTCCAGAATCAATCACCGTAATACGGCGAAGCATCTGGTGAACAATAACCTCAATGTGCTTATCGTGAATATCAACGCCCTGAGAACGGTAAACGTTGTGAACTTCTTCCACAATATTCACCTGAGCTGCGCGCGGGCCAAGGATTCGCAAAATCTTCTTAGGATCCACAGAACCCTCAATAAGCTGCGTGCCAACCTCAACGTGGTCGCCATCCTTAACAAGCATTGGAGCACGGCGAGTTACTGGGTAAACGATTGGCTCAACGGTTGTATCGTCTGGAGTCAAAGTGACCTGACGGCCGTGATCCGTATCTTCTACCTTCACAACGCCTGGGAACTCTGCTATTGGAGCCTCGCCCTTAGGAGTACGAGCCTCAAAAAGCTCGGTAACACGAGGAAGACCCTGCGTAATATCGCTTGCAGAAGCAACGCCACCAGAGTGGAAGGAACGAAGCGTAAGCTGCGTACCAGGCTCACCAATGGACTGTGCTGCAACAATACCAACAGCCTCGCCAACATCCACGAGTCGGCTTGTAGCCAAAGACCAGCCGTAGCACTTTGCGCAAACGCCACGCTTAGATTCGCAAGTAAGCACAGAGCGAGCCTTAACCTCTTCAACGCCGTGCGCAACCAAGCTGCGCAAAACGTCCATAGAAAGCGCGTCTCCACACTTTGCCAAAACTGTTGTGCCGTCTGCTGGATCGAGCACGTCTGCAGCAAGCAAGCGCGAGTATGGGCCACCATCAGCAGCCTTAACAAGCGTCAAATTGCCATTTTCGTCGCGGTCTGCAATCTTCATAACAAGACCACGCTTTGTGCCGCAATCTTCTTCGCGAACAATAACTTCCTGAGAAACGTCCACAAGACGACGAGTCAAATAACCAGATTCTGCTGTACGAAGTGCGGTATCTGCCAAGCCCTTACGAGCGCCGTGCTGCGAGATGAAGTACTCCAACACGGAAAGGCCATCGCGGTAGTTTGACTTAACAGGACGAGGAATAATCTCACCCTTAGGATTTGCCACTAAGCCTCGCATACCAGCAATCTGACGAATCTGCATCCAGTTACCACGCGCGCCAGACTGAACCATAATGTTCACGTTGTTGTCGTCGTGGAAGTTCTCGCGCATTGCGTCTGCAACCTTATCGGTGCACTCTGTCCACAAGTTAATCAACTCTTGACGACGCTCTTCGTCGGTAAGAAGACCCATATCGTACTGGGAGTTGATTTTTGCAGCCTGATCCTCGTAATCTTGCGCAATTTGCTCGCGATTTGGAGGAAGCACAATGTCGGAGAATGCCATTGTAACGCCCGACCAAGGTGCGCGCGTAAAGCCAAGATCCTTCAAAGCATCGAGGCTTGCGGCGACCTGAGCGGTGGAATAGCGCGTAGCAATGTCGTCAACAATCTTAGAAAGAACACCCTTTGGAACCTGCTGGTTTACAAACGGATAGTCCTCTGGAAGAGTGCTATTAAACAGCACGCGACCGCAAGACGTTGCAAACAGAACAGTTCCATCCTTAAAGCGCTCTTCACGCACAACATCTGGGCTGCCTGGCTCTGGGTCTACAACCTTAAGCTCGGAAGGCTCCCAATCCTTTGGCAAAACAAAGTCTGCAGGAACGCGGATTAACACCTTAGCTTGCATGTCAATCTCGTGCTTGTCTAGCGCCATTTGAGCTTCTGCAAGCGAGGAGAAGATTCGTCCTTGACCCTTTGCACCGTCGATTACGGTAGACAAGTAGTACAAGCCCAAAATCATATCCTGAGATGGCATTGTAACGGTGTGACCATCTGCTGGCTTTAAGATGTTGTCGGATGCCATCATCAAGCTGCGAGCTTCTGCTTGAGCTTCGGCGGAAAGTGGCAAATGCACTGCCATCTGGTCACCATCGAAGTCTGCGTTGAATGCTGCGCAAGCAAGTGGTGGCAAGTGAATTGCCTTACCTTCAACCAAGATTGGCTCAAATGCTTGAATACCCAAGCGGTGAAGCGTAGGTGCGCGGTTAAGAAGAACAGGATGCTCGGAGATGACTTCCTCGAGCACGCCCCAAACCTCGGAATCTCCGCGATCAACAAGACGCTTGGCGCTCTTCATATTCTGCGCAAAGCCCTGATCTACCAAACGCTTAATAACGAATGGCTTAAACAGCTCCAACGCCATTGGTTTAGGCAAGCCGCATTGATGCATGCGAAGGCTTGGACCAACAACGATTACGGAACGGCCAGAATAATCAACTCGCTTACCGAGCAAGTTCTGGCGGAATCGGCCCTGCTTACCTTTAAGCATATCGGAAAGCGACTTTAGTGGCCTGTTGGACGCACCCGTTACAGGGCGACCACGGCGACCATTGTCGAACAGCGAATCAACAGCTTCCTGAAGCATGCGCTTTTCGTTATTAAGCATGATTTCAGGAGCGCCAAGCTCAATCAACCTCTTCAAACGATTGTTACGGTTGATTACGCGGCGATACAAATCGTTCAAATCGGATGTTGCAAAGCGGCCACCATCAAGCTGAACCATTGGTCGCAAGTCTGGTGGGATTACTGGAATAACGTCCAAAACCATTGCTTCTGGCTTGTTTCCAGTAGTCAAGAACGCGTTAACAACCTTAAGTCGCTTCAAAGCGCGCGCCTTGCGCTGACCAGTACCATTGTCGATTTCTTCGCGAAGTTCTACAGCAGCAGACTTAAGATCGAAGTCTTGCAAGCGCTTCTTGATTGCTTCCGCGCCCATGCATCCTTCAAAGTAGTCGCCATAGCGATCTTCCATCTCTCGCCAAAGATCAACATCGCCTTCCATATCTCCTGCACGCAAGCCCTTAAAGCGATCGAAAACTGCGTTCAAACGCTGAATTTGCTCGTCGTAGCGAGTACGGATAGCAGACATTTCGCGCTCAGCTCCAGCACGCAACTTAGACTTTGCGCTACCTTTTGCCTCGCCCGATTCTTCTAGCTCGTGAAGATCTTCTTCTGCTTTCTTTGCGCGCGCATCAATCTCGTTGTCGCGGCGCTTACGAAGATTGCCAATTTCGGTATCAAACTCGTCTTGCAAGTCTGGAAGATCCTGGTGACGCTGCTCTTCGTCTACCTTAGTAACCATGTAAGCTGCAAAGTAGATGACTTTTTCCAAGTCTTTTGGAGCAATGTCGAGCAAATATCCCAAGCGGCTTGGCACACCCTTGAAGAACCAAATGTGTGTTACAGGAGCCGCAAGCTCAATATGACCCATGCGTTCGCGGCGAACGCGGCTGCGTGTAACTTCCACGCCGCATCGCTCGCACACGATTCCCTTAAAGCGCACGCGCTTATACTTGCCGCACGCGCACTCCCAATCGCGAGTAGGACCGAAAATCTGCTCACCGAACAGACCATCCTTCTCTGGTTTAAGGGTACGGTAATTAATGGTTTCTGGCTTCTTAACTTCGCCGTGGCTCCAGCTACGGATGTCTTCGGCAGTGGCCAGTCCAATCCTCAGTTTGTCAAATGCGTTGACGTCCAGCACTATTATCGTCCTGTCTCATGAAATTGTTTTTCTAAGTTTCTTAAAGTGATTAGTGATTAGTGATTAGTGATTAAAACACTTGTAACACTTGTATCACTGGTATTCAGGTTCTTGAATAACTTGGTCTTCTTTGGCAGACGAATCTGGTCGTGCACCAATATTAAAGCCCAAATTTTCAGAAGACGACACCGGATCATCATCTTCATCCTTCATGTCGATTGCCACTCCTTCGGAGTTAAGCACCTCAACATTCAAGGAGAGCGACTGCATTTCCTTGAGCAACACCTTAAAGGACTCAGGAATACCAGCAGGTGGAAGATTATCGCCCTTAACAATAGCGCCATACACGCGCACGCGACCGTCAACGTCATCAGACTTTGTGGTCATCATTTCGTGCAATGTGTACGCAGCGCCATAAGCCTCAAGCGCCCACACTTCCATCTCACCAAAGCGCTGGCCGCCGAACTGAGCCTTACCACCCAACGGCTGCTGGGTAATCATAGAGTAAGGACCAGTGGAACGAGCGTGAATCTTATCATCAACCAAGTGATGCAGCTTCAAGATGTACATGTAACCAACAGAAATTGGCTTAGGGAATGGTTCACCAGTGCGGCCGTCAAACAGTGTTGCCTTACCGTCGGAGCCAACAAGCTTATTGCCATCGCGGTCTGCAAGCGTAGTGCTCAAAAGACCCTTCAAGGTCTCTGGGCGCACGCCGTCGAACACTGGAGTTGCAACAGGAGTGCATGGATCGCCGTGCTCGGCGCCTTCTGGCACGTACTTCTTCCAAGCGGCCTCAAGGTCTGTATCCAAGTTAATATCCCAGCCTGCGTGAGCAATCCAACCCAAGTGAAGCTCGAGCACCTGGCCCAAGTTCATTCGAGAAGGCACGCCCAGCGGGTTAAGCATAATGTCTACTGGAGTACCATCCTCCAAGAATGGCATATCCTCTTCTGGCAAAATGCGGGAAATAACACCCTTATTACCGTGACGACCAGAAAGCTTATCGCCCTGCGTAATCTTGCGATGCTGAGCAATGTACACGCGAATCATCTGGTTTACGCCATTTGGAAGCTCATCGCCATCGTCTTCAGCGTCTTCGCGAGTAATCTCCTTAACAGCAATCACGGTACCAGTTTCGCCGTGAGGCACACGAAGCGAAGTGTCTCGAACTTCGCGGCTCTTTTCGCCAAAGATTGCGCGAAGCAAGCGCTCTTCTGGAGTAAGCTCGGTCTCGCCCTTAGGTGTTACCTTACCAACCAAAATGTCGCCAGCTTCCACCTCGGCACCAATGCGAATAATACCGCGCTCGTCGAGGTTTGCAATAGCGTCTTCGCCAACGTTTGGAAGGTCGCGAGTAATCTCTTCGGCACCAAGCTTGGTTTCGCGAGCATCAATCTCGTACTCTTCAATATGAATCGAAGAAAGCGTATCGTCTTGTACGAGTCGCTGAGAAATAATCACAGCATCCTCGTAGTTGTAGCCGTTCCAAGGCATAAACGCAACAAGCAAATTCTTGCCGAGTGCAAGCTCACCCTTGTCTGTTGCAGGGCCATCAGCCAAAACAGTTCCTGCTTCCACGCGCTCACCATCTTTAATAAGCGGCACCTGGTTGTAGCAAGTAGTCTGATTGGAACGCTGGAACTTAGAAAGCTTGTAGCTAGATTGAGTTCCGTCATCGTTCATAACGCGAATAATATCCGCAGAAACGTAGGTTACAACGCCTGGCTTTTCGGAAAGAATCACGTCTCCAGAATCAACTGCAGCACGCCATTCAGAACCCGTACCAACAAGTGGACGCTCCGACTTAATAAGAGGCACGGCCTGGCGCTGCATGTTGGTACCCATCAAAGCACGGTGACCTTCATCGTGCTCCAAGAATGGAATCAAGCTTGCGCCAAGGGAAACCATCTGACGTGGAGAAACATCCATGTAGTCAACAGTGCTTACAGGCACATCGACTGCCTCTTCTTCGTCCACGCGAGCAAGCGCCTGCGTGCCAACAAAGTTGCCATTTTCGTCGAGTTCCTGGTTTGCCTGAGCAATAACATGCTCTGCTTCGCGGTCTGCAGTCATATATTCGACTTCGTTAGTCACATGACCGTTAACAACCTTACGATAAGGCGTTTCAATAAAGCCGAATGGATTAATGCGACCAAAGGTTGCAAGCGAACCGATAAGACCGATGTTTGGACCTTCTGGGGATTCGATTGGGCACATACGACCAAAGTGGGATGGGTGCACGTCTCGAACTTCCATAGATGCGCGGTCTCTAGAAAGACCACCAGGACCAAGAGCCGAAAGACGACGCTTGTTCGTAACGCCTGCCAAAGGATTGTTTTGATCCATAAACTGGCTGAGCTGGGAAGTTCCGAAGAACTCCTTAATCGTAGCGTTAACTGGTCGAATGTTAATCAACGACTGTGGTGTAATCGCCTCAGCGTCTTGAGTTGTCATGCGCTCGCGCACAACGCGCTCCATACGGCTTAAGCCAGTACGAATCTGATTCTGTACAAGCTCGCCAACCTGGCGGATTCGGCGGTTTCCAAAGTGATCAATATCGTCTACGTCTACACGCAACTGCACATCTTCGCCATCGCGCTTGCCTGGGAAGGTCTTTTCGCCAGCATGCAAAGTAACCAAATACTTGATTGTTGCAATAATGTCTTCGCGATTCAAGCTGCGATCGTTGTAATCCGCTTCCAAACCAAGCTTGCGATTAATCTTGTAGCGACCAACGCGCGCCAAATCGTAGCGCTTTGTGTTGAAGTAGAAGGATTCGAGCAAATTGCGGCCCGCGTCGGCAGTTGCGGTATCTGCTGGGCGAATCTTTCTGTACAAGTCTGTAAGAGCATCGTCTTGAGTATCGATTGGCTCTTTTTCTAGAGCGTCGAGAACAAGAGGATATCCCTGGAATGCTTCGGCAATTTCTGGCTTAGTCATGCCAATTGCCATTAAGAATACGATTGCAGACTGCTTGCGCTTGCGATCTACGCGCACGCCAAGAACATCGCGCTTATCAATCTCGAACTCAAGCCACGCTCCGCGACTTGGAATGATTTTTGCGCCAAAAACGTCTTTATCGGAAGTGCGATCTTGTGTGCGGTCGAAGTACACGCCTGGGGAACGCACAAGCTGAGACACGATTACGCGCTCAGTGCCGCCAATAATGAATGTTCCGTGTGGGGTTTGTAATGGGAAATCACCCATAAAAACAGTCTGGCTCTTAATCTCGCCAGTTTCGCCATTTTCAAACTCTGCATTTACGTACAAAGGAGCGGAATACGTGTAATCCTTCTCTTTGCACTCAAGCACAGTGTGACGTGGCTCTTCAAAATATGGATCCGAGAATGTGAGGCTCATTGTCTCAGCAAAATTCTCGATTGGAGAAATCTCTTGGAACACTTCTTCTAGACCAGAGACGTGTGGCACAGTGTGAGTGCCATTTGCCTCATCTTCTTCGACGCGCTTCTTCCAACGCTCGGAGCCGATCAGCCAGTCAAAGCTGTCGGTTTGCACACCGAGGAGGTATGGCACATCGATTGGCTCACAAATGGAGCCGAAATTCACACGATCCGACGCTTTGTGCAACTTAATGCTGTGCTCGTCGGCACGCGCGATGACTTTGGTGGTGTTCGTCGTAGCTTGTTCAGCAGCCAATGGACGTTCCTTTATCGCTAGCTAGTTTTATTAATCCTTGGGAGCTTTAGAAAATCGCAGCAAACGCGCTTAAAATCAATGATTTTGGGTTTGCGGGCGCCTTCTTCGGTTCCTTGAGTATGCCCGCTATATGACACACCGTGTACAAAGAAACGATTTTACCCCTTCGCTTCGACTTTTTGCGCCATTGATGTAGGGTACTAATCTACACATATAGCATTTGTTGTTGCGCGAGGTTTGAGTATTTCTCTCCTCGCAAGTCCCGTCGCTACGCTCCTCTTTTATTGCTCGTATAGAAATACATCAAACCTTCTGAATGCCTAGAACTTTTGCGTAGTTTTCATCGCCGAGATTCTCGATTTTTCTTGCTGCTTCAGCGAATCACCATTTCATGCTGAGGTTCGCTTCATCCGCTGCGAAAAATCTCGAATCTCTACCTAGTTTGGTGAAATCTGCGTAATCATGTAGTGCGTTTGTACCTGATTTTGGTGTTTTTTGATACAAACGCACTGCAAAAAATGCACAAAATATTGAACAAAAGTCAACACAAACACTAGCGAACAGAAATAACAACGGGATTGCTTTGCAACCCTGCTACGTCCTTATGCTCGATTTGCGCAATGTACGTTCCGCGCGAAACTTTAGGCAAATCGGAGTCATTCGCGCAATTTTCTCCACTCGGCGTGCCAATCGTAGCGTTTGCATTCCAAGTAAACTTTTTATCGTACGAATCGCCTTTTGCCATAAGTAGCGGCTTGAGTGGAATTATGCACATATCTGATTGCCATTGCGGAACAACTGCTTGTGCAGACTTGTCTTTCGACTTATTAGACTGATTCGACTTATTTTGCTTATTTGACTTATTTGACTTATCGCCTTTTGCGCCAGAAGAATCGCCAGCCGCTTGCGATGAACCGCCTGCGCTTTGGCCTATATTCAACACCATTCTTCCGCTCGAAGCGTCAATCCTGCATGAATCGTCGCCTTCGTAAACAATGTGAGCGTTAAACTCTAAAGTTCCACCCATTGGAACAGCTTGAGACGAAGAAGATAGCTCAATTCTAACGTCTTTTGCACTGCATTTTTTTATGACTCCAACAGGCCTTGGATCTGGCACAAGCTGTTTAGATAGAGTAACGTCTGAATGTTTGTTTATAGCGGTTCCAATTGCGCTAATGCCCTTAAAAATGCTGACTATGCAAAAAATGCAGAATGCTAAAACAGCCAACAGCCCCACGCAAACTACGATTCGGCGGCGAATGTACATGCGGCGGCGCGCAGCACTAATCTTCCGCTTTGGTTTACGTTTTAACACAGGCATATTAACCATTGTAATGCATGAGTAGTTTTAAGACTATTTTTGGCTATTTATGGCGATTTCTAGCTATTTATGACTATTTTCCGCCCTCAAATCCAAGCTGACGCCACGCCTCATAAATGGCGATTGATGCGCAATTCGTAAGATTTAAGCTTCTAAGCGAAGGTCGCATTGGCAAGCGAACCTGTTCCGCAACATGCGGGCCTGCCATAATATCCATTGGGTCTGGAATATCTCCTGGCTCTGGCCCAAAAAGCAAAATATCGTTCGGCTTATACTCAACATCTGTGTAAAGTTTTGTGGCGTTTGCAGTAAACGCAATTATGCGAGAATTTGGCATTGACTCAACAAGGTTTTCAAAATTCGGATGCATAACAACGTGTGCCATATCGTGATAATCAAGACCCGCGCGACGAAGCTTTGTGTCTTGAAGATTAAATCCAAGCGGCTCTACAAGATGCAAAATTGTGCCCGTTACAGCGCAAAGGCGAATCGCAGATCCTGTGTTTCCTGGGATTCTAGGCGAATAGAAGCACAAGTGCGGAGTTTGAGTTTGCGCAGTGCTTGCATCTTGCGCGCTTAGCATGGCATCCATAACGCTTATTGGATTTCCGTGCGCGTCTGTTACAAGCTCGTCTGGGCCGTAGTTTGACTTTCGGTAGCCGTACTCATACATCTGCTCTACGCGATTGACTGGGTTTTGTAAATCCATGTTTTGTGCATCTTGCATATTCGTCATAATCACCTCAATAAAATCATCATAATAAAAATAAGCGCAAATCCTGCAAAATCAGCCCACGAGAACACAGCTCCCGTAAACACAACAGCCGTGATTGCAGCCATAACAGGCTCGCTCGCGCCTAAAAGCGTTCCGCGCACAGATCCAACTCGCATAATGCCAGCCAAAAACATCCAATATGCGCCAAAAGTTCCGCCAACAATTGTAAAAGTAAACAGCAAATACGCGCTCAAATCTAAAGGAGGCATTGTTTGCCATGGCTTCACAAATGGCAGCATAATAAGACCTGCAATAATAAACGTGATTCCGTTTACAGTAAGATTTCCCCATTTTGCAATCAATTTAACTGGCATAATCGCAAGCGCCGCCGTACTCGCAGCATCTGCTAATCCCCACAAAAGTCCCATTAACGGCAGCGAAAGCGAGCTAAAATTGCCACCCGTTGCCATAAGCGCAGTTCCTGCAAACGCAAGCAAAACACCAATGTTTTCGCGCAAAGTCGGAGTTCTTTTTGACCGCAAACACACGTAAACAAGCACAAAAAGCAGATTGAGGCTTTGTAAAACGGTAGCTGTTCCAGAGTTAGTCCAGTCGATTGTAAAAAGATACGCAACTTGCGTTAAAAGCACGCACACAATACCTGTTACGACTAGCATTGGCCATGATTTTTTTGTGCTTAATGCGCCAACGAGTTGCTTGCGATTAACAATTGAGGCAACAATTACGAATAGTACGCCTGCAGCAAGCTGACGAACGCACGCGATTTGCAGCGGACTTACAAGGTATTTAGACATTAGAATCTTAGAAACAGTAGCATTTGTGCCCCAAAGCGCACCGCCAAGAATTGTTAAGATTATGCCAATCATCATTGTGCGCGGACTATGATCAACTGCAGGATTTGGCTTTTTAGGCTTTATTTTTTGGATATTCTTTACAAAACCAACATCCATGCTAAACACCTTCTAAACTTAAATCCTGTATTTGCTAATAATCCTGTAGTTTTGCGCATCTGTAGTAAGTCGCAAATCACAAATCGCAAATCGCTTACTACATATGAAAAATCTACACTATCACATAATCAACAACACGCACATAATCAACAACACGCAATTGCAAGGATTGTATGTGCAATAAATCTATTGGGGCGATTTGAGAATCGCAAAAACGTTAGAAATGTCGCTCGCGCGTTGCAGCGCGCTATGCAATTTCAAGCTCAGTCAAAGCGCGCAGCAGAAGCAGTGCTTCTGCCTTAAGTGGCTCAGCGCTCCGAATTGCCTTCGCGCTACGTTCCAAACGCGAAGGCAGGTCGTCGCGCCCGCGCATTATGCAGCTCGAAATCGTCGATTCGCGCAACGCGCGATTTTGCATTATCCGCACACTATGTTATCTTATTTAAGTTGTCTTTTGTTGTGTGTTTAGCACAATGATTGATGTGGAGAATTCGCCTAGTGGTCTATGGCGCACGCTTGGAAAGCGTGTTGGTGTAACAGCCTCACGAGTTCGAATCTCGTATTCTCCGCGAGTAGGGCTTCTAGCCAATAGCTAGAAGCCCTTTTTCGTACTTATATACTTTGCGCCAGCCTTACTTACGCTGACTTTTACTTACTCTTAGCGCGCAATAAGTGGCGCTACTTGCGATTCGTAAGCACGCAAAGCCATATCAATCACATTGTGCATATCGTAGTAACTGTACGTTCCCAATCGCCCACCAAAAACAGTGTTCGTCTCAGCCGCTGCAAGCTCCGCATAGCGCGCATACAAGGCTTTATCTTCCTCCGTGTTCACTGGATAATACGGCTCATCCTCGCGGCTGGCTGCGCGAGAATACTCCTGCCAAACAACAGTCTCCCCAGCTTTAACGCTTTTGCCTGGCACAAAATCAGCATCGCCGCTAGCCTCCGTAGAAACCTCCTCGCGCTCTGGATTAAAGTTCTTAAACTCAATCGCGCGCGTAAACGGAACATCTGCATCTGAATAGTTCATAACTGGGCAGCCAAAGTGGTCGCTCTCCTGGTAACGCACTTCCTTAAAGTCAACGGTACGCCACTTTAACTCGCCAAGCGCGTAGTCAAAATACCTGTCCACTGGCCCCGTATAAACCACTGGCACTCCAGCTTCCGCCAGCGCGCGCTTGTTAAACGGCTGCGATTCGTCGAAAAAGTCCACGCCAAGCGAAACATGAATTAGTGGATTATCAATCATTCGCTGCATCCAAGCCGTATATCCGTCCGTTGGCAATCCTTCCCAAGTGTCTTTAAAGTAGCGATTATTGTAGTTAAATCGCACAGGCAAGCGCTTAATAATTCCAGCAGGCAGCTTAGAAGGATCCGTTTGCCACTGTTTTGCCGTGTAATTCTTAATAAACGCCTCGTAAAGCGGGCGCCCAATTAGGCTAATACCCTTATCGTTTAGATTTTGCGGATCTTTGCCAGCAAACTCCCCCGCTTGGCTTGCAATAAGCGCCTTTGCTTCTTCTGGCGTGTAGTGCGCGTGGAAGAATTGGTTAATCGTACCTAAGTTGATTGGCAACGAATACACTTCGCCATCGTGAGTTGCGTAAACACGATGCACGTAGTTAGTAAACGTTGTGAAGCGGTTCACATAATCCCACACACGCTTATTGCTTGTGTGGAAAAGATGCGCGCCATACTTGTGAATTTCAATTCCCGTTCGCTCGTCAAAATACGAGTAAGCGTTGCCGCCAATGTGATTACGCACGTCAATAATCTCAACGCGAGCGCCAGCGCGTTCTGCAGCCTGCTGAGCTACGGTTAAGCCGAACAATCCTGCTCCAACAACCACTAAATCTGGGTATTCGCTCATTTCCCCACTCATTTCTTGCTTTCTGATTTGCACTTACTCTTCGATTTTTAATTGCATTACTTCATATTTTTAATTTTGCAATCGTAGATTATTTTTTCAAGATTCCTAACACACGCCATCGTAAAACATTGCGCGCGCTGTAAAATCGTAAGCTTTTTAACAGCTGATTTAGCAAATTCTACGTCTTTAGCATAATTTTTTTCGTATATTTTTTGGATTTCTGCATCACTATTTTTTCCGCCATTAAGCGTATTTTCTCCACTTTTAAGCGCGTATCGCTCGTAACGCAAATTTCCAA
Organism: Gardnerella piotii; assembly: GCF_049815665.1. Classification (NCBI taxonomy): domain Bacteria; kingdom Bacillati; phylum Actinomycetota; class Actinomycetes; order Bifidobacteriales; family Bifidobacteriaceae; genus Gardnerella; species Gardnerella piotii. The sequence goes on from NZ_CP187450.1 coordinate 1,344,780, forward strand.
CCATTGTGTAGTAGCTTCTTGCTGGCAAAACGTTGTGTTCTAAGCACAAATCCCAATTTGCTCGAACTGCGTCTATATGATCGTGGTAAAAGCCAGCGTCTCGCATTTTATGCGTTACGGAATCCGTGCGTTGCAGCCAGTAGTACAGCACTTCGTCCACATGTGCCACGTAATTCATGCGCGAGTACAGAACGCTTGCCATCGCCGTGTCTTGCGCAAACTTTCCTTCTGGGAATCGCACTCCTTCCCAAACCTCTCGCCTGTACAGCCTGCACCAATTCGCTTCGTTAAAGTAGCGCGCTTCGCTGTTTTTGCCCAGCTTATTTCCGATTATTCTAAATATTTTGCAAAATACAGTTTGATACGCTTTTAGCGGATTTTTTACGATTTTTATTTGAGTCGCGTTCTCTAAACGTGCGGTTGCTTGCGATTTTTCCGTACCTAATCCGCGCGCACCCAATCCACTCGCACTCAAGCCAGCTTCTTTTTTAATCTGCTCTAAGCTACTTAGACCAAATTGCTGCCATTTTGCTTTGCTCATGCTAGCTCCGCTTTGCAAAATAGCGTTTAACAAAATCTCAATATTTTTGCAATCTAGAATATCGTCATTGTCTGCAAACGCTATAAATTCGCCACGAGCTGCATCAAGCCCTGCGTTTTGCGCGCGAGATATTCCGCCGTTTTGTTGGTGTATTACTTTAACTCGCGAATCTTTTGATGCGTATGAATCGCAAATTTTACCCGAGTCGTCTTTGGATCCGTCGTCTACCAAAATCAGCTCTATGTTTTTGTAAGTTTGCGCAAGAATCGAGTCCACGCATCCGCTCAAATATTTTGCAGAATTGTAGACTGGCACGATTATAGAAACTAGCGGATTTTCGTTTTTAGCATAATTTTCCATTGCTATCATTGCTATCCTTTCAAACCGCGTTCTGTTCTGCTTTACAAGATGAGATTTTGCGCATTTGACGAATCTTTTGCTGCCCATCCTTAAATCCGCGTATCATCGCGTGAATCTTAGCAAATTTATTCTTTTCCCACAGCGCAACGAAAATCATATCTCGCACAACTGCACGCAACGACTTAGCGTACGAATATGTTCCCATTTTGTAGTCGACTACTTGCATATTTCGCGCTATGTAGTACTTGCGATTTGCGTTGTGATTCCACACGATTGGGTGTTTTATAATCAAGTTTATTGAGCGCGCTTTGCCGATTTGGTGTTCCATTATAACGTTTTGGCACTCTACGATTTTCCACCCAGCGCGCACTAGTCGCCTTGAAAAGTCGAAGTCTACTCCGTCAATTTCCAACCATTCGTCAAATCCGCCGATTTCCTGCCACGCTTCTACGCTTGTTAAGCTTCCAGACGTTATGCATTCGTCTTCGTGGCATTTGCTGTGTAAAATCGTGCCGTCTAAACGGTTTTTTAGCAAAGAGCATACAATTGCGATTTTTGCATTTTTTTGATTTACAAGACTTCCCTGATTTTCCAGGATTTTCTTGTATTCGCTAATCATGTTGCTTGGCACAACAGAATCGTCGTTAAGCGTTAGAACCCAGTTGAAACCTTGCGATTTTGCCCATTCAAACACTTGCGTCAATGCTTTTGCAAAACCAATATTTTGACTGTTTTTAACTAAAGTCACGTTTGCGTATTTGCTTACAACTTCTTGCAAGCCTTTAACATTTTTAGACGCATTATCTACGATTATTACGCGCTCTACTTGATTGCATAGCGCTTCTAAACACGTGCTTACGTCTGTTAAAGTTGGATTATAGGTGATTATTCCTGCACAAATATGCATGTTAGTCCAAACTGCGATTCGTGCTGCTATTATCACTGCGATTTATCACAGCACTTTCAACATTATTCTTGCTACTACTTTTCACTAAATATTTGCTCACAAAACCCACAATCAAGTTTGTAAAACGCTTGAGTATTACAGAAAGCACAAGAATCACCACAAACTCTGCAATTAGCAATCCGTACGCTTGCCAGCGATTAAGCCACACTGGGTATATTACTGTAAACACTTGCATTATTAACACGTGGTGAACCAAAAAAATCGGGTACGAATATGCGGATATAAACTTTGTGCACGCGCTTAGTGGCTTAAAACTTTTAACAAGTTCGCCAATATAAGACAGCAATAGGAATGCAAATATTCCTACAATCGTAACTGCAATATTGTCTTTTAATATGTGCGTTAATTGTTGTGCTGCAAGAATCACAAAAGATACTGCTGCAAGCCAATGCGGCACTTTTTTAATAAACTTTACAAAAATCATGCCAAATACTAATTCTGGCAATCTTGTTGTTAAAAGAATATCAGACGGCACTCGTGGAATCTGGTAAAAAGTAAAGAACACAACTGTTGCAGCGTATAGAACCAACACAATGCAAACAGTTGCTATTGGCATTTTATTTACGCCAACTCTTAAAAGCGGGAACACTATATAGAACAGTATTATGAATCCGAGGAACCATTCGCCTAAAGTGTAAAATGTGCCTACACCGAATGCAGAAGCGTAGCCATCCATTCCAAAAAGCGAAAAAATTGCTGTTATTTTATGCCTTGGTACAAAAATATAGCCATTATTGCGAATAAACAGTAAAATATTCGCCACTATAAATGCCACCCAAAACATTGGGTACAACGTTTTTGCGCGCTTTGTGTAGAATGTGCGCAAATCCAGGCTTTCTCTATCCCCGTAGTTGTACATAAGAGCGGCGCCAGAAATAATCAAAAATAGCGATACTCCTAATCCGCCAATGTAAATTCCAAACGGCCTATTTACAAAGAATCGCGTAGGCTCCAAATACGGATTGTTAAAATGCGTTACAACAATCAAAATCGCAGCTATTGCGCGAATCCAATCCAAGTAGAAAAGTCGCGGTTTTTTTGCGCGCGCGCGAACGCATTTTGTTGCGTCTGTATTTACGCTTATATCACTCATCTTCTTTACCTTCACTACCAACGTTACCTTTACTACCAATGTGTACAATTCTTTGAGCTATGTACAAAGCCTTATAAAATACGCGTTTTGCAATACTTTTTAGCACTCTTAAAACAGTGTAACGGAAGCGCTTTCCGCGCATTACTTCTCTACAAGTTTCTTCCAAATTGTGCTTAATCCACGGCGTGCTAACAGATTTTGATAGTTCTCGAACATCGAATTCTAGATTCGTCATTTCTATTCGCGCAAAGTGGTCGGAGAATATGTATGCGTCGTAATATCCGTTGGCTTGCGGCACATACCCGTATGCTCGCTCTATAAAGTGCAACAACGTTCCGTCTATTTTTAGCGGTTCTGCTGGGAAATCTTCGTAAGTCCACTTTCTATCCAATAGCCCGTGCAGTGCTTTCGTACGGAACCAGAACATTGTGCCGAGCGGAGCTATAGCGTCTTTATTTTCGTCTAACGGAACGCTGATTCCTAACGTTTTTTCTAGGAATTTCTTTGTGCCTTCAAAGTTTGGACCCCAAGTGTATGTAAATCCTGGGAAGTAGTCTGCATGATTTGGCGGCGTTGGCATTGCCATTCCAAGTCGCGGATGCGTTTCAAATAGATTTATAACGTTTTGCACATACTCTTTACTTGCAAGAATATTTTCAAAACACTTGTATGCGAATCCGTCGCCTATGCTTCGAGGAGATAATTGCGTGACTTTTTTATCGTGAGCAAAGCATACGTAATCGTACTTCATAAGATCTGCGCCGCCGCCCACTAAGAATGCGCTCACATCTCTACCGCGATTTTCAATCAACCGCACGTCTACGTTATACGGAAGTTGTTTCACGCGTTGTTTCACGATTTGCTGGTTTTCTTTCGATCCTACAGTTAAAATAACGTCACATCCTTGCGGCATGGATTGAATATAGTGCAAACTTTTATCTAGCAAATCCATGTAATACAAGTGCATGCACAACGCGACTTTTGGCTTAGATGCAGGCTTAGCAGTAGCAATAGCAGTAGATGTTGATGTAGCTGTTGATGAGTTTTCCACAATCTGATTTTGCGGCAAAATGTATCGCAAATGAAGATTCTTCATCAAATCTGCCATATTCATGCTTCGCAAAGCATTTTCCCAAATCAAATCCGTGTTGTAATCGGTGTGATCCCGCAAATACTCGTATAAGTCTAATGCTTGGTTTCCAACGGATTGCGTAGAAACGTCGGAGTAATCATGGAAGAAAGACCTGCGCTTAAAAATCGGGCAACGCTTATATTCCACAATCTGCCTTGCAGCATACGTTATTGGACCGTAAGAGTAGCCTTCTAAATCACTCGTATCAACGTATACAGACCACTTGTAACCCTTATCTGCAAATCGCTTTGTAAACACAGATTCATGCAATCCAACCGACTCAAAGTAGCTGTTGATTGGTGGAAGATTATTCCAATAATCCTGAAAATCCTTAGATTGAATAAAGCTTTTTCTGTATGCGTGGAAATGCGATTGAATATGCTCTGGCAAGTATCCGTACGGGCTGTAGCCAAACGGATCTCCATTAACCTTATGGAACTTTGTTATGCCCCAAAAATCAAGGTCTTTTGCGTTCATAGCGTTAAACATTTCGCTAAACGGATAAACTGGCCCCATAATCGTAGCGTTAAATAACACTACTTCGTCAAACTTTTCCAGATTCTCCCAACCGTAAGAATCCATTGCTGTCTTGTACGCCCACACGTCAAAACCTTTGTTTTCGCGCAAAATAAACTTATTCGCATAGCTTTTAAGCATCGACTCACTTTGCTCGTCGATTTTGCCATTAACTACAATCGCAAGCTCGTTAAAGAATGGTTTGAATCCATCAAGCAACGTAGACACATAACGGTCTGCGTGACCTTGCGCATCGTAGAAGAAGAAAATGCCCAAGCGCTTTGGATTTTCCAAAATCATGTTATCTCCCGATTTACCTTTAATTATCTTTGATTATTCTATTGTGTAATTTTGTAATTTGTTTAATCGCAAATTTATTTTTTAGACTTTATTTATCATTCTTTGGTTTAGTTAAGTTTTTAACCATATTTTTTATCTTTTTTGCAAAACGCTTATACGCTGGCATTGCATCGTAACGTTTTTGCGCTTCAATTTGCAAACGCTTTTGTTCTTCTTCATATCTTTGCTTATGAACCTGCATAATATGCAAAGACATTAAGTCTACTTGCTCAGCATAAGTTGCGTTCTGTGAACCATTAAAACTATCTGGTTTAATGTTTCGGTAAACGTTAAGAAGAGCATCACAAACGGAGCCGTGTTTTATTACGCAATCATCTTCTACAACTTGATTCATAAGGTGCACAAGCTCTTCGAGCACAATCAAGCACGCACGCTCTAATCCCCATGTTTCAATAACAGCGTTTATGGCTTCTTGAAAATCCTCGACTTTTAGACGTGTAAAGAACTCATCTTTTACTATTTTCAAAGCGCGATTATTAAACCATTTTGCAGCTTCTTCAACGGTTTGCTTGTGACTTTTCATCGAAGACTCTTTAGCAAAATCGCCAGCAAAATCGTAAACAGCGCTTACAACATCTTTAATGTATTGCTGTTCCGTGCTAAATCTTTCAACGCTTATTTTAGATCTTCCAGAAATTCCTCTGCCAATATGGTATTTAAGCGCGCGGAACGCCGTTAAGTCCTTCAAAGTATTAGCAGAAGATGCCGTTACAAAGTATTCGTATGCGTCTTCGACTTTAGTGAGTCTAGTAGAAACTGTTTTTTCAAAAGAAGCGCGTATTAAATCGCCATTAAAAAGTGCTGTTATTACATTCCAAGGCATCCAATGCGGAAAATCGCTAGAGAACGACGATTTTATAATATTGTCTCCCGATTGATCCCCATTGGTTTGCGCATACATTTGATCGTAACTGTATGCAAAATCTTCGTCCGATTTGCCTTCTGGATGAATAGAAACACCAAAATGCAATATATCTGCGGGATGACTACTAACGTACGAGTAAAGAACTTCGCAAGTTTTAAGCTCAATCTCATCGTCTGCGTCAACAAAAAGAACGTAATCTCCGCTAGTTGCCTTAACAGCGGTTTTACGAGCCATGTGCAATCCGCCATTCAAAGCCTTAGCAATAATTTTTACTCTAGAATCTTTTTTCTCGTAATCGCGAAGAATTTGCAAAGTATTATCTGTACTAGCGTCGTCAACAACAATAATCTCAATGTCTTTAAGAGTTTGATTAATAAGTGAATCCATACATTGCTTAATATACGGCTCCTTGTTATACGCAGGAACAACTATGGAAATTGCAGGATTCATAAATCGTCTCCATTGCACACTAATCAGTAAAACAGCACAAACCATGTCTATTGTACTACTAAACGTAATCCTTATAGCTTGTTGAGCATGTATAGAATCTTATAATACAATTGTAAGTAGCGCATGTAGATTAAACGCATAGAAGGGTTGTAGTATGAATCAAGCAGACTCTAGTTGTATTAAAGAATTAAACACTAATCAACTACAAGATTCAGCTACACTTGCAAAATGCGGCAAAAAAAGCAACTCAACTAGCACAACTAGAGCAATTATAGAAAAAACATATTCTTTTAAAGACTTCATTTATTTTTGTAAATCTAATGTTGTTGAACTTGCAATAAGCGCAATTTTTTTGATTATTGCATACGGTCAAAAAGCTTTTTCTAATACTTTTTCTATAGACACAGAAGAGATGATTTCTAGATCTAAGGCTCTTTACAATTCTTGGATACGCCTAGAACGCTTTGGATTGCTGGCTTTTAAGTACGTTACAGGAAGATACTGGTATAACAATTCATTAGCTGGAATCTTAATGATTCTTGCATTTTTTGCTTCCGCAACAACATGGGCATACTTGTTTAGCAAAGCGCACAATTCAAGCACAAAATTCCACCCAGCTTTATTTATGATTCCGTTTATAAGCGCTCCTATTCTTGCAGAAATGCTTGGATTCTTGCTTATGGGAGATGACGTAGCTTGTGCGCTAATGTTTGTTAGCATATCGCTTATGTGTGCGCATAACGCGTACCAAAATCGTAAAGAACTTAAAACTCTTTTAGCATACGCATTAGTGGCTTTTGTTTTTGCAGTTTTTGGTTTTACTCTCTACTTAGCGATGACTACTGTTTTTATTGCTGGAACAGCAATGATTGCATTAATGGTTAAAGGAAGCTATGCATGCAAATTCAAGAACATAGTAGCCTACGTTTTTACGTATATTTGCGTGTTTATAGCAAGCTATGCATGCTATGCGATTTTGAACAAAATTGTTATCGCCACTAACCACACCTTCGTTGATCCGTACATTAAAGAACAAATGCGTTGGGGTAAAGACCCTATATCAACAATCATTCATGCTATACTTTCGCATGCAAAAAGCATGTATCTAGGAAGAACAATATTCCATAGCGTATTTATAACAATCGCATTAATCGCTTTAGTGCTGTTAATTATTGTTCAAGTGATTCGTAAAAAGCTTAACGCTTTTACTATTATTTTTGCTATTGCTATAGCTGCAAGCCCTATGATGATGAGCGTAATACTTGGCACATCTGGAATTGCGCGAACAGAACTAACCTACCCTCTTGCTGGCGCTTTTGCATGCATGTATTTGTTGCATTACATTATGCAATTTAGCAAAAAGACTTTAACAACGATTATTGCGTGCGTTCTTCTTGCAATTATTGGATTAAGTCAGTCGTTTACAGTAAATCGCTTGTATTACACGGAATACATGACTTACAACCAAGACTATTACATTGCTCAAGATGTTGCTAGAAGAATAGAAGCAATACAAGCAAATCATAAAAATCCGCTTAAAGTAGTATTCGTTGGCAATCACATAGCAGACTACAATCCTAGTGAATTTAAGTCAGATCAGCTTGAACTTATTGGGCGATCAATGTTTGAGATTGGATTCTCAACTACTCACGGCACATGGGTAAAAACTGGTTTCATACGCTCAGCTACTGGATTTAAGATGGAAACTCCTGTATTAGCATCCGCTTATACAAACGCAGAAAAGGCCGTACAAAATCTGCCTTCTTGGCCTTCAAATAAATGCACTACTGTTTTAGATAACAAGTATATAGTCGTAAAATTCTCTGAACCAGTGCAAAATAAGCACTAAGTAGAAGTTAAGAATTTAGATACCTAAATACCTAAATAGTAGTTTCAATCTCGTAACGTGGGCGATGCTTAGATTCCATATAAATCTTTCCAATATATTCGCCCACAATGCCGATTGAAAGCATAATCAATCCGCCAATAAACCACATTGAGAACATAACAGAGCCCCAGCCAGCAACTGCTTTCCCTTGCAAAACGGAAGCTATTACGTAAACAAATACACATAGCGAAACTAAAATAGACGCGAATCCTGCAAATGTTACAAAACTCAAAGGCTTAGTAGAAAAAGACGTAATGCCGTCTATAGCAAACGAAATCATCTTTTTAAGCGGATACTTAGACACACCAGCTTTGCGCTTACCGCGTATATACTCAACTTTTGTTGACTTAAAGCCGATCGACGGCACTATGCCACGCAAGAAAAGATTAACTTCTTTATATTCCAAAAGAGCTTTCAACGCATTCTTGCCCATAAGTCTATAATCGGCATGATTTGGAACGGTTTCTGCGCCCATCCACTTAAAAACACTGTAAAAAGCTAATGCAGTGTTGCGCTTAAACCACGTGTCTGTTTCTCTAGAAGAGCGAACGCCATACACAACCTCGTAGCCTTCCACATATTTTGCAATAAATTGATCAACAACATCAACATCGTCTTGCAAATCAGCGTCCATGGAAATTGCAGCATCGCAACCCGATTTATATGCTGTAGTTAAGCCAGCAAGCAAAGCATTTTGATGACCGCGATTATGCGCAAGCTTTACACCGCCAAAAAGCGAAGGATTCGACTGGTGTAAATCGCAAATAATATTCCAAGTTGAATCTCTAGAACCATCATCCACAAAAAGAATACGGCTAGAATCCGAAATAATCTTATTTTCAATAAGAAAAGTAACTTTGCTTAAAAGAATACTAGAAGTCTGCGGAAGAACAGGCTCCTCGTTGTAGCAAGGAAGAACAAAATATATGCATGGACGCTTGCCGTTTTGCAATGTTTCACGCAACGTTAATCCTTTCTAAAAACCATAATTTAGCATTAAAAAATCCAGAAAAGTGACGATTTGCAATAACTATTTTAGAAAATCACTCATAATCTTTTGGATTTTGCTATTATCTCCCCAAACTGCTGGAGAATCGTATGGCCTATCTGGGAATGCACCATACTCAAGTGAAATATCAAGATTATTCTCGCGAATGTAGCGCTCAACGCGATCTGCAAGCGAAACAGGCTCCCCCGTGCAGCAATTAATTACGCCATTTACTTTATCTTGTAAAATAGTTGCAGCAATTTGCTTAGCTAACACGTCTACATTAATAAAATCGTACTTGTTTTTTCCAGTAGTAAACGGAAAAGTCTTCTTTCCTTCAAGAGACGCTTGAAGAAGCTTAGAGAAAATAGAGTTTCCACGAGCGTCGTCGCCCACAATGTAGTATGCGCGAATCCATTGAACAGTTGCATCATACTCTTTGCCCAAAAGCAAAGTAGCTTCACGCAAAGCATTCTTAGAAATGCCATACATAGAAGCTGGCTTGCAAGGCGTGCTCTCGTCAATAGCGCCCTCCCAGTAGCCAACTTCGTGCATAGAACCCATAACAGCAATCTGCTTTAAGCCACCCGAAAGCATAAGACGAATAAATCGATAATGATTCGATAAATCTTCCATGTGAGTGTCTGCAGCATGCTTAAAACCGTTGCGCCAAGCCATGTGCAAGCAAACGTCTGGAGACCCAAGCTTTGCAAACAAATCAGCATCATCGCTAAAAATATTCGCTTCAATACGCGTTGCGCGCTCATCAACACCATCTAAACGCAAGTCGGAAGCAATTACGCTAGCGCCTGCATCTAAAAGAGCTTTAACAACGTGACGACCAATATATCCACCAGCACCAGTAACAAGAATTCGCTTACTCATAATTTTTCAGTTTAGCAGCGTATAAAAACTTTCAAACATGCCAAGCACAGTAAAGTTATAAACAAAAGCAAACTAACACAAAACACGTGATAGTTATTAGCACAAATCAATCCCCAAATGTAAACTTAACAAAGTTATACGTGCATGCACACTGCAAATTTTGTAAGAAAGGCAGCGATGACAACAAAGTCTGACGCCATCTATCACCCTGGTAGAAGCAAAGGTCTGATTGACATTCCAAGATACCTTTATTTGCTTGACTTACTTGTAAAAAAAGAAGTACGCATAAGATATCGCGGTTCTTGGCTCGGTATGGCTTGGACGTACGTAAAGCCAATAACACAATTTGTAGTGTTCTACGTTGCAATGGGAATTTTCTTAGGACTTGGCCGCGGAGGTGGAATTCAAGCCTACCCACTGTACCTTTTTAGCGGAATCATAGTAACAAACTTTTTTGTAGAAGCATTCTCTAATTGCACAAGATCAATACTTTCTAATGCTGGCTTAATACAAAAAATCTATCTTCCTAGAGAACTATTCCCACTTGCATCGCTACGAGTTGCTTTTGTGCACTTTTTCCCACAAGTAATCGTGCTTATAATCGGAGCCTTATGCATGGGGTGGATTCCAGATTTTGCAGGCGTAATAGTGGCAATAATCGGATTTATTAGCGTGTGTACGTTTGCTTTTGGTCTTGGATTATTCTTTGGAGCAATAAACGTTTTTTACAGAGATGCAGAAAACATTACAGACTTAGTGGCGATGGTTGCTGTATGGCTTGCGCCTTGCTTCTACACATGGCAAATGGTTGCAGCTCACGCACCACGATGGGTTTTAGAGATGTATTATGCAAATCCTATTGCAATAAGCGTTGAAGCATTCCACCGCGGATTCTGGCTAAATGCCACAGATCGCACTTTCCAATTTGCAGGAGCTTGGTCTTTAAGACTTTGCGAAAGCCTTGTAGTTGCATTTGCTGTACTACTTATTGGCGAAGTTACATTTAGACATCTTGAAGGCAAGTTTGCTCAAGAAATTTAAGCTTACTAAGATTTTGTGGATTTTACTTTTAAGAGCAGCAGGAGTTATATATGAATAAGCCTTATAACACACTTCCAGAAGACGTTGTGTTAAGCGTTTCTAACGTTACTAAACGATTCTCGCTGCGAGCAAATCATTCGATTAAAGAGTCGATTGTAAACTTGCTAACACCGCCGTCTAAAAAGCACGAGACACAAAACTTTACAGCTTTAAGCAATGTTAGTTTTACTATTAAACGCGGCGAAACTGTTGGACTAATAGGCATGAATGGCTCTGGAAAATCTACTATGCTTAAAATGCTTTCTGGAGTTATGCAGCCAGACGAAGGCGAAGTTTGTGCGCGCGGAAGAATCGCAGGACTAATCGAAGTTGGAGCAGGATTTGCTGCCGACTTAACTGGTCGCGAAAACGTGTATCTTAACGGCGCAATTCTTGGAATGACAAAAGAAGAAATAGACGATAAATACCAATCAATAGTAGACTTTAGCGAAATAGAGCCTTTTATGGATACAGAAGTTAAGTTCTACTCTTCTGGAATGTTCTTACGATTAGCGTTTTCTGTAGCAGCGCACAGCGATCCAGACATATTCTTAATCGACGAAATTCTTGCAGTTGGAGACGAAGCTTTTCAACACAAGTGCATTACTAGGCTTAAAGAGCAGCAAAAACGTGGGCAAACAATGGTGATTGTTTCGCACAGCGAAGATCAAATTAAGCAACTTTGCTCTCGCTGCATAGTGCTGTCTCATTCACACATGATTTACGACGGTGAAGCCGAGCCAGCATTTAACGCAATGCGAGAAAGCTTAAACAATAAAGCATAAACGAAAATCTTAAGCAATAAAACTTAAAAAACATAAACAATAATCAAAACTAAAAAGCAAAAGGCATATAAGAGGATATTATGGAAAACATGAGTAACACAACAAACCTTGAGCCAAAAAACATAATTGTAACTGGCGGATGTGGCTTTATTGGGTCTAATTTTGTGCACTACGTAGTGAACAATCACCCAGAAACGCACGTAACAGTATTAGACGCGTTAACGTACGCCGGAAATATTGAAAATATCGCAGGATTGCCAGAAGACAGAGTTGATTTTGTGCACGGCAATATTTGCGATGCTGAGCTTTTAGATAAGCTTGTTCCAGATCACGACGCTATTGTGCACTACGCTGCAGAATCACATAATGACAACAGCATTGCAGACCCTGAACCATTCCTTAAAACCAACGTTGAAGGCACTTTTAGACTTCTAGAAGCAGTTAGAAAGTACGGCATTCGATACCATCACATTTCCACAGATGAAGTGTACGGAGATTTGGCATTAGATGACCCAGCCAAATTCACAGAGGAAACGCCATACCACCCATCCAGCCCATACAGCTCCACAAAAGCTGCAAGCGATATGCTGGTACGCGCATGGACCCGCACATACGGTTTGCACACAACAATCAGCAACTGCTCAAACAACTACGGACCATACCAGCATGTTGAAAAGTTTATTCCTCGACAAATCACAAATATTTTAGAGGGTATTCGACCAAAGCTATACGGCCAAGGATTAAACGTGCGAGATTGGATTCACACTGAAGACCACAGCAGCGCTGTTTGGACAATCCTAACAAAGGGAGAACTTGGAAACACGTACCTGATTGGTGCGAACGGTGAGAAAAACAATATAACAGTTTTGCGCATGATTCTAGAAATGATGGGCAAAGATGCAGACGACTTTGACCTTGTAAAAGATCGCCCAGGCCACGATCGCCGTTACGCAATCGATAGCACAAAATTGCAAACGCAGCTTGGATGGAAGCCAAAGCACACAGACTTTACAACAGGCTTAGAGCAAACAATCAAATGGTACACAGAAAATCGAGCATGGTGGGAAGGCGCTAAAAGCGCAACCGAAGCGAAATATAAAGCTCAAGGACAGTGAATCACATAAAAGTCAAGCTTGCTTGTACGAAGATTGCATGCAACTTGTATGTAATAGTTTGCAAATCTAGCCAAAAATAGTCATAAATCTAATAAAAATAAAGAATTTGCAGGATGCTATGGAATTTGAAAAAGAACTAAGCGTTACAAAAACCAATATTCCAGGTTTAATCGTGTTCGATCTTCCAGTGCACGGAGATAACCGCGGATGGTTCAAAGAAAACTGGCAGCGCGCTAAAATGACGGCTCTAGGTCTCCCCGACTTTGGGCCTGTGCAAAACAACATTTCGTTCAACGAAAAACGCGGAGTAACCAGAGGCATCCACGCAGAACCATGGGATAAATACATAAGCATTGCTACTGGCGAAGTATTTGGCGCATGGGTAGATTTAAGACCAGGGCAAAGCTTCGGTCAAGTGTACACAACCACACTAAACCCAAGCAAAGCAATCTACGTGCCTAGAGGCGTAGGAAACAGCTTCCAAGCACTGCAAGACGGCACAGCATACACTTACTTAGTAAATGCACACTGGTCGTTAGAGCAAAAGAAAACATACACTTTTGTAAACCTTGCAGACCCAGATTTACACATTAACTGGCCAATACCGCTCGAAGAATCCGAGCGCAGCGAAGCAGACTTACACCATCCAATGCTAAAAGACGCAAAGCCAATGGCGCCAAAACGCACTCTTGTAACTGGATGCAACGGTCAACTTGGTCGTGCAATACAAAACTATGCTAAAGAGCATGATTTAGAAGGATTTGAGTACGTAGACTTAGATAGCTTCGATATAGCAAATAAAGACGATTACAACAGCTACGACTGGGATTTGTACGGAACGATTATTAACACTGCAGCATACACGTCTGTAGATGGCGCGCAAACGCCACAAGGGCGAAGAGCCGCGTGGAATAGCAACGTTAAAGGAGTGGCAAATCTTGCAAAAATTGCGCAAGAACACCACATTACTCTTGTGCATATTTCAAGCGACTATGTTTTTGACGGCACTCAAGAAAATCACAAAGAAAACGAAGACTTTGCGCCACTAGGCGTGTACGGCGAAACAAAAGCTGCAGCAGATTCTCTAGTAGCAAATGTTCCACAGCATTATATTATTCGCTCAAGCTGGATTGTTGGGCAAGGACGAAACTTTGTAACGCGAATGATTGACTTTGCAAACCGTTGCAAAAATGGCGAATCTGTTAGTGTTCAAGCACCAATAGATCAAACTGGCAGACTCACTTTTGCAAGCGACTTAGTAAAAGGCATGTTCCATCTTCTAAACACTCAGGCACAATACGGAACATACAATCTTACAGGATCTGGCAAAATCGCGTCTTGGCACGATATTGCTAAAAAAGTGTTTACACAACTTAATGTAGACACAAGCAAAATCGAAGCAAATCGCGTAGACGATTACACGCGCATATCTAATGGCTCTCCTAGACCACACAAGTGCGCACTTGACTTGCAAAAAATCGAGTCCACTGGATTTACGCCAGGCGATTGGGAAGATTTGCTTGAATCTTACGTAAATAGAATTGAACAAAACAACAAGTAAAGGATGTTTCAAAGATGAAAGGCATTATTCTTGCTGGCGGTTCTGGCACACGCCTATACCCACTTACTACAGTAACGTCTAAGCAGCTTTTGCCAGTTTACGATAAGCCAATGGTGTATTACCCTCTTAGCGTGCTTATGATGGCTGGAATCCGAGATATTCTTGTGATTTCCACTCCTCAAGACTTGCCGAATTTTGAAAGGCTGCTTGGAAGCGGAGAGCAATTTGGAATCAACTTATCTTACAAAGTTCAGCCATCGCCAGACGGACTTGCTCAAGCATTTATAATCGGAGAAGAGTTTATAAATGGCGATTCTTGCGCGCTTGTTCTTGGAGACAATATATTCTACGGAAATGGCTTGGGAGCAATTCTAAAGCGCGCTGCACACGTAGAACACGGCGCTACAGTATTTGGCTACTACGTAGACGACCCAGAAAGATACGGTGTTGTGGAATTTGACGAAAATCACAAGGCCGTTAGCATAGTAGAAAAACCAGAACATCCAGCATCGAATTATGCTGTTACAGGCTTATACTTCTACGATTCCAGAGTTACAGAGTTTGCAAAACAAGTTAAGCCGAGCGCGCGCGGAGAACTTGAAATTACAGACCTTAACAAAATGTACTTAGAAAATGGCTCTCTAAACGTTATGACTCTTGGCCGCGGATACGCGTGGCTAGACACTGGCACAATGGACTCGCTTTACGAAGCGGGCGAATTTGTGCGCACAATAGAGCGAGCGCAAGGGCTGCCAATCGCAGTGCTTGAGGAGATTGCGTACGAGAATCAGTGGATTAGTCGCGAGCGTTTGCTTGAGTCTGCAGAAAAATATGGTAAAAGCAATTATGGCAAGCACTTAAAGCAGGTTGCTGAAAATCGCATTATTATATCTAAAGATTTGTTTGAAGATTAGTAAAATAAATTAATAACTTAATTTAACAAAAAGACCGAGCTGTTTACGCACGGTCTTTTTATTTTATTTACTGACTTTTTCTATCTTTACATAAAGTTATATAAAGATTAAGAATCACACTCCAAAAGCATAAGTCTTAGTGTCTTGAAGCTTACCATCTTTTGAATATGCTTCGAAATGAGTCCAATAGATTCCAGGATGAGGACTCCACAAAGCCCACGGCCCCTTAAATTGGCTCACCCACTGCTTAGCGTTATAATCGTAAATCTTAATAATCGTATATCCACTAGGATTATTCGTTACAGCGCCTAATAGAACGCTACTTCCTTGCCAAGCTGCGTAAGTTCCAGAAACAATCGTTTTTTCAACAAACTCAGGCTCAACAGGATTGTTTACTTGGTAGTGGAAGGCAATTGTTTTAGTTCCAAGCGACTTATAAGTGTAAGAATCGCGAACTTCGCAATGAAGCCAATAATCGCCATTGCTTGTTACCCAAGATGCCCAATTGCCAACACTCCAATCGGAGATTGTATTCCATTGCTTAGTGGATAAATCGTAAGAAAGCCAACGATATTCCAAGTGTCTATTCAAATTGCCTGTAACAGCAGCTCCAACAGCAATATCGTTATTGCGAATAATCCACGTAAAGTCTACGCTAGTTTGCGTTACTGGAGAATTTGGACCAGTTCCAAACGCGCTAACGTCAACATTTCCATCAATACCAGATATGCGAGCCTTAGACGTGTACTGCCATCCGCGCAACGACGTTCTAATGTTAAATAGCGGAGTTGCGCCGTAGCTAGCAACCCAACTTGCTCGATCGTGAATGTATTGCGAATTAAGCGGGCCTTTCAAATAGTTTGCATATGAGTAAATGCCAAGATTTGTGTATCCTGCGTTATACAGCTGATTCCACCAAGACGAAACAATGTTTTGGTAAACGTATGGGCTAGTTGGAGCAGTGTGGCCAGCCCAAACCCATTTTTCAAGATCGTAGTAAACAGGATAAGAAAGGTCGCCTGGGCTAACGCCTGCACGCCTAAGAAGACTTGCAACGTCTGCGCCCTCGTTAGCACCATCTTCTGGTTTTTCGGCGTAAGAATACATGTAGATTCCAAACGGAATGCCTAAACGCTTGCATTCTCTAATATTTCGCAAAGCGTATTTATCGTAGCCGTTTTCCCATCCGTAACTAATTCGTATAATCGCGCCTTCTACGCCAGCTGCCTTAGCTGCAGCCCAGTTAATTTCTTTTTGATGTTCGGAAACATCAATCACGCCACTAGCATTGTACGCAAACAGGCTTCCATTGCCATCATAGAATGCCTGAGTTCCGTTGTAGTCTCCCCACCTAGTGCCAAAGCCGTTTGTTGGCAAAGAAATCTTACGCACAGAGCCATAAGTTGTATACGTGGATGTTCTAGATTCTAAAGCTTGTGACTCCTGGCTCTTTTCGCTTGAGTCAGTTTCTTCGGGATTTTTTTGATTAGAGCTTATAAGAACAACCTTGTTTCTTCTAAGAGAACGCTTATTTTCAACACGCTTTTTGCTAGAAATCGGAGTGTTATTGGCGGTATAAAAATCAGCATTAGTACTGCCCGAATTTTCGCGCTTTATCTCTTTTCGCAAATCGCCAACAGTTATAGGCGTAAAGCGCTCACCGTTACTTTTAGCGAGTGGATCTGGCTGCTTATCTTTAGTTCCAACAAGCTTAGAGTCGGTAACAGTTTGGCCAGTTTTAATTGACTTTAATTCTCCATTATCTGCAATCGCATACTTTGAAGAAACAACTTCGTCTTTGTTTGTAAAGGAAGATGCCACTTTTTTAGGCAACTTAGAATCATTGCGTGAATCGCCATTAGAAAACGCATTTAATTGATCTTCTTCAACAGTGTTAGTGCCATTATCTGACAATTCCGCACTATTTTCACCATCTGCGACTTTGGAAGCAACATTCTTAAAATCCAAACGATTTTCTACTTTAAACGCAGGAGCAGAATTTACAACAAGAGCTGTTGCTATAGAAACTAAACTTGCAATTACACGTACAATAAACTGTCCCAAAATCCCTCCAGACACATGTTTTACGTGTTTAACTGTTACAACAATACCAACATGCGCAAACAGATTAAAACATGTGTGTACTAAAGCAAGAACGGAATCAAATAGGAATGAAAAAGCGAATGAAAATGTAAAAAGTGGAGCGGATGACGGGAATCGGACCCGCGTCATCAGTTTGGAAGACTGATACTCTACCATTGAGCTACATCCGCAATATGCGAATTTTGCAAGCTATTAGTTACCTTGCAAAACAGCAACTCGATTAATTATACAGACTGTTTAGAACTAAAGCAACTTTCGACACTCCACTTAGATACTCAAGAGCGTTGTAACACACGATGACATGCCTGCTTTTGTTTACCATTTGACCCAAAAAAGGAACAAACGCGGGAAAAGAAACAAAACCAGGCAGTGCAAATCGCAAAATATCTAAGCTATTTCTAGAATCACAAACGCAAAGGCGATTGCAGATGCGTCTTCAAGCAAACCATCGTGACTCAAAGAAACATGCCATCTAATAGAAAGACCATTCTGCGTCTTAATCATAGGAACCGTGCTCAAAGATTGCATAAGCTTCTCGTTAACAGCAGTATCAAGATGAACGCTTGGGCATCCATGCGAATCATCTAAAATCTCAATACTTGCCCAAGGAGTGTTGTCTAAAGTATACGGATATTGCAAACCAAGAGTGCTCATCGCTTCGCACCACGCTTTTATAACCGCCTCTTTACCAGCCCAGCGAGCCGCAATATGAATCGCCTCAGCGTCGTTTTTTAAGTGTGCTCGCATAGCGCACTGCCTAAGCTCACGCGTAGAAAATAGCGAGCGCCACCCATTGCCATCTTGCATTTGCTGCGCAAAATCCGCAACATTAACAACATCGCAACCAATGCCTGCAATCATTGAACTCACTTCCTAACTGCTATAGCGCGCGACGACCTGCCTTTTCGCTTAAAGCGTAGCACGAGAGGCGCTTTGACTGAGCTTGAAATTGCATAACGCATTTCAAGCTCCTTCAAAGCGTGATTTGGCTCAAATGTAAAGTCCAGTGGACTTTACATGCCAAATCAGCCGAGCGGCTACTAATAGCCGCGAGGAATAGAGCGCTGAGCCGCTCAAGGCAGAAGCACTGCTTCTGCGCGGCGAAGACGTTCGCGCGCTTAGACCGCGCTAACGATACACCTCGATAGCGTCGAAAAATCTCGAATCTCTACCGCGCGAACGACACGACCTGCCTTCGCGTTCAAAGCTTAGCACGCGAAATCGTCGATTCGTTAGCAATAATAGCCACTTGCATCTAAGCGAGCATCTGGGTTTAGCAGCATAGCTTTTTCTGCTTCATGACCATCGTAGCGCGACCCATCTGGCATGCGCGTGCCGTCTTTAAGCAAACGGCGATTTTGCACAGGCTCAAACAGTTGCACATGGCCCATCATGCCCTCTTGCAAAAGTCGCTGGCCTGCAGCCAATCGCGCATTTGCCTTTGCTCGCCACTCGTTAAGCGCATCCACTCCAGCGCTAGAAGCCACAGCAGCCTCAAACGCGCCAGGATGCACAAGAGCCACAAATCCGCTAACATGCCCGAATCCAAGCGATGTAGCAAGAGCCGCTTTAACGGAGCCAATGTGAATCCTATTTCGCAACCAAACCATGTGGTCGTCGCGCGCAAGCTTAGGATCCACGCAATCAAGCGAAGCGTTGATTGGAACCCACCCACTTCTAAACAGCTGAGTCAAGCCATTAATCTGGAACACGCATGCGCCACCCTTTGCGTGGCCAGTAAGCGACTTTTGGCTAATCACAAATAGCGGATTTCCGCTTGTGCGCCCAATCGCGTGCGCAAGCGTATTGTGCAACTCGGACTCGTTCGGATCGTTTGCGTTTGTAGACGTATCGTGCTTAGAAACAACAGCAATATCGTCTGGAGTAACGCCAAGCGCCGCCAAATCGTGCACAAGCTTGGAATCGCGGCCGCCCAATCCTGCAGCAAGCGCGCCCAATCCTGGAGCTGGAATCGAAGTGTGAATACCATCCGCGTATGAGTGAATGAATCCAACTACGCCAGCAACAGGCAAGCCAAGCTTAAGCGCAATATCTCCTCGTGTAATAAGAATCGTGCCGCCGCCTTGCGCTTCCAAGAATCCTCCGCGCCTGCGATCATTCGCACGCGAGAAGAATCGCGGATTTATGCCCTTTTCGTACATTTCCTCGCTGTTTGCAGTAGCGTTCATATTGCCAAAGCCAACCACGGACTCCACGCCAATATCGTCAATCGCACCCGTTACAACAAAGTCGGCCTTGCCGAGCGCAATCTTATCAACGCCTTCTTCTAGCGAAACTGCAGCAGTTGCACATGCCGATACTGGCTGAATCATGTTTCCATATCCGCCAATATACGTTTGCATTACGTGAGCTGCAACAACATTTGGCAATGCTTCTTGAAGCACGTCTGTAGGAATTTCGTGATTTAGGAATCTATCCAAATACAGCTTTCGCATAGACGTCATTCCGCCAAATCCTGTGCCTTGAGTCGATGCAACAAGAGACGGATGCACAGCTTGCAAAATTTCCGAAGGCGTAAATCCTGCGCAAATGTAGGCATCAACAGTAGAGACTATGTTCCAAAGCGCAATCGGATCTACGCTTCCAACCATCGAAGCTGGAATACCCCACTTTAATGGGTCGAAGCCCTTAGGCAATTGCCCACCAACAGTGCGCGTCATGGCTGCTCGCCTTGGCACGCGAATCATGGATCCAGCTTTGCGCGTAACAATCCATTCGCCAGACTCTGGGTCGCTAGAAATCTCTGTGTGCTCTTCGTCTAGCGCCACATATTCGCGCGCAATTTGCTCTGTAGCAACGTTGAAAGATACATCGTGGTCGAGGAAGATTTCGGCTTCTTCTTCGTTCGCTCCATCCTTGTAGTCGCTGCCCATACCAGTCTCAAACGGCCTTATTCCCGAGCGAGCTACTACTTCGTCGCGATACTTTTCTGCAATGTCTTCTTCTGGCACAAGCGTGCCTTCCGCATCGTACCATCCTGGCTTTGGCGAATCTTGCCAAGTTAGCAAGCCCATGCTCCAAGCCAATTCCAAAACAGCGCCTGCACAAAGCGAAACCGTTCCGTCATCTTGGATTGACTGCTCGGCACTAAAGCGCGTACGACCAGAACCCCAAGGGCCAATCTCGCCAACAGAAACTATAACGATTTGGTCTTGCGGCTTTGCTGTTACGTTCTTCCAATCTTCCAAATTAACTTTTGCTTGAGTTGGAATATTTGGAGACGGAAGCGCCTTATTTAGAGACTTGACTTCAGACTTGATTGAAGAATCGTTTGCAGCATTCTGATTAGCCTGCTTACGACTATTCTCTTGCAAAGCTTGCGCTTTAAGCTCGTTCAAGTCAAGCGGCTCCGAGCCTAATCCACCTGTTAAATCAACGTCTAGAGGCGCCTTTGCAGCAAGCTCGCGCGCATCTTTAGTGCACAAGTCAAGCAAAAGATTTGCCATCTGGCTTGTTGTAAAGGTTTTTAAGCCACGGCTTTCAACAGCTTCCACAAGAGGATCATTTGCACCCATTAAGCCAGTTCCGCGCACCCAGCCAATCTTTGGATGAGCAAAAGTTACGCGATTCGACCACACTTTTTCTGCATGCGCGCGGTTAACAATGGCATCGAATGCGCTCTTGACTTCGCCATAAGCTCCGTCGCCGCCAAAAATACCGCGATTAGGCGATCCTGGCAACACAACGTGCATACAATGCTTTACATCTGTATCTGCTCCGATTTGCGCAAATCCTGCGATTGCGCGCTCAACACCCCAAAGCATAAGCCTGGATTGCGATTCAAAAAGCGCACCAGAATCCGCCAAAGTTCCACTAACTGGCGGAGCTGCAAATGGGAAGAACAGAGTTGGATTGTAAGCAGGCTTCAAAATGGTGGTTGTAGCGCCACTAACCTTCTTAGAAACTGTGCCAACCCACTTTACAAGAGCGTCAACATCTCGATAACTAGACAAGTTTGCTGGAACAAGCCACAATTTAGCCGAAGCTGTTGAGTGAAGTCTGTAAGCTTCTTTAGCCCACTTTTTTACACTCGGCTTAAAGCTGTGAGAAGTGGCAATAACCGTAGCTCCGCCTTCTAGAAGACCAGTCACAACTCGTGCTGCAATCGAATTTGGCGCAACGCCTGTTACAACAGCAACATCTCCTTCAAAGCAATTGGAGAAGATTTGCGAATCGTCTCCATAATTCTCATGATTACGCGACTTTGGCAAATCGCCAGTAGACTTTAGAGCATCTTTTGCAACTTGCTCAAAAATAGAAGACAATACGTTGAACTTATTATCGTTGCTCTTATTATCCTTGCACTTATTATCCTTGCACTTTTTAGCAAACCACTCAGCTTCGCTAGAGATTGCGCTCCCTAATCCAACAAAGCTACCGTAGCGGTTCAAAATTTCGCTAACTTGCTTAAGATCTTCGGAATTATTTGCGCAAGAATTATACTCAGAATTGTAGTAGATACGCGCCAAATCTTCGCGAGCGCTAGCCCATCGATCGTCGAAAAGAATCGCCTTGCGCTCATCAAATCGAGGCTCCACTTGCTTTGGCCAATCCGCTCCAAGCTCAGCTTCTACAGCTGCAACAACAGCCGCATTTTCATCCGCTTCATCTTGCACTTTAGGCTCTTCAACACCAAGCTTTGCTAGCACAAACTTAGCAGTAGCAGCCAAAACGCCATCCGCGCCAACAACCTGTTGAGCAAAAGCGTCAAGCGCCGCAGAATCAACAACCGCACCGCCTGCAGCGCCAGAGCCTGCAGAACCTGGCTGAGCAAGAGTAATTCCGTGCTGTTTAGCAACTTGATTAATCGCAGAATCAATCAACGCTTGAGCTGCAGAAGCGTTCTTTGCTGGCTCTGTAGAAAGCTGAGCCAAATCGCCTCCGCGAACGCTTGCGCCAGATCGCGTTTGCAAAACAAGAGCCGCCAAAACGTGCGCGCGCCAGCCTTCGCCAAGCTTATAGACTTCCGTAATGCGCTTATCTACTTGAGCAGGCTTTACACCAGCTGCGCCAAAAAGCGACCTTAAACTTTGCCTTACAATGTCACTAAGAACGGCACCAAAAGCCTTGTAGCGAGGAGCAGCGGAGTTTACTAGCTTGCTAAGAGCGCTCATCGGAGCTTCTGCAGCGCCGTCCACGCTAGGCACGCCAAGCTCGGAGCTTATGTCCATTAAAAGCTGGTTTCGCCTAGAAGATACGCCGTTTGTTAGCGTATCCGTTGTGTCGGCAGCGCCAATTTGGTCAGCGCGAATCTTAGCACTGTATGCAATCAGCATTTCAATAGCATCCGACGCCTTAAATGCAATATCTGCAACAGAGCCAGATGGCACATTTTGTGTATTTTGCACAGAATTATTTGCAGAATTATTTGCATTATTATTTGCATTTATTTGAGCAGACGCAGCACTTGCCGTTTCGGCTGCTTGCGACTTTTGTGCAGCAGCTTGGGAAGAATCGCCAGCAACCGACGCGTCATTAACCGCGCTTTCATCGTCTTCAAAAACTTCTGGCACAAGCGAATCTGTGTCTGTTTTATAAACACGACTCTCGTCTCGCCCAACGTTATAAACAGCAACACGCTGACTACTAAACTCTGGCAATGCAAGCGTTTTTGTACCAAGATTTGCCAAAGTTGGAGCATTCGCTAAACCAACTTCAACATATTCTTCTACGCCTAATCCACCGCAAGATTCACTAGAGAACATAAGCGCTTGCGTTTCAATCCAACGAACAGGGGAAGCAAACTGCCAAGAAAGAAGCTCCGTAAGAAGCAATCTGCCAAGCTTTTGCTCATCAGCAGCATAAGAATCCCAAGTTGCATCATCTTGTAAAGCCGCTTCAATTCGCTTTGAAGGCACAACGTCTAGAATCTTTTGCGCAAATTCGCGCGTAAGCTCAAACGGGCATGCAACCAAGTTTGGAATGTAGCGCCCAACAAGCACCGAGTAGTCAATATGCTTTGGAAGAAGCGAATCTAGCTTATCTCGGAACTCTGGCACACCTTTTCTAAGCAGCTTGGAATGGAATGGCACATCAATTCCTGGAACCAAAATAAACGGCGGCTTTCCGCCATATTCTTTAGCACGCTTAGCGGAATCTTCGGCCAAGGCTTTAAGACCTTTTATTGTTCCAGCAATCGCGTATTGCTGACCTGCCAAATTGTAGTTTACGATTTGCAAGAATTCGCCAGTTTGCTTAGAGATTCCTTCAACGTACGCGTTTACGCCATCGTCTCCTACGCCAAACTGATTTGGACGCAAAGCTCCCATTCTATAGTTAGATCTGCCTTGCGCATCTCGTTCAATCAAATGATGCATAGTGGATCCGCGGTGGAAAACTAGCTCCAACACGGTTTCTAGCGGAATGATTTGAGCGAAGGAACTTAGCGCATTGTATTCACCTAGAGAATGGCCTGCAAAGTAAGCTGGCCAAATATCGCATCCAGCTTCACGCAAGCGAGCAGTTTGCGCAAAAGCAACAGTAGCGAGCGCAACTTGCGTAAATTGCGTTAAGTTAAGCAAGCCTTCTGGGTGACGATACGTTACGCCATTTGCTGTTAATTCCTTAGGATTATCTCGAACAACAGCAAGAATGGAGAATCCGAGCTTTTCACGAGTAAGCTTATCTGCGCGCTGCCAAGTTTCGCGCACAGCTGGCGATTTTGCGCGCTCATCTAGCGACATACCTTGCTTTTGAATACCCTGGCCTGGGTACACAAAGGCGGCGCGCGGCGAGCTTGTAAGAGCGCTGGCCTTAGAAACAATTTGCCCATTTACGCGGCACGTTACTTCTAGCGCAAGCCCTGCACGTCGAACTTTTCCTACGCGCTCAACAGTTATCTCAACTTTGTCGTTAAGCTGCACCATGCCGTACATGTTGTACGTCCAGCCAATTAACTCGTAGCGCGCGCCTTTTTCGTCAACAGCTTGCGCAACGTGCTGAGCTGCCGCCGAAAGCCACATTCCGTGTACAAGCGGAGCTTTAAGCCCAGATATTGCAGCGCCTCTGTAAGAAGTGTGAATTGGATTAAAATCGCCAGAAGTGCGCGCAAACGCCGTCATGTCTTTAGGCGCGCTCAAAACAACTCTTCTAAGCATTCTTCTAGGAGTTGCATCCACATCATATCCGTGCAATTCCGCGGCAGCTCCGTATTGTGCAGCAGGCTTTGGCAGCGCTGAACTGTAGCTGCGTCCGCGAATCGCAAATCGCTCTGTTTCGTGAGCTAAACGCGTTCCGTCTTGCGCATTGTGAATTATGTGTATTGTCACTACTCGCCCAGAAGCTGACTCGGCATAATCTTCTGCCCAACCAACAAGGTTTACGCGCTCGCCCACGTGCTTGTTCAAATCGCTATTTGAAACGTCTAACTCTATTAAGTGATCTAAATGAACCGCGTTAAGCAATCCTTCGATTACTGGGTATCCATTTACCATTACAGATCCCAAAGCAGAATAAATTGTTGGCCAAGCAGGACCAACTAGCGCGTCTGGCACGATTTTAGACGCTTGAAGACCGCCAGAAAGTCGCCCAGCTGTAGCAGATTCGTGATCGATTCCAAGATTTCTAGAAAGCGTGTACGAAGACTTTACTACGCCAAATGGCGATTCTTCGCTTTGCTCGCTTTCATCAACTTTAGGCATTTCGCTTAAAGCATCTCCCGTAATCGCAACGTTTCCAATGCCTGCTGTAGCTGCAAGCATCTTATAAACGTGCTTTGGCAAGCGCTCTCTATCTACTACTGGCACGCCTCCTGCGCGATTTGCGTCTACAATAAGCGGAATCACAATGTTTCGCACAGCGTGATTCTTATTGCTGTTCTCATTCTTGCTTGAATCGTTAGCGCTTGAATCATTTCCGCTTAAATTATCCCAGAATGTGTCTAATTTAATGTCTAAATCAAGCTTAATTACGCTATCTTCTTCACTAACAACGCTTATAACGTAGTTTTCGCTATTATTTTGCGTTTTATAAGCAGGATTAGAAGTTAGGTGACCAATCCAAGAGATATTCGGGCATGCGCGCACGTATTCTTCAACGTTTTTTGCGCACGCGATTTGGCTAAATGCACTTTGCGCAAGAGAAACTCTAGAATCGCCAGCAGCCATAGAACGTTTTATAACCGCATCTTCAAATCTTCCCAAAATATCTGCGATTGGCTCGTCCATTGTTGTTATTCCAGCAACAGAAATCGGCCCTGGAATTACGCGAACAGCATCTGCTGAGTATCGCGAATCTTCCGACTGCCAAAGCTGATCCTGACCCCACCAGCGAAGCAAATCGTTGTCGATTACTGGCACAAACGGCATTGGCTTAGGGTATTCGCGCACCAAAGTTGGGAACCATGCGGCATCCATTGGAATAACGTTTGTTTGCGCTGCATCTGGGAACTTTTCAATAAGATTGTTCAAAGCTTCTTGAGGATTTTCAAAAATGCTTTTAGCAGAAGGCAAGCTTGACTCAAATTCGCCAGAATCTTGCAACGCAAAACGCGCTTCGATTCGCTTAAGCAAATGAGCGTAGCGATCCGCGTATGTGGAATCCGCCCACGGGTAGCATAAGTCGAGGAATCGCTGAGCAAATTGCTGGTACGTCATGCTTTCAACATTGCCAAAATACGGCTTTGCTGTTGTGTTAAGAGCAGCAATAACCTCGTCTTTGCGTAATTCAAGCTCTTCTGGATGCTTCATCATGTGAACAAGAAGCCTTCCACAACGCGCAGACGCATTTTCAATCTCGTAAATATCTGCGTGCAAATGGCTTAATCCGCTTGTTACTCCGCCAACAACCTTTCCAGATGGCACCCAGCGCTCGCCAATCGGAGCAAACGGATCTTCACTTGCACCAAGACCTTCAACGCATGCATCATTTGCTTCTGTGATTCCAGGCGTCTCCACCAACATGCGCTTAACTTGCGGACTTGTGTGCGCTTCCTTTGCTGTCATTGCTGCTGTGCCAATCATTACGGCGTCTACAGGCATATTTGGCAAATCGTACTTATTGGACCATTCGCCACTAATGTAATCGGCAGCACGCGAAGGAGTACCGATTCCGCCACCTGCTACAAGCACCAAATTATTGCATTCGCGCACTTGAGCATAAGTGCTAATAAGCAAATCATCTAGCGACTCCCAAGAGTGGTGGCCGCCTGCAGATCCGCCTTCTACTTGCGCAATAATCGTTGCTGGCTTAACAGCTTTTGCAATGCGAATAACTTGACGAATCTGCTCTACTGTTCCTGGCTTAAAAGCAACATACGGGAATCCGTCTTCTTGAAGAGTTTTAACAAGTTCCTTAGCTTCGTCTAACTCTGGGATTCCTGCAGATATTACAACGCCGTCGATTGGCGCTCCCGAAGCGCGCTTTTTTGGAACTATGCGCTTGGCTCCAAATTGCAAATTCCACAAATAGCGGTCCATAAACATGGCGTTGAATTCTACAGTTGCTCCCTCTTTTAGCTGCTTTTGGAGCATTTCCACGTGCTTGTTAAACACTTCTTCTGTTACTTGGCCACCGCCTGCAAGCTCTGCCCAGTATCCCGCGTTTGCAGCAGCTGCAACGATTTGCGGATCTACGGTTGTTGGAGTCATGCCTGCAAGAAGAACAGGAGCTTTGCCTGTTAGCTTGCTAAACTTTGTAACTACTTTGCTTCCTAATGGCGTTTCTACTACGCGTGGTGCAAAATCCGCCCAGCATCCCGTGCGCAAAGAATTTGCAGAAGAAGCGTCCAGTGTAGACGCATTAGCGCGAGACGCCATTGTTCCAGCTTCTACGATTCCAGCGCCACTTCCCTGAACCAGCACGCTTGTAAGCTTTCCAAGCACTTCTCCAGGGCCCATGTCGATTACCCACAAATCTTTAGCAGATTCGCCCAGATTTGCCAAAGTTTTTTTGATTTGACTTGCCCAATCCACTTGCTCTACTAAAACTTGATTTGCAAGACTTCTAGTAAGATCGGCATTTAACCCAGCTTCTTTTGCCCATTTTTCAGCGTTATCTACAGCTTTGCTCATCATTGGCGAGTGGAATGGCACTGTAACATCTAAATACTCTGCGATTGGCGCAAAAACCGATCCGCCGCGCATCTTCATATCTCGTAATTTTTTAGAATGAGCCGCTTCTTTTTGCGCTTCGCTTAAAACAGCCTCCATGTCTTGCGGATAGCCAGATAACACCATGTGATTTCGCGAATTTTTAACTGCTATCGAAACTTCAGCACGCTTACGATCCACGCGCGAAATCAAAACTTCTGCCTGTTTTTGAGTTACGCCTTTTAATGAAAGCATTGGAGTTGCAGAGCCGTTTCCACTTATTTCCAAAAGCCGCGCTTCGCGATCTGCAGCCGCTCCAATTATGTATGCAATCGCCAAAAGTTCCGCGATTTTGCCTTGCGCTGCCTGCCAAGAACCAGCCTCTAATCGCGCTTCTACCATTTTTGCAGCAATCACGCCTTGAGAATGACCAAGACTTGCGATTGGCTTGCAAACTTCAAAATTGTACCCAAGATTTGTAAAATCACTAACAGCTGCAAGCTGCGCCAAGGCGATTCCTGGAACGCTTATTTGCGCGTCTTGCGTGCGCTCATTTGTGGATTCCAAAGCGTCGAATACGTTTATGTCTTTTCCTGCGTTTGCTAAAAGTTGCGCATATATGTTGTTTAGAAGATTTTTTGCGCTGTTATTGTAATCGCGTAGTTGCGCGCTTAAATCTTCGTCTTTTTGCGCGTCTTTTAACGCTTGAACCCAAGGCGTGGATTGCCCTGCAAAAACTAAAATATGTGGATTTTGTGCAAGCTCATCAAATAAGTATTTTGTCATTTTATTTCCTTTGTTTGTGGGTTTACGTTTTATTTTTAAGATTTGTGTTTTGGATTATTTGTGACTTTTGTATTGTTTATGTTTTGGATTATTTGTGACTTGTTGCTAGTCGCGTCCGCGGCTGCTTGCGACTTTTGCGCGGCTGCCAAATCATCTCAAATCACCCTAAAATCACCCTAAAATCACCCTAAAATCACATTGGCTGGTTTCCATGATGCTTCCCCGTTCTCGAAACGCGTTTTTTACTTCTTAAAATCTTCAAAGAATTAGCAATAACATCTCTTGTTTGCTCAGGATCTATCATTGCGTCAATCTGGCCAGTTTCCAGCGAAAGATTCGCGTTTACAGTGGTATTTTCGTAATTCTCAACAAGCTTTTTTCTTAAAGCGTCAACATCTTGACCGCGCTCTTTTGCTTTTTGCAAATCCTTGCGATGAATAATGTTCACAGCTCCTTGAGCGCCCAAAACCGCTATCTGGCTGGTAGGCCAAGCATAGTTAAAGTCTGCGCCCATAGACTTTGAGCCCATTACAATGTATGCTCCACCAAAAGCCTTGCGTAAAATCACGGTAACAAGCGGAACTTGCGCGTTTGCGTATGCGTAAATTACTTTTGCGCCTCTGCGAATAATTCCAGCGTGCTCCTGGTCAGACCCTGGCTTGTATCCAGGAGTGTCTACAAGAGTTACAACAGGAAGATTAAACGCGTCGCACAATCGCACAAATCGCGCTACTTTTTCGGAAGAATTAACGTCTAAAATTCCCGCGTTTACCTTAGGCTGATTTGCCACTATTCCAACAGGATGCCCGTCTATGCAAGCAAAACCAACAACCGCAGATGCAGCATAAAGCTCTTGAACTTGCACAAATTCGCCATAATCTACGATTGCGCGAATAACGTCTAAAACGTCGTACGGCTGGCGATCATTGCTCGGAACAATAGTCGCAAGCTGCTTAGCAGTTTCTCTGTCTGCGCGAGTGGCAGCGTATGCAAATGTTGGTGGATTTTGATTGCAATTTTGCGGCAAATAAGCAAGGATTGTGCGCGCGTAGTCAATGGCGTCTGCCTCGTCTTCGCCCAAATAGTGAGCAACGCCCGAAGTGGAGTTATGCACATACCCACCACCCAAATCGTCCATGCTAATCGACTCGCCAGTAGCTGCCTTAACAACATCTGGACCAGTTACAAACATGTTGGAATGCTCGCGAGTCATGATTATAAAATCCGTAAGAGCAGGGCAATAAACTGCGCCACCAGCACAAGGTCCTAAAATCAAGGAAATTTGCGGAATTAAACCGCTTGCTTCACAAGTTTTTTTGAAGATTCTGCCATATTGCGTAAGCGCGTTAACGCCTTCTTGAATGCGAGCGCCGCCCGAGTCGATTAGCGCAACAACTGGAACTGCAAGCTGCAACGCCATGTCTAGAAGATGACAAATCTTCTGGCCTTCAGCGCGTCCAAGCGTGCCGCCACGAACGGAAAAATCCTGCGCATACACGGCCACTTTTTTGCCGTACACTTCGCCAAAGCCAGTGATTACAGCGCATCCTGCAACATCGTTATTTATGTCTCCGCCGTTAAAGCGGCCGATTTCTTCAAACGTTCCCGTATCAAAAAGCAAATCCAAGCGCTCTCTGGCAGTGGATTTTCCCTTTGCATGCTGGCGCTCTAAAGCATTCTGCTCGGCGTCTCTAGCAAGGCGAGCCGCGTGTTCTACGGCTGCTTTTCCGCGCTGAGGCTGCGTAGGCTGCGTAGGCTGCGTAGGCTGCGTGTCTTGCGCATTTTGCGCGTCTTTATTAACTTGTGCAGCGCTTTTATTAACATCTTTTGCAACTTGCGTATCATCTTTAGTAAGCGCACTCATTTTGCACTACCGCCTTTAGTCACGTCAATTGTTACAAGCTTTTCGCCTGCTTCTACACCATCTCCAGGCCCCACAAAAATGCCCGTAACTACGCCAGCTGCAGGTGCGTAAACGTAGTTTTCCATTTTCATGGATTCAAGAACAGCAAGTAAATCGCCTTTGGCTACGCTCTGACCTTCCGCAACGTTTACACGCGTAATCACAGCTTGCATTGGAGCAGAAATCACGCCAGGAGCATCCTTCGGCGTTTCCGACTTGTGAGTATCTCCTCTTAATCCCCGACCTCTAAGTGGCTGCGATGCGCGAACTGTGTTTCTAACTCGTGCTGAGCCAGTAAGATTGTCTACAATATCTTGCGGAATCGTAAGTTTTACGCGCTTATTGTCTACTTCTATTACAAAAGATTCCATTTTAGTCGGCTTATTTTGCGAGTCTTCACTAGCCTTATTGGAATCTAAAGAAGCGGGCTGTCCGCCATTTGCCGCTGCAGCAGTACGGTTCAAATACTTGCGTTCAAGCCATTTTGTAGAAATATCAAAATCGTGATCTTGAGCAGTAAAATCAGGGTCGTTAAAAATTTGCTCAAAAAGCTTAGCAGGAGTAGGCACGCCCTCAATGCAAAGCTCCTTAAGCGCACGCCTTACGCGAGCAATTGCCGCATCGCGATTTTGCGCCGTAACAATAAGCTTGCCCATCATGGAGTCGAATTTTGGAGACACACTATCTCCAACTTCTACGCCAGAATCCACGCGAATTCCAGGGCCCGATGGCCATTCTATTTTTGTTAGCGTGCCTGCACTAGGCGTAAGATTCGTTGCTGGATCTTCCGAAGTGATTCTAAGCTCAAAGCTATGCCCACGCGAAGGGTGATTTTGCGTAAGCTCGCCGCCGTCGGCAATCGTAAGCTGTTCGCGCACAAGATCTAGTCCGCTAACTTCCTCACTAACTGTGTGCTCAACTTGCAATCGTGGGTTCACTTCCAAAAAGTAAACTTTGTGTTGAGATGTCACCATATATTCGCACGTGCCCAAACCAACGTAGTCAACAGCTTCAAATAGGTTACGAGAATATCGGTGAAGCTGAGCATTCTCATCATCGGTAAGGAATGGTGCTGGTGCTTCCTCAACCAACTTTTGGTTTCGGCGCTGCACCGAGCAATCGCGCGTGGAATATATGGTGAAGTTTCCATGCGAATCGCGGCCAACTTGCGTTTCCACGTGGCGAGCCTTGTCTATAAAACGCTCAATAAAGTACTCGTCAAGGTCGCCGCCTTGCAAAGCGTCGTGGTTCATGTAGAATCCGCGAAGCTCGTCATCGTTGTGCACAACGGTTATTCCGCGGCCGCCACCGCCATCCGTGCGCTTCATCATAACTGGGTAGCCGTGTGTTTGCGCAAAAGTCAGCAATTCTCGAATGTCTTTTACTGGCTCCGAGATTCCTGGAACTGGCGGCACTTTAGCGCGAATTGCAACGCGGCGAGCGGTTATTTTATCCCCCAAATCAATAAGCGCTTCTGGCTTCGGACCAATCCACACAGCGCCAGCATCAATCACCTTTTGCGCAAAACTCGCTACTTCCGATAAGAATCCGTAGCCAGGGTGCACAGCATCCGCGCCGCTTTTATGCAAAATGTCTACAATCGCGTCTTCGTTTAAATAAGTGTCTCTGTACGTGT
Source organism: Gardnerella piotii (assembly GCF_049815665.1). Taxonomy (NCBI): domain Bacteria; kingdom Bacillati; phylum Actinomycetota; class Actinomycetes; order Bifidobacteriales; family Bifidobacteriaceae; genus Gardnerella; species Gardnerella piotii. Next base: position 1,376,757 of record NZ_CP187450.1, read on the forward strand.
CTCCAGAAAGCGCGTACGCTTCGCTTGCCATCTCAACATACTGCGCTTGACGGTCGGATGCCGCATAAATAGCTACAGTTTGTATTCCCATCTCTTGAGCAGTGCGAATCACTCTAAGCGCGATTTCGCCGCGATTTGCCACAAGTATTTTTTTGATATTCGTAACCATACGTTACAAGTTATAGGAAATTTGGCTTATAGTATCCGTGAATTTGAACAAAACATTATGCGATTTTTTGTAAACTTCTCCAACGCGCGATGCCCGATTCTTGTCTAATGTTTGATTCAGCAACGAAAAACAATACGAAAGAAGGATATCGTGGCTAATTTTGAATCAAACTCTAGCGCAAACTCTGGCGCAGTTACATCTAAGGCATTTGACATTAATCGCTTAGCCGTTCCATTTGCTAAGGCGTTTTTGTTTACTGTTCTTATTAGTGCTGCCACTATGGCTGGCGCATTGCCAATTCCTGGAACTCCTGTTCCTGTTACTTTGCAAACTTTGGTTTTGGCTTTGGCAGGTCTTACTTTGACTTGGCGCCAGGCCGTTAGCTCTGTGCTTATGTACCTTGCGATTGGTGCTGCTGGAATGCCAGTGTTTGCAGGCGGAAAGAGTGGCGTTGTGGCTTTTGCAGGCCCTAGCGTTGGATTCCTTGTTGGATTCGTATTCGGCGTGGCTGCGATTGCGCTTGTAAAGTCTGCGCTCGAAGGCGTTGTTAATGCTGCTATGCCAGAGGATTCTGTTGCTAAGAAATTTGCACGATTTGGCGCATATTTTGCAGCGTCTGTTGTTGGTTCTCTTGTGATTTACGCATTTGGATTTGTAGGTCAATCGCTTATGATGCACTTGCCTGTGTGGGCAATCGCCGTGGCTTCTACTGGTTTTATTGTGGGCGATATTATTAAGGCTGCAATCGCTAGCGCCGCTTACGCAGGATTGTATGGAGCGTTTAAGCGCAACACCAATGCGTGATGCGATATGCGCGACGACCTGCCTTTTCTCTCAAAGCGTAGCGCGAAAAGGCAATTCGGAGCGCTGAGCCGCTCAAAGCAGAAGCACTGCTTCTGCGCGGCGAAGTCGTTAGCGCGCTTAGACCGCGCTAACGACATGATCTTCTATTCCGCTTTTTGTACGTGTTTTGGGTCAAATTTGGTACAAAGTGCGGAATCAAGCGACACGACACGCGCGCGAATCTACTTGCATGGGCGCTTTGAAAGAGCTTGAAATGCGTTATGCAATCTCAAGCTCAGTCAAAGCGCTTCGCGCGCTACGCTTTAAGCGCTCAGGCAGGTCGTCGCGCAAACGAACTAAGCGCATGAACGTCGCCCGTGTGCACAATCGCAGATTCTCCCGAGTCTTTAAGAATCAAAAGCGAAGCATCATCATTAATGCTCTGTGCAACGCCTTCTACGCATTCACCGTTATTTAGCTCACTATTAACTTCTGGCGCATACACGCTAACTTTGCGCCCAAGAGTCCAACAAACTGCGCTAACTTCCTCACGCAAGCACAATGCGCTTTGTGCAGGATTTTGAACAAAACTCGCTAGTCTATTGTTTAAGTTTTTCGCTAAACGCTTAGCAATAATATCCCTTAACTCCATAGCGTCTGGAAGATTCGCGTAATGCATTTGTAAAGATGTTGCCTGCTCAATTGGAAGCGACTCTTTAGACACATTAAGATTAAGGCCGATTCCAAAAATAACGCCAATATTTTGTTGCGAAGATTCATGATTTGCAACATAGCTATTATTTGCAATAGCTGCGATTTCGGTTAAAATTCCGCCTTCTTTGCAATCGCCAATAAAAATGTCATTTGGCCATTTGATTTTTATTTCTTGACCAAAATCGCAAATTTTACTTTCGCAATCGCCGACTTCGCAGATTTTGCGCGCGCCAACTTCTTTAAGCGCGTCAATCAGCGCATCTCTTGCGCAAAGCCCTGCAATCATAGGCAGCCATCCGTTGTATTTGTGGTCAATCACAACGCTTTTTGGCAAAATAGCACCATAAGACGCTAGAAAGCTTTGCCCCGATTCGCTAACCCACTTGCGACCAAGACGGCCTCTGCCAGAACTTTGATTGTTTGCAATAATCGCACAAACAAGCGGATTCAAAATTGAAGAGCTTTCAAAATCGCAATTAAGAAGCTCTTTTCGCGCAATATTTTGCGTAGAATCAACAGAGTCTAAAAAGATAAAATTCATCGAGAATTAAATCCCTTAAAATCCATAAAATCGCCTAAAAGCCTAAACCTATTTAATAGCTATTTAAACAACAACTATCAAACAATAGGCTCTACCTGGTCAAAGCCAAGCTCCACAGGAGTCTCTCGACCAAAGATAGAAACAAGAACTGTAAGCTTTTGCGTTGTAGGATCTACGTCCGAAACTACAGCAGCCATAGTTGCGAATGGGCCGTCTGTAACTGTAACTTGATCGCCAACCTTGTAGGCAACTTCCACCTTGCGCTTGCGAGCAGCAGCTGGCTTATCTCCAGCCTTCTTCAACGCCTCAGACGCAATCATAGGAGCCATCATATCAATAACTTCCTTGCGGCTAAGAGGCGCTGGTTCCTTAGATGGGCCAACAAAACCAGTAACGCCTTCAGTCTCGCGCACAATGCGGCGAGCATTCTCGTCTGGCCACATGCGAATAAGCACATATCCTGGAACACGCACACGGGTAATAACCTTCTTGCCCTTGTCTGTGTGCTTTTCAACCTCTTCCATTGGAACTTCAATCTGGAAAATCTTGTCTTCCAAACCAAAGCTTTGAACGCGAGATTCAACGTTAGTTTTAACGCGCTTCTCGTAGCCAGAGTAGGTGTGAAGAACGTACCACTTGCCTTCAAGAGTTCGCAAAGTCTTGGAAAACTCGGCGACTGCGGCGGCGCCAGCGTCTGTAGGATTTGCGTCTGCGGAATCTTCGGAATCTTCAGCAGAATCAGCAGAATTGTCGGCAGAATCAGCACTATTCTCCACTGGCGAATCGCCAGCAACCGTAGATTCAGCCTGCTCAGGCGCATCTGCAGCAGCAGAAGCTGCATCTAAATCAGCAAAATTCTCTACAGACTCAACATTTTCGAGATTCAACTCGTCAGTCATATTTGCACACCCTCAAAATTCGTTTAAATCAGCCAAACAGCCACATAACGGACTTGCCTAAACCGAAGTCCATAACAGTGACAAAAACCATCAAGAAAATAACAAAAATAAACACGGAAGCAGACCAAGCAAACAACTCTTTGCCGTGTGGAGCTACGACTTTGCGCGTTTCGTCAATAGTTTGCTTAATGAACATGCCAATACGCATGAACAAATTTGGCTTCTTCTCTTTTGCCTTGGCCATGCTTGAATCCTTCGTTTGAAAATTGTTAACAATAAAACTGGCAGGGACGGCGGGACTCGAACCCACAACCTACGGTTTTGGAGACCGTTGCGCTACCAATTGCGCCACATCCCTAGGTGAACTTGCTAATCATACCTTAAAAAGGTTGACTTGGCAAAACCGCCGAATATTCATGATAGCGGAAGGGCAAGATTTAAGGGTTTTTATTATGATTAGCGAGTGTCGCTAAACGCGCGGAAGCTTCCGACTTTAAAGCGCGCTACCGCCTTCAATCCACTGCTTCATGCGCCTCATGCCCTCAGCAAGCTGACTATCCGCCAAAGCGCACGAGAATCGCAAGTAACCAGGCGCGCCAAAAGCCTCGCCAGGAACAGCAGCAACATGCGCTTCGCCAAGAAGCATTTGTGCGAACACAGACGATGTGCCTGGAATCTTAGAATCCTTGCCCAATGGGCGATTAAGCAGCGCCTCAACGTTTGCAAACGCGTAGAAAGCGCCGTGCGAAAGAGGGCAAGTTACGCCCTCCATGCTGTTCAGCGCTTGCACAATCGCCTTGCGACGAGCGTCGAAGGAATCACGCATTTTTGCAACTTCATCTAATGGTCCGCCGACTGCTGCAAGAGCTGCGCGCTGCGAAATATTAGAAACGTTAGACGTCATGTGGCTTTGAAGCTTAATCGCGGCTTTTGCGGCCTCAAGTGGCGCAACCATCCATCCAACACGCCAACCTGGCATTGCGTAAGTTTTTGCAACGCCATTCAAAACAAGCAGCTGGTCGCGCACTTCTGGCACTTCCACGCCAATGTACGAAGTTTTTACGCCATCGTAATGCAAGTGCTCGTAGATTTCGTCGGAAAGCACCCAAATATGATGCTTTACGGCCCATTCGCCAATCGCGCGAATTGTTTGAGCGCTCCAAATAGCGCCTGTTGGATTAGAAGGCGAAGTTACAATAATCGCACGCGTGCGCGGTGTGCGAGCCGCCTCAATCGCATCAATATCTGGCTCAAAACCGCGATCCGCGCCAGCCATAACCGCCACTGGCACGCCGCCTGCAAGTTTTACTGCCTCTGGGTAGCTTGTCCAATATGGCGCTGGAATTATAACTTCGTCGCCGTCGTTTAGCAGAATCTGGCATGCTTCGTAAACAGCCTGTTTGCCGCCATTCGTTACAACAACTTGATCTGGAGAAACATCGTAGCCAGAATCGCGCTTAACTTTGCGCGCAATCGCCTCGCGCAACTCTGGAAGACCAGCCGTAGCTGTGTACTTGTAGTTTTTTGGATCTTTGCATGCGGCGGCTGCGGCTTCCACAATGTAGAGCGGCGTTGGAAAATCAGGTTCACCTGCGCCGAAGCTAATAACGTCGATTCCTGCAGCTTTCATCGCTTTTGCTTTGCCATCTACAGCAAGCGTTGCGCTTGGCGCCACTTTGTTAATGCGATTGCTCATAGAGCGCCATTGGGAGTTTGATGTATTTGCTGCGATCTGCGATGAGCCTTCTGCGATTCGCGACTCGTTTTCTGCCATATTTGCTGCGATATTTTCTGCCATACTCTACAGTTTAGCCATTACACGTTATTTCACGAAAATGCACCAAGCGAGGTAGAGATTCGAGATTTTTCGCCGCGAAAGAGGTGAGCCTCAGCGCCGAAGGTGGTGACTCGCCGAGAGAGCAAGAAAAATCGAGAATCTCGGTGATGAAAACAACGCAAAAGTTCTAGATATCCAGAAGGTTTGATGTATTTCTCTACGAGCAATAAATAGCGCCATACTAAGGCCTTGGAATATTAACGTTCATAAGACCCCCGTAAAGGAGCGCGTCACTTGCGAGGAGAGAAATACTCAAACCTCGCGCAATACCAAGCAAGGAAAGTGCAAAAATCGTTCGCGCGGTCTAAGCGCGCGAACGTCTTCGCCGCATGTAAAGTCCACTGGACTTTACATTTAAGCGGCTCAGCGAATCGAAGTGCATTCGCACGCTACGCTTTAAGCGCTCATGCAAGTCGATTCGCAGCAAACACTATAAAAGCACAAGATTATCGCGATGAACCACAGGATGCGCGTATTGCCGCCCCAAAGTGGCCTCTAAGTCATCCGTTGTAAGCCCCATTACCTGCGGTATCTCATCTGAATCGAATGCAACTAGTCCTTTGGCTAAGTGATTGCCATGCTCATCATCAATCCACACTGGGTCGCTCGCACAAAAATCGCCAGTAACCCCTACGATTCCAGCAGCCAACAGGCTTGCTCGCCCTGCGCAAACGGCTGCAGCAGCACCAGAATCTACAATAATCGCACCATGCGGATTAGACGCAAAACCAATCCAAAGTCTTCTAGAAGACGCGCGCGAGTTTAGTGGCGCAAAAACGGTTCCAACCGAATCGCCAGCTAGCGCACTCTCCGCGCTACTCGCACACGTCAAAAGCGTTGGGATTCCAGAAACAGCAGCAATATGCGCCGCATCCATCTTGGTTACCATTCCGCCTGTACCAACGCCCGATCCGCTTTCGCCAACTTTAATATCGTCTAGCGCGCGCGTAACATCTGCAACAAAGCTAATCCGCTTAGCACCTGGCTCGCTGGGCGGAGCCGTATAAAGCGCGTCTACGTCTGTTAAAAGCACCAGCGCATCTGCGCGAACAATGTTTGCAACAAGCGCCGCCAGCCTATCGTTATCTCCAAAACGTATTTCGTTACTAGACAAAGCATCGTTTTCGTTTACGATTGGCACAACGCCTAATTCCAGCAGCCTAAGCATTGTGCGTTGAGCATTGCGGTAGCGCGAAGGACTTATAGTAACGTCTGCCGTTAGCAGCATTTGCCCTACTTTTAGACCATATTTTGCAAATGCTTGCTCGTATTGCGCCATAAGCAAACCCTGACCAACCGAAGCCGTAGCTTGCTGCGTTGGAACGTCTTTTGGCCTAGAATCAAAGCCGAGCAGCCCAAATCCTGCTGCGATTGCGCCAGAAGACACAAGCACAACATGCGCGCCGTTAATTTGCGTGCGACTAATGGCGTCTACTAGCGAGCGCAGTTTTTGCACATCTAAGTGACCATTTTGCGAAGTTAGCGAGCTAGACCCCACTTTTACGACTATTGTGCGCGCATTGCTAATTGAACGCCGAACCCCGTTTTCGGTAGGCTCAATTGCTTTATTAACCATTATTAATCAATTACTCTCCACGCCCAAATAGGCTTTGCTCATCGTGTTTATCGTCATCTACCGATGGATCTGCCCAATGCCCTTGCTTGCGTTCCGCCATCATAGCGTCTCGCACGGCACTCTTTGCATCCATCATTGTGTGGTAGTCGCGGCGGCGCTCCGCATTAGTGCGCCTTGCGCCACGCGGGTCATTTGCCTCAAGTCGCAAGTCTTTTCCGCGCGCACCAAGGCTTGCGCCATCCAAACCTTCCGCGCCTGCTGCAATGCTTGGATCCCAGTCGAAGCAAACCATGCGGTTTCCGCGGCCAATCCTAATCTCGTCTCCTGGTCGCGCGCCCTTCTTGCGCAACTCGTCTTCTACGCCAAGCTTCGCTAAGCGATCCGCCAAATAGCCCACTGCCTCGTCGTTGTCGAAGTTTGTTTGCACAACCCAACGCTCTGGCTTAGCGCCCGTAACAGTAAACCAGAAGTCGCCATTTTTGTCTTCTTCGCGCTCGATTGTAAAGTCGCTAGCACTTCCGCGGCCATCATCGCGCCTGCGTCTTAATGCTGGCTGCTCAAGCGGCTGAATAACAACTCGCTCTTCTTCGCGCGCTGCCTCTTGCTCAGCAAGCTTTTCGCGCATACTAGCAACCATCTTTCCAAGCGCAAAACCAAGCTCTTTCAAGCCTTCGTGAGATGCAGTAGAAATCTCAAAAACTGGCAAGCCCATTTTTTCAAAATCGCTTCGCACAAATTCTGCCAGCTCTTTTGCTTCTGGCACATCAATCTTGTTAAGCACAATAATTCGCGGCCTCTCGGGAATAGGAATCGCTCCAAGCGGCAAATCAAGCTTGTTTGCGTATTGCGAAAGCTCGTGTTCCAAAGCCTTATAATCGCTGATTGGGTCGCGATTTGGCTCTAGCGTTGCACAGTCGATTACGTGCGCGATTATTTCCGTGCGCTCAATGTGACGCAAAAACTCAAGCCCCAAGCCCTTTCCTTCGGAAGCTCCTGGAATCAACCCTGGCACATCTGCGATTGTGTAGCGATATTCGCCAAAACTGACTACACCAAGATTTGGCACAAGCGTTGTAAACGGATAATCTGCGATTTTTGGCTTTGCAGCGCTGATTGACGCTACAAGACTTGACTTTCCTGCAGACGGGAATCCAACTAGTGCCACGTCTGCGATTGACTTTAGCTCTAGGATTACGTCTCGCTCTTCGCCAGGCTCGCCAAGCAGCGCAAATCCGGGAGCGCGACGCACCTTGTTTGCAAGAGCTGCGTTTCCAAGACCGCCTGCGCCTCCTGCTGCGACTACGAAAGTGTCTCCTACGTGTTGCAAATCCGCCAAAACATTGCCTGGCCTTTTTTGCGCGCCCGATGCGCCCTTCGCCTCAAAAATCACGGTTCCAACTGGCACTGGGAGTATAAGATCTTCTCCTTTGGAGCCGTCTTTTGTATCTCCCAAGCCCATTGTGCCACTTTGCGCTACTCGATGTGGCATAAATCGGTAATCAAGCAAGCTATTTGCATTGCGATTGGCTACGAATATAACACTTCCGCCATTGCCGCCATTGCCGCCATTTGGCCCTGCAAGTGGCTTGTATTTTTCTCTACGCACGCCTGCGGAACCGTCGCCGCCGTCGCCGCCTTTAACATGTACCGTTACTCGATCTACAAAATCGCTCATAACTTTTACCTTACTTGATGCTCAATACTCGCCAGATTTGCCCTATGAATTCGCGCGCTAACAAACAAAAAAGCCGCACCGAACGGGGTGCGGCTAGAAGATTAATGAGTTACTCAGGCGGTAACTACGTCTACAACCTTGCGATCGCGACGAATGCCAAACTTCACATTGCCGTCTACCAAAGCATACAGCGTGTGATCCTTGCCCAAAGCAACGTTCTGTCCTGCATGGAACTTGGTGCCGCGCTGGCGAACAATAATGTTTCCAGCTACAACAGCTTCTCCACCGAACTTCTTAACGCCAAGATATTGCGCCTGTGAGTCGCGACCGTTGCGCGAGCTGGACGCACCCTTCTTATGTGCCATCTTGCTGTCCTTTCAGGTTTATAACACCGTCAATCAGGCGATGGCCGTGATCTTGACGAGAGTCAACTTCTGACGATGACCCTTGCGGCGAGCCACGCCAGTCTTGTTCTTATACTTCATAATGCTAATCTTTGGACCCTTAGCTTCGTCGTTAAGAACTTCTGCCTTAACTGTGATCTTTGCAAGATCCTTAGCGCTTAAGGTCACCTTAGCACCGTCAACAACGAGCGCGACCGGGAATTCCACGGTATCGCCCTTCTTTGCATCGAGACGGTTTACGAGGATGGCGTCTCCAACCTCAACCTTCTCTTGATGGCCACCGGCCTTCACAATCGCGTACATAATTCGTTCCTTAGCTAAATTGAAAGCTTTACTTTTGCCTCGCGCGCAGCATTGAACATGCGGCAAGACACCGACTATCAAAAATACACCTACCCCTGTACTAACGTCAAGAGCTAATCTATAAAGTCGAGCTAAACAGTAGAAACTATTGTACTCAAGCCTTATACTTTGGGCGTTTTTAGTTTTCTGATTCGTCTGTTTTTTCTTGCGACTCGTCTGTTTCTTGTGACTCGTCTGTTGCTTCTTGCGATTCAACGGTTGCTTGCGACTCTTCCGCTGGCTTATCTACTGGCTCATCTACTGAAAAATCGCCAGCATCCGCAACATCCGCAACATCCTCACTAATCGCAGCATCCGCAACATCCACAGAATCCGCATCATCCTTACCGCCGTCCAAACTTCTGCGCAAAGACTCCTCAAAGAACGCCGAAGACGCAGCAGCAGCCGCAATCTTCGCCAACTTAGCGCGAACATCCGCACTAGACTCCTGCTTAACTGTAGGCGCAGTGTCTGCAACGCTTCCGTGGCCGTGCTTATTGGTCTTAATAAACGGATCTCCGCCCTTAAGCGCGTACGGATCGGCGTATTCCGAAGACACAGTCGGCTCGTCGTGAAGAATAAACCCACGGCCTTTGCACGTTGGGCACTCCTCCGAAAACGCTTCAACAAGCCCCTGCCCAACTCGTTTACGCGTCATTTGCACAAGACCAAGAGACGTAACCTCCGCAACTTGATGCTTTGTGCGGTCGCGCGCAAGACACTCAACAAGCCTACGCAAAACAAGATCGCGGTTTGCTGGCATAACCATGTCTACGTAGTCGATCATAACCATGCCGCCAATATCGCGAAGTCGCAGCTGGCGCGCAATCTCTTCGGAAGCTTCCAAATTGCAACGAGTCACAGTCTCTTCCAGCGACTTTCCGCGGCCAATAAAACGGCCTGTGTTCACATCAATCGTTGTCATTGCTTCCGTTCGGTCAATAACAATCGACCCGCCTGCAGGAAGATAAACCTGGCGCTCCATGCCTTTTCTAAGCTGGCTGTCGATTTGCCACTTGTCAAACACGTCTTTACCTTCATGCTTTGCAGGATCCCAGTACTCAATCTTGCTTTGCAAATCAGGCGCCATCATCTCCAAGTATTCGCAAATGCGGTCGTACGCGCCCTTGCCTTCCACAATCATCTTTTGGAAGTCGTCGTTAAAAATGTCTCGAACAACGCGAATTGCCACGTCTGGCTCGCCTTGCAACAGCTTTGGACGCTTTCCATGCAAGAATTCCTGGCGCTTTGCTTCTATGCGATCCCACTGTTTTACAAGCGACTCAAGGTCTTTTTCAATCGCATCTTCACTAGCACCATCGGCAGCAGTTCTAATGATTATGCCCATGTCTTTAGGCGCGATTTTGCTTACGATTGCGCGAAGTCGGCTTCGCTCGCGGTCGGATAGCTTGCGACTTACACCCGTCATCGCTCCAGACGGCACCAGCACCAAGAACCTTCCAGCAAGCGTTACTTGCGATGTTAGTCGCGCACCCTTATGGCCTATAGGGTCCTTAGTAACCTGCACTAAAACAGGGTCTCCCGCCTTAAACGCAAGCTCCATTCTTCGCGGCTGACCTTCTAGCCTGGTTGTATCCCAGTTGACTTCGCCAGCGTAAAGCACGCCGTTTCTAGCCTGACCAATGTCTACGAACGCAGCCTCCATGCTTGGTAAAACGTTTTGCACGCGGCCAAGGTAAATGTTTCCAACGGTTGCAACTTCTTGAATGTCGGAAACGTAATGCTCTACAAGAATGTTGTCTTCGATTACAGATATTTGCGTGTGACGATCGCGTTCGCGCACAACCATAAGTCTGTCAACGTTTTCACGCCTTGCCAAAAAGTCTTGCTCCATAAGCAAGTTCTGGCGGTTGCGCTCTCTGCGATTATCGCGGCGGCGCTGCTTTTTGGCTTCCAGCCTTGTGGAGCCTTCAATATCTGTGATTTCGTCAATATATTGCTGTTTTCTAGACCTTCGACTTTGCGAATCCGTCTCTGCAGAGTCAAATCGCGATTCACTAGCGCTTGAGTCATCTGCAATCTTGGATCTGCGACGCCTGCGCCTACGCGTGTAAACTTCTTCGTCTTGAGATCGCAATTCTTCTGGGTCTGGAATCAAATCTCGGTCTTCTTGAGAAACCTCAATTTCGTCTACGCTGTACTTGCTAGACGTTGAATTAAAGGAAGAAGATTCTTCGGATTCGGCAGATTTATTGGCATTATCTGCTCTATCTGCCCTATCTACTCTAGAGGAGCGCCTGCGACGCCTGCGCCTTGTTACAACGCCATCCTCGTCGTCTTGCAAATCGGATTCTTTTGCGTAGACTTCATTTGAATCTGCGTTATCTGCGTTATCTGCGCTATAAGCATCGTCAACGCTATCAAAGTTATCAACGCGATTTCGGGCAAAATCTCCACTAAAATCATCCTCAAAATCGCTATAGTCAAGTCTTCTAGAGGCTTTTCCAGCTTTACGATTTTCTATTGGCGCGTAAGTTATATCGTCGTATTCAAGGTCTTCTTCGATTTGCTCAACCTCGGCAGCAGCTCTGCGCTCTGCAGCGTTAAGTCTGCGATTTTTGCGCGATTTTCGGGCGTTCTGGCTTCCATACTCGCCGCGCTCACTTGCTTGCGATTCATCTTGATTCGCATTTTTATCTTGCTCAATTTGCGCGTTTTTCTCGTCGCGATTTACTCTAGAACGCACGCGAATCAATTGCGTATCGTCGTCTTGCAAATCATAATTATCGTCAAAAGTTTCGCGGCCGCTTTTAGCTTTGGCATAAGACTTGTTCGAGCGAGTTTTACGCGATTTTTTAGAATTGCGATTTGTGTCTTCACTAAAATCGTCTTTGTTTTCAAGTGATTCGCTAAAATCTAAACTATTGTCTGTTGACTTGCGATTATTACGCGACTCTCGGCTATTTCGTCTACTATCGTCTTTACTGCGAGAATCACGCGAATCACGAGAATCACGACGGCTGTGCGAATCGCGCTTATTACTATTTGAATCTTCGTAATCCGAATCCGCATCGCGGCTTTCAGCAGAATGCTCGCGTTGAGGCAAAACTGGCTCTTGGAACAAAAGCGATGTTATTGGTCGCAAATGCGCTTGAGATTGCTGCTGTGCATAAGAACTATCTGCCGCAGAATCCGCAACAAAAGGCGCAGAATCCGCCGCCGCTACTCCAGAGCGCAAATCTTGAGTATCTCCGCCTTCAACGTGCAACTTCATCGATTCGCCAGCAGCTCCTGCAACCCTAACTACACGCCTTCCAGCGCGCCTGCGACGCACGCCGTTAGCAGCATCTTTAGCACCAGAAACAACATTAACAACGCCGCCAACTCTAGCGGAAGTAGCATTAGGATTTACGCTAGCATTAGCACCAGCATTCTCGCTAGCACTAGAATTAGCATTTTCATTTTTATCTTTTTTATTATCGTCTGCTTCAAATACGTTGAAGCTTTCTCGCGTTACTCTGGGCACAATGCTCCTAGCGAAACGCTGCAATCGTCTCGCGCTCTTAGCCTGGAATGGGCACGCTTATGCGAGCCACCCCTCGGGCTGTTAACAAAGTCTAGCTGCGCGACAGCGGACACCTGCCTCGATTAAAAATCATGCGATAAAACGCGCGAGGGGATCGACGCCGTCGAATGCTTTGGCGGCTTGCAGCGCCACCGTTCTCTAGTATGCCATATTGCAACGTCAAACAACATACGCTCTTAAAAGTCAATTCGCATTACCCAATTTGCAAAAATCAGCGCTAAAATCGTTTACATGGGTTTAATCAGCGCTATGCAAGGCTTTTGCGTAATCGGCATCGTAATTGCCGCAGGCTATGTAACCGCGCGTCTTCGCATCGGCGGATCGCAAGCACAAATGGTGCTTAATCGCGTAAGCTTCTTTGTATCTAGTCCTTGTTTAATGTTTGCAATCCTTGCAAAAGAGCCAATTTTTGAGATTTTCCACTCGTCAATTTTTGTTGCGTTTTTCTCCGCAATGATTGTTGGCGTTGCGTTTATTCTGCTTAATCGTCTGTTTTTCCACCTTCCTGCAGCGGATTGCACAATCGGCGCGCTTAACTCGCTTTACTTAAACTCGAATAATATTGGCTTGCCTGTTGCAACTTATATTCTTGGAAATCCCGCGCTTGTTGCACCGATTTTAGTTATGCAACAAGCTGTTTTTACGCCTGTTGGACTAACGGTTTTAGACGTTACAACTACTGGAAAGTGCTCGCTTAAGCGCATTGCTCAGCAGCCGATTAAACAGCCACTTTTAATTGGTTCACTTGGAGGAATTATTATTTCGGCAATTTCCGCAAAAGTTGGATATTTTCCTGTGCCGAATTTTCTTTATGACCCGATTAAGATGATTGGCGATTCTGCGGTTCCTATGATTTTGATGGCTTTTGGAATGTCGCTTTACGGCAGTAAGCCTCTGCAAAAAGATTCTAACCGAGCTGCGATTGCTACAGTTGCGATTCTAAAAAACTTGATTATGCCAATTGTTGCGTTTTTGCTGGCTTATTTTGTTATGGGTTTTAGAGGCGCCACTCTTTACGCATGCGTTGTGCTGGCGGCTCTTCCGACTGGCCAAAACGTGTACAATTACGCTGCACGATACAATGTTGGCTTGAGTTTTGCGCGTGACGGAATCCTGTTTTCTACCGTTACAAGTCCGCTTTTTATTGCGCTAATCGCAGCGCTTTTGGGGTGATTAATCCTCCGCACTTTGTAGCTGATTCACGGCGTGTCTAACAACAAAAAGCGTAAAACAACCAGCGCGGGAATAGCGCTCGAGCGCTCTAAACGAAAAGGCAGGTCATGTCGTTAGCGCGGTCTAAGCGCGCTAACGTCTTCGCTTGCGTTGAAAGCACACTGTGCTTTCAACCTTAAGCAAGCTCAGCGCTCCGACCTGCCTTTTCGCGCTACGCTCTAAGCGAAAAGGCAGGTCGGAGCGCCCTAAAACGATGTAAATTCAGTATTAAGTGCAGAATTAAAAAGTGATTAAACTTAATTTTTTATCACGGAATCCAAACTCTTTATTCCAGGATTATTCAAATTCTCAAGAGATAAAATCTGCGTTCGCGCCAAATTTCTAAGTTCCACCATTCGATCTGCCTGTGGCAACCCCTTAGAAATCAAAACAGCGTTATAGCTTTCCATATTCGCCAATACCAGAAGTTCATTAATACTCGCCTCGTCTCGAATGTTGCCTTTTGACTTAGGATTCGCATCTCTCCATTGTTTAGCAGTCTTATTAAACAATGCAACATTTAACAAATCTGCTTCATTTGCATACTTATACATCAACTGCTCAGAAGTCAAATCCTTCAACAAATATTCTTTAATAGCATCCGTATGAATCTTGTAATTAATCTTCGAAATCTCACGGTTCAAATTCCAATTCAGAGAAAGCCTTGAATTCTCATCAGATTTAAGTCTTTGATAATCTTTGATAATATATAGTTCAAATTCTGCTGAAATCCAAGATGCAAACTTAAATGCTATATCTTTATGAGCATAAGTTCCACCACCTCTACCGGATTTTACAAGTAAACCTATTGCATTCGTGATTTCTGACCATTTTTTAGGAGATAGCGTAAAAGCATTGCTACCAGCTTCTTTCAAAAACCCCTCGAATTCGATGGGTTTAAAATTCGGATTGTTTAGTCTCTCCCATATACCTAAATACTCTATTGTACTGTAATTTCTCATCCAGTTTGCAACAACCACATTAGGCTCTTCTTTGTTTTTATATCTCGCTATATCGGTTAAACTAACGTAATCATTCCTAAAATCTTCCGTATAAACCTGAATTGTAAAGCCTTTTGCCGTAATAGTATCTTTTTTAATATTTGACGCATTAGACATAATTTCCCCCTAATTTTTACGCAAATTTACGCAATTAGTTGCTTTATTTGATTTGGTTTACTTTATTTCTATGCGCTTAACACAAAATTCATGAATCACAAGCAAAATTACAAAAATCAAGCACAAGCCACAAAACATCTAACAACTAGCAGAAAACTAACATGCATCAGCGCATAAATATAATTTTATAAGATTTCACAGATAAGAATCAACAAACTCGGATTATTTCCAAAAACTCAAGCAAAGCAAAGAGTTAATTCTCAAAATACTCTAACTAAAAGTATGCAAGTTGGAAGTCTACTTCCAAGTTTAGTGCAAAATGGCAAAAGTTGGAAGTCTACTTCCAGTCACTCCACACTTTCTAATTCCACGCATCTGGCCAGCAATCTGGCTTATTAGTGATTTCGTTAAGTTTTGGCAAACCGTCAATAATGTTCATTGTTTCTACGCTAACGCGAACTACCTTTTTAACCAAATCAACGATATAGCGCGGATTATCGTATGCTTCATTTGGATTTCGTACAATCCCAGTCTTCTTATCTACAGCTACTTGATATCGCTCAATCAGCCATTTGATTGCACTTTTACACCAGTAAAACTATAAAAACGACTATTTTAGTGAAATCTGTCCATCAATCTCAACTATTTTCTCAGATTTAAGCAGCATAGATAAGGCATTATCTAAAGCCTCGCCATCTAATTTACCAATTCTCTTTTTACCATATAAGCCAAGCATAAAGCGATATAATCCTTCTTTCGCCAAAACAACATTTTTACTAATAATTTCCATCATGCCAACACCTAGCTCTTCTGGAGCAATTTGTTTAAAATCACGAACAATATCTCCTGGGAGTCGGAAAGTAATCGGTTTATCCTTCAAATACATAAAGCCATTTTCCCTGACAATACCAAAATATTCACATCCACGCATTTTGATGTCAAACCTTTTTTGCACTGATGAAGTAACCTTTTCGCGCTCGAAATACCAAAGTATTCTTTGTAAAAGAAGATTTTCTGATAGAGGAGACTCAACTTCCAAAATATCTTTCACACTACTTTTGAAATCAGCGTTATTATATTTACTAAAAATATTCTTGCAATCCTTATTAGTATCCGCCATCTTATACTTAACAAAACTAAAAGGAATATCATTAAGAATACTATTAGTTGATTTTTCCGAGAGCTCGGCATTGTATAAAGATTTTCCGCATAAATCAACCTCAGCCTCAGATAAAAATGAGGAGCTTTCAGGCAGTCTGCCTCCAAGATTCTCTGCATAATCATCTTTATGATTTTTATAGTTTTCCACTACTTCACGAACAAATTCTAAGAGTTTATCTTGTTCAGAAATCTTATTCCTGAACCATTCGGTTGACCAAATGCGATAGAACTTCCAACCCATATTTTCTAGAATTGCTTGTCGCAATCTATCACGATCTCGCGCATTCTTTGACGAATGGTAAGTGGCACCATCACATTCGACAGCAAGTAGATAATCTGAACTATTAGGAACTTTAACACCGAGATCTATTCTAAATCCAGAGCATCCCACTTGCGTATCAACTGAATAACCATGATTTCGCAAAAACTCACATACTTCAACCTCAAAATCGGAATCAAACTGATCATAACTTGCCACGCTTTCACTGCGCTGCAAGGCAATCTCACCATTCTCAGCAAAATCAAGATATTCTCGAAGAAGACGAGCACCATCTGACTCACTATGACTTAAATCTATATCAGTTGCATGCATGGAAGAAACAACTTGAATATTATATTTTGCCCTTGTAACGGCAACATTCAGCCTCTTTTGCCCTCCATCGCGATTTAAAGGACCAAAATTAGTTGAGAACATTCCATTACTATCAGGACCGTAACCAATACTAAAAATGATTGCGTCACGTTCATCTCCCTGAACTGTTTCAAGATTCTTTATAAAGAAAGGCTCTTCCTTACCAGAATCAAAGAAAAACTCTTTTTCAGGAGTAACTTGACGGCGCTTAAAAAGCAAATTATCTATGAGATTTTGTTGAGACTGACTAAAAGCAACAACGCCTAAACTCCTATTAGGATATTTCTCAATGTTTTTATAAATTAAATCGACAACATATTCAGCTTCTTTTCGATTATTATGATATGAGCGATTAAATACTCCATTTACGTAGTAATAATCCACACCCATACCTTCTGAATTATCTTTAGCAGCGGGAAAACTTATAAGGCTGCCGTTGTAAAAATTCTTGTTTGAAAATGCAATAAGCTGCTCGCTGCGACTACGATAATGCCAATTTAGTCTTAGCTGAGGCATAGTGCTAGAAGCAAAATCTAGTATAGAATCAAAGCTCCTAATATCGTCATAGTTATCTGTGTCATCATCATTATTAACAGATGTTGCGAAAAAGTTACTAGGTGGCATCTGCTTTGAATCACCAACTATGATAGCTTGTTTAGCACGGCTAATTGCACCAACCGCATCCCATGGAAAGACCTGAGAAGCCTCATCGAATATTACAACATCAAACTTTAAATCTTTATAATTAAGAAATGTGCTCACACTTAAAGGAGACATCATAAAGCAAGGTTTAACTATTTGTACAGTATCTTTGGTTTCTGAAAGAAGTAAACGTATATTCTTTTTATTCCTTGATTTTTGGTTCTCATACAAAAGCTCACTTAATTGGCTCCCAGCAACAGCACATTCCTTTCCAGGACATGCATTTGCTAACTTTGCATGCAACTTTTTTCTATTAATATCAAATTCTTCTAAATCTTTCTCTATAAAATCTTTTATGAATCTATCCTGAGTTGCTCTATTAAATTGAGAAAGAATCGGACTTTTTAAAATTACAAAATCAATCCACTGTAAATAAAATTGCTTATTAAATGTAGGAACAATATTATCTTTACTCACATTATTCTTTATAAGTTCATGGATAAAAGGAATAAGCCCATTCTTCTCTAAACGAGCAAGAATGTCTCTAAAAGTACACCATTTTTGCAATATATCAGAAGACTCAATACACTTATGCAATCTAGATTGAACTTTAACAGCATCAATTGTATTAAAATCAACAATATTTTTATCAAAACATCCAGAAATGTAATCTATATTTTTGATGCTATTTTCATTCAAAATATTGTTAATTTGATGAGAATATTCCACAAAAATTTTGCTTTCAGACGCAAAGCTTGAATATCTTTCCAAGGATTCAAATGAATATCCACTATCAAGCATATTTTTAAGAATTCTCATTTGATTGCTAACATAATTCCAATCAGTATCAATACCTTTATAAGCTGAACCAAGCAATGATTTTATAGAAGCTTCAGCGTCAGAATATTCACTAATAGATTTCTGATATTTAGACAAAAGCCCCATTAAAAGAATTGATTCTTTATAATTAGGTTTTTTATTTACTTTCTTGCATGAACGTATATCGTAAATAATTTTTTTATATTCAGAATTAAAAATTCTAGATAATACACTTCTAAATTGTCTTAAATTATTGTAGTTATCTAAACCATCCAGATAATAAATATCCTCATTACAATCAGATAATTCCTGCATTAAAGCATGTATTTTATTGCTCATTGATTCTAGATTTTCTAGCGCATTGTAAGCAATATCAAAATTCTGTCTCTTTAATATAGATGGCGTAACTAATGCTGAATTAGCAACAAAGTCAAAGAACTTTCCCCAGAATAGAGCATCTTTTAAACTTTCACAACGAACACCATACTGTTCAGAAATCCTGTCCAACAATGGAATTAGGTCGTTCAAAGTATTTACAGCAGAAGACATACTGCCTTTTAATCGTACTTCTTCGGCAATTGAATTATCTTGATTTATATACCCATACCAAGGATTCTTGCGATAGTCATAACCGATATAATATGAATAATCAACATAGCTTCTTAAAAGATCAGTAGACCTATTCAAGTATTCAGAACCTAATTTTGATATATCTTCAGTAGGACATATAAATTCTGGTGCATAATCCCATTTTGCAAGTGACTCGTATAAATCATATAAACTTTTATTTATTACGGGTTGTACCTCATGAAGATTACGTTCATAAGCATCTAATTTTTCTTTAACATTTTTCTTAGCTTTTATTTCTTCATCAAATTTAATATTACTTACAACATCCTTCTTAATATTGAGATTTCTGCATATATCTTCAATAACACTTTTTTTGTTAGCTTTATTTGAATGAAGTTGAAGACAAAATTCCGCAAGACCAACCTGCTTCATTTTGTTATAAACGACGTTTAAAGCAGCAAGTTTTTCTGAAACAAACAATACTTTCTTACCGTCATTAAGACATTCAGCAATGATATTCGTAATTGTCTGACTCTTACCAGTTCCTGGAGGCCCCTGCAAAACAAAGCTTTTACCAGATTTAGCCATTTCTATAGCCTCTATTTGGCTAGAATCAGCATCTACAACGTTACATAAATCAATTATTGAATCGTAATCAGATTTATCAATATCTTCGTTATCTAAGTATGAATTACCAGAATCAACTACTTCGCCAAAAAGTTGACGAACAGTAGGGCTATTTAAAATATCATTTTTATTTTCTTTAAGATCCACATACATATTAATCTTTGCAAATGAAAATAGCCCAATTTTGCACTCTTTACTTATTGTCCAGCCGAGTTTAGAAACCATGTTTTGTACATTTTCAAAATATTCTTCTAACGTGATTTCGCTACTATAATTCGGAAGAGTTATGCCATACTCGTTATCAAGTTTGTAAGAAAACGCTCTATTTACAATAACATCATTATCTAAAACAGATATTTTATATGACCGTCCAATCGACTCACTACTTAATTGAACAGGTATTAAAAGTATTGGTGCGTTGTAAATAGTATCAGCGTAATTAGCTTCTTTCCAATGAATTATCCCAAATGTAATGAACGAAACATTTACTCCAGTCTCTTCAATAATTTCCCTGGATTTTCTCATAATATTTCTTGCTGCTTCTAATGGCTTTCCAGATGAACTATATGCAAGAATTTGATTAGCTTTTATTTTGTTGGAATAATTATTCTTAAAATCAGTTTTTGATTCATATTTTTTTCTTGGGTTACCATCTGCATATTCTATCTCATTAAAATCATCCGTATTTAAATTATCTACATAATACTTGTCATTATGCTTTTTATTAAATTCTTCTTCTGGGTCAAATATTTTAAAGGAACCAGAATTTTCTGATGAAAACTTTTGAAAAATATCTTCACAACTTGGAAGCAAAACATCTAATGTTGAAGTTTTATTATCCTTAAAATTAACTAAGTTATTGCGATTCTTACCAGTATCCAACAGCTGCTCTATCCACTGGTCAAATTTTCCAACTTCCATAATCGTAGCCCTATTTGCTCAAAACCTGCAAAAAACAAATTACTCTAATTCTACCGCCATTAATAACTATAGAAGTGTAGCGTTTAATAAATTCACCCACCCACACCACAAAAAACTAGTTTATGTTTGAAAGTCTCTTCCAGTCACTCCCACCGCAGTGAGCATATAAATACCTTGCTCAGTAAAAGCATAAGGCAAATATCGAGAGCCGCCCCAACTTGAGGTGAAATTTTTGCACCTCAAGTTTTTGAACTCGTCAGCAGTTAGCTGAAACATAAAATCTTCGCCCTCAAACTTTTCAATATTATTCTTAATCTGTCTATTGAAGTTTTTCGTTTCATACCCATAGATTTCAGCAAGCTCAAAATCAAGCATGACTTTTTGATTGCGAATGTTATAAATTTTTTCTTTTATCGTTTTAGCGTCTATAAGCGCTTTAGATGGCACGCCTCTAGCGTCTGCGATAATTAAAATTTTATTCTGCTCTACCATAAGATCACTCCTAAAAATGTGCATAAAACCTAGCGCCATGCAACAAAAACTACATTTCTAACACAAAATTCATGAATCACAAGCAAAATTACAAAATCAAGCACAAGCCATATAACATCTAACAACTAGCAGAAAACTAGCATGCATCAGCGCATAAATACGATTTTATAAGATTTCACAGATAAGAATCAACAAACTCGAATTATGATACAAACACACTACACAAACAAACAAAACTGTAGCGCGATTGTACTGGATTTTGGCGTTTTTTAATACAAACGCACTACAAGGCAGGTCGTCGCACAGCTACCTTTGCGAAGCAAGCAAATCAAGGCGAGCGCGGAAAGACGGCCAATCCGTGCGCATTGCCGTAAGCAGCTTGAGCTTCGGCACATCGTCAATCGGCACCCACTTAATTTCCATACTCTCGTCGTCGTGCGCGCACGGATTCACACAATGCCCTGGCTTTTCAAACGCAAAAACCGTTGTATAACGCCAATTCCCGTGATTTTCGCAATACGCTCCAACAACATCAATGTCTTGAGACGTTATGTTCGCTTCTTCAAACGACTCGCGCAACGCGCCCTCAATCGCAGTTTCACCATCAGATATTGCGCCGCCAGGAATCCCCCACGTGCCGCCTTCCGCGCTCCAAAGCGCGCGATGTTGCATAACAACATGAGTCACGCGCCCAGTGGTCTCGTCTCGCCTAGCAAGCAGCACGCCAGCCGCGCCATTATGACCCCAATGCTTGCGCCCACAATCGCACATAACCCATCCGTCTCCTGGCTGATGCACGTTTTCTTTAGGTACTTCTTTGGAAGCTGGATCGTCTTTAATCGCCTCGCCCTCTAGCTTGCGACTATTCCACAAATCTGGCCAAGCGTACCCAAGATCGCAAACCATCTGCCTTAGCAGCGGCAAGCTGATTCCAAGAACTCCATGCGGATCTCCCTGAATCCCCTCAATAAACGCACCACCAAAGCCTTCTAGCGTAAAGGATCCTGCCACTTCCAGCGGCTCGCCAGTTTCTACGTACGCGCGGATTTCCTCATCGCTCATATGTGCAAAAGTCACGCTTGCGCGACTCACCTTGCACACTGTTTTGCCACTTTTTGCATCGATTAAGCAATGGCCAGTAAACAATTCTCCAGTTTTTCCGCTCATTTGCTTAATCCGCTCAAATGCCACTTCAGGAGTATGCGGCTTGCCGTAGCATTCGCCGTCTAGCAAAAACATGGAGTCGCAGCCAACAATAAGCACGCTGTTGCAATCGTTACAAGATTCATTCATATGCGCAAAATCGTGAATATCAAAAGTCTTAGTAGGCACTTTTACGCCAGAAAAATCGCGAGTTTGCGCGGTATCTACGTTATGCGTTACGTCTGATTGCGAATCACTTGCCAAAGCGCTACTACCAGTTTCAGAAGATCCAGTTTCAGAAGATTCAGATTCAGCATTCTCAGCCTCAGACTCAGCCTCCAGCGGATACCCCACAACCAAATCGCCACTAGCCGAAGCTGCTGCATCTGCCACAAGCTTCCACGACTCATACACTGCAAAAGCCTTTTCTCGCGCCAAAATCGAAACGCGCTCCTCGGCGCTCATCTGCTCTACGCTAACACCTCGCGCATTTGCAGCATTACGCAACGCCGCTGGCTCATCTACCTCGCTCACGTGAATCACAGGAATCACGCCTGCAGCTGCCAACACCGCTCTTCTTGCAGGAGACTGAGAAGCCAAAATCAATGAAACTTTCATATTCCCTCTTTTTGCGATTTCACTCATAACTTCACTTACAACTTCACTTACAACTTCACACAAATTATTCGCGAGTTATTGCAACGCCGCTTGTAATTGACATTGCTCATTATGCATCTGAGCGTCTCTCAAAATCAAAGATTGCAAATATTTGCTTTTATTTGGCATGCCATCTCTCTTAGCTGCGCGAGAAATATATTCACTCCAAGATTTAGGAACACGAAAACGCTCTTGAACACTGTTTTCGCGCCTTTCTTTTGAATTTGGTCTTCCTGGTCCAGATAAAGATGCAAATATCTCAGTTGCATTGGAATCTTCAGAAAGCAGAGTTTGCATAATTTTTGCAGCGTCTTCTCCTGAAAATTGAGCTGCAGGAGGATTTTTTGGAGCAGACACATTTTCATCAGCTAAATTCTCATAAATATCCATTTCAATCACCTCATTTGCTCCACTTTTTCCAATATTTAAGCCATTTATCAGTCAAATGCTCTACATGAAACACAAGAAAATCTTTACCTTGTGGCCTTGCAAGTACTTCAATTAAATCATCTTCCCACGCACCTGGATGCCTTAAACATATAACTAAAGCAACAACTGTTCCCTCCGAGCTAGGTGGATTTGACACGTCATTAGGATTAACTAAGGCAAACCATACAGGTTTAGCCATAGCTCTTCGTATCTCTTCCTCATTTAGATGATCTTCATCAAAATGTTTGTACGCAGATTTGGGATCAAATCTAATAGCCATTGACTAATTGTACCACAATTTATTGACTTGATAATCCTTAACTTCACACAAATTATTCGCGAATTATTGCAACGCCAATAGAATCAACATGCACGTGCAAAACTTTCCAATCGCAGCCAACTAAAAGCGGTTTTGCAATTTTTTCTATTTTTTCGCTTATATTAGTGGCGTTATTTTCCTCTTCGGAAGCTTCCGACTTTTCCGCGTAAAACACCGCTGCACAAGATCCAGCTCCCGAGATTGCAGCCGCAAACCCCTTGTCTCGCAAAGCTTTTACTAAATCCCAAGTTGGTTGCATAAGACTTGCACGGTATGTCTGGTGAATAGCGTCTTGAGTAGCTGTAAAAAGCAAATCGTTTCTAGAAAGAGTGGATTTTACGCAAGAATCGCAAGCATCGACAGAATCGCAAGAATCCGCAGAATCACAAGCATAACCAAAATCACCAAACGCAATCGGCAATAAGCAAGCGCGCGAAACGTTAAACACAGCATCTGCATATGGCACTTTTTCTGGAAGAGCTTGACGAGCCATTTGCGTTGAAAGAGTAAAGTTCGGCACAAAAATCGTTGCACGAATTTGCTTAGAAACGCCGTATTGAACAGTGTGGAACTCATCGCCATTCTTCCAACTGGTTGTTAATCCGCCAAAAACTGCTGGAGCAACATTATCTGGGTGGCCTTCAATCGAAGATGCAAGCTCAAAAATAGCTTGCTTATTAAGATCCCCATTATGTGCAAAAGCCCAAGCTGCTGCCACGCCCGAAACAATCGCACTGGCAGAAGACCCCATTCCGCGCGCTTGTGGAATGCGATTATGCGCTTCTAGAGTAAATCGCAAACGCGGCAAGCCAAACGCTTCGCACGCTTTGCGAAACGCGCGAACAACAAGATGCGTCTCGTCTTTTGGCAATGTATTTTCGCCTTCGCCGCTAATAATCACGCGAACATCTTGCGAATCATCAAGCGAATCATCAAGCGTAAAAACTAGTGAATCCGCATAATCAAGCGCAATTCCTGCAACGTCAAATCCAGACCCAAGATTTGCGCTGGTTGCTGGCACGCAAACTGACACACTGTTGCATACTGGTTTCATTTCGCACCTTTTCCACTCGAGCAGCCTACTAAATTACTTAATTATTCAATTACTAGATTACTCAATAATTCGCAATGCAAGAGGCTTTGCACACACAGCATCCACCTTTTGCAAATCCGCAAGAATTGCGCTCAAATCCGCCTCTGTGCAATCTTTTACAAGCACGCGCAAATCGCCAGGGCCGCCGATTCCGCAAGCTGGGCAATCACCATCGCCATCGTATTGAACTTGGCAAAGCATAGGCAATCGTTCCGCATTAACTCCGTGCTCCGCAAACACATCCATCACTTCGCCGCAAAGCGCAAGCGAAGTATCTTCCATATTGCATCGCACAACAAAATCCGCACGAATCGAGCGCGTGGAAGCCAAAGACTTAGCGTTATACATTGGCACGCTAGCATCGTTGCAGCCGCGCGCTATGTTTCTAGCAGCTCCAACAATATCTCCAACCACCGCGCTTGCTGTTGGCGCGCCACCAGCGCCGCGGCCGTAGAACATAAGATCATCCGCCGCTTGCGCTTTAACAAAAACGGCGTTAAAACTGCCATGAACGGAAGCCAGCGGATGCTCTTTGCTAACCAACGCTGGGTAAACGCTTGCGCTCACTGCGCCACGCGTGTCGCAAGCAACCGCCGCAAGCAACTTAATCACACGATTTTGCGCACTTGCTGCCGCAATATCTTCAGCCGTAATCGCGCTAATTCCTTCAACGCTAACGTCATCAATGCTTATTGGCATTTGGAATGCAAGTGTTGCCAAAATCGCAGCCTTGTTTGCTGCATCAAAGCCTTCAACGTCTCCTGTAGGATCCGCCTCCGCGTATCCCTTTTCTTGAGCTGCGCGCAAAGCCGAGTCAAAATCAAGCCCACGCACCGTCATCTCGTCAAGAATGTAGTTTGTAGTTCCGTTTACGATTCCAAAAATTTGCGTGATCTTGTCGCCTACAAGCGACTCTCTAAGTGGGCGCAAAATTGGGATTGCGCCTGCAACAGACGCCTCGAAGCTTAAATCCACTCCGTTTTTTTGCGCACACTCGTAGAGTTCTGGACCAAACTTTGCAAGCAACGCTTTGTTTGCTGTTACAACCGATTTTCCGCATTCTAGCGCGGTTTTTACAAATGTGTGCGCTGGCTCTAAGCCGCCAATTAGCTCAACAATTATGTCTATATCTTCGCGTTTACAAATCGCTCCTGCGTCTGCGCTTAAAAGATCTTTGGCAATCCATGGCGCGTCCACTTCTTCTGGATGCAAGCACGCAACTGCCGCAAGCTCTAGCGGAGCGCCGATTCTCGCCGATAAGTCAGCGTTTTCTTCCACTATTAGACGCGCTGTTTGCGATCCTACTGTTCCAGCGCCTAAAAGACCCACGCGGATTGGATCTGCGGTAAAGCAATCGTCATCTGCACTATGCGTGATTTCTAAATTGTTTTTGTCTAACATAGACGCCTCCTAACTTAAATCAATATTCAATTAAATAAATTCAATTTACACAAACAGATTCACACTACACAAACAGATTCAACCTACGCAAATAACCTACACAAACAACATAAGCAGATTCAGCAAAACGGACGCAATCAAGAATCCCATAACTCCAACGGTTCCGTACAATGCTTTTGTTCCAGCACTCCCGCGAATCTCCAGCGGCGAATCGTAGAATTCAAGATACCTCTTGCGACGAGCAAGAAGCACAATTCCAAACACAAACATAACAATCATAAACATTGCGTAAAGGCCTATAAACATAAATCCAGGAGCCAAATCCGCAATCTCTTGCGTGTTCAAGTTTTCAACCTTAATAAGATCTCCGTTTGAATCCATCATGTTGTTTGAAATCCACATTGCTATAACGCTTCCCTGGAAGTTTACAATCATGTGCAAAAAGACGCTGTACCTAAGCTGCGACGTGCGAACGTACATGTATCCAAACACAAGACCAAGTCCAAAAGCGTAGAAGAACTGGAACATGTTCATGTGGAAAAGCGCAAACGCCAATGCAGAAAACACAATCGCGCGCTTTTCGCCATATACGCGCAACCTGTCTATAATTTGCTTTCTAAATAGCCATTCTTCCACAACTGGCGCCAAAAATACCACAAAAAGCAGCGTTTCCCACACGTTTCCGCCTGCTACAACGTCTGCAATCCTGTTCTCGGCTTTTCCGCCAGAAATAAGCGCGGAAGCAACAAGCCCAATGTAACTTCCTGCATACATTATTGGCACGCTAACAGCAAAGAATCCGCCAAATTGGCGCAAAGACATAGTAAACTTGCGAGTTTCTATTGCTGGAGTGCGTCTTAGAACAAGCATTGCAAGCGGCAACGCTATTAAATATTGCGCAACGTCCGAAGAAACAAAGGAGCTTAGCGAAGGACTTAAAACACCTTTTGGAACAAAAATGCTAATCAACTCGCCAATTAAAAGCGTTGCAAGAATCCACGTAAATAGGAACACGCACAGCGACACTCCTACAGATCCTTGACGTCTGCGCGCAATCGTGTACGCGTCTGGATGCTGCTTGTTTGCAAGCTTACGCTGTTTACGCATTTTTACCTCCGACTAGTCTAAAATCACGCCTTCAATAAGCTTTGTGATTAAATCGCTGTAGCTTATTCCTGTTGCTTCCCAAGCTTTTGGATACATGGAAATTGGCGTAAAACCAGGCATTGTGTTGATTTCGTTAAGGATTACGCGTCCGTCTTTAGTTACAAAAGAGTCCACGCGACTTAGCCCTCTTCCATCTGCCGCCTTAAATGCTGCGAGCGCAGTTTTTCGCACGCGTTGCAAAGTCTCTTCTGGCAAATCTGCTGGCACTTCAACGTGCGAAGCCGCAGAATCCATGTATTTGCTGTCAAAATCGTAGAACTGGTCTTCGCCAGCCTGGCGCTTGTCGAGCACAACTTCTCCAGGCCAGCTGGCTTTTGGCTCTTCACCATCGCGCGCTGCAAGAACCGCGCACTCAATTTCTCGCGCGTCAATTCCTTGCTCTATCAATACTCGCCAATCGTGCTTTGAAGCCTCAAAAACAGCATCTGCTAAGGCCTTAGCATCGCGCGATTCAACTTTTGTAACTCCAAAACTAGACCCTGCTCGGCTTGGCTTTACAAAAAGCGGATACTCTAGTTTTGCTTCTTCAACTTGCTCAAGAATTTCGTTTGCGTACGCTACGAATCGATTTGCCGCGTCACTTTCAAACTTGCGCGCGTCCAGTGCGATTCCAGGAGCAACATTAATTCCTGCTGCCTTAAAAAGCTGCTTTGCGTAATACTTATCCATGCATGCAGCAGATGCCAAAACTCCGCAACCAACGTATGGAACTTGCATCATTTCTAGCAAGCCTTGCAAAGTGCCGTCTTCGCCATTCGGGCCGTGAAGAACTGGAAAGACTGCGTCAATATGCCCTAGGCTTGTAAGCGTGCCATCCGCTTCTCGCACCAAAAATCCGTCTGCGCCCTTTGCTGGGTCAAGCACAACATCGCGCGTTTGCGCGGTTTTTGTGATTACTGGCAGCTCGCCTTGTTCCATGCGGAAGTTTCGCGGATCTTCGCCGCCAACAATCCACTCGCCTTGCTTTGTGATTGCAATGCGCACAATCTCGAATCGACTTTCGTCTACAGCACTGAGCACTCCAGCAGCCGATATGCAAGAAATCGAATGTTCGTCCGCTTTACCGCCATACAAGAACACTACACGCTTTTTCGTCATTTTTTTCCTCTATATATTTTGAATTATTTTAGCTATCTTAGATTATTTTAGTTATTTTGGATTATTTTGAATTATCTTGGATTATTATTTTTGCTTACGATTTACGCGACCACGACTAACGCACTTACGATTTGCATGCTTACGATTTACGCGCGGCTTTCGCAAATGCTACTTTCGCGCTTCACTACTCCTCGCAAACATCGTTATCAAAAAGCATTGCAAGCATCTCTTGGCACGAGATTCCTTCTTCTAACACGCGAGCCATTGCACTCGCAAGCGGAGTTGCAACTCCCAAACGCTTTCCCATTGCTACAACCGCGCTAGTAGTTGGAACGCCTTCCGCAACGCCATTGCTCACAGCGGTTGCTTCTTCAACGCTCATGCCTTTTCCAAGATTGGCGCCGAAAGTGTAGTTGCGGCTTAGTGGAGACCCACAAGTTGCAACTAAATCGCCAAAGCCTGCAAGTCCTGCAAATGTGCGCGAATCTGCGCCTTCAGCAACGCCCAATGCCGTCAACTCTGCAAGACCGCGAGTTTCAATCATCGCAGCCGTGTTTTCGCCGTAACCCGCTCCTCGAGCCATGCCAACTGCAAGCGCAACAACATTTTTAAGCGATCCGCACATTTCTACGCCGATTACGTCACTTGACACAAACGCCTTAAAATAGCTGTTTGAGCAAGCTTTTGCTACAACTTCGGCATTCTCGCGATTCTCGCACGCAACTACCGCCGCAGCATGCTGCCTTAATGCCACTTCTTTGCTTAAGTTTGGCCCCGATAATGCTGCAAAACGGTTACGCGGCAAGTTCAAGGCCTCGCACACAACTTCGTCCATGCGCTTGCCTGTTGTACGCTCAATGCCTTTCATAAGCGAAACAACAATCGCATTTTGCGGAATCTTGCCAACAAATTCTTCGAGTGCAACGCGCGCAAATTGTGCTGCAATCGCAACTACTACAATGTCTGCGTTTGCTACAGCTTCTTCGCGATTCCCCGTAGCCGTCATGTTTTCTGGCAAACGCTCTACGATTGGCAGTCTCACTTCGTTGCGGTGATTATCTCGAATGCCTTCAACAATTTGCGGCTCTATTGCCCACATTGTCACTTGATTTCCCGCGTCTGCAAGCACCTGCCCAAACGCCGTACCCCAAGCTCCAGCACCCAACACCGTAACGTTCATGTTTACGCCTAGCCTTTCGGTTTATTAGTGTAAACCGCTTTGGCTTTAAGCCATTTGTAGCGATTTACAACTAGTCAACTCACAGTCAACCTAGTCAACTTAGTCAACTTTTAATCACACTATTACATAATTCTACACAGTGCGCTTTACGGGCATTTTGTGAAGACTTTATTAGTGATTTGCTAACGATTCGTCAATGATTTATCTATGATTTCGTAACGATTCACTAACGATTGCCAACGCGCTACGACTTATCGAATCGCAATTTATCAACTATTCTTTGACTCTTTTCATAAGCTTGTAATCGAAGTATCCTTCTGGCGATTTTTCGCCGCGAATCTCTTCCATAATTTCCGTCATGCGCACGCGTACGCGACGAGCCAATTCGGCAGCAGATTCCATTGGCGGCAAATCACCCCAATTTTCCATATCTTTTAGAAGATCCGAATAATCAAGACGCGCATCGTAGCACATTACAACGTTCTTCCTTGGCCACGGCCACCAATGATTAATGCTTGCAGCACCCCACGTAACAGCGCAAAATAGCGGAATTTGATGCCCCAGCCTGCGCGATGCTTCGAGCGCAATAACTCCAATTCCTGGCTTCATGCTCATAGGCCATTTTTGAGGGTCGCGCGTAACTGTTCCTTCTGGCCATACGCTAAGCGGCCTGCCGTTTGTAAGGATTTTAATCGATTCTTCTTCGATTTCGCGCGCTTTTCCGCTTCTGCGTGGAACTGGTTGCATGCCAACAAGCTGGAACCATTTTCCTAAGATTGGCCAATGCGCGAGTTCTGCTTTTGCCATGTATCGCGGACGGCGACCTTGGTGGAATAGAGACGTCATTGGCACAAAAACGTCGAACATTGTAACGTGCGTGCAAGCGGTTATAAACACGCCTTCTTCTGGCACGTTCTCTAATCCCCACGCGCGCACTTTGCAACGAGATCTAAGCACTCTAGACGTTCCTTCGAGCAGGCGCTCGGTTGCTTTTGGATTTTGCGCGTTGATTTCTGCTGCGTTTGGCGTACGCGCGCCAGTTGGGTAGTAATAAGTAGGATCAACTAATTTGTGTGCGCGCGCTAAGCGTTCTACTTGCTCATCGCTGAGCGGCTTAACTGCGCTTCTAGGCGAAGGTTTTCCTTTAGATACCATACGTCTATTGTGCCGCAAAGTATAAACCGCAATTTTACGCAACGACTGATCGTAGTTTTGGCACAATCCTCGCTACCAACCCGTGTTTAGGTGAGCACACCCACGCTAGAACAAACATAAAAGTCGCGACCAAAACGATTGTTCCGCCAGTGGCAGTGTCTAAACTCCAAGACAAGTACATTCCAAGAATCGAAGAAGCGCACCCAATAGCAGGCGCTAAAATCATCATCTTTCCAAGTCTGTCGGTAAGCAATCGCGCAGTCGCCGCAGGCGTAATCAAAAGCGCTAAAACAAGCACATTTCCGATTATTTGCACAGATACTACTACAGCAATCGCAACTAAAACGTATAGCATTCCATCCAACCACGCTACTGGCAACCCCATTGCGCGGCTTGTTTCGCGGTCCATCGAAACGCATACTAGCTCTTTGTGGAACATCATTAAAAGCGTTACGATTATTAACCCTGTTATTGCTACTACAGCAATGTCGGAGTCTGGGATTCCTGTAATGGAGCCAAATAGGAACGATTCCAGGGATCCTGCATAGCCCGAAGCTTTTGATATTACTACGATTCCAAGCGCAAAGGCAGACACAAAGAATACGCCTATAAACGAGTCTTCGCGAAGCCTGCGATTTTGGCTAAAGATTGATACGATTAGCGCGGTTGCAACTCCTGCGAGCGCGCCGCCAAACAGCAAGTTTCCTTGCAAAACAAACGCGATTGCGAGTCCTGGAAAAACGGAGTGCGCCACTGCGTCTCCAATAAACGCCATTCCGCGCAGCACTACGTAGCATCCTACAACTCCGCATATTACGCTAGAAAGGCACGCCACTATAAGCGCTTTTAGTAAGAACCAAAGGTCTGGGTTTGTAAGGTCTTGTATAAAGTCGATTGGAGATAGCATTATTTTTCTGCCCCGCTTTCATGCGCCATAACGCGCTCTACAGCTTTGATTAGTGGATTTTGCGAATCAACATGGAATGTTTGCACCCATTGATTTGCGTTTAACGATTCTGGAGCGCCGTCTCCTACTATGCTTCCGTCAAAAAGCATGATTCTAGAACACGAGTTTATGGATCCAATTATGTCGTGCGAGCTCATCAAAATCGCTTCTCCCGACTTTGCTAAGTCCAAAAAAAGACTCGTGAGTAGCTCTTGAGTAGGCATGTCTAAGCCTGTAAACGGCTCGTCTAAAAGCATCAATCGCGGCTGTCCTGCGAGAGCGCGCGCAACGAGTACGCGCTGCCTTTGGCCGCCCGAAAGCTCGCCGATTGTGCGATCTCTAAAATCCGCCATTCCTGTGCGCTCAAGAGAATCAAGCGCTATCTTGTAATCCTCTGTTTTTGCGCGACGCACGTAGCCAATATGACGAATGCGGCCCATCATTACTACGTCTAATACGGAAAGTGGAAAATCCCACGCAATATCGTGGCGTTGCGGCACATAACCAACGTTGTTTACTCGCGAATTAATCAAAGATTCACTGCTTTTGTTAGCGTGCACTTCGAGTTTTCCAGAATGCGGTATCAGCCCCATAATCGCGCGGAAAAGCGTTGTTTTCCCAGCTCCATTTGCGCCAAGAAGCCCAACAAATTCGCCACTTTTAATCGTAAACGAAACGTCTTTTACAACAGTGCGACTGCCGTAACTTACGCTTAAGTTTTGCGCGTTTATAACAGTATTCGCGTCCATATTCGCATCCATACTTGCGTCCATATTTCCCTCATCAATCCTCATCGCTTAAATCTCACTTAAATCCAACATCAATCCACCATCAATCTCACTTCAAACACTTTGCCAAAGAATCCGCATTCGCTCGCATCATATCCGCATAAGTTCGCACTTTAGAATCGAAAGCGTCTCCATAAATCGGGCAAACTTTTACGTGCGCTTGCGCCGCAAGCTCTTTAAGCACAGACGAACGCGAGATCAAATTTGGCTCCAAAAACACAGCGGGAATCTCTAAATCGCGCAAAATCTGCTGCAATCTACGCCTATCTTGCACGCTCGGCTCGCTCGAAGGATTAATCGTTACAAATCCTGCAATATTCACGCCGTAAGTCTTACCCAAGTACGCAAAAGCGTCGTGCGTTGTAACCAAATTGCGCTTCTCTTTTGGTATTGACGCAACTTTTTTGCGCATATAAGCGTCTACATCTAACAACTTGTTAATGTACCGATCCGCATTTTCGCGATATTTACGAGCATTTTTAGGGTCCACTTCGCAAAGGCGATCTGCGATTGTGCGCACGTATGCTATGCCATTTTTTACGGATTGCCACAAATGCGGGTCAATATCTCCGTGAACGTGCTTTCCTAAAACTGCTTGCGGAAGCTGATAAATCTTTTGCCTTGCAGCTCCCAAAAACCTGTATCCTTGTTCGGCTGGTATCTCTTTTAGCGCGTTAGTTGGCACTTCTACAACAACATCTTGCGGCTTGTAATACACGCGTTTTGGAGCAGCGGAGCGCTTTTCTTGCAAAGTATCTACGCGGTACACAAATCCGCGTTTTGCTAAGTCGTAAGCCAAATCTGCATGACCTTTGTTCAGAACTACGCTAGCTCCACGTTTTTTGGCTATTTTTTGCGCGTTTACGCCTACAGCAAATCGCATTTTAGCGTTTCCAAGACTAGAAACTACCTC
The DNA here is from genome assembly GCF_049815665.1 of Gardnerella piotii. Lineage (NCBI taxonomy): Bacteria > Bacillati > Actinomycetota > Actinomycetes > Bifidobacteriales > Bifidobacteriaceae > Gardnerella > Gardnerella piotii. The sequence continues at coordinate 1,409,726 of NZ_CP187450.1, forward strand.
GTTTTGCGCGTTTAGCATGTCGGCGTGCAATTCAAGCGTGTACTCGCCTGGCTTGCTAAACGCCCAGCTTAAATGCGTGTGCGCGTCTGCTGGCAAGTCTATGTGGTCTTCTGCGCTTATTCCGTTTGCGCTGTTAAAGTATGTTTCTACGCTTCCAAAAGTGCCAGTCAAGTATGCGAATAGCGCGCCTGATCCGCTTACTTTCGTTGCCGTTAAGCGTATTCTGTCGGAACGCTTCATGTTGTATGCGTTAGGCTTTATTACGGTTGCGCGGCCTTCTTTTGTTGCGGTAGAAGGCGCATTTGATTGCAAAGATTGGCCTGACTTTTCTAGTTGGCTATCTTGTTTTGAATTTGTTTTTGTTTTATTGAGATTGTTTAGCGAAGCTAACTCACCAGCCGCCGCCGAGGGCGATTCTTCCGCACACTTTTGCGTATTTGCACTTGTAGCGCCTTGCGCGCTATGCGCTTCCTCGCTCGGTTGCGCAGCCATGCGTTCTGTAGCAAGCCCTAGCCAAATCGTGTCTAAAGACACGTCTTCTATCATCGGAATAATATCTGCCGCGTGCTTAACGCTTTCTTCCGCAAGTTGCACATTTGGCACGCCTTTTCGCAAGTTTGCGTCTAAAGCTGTAATTACGCCGTGTTCTTCAAGCATCATGTAGTTGCTAAAAGCCACATCCGCGTACACAACATCTCTAATTGAGCGCAAACGCGGCTCGTACGAATGCGGATCCGCGTTGTCTGGCACAATCGCACTCACATTTGCTGCGTCTCCTGCAACATTCGCAACCATATCTCGCAAAACGCCTGTTGTTGTTACTACATTAATTTTGCCAGATTTTGCGCTATTTGCGTGAAGTACACTATTAGGCACACCGCACGCACCCATCGGCAGCGCGGTTAAAACTGCTAAAGCAGCCGCAGCAGCACGCATCGCGCTCTTTTTACCTACTAAATCAACGATTTTCATCAATTTTACCAACGTTTTCTACGCACTATTTCAAACCCATAAGCGCGCTAAATAAGCCCCCTGCAGGTATTAGTCCGCGTTTGCGTAGAACAAACAATCCAGCTGCGCAAGTTCCAGAAATCGTTGCAATTCCAAGGCTTAAAGCAGTGTATGCAACTACTGGCTTGCGTTGGAACAAGCCTATAATTCCACTAGGTTCTTCGCTTTTAACGCCGCTTCTAAGGCTTTGGCTTAATCCTTTAATTCGCTTTGCGCCGTACTTTGATTGCAAGCCCTTTGACTTTCCTAAAGTGCTTCCAGAAAGACTTACAGACCTGCCAGTTTTGCCCGTTTTAGCAGACTTTGCAAGACCAGAGCCAGACCCAAAGAACGACGACCCTCCGCCAGAATAAGATCCAGCTAGCGAAGTTGAGCCGCCACTATTATTGCCATTGTTACCATTATTTGCATTTGTATTTACATTGGTGTTATTGACGTTACCATCATTCTGGACATTTTCCTGGCCATCTTCCTGGCCATCTACATCTTCATCATCACCATCGCCATCATCGCCATCTTCATCGCTTCCAGCGCTACAACTCATAGGCTTTTCCATTGGATCCACACCAATCGCAAAATGGAAGTCCTTTGCAACTGTTTTTCCATTAGCGCTTACAGCAAGACGAATCGTGTAGTACCCAGACTTTGAAAAATCCCAATTCAAATGCATATGCGTGTTTGCTGGAATAGTGTACGTGCGGTTTCCGCCGCTAGACATAAGCGTTTTAGCTTTTCCGCCTAACGAACCTTGCAACCAAATGCGCACACTACCTGGCCCTTTTACAGATTTAAGGCTGATTTTACTTGGCTTGTGTGGTCTTAAATTCTGGTTACTCCAGCCAACCCATGGCACGCTATTTTTTTGCGTTTGTGGCAGTCTCCACACGCTACCGTCTTTAGCTGATTTTCCAGCATAAAACACAACTTTGCTAGGGTCACGCTTTACGTGGCTTCCAGTCACGTCTTCTTGAACAGCAAATCCTATTCCGTTACCAGTTGAATATGTTGCTAAATCAACGTGACCATGCTTTATGACCAGCTTATTGCCTTGTAAATCCTTAAATTTGGAGCATTTTTTACTTGACTTTTGCTTTTTATTTTTGGATTTAGATTTAGCTTCAGACTCGCTAGCATCGCCACTTTCGCCATCTTCACTGTTATCTTCATCGCCATCTTGATTGGATCCATGATTTGCTAATCCATCTTTTGGCTTTGCACCAGGCCATGGCGTTACGTAAACTCTGTTGTTGTTTCCGTTTATGACTATCGAAGTGGAAGAATCTTCATCATCTTCATCTTCGCTATCTTCAGATTCTTCATCTTCATTGCCATCATCTTTTTTATCTGAATCAGAATGCATAAATTTGTTAAATCCGCTGTAATCGTTAAAACTATTGTCGTCCGCAATAGCTGATTCTCTACTATCTTTACTATCTTTAGAATCCGCGTTTTTCATATCCACTTCAAACGTGTAGTCTTGAACGTCTTTAACAATACTTCCACTTTCAGTTATTGCAGCGGCTTCCATGCTAAGAACATACTTGCCTGCTTTTGTAAACACCCAGCTAACGTGCATATGCTTTTCTGCATCTACATACATTTTGTTCGGAAACTTTGTATTAGGCGTTCCTATAACAGGCGTTATTTCGCTATGAGCGTCTTCTTGGTACGCATACACAGCTCCACCCTTCGGCATAACTGCCTTTTTTATTGCAAAGCGAACAGCAACTATTCCAGCTTTTTTGTCTAATGTTTCTGTTGCAAAACCAGGCCACAATTTACTTGTATCTTGTGTTTGAGGCAATCCCCAAACTGGCACATTTGCAGCATTTTCTGGCAAGAATTTTAAGCCTTCACTAGACTGCTTAGTGTTACTTCCAAGTACAAATATCAATCGACTTGTACTAAACCTGATATGATTACCACTATTGCCTGGGAAGTCATCTCCGCGCGTAGATAAAACAAACTTTCCGCTTTTGCTAATATACGTTGCAAAAGCGTCTGTATGACCTTTGTATACTCTACATTTTGCAATTATGGAAGAATCATCGACCTTTTCATCATCGTCTTTCATAGAAGCATATTTGCAAGCTTCTTCATTTTCAGATTGATTAGAATCTTCATTCTTATTGTCAGAATACTGATTGGAAACTGTAGAAGAACCTTCTTGTGCATCAGATGTATCTTGCCCGTCTTGTTCAGCAGACTCCTCTTGCGCAGCTTCACTCGCATATGCACTACCACAATTGCAGCAGCACATTGATGCCAAGAATCCAAAAGATATTATTGCACTTAAAATCGCGCTTATTAGTCTAAAGCAAATTAATGTTTTATTACGCAAAGTTTTATTACTCAATGTTCTATTACGCATTGTTTTGTCCTAAATTATTAAAAATCGAAGTGTTTTGTTGCGTGTGGGAATCATGCTGATTAATCGCCTTTTGGCGTGCACGCTTGCTCTTTACTACAGCGAATGCAATAAACGCAATAATTATGATTGTTAAAATCGCAAATACAATCATCACAATTTGCGCGATTGCTACAGTGTCGTCGGAGTTGGACTTATGCTTTTTTCTCGAATTATTTGCAAATTTATTGCCATTATTGTTTTCGCTATTAGCTGCATTTTCGCTTCCATTTTCATCCGCGTTTTCGCTGCCATTAGCCTCATCTTGCGCATCCGTTTGCGAAGCTCCGCCTTGATCTGCGCTACCAGCACTTGCGCTTGGCAAAGCAGCCTGCGCGTCCGTTTTATCTCCTACAGCAAAGTTAAGAACGCGAGTATCGCTTACAGCGCGGCCGTTTTTAAGCTTTCCAGAAAAAGTGAGCTTTACGTGGTAGATTCCAGGCTTAGAGAACACCCAATTTACATGCGTGTGCGCGTTCGCTTCAATCCAGCTGTTTTGTGGATATCCTTTAGTGCTATCCCATAATTGCTGTGGAGCATTATTGCCATTTTCCAAGTAAACATGCAATTTTCCAGGACCACTTACGCCATCAAGAGAAAGATTTGCTCCGCGGTCTAGCTCGTTTAGCACTCCGCCTTCTTGCGTATTCCACCCAAGCCATGGAACGTCAGTATTTTGAGTTTGCGGAATCACATAAAGCTTTGTTCCTGGCTTTTCGCCAATAAAACTGTAGGTAGAATCGTTTGGCATTGGAATAATCGAGTTGCTGCCAAGCTTAAATACCACGTTTTCTGGGTCTCTCCAAACTGGCTCATCGCCAGTATCATCGCGGATTTTCATCTTCCAGTTACCGCCCGAAAGCGTTGGCCCAAAATCAGCGTGACCTGCTTGAATCATCACTGGCTGATTGCTTGTTACAGCATTCGCTGACCCAACAAGTGGAGATGGCATTAAAACTGTTGCAATCAACGTAATCGCCGAACATATTGCAGCAATAAACGCGATTGCTACGTGATTCTTATTTTTACTCATTTTTTATCCTTAAGTCCTAAATTTGATTTTGTTATATTAGTGTTTTCTAAAGTTTTGCGAGCAGCTTTCTACAACAGCTTTCTACAACAGCTTTATGCGTGGCTTCATCAAGAATGCGCCAGCTCCCGTTATTGCACACAAGCTCACGCTTGCAGTTCCAACAGCTGCTGCCACACACTTTGTTTTATGGCTATTTTCTTCGCTATTTTCTTGCTCGTCGTCTAATTCACTGTCGTTATAATCGCTAGAATCATTAGAATCTTCGTGACTATTTTTTACCTTCTTGCTACTACTCTTAAGTGGCTTAGACTTTTTTATCACTTTAGATTTCTTTGACTTTCCAAAGCTGCCAAGCCCCGAGAATCCACCGCCTAATCTTCCTGATTTTCCAGCGTTAACAAGCCTTCCGCCAGAAAGAGGTCCAGCAGCAAGTGGCGTTACACTCTGCATTTTGTTTTCGCTTTGATTTTGGCTTCCGCTATTATCGTCATTTTCATCTAACTTTTTGTCGGAATTCTTGTCTAACTGCTTTTTATTTTTCTTGCGATTCTTTTCCAAATCGCTATTGCTTTTAGAATCTTCATTTTGACTATCTTCTGCATCGGTTTCATCGCCATTTTCATCGCCATTATTATTTTCGTCATTCTCATCCGTTACAGATTCATGACTCTTATTCTTCTTGCGATTCTTCGTGTTCTTGCGATTCTTTGTGTTCTTGCGATTCTTCGCATGCTTACGATTTTGCTTGCGATTCTTCGTATTCTTGCGATTCTTATGCGCCCCAGAATTGCCAGCATCGCCAGCTTCCCCATCCTTCCTATCTCTCTTTATGTTTACATTCCAATCGCAAAAATCGTCGTATCCAGCATTCCTATACAAAGTTCCGTCATCCAAAACAAGCGAAGCGCGTATAACAGCATCTTGCATGCTCTTATCAATCACTAAATCAAGCGTGCTTCCTTCTGCCATTGGTATGTTCTTAAACTCTTTTTCGCCGTCTTTTTTAATCATCCACCTGTATTTTTTGACTATGGATGTAACAGGCTTTTCTGGTTCTCCTGCCTTACCATTTACAACAGGCACGCGAGGCGAATACAGCTTTGCATTAAGATGTACGGTTTCGCCAATCTTAACCTTGTTTTTGCCCTTAATTGCAACAACTGGCCTACCGTCGGCTCCGTGATCTTCTACAACAATTTTTGCAGTTGCGCGGTCTTTTCCAAAGTCAAAAAAGCCTTCAGAAGCAGTAACAACAACAGAAACTTGCATATTATTCATTGCAGGCTCTGGCGGAAGTATAAGCCTTTCTCCAATAAAGCAAGTTCCTTCCGTACCCTTTTGCTCATCTGCACGCGTTATGCACCATTCATATGTAGGCCTTTTTATTTCTCCACTTGCGATTTTTTCCTTTAAACCATCCATGTATGTGTAAAGGTTTACGTCGCCGCCTTCTTCGTAAGAATGATAGTGAGGATGAGAGCCCGTTTTTCTAACTCCTAGAATGCATAACTGACCATCTTGGCACTCAGGGTTATCGCTAGGGTCTTCGTCTTTAGTATTTGCATCCAAAACTGGGATTTCCGCTTTTCCGCGTTCTCTAACAACCGAATCGCTCGAAACCATATGGCTGCTATTTGCATCAACTTCAAAAGTATATTTAGCAGTGTCTGTTTTAAGCGTTTTTTGAGTTACTCGATTCTTAATAACCGCATAAACCTCTAAAGTATAAGTTCCAGGCTCTGTAAATACCCAATTCGTATGCTGATGCGTAACCTGCGGCTGATGAATTACGCCTGGAAGCTCAAAACGACTACCTTCTTCACCTTCAACATCGTCTTTATCTTTGTATTCAAAAGACTTAGCTATATGCTCACCCTGCTTATTTTTATCCGTCTCCCATACTAAGACTTTTCCGCCTTTAGGAGCTGTTACTTTTTGCACAACAATGTCTGCAGTTGCTCCATCTGGATTTTCTGCGTCAACAGCGTATCTTGCTATAGACGTATCCCATCCTGGGAATAGCTCTTTATCTTGTTTATTACCAGATTCGTCTAAAAGCCAATAACCTTTTGATGCATCGAATGGTAACTTGTTTTTGTAATTATCAAAAGGCTTAGTGCTATACGAAGAGTTCCCAACCTTCATTGTTACGTTTTCTGGATTGTAAAGCATTGAGTTGGCTTCAAAACCCATTATTAGCTTGTCATTGTGCATAAACGGATAAAAAATATCCATATGACCTTTTTTTAATTCATCCGTTTTATTTTCATAATACTTATAAGACGTTTTATGATCATCCGCGTACGCAGGATTTGCAGCACTGAACCCCGATACCAGCACCGCAAACGCAAGCACCGCAACGCCGCACATCGCGAACGCGCGTTTTACCATATTCTTAATGACCTGAGTCATATTACTGTTTCGCTCTCTACACTTCATCTTCTCTATTTCGCCTATTCGCGCTCTTCTTTCACGAATGACTATTGAAGATATCTTTACAACGTCTATCAATAATAATAATGATTCTCATTAATAGTCAAGTCGACACTCCGATTAAACAAAAACGCTGGCAGCTCAAAGCAACCAGCGTCGATTATTTAATGATTGATTATTTAATAATTATTTATATTTTTAGCTAAGATCTTAGCCTTCTACAATATCTGCATTAAGGCAAGTCTTAAAATGACGTAAAGCCCACTCATGACCTTGTGGATCAAAGCTTGCGACTGCATCTTTGTGAACTACGATTTTGAATCCAAGATTATACGCATCAACAGCAGTGTGAAGCACACAAATATCCGTGCAAACTCCCACCAAGTGCAGCTCCTCAATATGACGTTCGCGAAGCTTGATCAGCAAATCCGTGCCATTAAACGAAGAGTAGCGAGTCTTATGAATGTAATAAACGTTGCTTTTATCTTTATTTGCTTCGTAAAAATCGCCAAGCGTGCCATATAACTTCTGGCCATGAGTTCCAGCAATGTTGTGAGGTGGGAAAAGCTTAGTTTCAGGATGATACGGATCGTTTAGATGATGCGTATCGATTGCAAAAACAACGAATTCGCCAGCGTCTAGAAATTCTTGCGATATCTCTGTAATTCGCTTCTCGAGCTTTTGTGCAGGCTCACCTACTGTAAGAGAGCCGTCACTTGCAACGAAATCATTCGTATAATCAATGTTAATAAGAGCCTTTTTCATACATACTTCCGTTTTTAATTGTGTTAAAGCTACACTTACACACTACTCTTTACGCTAACAAGATTCTTTACACTAACATGTTTCAGCGCAAGTGAGGTAGAGATTCGAGATTTTTCGCAGCTATCGAAGCGAGCCTCAGCGTCGCTAGATGGTGACTCGCTGAGAGAGCAAGAAAAATCGAGAATCTCGCTGATGAGAAACCACGCAAAAGTTTTAGACATTCAGAAGGTTTGATGTATTTCTCTACGAGCAATAAAAGAGGAGCGTAGCGACGGGACTTGCGAGGAGAGAAATACTCAAACCTCGCGCAACAATAAGTAAGGAAATATCTTTCGCGATACGATTTAAGCGAAAAGGCAGGTCGCCGCGCCAAAAAATATTGCTCTAAACCGCAAAATCAGCAACAAAACGCAGAAAATAAAAAAGCGGGGAACAATCAAGTTCCCCGCTAGAAGAATAATGCGGCAGCGTGTTAGTCTCCCACACCCTATCGAGTGCAGTACCCTCACCGTATCAGGCCTTAGCTTCCGGGTTCGGAATGGGACCGGGCGTCTCACCTGAGCCATGACCACCGCAAAACTAGATTATACACTCACTATAAGCGAGTGGCAAGCTGGCGGTTTGGGAACCGGACATGAACGCGAGCAACAAGAAGAACAATCATCAAAATCAACAACTTAACCATAAAATGACCGTTTAACACTCCATACTATCTAAGAGAATTAAACGATAAGCAATACAAGTAGTATCACAATCGCCCATTAGTACTGGTCAGCTCCACCCCTTACAGGGCTTCCACATCCAGCCTATCAACCACGTGTTCTACATGGGGGCTCACACACAAAGTGCAAGGAATGCTAATCTTGGAGCAGGCTTCCCGCTTAGATGCTTTCAGCGGTTATCCCTTCCAAACGTAGCTAACCGGCAGCGCCACTGGCGTGACGACCGGCATACCAGAGGTTCGTCCACCCAGGTCCTCTCGTACTATGGGCAGGTCTCCTCAACATTCCAACGAGCGCAGAGGATAGAGACCAAACTGTCTCACGACGTTCTGAACCCAGCTCGCGTGCCGCTTTAATCGGCGAACAGCCGAACCCTTGGGACCTGCTCCAGCCCCAGGATGCGACGAGCCGACATCGAGGTGCCAAACCATCCCGTCGATATGGACTCTTGGGAATGATCAGCCTGTTATCCCCGGGGTACCTTTTATCCGTTGAGCGATGCCACGTCCGTACGCCGGCACCGGATCACTATCTCCGACTTTCGTCCCTGCTCGACCCGTCAGTCTCACAGTCAAGCCCGCTTGTGCGATTACACTCAACACCCGATTGCCAACCGGGCTGAGCGGACCATTGAGCGCCTCCGTTACTCTTTAGGAGGCAACCGCCCCAGTTAAACTACCCGCCAGGCACTGTCCCTAACACGGATAACGTGTCGAGGTTAGACGCCAGATATGGAAAGAGCGGTATTTCACTTATCGACTCCACGCAAGCTAGCGCCCGCGCTTCACAGCCTCCCGCCTATGCTACACGATCCACACCTAACGACAATACCAAGGTATAGTAAAGGTCCCGGGGTCTTTTCGTCCTTCTGCGCTTAACGAGCATCTTTACTCGTACTGCAATTTCGCCGGGCTCCTGGCCGAGACAGTGGGGAAGTCGTTACGCCATTCGTGCAGGTCGGAACTTACCCGACAAGGAATTTCGCTACCTTAGGATGGTTATAGTTACCACCGCCGTTTACCGGGGCTTAAATTCACCGCTTCGCCAAAGCTAACGGATCCTCTTAACCTTCCGGCACCGGGCAGGCGTCAGAGCGTATACAGCGGCTTACGCCTTCGCACGCTCCTGTGTTTTTGGTAAACAGTCGCTACCCCCTAGCTTGTGCCACCCCCAACAGCTCCGCTTGTAAAAAACATCACCATCAAGGGTCTCCCTTATGCCGAAGGCACGGGAGTAATTTGCCGAGTTCCTTGGCCAGGATTCGCCCGATCGCTTCGGTATACTCTACCAGACCACCAGTGTCGGTTTAGGGTACGAGCGGAATCACACCTCACGTTGAAGCTTTTCTCGGCAAGCAGGATCACCGGAATCAGCCATACGGCCTACCCATCACGCCTCAGCTTAAACATCCCCCGGATTTACCTAGGAGACAGCCCACACGCTTAGCCACGGAAAACCACCTCCGCAGCCGGCTACCTACCCGCGTCACTCCCACGCTAACCTACTACCGATACGCTCCCAACACTAAACCAGAAGAAAACCCCGAAAGGCAATCAACCAGAATAACGAAGGTTAGTACTCTCAGATTCAGTTCGAACGGTGTAACACCGGTACGGGAATATCAACCCGTTCATCCATTCGACTACGCCTGTCGGCCTCGCCTTAGGACTCGACTCACCCGGGGACGACGAACGTGGCCCCGGAACCCTTAGTCATTCAGCGGACAGGATTCACACCTGTCTCTCGCTACTCATGTCTGCATTCTCACTCCCGTATAGTCCACGACAAGTTCACACTGCCGCTTCACCCCATACAGGACGCTCTCCTACCCCGCGTGAAAAAATCACGCAGTCGCGTCTTCGGTGGCGTGCTTAAGCCCCGCTACATTGTCGGCGCGGAACCACTAGACCAGTGAGCTGTTACGCACTCTTTCAAGGATGGCTGCTTCTGAGCCAACCTCCTGGCTGTCTATGCGACTCCACATCCTTTCCCACTTAGCACGCGCTTCGGGACCTTAGACGACGATCAGGGCTGTTTCCCTTTTGACGACGGAGCTTATCCCCCGCCGACTCACTGCCATGATAAACCTAACAGGTATTCGGAGTTTGGCTGCTATTAGTACCCGGTATGGGCCCGCAAGCATCCAGTAGCTCTACCCCCTGTAAGCAATAACATGACGCTGCACCTAAATGCATTTCGGAGAGAACCAGCTATCACGGAATTTGATTGGCCTTTCACCCCTAACCCCAAGTCATCCCCCCAGTTTTCAACCTAGGTGGGTTCGGTCCTCCACACGGTCTTACCCGCGCTTCAACCTGCTCAGGGCTAGATCATCCCGCTTCGGGTCCAGGACATGCGACTAAAACGCCTTTTAAAACTCGCTTTCGCTACGGCTCCCCCACCCGGGTTAGCCTCGCCACATACCACTGACTCGCAGACTCATTTTTCGATAGGCACGCCGTCACCCCACAAGAAGGCTCCGACGGATTGTAAGCGCACGGTTTCAGGAACTATTTCACTCCCCTCCCGGGGTGCTTTTCACCTTTCCCTCACGGTACTAGTACACTATCGGTCAGACAGGAATACTTAGGCTTACCCAACGGTCTGGGCAGATTCACGCGGGATTCCACGAGGCCCGCGCTACTTGGGAATAAACATAAAGAGACATCGCACGACCTGCTACGGGGCCATCACCCTCTACGGCTGGGAATTCAATCCCATTCACATAACACGATGTTTTATCACTCTCCTCAACCCCGTCAGAGGCTGAACAGTCAATCCCACGACCCCGAATACGCAACACCTGACGGTTATCACACGTACTCGGTTTAGCCTGATCCGCTTTCGCTCGCCACTACTCACGGAGTATCCTTTCCTGCAGGTACTGAGATGTTTCACTTCCCTGCGTACCCCCCACAAAAACTGTGGTGACCACCCATAACAGTGGCCGGGTCTCCCCATTCGGAAATCCTCGGATCAAAGCCCACTCGGCAGCTCCCCGAGGCATATCGCAGCCCGTCACGTCCTTCATCGGTCCTGTCTACCAAGGCATCCACCATACGCCCTTACCAGTGATACACCAGTAAAAAGCCTATCGCTTAACTCTCTAGACAATAAATCATCACACTAAACGATCACAAAACGATCAAGCGACTCCACCAAAATGGAGCCGGTTGAAATTGATAAAAGTAAAAACAAGCAAAACCAAAAAAATAGTCTCACTATTCTTACTCGCGTCCACTATCCAGTTCTCAAACCACCAAACACCAAGAACACAAGCCAAAAACAATAAAGCCTCAACCTGTAATCCAAGGGCTAGGACCGCAACCCCAACAAAAGGGGGGTGGCAATCCGGGAACCCAAAAGCATGCCCAACACACTCACAAAACGTTAACTATTGTTTTCCACACCAGTAACCACACTCAACTGAGCGTGCACAAAAACTCCGTAGAAAGGAGGTGATCCAGCCGCACCTTCCGGTACGGCTACCTTGTTACGACTTAGTCCCAATCACGAGCCTCACCTTAGACGGCTCCATCCCAAAAGGGTTAGGCCACCGGCTTCGGGTGCTGCCCACTTTCATGACTTGACGGGCGGTGTGTACAAGGCCCGGGAACGCATTCACCGCGACGTTGCTGATTCGCGATTACTAGCGACTCCGCCTTCACGTAGTCGAGTTGCAGACTACGATCCGAACTGAGACCGGTTTTAAGGGATCCGCTCCATGTCACCATGTCGCATCCCGTTGTACCGGCCATTGTAGCATGCGTGAAGCCCTGGACGTAAGGGGCATGATGATCTGACGTCATCCCCACCTTCCTCCGAGTTAACCCCGGCGGTCCCCCGTGAGTTCCCGGCATAACCCGCTGGCAACACAGGGCGAGGGTTGCGCTCGTTGCGGGACTTAACCCAACATCTCACGACACGAGCTGACGACGACCATGCACCACCTGTGAACCTGCCCCGAAGGGAAACCACATCTCTGCAGTCGACAGGCACATGTCAAGCCCAGGTAAGGTTCTTCGCGTTGCATCGAATTAATCCGCATGCTCCGCCGCTTGTGCGGGCCCCCGTCAATTTCTTTGAGTTTTAGCCTTGCGGCCGTACTCCCCAGGCGGGACGCTTAACGCGTTAGCTCCGACACAGAACCCGTGGAATGGGCCCCACATCCAGCGTCCACCGTTTACGGCGTGGACTACCAGGGTATCTAATCCTGTTCGCTCCCCACGCTTTCGCTTCTCAGCGTCAGTAACAGCCCAGAGACCTGCCTTCGCCATTGGTGTTCTTCCCGATATCTACACATTCCACCGTTACACCGGGAATTCCAGTCTCCCCTACTGCACTCTAGCCCGCCCGTACCCGGCGCAAACCCACCGTTAAGCGATGGGCTTTCACACCAGACGCGACGAACCGCCTACAAGCTCTTTACGCCCAATAATTCCGGATAACGCTTGCGCCCTACGTATTACCGCGGCTGCTGGCACGTAGTTAGCCGGCGCTTATTCGAAAGGTACACTCACCCAAAAGGCTTGCTCCCAATCAAAAGCGGTTTACAACCCGAAGGCCTTCATCCCGCACGCGGCGTCGCTGCGTCAGGGTTTCCCCCATTGCGCAATATTCCCCACTGCTGCCTCCCGTAGGAGTCTGGGCCGTATCTCAGTCCCAATGTGGCCGTCCGCCCTCTCAGGCCGGCTACCCGTCGAAGCCTAGGTGGGCCATTACCCCGCCTACAAGCTGATAGGACGCGACCCCATCCCATGCCACTAAACACTTTCCCAACAAGACATGCGTCAAGTTGGAGCATCCAGCATTACCACCCGTTTCCAAGAGCTATTCTGGAGCATGGGGCAGGTTGGTCACGCATTACTCACCCGTTCGCCACTCTCACCAACCAGCAAGCTGGTCGGATCCCGTTCGACTTGCATGTGTTAAGCACGCCGCCAGCGTTCATCCTGAGCCAGAATCGAACCCTCCACGAAAAACTTCAATGAAGAGCCAACATAAGGCTCCAATATAAAAGAAAAAGACGAGACATTCTTTAAGGAAAGAACATCCCAACAAAAAACCTCACCATCATTTAACCATCTCTCAGGCACCCCACAATCTGTGAGGCTGACAATGAACTGGCAATAATTAACTAATAAGTAGTACAGACACGCTCTTGAGTTCTCAAACCACCACCACACCAGCCGACTCATCAACCTCAACCGAGGAGAACCAGCCGCGCTGAGCAGCAAGAGATAAACTTACACCAAAGCAAGCCCAAAAGCAAATCACACCCAAACCAACAAGCCAAAACCATTGAAACAAAGCCAAAACATCGGCGTGTTGAAAACACGGCTAAAACACGCAAAAAAACGCCACGCAACCAAACACCAACAAAAACACAACAAAAATAATCCAAAAAAACAAGAAAAACACCCCAAAAACCCAAAACACGGGAGTGTTGCAGGATAAATAATCGTGCTAACTAATCAACCTTGCTTAATCAACCTTGCTTAATCAACCTTAAGCCCAAAGAAATCTGCAAGCTTGCAAACACTCACTCTGCCATACTTATTAACCAAGAACATCCATCGCTTTGCATTCTCTTCACCAAAGCGCGCAGCCTTACGCCTATACGTATCTACAGTTAAAAATCGCGGCGGAATCGACTTACTGTTGTATTTATCAGCAACCATCACAATTTCTTGCTCAACCGTACGCGGAACATAATCGCCAGCAGGAAGCGGCAAATTTTGCAGGGCAACTTGCTCGCGAGTTAGTCCAACGCCCGTATGGTTACGCGCAAATTGCGCAATATCTTCACTAAAGCCGTTATCAATCAAATAGTTGTAGCCGCGCAAACCGTGCAAAATATAATTCGGCCCGTCAAACTCCAAATTGCCATTCGCTGCTTTTGAACCGTCTTTAGCTAAAACAAAATACGTTCCAATATCATGCAACAATCCGCCAGCAAACGCCGCATACTCGTCTACATAATCTTTCGGCGCGATTCCGCCACTAACTTTAGGAAGCTCTAGCGCATTTGCGTCAATCAACTTTTTAAGACACGACTTTGCTAAATCACACCTGTTTTTTAGATCTTCATTGATTTTAGACATTTGACGAAGCATAATTTGCTCAATATCTGCTTGCGACTTATCCGCAAAATCCGCAAAATTCTCAAAATCATTATTCAAATTAAGCTGCTTAAAAGCCAACAGCTGATTTTGGCGTCTAGCAAGCATCCAAGAAATCGTAGCAATAACAACACAATGACAATGAATCAAATTGTACGCAGCTTCACTTGGCGCAGTAGCGCGATGCAACTTTTCAATCCTATTAAAATCAGGCAAATCTGCAAGCATAATAATCGCGCTCCTTAAACCCTAAATCACAAAACGGCCGTTATTGAAAGCAAGCGCACAAGCAAACATAAGCACATGTGCAAGCCAACGCAAACGGCCGATTAGCAATAAAGCAGTAAAGCAATAATATGGATTTTAGTTATTTTTTAACTGCTTTAATCTGACCAGTATCTATTCTAGCGATTTTGCCAGTGTTAGATATTTTAGATTCCTTAGTCTCTTTATCCTTAGCCTCTTTATTTTCGGACTTGCTTCCAGACTTCTCAGACTTCTCAGACTTGACTTCTCCAGAAACATTCACTGCAGCAATATCTCTAGCGTTCATAATCGCAGTTTGCTCAGCATCAACCGAAGCTTGCGCTGCAACATCATTGCCTTGCAAAGACTGAACAGCTCTAGATGAAGCAACCTCTTCTCGCTTTAATCGCGGAGGTCTACGAGTAGAAACAAACAACGGCTGAACTTCTACAATCGGATTGTACGGAGCTAAACCAAACCACTTAACTGGCGTTCCAGCAATATGACGAATCGCATACTTCATTTTTAGAGACAATGCGCCACGCAAAGAAATATTCGACTCAGGCATCAAAGCCTTATGCAAAAGCACGTAACGAATTGGGCCAATATCTGGATCCGCATCTACCTTAGGATACACAGACTGCTGCTGCGGAAGCTCGCCCGTGTGCGACAAATCGTGCATAATTTGATGCAAATATGCAGGAATCGAAGGAGAAACCTTAAATCCAAGCTTGATTTTAACGCGGAACAAATAATCCGTTCCAAAATTCTCCACGCAATATTCGCGAGTAAACGGAGCATCATCCGTTTCTACAGAAACAGCCCACCACGCGCGAGCGCGCTTAGGATGATCCGCAAAAATCGAGAAGAAAATGCCAGTATCTAGGCGCTTCATCTCCTTATCGGAAGTCAAATAAACAATGTTATCTGCAAAATAAGGGATTCTAAAATCACTGTGCAACTTATCTAGAACAGGCAAAAAGTCCTTAGGCTTCATGTGCAATCGCTGCGAGCGCTCAATCTTAGTGCCATCTTTCCAAGTAAGCATAATAATCAAAATCGAAGCGCCAAGAAGCATGGTAAACCAGCCGCCATGCATAAACTTTGCCATAGATGCTATAAAGAACAAAATCTCAATAATCAGGAATACTACAGCAAATACTAAAGCGCCAACCTTCTTATTTTGATACCACATGTGAACCGTAAGAAGTATTGTTGTTGCAATCATGGTAAGCGTAAGCGCAAGACCGTACGCTCCAGATATATGCTCAGAATCCTTAAACACAGCCAAAACTGTAAGAGTTGCAAGACAGAGCACAAAATTAACAACAGGAATATAAAGCTGGCCGCGAGTTCGCGCAGGGTATCGCACTTGAAGATGAGGCATCCAGTTAAGGCTGGTAGCTTCCGAAACCATAGTAAAAGCACCAGTAATCAAAGCCTGGGACGCAATAATGCCCGCTGTTACAGAAAGCACAACAGCAACGTAGCGCAAGTTTGGCCCAAGCATCTGGAAGAACGGGTTTAAGCCTTCTATAGACCACAATGCTTTATTGTTTTGATGCTGAAGCATCCAACTGCCTTGACCGAAGTAGTTTAGAATAAGCGCAACTTTAATAAACGGCCACGTAACATAAACGTTTCCACGACCAACATGACCCATATCGGAGTACAAAGCTTCCGCACCAGTTGTAGAAAGGAAGATAATGCCCATTAAGGCCATTCCTTGCATATTGTGCGAGCTAAACAAGAACTTTAGGCCGTAAATTGGGTTCAAAGCTTCAAAAATCGCCAGATTCTCGCCAATATTCATGATTCCAACAAGCGCTAGGAATCCGAACCAAATCATAACGACTATGCCGAAGACTTTTCCAATTCTTTCAGTTCCGCGCTGTTGAACAGAAAACAGAATCACAATAATAATTACCGTGATCATTAAAGAAAGATTGTCGTTTTCTAAGAAGATAGGCCTAAACGCAGATATTGTGCGCAAGCCTTCTACTGCGGAAGATATTGAAACTGCTGGAGTTAGAACAGAATCCGCAAGAAACGCCGCACCACCAATCATTGCTGGAATCGCAAGCCATGCGCCTTTTCGCCTAATAAGCGAGTAGAGAGCAAAAATTCCGCCTTCGCCCTTGTTGTCTGTTCGCATTGCAACAAATACGTATTTTACTGTTGTGATTAGCGTAATTGACCAAAACACAAGGGAAAGCATGCCATAAACCGCTTCGCGACTAATGTTTTGCAATCCGCCTTGACCTGCCAAGAATGTTTGAGCAGTGTACAAAGGAGATGTTCCAATATCTCCATAAACAACGCCCAATGCCACAATTGACATACCCAAAGTGAATTTATCGGAGCTGGTTTGTATCTTTGCCCACAATCTTCCAAGCGGGCCTCTAACAGCACTATCCGCAAGCTTTTCGGCCTCTTTAACCTCTTTTGCTTGCTGATACGCCAGCGCCTCTCGTTCTTCGCGAGTGGTGGTTTTCTGAGAAACTTTTGGCGCTTTTGTAAAAGAAGCGGCTTTTAGAATCGCCTCTTTAGGGTTCGTTACTCCCTTAGCAGCCTTCTCAGACTCCTTCGCCCCGTTGCGAAGATCCTTAGCGTTATCGCCAGATAACGCTGAAACGCGTGACTTAGTCATGCTTGATTTTTCCTCCAAAAAGTAAGACCTCTTCTTTGCAATAATCTGCCATAATAAGAAGTCGCATACGGTCTTACTGCTTACAGTTTTATTTATTTGTACCTAAATATTGTATACAACAACAGATATATAAAGCAAAATAAGCGTAGAATCCTTGGAAAATAAGGCTTAATCAAAGAAAGAATATAAGACTAAATCGTCTAAAAACCATAGATTTCTTTCGTTGTTTTTAAGGTTGATTCTGCTACTTCCCTCAAAGAACAGTCAAGCACATTTGCTAACAACTCAAGAGTGTAAGGCACCATATAAGGCGCGTTAGGCCGTCCTCTGTAAGGCATCGGCGTAAGGTACGGCGCATCCGTTTCAACAGTTATGTGGTCTTTGCCAATGATTCGCGCAGACTCTTGCAAATCCTCATTTCCCTTATAGCTAATCGTTCCAGAAAAACTTGCGTACCATCCGTTTTCTTTTAACACTTGAGCTAAGTCTTTTCCGCCAGAATAGCTGTGAAACACTGTTCGCTCTGGCGCTCCGTCTTTTAGCAAAATTTCTACAACATCGCTATGCGCATCTCTATCGTGAATTTGAAGCGGTAAATTAAGCTCTTTTGCAAGCGCTATATGCGCACGGAACGAGTCGCGTTGGTAAATTCTTGCGCGTTCACCTGTGCGGAAATAGTCTAATCCCGTCTCTCCAATCGCCACTACTTCTTTTGGATGCTCCATTACTAGCGAGCGCAAGTGTTGCATCGCTTCATCAAATGGAATATCGTGATACGGCTTATAAACTACTGGCAAGCCGTCTGGCCCTTCTGCTCCCCTATGGCCATGTAAAGGCGCTTCGTTTGGGTGAATCGCTATTGCAGCGCGCACGCAATCCGCGTGATCTGCCGCAAAGTCTATTGTTGGCTGCCAATCTGGGTATTCGCATCCAACTTCAATCATTTTAGAAACGCCTGATGTTTTTGCGCTATTTACTAAATCGCTTGCATTAGGCTCAGCTATTAAATCTCGCCCTTTTTGCACTAATTCTTGATTAAGATTTTTTGCAAAATCCACTACGCTTAGCATATGCGTGTGGTCGTCTGCGATTGTTATGCCTTCTTTAAGTAGATTCTGCCATATTTCAGACTGCTCTGTTAAAGAAGGCGCCCAATTGTGTTCACGATGATGCTTACTCATGATTTACAAGTGTAGTCGCATATTTAACGCGACTTACAACGCAACTTTTGCGCTTATTGAATCGCAGCACTAATCGCAGCGTATTGCGATTCCACAAGTCTGTAATACGCACCTTTTTGCGCCATAAGTTGCTCATGGCTTCCGCGCTCTACGATTTGCCCATGGTCAATCACGCAAATCAAATCCGCATTCTCGATTGTAGAAAGCCTGTGCGCAATCACAAAAGAAGTGCGATTTTTAAGCAATTGAGCTAATCCTGCTTGCAAAGCTTCTTCTGTACGAGTATCTATATTGCTTGTCGCTTCGTCTAGGATTAAAATTCGCGGATTCGCAAGTAATACGCGAGCAAACGATATAAGCTGCCTTTGGCCTGCAGAAAGAGTAGCTCCTCGCTCCTCAATCTCTGTATTGTAGCCATTTGGCAATTCTTCAATAAACTCGTGCGCGTGAACAACTCGAGCCGCAGCCTCAATCTCCTCGTCCGTTGCATCAAGCTTGCCGTAGCGAATGTTTTCTTTAACAGTTCCGCTAAATATAAAGCTATCTTGAAGCATAACGCCCATTTGCTTTCGCAAAGATGCTAACGTTACCGAGCGCACATCGTAGCCGTCAATGGTGATTGAGCCTTCGGAAACATCGTAGAATCTAGAAAGAAGACTTACAAGCGTTGTTTTACCTGCTCCAGTAGGGCCAACAAGCGCAACTGTTGTTCCAGGCTCAACATGCAAGTCAACTAAATTCAAAATCGGCTTTCCGCCCTCTTCGTAGCGGAACACAACGTCGTTTACGTCAACCTTGCCTTTAACTTGCGGCAATTCTTTTGCATCTGGCTTATCTACAATATTTGGCTTAATGCTTAGAGTCTCAAAAATACGCTCCAAATACACTGAGCATGTTACGAGTTGCGTGTAGAAGTTACCAATGTTTACAACTGGCTCCCAAAAAGTGCTTGAATACCACACAAACGCTATAAGAGTGCCCGTGCTTATGTTCATACTGCTTGCATTTGTTATGCCAACGTAGTAGAGCAGCGAAATTGCTGCGCTTTCAATAATCGAAGCTCCAGGCCAAAGAAGCATTTGCACTCTAACGTTTCGCATCCACGCTTTTCTAACTCCCGACTGCTGATCTTGGAATGTAGCGTATTGCTCCGATTCGCGCGCAAAAGTCTGAGTTGTTTTTACGCCTGCGATTGATTCGTGCAAATATGCGTTAAGATTGCTTTGCTTATTCGACAGTTTTTTAGACGCTTTTCGTTGCAAAATTTGCAAAGTGCGAGTCCAGATTATAAAAACTGGGAATAATACAAGACTCCACAACGCCATTCGCCAATCTATAGAAAACATTGCGATTAGCGTAATGATTAGCACAAAAACATCGGAAAATACGTTGATTAAACCAGATGAAAGCGTGTCGGAAAGCGTATTAATGTAATTTACTATGCGAATCAAAATCTTGCCGTGTGGGCGCGAATCGAAGTAGTCAAACGACAACGATTGCACGTGCGTAAAAATATCGCGACGCATATCTTTAATTACCATTTGACCAAGTCGCGTAATTGCAAGCGTTCTGTAGGCCAACCCAAGCTCATACAACACAATAAGCACGCCAAACAATGCAATAAGCGCATACAAATAAGAGACGTTTTTATTAGGCAAAACTACGTCTATAAGTGTTTTTGTAATCATTGGAGTTACTGTCATAATGCAGCTTCCGCTAATAACAACTAAAACTATTTTGACTAGCTGCCATGCGTACGGCTTTATATATTTGCGAACGCGCATCAGCTCGTGCAGATTTACGTGCTCTTCTTGGCCTTCGTCTTCTCTATAAGTGTTGCGTTGCGCCATTCTACTCCCCCTTAGCCTCGTGTGAATCTTCAAATCCCAAAGCTTTGCCCGTTTGCATACCAAGCTGCTTTTTGTAGATTTCCCAATATCTTCCATGCGACGCAACAAGCTGCTCATGCGTTCCGCGCTCTACGATTTTGCCGTGATCTAGCACAACAATCATGTCTGCGTCTTTAACAGATGAGATTCTGTGCGCAATTGTGATTACTGTTCGCAAGCCGTCTAACTTTTTTAGCTCTTTTTGAATATGCTCCTCAGTTTCCATGTCTACTGCAGAAGTTGTATCGTCCATAATTAAGACTGCGGGATTATTTGCTAGCGCGCGAGCAAGACTTAAGCGCTGCTTTTGACCGCCCGAAAGGCCAACTCCTCGTTCTCCTACAACAGTTTCGTAGCCTTCTGGCATGCTCATAATAAAATCGTCTGCATCTGCGATTCTTGCCATGCGCCTAATCGTGCCATCTAATTCTTTGCAATTTTCCTCGTTTTGAGGCAATCCAAAGCTAATATTTCCTGCAATTGTATCGGAAAACAGAAATGTTTCTTGCGCGACTATGCTAACTTGATTTCTAACAGTTTCTAGAGGCCATTCGCGCACGTCTTTTCCATCAATCAAAACGCGGCCGCGCGTAGTGTCATAAAAACGCGCTATAAGACTTACAAGCGTTGACTTTCCAGACCCCGTTTCACCTAAGATTCCAAGCTTTGTGCCTGCTGGAACATCTAAATCAATATCACTTAAAATTGGCGAATCAAGATCGTCTGGGAACGCAAAATCAACGTGTTCAAAAGTTACGTGCCCCTTAACTTTAAGATTTTCCGCAGATGTAGATGGCAAATCAATATGCGATTCTTGCGTAAGAAGCTTACGAATATTTACGCATCCTGCGTTGAATCGCTGCCAATCGTTAATAAGCCATCCAACCATTCTTACAGGCATGTGGAGCATCCAAAGGAAGCTGTTAAACGTTACAAACGCACCTAAAGTCATGCTTCCGTTAAGCACAAGCCATCCGCCAAATCCTACTGTTACAAGCTCTAGCGCAAAGCCCATGCCATCCAGCCATGGCATGTATTTTTGCGTGTTTTTTGCAAGCGTAATATTGCGATTAAAGTAGTCTTCGTTGCAATCGTCGAATTTCTTTGTTTCAAAAGGCTCGCGAACAAACGCTTTTACAACGCGATTACCTTCAATGTTTTCTTCCACCATTGAATTCATGCGCGCAAATGATTCACGAATCGCAAGGAACTTTGGTCTAGCGTTTTTGCCCATAAGTCTTGCAAGCCAGAATAAAAATGGTGTAATTGCCATAAGCGCTAGAGCTAGCTGCCATTGGATTGAAAACATTATAATTAGCGCAAACACAAACATTACTAAGCAATCCAGCGCCATATAAGACACCCAGCTTAAAATGTGGCGAATCGCGTCCGTATCCGAAGTCATGCGGCTCATAATGTCGCCTGTGCGCGTGTGATTAAAGTACGTAAAGTCAAGCGAATGCAGCTTTTCGTACTCGTCGCTTACAAGGCGATACACGGCATTCTGCCCAAACTTTTCCATTAGAAGCTGGTAGATATACCTTGAGCCTACGCGAACAATCATCATTGCAACCATTAGCACGCACACAAAAGCAAGCAAATCATGCTGTTTTCCAATAATGACTTTGTCTACAATAAAGCCCGAAAGCAGAGGCATTGTCATTGCCATTGTGTCGTTTATAGTAAAAAGAACTAGCGATACGCCTACTCTCCACATATCTGGCTTACAATATTGCAAAACCCAGCGCACATTGCTTGCGTCTTTGCGTTTATTTGGATTTACATACATGCGCTAGATTCTCCCTTATTTTTGACTTTACGATTTATTTTTTTATTAAGTTTTATTAAGTTTACATTATTTTCTGCGCGATTATTTTTACGCGATTACACGCGCACAATATTTTGCCTAAATCACGTACAAAACGCGGAAAACGTCCTTTACGCGCAAAAGCATGTGGCGTGCAGCCAAAGACCACACGCCACATGCTATAAGTTAAGCAATCAGCTTAGTAAACTTGCGCGAATCATCGCTACAAATTTACTCACTTCTGCCAACCGATGTTTTCAACAAAAACGTTAGCATATCCAGCAGGACCGCCGTTAGCAAAGCCCTTCTTGTATGCCTGGTAGGTTGGAGGAGCAGAAACTGGGAGCGTGCCATACTCAGCAAGAGCCATGGACTCAGCCTTGTTGCTCAATGCAGTCTGTTCCTTGTAATCGTAGGTCTTGCCAACCTTGGCGAGCAGGGCATCAATCTTCTTGCTGCCAGTACCAGTAAAGTTGGAATCGCTCTTAGAACCGTAGACCTGGGAAGCGGATGCCAAGAAGCTCAATGGGGATTGGGAAACCCAAGCCATTGGAAGCACCTGGAAGTCGAAGGAGCTTACAGTCTTAGAGAACTTAGAAGCAGGCTTGTTTACAGTCTTGCACTTCATTCCAGCCTTCTTCATCATGGCCTGGAATGCGTTAGCAAGAGCTGCCTGAGTGGAGTCATCGCCGAAGAAGGTAAATGTGAACTGAACGGTCTTGCCATTCTTAGCATAGTAGCCGTCTTTGCCCATCTTGTAGCCAGCGGCCTCAAGAGTCTTCTTAGCGTTTTCTACGTTGAACTTACCATCAGCTGGGAGGTTGTTCTTGTAGCCAGCCTGGAACATGGAGAGAAGCTCCGAACCTGGCTGCTCGCTCTTCCAGTTCATACCCTGGAACTGAATCTTGTTGTAGGTGGCAACGTCGAATGCCTGGACAACGGCCTTACGCACGGCCTTGTCTTTGAATGCGCCAGCCTTTGCGTTTAAGTTAATAACACGAATCTTGGTGCTGTAGCCGTAACGGAGCTGAGCGCCCTTAACGCTACGAGCAGCCTTAACCTTATCCTTGGTGGAGATGGAATCCACGGAATCGATTTCGCCGTTCTGGAAGGCGTTCATTGCAGCGGTATCTTCCATACGCTTTACAACAACCTTGTCAAGCTTTGCCTTCTTGCCCCACCACTTTGGATTGCGCACGAAAACAACCTGATCTTCGGTTGCGGACTGAATCTCGAATGGACCTGCGCCCCACTCGTTGTGAGGATTACCTACCCAACCCTGGTTGAATACGGTTGGATCGGTTGCCTTTGGATGAACCAATGGAGCGAAAAGCAATTCCCAAGTTGCGCATGGCTTATTGTACTTAACGATTACTTGCTTAGGATTTGCGCCCTGCTCAACGGACTCAATGCAGTCGTAGCCCTCGTGAGTTGGAACGGAGTATGCTTCGTTCTTGCCATTCATAACTTCCCAAGTGGCCTTGAAAGCAGTGTAATCAATGTCTGTGCCATCGTTCCACTTAGCCTTTGGGTTCAAATCGTACTGAACTACGAGTGGCTTGTCGCTAACCTTCTTAACAGAAGTAATGTAATCAGGGTTGTACTTAACCTTCTCGCCCTTAACAGTGTCGTAATAAGTAAACGATGGTTGGTAGAAGCCCCACAAAGTAGCCATGTAAGCAGTGTTACCGTCGTTAGAAGCGTAGTTCCAGTTTGGACCCATGTCGGAAAGCGAGAACGTGTAAGTACCGCCATCCTTAACATTGTCACGAGGCTGTGGATTGTCGTAACGCTTATCAACCTTAGGCATTGGAAGAGCGCCAGTGTAGGAAGTATCTACACCTGCGGATGGCTCTTCGGTCATGCCGCCCTTAGCTTTATCTGCCGTAGTGGCGGTTGTACCACCACAAGCGCCGAGCAGCATTGCAACAGAAAGTGCAGCTGCGGCGAATACAGTCAATTTGCCTGCATTAGTATTTTTCATGATTCCTCTCATTCCCCAGAAATGATGTCCACTTTCTGGTATGTGTGTAGAGTATATCTAATCTTTTGACATTTTGTGTTACGACTTTTTTAACAAATGCTGAATTTAAGCTTTTGTTACTTAAGATTTAATCCAGAAAAAAGAAAATTAAATGCAGAAAACCGCCAAACAGAAAATTTTTTAGTTTATTTTAATTAAAAAACAAAATATATTACTTTTTTTAGAATTTATATGCCTGTAACAAAAAATCGCGTGTGTCTTGCATAACACACGCGATTGAAATTGCCATAAACAAAAGTTTAGGCGCATTCACAAAAGATTAGAATCAGACGCTTGCAACGTCATCAAACGAATCTTCTTCGTTAAGAATAATACGCTTGCGATTCTTCTCAATAACAGGATCTGGAATTGGCACAGCGCTAATCAAAGCCTTAGTGTACGGGTGCTTAGGATTATCGAATACCTCGTCCGTCTCGCCAGATTCAACAATGCGTCCGTGATACATAACAGCAATTCTGCTAGAAATATGACGAACAACCGCCATGTTGTGAGCCACAAACAAGTAGGCAACGCCCAGCTTATCTTGCAAATCTTCAAGCAAGTTGATAATTCCAGCCTGAATAGAAACATCCAAAGCCGAAACAGGCTCATCAAGAAGAAGAAGCTTAGGGTTTACAGCCAAAGCGCGAGCAATAGCAATACGCTGACGCTGACCACCAGAGAACTGCGTTGGGAAGCGATCAACCTGATCTGGATTCAGCTCAACAAGCTGCATAAGCTCCGCAATACGCTGACGAATCTCTTCCTTCGACTTCTTTTGAACATGAAGAGGCTCTGCCAAAATATCGTAAACAAGCATACGAGGATCAAGAGAGCTCATAGGGTCCTGGAACACGTATTGAATCTTAGAACGAAGCTCGCGACGCTGCTCTTTAGTCAATTTATCGTTAAGTTCAGTACCGAAGACGGTAATAGAGCCAGCTTCTGGCTTCTTTAAGCTCATGATTTCCATCAAAGTAGTTGACTTACCCGATCCAGATTCTCCAACAAGAGCCACCGTTTCGCCTTCGCGAATCTCAAGGTCAATGCCATCAACAGCGCGAACTTCGCCAACCTTGCGTCGCAAGAAACCGCCACCTGTAATTGGGAATGTTTTAACTAAGCCCTTAACATCCAAAACAACCTTGCGATCCTCGCGAGGAATGCCTTCAAACATTGGCTTAATCGTTTTTTCGGTTTCTGCATGAAGCATCGCACGAACAGTTTCGCTTTCTGCCTCAAGGCCCATCATATCGCTGGTATCGCCACTCTTTTCTTCTGCAATCAACATATCCATTGTTGGCTTAGAGATTGGAGTTAAGCGGCGAGTGCGCTTTTGATCAACGCGCGGAACAGCGCCAAGCAAGCCGATTGTGTATGGCTGAGTTGGATGAGCAAAAATCTCCTCAACGCTATTATGCTCAACCAAATGACCCGCATACATAACAATAACTTCGTCTGCAACGCCAGCAATAACGCCCAAATCGTGAGTAATGAAGATCATTGCGGCGCCAGTTTCTTTCTGAGCCTTCTTCAAAACATCCAAAACCTGAGCCTGAATCGTAACATCCAAAGCGGTAGTAGGCTCATCAGCAATAATAATATCTGGGTTGTTAGCAATTGCCATTGCAATCATAACGCGCTGACGCATGCCGCCAGAAAACTCATGAGGGAACGCCTTTAAGCGCTCAGCTGGCTTAGTAATACCTACCAAGTTAAGAAGCTCAATAGAGCGATCGCGAATCTGATCTTCGGTCATATTTGGATTATGAATAACCAAAGCTTCCTTAAGCTGATCTCCAATAGAGAACACTGGAGTTAAAGCAGAAAGAGGATCCTGGAACACCATTGCAATGTTCTTACCGCGAATCTTACTCATCTCCGCATCAGACTTTGTTAAAAGCTCTTCGCCCTTATAAACAACAGAACCCTTAACAGAAGCATTCTTATCTAGCAAGCCCATAACAGCCAAAGAAGTAACAGACTTACCAGATCCAGATTCGCCAACAATACCAATTGTTTTGCCGCGATACAAATCAAAGTTCATATTGCGAACAGCGTGGACTGTACCAGCTTCCGAAGCAAAGCTAATTTGCAAGTTGCGTACAGAAAGAAGTGGTTCGTTGTTCTGATTTTCCATTGCAAAGTCTTCCTTATTTGCGTTATTACCCATATCAGTCATGTTTACACCTCCAACAAGCCTTACTCGGCCTTACCAACAGACCTAGAATATGGATCAATCGCATCGCGCAAGCCATCTCCAATAAGCTGAACGGAGAAAGTCAAAACAACCAAAACCGCAGAAGGAACCAAAAGAACCCAAGGAGATGTCATAACGCTACTTTGACCAACGTTAAGAAGAGTACCCAAAGAAGTATCTGGAGCCTTAATACCAAGACCCAAGAAGCTCAATGCTGTTTCGCCGTTGATTGCGCCGATAACGCCAAGAACCGTGTTAATAATCAAAACGGAACCAAGATTTGGAACAAGGTGGCGAACAATAATGCGGAACGAAGAAACGCCTTCAAACTTAGCAACACGCACATATTCGCGTTCGCGCAAGCTCAAAGTCAAAGTTCTAAGCGTACGAGCATAACCAATCCAACCAAAGGAAGTCATGCCAAACGCAAGCCACAACCAATCGTTGCCGCCAGTAGCAGAGCTAACAATCAAAGCAATAAGCAAGAAGGATGGAACAATCAAAAGCATGTCTAGAAGCCACATGCCAACCTGCTCAAACCAACCTTCAAAGTAAGAAATAGCAGTACCAACCAAAGCGGCAATAATCGTAATAGAAATGGAGCTTACAATACCAATAGAAAGCGAGCGACCAAGTCCGCGAACGACCATTGCGTACATGTCTGATCCGCCAGGCGTTGTGCCAAGCCAATGTTCAGCACTAGGAGGAGTTGCAAGAGCTGTAAAATCAGGCTCGTCGTAGCCCCACTTGCTAATCTTAGATCCAAACAAAGCAAGAAGAATCAAGAGAACAAGTAAAACTAAGCCAACAACAGCGGATGGACGCCTAAAGAAGCGGCGCGTATAAAGCGTTATTTTGCCTGTGCGCTTAAAATTACCCCAAGAATTAGCAGTTGCCTTCTTATCAGCAGCAGACTCTTGAGCCTTTGAAGATACATCTTTTTTACTCATATCAATACACCTACACTATTGCGCAATTAGCTCAAACGAATACGAGGATCAAGCCAAGCGGAGAAGATATCTGCCAACAAGGCTCCGGCCAAAGTACACACGGCTCCGAACGCAGCAATAGCAACAGAACCATTAATGTCGTTATTAGAAATAGTTTGTACGAAGTAGCTACCCAAACCGTTAATTGCAAACACGGTTTCGGTAATCACAGCGCCCGTAAACACGCCTGCAATAGAGAAGGCAACGTCTACGGCAGTAGGAATCAAAGAAGTACGCAAAGCGTGACGACGAATAGCCACATTTAGAGGCAAACCCTTAGCGCGAGCAGTACGAACGTAATCAGCATTCATAGTATCGAGCAAATAGGTGCGCTGCGTAAGATGGTAGCCAACCATGCCAGGAACGGTCATAACAATTGTTGGCAAAATCAAATGCTGCAAGAAGTCAAGAATAAAAGCAATAGGATTAGAACCCTGATAGGAATGTAATCCAGTAACAAAGAACAAACGAGAACCAGCAGCGTTGTTAATGCTAATCGCAGCTAAAACAATAAGTAATCCAAACACGGCGGCTGGAACAACAAGCAAGAACGTAGCAATAGAGTTAAGAACCCTGTCTTGCCACTTATATTGGCGAATAGCAGTATAAACACCAACGCTAACGCCTAAAACAATGCCAAGAACAGTTGCGCAAGTAACCAGCTGCACCGATGCGCCGATTCGCGCAGCAATCGCAGGACCAACAGGCGCTTGCTCTGGGCTTAATCCCCAATCCCAACGAGTAAGAACGCCAGTAATCCAACGCAAATACCTTGTAATAACTGGAGTTTGATCGTTAATATTTGCCAAATCCAAAGAACGGTTAATCGAAGGAATTGGCGGATGCGGATGCCTAGACATATAGTTCGATCGCGGATCCATAAATGCACTTGCCAAGAAATACGTCATGGATACGGATACAAACAGCATCACAACATAATTCAGGCATCGTTTAACGATGTATCGTATCATTGTGACTCTTTTCTACGTCTAAACATTGTTACCTCCATCTGGTAACTGCAAACTTACGCTTGCACACTGCCATCATTTAATCACTAATCAAAAAGGCAAATCATAAGCGTTCAAGGCACACTTAAGTAAGCCCTAATAATTTGGACGTGTAATTAGTATATTTTTAGCTAACCTATGTACATTACCTAAAATAAACATGTAATAACACGTAATAAATAGTAATCTTAGTCAAAATTAATACATAAAATTGGCAAAATATCAAAATATTTAACGAAATTACTTAAAATTTACGAAAATTAGTTTCGCAAATCGCCGCAAACGCATAAAAATACATATTTTACATAAACGAAACGCGAACACTCGCGAACACTCACGAACACTCGCGAACAATTTGAGCCGCGCAAAACGCGACTCGTGCATTGAGCAAGCTACAATACGCTTATTCACTGTTTTTAACAAGATAAAGGAGATATATGTCTGAAAACGTAAAAGCCGTTACACTAAACGACGTGCGCGAATATTCTAAGCATTTTAACGAACAGCGAGCAAATCGAGTAGCAGCAAACGCTTCGGTATCGAGCGGCGTTCTTAAAGCAGCAACAAGCTACCAGGGTCAGCGCGCACTTCCACGCGAATTTTCTGTAGAACTAAAGCAAGGAACAATAACAAACCAACAGCATTCTGGACGTTGCTGGATGTTTGCATCGCTTAACACTTTGCGCTACGAGCTTATGCATAAGTGGAATCTAGAAGACTTTGAGTTTTCCGAAAGCTACTTGTTCTTCTGGGACAAGATTGAAAAAGCAAACGCATACTTAGAAAACGTTTTAGCAACTTTAGATGAGACATTAGATAGCCGAATTTTTGAGAGCATTAACTACGGTCCGATTGACGATGGCGGATGGTGGCAAATGTTCGTTAACTTGGTAAACAAGTACGGACTTATGCCAAAGAGCGCATACCCAGATTCGCAAAACGCTACCGATTCCGAAGCATTCGTGCAATACATTAACAGCAAGCTTCGCGAGTTTGCATGCGAGTTGCGCGAAGCACACAAGAATGGCACTTCTATGGAAGAGTTGCGAAAGATGAAGATTCGCGACTTGGAAACTGTGTACCGCATGACTGCAATCGCGCTTGGCGAGCCACCAGAGCGTTTCGACTTCTTTGCGCGCACTAAAGATGACGACGATAAGAAGGACGATAAGAAAAGCGGAGAAAATAGCGAATCTAAGAGCGGCGAAAAGAAAGACGATAAGCCAAAGAGCGGCAAAGACGATCGCCCGATGATTTGCGAATACGGCATTACGCCACTCGAGTTTGCAAAGAAGTACGTGCCAGTAGACGTAAACGACTTTGTAAGCTTGTGCAACTCCCCAATGGAACGCACTCCGTTCAACAAGCTCTACCAACTCAAGTACACAACAAACGTTGCCGAGACGAAGGAAATGGAGTTTGCAAACGTTGCGCTAGAAGTGTTCCGCAAAGCCGCTGTTGATCAGCTAAAAGATGGACACCCAATTTGGTTTGCTTGCGATTGCACGCAATTCTCGCTAAGGCAAGAGGGCTTCTTTGACCCAGCAGTTGTGCGCGTAGACGAGCTGTTCGACGTAGAGTTTACTTTCGACAAAGCTAAGGGTTTGGAATACATGGATTGCCCAGGCAACCACGCAATGACCTTTACTGGCGTAAATCTTAACAAAGATGGCGAGCCAGACCGCTGGAAGATTGAAAACAGCTGGGGTAAAGATAACGGCGAAGATGGATACTACGTTGGATCCGCGCAGTGGTTTGACCGCTACGTTACAGAAATCATTATTAACAAGAAGTATCTTGATGAAGCAACGCGAGCAATATTGGATCAGGAGCCTGTAATGCTTGATCCGTGGATACCACTTACAAAGCGCTGCCGCTAAACTTGATTTATTGATTTAGCACAAGCTGATTTATAAACGCAGATTGCATTCGCAAATTACAAATGCAGTCTGCGTTTTTTATTTTATTGCGCTTGCCTCGCTTGGTATTGCGCGATTTCCTATTTGGTGTTGTAGGAGGGCTGGGTGTTTCTTGTCTCACAACGCTCCGCCTCTTACGTGTAGTTTGTTGTTACGGTTGTTCCGATTTGGCTTTGATTTTGTTTTTGGTTGAAGTTTGTTTGTAGGCGTGTGCCATTGGATTATTTGGTATCGGCTGCCGCTCTTATACTGTTCGACCAAGAATCACCCAGCCCTCTTACATGCTTGAACAATTGCGTATCTCTTAATCGCCTGAGATTCTCGATTTTTCTTGCTGCTTCAGCGAATCACCATCAAAGATGCTGAGGTTCATCTCATTCAGGGCGAAAAATCTCGAATCTCTACCTTACTTGCGCGCCAATCTGTCGGAGCGCTTAAAGCGTAGCGCGCAAGCTATATTTCCGCTTTTTGTAGTCCGACACACCGTAAATCAGCTACAAAATCGGGGTAAGCGGCGAACACTTGAAAAAGATAAAAAGAAGCCCGGTGGGAAAGAGAAAACCCACCGGGGCAGAGAGAAAGAGAGAAGAAGGTTTCAGTTATGGGGTTCGCGAACGAACCTCACTGATGGAAGAACCATCAGCAATATTCATTATAACCACATTTTTCTCGCAAAACACGCATATAAACTAAAAATTTCCTGAAAATTTTTTCATATTCCTGGCAGTATGCCAATTTTTTGTTATATACGTCACTATGCCTTAAAATTTTCCGCTAAAATCACTCAGATTCCAACGATTTTTTAGCTGCAGCCAATCTTTCTTCGTCAGCTTTACGACGAGCAGCAAGAGCAGACTCAAAACGCTCAAGCTCCTCATCAATCGCCTCTTTAGGAATCTTGGCAAAAATCGGGGTTGGCTTAGCAACAGGAGTACCAGTAACCAACGGCTCACTTTCCCATGGATGAACAGTCTTTCCAAGCTCATAGTCGCCAGTAATAATCGGGTACTTAAAATCTGGATTATCTAAGTCGCTCACCTCTTCGATTCTTGGAAGCGGCGAGAACACTCCCGTTCCACCAAGAGCTTCCCAAACTTTTTGCGCAGAATGAGGCAAGAATGGAGCAAGCAAATGATTAGCGTCCGAAACAGCTTGTGCAGCAACATGCAAAACCGTTCCAAGACGAGACTCGTCATCCTTAATCTTCCAAGGCTCCGTAGCAGAAATATACTTGTTGATATCCGACACAACGCGCATAGCCTCATTAAGAGCATTCTTTTGATGATGACGCTCAATCAAACCGCCAACAATCTCAAAAGCGTTAGAAGTTTGATCCAAAAGCGCACGATCCATATCTGTCATTGAATTTTCATCCAACGGCGGAATCTCTCCAAAATTCTTATTAATCAAATTTGCAACACGATTAACAAGATTGCCCCAACTTGCTGCAAGCTCTTCGTTATTGTGGCGAACGAACTCTGCCCAAGTAAAGTCGGCATCGGAATTTTCTGGACCTGCAACGGAAATGTAGTAGCGCACAGCATCCACTGGGTAGCGCGCCAAAATGTCTTTAACGTAAATCACAATTCCGCGCGAAGAGCTGAACTTCTTGCCTTCCATGGTCATAAACTCGGAAGCAACAACCTGCTCTGGCATGTTAAGTGGGCCATAAACGCCAGCCTCGCCACCTTTAGAGCCAGCGCCGTTATACGCAAGCATCTCTGAAGGCCAAATTTGAGAATGGAAAGTAATGTTATCTTTGCCCATAAAGTAGTAGCCAGGAGACTTAGGATCGCACCACCAATCGCGCCAAGCGTCTGGCTTGCCCTGCCTACGTGCCCACTCAATGGATGCAGACAAGTAGCCAATAACGGCGTCAAACCACACGTACAAGCGCTTATTTGGGTTATCAATCCAGCCTTCTACAGGAACTGGAATGCCCCAATCAATGTCTCGCGTAATTGCTCGAGGCTTAACTTCCTTAAACAGACCAATTGAGAAGTTAATAACATTTGTACGCCAACCATCCCTGGAATTAAGCCACTCCAAGTTTGCGTTTGCCAAAGCAGGCAAATCAAGGAAGTAATGTTCTGTTTCTTCAAATCGCGGAGTTTCGCCGTTAATCTTAGAAACAGGATTAATAAGCTCGTCTGGGTCTAGCTCGTTTCCGCAAGCATCGCACTGGTCGCCTCGCGCGCCGTCCGCGCCGCAAATCGGGCATGTGCCCTCAATGTAGCGGTCTGGAAGAGTGCGGCCTGTAGAAGGCGAAATCGCAACCTTTTGAGTTCCCTTGTAAATATAACCATTCTTAAGGCACTGGCGGAACATCTCTTGAACAACATGCTCATGATTTGCTGTTGTTGTGCGCGTAAACAAATCGTAGCTTAAACCCAAATCGCACAAATCTTTAGTAATCACGCTATTATAGCGGTTTGCAAGCTCTTGCGCGCTCACGCCTTCTTTATCTGCCTCAACTAAAATCGGCGTGCCGTGTTCGTCTGTTCCAGAAACCATAAGCACGCTGTTTCCCTTCATGCGCTCGTAACGCGCGTACACGTCGGAAGGTACACCAAATCCTGCAACGTGACCAATATGACGAGGGCCATTTGCGTAAGGCCATGCAACATTCACCAAAATATGACTCATAGCCAAATATTATCTTGTTCAGCGAGGACACATTAAATAACACGCCGAAAAATCACACTAAAAAATAGCTATAAAAATCGCTATAAAAATCACATAGCAAAGTAGATAAATCAAGCATAATCGCGTGTAATCAAGCGCAATCGTACACAACCACATTTAGTCACATATGATTTAGTCACATATAATCACATTTTTTGATGTAAAAAGCTAAAAATCCACTTTTCCACAATTACGAAAAATCGCGTAGACAAAAAAGTAAAACACGATATTGTGTATAAAACTTAGAAGATTAAAACCTAGAACAGCAGAACATTACAGAATTACAGCACTAAAAAGTTGGCGTATTAAGCACATTACGCAGAAAGGAGAAACATGAGCACTTCAACGTTGAACAAAAAACGCACAATACACAATGACGAAAAAAATAAAAAAGCAATAAAAGACTACAAAAGACGCAAAGAATACAAAACTCGCGAAGAATACGAAGACTACAAAAACTATAAAGAATACGAAAACTACAAAAACTACAAAAACGAAGAGATGATTTTATTTTCGGAAAAACAAAACGAGGAGCTGCCTATTCTTATAGACACAAAACACCTACCAGGGCCACTAAGCATGAAGAAACTATGCAATTTTGGAGCATTCAACAACGTTTCAATACGCACTGGATTTACGCAATCTACCGCAAAAACCCCAGAAGGACGATGCAACGTGCTAAAAAATCTGCTTCCAAACGGAACAGTGGCATGCGCATTTACAGCATCTTGGATTTGGCTTGGAGGAAAAATCCCAAACATACTAGAGATAATATCCAAAAGTCATTATCGAATAAAGCCGTACGATCACCGACTACAAGTGTTTAGAAGAAAACTAATGAAAAAAGAACAAAGGGTGATTAGAGACTTGCACGTAACTTCTCCAGCGCGAACTATTTGCGACATTGCACTAACGCCATCAAAAAACATTTACGAAGAAATAAGAAGAGTAGATACTGTGTGCGAATTGGCTCAAAAATACAACACCAGTTTTAAAGATTGCGAAAAAATCATAGACAGCAATCCTTATTTTCCAGGAGCTGCAAAGGCAAAAGAGTGGATTAAATACATAATAGACAAGGATGACGTTCTTTATGACTATTAAAGAAAATATTAAGAATTATAAAGCGAGCGCAATGCCGCCAGCAATGCCGCCAAAACCGCCAATTGTGCTCACTGCGCAAGTCGCGTGCTGTGAAAACACAAGCAAAGACGTGCTATGGCATATTGCTAAGAACGTGCCTGAATTAAGAAAATGGGTTGTTGCAAACCCAGTCGCGGACGCAAAAATGCTGGAATACGTATCTCAGCAAGGAGGGCCAGGCGTTAAACAAAGTCTAGATGTGCTTTTAGAAGCATACGAATATGCAAAAAATGGGGATTAATTGCTGCTTAATTTTCCACATTTGCACATTTTTCGCTTTTATTGATGCGACTTTTGCACATTTGCACATTTTTGGCTTAATTTCCTACTTAGTTGTCCACATTTTCCTTGATTTTTAAGCAAGCTGCATAAACTTCTTTACGATTAGCAAAAGAGCCGTCTGAAAGAGGATTTTGTGAAACAACTCGAGTTATAGCATCTTTGATTCGCAAGCCCTCGTTTTGTGAAAGATCGCAAGCCATTTTAGCAAGCTGATCCACGCTTAAATCAACGCTTTGTTGCGCAACATCACTTTCGCTAGCGCCCGAAAGCACAAGCACAATCTCGCCACGAGGAGGATCATTTTCTACGCTTTTTGCAATCTGCTCAATAGTTCCACGACGCACTTCTTCAAAATCCTTAGTAAGCTCGCGGCACAACGCCATTTTGCGATCTGCTCCAAAAACTGCAAGAAGAGCTGCCATTGACTCCGCAATCCTGTGCGGCGCCTCGTAAAACACGATTGTTCGCCTCTCTAAAAGAAGCGAGCGCAAATGCTGCATGCGCTCCCCCGACTTGCGCGGCAAGAAACCTTCGTAGCAAAAACGATCTGTTGGCAGGCCAGAAAGCGCCAAAGCATCCAATACGGCACTCGGGCCAGGCGCGCAAGTAACAGGCAAATCGCGCTCTATTGCGCGGCGAACAATCGCAAGCCCTGGGTCGTTAATCGTAGGCATGCCAGCGTCGGAAACAACAAGAACAGTGCTACCTTGCTCAACCTTGTCTAGTAAACCATCTGCCTTATTGCGCTCATTGTGATCGTGATACGCAACAACTTGCCCAGAAACGTGCACGCCAAGGCGATTTGCAAGGTCGTAAAGCCTACGCGTATCTTCTGCTGCAACAATATCCGCGGTTTCTAGAAGATTAATTAAGCGCGCAGAAGCATCTCCCATATTCCCAATCGGAGTGGCCGCAAGAACAACTTTGCCTAAACTATCTTCACTACTCATCTTAAATCTCCTTATAAAACCTCTTAAGACTCTACACGAATTTATAAAATAACGCACATAAAGCACATTAAAAACAAGGTATTTGATTAGAATTATGCTTAGTAATTATGCTTAAGTTTATGCTTAGTAATTATGCTTAACATAAATTGCAATCGCGCAAAACGAAAAGAGATACTATGAAGATTATAGAACGCCAAATTAAAGGTATTGACGGCAGCAACGCGCTTCTAACTGCATATGTTTTAGATGATAATTTAGATAGCGAAGGCGATCAAACGCGACCAGCAGTGCTGATTTTGCCAGGCGGCGGATTCTTGCGCGTTTCTAATCGAGAAGCAGAGCCTATTGCTATGAAGTTTGCGGCTGCTGGATTCCACGCTTTTGTTTTGCGATACTCGCTTGTGCCTAGCGCGCACCCGACTCAGCTTTTGGAAGCCGCAGAAGCTATGCAATTGATTCGCAATAACGCAAAAGAATGGCATGTAGATGCGCAAAAAGTGGCGATTATTGGATTCTCTGCAGGAGGCCATGTAGCCGCAAATCTTGCGACTAGCGTTAGTGACGATGTTGAGAAAGCAAATGGATACAACGCAAATGATGTTCGACCAAATGCTCTTATGCTTGCTTACCCTGTGATTTCCGCTGGCGAATACGCGCATAAGCCAACTTTCGACCGTCTTTTTGGAGACGTAGATTCTAGCACTCGCGAGCAACTCGTGGAGCAGCTTTCGCTTGAAAATCACGTGGATTCTAAAACTCCGCCTGTGTTCGTTTGGCAAACAATTACAGACCAAACAGTTCCAGTTCAAAACTCGATTATGTTTGTAGACGCGTGTGTTAAAGCTGGCGTAAGCGTGGAAGCGCATTTGTTCCCTAAGGGGCCGCACGGATTGGCTTTGGCGGTTAAAGAAACAGCTAAGCGCGATGAGAATGGTGCAGTAATTCCTGAATTTGTGCAGCCAGAAGTTCAGCAGTGGATTAATCTTGCTTGCGATTGGTTGCGTCGCACTTTTGCATAACCTAACTTCGTGCGCCAGGATTCGCCCGCGTTTGTTTACTTTTCCGCACTTTGTACCACATTCAACCCAAATCACGTACAAAATCAGGAAAAACCTTCCGCACTTTGTACCAAATTCGACCAAAAACACGTACAAAATCAGGAAAAGATTGACGCACTTTGTACCAAATTTTACCTAAAACACGTACAAAATCAGGAAAAACCTTCCGCACTTTGTACCACATTTGACCTAAATCACGTACAAAATGCGGAAGATTTCACAGCGGAAAATCACACAATCTTTGGCATTGGAGTTGTTAGTGAAGCTGTAAGGTTGACTTGAACAACGCCTGCGCCAGAATGAACTTCTACCTTTTTAAGCGTTACAGTGCGAGAATCAGCAGGCGCGTGGTCGTCATCCGTCATGGTTGCTGGCGATTTTACAGCAACAAGAGCCAAGCTATCAAAATCAACACCAGCCTTATTGCACAAATCCTGCGCTTCTTTCAACGAATCCGCAAAACCTGCTTTGTCGATTACGCGCTCAGCAGGCACACCATACGCCTCGGAGCAAAGCAAATTAATACGCTCGCGAAGAGACTTTCCTCGGCGGCTTTGCGGAACTTTCGTTTCAGCATCATCGGTAATCACAGACACAAAATCGTCTAGCTGATCTGCCAATCCATCTCCGCCATCTCGGAAAAGATTGCCAACAATCGGCTTGCGGAATCCCAAAGCATTAGCTTGTTCAAGCAAATCTGAAACCTGCCCATCTTCCCCATCCCACAAATTAACAAGAGGGAAAGTAGGAATATCAAGCGACTCAAGGCGCGAAACGTGGAACGGGTAGCGCCACGCAAGCGTTTCGTCATCTCGCCAAGTGCTGGCACGAGTAACAACAACCGCAGCAGCAGGCCACTTTGCGCCGAACTCGCGAGCAGCAATATCTAGCCACTTTTGCGCGCCAGCATCCGTGCCATACCCTGCTTCCACAACAACAACATCGTGTAGCGCGCAAGCCATCTCAACACTTACAAGGCTTGGAATACCAAGAGAAACGTTGGCAAATGGCCCGCAATGAACATAAATCGGAGAACCATTAATCGTCTCTGTTTTTGCAGGCTTTACAGCATCAGCAAGAATATTTGTGATTCGCCACAAGTCAACAAAATCGCCAAATTTAACAGGATTCCCGTCTTTTGTGCCAGCAATCATAGAAGATACGCGATTTGCGATTTCTTCCATGCTTCTAGAAAGCACTACGATTTGCATAAGTTCGCAAGTTGGCGTTAATACAACGCGCTCTGCAACCGTGCTCTTGCCAAAATCAACAGCAATACTACGCAAAGATCTTGAAGGCACTTCGCTTACTCGCGGCACTAAAATCGTGTCTAAAATACCGTCGTCAATCGCCTTTTCTGCAAAAGAAACAAGCAAATTCTGCGCACATTCAATAGCCGCCATTTCTCCGCACAATCCCCAGTCAATCAACTCTGGGTGTGCAAGAGACGACTTTCCGCCACCGCTAGCGCCGCCTTTAGAACCCGCCGCAGTAATGCCCATGCTTGGCTGCCTTAAAACAGCCGCCGCATCTACTCCGCGTTCGCGCAAAGCGTCTACAAGCGCAATAGTGGTGGTTGTTTTGCCTTCTCCTCTAGAAGCCTTAAGAGGAGTATCTGCAGTAACGAGCAACACTTTACCGTGCTTTCTTGGCTCGCTTGGATTCCTCTTTAGATAATCCATAAATCCAAAAGCGTCGATTTTTTTAACCAGTCCAAATTGTGCAGTAAACGAATCAAGAATGCTCATATTCCCCACTTTCAGGCAAAACGCCTAATAGACGCTCAACAACAAATACTCAACAACAAACGTTCAATAACAGATGCTCAATAAGCGCTCAATAATAAACGCGCATAGCTAATGTAAATGAACAATTTTTATACTATACGATTGCATAGGCGTGGTATAGCAATATTACATTAAAACTATGCGCGTTATTAGTAACGTCTATAACGGCTTGCGATTAGTGATCGGAGCGATTAAAACCATTCTTCATACGCATGCTAGTTATGTACAGAACTGTATCGAGCAAAGAATCGGTTTCTTTCTTCAACTTTGCAGCCATATCTTCATTTGCTTTAGCCAAAGCCGCGCGCACTTTGTCGTTACGAAGCTCTGCAATAATAGCTTCAGGATCGCGAACTAAATCGCAATAGCCTTCACAACCTTCATCGCCTTCATCACCTTCGCGCTCTGGCTCGTAATCAGACAAATCAACGCCAAGAAGCTCTGCTACAGCAGCATCCGTAGCCTTAACCATTGCGTGACCAAGTGAACCAACAACTTCTTGGTAACGCTCAATCGCGTTTGCAGTATCGTTAAATGCGGCATCCGCAAGAGCTGCAATAATGCGATTTTCCCAATAGAAGTTTTCGCTTGTTACGCGAGTAGTTGTATCTTCCAAATACTTTGGAGTTTCGTTTACATTTGCGTAGAACGGCACGAGCGCATTAAACGGGTTAGAGCCGTACGCCATCCACTGAATTGTGCGGAAAGCTTCTGGCACGTAAGGGCGGATTTGCATAACAGCCAGCTGGCTTTGGCGATTAATGCCGATTGGGCGGAAAAGATGACGCGTATGCTCATCGCCAAGCTTGCCGTAAGGATCGTACTCAGTTCCCTGATAGTGCGAGCTAAGCACGTACTTAACGTCTTCAACCGTCACTTTGCGCTCAGGCTGACGCGCCCACGGAATATCGTTGCTATCTGGCTTATGATCCGCGTCTTTGCCATCCCACACTTCGTCATAAGGATTCAAGAAACGCTCCATAAACCACGCGCGCGGCGTGTTGTACACATGATCAGCGTCCGAATGAGAGCCGAAAGCATCTCGAGGATTAAATGGCGAAGCGTTTTCTACAGACAAATCTAAGTGGTTTTCTTCAATAAACTCAAGCAAATCAGCCGAGCACATGTGCTCTTCTTGGTCTCCCAAAGCGTCTTCCAAATCGAACTCGTCGATTCCAAGCTGGTTTGGCATAACAACATACGCCTCGTCTGGCACGCGCTTAGCAATCCAGTGGTGTCCGCCAACAGTTTCCATCCACCAAATCTCGTTTACATCCGAGAACGCAACGCCGTTCATCTCGTAAGTGCCGTACTTTTCTAGCAACGCGCCCAAACGCTCCACGCCTTCGCGAGCGCTACGAATATAAGGCAAAACAAGCGTTAAGAAGTCTTCTTCGCCAATTCCGCCAGGCACTTCTGGCTTATAATCAGCGTCACCTTCCTTGCCTTGCGCTTTTTGAAGCTCCACCATTGGGTCGGCGCCCAGCACGCGCTCGTTGGATGTAAGCGTTTCGGTTGCGCTCATTGCCACGTTTGCTTCGTTAACGCCAGCTTCTCCCCAAATTCCTTCGCGCAAGTCTGCGTTTGGAACGCTTGTGTATTGCATTGGATTATCTGGAAGCTCTACTGTTACGTGGCTAAGCACGGACTTGTAAACACGTGGCTGGTCTTGCGGCTTTACTACCACTAAGCGCTTTGGGTTAAACTCGCCGTTTGCGGAGTCTTCGTTGCGCGCAATAAGCGTGGATCCGTCGTAGCTCGCTTTGCGTCCTACTAAAATTGTTGTGCATGCCATATTTGCATCCTCATTTTTCTAATTTTTGATTATTTTGGTTATTTGATTATTTTAGATAATTTTGTTTGTTTAGATTAGTTTTGCTTAGTTTTGACTAGTTTTGACTATTTTACACACGCGCATCTAGTCGTAAGCTGCTTGCGACTTGCCAGCGCGAAGTCATATAAATCCTAAACCTAAAGCCTAAAGCCTAAATCCTATACTCTAAACCTTAAGCTCTAAACCTTAAACTCTATGCTTTTCCTCGCAAATATAATCCGTTAACGTCTACATACGACTTGCAATGCCTAATCTCGTTCATCATCTCGTTAAGGTAAAAGCCCTCTTTAAGATTTGCAAGAGGCTCTTGCGTGCCGAACACTTCTAGCATGTAGTCATGATCCTTGTCTGGCGGCTGCGGGCCATTGTAGCGCATTGTAATCGCAGGGTCCGTGCATCCAACAAATCGGCTAGCTTGCGAGTTTCGCCCTTGTACAACTTCTGGAATCATGGTTGGCATTGTGCGAGAAAAGTCTTGCGGAATTTGCAAAGCGCGCGAGTCGTTAAAGTCAAACATAAGCGCTTCCACTGGAACATTTGCTACAACCCAATGAATCCACTGGAATCCGCACACTGGTATAGCGTCGTCGTCTACAAATCGCCAATGCAAGTAGTGCACAAAATCAGGCAACTTGTCTACATAAAATGGAAAAGATACGACTGGAACGCCGTTAATCTTGTTTTCTTCCGGCGCAGCTTTTGCAAAGTTGTCTGGAATAGTGGTGAAATCTGTAGAAATATTCATAATTTAAGTATCTACTACCGCTGTGACTATACAAAATAATTCATTTTTACACAAATGCACTTCCGCACTTTGTACCATATTTGACCTAAATCACGTACAAAACCCGGAGTTATTTTCCGCACTTTGTACCAAAATCGACCCAATTTACGTACAAAAAGCGGAAAATCGTTCGCGCATTACAGCGCGCTCAGGCAGATTACAGCGAGCAGAAAAGCGCTTCAAAAACAAGCGTTGCGTTTCCATTGCCAGCAAGCCGCTTTTTTGCCACCGCAAGCGCATCAAGGCATTTAAGTGCGCGCTCTGCTGTAATTTTTTTAGAAAGCTGCATAATCTCTGCTTTAAATTCTTGATTCACAAGTGGCGTTTGTAATTGCGCATTGTTTAACACAACAAGCACATCTCTGTACACGCTGCAAATCGCATCTATTGCGCGGTTTAGAACATCTCTGCTTACGCGAGTCACTTTGCGCTTAACGTCGTCTTTTTTGCCAATCGCATTGTATGCGCTACGAATTTTAGGCGGAATTTTATCTGTTGGTTTAATGCCATTTATGCGCAAAAACTCGCTTTGCTCTTCTTCCACGCACTTTTGCACTTCGTCTTCTGCCTGGCTTTTAGCATCTTCGATTAGCGTTTGCGCAAGCATAATCGCATCTATTGCGCTGCTAATGCGCAAAACGCTAGCAACAAGCTCTTCCCGCCCGCTTCTAGCACGCTCGCTTGTAGCATAAAGCATTGCTAAATCAACGTTTCCTTGCGCTATGCGAGCCACATTTTCCGCTGTTTTTGCATCCACGTTCGAGCGTTTTTGCACGTATTCTTGCACATCTTGGTCGCTTGGTTGCACCAGATTCACTATTTGAGACCTGGAACGAATTGTTGGCAAAACATCTGCCGCGCTTGCAGCGCAAAGAATCCATATTGTGCGAGGTGCTGGCTCTTCAATTTCTTTTAGCAAAACGTTTGTTGTGCGCTCAAGCATGCGCCCAACGTCTTCGATGATTATGATTCGCCACGGTGCAACACTTGGCATCTGCTCGGAAATTGACACAATTTCGCGCACTTCGTCAATGCTTACTGTAACTTTGTCTGTGCTTAAAATGTTTACGTCTGGGCTTGTTCCAGCTAATACTTCACTTGCGATTTTATCTGTATTTATTTGAGTGTTTATTTGACTTGCGGAGTCTTCAGCGGCGCGGAAGCTTGCGACTTTTCCGCGCGATTGCAATGCTGCTGCAAACGCTCTTGCTACTTTTGCGCATCCAAATCCCGAAGCGCCGCAAATAAGCCACGATTGCGCGATTTTGCTTGAATCGCCTTGCGCTACTTTTTTAAGACGCTCAACAACTTGCGCTTGACCAACTACCGATTCCCAAACGTCCATTGCTAAAATCCTAGAGTCCTAAAATCCTTGATTTTCTTGCGATTCTGGCGATTTTTCGTCACCTATTCCAGCATTATCCATCAACTCGCACACGTCTTTAGCAATCAACTTCGATAAATCGCAAGCTGGCAAAGTGGCGTCTAAAACGCAAAATCTTTGCGCATTTTTTGCAGCAAGATCTAAAAACGCTTCACGCGTGCGGCGCGCAAAATCAAGCCCTGCACTTTCCATGCGATCCGCCTGCCCATGCAATCGCACAGCAGCATCTTTCTCGCTCATATCTAGCAAATACGTGCGATTTGGCCAAAGGCAATTAGACGCCCACTCGCTTAAATCACGCACGTCTTGCATAGTGAGTTCGCGCCCACCCGATTGGTACGCTAGCGAAGAATCAATGTAGCGATCCGTTATAACAACCGCACCGCGCTGCAACGCTGGAATAATGACTTGCGCAGCATGTTGAGCGCGATCCGCCGCAAAAAGTAGCGCCTCTGCACGCGCAGAAATCGCTCCGCCATGCAAAAGAATATCTCGCAACTGTTTTCCTAATTGCGTGCCGCCAGGCTCTCTAGTAACAACAACCTCAAGTCCGCGCGCTTGCAAAAAATCACGCAAAGCTTCAACCTGCGTGGTTTTTCCAACGCCATCTATACCTTCAAAAGATATAAAAATACCCTTAAGACCATTGTTTAAGCCGCTAATCCCGCTGTTTTTAACACATATAGCCATTTTGCACACCTCTACCAGGTTTACTCGGCTTTAGACGTGGACTTTTTTGCTGTGCTCTTTTTAGCTGCCGTTTTTTTAGCAGCCGTCTTCTTTGTTGCCGTCTTCTTAGCGGCCGCTCTCTTGCGCTTTACAGGCCCTGCCGCGCGCTTTTGCGCCAAAAGCTCAAACGCAACTTGCGGCTCAATCGACTCAGGCGTGTATTGCTTTGGAAGCGTGCGATTTGTAACGCCATCCGTAATATAAGCTCCGTAGAAGCCGTCTTTAATTACAACTGGCTTGCCGCTTTCTGGGTCTTCTCCAAGCTCCCTAAGTGGCGGTTTTGCAGCTCCACGCGTGCGCTTGCCGTACTTTGGTTGCGCAAACAGCTCCTTAGCTTCGTCTAAAGTCACGCTAAAAATCGCGTCTTCGCTTGCAAGTGAGCGATTATCTGGCTTAGAATCCGCAGCCGAATCGCCAGAATCCGTTCGCTCGTAAGTCTTAGTCAAATACGGGCCGTATCGACCATTATTTGCCTCAATCCTTGCGCGCTTAACCTCGCCCTGCTCGTCAACTTCTTCTACAACGCCAACTAATCGCGGCAAGTTCAAAAGTTTCAAAGCGTCTTGCAAAGTTATTGTTGCAGGGTCCATAGTTTTGAACAAAGACGCCATTTTTGGCTTAGCTTTAGCAGTCTTCTTGGATTTTGCAGAAGACTTTGCAGAAGACTTTGCGCCAGTTTTAGCGGAATCTGCGGTTGCTTGCGACTTACCCTCGCCCGAAGCCTCATCCGCAGCCTCAACAAGCGCAACGTACGCTCCAAAACGCCCGTTCCTAACTTCTACACTTCCGCCAGTTTGCGGATCTGTTCCCAAAACGCGCGGACCGTCGGAGTTGTTCTCAATCAAATCTCTAGCAACTTGCTCGCTCAACTCGTCTGGAGCTAAAGTGCTTGGAATCGAAGCTCTGCGCGCATTGCCCTCTTCGTCTAGATTCTTAGTATCTTCCAAATATGGGCCGTATCTGCCTACGCGCACGTGCAATCCGCCGCCAATATCAATCGTGTTAATCTCTCGAGCGTCAATCTCGCCAAGCTGATCAACCTGCTTTTGCAAGCCTTCGCGCATTGCAAAGTCTCCAGCAACCGCCGCCTCGTCATCTCCAAAGTAAAACTTGTAAAGCCAATCTTTACCAGCTTCCTCGCCATGCGCAATGCGATCCAAGCCATTTTCCATGTCTGCCGTAAACGCGTAGTCAACGTAAGTTGGGAAATTAGATTCCAAAAGCTTAATAACAGCAAAAGCAAGCCAGCTTGGAATCAACGCGCGCCCACGCTCATACACGTATCCGCGGTCAATAATCGTAGAAATAATGCTAGCGTAAGTAGACGGCCTACCAATCTCCTTAGCTTCAAGCGTTTTAACTAAAGACGCTTCCGTATAGCGCGCTGGCGGCTGAGTTTCGTGACCATCCGCACTAACTTGCAAAGCTTTAAGAACATCGCCATTAGCCATAGGCGGCAAAGCCTTAGACTGCTCGTCTTCGCTAAATCCGCCAAACACCTTCATAAATCCAGCAAACTCGATAACGGTTCCAGAAGCTTGGAAATTAGCCGTTCCAAAGCTGCCAGCTAAAGCGTCTAGCTTAACTGTAGCTGTAAAACCAGTGGCATCCGCCATTTGAGATGCAAGCGTGCGCTGCCAAATAAGCGTGTAAAGCTTAAGCTGATCGGCAGGGAGAGCGCCAGCCAAATCCGCAGGATTCCTAAA
Organism: Gardnerella piotii; assembly: GCF_049815665.1. Classification (NCBI taxonomy): domain Bacteria; kingdom Bacillati; phylum Actinomycetota; class Actinomycetes; order Bifidobacteriales; family Bifidobacteriaceae; genus Gardnerella; species Gardnerella piotii. Next base: position 1,454,472 of record NZ_CP187450.1, read on the forward strand.
CGTAGAGCCAGCAGGACGAATACACTCGTGCGCTTCTTGAGCGCCTGCAGAAGTCGTAGCATACTGCTTTGGCGAATCCGCTAAATACTCGCTGCCAAAACTAGACTTAACGCAATCTCGAGCCGCAAAAATCGCCTCTTTAGAAAGCGTTACAGAATCCGTACGCATGTAGGTTATATAACCGTTTTCGTACAAAGATTGAGCCGCGCGCATAGTTTGGCGAGAGCTCATAGACAAGCGGTTTCCAGCAGTCTGTTGAAGAGTAGACGTTGTAAACGGAGGCAATGGGCGGCGGCGATACGGCTTAGTGTCCATTGAGTTTACAACAAAATCGGCCGCGCCAAGGATTTGTGCAATCGCGCAAGCGTCTGCCTCGCTTAAATAGTGCGCTAAAGCAGATTCGCCCTTGGCTTTTTGAAGCTCTCCAAGCGAGTTAAAATCTTTAGAACCAGCCAAACGCGCTCCGTTTAGAGACGTCATTCGCGCCGTAAAATCAACGCCGTTTGCACTCAAATCCGCGCAAACATCCCAGTAGCTTGCTTTTCTAAACGCCATTCGCTCGCGCTCGCGCTCAACAATCAAACGCGTTGCAACAGATTGCACTCGACCAGCCGAAAGACCTGGCCCAACTTTACGCCACAAAACTGGCGAAAGCTCGTAGCCGTACAATCTATCCAACACGCGGCGCGTCTCTTGCGCATCAACCATGTGGTCGTCAACGTCTCGCGTGTTAGCAAGCGAAGCTTGAATCGCAGGCTTTGTAATCTCGTGAAACACCATGCGCTTTACTGGCACTTTTGGCTTAAGCGCTTGCACAAGATGCCAAGCAATCGCCTCTCCTTCGCGGTCCTCATCAGTCGCAAGGAACAACTCGCCCGACTTTGCGAGCGCAGCCTTTAAGTCCGAAACTGTTTTCTTTTTATCTGCGCCAACAACGTAGTATGGCTCAAAACCATTGTTTACATCTACGCCAAACTTGCCAAATTCCGCCTTTTTAGCAGCTGGCACCTGACTTGGCTGTGCTAAATCGCGAATATGGCCTACAGACGCCATAACCGTGTATCCGCTTCCAAGATATCCGCCTATTTTACGCGCTTTAGTGGGAGACTCCACAATGACAAGCTTATTCTGCTCTGTCATACTCTCTCCTTTCATTCATATGCATTCTATATGCAATTCCGCGCTTTTATTACTAAATCCACGCCAACTCTAACGCAATACGCGCTGCAAATTCTGCAAAATCAACAAAATCAAACTTTGCGAAATATCAGCATATACTCCTATATATACCACTTTACTTATTTTTTATTCAATTTTAATTATTTTTTATTCAATTAGACGATAGCATTTTTAACAAATCGCTTTCATTAGACTGACTTTGCTCATCGCTTTTTGATGGTGCAGTAGGAGGAATAGGAGGCGCTCCCACTAAACCGAGTCTACTTAAAGGAGCAGCCGCGCATTGCTTAATAACCATTAAAACGCCGAAGGTTAGGCTACACGCACCTGCAACAGCCCAATATGTTAAAACGTGCGAAACGCCAATCGCCCATTTTGCGCCCAGCTCAATGCCTGGCATGATTTGATAAAACATGTATGCAAAATACGCGATGCAAATAACGCCCATTGTAATCATTGCGGTTCCAACAATTTGCACGCTTATAGACGACTTTCTGCGTCCAGGCAAATCCATTGCAGAACCGCGCGTAAAAGCCATTACAGCGCAAGCAATTGCGCCTACTATTAGTACCGACATTACAACGTCTGCAGGCCTATGCCAGCGGCCTCCCATAAGTGCCACAGCCAGCAAAAACGTTATTAACGCTGCTCCAGCTGCAGCCCATGCTCTAAACGCGCGAGACGCCGCGCAAACAAGTATTGCGCAAGCAGCCGCCATTAAAAGAGTGTGGCCAGAAGGTGCGGAATTTTTTGCAAGAGTAGCAATGTTTACAAGCATTTGCCTAGGAAGAATGCGTTTTAATGGCTCTGCAGCAAGCGATAGCACGAATATTGCGCAGCATTGTGCAAGCAGCAACCATCGTTTTCTTATGATTGATATTATTAATGCCGCAACGCAAATTAGTGCAGATAAAACTATAACGATTATGGAACTTCTAAGCGGCGCTAAAATCGCGGCGAATGTTGGCGGAATTGCACTATATCCAAAAGTGCTGATTACCATTTCTTCGTACGATTGGCCGATTGGCGTTCTAACAGCTAGAAGCCACACAGCACTAGCAGATGCAGCAAAAATCAATGCGAATATAGCGCATAACACGATTGTTGATATTCTAGGGCGATTCATCAATGGATCGAGCTTAGAAATATCTTGATTAGCTGCGCTGCTTTGAGAGTTTTGGTTATTTTGAATATTTTCGCTAATATCGCTAATCTGGCTGCCTTCTAATAGACTCATACCAAGCATTTTATCAAACAACACTCCATGCGCTTTGACCGAGCTTGAAATTGCATAGCGCGTTTCAAGCTCCTTCAAAGCGTGATTTGGCTCAAATGTAAAGTCCAGTGGACTTTACATGCCAAATCAGCCGAGCGGCTACTAATAGCCGCGAGGAATAGCGCGCTTAGACCGCGCTAACGATTTTCCGCGCTTTTTAGCTCTAAACGGCGTGTCTAACAACAAAAAGCGGAATAGAAGGTCATGTCGTTAGCGCGGTCTAAGCGCGCTAACGTCTTCGCTTGCGTTGAAAGCACACTGTGCTTTCAACCTTAAGCAAGCTCAGCGCTCCGAATTGCCTTTTCGCGCTACGCTCTAAGCGAAAAGGCAGGTCGGAGCGCAAACGCAGACTACTGACCGTCTACAGCGTCGAAGTTGTAATCAAACGTAAAGTCACTTGGCGTCACGTTTGAATCAGAATCACTAGCTGGCGCTTCGTCAAAGTTTGGCGAGAAATCGAAGTCAGACGTTGAATCAGCATCCTCGCTTGGGGTCACGTCAAAGCTTGGCGAGAAGTCAAAATCAGAAGGAGTATAAGTATCCTCACTTGGAGTCACATCAAACGAAGGAGTGAAGTCAAAGTCAGACGGAGTCTCCTCGCTAGGCGTCACATCGAAGCTTGGCGTAAAGTCAAAGTCCGAAGGAGTATCCTCAGACGGCGTCACATCAAAACTTGGCGAGAAGTCAAAGTCAGAAGGAGTATAAGTATCCTCAGACGGCGTCACGTCGAAACTTGGCGAGAAGTCAAAATCAGAAGGAGTCTCCTCACTTGGCGTCACATCAAAACTTGGCGTGAAATCAAAGTCAGACGGCGTCTCCTCACTTGGCGTCACGTCAAACGAAGGAGTGAAGTCAAAATCAGACGGAGTATAAGTATCCTCGCTAGGCGTCACGTCGAAGCTTGGCGTAAAGTCAAAATCAGACGGAATAACATCAGGAGTCACATCAGGCGTCACATCCGAAGGCGTGCTCTCATCGTCAGACGCAGCAATCGCGGCGCCACGCGAAATATCTCCAACGCTCTCGCCCTCTTTATCAACATTTATTGTGGTCCATCCAAGCTGCCTTCCGTTCTCACCTACAAGCAAAAGCGTATACAAGCCGTGGAAGCCTTCTGGAATTGAAACATCAAAGACTGGATTGTCATCATTAGGTTCGGGTGACTGGGACACAACTAACATATTCTTACTATTCGAAAAATACCCAGCATTCAGCAGCACTGGTTTTTCGCCGTACGCATCCCCAAAATCGTCTACACTGCCCTTATAGAGGTATGCGCAAGAAGGTACAGTGTAGTCGTTTATGAACTTATTAATATTGATGATGTTAGAATCTATTCTTCCTACTTTAAACGAAACTACGCTAGGCATTCCAGCTTCTGCACCAATGATTTTATCTAAGACTAAGTTGCCTTTTAAGTTTGGATCAACGTCACTCAACGACGCAGGTGCTGGAACAATAATGCTATTGTTCTCTCTAGATTCTCTTGGCACAAAGTCATTTAAGTACGAAAGATCATAATTGCCAAACTTAGATTTTGTAGGAGTTGGATCCACAAAACTGTTTGACTTTGGATTTTGCATGCCATCCGTAAGACCACGACACAAATAATGGAAGCTATTAGTTCTAATAGCAGAACGCATATCTTTTGTAAGATCTTTATACGCTTTCTTCAACTCTTCTGGACTTTTAGCAGCATCAATACGCTTCCAGTATTTTTCAAGCAAATACGAATCATCATTATCTTCCAAATCCCAACGAAGAAGCCTATGATTATATTCGTACTTTCTAATTTCCTCTTTTATTGAATTAAGAAGCTTTTCGCTAGCAGCATCAAGCTTGCCAGTTTTACTTGCCATTCGCGTATTATTAGATGCCATCAACATGTCGTAGTACAGTTGGAATGCAAAGTTTCCCTCTCCCAATGGATTCATATCCACATTGCCATTCTTATAGATAAGACCAACGCCATCCGTTGTGCCATAAAGCTTTGCAAGATTAACACTAGTGCTTCTTTGAACACTTGCGTACGAGTCAGCAAACGCAGGCGCGCCCGCAATAAAGCAAGGAGCCGCCATCGAAAGACCTGCTACCACTAACGCAATCTTTTTTGCGACTAAAGTTTTATTTTTCATAATATTCTTCCTTTTTCTTACTTACGATTTTTGATACGACGATGCGTTTGCGCTCCGACCTGCCTTTACGCGCTACGCTTTAAGCGAAAAGACATGTCATCGTTCGCGCGGTCTAAGCGCGCTAACGTCTTCGCCGCGTGTAAAGTCCACTGGACTTTACACTTAAGCGGCTCAGCGCTTTGAAGGAGCTTGAAATGCGTTATGCAATTTCAAGCTCAGTCAAAGCGCCGAGCGTCTACAGCGTCGAAGTTGTAATCAAACGTAAAGTCACTTGGCGTCACGTTTGAATCAGAATCACTAGAAGGCGCTTCGTCAAAGCTTGGCGAGAAGTCAAAGTCTGAAGGAGTATAAGTATCCTCACTTGGCGTCACGTCGAATGAAGGCGAGAAGTCAAAATCAGGAGTCACATCCTCACTTGGCGTCACGTCAAAGCTTGGCGAGAAGTCAAAATCAGAAGGAGTATAAGTATCCTCAGAAGGCGTCACATCAAAGCTTGGCGTAAAGTCAAAGTCAGAAGGAGTATCCTCAGACGGAGTCACGTCAAAGCTTGGAGAGAAATCGAAATCAGAAGGAGTCTCCTCAGACGGAGTCACATCAAAGCTTGGCGTGAAATCGAAGTCAGAAGGAGTATCCTCACTTGGCGTCACGTCGAAGCTTGGAGTGAAGTCAAAATAAGAAGGAGTCTCCTCAGAAGGCGTCACATCAAAGTTTGGAGTGAAATCAAAGTCAGAAGGCGTATAAGTATCCTCACTTGGCGTCACATCAAAGCTTGGCGAGAAGTCAAAATCAGAAGGCGTTACATCCGAAGGCGTAACGTCAGGCGTCACATCCGAAGGAGTCACGTCAGAAGGCGTCACGTCCGAAGGAACAGGCGCAGGCGCAGGCGTCACATCACTTGGCGTCTCCTCGCTTGGCGTCACATCATAAGGCTGCCCATTAATGTATGCATTAATAAGCTTTTGGTACTCGCCCAGCGTAAATGGCGCCTTATTGCCTTCCAAGTAGCTAGCTGGAACAGCTTCCCAAGATATAACAGTGCCGTACTCGTTGCTAATATTTCCGCTAGTAAGACCCATTGCCGTAAGCGTTGGATTAATGAAGTTTAGGTAGTGGCCAAACTCTCTATAATAGCCAGAATTTATTCCGCCAACAGACATACCTTTAGCTATAAAGTCATCATACTTGGCTTTTTCGTCAGTAATCCACATTTTCATTGCGCCAGTCATGGTATCCGTGGTGCTGCCGCCATCGTAGGTTCCGCTATCGTATGAACCCCAAGCCAAATTTTCAAACGTCTTATAGTGCATTGCGTGGTCAAAAATATTGGCAGAATAGAACGCGTCATTTATTGCGACTTCCGTCATGTAAAGACTTACGCCAAGAGGATTAAGCCCACGACTCTTGCGATACTCGTTAATCGCGCGCATATACGATATTGAATTGTTCAAGCGCGTAATGTAATCAGGGGATTCTTCGCCGCTATTAAGCTTTACTTTTGAATCGTACCAGTTTGGCTTTTCTGTAAAACCATGCAATATGGCAAAAGCTTTAGCTGCATCATCGCGCTGAGCACGCGTAAAGGATTCATTATCCATTACGCTTGCAAAAAGCCCGCTAGCAGTGCTTTTTGCGCTGGTGCTATCGTAACTGGTTACTGGGTGCGCGTAGCTAGATACTGTTACATCGCTAGCAAAAGCGGTGTTTGCAGTAGCTCCAAACATAGAAACCGCTGAACCAGCCAAAATTGCGGCTACGGTTGCAGCGGTGAATTTTTTAGAAAATGAACTGAAAGAGTTGTTAGAAAATGAATTGAAAGCCATTTTTTCGGCAGATTTTGGAGTTTGCTTTTTCATGGATTCTCTCTTTTACTATAGGGGTTTACTATAGGCCTTTGCTATGAGACCTTTGCTATAAGACCTTTGCTATAAGACCTTCGCTATAAGACCTTCGCTATAGGCTTTTGCTACAGGCCTTTTCTATAGGGACAAATAACAAAAAAGCTTTCGGCTTTGAATGCCCCTAGTAGCAAACAAAACCGAAAGCAACACGCTCAACACCTAAAACACACTATCTAACGCTAAAACTCCAAGAAGAAAGAAAATTAATAGCAAATCAGAGTTTAAGCAATTAGTAAGCACGCAATTGGCATATCAGCAAGGCGCTTCCCTACAAAACCCCTTACCAACCGTTGAGCGCAAGTATAAACGCTCTTAAATTTCGAGCCGAGGGTATTTATCTAGCTGCGCAATTAGCAACGCGATTAATAATGCGATTAACAATTACTACTAAGCGCATCAATCGCAATGCTTAAACTACGCAGCTAGACAAATTTAGTTTTACACTTTTAGCTTAGTGACGAGCCTTGCGAACAGCAGCACCCATGCCAGCGAGCATGGTGGCAGCCAAAGCGGTCAAGGTTACACCAACACCAGTACCAGTGTGGGTGTTACCGCGCTTGTCCTTGTCCTTCTTGTTCTCAACCTCAGTCTTAGAACCAGCAGCAGCGCCATTGGCACCAGCCTGGCCAGCCTTACCAGCCTGACCTGGCTTAGCAGCACCTGGCTTACCAGCCTGACCTGGCTTTACAGAACCTGGGGTAACGTGAGAAACACCTGGTACGTAGTTAGCTGCAACTGGCTCTACATCGCTTGGCAAAGCGTAGCCAGCAACCAACGAGGCGTTCTTAGCCTTAGCAGCCTTGTAAACGCCAGCATACTTAGCCCAAGCTTCGTGAGCCTCTCTAAGTGCCTTATCGAACTCGCCCTTAGCCTTACCAGCAGCGAGCTTAGCATCAGTAAGTTCGGTGGCTGCATCATTAGAAGCCTTCAGCAACAAAGCTGCTTCAACCTTTTCGGCCTTGGTCATATCCGTGTGCGAATGAACATACTTGTTATAAGCTGCAGCTGCGTCATCAGCCTTGGCCTGTGCCGCATCAACATCGAAGTATGCTGCTTCGTACTTGCTGTAAGCCTTATCAAGCTTGCCCTTAGCCTCATCGAAGTTGCCACTGGTCCTTACCAAAGCACCGCTGAGATCAGACTCAGATGGGTCAGCTGGCTTGACTGGATCCTTGTAGTTGGCAAGAGCAGTCTGAGCAGCCTTCAAGTTAGCATCAGCGGTCTTAACATCCTCATCAGCCTTAGCAGCAGCTTCGTCAGCAGCCTTAGCAGCAGCCTGCTTATTCAAGAATTCTGTACGAGCATCCTCATCTGCAGTCTTATCTAACTTCTTGCCGTTATCTTTCTTGACGTATACGCCATCCTTTAATTCAACACCTTGGATGGTTGAAGCCTGCGCCTTAGCAGCTGTCCAAGCCTTATCAGCAGTCTTCTTAGCGGCAGCAGTAGTTGTAGCCTTTTCCTGAGCCTTCTTAAGACCCTCTTCAGCGTCCTTAACAGCCTTCTGAGCCTTCTCAAGACCAGTAAGTTCCTTTTCAGCTTCCTTCTTAGGAGCTTCAGCCTTGTCAGCAGCGAATGCTGGGGTTGCCATTGCGAAGCCAGCAAGCAAAGTTGCGCCAGCAGCGAAAGCGGCGATAGCCTTCTTATTCATCATTTTATTTCCTTTCTTCTTCTCCCCCACTCGCAAAGCGAACAACTCGCAATGCGGCGAGGAAAATATAAAACGCGCGTTTACGCATTCCACCAACGGTTATCCACCGTGTGATGTTGCTATTAACATACCCCCCCCCCGTTTGAAAAAGTCAAGCCCCAGCCACACGTGCTAAACCGAAAAAAATGATGATATACACAAACTAATCCACAATAAAGGCCACATTGCCGTAAAATTTATGAATAAACAACGCTTAAACCGTAAAAATACGCATTTCAAGGTTTTTGAAGAATTTTCCCAGGTTTTTTTAAGGAAAGCTTTTCGCGCGTGTCGTATACGCAAACAATCTTCCACACTTTGTTTCTGATTCCGCTTTTTGTACGTAATTTAGGTCAAAAATGGTACAAAGTGCGTCAACCGTTCGCGCGTTACGGCGCGCAAACGTCTTCGCCGCGCAGAAGCAATGCTTCTGCCTTAAGCGGCTCAGCGCTCCGAATTACCTTCTCGCGCACTTTGGAATGAAAAACCTATTTTTTTGTTGCTTCTTATCTATAAAATCTTATAAAATGACATTTATGCGCTGATGCATGCTAGTTTTGCTAGTTGTTATATGTTATGTGTCTTGTGTTTGATTTTGGGGAATAACCCTGATTGCTTGTGATTCATGGGTTTTGTGTTAGAAATGTAGTTTTTGTTGCATGGCGCTAGGTTTTACGCACATTTTTTAGGAGGGTCTTATGGTAGAGCAGAATAAAAATTTAAGGATCGCGAATTCTAAAAACGCGTCTATTGGAATGATAATAGATGCTAAAGCGATAAAAGAGAAAATCTACAACATTCGCAATCAAAAAGTAATGCTTGATTTTGAGCTTGCTGAAATCTATGGGTATACTACAGCGAGATTCAACGAGCAGGTAAAAAATAACATAGAAAAATTTGATAACGACTTTATGTTTCAGCTAACTGCTGATGAGTTCAAAAACTTGATGTCGAAAAATTCTACATCAAGTTGGGGCGGTCGCAGAAAGTTGCCTTATGCTTTTACGGAGCAAGGTATTTATATGCTCATGACTGTGCTAAGAGGCGAACTTGCCACAATGCAGTCGAAAGCTCTTATTAGAACCTTTAAGCAAATGAAGGATTATATTGTTGAAAATAAGGATTTTATTGGCGAGAATGAATTAGCTAAGCTTGCGATTCAAACAAGCCGGAATACTAAAGACATAGCGGAAATAAAATCTCAAATGGCAACGAAGGAAGATTTTAATAAGGTAATGGATAATTTTATTAATCCAAATACGTATAAACATTTTCTTCTTATGGACGGCAATAAAATAGAAGCGGATCTTGCATATTGCAAAATATATAAGTCGGCTAAGAAAAGCATTTATGTTGTAGATAATTATATTGGTCTTAAAACGTTGGAATTATTACGCTTTGCTGGGGAAGGTGTTGAAATCGTAGTTTTTAGTGATAATGCTAGGAATAAGAATATGCTTACGGAAAGCATGTTGAGCGATTTTGTAAGCGATTATCCTAGTGTTGATTTGAAGTTTAAGACTGCTGGTAGGAAGTATCACGATAGGTATGTAGTTATAGATTATGGGACGGATGATGAGGCTGTCTACCTTTGTGGCGCTTCGTCGAAAGATGCTGGCGGCAAAATCTCGACTATTATGCGAATAGAGTCTTTTAATTTGCGTTTGTATAATGCGATGTTTGATGAGTTGTTAAAGAATCCCGAGTTGGAGTTCTAAGCGCGCGGGCAAGGCGCATGGCGCAATACAAAAAAGCCCTCTCCGTGGTCCGCATGTAAAATACATTAAGCGTGGAGAGGTTCTGTTAAGACGATTTTCCCATGGAATTTTTTAAGAGTCAATATAGACACGCCGACTAATAGACACACTTTTTTGCCGATTACCCAAATCTTCCGCGCTTTGCTTCTGATTCTGCTTTTTGTACGTGATTTAGGTCAAAAATGGTACAAAGTGCGGAAAATCGTTCGCGCGCTACGCTCTAAACACGAAGGCAGGTCGAAGCGCAAGCGAGACAAATGTAACAAACTTTATACAAGAAAACCCCCGCGCACCCACCAGAGGCCACTTACCCTTGCTGCATTCCTGCCCTGGGGGGATTGGGTGACGTAGTGCCACGCGGAGGCTCTACCTATATTACACGATTTTGGATAAAAGTCGAATGCAAGTCGCAAGCAACCGACGAAAAGCCAAGCAAATGCCGAAATCAAATCTCAAGCAACCGCACCATTAAGCACATCGCTAGGCGCGCCACACGCTTTTGCCGCTCTTCTTTGCATCCTCAACATCTGCATTAAGCTGCGACTCGTCTGCCTCAACGTCTCCATTAATATAGCGCTCAACAAGTTCGCGCGCCTCGCCATCTTCATGCTGAACAGCTGGCGACTTCATAAAGTAAGAGCTAGGAGCCAAAATCGGCCCCGAAAGCTTGCGATCCAACGCAATCTTCGCAGCGCGCACAGCATCTATAACAATGCCTGCAGAATTAGGCGAATCCCACACCTCAAGCTTGTACTCCAGGCTAAGCGGAACATCGCCAAAAGTGGTGCCCTCCAAGCGCACAAACGCAAACTTGCGGTCGTCAAGCCAAGCAACATAATCCGAAGGACCAATGTGCACGTTGTGGTCATCCATATCGTGCGGAACAATCGAAGTAACCGCGCGCGTTTTAGAAATCTTCTTCGACTCAAGCCTAGAGCGCTGCAACATGTTCATAAAGTCCATGTTTCCGCCAACATTAAGCTGGTAAGTGCGGTCCAAACGCACTCCTCTATCTTCAAAAAGTCGCGCCATAACTCGGTGCGTAATCGTGGCGCCAACCTGGCTTTTAATATCGTCGCCAATAATCGGAACGCCTGCATCGCGGAATTTTTGCGCCCAAACTGGGTCGGAAGCAATAAAAACAGGAAGGCAATTTACAAACGCGCATCCAGCTTCCATAGCCGCCGTAGCATACGCCTTATCTGCCTGCTCGGAGCCAACTGGCAAGTAAGAAACAAGCACGTCTACGTGCAAATCGCGCAAAACCGCTGCAACATTTACAGGCTCTTCATTAGACTCCTCAATCATTTGCTTGTAGTAGTCGCCCAAGCCATCGTAAGTAGGGCCGCGCTGCACTGTAACTCCAAGATTAGGCACGTCTGCAAAGCGAATCGTGTTGTTTTGAGAAGCATAAATCGCCTCGCTTAAGTCATGGCCAACTTTTAAAGCGTCAACATCGAAAGCGGCTACAAACTCAATGTCTCGCACGCGATATTGCCCAAAAACAGCATGCATTAATCCTGGAATTTTATCGCCATCATTGGCATTCTTGTAGTATTCAACGCCCTGAACTAACGACGAAGCACAATTGCCAACACCGGCAATGGCAACGCGGATACTCATATAAACTCCTTAACAAAAATCATCGGCACAAAAACGCCGCACTAATACACTTTTATAATACTAGCTTTTACAAATATTACATACGATATTAAGTATGATTAAAATTCCGCGTTAAGTATGATTTAAATATGATTAAAATATGATTAAAGTTCCTCGCCAAGCGCTAACTTGGATTATATGGTTGCAAATAGTTATAGACGAAATTCGCACTCTTCTAGCGCAAGGCGCACCGTAAGAAGCGCGGGCGCTGGCGATGCTGCTGGCAACGGCGCAAGCAACAGAGCAGGCGGAAGAAACGGCGCAAGAAACGGCGCAAGCGCAAGGCGACCATACAATCAACCATACAATCGCAGAAGCCACAGAAGAATCCAAAAAAACTTTAGAACAAAACACCCGATTCTATTTTGGGCACTAATCGTAGTTTTTACGCCAATAATCCTTGGAATTCTAACGGTTGCGTGGATGTACGTAACAACAGACATTCCGCAGCCAGACAAAATCGCAATGGCGGATAAAACAAAGGTTTACTACGCGGACGGAAAAACGGAAATCGGCAGCTTTGCAGAGCAAAATCGCGAAATCATAAACTGCTCTGTTCTAAAACCATATGTTGGAAACGCAATAATCGCAAGCGAAAACAGGTCTTTCTACAAAGACGGCGGAATCGATCTTAAGGGAATTGGGCGCGCAATAATCCACAACGTAACGTCTAAAGGCCGTTGGGGCGGCTCTACGATTACGCAACAATACGCGGAACGCTACTATCTTGGCGAAACAAAAACGTATTTAGGAAAGCTGCACGAGGCCATTCTTGCGCTAAAAATCGCGCAAACACAAGACAAAAACACCGTGCTGTGCAATTACATGAACACGATTTATCTGGGCCGCGGAGCGTACGGAATCCAGGCGGCAGCAAAAGCGTACTTTGGCGTGGAAGCGAAGGATCTTACGCTATCTCAAGCGGCAATGCTGGCTGGAATAATTCCTGCGCCAAGCAGCTGGGATCCTGCAATCATGCCTAAAGAGGCGAATATTCGATTCAAGCGCGTGCTAAGAATCATGCTTAAAGACAAGTACATTACAAGCGAAGAATACAAAAACGCAAAAATGCCGCAAACCATTAATCAAACCAAGCAAAACATGTACGCGGGGCCGCAAGGATACCTTTTGCAAATGGTTCGCAGCGAGCTTACAAGCGGCGGCGCGTTTACAAAAGAAGACTTAGACACAGGCGGATACCGCATTATTACAACAATCGACAAAGCTAAGCAAGATTTAATGTTTAACGTTGCAAGCCCGACTGCTGGCGCGCGCGGAATTACGCCGCAAGGAGTGCAAACGGGCGCAATGAGCGTAAATCCTAAAGATGGGTCGATTATATCTGTGTATGCAGGCGACGACTACCTTTCTAAGCCGCTAAATAACGCCACTCAAGCGCTTTACGAGCCTGGAAGTACCATGAAGCCGTTTGCGCTGATTGGCGCGATTCAGGCGGGCACAAATCTAAACACGCTGTTTAATGGAAATACGGGGCTAAAGTTTAAGGGAATCGACAAGCCAGTAAACAACTTTGCAAACACAAATTGGGGAATAATCAACCTTTATAAAGCAACAGCAAACTCTGTAAACACGCCATTTATGGCTTTGCAAGAAAAGCTGGGGCAAAAAGGGGTGGCAAATACGGCTGTTCTGGCTGGGCTAAATGCGCAGCGCGTTAACGGCAAGAATCCGTTTACGGTTCTTGGAAACGACCCTGTGCATATTAGTGAGATTGCGCGCGCGTATTCCACGATTGCAAACCAGGGGCGCAGGCCAGATTTGCACATTGTTTCTAGCGTTAAGAACCCAGATGGCAAAGAGTTTTATAGGGCGCCGACCGTTGGAAAGCAGGTGTTTGCGGCGGCAGACATGGCGCTTGCTATTAAGGCCATGCAAGGCGTTGTGCAATACGGTACTTCGCCAGAAGTTAGGGGCGTTGGAAAGCCGATTGCTGGAAAGTCGGGAACCGCTAACGATGCTTCGGCGTGTAGTTTTGTTGGATTTACGCCGAGTGTTTTGACTGTGTTTGCTATTTGGCACCCAGATGCGCAAGGAAATCCTTTGCCTGTGCCAACTTTCCGCGGGTACCCTGGTGGAATTGGGTATTCTGCGCATTTGTTTACGCGATACATGCGTGCGGCGCTGGCTGGAACGGCTGCGGAAAAGTTCCCAGAAGCTAAAGATAACGGCAAAATTGGCGGCGTTGACGGCACTTGGGGGCTTGGTGGAAGCAAGCACGAATTTGCGGACGACGATAGCGAAGTTGCGAATAACGAAAATAAGGAAGATAGTTCGAGTAGCAAAGATAAGGATAAAGCTAAAGATAAAGCAGATAGTGCAAGTGGCGAAAATGGCGCGAGTAGTGAAGATGGCGCGAATGGGTCTGGGGCGAATGGTAACAACGGCTCGGCTGGCGGCGGCGCTACTGTAGGCGGCGGAAACGCTGGCGATGGGTCTGGCGCAGCATCATCTTCTGGAAGCGGCGGAGCTAACCAAACGCAAAGTGGCGGCGGCGATTAATCTGTATTTTCCCGAGAATGCGCGACGATCTGCATGGGCGCTTTGACTGAGCTTGAAATTGCATAACGCATTTCAAGCTCCTTCAAAGCGTGATTTGGCTCAAATGTAAAGTCCAGTTGACTTTACGTGCCAAATCAGCCGAGCGGCTACTAATAGCCGCGAGGAATAGCGTAGCGCGAAGGCAATTCGGAGCGCTGAGCCGCTCAAACGTAAAGTCCAGTGGACTTTACGTGCGGCGAAGACGCGAGCGCAGCTAACCTGCGCGAGCGACAAAAACACCAAAATTCAGTACAATCGCACTACAGTTTTATTTGTTTGTGTAGTGCGTTTGCGCGACGACCTGCCTGAGCGCTTAAAGCGTAGCGCGAAGGCAATTCGGAGCGCTGAGCCGCTCAAACGTAAAGTCCAGTGGACTTTACGTGCGGCGAAGACGCGAGCGCAGCTAACCTGCGCGAGCGACAAAAACACCGAAATCCAGTACAAACACACTACAGTTTTGAGTGTTCATGTAGTGTGTTTGTATCAAGAAACACCAAAATCCAGTACAATCGCACTACAGTTTTGAGTGTTCATGTAGTGCGTTTGCGCGCTACTGCGCAATGCGATCAATAATGTAGCACTCAAGCGCTTGCGGCGTAAGGTCTTTGTAGCCGTCTAAGTCTGCAAACTGCGGCCCGCCGCTAACGTCTAAGTTAGAATACGCTCTTTGCGCAAGAGTGGTCGCTCCCGAAGCTGCAGCCGACTTTAGCCCTGCGAACGAATCCTCAATCGCAATGCAATACTTCATGTTTTGCGCGCTAATGCCAAGCAACCTACCTGCAGCCAAATACGGATCGGGGCTTGGCTTTGTAGCATATCCATCGTCTCCGCAAACAAAACCAGCGAACGCACCTTTTGGCGCATGGTTCACAATGTTTTCAACAAGTCGCCTTGGTGAATTGCTTACTAAAATCGAAGGGATTTTTGCGTCGGCAAGCTTTTGCAAAAGATCCAAAACGTCTGGCACCCATGGAACTTCCACGCTTTCGCGCTCGGCAACATAGTCCACCATTGCGTTGCCAATCTCTTCAACGCCCATCTTTGTTCCGCGCGCAATCATAGCTTCGGCAACGTCTTTTAGAGAACCGCCCGAGTATTGCCATGCAAGCTCTTCGCTCCACTCGCCGCCGTGTTTCTTTGCGATTTGAATTTCGGACTCGTGCCAATACGGCTCAGAGTCGATTAGCGTGCCGTCCATATCCCAAAAAACTGCTGCCAACTTGCGATTTGCCGCAGCTGCCATCTCAATTGCCGATTTTTCTGCAGCTAACTCTGTCAATGCATTTTCCTCGGTTGCGCTCGTTACCATTAATCCCCTTTATCCACTTATACACTTATTTTCTTATATTCTTATAATACTTATCCACTTATGCACTTATTGGCGCATATAATTTTGCGATTATCCACATATCCACCATCTATTTAAGCATTTGACTAGTATTTAGAAAAATCTAAACTAATGTTTATATAGGCACTTGTTAGCGTAGTCGCTATAGACCAAACGCGCGCCACAAAACAATCGACCTATCGTCTTCTAAATCATTGCTCGCATAATCATTATATTGCGAATCGCCATTATTGCCTCTTGCATAAGACGACGGCAACTCGCGCTGAGGCACACGAATATCTCGGCGCCAATCCTTTGCGCGCTGCGAGCGCTGAACCTCCACAATGTTTCCGTCTGCACTCGCTGCAAAAATGTTTCGCTCCGCACTTGCCGCCTCGTCAACTAAGCGCCTCACTTGCCTTTTAAGCTGGCGATTTTCTTCTTGAAGCTCCAAAATCCGCATAATTCCAGCAAGATTCACGCCGTTTTCTTGGCTCAGCTTTTGCGTTTGCACAAGCCTATCTATGTCTCTAAGCGAGTATCTTCTGGCTCCGCCTTCTGTGCGCTGCGGCATAATCAAACGCAATCTATCGTACTGCCTAAGCGTTTGCGGATGCGTGTCGGTTAGGTTGGCTACGTGACTCACGGTAAAAATCGGCATGTCAATTTTAAAGCCCACTTCGTCCGCGCCGTCAAGCGTTGCATTTCCGCGCACTAGCGCCACTGCACACATCTCATACAGCGCCCTAATTTGGCGATCCAACCTAGCCATGACTTTCCTTTCTCACGCAAATGCTAAGCAAATCTGCGACTCTTAAACGTAAACGCTAAGCGCATATGCATATCATCTGCATCTACATCTTCATCTGCATCTATTCGCGCAAATCCTTAACTTCTTGCTCGTAATCTTCGCCACACGCCTTTTCAAACTCTTTTGCAGCATGTTTTACTGCCATTGTTGACTTTTTTGGAACGTGTATTTGCGCAATTCCAACAAACGCGCCATTTTTGCCTGGCACGCCTGCGCCTTCTACGCGTATTCTGCTGCCGCTCGAAGTTCCAGATGGCACCTTAAACACAATCGGCTCGCCGTCTACGTTTTTAAGCGTGACTTTTGCTCCGTGCACAGCTTCGCTTAAAGTGATCGGCAAAGTGGCCACTAAATCGCATCCTTCAATCGAGAATTGCTCCGACTTTTCCACTTGCACTTGCAAATACATGTCTCCAGAAGCGCCGCCAAACTTTCCTGGCTTGCCTTTTGACTTTAGGCGTATTTTTTGCCCATCTTTTACGCCTGCAGGAATGTGAGTTTTGAACGATTCTCCGCCCGATCGAAGCGAAACTGTAGCGCCTTTAAACGCCTGCTTAAACGTTAGTTTTATAGACGTTGTAATGTCTTCACCACGTTCAGGCACGTTTTGCGTAGCAGATTGACCAGATTGAGCGTACTGCTCGTAATCCGCTCCGCCAAATCCTGCTTGCGACGCGCCCGCGCCGCCTGTAAACATGGAGAATATATTGCCCATATCTGGACCCGCGCCGCTTGTGGAGAATCGCACTCGTGAGCCGCCGCCCATTGGCGATTCGCCAAACATAGATGAGAAAATGTCGCTGAATCCGCTTGCGTCGAATCCGCCTGCGCCCGCGCCGCCAGCGAATCTTGCTCCGCCTGCGCCGAATTGGCGAATCGCATCGTAGCGAGCGCGCATCTGCTTATCTTTCAAAACGTCGTACGCTTCGGATACGTCTTTGAATTTTTCTTCTGCTTCTTTAGTTTTGTTTAAGTCTGGGTGATATTTTCTAGCGAGTTTTCTGTACGCTTTTGTGATTGTGTCTTCGTCAGCATCTTTAGAGACGCCGAGAACCTTGTAAAAATCTTTGGCTAGCCATTCATTCTCAGCCATTTAAGCTCCTTTTTCTTTGAGCCACTGGCATTTACTAAACAACTTATATCTATAGCTTGTATCTATAGCTTATATCTATAGCTTGTATCTAAATAACCTACTCGCGCTAGCTGCTTAGAATCTAAACCGCCAACACGAGTAGGCATGGGACTTGCATAAGTAAACATTTGATGAAATGCGCGAGCTAAACAATCCAAACAAGCGCTGACATTAGCGATGTTTCACGCATTGTTTCACACTGTTTTACACTGCGCACGCTACTACTCATTGCTTGGAGACGCCACTACGACTCTTGCAGCGCGAATCACTCGATCTCCAATCCTGTAGCCCGATTCCACAACAACATCAACCGTTTCCTTCGTAGCATTCGCATCTGGCTTGTGTAGAATCGCATCGTGCTTTGTTGGGTCAAAGTCTTCGCCCTTTTCGCCAAACTTTTCTACGCCAAACTTTTCAAACGCCTTGTCTAATTTTGCTGCCACAGCTTTGAACGAATCGTCCATTGCGCCGTGTTCGCGAATCCTATCAATGTCGTCTAAAGCTGGCAATAAAGCCGTAAGCACGTCTGTTATTCCATGCTGCCTGAACCGATCTTGCTCCTTGGCTGCGCGGTTGCGGAAATTGATGAACTCTGCTCGCTCGCGCTGCAACGCTTCCAAATACTCCGCCGCCTCTTTTTTGGCTTTGCCAAGAGGCGTTAAGGAATCGTCTTCTTCGCTGCTTTGAGCATCTGCAGAATTGTTATTTTCTTTAGATTTACGCGCGTTGGATTCATCTTCGGTTGCTTGCGACTTTTCCGCGTCGGCGGCTGCGCTAGCGGCCGCGTCTTGCGTTGCACAATCCGCAGAACAATCCGCCGCCGTATCACTAGCCGCAGCACTCGCCGCGTTATTCACCGACGCATCGTTAGCAGCTGCAGCGTGCTTCGCTTCGTGCTTTGCCTCATGAGCTTCCTCATGCACTGCACCCTGCGCCGCAGCGCCATCTGCAGCGCTATAGGCCGCATTATCGGCCGCGCTAGCAGACGCCGCACGCGAATCGCCAGCATCCGAAGGCACGTCTTCCAAACCACTCAAGTAGTCGTTGGCGTTAAACTCGGACATTACTTATTATCCTTATCGTCCTTGTCGTCGTCCACCACTTCGGCGTCAACCACGTCGTCATCCTTAGAGGCACCTGCATTTGCATCAGATGCAGCACCAGCACCAGCCTGAGCTCCCGCAGCACCTGCAGCGCCAGCCGCACCCTGCTGAGCGTAAAGCTGCTGACCAATCTTTTGCGCAGACGTCATAAGCTCGCTTTGCGCGCT
This sequence comes from Gardnerella piotii, assembly GCF_049815665.1. Lineage (NCBI taxonomy): Bacteria > Bacillati > Actinomycetota > Actinomycetes > Bifidobacteriales > Bifidobacteriaceae > Gardnerella > Gardnerella piotii. The sequence continues at coordinate 1,473,168 of NZ_CP187450.1, forward strand.
CTTAATCTTCTCAAGGTCATCACCCTTCAAAGCTTCCTTCAAAGCATTCACCTTGTCGGTAACTTCCTTAGAGATTTCGTCGGAGAGCTTATCCTTATTGTCGTTCACAAGCTTTTCAGTCTGGTAAGCAAAGGACTCTGCCTGGTTGCGAGTATCCGCTTCTTCCTTGCGCTTCTTATCTTCTGCTTCGTGAGCTTCCGCCTCTTTAACCATGCGATCAATCTCGTCCTTTGGCAAGCCAGAACCGCCCGTAATCGTCATGGACTGTTCCTTGCCCGTTCCCTTATCTTTAGCGGAAACGTGCACAATGCCGTTAGCATCAATGTCGAAAGTCACTTCGATTTGTGGAACGCCACGAGGAGCTGGAGCAATACCCGTCAATTCAAAAGTGCCGAGAGGCTTGTTATCGCGCGCAAACTCACGTTCACCCTGGTAAACCTGAATCAACACGGATGGCTGATTATCTTCTGCAGTAGAGAACACTTCGGATCGCTTAGTTGGGATTGCGGTGTTGCGCTCAATAAGCTTCGTCATAATTCCGCCCTTGGTTTCAATGCCCAAAGAAAGTGGAGTTACATCAATAAGCAGAACGTCTTTGCGGTCTCCCTTAATAACGCCCGACTGCACAGCTGCACCAACAGCCACAACCTCATCTGGATTTACGGACTGGTTCGCTTCCTTACCGCCCGTAAGCTCCTTTACAAGCTCCTTGACGGCTGGCATACGAGTAGAACCACCAACAAGCACCACGTGATCAATCTGGCTTACAGAGATGCCAGCGTCGGAAAGCACGTTGTTAAATGGCGTACGGCAGCGACCGAGCAAGTCGGAAGTCATTTCCTCAAAGTGAGCACGAGTCAAAGTCTCATCCAAATGCACTGGAGTTCCGTCAGGAGTCATTGCCAAGTACTGCATAGAAATTGAGGTAGATGTTGAAGAGCTAAGCTCCTTCTTTGCCTGCTCAGCAGCCTCCTTCAAGCGCTGCAAAGCAATCTTATCCTTGCTCAAATCAACGCCGTACTTGTTCTTAACTTCGCCAACAAGCCAGTCGATAATCTTCTGATCCCAGTCATCGCCACCCAAGTGGTTATCGCCATTAGTGGCCTGCACCTGGATTGTGGAGAAGCCGTCATCATCCTTACCAATCTCAAGAAGCGACACATCGAAAGTACCGCCGCCCAAGTCGAACACCAAAATGCGCTCGTCTTCCTTGCCTTTTTCAAGACCATAAGCCAATGCTGCAGCAGTTGGTTCGTTAATAATACGCAGCACGTTCAAGCCTGCAATCTTACCTGCATCCTTAGTTGCCTGACGCTGAGCATCGTTGAAGTATGCTGGGCATGTAATAACGGCATCGGTTACTGGCTCGCCAAGGTAGGCTTCAGCATCGCGCTTCAACTTCATCAAAACCTGAGCAGAAATCTCTTGAGGAGTCCACTTCTTGCCATCAATCTCAACAGACCAATCCGTACCCATGTGGCGCTTTACAGAGCTAATCGTGCGGTCAACGTTTGTAACAGCCTGACGCTTAGCGACTTCGCCAACCAAGATTTCTCCCGACTTGCTGAAAGCCACCACGGACGGTGTTGTACGCGCACCTTCTGCGTTAACAATAACTGTTGGGCTGCCGCCTTCAAGCGTTGCAATGCAGGAGTTCGTTGTTCCTAAATCAATACCTACTGCGCGTCCCATAATATCTCCTAGCTATCTTATCTATGTACCTTTTAATCTATGTACTCAAATTCTTGGCAGCCAGCCTTGCGACTAGCCACTTTTCTTTTTACAAAACTTGAGTCTAACACACTCAAGTTATTAAAGTCAAGCATTTTTGCGCGCGTTTCGCAAAAACTTAACACTCCCCCACTCAACTTTTTAACCTATTTATATAAATTACGCCGAATGCATCGGAGATTCGAGATTTTTCGCAGCGGATGAAGCGTATCGTTAGCGCGGTCTAAGCGCGCGAACGTCTTCGCGCCCACGTTTGTTTCTTTTCCCCCACGTTTGTTCCCATTTCAGCCGATTTTGGAAACAAACACAAGACCCCCCCCCACGTTTGTTCCCATTTCAGCCGATTTTGGAAACAAACACAAGACCCCCCCCCACGTTTGTTCCCATTTCAGCCGATTTTGGAAACAAACACAAGACCCCCCCCACGTTTGTTCCCATTTTTGATTAAATAGGGAACAAACACGGGAAAAGAAACAACAGAAAGAGGAAAATGACGCATTATGCAGCTCGAAATCGTCGATTCGCGCGCTACGCTTTAAGCTCGAAGGCAGGTCGTAGCAAAACACAAAAATGGCTTGGAGATAATCTCCAAGCCATTTTGTGCGTTCACACCACAAAACAAAATGCGAACGCTTTTTAAGGAACGCTACTAGAGCGCAAATTTTTACTTGCTAGCGTGCTTACGGCGCTTAGCAGACACTCCAAGTCCTGCCAGCCCAACAAACACAGCAGCGAACGCGCTTAACGTTGCGGAATCAACGCCAGTTTGCACTCCCATGTTTCCGCGCAAGTTGCTGCCCTTGTTTGCCTTTGCTGCATTAAGCGCAGCACGAGCCGCACGAAGTCGCATAGTCGCAGCTTCAACCTGCTCCTGTGTAGCATTCGGGTCAGCAAGCACGCGGCGAGCGTTTTCTAGAGCATCATTAAACTCCTTGATCACGCTTGCGTCTACAAGTGCGCCCTTCGCACCCTTCGTGCCCTTAGCGCCATTCGCCGCGCCAGCAGCGCCCGCGCCATTGGCAACGTCCGCAAGCGCACCATTCACTTCGGCATGCAACATAGACTTATCAACCGCGTTCGCATTCGCATTCGCGTTGTTTGCGCCCGTGTTATCGCCATCGGAATCGTCATCACTACCCGAACCAAGCGAGTTGTAGAAGTCAATCATCTTCTGCTTTATGCGTTGCAACTTTCTAAGCGCTTCATCAACCTGAGCTTGGGTAGCGTTTGGATCCGCGAGCACAGCATTTGCATCGTTCAACGCCTTGTTGTACTCAGCTATATCCTTGCCATCTGCAATCAAGAACGGAATCGACTTGCGGAATGTAGGGTCATTATCTGACTCATTACGCAAATAAGACTTGTCGGTGCCATGCTTGGCTCTAAGGGCAGCCTTGGCATCCTGGAGCCTCTTCAAAGCCTCGTCAACCTGCGCCTGAGTTGCATCCTTATCGCCAAGAACCTTGTTTGCTTCATCAAGCGCGTTCTTGTACGCATCTGCTTCTGGGCTTCCTACAGCGTTCTGGAATTCTGGCGTCTTTGCAAAGTCGCCATCCTTACCAGCCTCAGTGTTCAAATCAGACTTATTAGTCTTGTATCCGTCAGTGATCTTCTTCTTAGCAGCTTGCAAGGCATCTAGAGCATCGTCGAGCTCCTTCTGGGTTGGAGCAGTTTCGCCTTGCTTTAGCTTGCCAGTATTACGGTCAAACTTATCAAGAAGCTTCTTAGCAGCTTCACGCTTGTCGTTGTAATCCTTAAGAGCTTGCTTAGACGCGTCATCACCCTTAGCCTGAGCGTTCTTGAACTCTGGAGTGTTCTCGAACACGTCGGTTCTGGTGTCGTCGTCGCCGTCCTTCGACTGGTTGAATTCTTCTTGCAAGTCGTGTGGATTGGTCTTGTAGTTAGCAAGAATCTTGTCTTTGATTTCCTTAAGAGCCTTCTTAGCCTCATCAACTTCTTGCTGAGTTGGGAGCTGATCCTTTGGAACGTCAACTTCCACACCTTGATCATTCTTGACTTTGCCATCGTTCTTGTCGATGAGTTCCTTAGCCTTAGCCAAAGCCTGCTTATAGGCAGTTAGATCATCAGGTTCTTTGCCATCCTTAGTCTTTCCTTGAAGGTTTGCAAACTCAGTTGATTTTTCAAACTCTGGAGTACGCGCACTGCCATCCTCGTTTTTATCATCAACTTCATTTTGGAGCTTTTCAACTTTGGTCTTGAAGTTGTCGTCGATGTCTTTCTTAGCTTGCTTCAAAGCTGCAAGAGCATCATCAACCTGCTTCTGAGTTGGACGATCTTCTGGCTTTGCGTTTGGATCTGGTTTATTCACCTTGTTGAGGAGTTCCTGCGCAGCCTTGAGCGCCTTGTTGTAAGCTTCCAGCTTCTTGGTTGCTGAGTTAGGATCCGTTGTACCAGCATCTTCCGTCTTCGCCTTTTCAAGTGCGTTCTTGTACGGAACCGATGCCTCGAACGGAGGTATTACATCCTTGCCCTTTTCATCCTTATCGCCTACTTCGTTCTTGAGCTTGTCGGCGTTGGTCTTGTAGTCGCTGGTAACTTTGTCCATGGCGTCTTGCAAAGTCTTAAGCGCTTCATCAACTTCCTTCTGAGTAAGCTTGCTAGCATTATTCAGCTTTTGGGTTATCTTTTCTACAAGTTTGGTGAGGCCTGGCTTATCATCAGTACCATCCAAATCCTTACCAGCTTGTTCATGCTTTGCGTTGGTATTGTCATCCTTTATTGCAGTAGCATTTTGATACTCAGGAGTCTTCTTGAAGTCGCCACCTGCATAATCTTTAGCAGCGGCTAACGCTTCAAGATTCGTCTTGTAGTTGTCAGTAATCTGCTTCTTAGCTGCAGTAAGAGCATCGAGCGCATCATTGACTTCCTTCTGCGTTGGACGTTCGCTGTTCTTCTTGCCTTGATCTGCTGCAGCCTTTACAAGATCGCGCGCTTTTTTCAGTGCATCCTTGTAGGTCTTAACGTCACTTGCTGCATCTTTGTTGCCTTCACCCTTCTGGTCGTCGGCATTCTTGAACTCTGGTGTAGATTCAAAGTCGGTATCTGCTAATGTGCCAACGTCCGCAGTAGATTTCTTTGCTTCTGCATCAAGCTTAGTTGTATCAGTCTTGTATGTGTCAAGCTTGGTACGAGCTTCGTCAAGAGCCTTAAGTGCATCGTTGATGTCTGTTTGAGTTGGCTTTGCGTCTTGCGGCGTATTTGCGTCACCATGCTTCTTCAAAAGCTCCTGAGCTTTTGTCAAAGCTTCGTCATACTTCTTCTTGGCTTCCTTAGCAGCGTTGTTCTTGGTGTCATCAGGAACAAGCTTGCCGTCCTTCTCCTTCATGAAGTGAGGATCAGACGCATTGCGATACGCATCAGAAGTAACAGTGCCTTCCTTTGCAGCCGTGTCACCCTGCTTCTCTTTACCGTGTTCTCCAACGCTCTTTTGGAGCTTGGTGGTGTCGGTGTTAAAACCAGGAACATTGGCTTGATCGTTTGGATCGCCTAACAGTGTTTTGCGAGCGTCGTCAAGGTTCTTCTTTGCTTCGTTGATCTGCGCTTGTGTAGCATTAGGATCTTTCAGCAACTTTTTTGCTTTGTTAAGCATTTCGCCATATTTGTCAACTGCTTGCTTTGCTTTTGCATTTTTATCGGCATCAGCATCAGAGCTATCAGCTTTTTGGAACACGGGCAACGAAGCATTCTTATACGCAGGGGTGTGCTTGGTAGCATCATCCTCGTTGACAGACTTAAGAAGCTCGTCAGTCTTGGTTGCAAACTTGTTCAAATCTGCAATAGCGTCGTTCATTTCCTTAAGGATTGAGGTAATATCCCTATCCAGAGGCTCGCCTTGCGCATGTGCCTGAATATTATCCAATGCATTCGCATTATTAACATCAATATTCGCATCAGGAGTATTAGAAGTTGGGATTTCTGTATTACCCTGCTTATCCTTAGGCATCTTTTTATTAAGCGCATGGTCTAGCTTCGCTACAGCATCTTCATACTTCTTCTTAGCAGCCTTTGCCTCTGCACTTGCATCCTTATCAGATACGTTCGTATACGCTGGGCTGTGTTGTATGGCAATATCGTTAAACACAGCTGCCGAAAGCCTGCTGGTATTAGTTGCATACTTGTCGATAACTTTACGTGCTTCTTCAAGAGCCGTCTTGGCATCGGCGATGTCTGTAGCAGTTGGCTGCTTAGACGGATCAGTTGCCTCAAAATTCTTCTTAAGCTCCTTAGCTTTTTGATAGGCATCGTTGTAGTCTTTGAATGCCTTCTGGGCATCCTTGTCACCAGTTTGCGCCTTATCGAAAGCGTTAAAGTATGCAGGCATCAGGTAACCGCTAAAGTTGTCTGCAAGAGCTTTCGTAAGATCGTTAGCATCGGACTTATAATTCTCATGCAGAGCGTTTTCGGCCTTAGTTAATGCATCTTTAGCATCATTAACCTGTGCTTGCGTTGCATCCTTATTTGCAATAACCTCGCGAGCCTTCTTTAGCGCATTGTCATAGTTTTCAACAGCAGTTTTAGCATCTTGTTTTTCTTGCTCGGTTGCTCCGCTAGTCTGCTTATTAAGCGCATTCTTGTAGAAGGTGCTTTGCTTGTTTGCATCATCCTTATCAGGATTATCAAAGGTGAGCTTTTCAGCAGTTATAAGCTTTGACTTATCTGTTGCTTTAGCATCAAGATCCTTCTTAGCTTTTTCGAGAGCTGCAATTGCCTCGTTCACTTCCTTTTGAGAAGCGTTTGGATCTGCTGAAAGTTCGTTTGCCTTCTTTACAGCAGCATCGTATGCTTTTTGCTCTGCATCAGTTGCGTTTTGATAGGCTGGGTCGGCATTTGCAAGCGTTTGAACGCCTTTAGCGTCCCTACCATCCTTCACCTGACCATGCTCAGCAATAGCAGCATTAAGCTTGTCTTTGTTAGTGCTGTACTTATCAAGTTCCTTACGCGCAGCATCAAGCTTTGCCTTAGCGTCGTCAACAGCCTTTTGTGTGGCGTAGTCGTCAGCCTTTACCTTCTCAGCTTCAGCAAGCGCTTCATCGTAAGCTGTCTTGGCGTTCTCAGCAGCATTATTCCTTTCGGTGTCATCAGAACCATCGGCCTTCTTAAAGTCAGGCTCAGTAACGTTCTTATACTTATCGCTTGCCTTCGTACCAGTTGTAGCTTGCTGACCTGGAGCAGGTGTGCCATCTTCATTAATAGACTTGTTCAGCTCTTCCTTCTTTGTGGCATCACCATCAAGAGCCTCGCGAGCCTTATTAAGATTAATCGTTGCGTTATCAATTTGCGCCTTCTGATCCTCGGTAAGCTTTGACTCGTCCGTATCCTTTACAGAGCCATACAGTGTCTTTGCGGTCTTTAACGCCTCATCGTACGCCTCTTTCTTCTTATCAGAAGCGTTGTAGTACTCATGCTGCGTTGGTACATCTCTGCCTTCAACGGATTTGGTCTTGTGCTCCGCAACCGATGTCTTCAAATCACTTGTCTTATGATTCATCTGCGGCACAAAGATAACGTTAATTGCCTTTGCCGTATTGCCTGGATGTCGATTTTTCTCCAGATAAACATCCCTATAGTACGACATTGCATACGGCTCAACAAACAGACGTGCCTTGAAAATCTTGCCCTTTTTAGCAGCCACCGTTACAGAGCCAGCTTCTTTATCCCATGTATACGAACCAGCTTCTGATAAATTATCACCGAGGTTTACGTCAGAATTAGAGACTTTCTGATTCCCATACCAATAAGCGCCGTCCATATTGCCAAGCGTAAGCTCGCCCGTTGGCTCGCCATTTTGCAACGCATAGTGCATGTGCGACTTCTGCGCGTTAGTCCCTGTACCTTCATAGGAAAGCAACTCGCCGCCTGTAAGGTCGCGCAAACCAGCTTGCTTATCTTTTGGCGTGGCCTTCAGCAAGCCAAGAATCTTTGTTGTATCAAACTCTTGTGCCTTAGTTGGGTCGTAACGATAGATGATAGTTGTGTGACTATCATTACTCCAAGAAATACCCTCGTCGGTATCGCGACCATCAATCTTAGTCCTAGTCCACGAAACGTCGTAATCTGTGCGAATATTTGGAAGCTTTGTAAGCTTGCTCTCTTTTACATTAGACGTAAACTCGGCAACAGCCTTATCGGTCTTGATCTTAACGGTAATCGTATTTTCCGCCTGACCGTTAGAAATGCCCTCATTAGCTTTACCAGCTGCAGTAAAATTGCCCTTAAGGTACGAAAGCGAAATCTGATCTACACTGGTAAGTCCAAGTTCTGTATTGGTCTTGTTGGCCTCAACAATAGCTGTCTTAATACGGTCAATCTCAGCTTTTGAGTAATCGAGTGGGTTAGCAACAAAGACCGCTTCGCTACCAGTTGGAACTTTGTACTCAGTGTCCTTGAGCTTCTTCAACACAAGGTCGCTGAGCTTAATCTTAGGAGCGTCCTTTTCATCCACGCCATCGAAGTGGATTACAGCATTACCAGCTTCGTCAAACGTGATTTTATTTGGATTTACGCTGTTAATCTTTGCGAGCTTCTGTGCGATTTCTTTCTTTACATCCTCGGAGATGCTGTTCGGGTCGTCCACAATTGGCTTATCAATAACATCGTTATAACGCACAATAGTCAGCGGAATATCCTGCGACTTAAAACCAAGATCAGTAACGAAATGGGTATTTACAATAGATACACCAACTTTACTATTTGCTTTCGTTAATGCACTCTTATCGTATTCGTTGCTTTTAGTAGGAATTTTATCAGCGATAGTATCTAACTTTCGATTACCAACCTTGCTTAACGCTTGAATTTGTGCTTCTAGCGATAGACCATCAATACCACTCTTGCCAACATGCGTTGTTTTGCCATTCTTTTTAGCATAATCCATAGCATTGTTGACATCAGTGTCGGTGATATCAGCATCACTTACTTTTTTAACAATAGTTCCAGCACTTTGCGGAGGTACTAACAGAGCCGCTCTGAATTGATCTGATACTGCATCTTCTTTAGCAGTTCCCTGAACTGGAGTTGGATTAATCTGAATCGAACGCGTTGCAGAATAACCTTGCGCATTCTTAATACCTTTGGAATCACCACGTTCATCTTTACGGAAAATCCTATTCATGGTAAGTGTTGCAGAACCATCCTTGTTCTTTTCAAACACATATTCGCCAGAATATGGCTGATGTCCATCATTGGCGGAATCAAAATCAATACTTCCTGAAGTTTTTGGGGTATTAATATGGTTTTTAGGTGAAGGAAATACAGTTACACGCGTAACATCCTTATCTGCTTCATTAGCATCTTTCTGTTTAGGAAGCTTAAATATTATAGGATTATTTGCGAGTTGCTCATCATACTGATTATCCACTGTGCCAAAGCCATAAACGTTCGGCATTTCACCTGTTTGACTAGAGAAAGCTACTTCTTTTGTGTCACCATTAGAAGCGCGATTCTGATCTACAGGCGCAGGAGTCTCAGCCTGCTTATTTACAGACGTAGTGCCCTCAGACTTAACATCAGTCTTACCTTCAGTATTATTAGTCTTTACTACAGTCTGCTCATTCTGATTAGTCTCATCAGTCTACTTATTTTCATCAGCCTGCTCAGTCGATTTAGTTTCATCAACCTTCTTCTTAGAATCATCAGAAGTCTTAGAATCATCATCCTTAGCAGTTAAATCCTGCTCCTTTACAGGTGCATCCGCCTTAACAGGCGCAGAAGTACCAGTCTCCGCCGCCATTGCAGGAGTTGCGCCAAAAGCAATCGCCGCGCCAGCGATTACGCCAGCAGCACCAACAGAAAGAGCAGCCACCTTACGAATATCAACAGCCTTCGCAGCCTTATCCTTTTCAGAACCAAATGCCTTGTTGGAATGTTTAGCAGATTTTGTAGTCATGTTCTCCTCTTTCCGTGAGTTTAATTCTATTTATTTGATATCGCTTTGCGCGCCAACCTTAGCTCTCAAAGCCTTATAGTTTTTGACAATAGTTTTACAAAGTCTTATAGCGTACATCTATAATGATGTAATCACCCTTTGATAAATCATTATAACATTTTAGAAAAAATTTTGAAGACAACTAACAAATGTTTATAGCTTTCAGGGAGAGGTACCCCCCCCCCCAGGCCTTTTATTTTAAGGGTTTTTGCGAAATATTTTTTTAGAAAATTCTTGCGATTTCAACACGCCAAACACCGTTTTTAGCTTAACTATCTAAACATTTGTATATGAGACAAATCACATTTTTAGACCCTTTGTGGCGCGACGACCTACCTTTTCGCTTAGAGCGTAGCGCGAAAGGCGCTTTGACTGAGCTTGAAATTGCATAATGCATTTCAAGCTCCTTCAAAGCGTGATTTGGCTCAAATGTAAAGTCCAGTGGACTTTACATGCCAAATCAGCCGAGCGGCTACTAATAGCTGCGCGCGCCAACCTGCTGGAGCGCTTGAAGCGTAGCGCGCGAAGGCAATTTTGCGCGCTGAGCAGCTCAAGGCAGAAGCATTGCTTCTGCGCTGCGAAGACGTGAGCGCAGCTAATCTGCGCGAGCGACATAGCGCGGCTAATCCGCGCGAACGTAGAAACACCCAGCCCTCCTACACACCAAATAGGAAGGCGCGCAACACCAAATATGGAATATCGCTCGCGTTATATTTGCATCATGAACGAGACAAATATAACGAAATTAAGCCAAAAAACGTTACAAATGTCTCATCAATGATGCAAATATAACGAAAATCAGTCAAAAATCGTTACAAACGTCTCGCTCGTGAGACATTTGTAACAAATCTTGGTCAAAGCTCTGTCAAAGCGCGCTGCGAAGTAAAATCTCCTCAAGCGCGCGCTTAACCGAATCAGGCAACGTGCACTTCCATTGCGCCCACTTAGCAACCTCTGGGTGCTGCGGCGCATGCGCATTAGTCAAGTCAACGCTTTGCTGGTAGCGCTCAAAATCGCTCTCGCTAGTGTACTCAAGCGCGCAAAGCTCGCTTATAGCACTCGCGCTACCGCCAGCCTGGCGAATCGCGTCAAAAGCAATCTCCTTGCCGCGGTATGGCACTTGCGCTTTAAGTAGCAGCCTGTAGCAATCGCCAACCTTAGGGTCTTGCGCAATGCACAGTCCGCCATCCACAATCACTCGCACGCAATCGCCAACAGGCACATTGTGCACAGAAACAGTAAGACTTAGCGTAGATTCTTCGCCTTCATATGAAACTTCTACAGCCTTAGATTCAACCTGATTTTGCCCAACAAAAACGCGAACGCGCGAAAAATCTGGGCAAGCAACGCCTCTAAACACTACGCTCCAATCGCGCTTAGAAGGCAGCGAAGCAACAGCACTAGCGCATCCTTTTGCTGCATCAATCACAAATTGCGTAGACGCGTTCCCATCTCGCCAAATAAGCTCCATGCGCGTATCGGCAGTTTTCCCAGCGCACGCGTCTTCAAAGCGGCCATTATCTTCGCGCATAACAAACTCGCCGCAATCCCCTGGGAATGCAAGAACGCGCAAAGATCGCGGATTTTCAACGCTATTAACCGCAGCTGCCGCCTGCTCGCTACTTGCGCAAGACACTTCACTCGGCAAAACTTGCATCGGTACAATAGCCCCAGCGCGCGCAAACGCTGGCACGCGGTCGATTCCTCGCCAAACCTCAAATCTGCGACCCGCACCGCCGCGCGAAACGTAGCGCCTTCCGTCAAAGAAATCGTACCAATCGCCTTCTGGAAGCCAAACGGCAGTGCATCCGCGCTCAACTTGCGCGCATCCCTTGCTAACGATTGGCGCAACAACAAGCTGGCTGCCAAAACGGTACTCGTTCGGCATCTCGTACGCCGCAAGCGTTTCTGGCGATTGCCAATACATTGGCTCTACAATCGGCCTGCCGCAAACCGCCGCGCGATAGTTCATCGTATACAAATAAGGCAGCAATTGCGCGCGAAGTCGCAGCATTTTAACCATCGCATTTCGCGTCTCGGCAGGGAAGTTCCACGGCTCCTTGCCAGCAAACGGCGAGCAGCTGGAGTGAAGGCGATTAATCGGGCTAAACGCGCCGAACGCATACCAGCGCGCCTCCAGCTCATCGCATCGCACACCAAGCATGTGTCCGCCAATATCGTGGCTCCACCAGCCGTAGCCAATGTTGGACGCCGTAGAAGTAAAGTAAGTTTGAAAAGCCAGCGAATCCCACGTTGTTACGCTATCTCCCGAAAATCCCACTGGGTAGCGGTGCGAGCCTGGCCCCGCGTAGCGCGAGAACGTAAGCGGCCACGCGCCGCCGCGCCCCGAATCCTGGTAATGCACGTGGTTAAGCATCCAAAGCGGATCAAGCCCAGCCTGCTTTGTAACTCCGCCCTGCTGCCAATCAATCCACCAGAACCCAACGCCTTCGTTCTCCATGCGCCGATGCATGTTTAGGTACGCGCGCAAAAAGCGTGGATTTGTAAGGTCAAACTCAACTGCCTTGCCGCTTGCTGGGTCAATCCCCATATCGCGCGCAACTTGCGCATAGTCTTCTTCAAACGCGCGCACGCCGTCTCTCGGGTGCAAATTAAGCGTTGCAGAAAGCCCTTCGCTGGCAAGGCTGCGCAAAAACGCGCGGTGATTTGGGAATAGATCGCGGTTCCACGTGTAGCCCGTCCATCCCGAACCATACTTTGGGTCCACATCCGTCACGTGCCAATCCATGTCGATTACTGCCGTGGAGAACGGTATGCCTTCGCGCTTAAATCGGCTCATCAGCTGCAAATATTCGTCTTGGCTATACCTGTAGTACCTGCTCCACCAGTTGCTTAGCGCGAATCGCGGAAGAAGCGGCTGCGCGCCCGTAAGCTTGTAAAAGTCGCGAATTGCGCCTATATAGTTGTGACCGTAGCCAAAGAAGTATAGGTCTTTAGAGGATTCGCCAGGCACACTGCCATCCGCCTTTGCGCGCGGCTCCACCCATGCCCCGTATGGGTTTTCTTTTCCATCAACAGCAGCCGCATACGCGATTTTTGCCGAGCGCGAATCGTCTAACACGGCCCACCCGTCGCGAGATATTACGCCCGTTCCAAGCTTTACGGCTCCATCCGCCTCGTCCACTGTTCGCGCTGTGCCGAGCAAATTGCCGTGGCACTCGTCGCCGTAATGCCACGTGTTGAATTGCGAGCCTGGCACTCCGCGCACAACAATGCTCAATCCCTCTTTGCTAAACGGCTGCTGGTTGTACGTGATCAGCAGTTTTTCGGTTTCAACTTCTATCCAGCCATTTTCCAAGTTCTTTACACTATATTTTGGATTAACAGATTTTGGATTAAAAGCGCGCGATGCTTCATCTTCGGTTGCTGGCGATTTTTCCGCGGCAAACTGCGCGTTGCCCTCAAAGTTTCGCCTTACAACTGTTTGCGTAGGCGCGTCTACAAATCCGCCATTTTCGCTCCACTCAAGGCGCACAAGCGAATCCGTGATTAACGTAATTCGCCAATTTTTGCCGCTTATAACCTGCGATTCTTTTGCCTTAGCTAGCGGATTTTTAGCATAATCGTAAAAAATGTGCGCGTCTTGAATATTTTGCGATTCTTGCGGATTCAAAGTCATTTTACGCCTCTTTGCTTTGTTTCTTTGCTTTTTGCTTTTGCTTGTGCTGCATTGCTTTTGCTTGTGCTGCATTAATTATGTTGCTGCGTTGCATCTTCCAAAATCATACAGCAAACGTTTGCATTTACAAAACGATACGCGCCGCGGAAAAGTCGCCAGCAACCGAGCCGTAAAAATTACGCCACTCTTCTCAAGACTAAATAAAAAATTACAACGTATATATAAAGGCTAAAGATAAAGGCTTAAGATAGCGCCTAAAGCAGAATCGTGAACACGCTTGCGATTACAAGCATAAGCGGATACCACGCATACATAAGCCAGCGGAATTGCTTAGTTTGCTTAGGGCCGTCGCCATACGGACTGCGGTAATGCAACACAGCCACGCCAACGCCAGGCGCCAAAAGCGACATAGCGCCGAAAGCGCCAGCAATCAGCTCCATGCGAATCTCGTGGTTTTCTAGGAATCTAAAGATAAGAACAAATCCTAAAAGTAAAGCTCCGCCCCAAAAAATATTCTGCCTAAAGCCGACTCTTCCGAAAAGATTCCACAATATTCCTGCAACCAAAATCACTGCGATTGACGCCACTTTTTGCGCGCCACTAAAACGCGCGCGAACCATGTCGATTCCCGAAAGCACAAACAGCGCAATAACAAGCCCAAACACTGGATTTTGCGAGCGCATATCGAAAGCGCAGCCAAAGGTTGTAAAGTCGTACGGAACCTCGCAAATAAGAGCCAGCACAAGCAGACGAAGCGTGTAAAGGTTGAGGTTATGCGTGTTTTGATATCCGCGAACGAGCAGCCACGCATACCATGGCAGGGCCGACCAGCTTACAACTTCGCACACTACGGCAGCGGTGAGGCTCCACATATTAGTGCTGGAAAGGCCGCCAAAAAGGTGCGGAATCACGGTTGTGCCGAACGCGCTGAGCATCATCATTACAGCGCCGAGCAGCTTGAACTTTTTGAGAGTAATCCCCATTTTTATGTTCTTGTCTGCGCGGATTTTGAGTTTTAGCGCGTCCATAATTCACCTCTTGCTCGCACGCGTGGCGTTAAGTGCGTATAGCTTTGCCATCATTGCATAATCATTGCAATTGTATCAAACTCCGCCTTAAATCTCTGCATTATCTCTGTAGTGCATTTGTACCAAAACGTTACAAATGCCTCGCCGCCGAAACAAATATAACGAAAATCAGTCGAAAAACGTTACAAATGTCTCACAGCCGAGACAAATATAACAAATCCGACCCAAAAAACGTTACAAATGTCTCATGTGCGAGACAAATGTAACGAATTTGTGGAAAAGCTCATTATAAAACAAACGCCGCAAAGGACTGCGCGCCGAGTTTAAGCGCGGAAGAATCGCAAGCAACCGCTCCAACCGAAATCCGCGGCTGCAAAATCGCCTCTGTTGTAAGCCCTGCAAGCGCACTAAGCGAAATCGTCTCCTCGTTTAATCCAGGATTCATAACCACAACGCATCGATTTGTAGAGCATTCACCATCCGACTCAACCGCGCACCGCTCGTATGCAAAGCTGCGACCATCCACAGGCGCGTGCAACACTCGCCAAGTGGCATCCGCGTGCAATGCCGCGCACTCGTGACGCAAAGCAATCAGCGCACGCACCCAGTTAAGCAGCGAATCACCATCCTGCTCCTGCCCCAAAACCGTTGGAATTTCGCCACTTTGCACGGCTTGCTTACGCGAGTTTGCGCAAGTCCTTCCATCCGCGCGCGCCTCAACAGGCAGGTACAACTTCGACTTTGCGGCCGCAGAGAATCCAAAATTCTTAGAATCATCCCACTGCATTGGCGTACGCGTACCCGTGCGCGCATAACCGCCCTCTTTTGTAGGAATATCGCGGTATTTCATGCCGATTTCGTCGCCGTAATATACAAACGGCACACCTGGCATTGTAAGAATCATGCCAAACGCAATCCGCCTTTCGCGCTCGCTTAATCGCGGAGCCAGGCGCGGAGTATCGTGATTGCACGTTATAAAACTAAAGTAGCCCTCGTTGCAAGTGGCTTCATATTGCGGGCAATAATCGTCTAAGAATGGGCAAATGCTGCCGCCGCCGCGCGCATTAAAGTAGCTGTGGTCGTGCTCGGGGCTGCTGTCTAGCGCATTATCCACATCGCGAGCCAGGCGCGCATAACCGTTTGGCTGCCCATCCCATCGCCAATTCAAATAGAAGTCCATGTCGAACCCAGCAGCCAGCGCCTGACGCGGCCTGCCCCACTCCGAAACGAAAGCAGCCTGCGGATACTCGGCTTTTACAGCGCCCAGCATTTCTTGCCATGCGCGAATCGTGTTGTCTTTGCCAAGGCTTCCCTCGCCATTGTTGTCGTCGTTTTTTACAAGCGAATCCGCCATATCTACGCGGAATCCGTCTGCGCCAAGCGAAAGCCAAAATCGCATAACATCAACCATTGCAGCGCGCGTTTGAGCCGCCTCCGCGGAATTTGGCGCGGATTGCCACGCGCGATCCCTTTGCGCAAAGCCGTAATTTAGCGCTGGCTGGCATTTGAAGAAGTTAAGAATATACGTTGCATCTCGCTCGCTTTCGCCGCCAATAAACGGCATGGAATAGCCGCTAAACGCGCTGTCTGTCCATATGTATCGCTTGCTAAACTCGTTTTCTTGCGCACGCGAGCTTTGCTTAAACCACTCGTGCTCTTCGCTTGTGTGACCTGGAACAAGGTCTAGCAAAATGTGCATTCCGCGATTATGCGCTTCGCTAAAAAGACGCTGCAAATCCTCGTTTGTGCCGTAGCGCGCTGCCACTTTTTTGTAGTCGCGCACGTCGTAGCCTGCATCCTTAAATGGCGAATCGTAGCAAGGATTTAGCCAAATCGCGTTGCAACCAAGCGATTTTACGTAGTCGAGTTTTTCGATTATGCCTGGAATATCGCCGATTCCGTCGCCGTTTGAATCGTAGAAGCTTTGTGGGTAGATTTCGTAGAATACGGCGTCGCGCAGCCATTGCGCATGTTCGTTTTGCATATTCCCCCCGTTTTGTTGGTTTTGTTGGCGTGTATTAATTTTTGGCTTGACTTGTCTTTTTTGACTTGACTTGTCTTTTATTTTGACTTATCTTATCTGATTTTATTTTGACTTATCTTATCTCTTTTTATCTCTTTTATTTTGACTTGACTTATCTTGTCTAATTTTATTTTACTATTCACTTTCCTGCATTTGTTTACCAAAACACCAAAAACGTAAACAAACACAGGCATGTGTTCCTGCATTTGTTCCCCATTTGACCCAAAACGTAAACAAACATGCGAATCGCTCGCGCGCTACGCTATAAGCGCGAAGGCAGGTCATGTCGTTCGCGCAGATTAGCTGCGCTATTCCTCGCGGCTATTAGTAGCCGCTCGGCTGATTTGGCATGTAAAGTCCACTGGACTTTACATTTGAGCCAAATCACGCTTTGAAGGAGCTTGAAACTCGCTATGCAATTTCAAGCTCAGTCAAAGCGCCTCTCGCGCTACGCTCTAAGCGAAAAGGTAGGTCGGAGCGCTATCAAAATAAAATTCCGATAAATTTACTGATTTGCAAAATAAAATACAACTTTTTATCAAAAATAAACAACTTTAGCGGAAATTTTTCCAATAGCACACAACATGATTTGCCAACTACAATATATACGTGTATACTACACATTGCTTATAAACAGATTTCAACAACAAATGTGACGCTGCAAAAACGCAGCAAAACGTCGAAGTTGCGTCACATGGAATTTGTTACTATGCCACCAAAGAACATGCCAAGCTGGCATGATATAGGAGGTCAAGGATGACGAATATGAAGAAAGTGCTGGGCGCAGGCCTCGCAATCGCTACTATGTTTGGATTTGCTGCATGCGGTTCTAGCACCAACGCTGGCTCCAGCAGCAAGTCGAACCCAGTAAAGCTCACTGTATGGTCTGCTTCCGAAGATCAAAAAGCTGGCGGCTGGATTCAGACAATGGAGAAAGCCTTCCAAAAGGATCACCCAGAAGTTACTTTTAAGAATTCTGTAGTTGCCCCTCCAGATGCAGCAACAACAGTAAAGCAGGACGCTAAGGCCGCTGCAGATGTTTACCTGTTCCCTAACGATCAGATTGGTGAATTGGTAAAGGCTGGCGCAATCGGCGAGTTGAGCGATGACGCTGTAAAGCAGGTTAAGGAGCAGAACGAGGACGCTTTGATTAAGTCCGTTACTGCTCAAGATGGCAAGATGTACGGCGTTCCATACACCAGCAACACTTGGTTCATGTACTACAACAAGTCCAAGTTCTCTAAGGATGACGTTAAGTCCCTCGACAAGATGCTCGAAAAGGGCAAGGTTGCATTCGACATTGGTGGCGGCTGGTACCTCGCTGGCTTCTACCTGGATGGAAACCTCAAGTTCTTCGGCGATAGCGGCATGGATGCCAAGGCTGGAATCAAGCTTGGCGATAAGGCAGCTGCTGTTACCAAGTACATCACCAAGTTCATTCAGAACAAGAACTTTGTAATGGATGGAAACGGCGCTGGCTTGGCAGGAATCAAGGATGGCACTGTTGACGCTTACTTCTCTGGCTCTTGGGATGAAGCAGATGTTAAGAAGGCTTTGGGCGACAACTATGCCGCTGCTGCTTTGCCTAAGTTCACAACCGAAGCAGGCGAGCTTCAGATGAAGTCCTTCGTTGGCTCCAAGGCTGTTGCTTACAACCCTAACTCCAAGGCTCCAGAGATGGCTGCTAAGTTCGCTGCATTCCTCGGTTCTAAGGAATCCCAGAAGAAGGCTTACGAGCTTCAGAGCGTAATTCCTTCCGACAAGTCCCTTGCTGATGCAGTTAAGGATGATGCAGGCGCCACCGCACAGATGGAAACCATTGCTAAGACTTCTGTTGTTCAGCCAAACATTCCTGAGATGAGCGCATACTGGGATCCATCCAAGAACTTCGGTTCCGCTCTTGCTAACAAGGAAATCAACGAAAGCAACGCTGCAGCAAAGACTGCAGACTTCCAGAAGAGCTTCGACGAAGCCCTCAAGAAGTAAGCTTCTCGTCTAGTAAAAATATCTAAAAACGCAAGTAATACAAATCTTGCGTAAAAGTAAAATGCCCCGCTCCCCACACTAATGTGAATAGGGGCGGGGCGTTTTATTCCTCCTCAAAACACACTCATTGTTTATAGGAAGGGCATGTCATGACTGGCACAGCATCCATGAAACGATTCAAGCGTCGGAGTAAGCCGACTTCCGAACGCTTTGCACCGTCTCCATACTCATTGCAAGAAGCAGCAAAAAATGCTGATGTCTTCTCTTGGGTTTCTCTTATTATTTTCGGCTTTGGTAATTTAGTACGCCGCCAGTTTACAAAAGGCGTTATTTTCTTAGTAACTGAAATAGCTGTAATCGCCTTCTTATCTACCACTGGTGTCGAATACTTGCCAAAAATCCTAACTTTAGGCACTCATAAAGCTGGCAAGGTTAAGATTAACGGCTTTTGGCACTACACCCAAGGCGACAACTCCGTAGAGATTCTTCTTTACTGCGTTATGTCTCTTGCTGCTATTGCCGTACTAATTTTCTTGGCTACGTTATCTTTGCGTAGCTCGTATAAGGCACAAAGCGCCGTTGCAAAAGGCAAAAAACCTGTTAACTTCTACGAAGATTTAAAGTCTCTGCTCGATCAAAATGCGCATGTTGGTTTTATGACTTTACCAACAATCGGCATTGTTCTGTTTACGATTTTGCCATTACTCTTTATGATTTCTATGGCATTTACCAACTACGACAGCAATCACGTTCCACTGTTCAGCTGGGTTGGTTTACAGAACTTCTTTGATATTGGCAACTCAAACAGCTTGATCAACGCTAAGGTCTTTGTGGATGTGTTGATTTGGACCCTTGTTTGGGCCTTCTTCGCTACATTCCTTAACTTCTTCTTCGGCATGTTTATGGCAATGATTATTAACAGGCGCACAACCCGCTTTAAGGGCTTGTGGCGTACCTGCTTCTCGTTGACAGTTGCCGTTCCACAGTTCGTGTCTTTGCTTGTTATGCACAGCATGCTTCAGCGCGAAGGTGCCATTAACCGCCTTCTTATTGCTTCGGGCTGGATTCATTCCCCACTGCCATTCTTCCAGGATGCTACTTGGGCAAGAGTTACCGTTATTATAATCAACCTTTGGGTTGGTATTCCTTACACAATCATGCAAATCACTGGTATTTTGCAAAACGTTCCAGCAGAACTTTACGAAGCAGCAGAGCTTGATGGTGCAAGCTGGTGGCAGCGCTTTATGAACGTTACTATGCCATACATCTTCTTTGTTATGACACCATACTTGATTACAACGTTCACTGGCAATGTTAACAACTTCAACGTTATTTACCTCTTGTCTGGTGGCGACCCATCGTCGCTCACATCTTCGGCAGGTAAGACTGATTTGCTTATCACCTGGCTGTACAAGTTGACTGTTGATAAGAGCGATTACAGCATGGGCGCCGTGATTGGCATTATGACATTCATCGTGCTCGCTGTTGTAGCACTGCTTACATATCGCAACTCTGGCTCCTACAAGAATGAGGAGGGATTCCGGTGAGTAATAAAGATAAGGTTATGCAATCTACTTCTAATAAAAAAGAGCAAGTAGTACATAGTGTACGTAGCGTTCCGTTCTGGCGCGATCAGCGAGTTCGTCGCATATTCGGAGATGTTGTTGCACACGTGTTCTTGATTCTTATGTCTATTGTTTGGCTCACCCCAATCGCATGGATATTCTTGGAAAGTTTCAACAAGAACACTGCTCCATATCAGACTACGTTCTTCCCTACCGAGTACTCGTTTAATAACTATATTCAGTTGTTCACTCAGCGCGAAACATTTGATTTCCCACGTATGTTCTTAAACACTTTGATTGTGTCTATCTTCGTGTGCATTATCTCTCTGTTCTTCGTGCTTGTAGTAGCGTTCTGCATGTCTCGCTTACGCTTCCGCGGACGCAAGACATTTATGAATATTGCATTAATCCTCGGCATGTTCCCATCCATCATGGCCGTTATCGCTATCTACTTCATCTTGAAGGCATTCGGCTTAACAAACGGCGGAGTGGTTTTAATCTCCTTGATTATCGTCTACTCTGCTGGTAGCGGCATGGGCTTCTACGTTATGAAGGGCTACATGGATACGATTCCAAAGTCTTTGGACGAGGCCGCCTACTTGGATGGATGCACAACTTGGCAAGTATTCTATAAGATTATTCTTCCAATATGCAAGCCTATGATTGTGTTCCAGGCTATTACTAGCTTCTTGGGACCATGGGTTGACTTCGTTTTGGTTAAGACTATTGCTCGAACTGCAGATAACTACACTGTTGCTGTGGGCTTGTGGCAAATGCTACAAAAGGAATACATTAATCACTGGTTCGCACGATTCTCCGCTGGAGCTGTGTGCGTTTCCATTCCAATCGCAATCCTGTTCATTGTTATGCAACGATTCTACGAAGAATCGATGTCTGGCTCTGTTAAGGGATAGTAAGCTCTGCATTAATTGTAGAGTTTGATGAAATATGGGGGCCGAGCGTTAAAAGCGTTTCGGCCTTTGTATTTTATGCTAAATAATTTAATAAAATACAAAAGGATATATTCATGACGTTCCCACCTTCAACACAATGGCCAGTTTATTCGGGGCAACTCGGATTCTCGCTTAACGAAAAATCGACCACATTTACGCTTTGGGCGCCAACAGCATCGTGCGTAACACTGCGACTTTTTGAAACAGGAAACAACAGCGAACCTTTCAAAACACGCGATTTGAAGCCATTGCGCGACGGAGCATGGAGAACGTCAATATTGCAAAGACTAGATGGTGTTTACTACGACTTTCTTGTGACTTTTGCAGATGGAAAAGTGAATCGCACAAGCGACCCTTGGGGTGTTGCTAGTGGCGTAAATGGCGAGCGCAGCCTTGTTATTGACGAGGATCGCGTGGCTCCTGCAGGGTGGCACAAAGACAAATCGCCAAAATTCGCGCGCCATGCAACTGTTGTGTGGGAGATGCACGTTGAAGACTTTAGCAGCAATGAAAATGGCGGATTTAAGCTAGAACACCGCGGTCAGTATCTTGCCTTTACAGATTCGCATACAACTTTAGATTCAGATAGCAGCTTCCCTACTGGAATCGACTATCTTAAAAAACTTGGCGTAACTCACGTTCAACTAATGCCAATCTACGATTTTGCGACTGTGGATGAGGTTGCGATTTCGTCTGTGCGCAAAGATGGCAAAAGTGTTGATTCGCTTTACAATTGGGGCTACGATCCGCACGCGTACAACGTGCCAGAAGGCGCGTATTCCAGCAATCCATACGACGGAACGGCAAGAATCCGCGAGTGCAAGGCAATGATTGGCGCTTTGCACAAAAATGGCATGCGCGTAGTGATGGATGTTGTTTATAATCACATGTTTGAAGCAGCATCGAACGCGTTTGAAAGCGTTGCTCCTGGCTATTTTTGCAGGCGCAAGGATGACGGCGGATTTGCAAACGGATCGGGTTGCGGAAACGAAATGGCTTCCGACCACCCAATGTTTAGGCGTTTTATGATTGAGTCCATTTTGCATTGGGCGCGCTGCTACCACGTGGATGGTTTTAGGTTTGACCTTATGGGCTTAGCGGATGCGCAAACTTTGAACATGATTCGTGCCGAACTAGATAAGCTCGATGGCGGCAAAGATATTCTTATGTACGGCGAGCCGTGGGGTGCGGCTGCTGCAGCTGTTGGCGATGACTGCCCTATGGGAGATAAAGATGGGCGCGGCTTCCTTGATTCTAGAATCGGCTGGTTTAGCGACGAGTCTAGAGACACGCTTAAGGGCAACGTTATGGATCATCGAGACCGCGGTTATGTAAACGGCAATGAGTTCTGGACGGCGGATCCTGTGCGCAATGCGTTTAACGCCTGGCGTGGCATGCCTTGTGCTGGCAAGAGTGTTGGTCAGATTGTGCAGTATGTTTCTGCTCACGACGATTTGACTTTGTGGGATAAGCTGTGTA
This sequence comes from Gardnerella piotii, assembly GCF_049815665.1. NCBI lineage: Bacteria > Bacillati > Actinomycetota > Actinomycetes > Bifidobacteriales > Bifidobacteriaceae > Gardnerella > Gardnerella piotii. The sequence continues at coordinate 1,495,515 of NZ_CP187450.1, forward strand.
TTTCTATGCGCGATAACGCGTCTAGCTGCGATTTTGACGCAAGCGATCCAAACAGCGTTGCAGACATCTTCAGTGCTAATATTCTTAGCGCTGGCATAATTTTGTGCTCTGCTGGAATGCCATTTATGCTTGGCGGCGAAGAGTTTGGCCGTACTAAGCACGGTTGCGATAACTCCTATAATCGCGGAGTTGCTATGAACCAGCTTGATTGGTCTAGAGCTAAGCGATTCCAGCCGCTTGTAGACTGGTATAGCGCGCTTATAAAACTTCGCGCTAAGAATGCGGAGTTTTACGATGCTCAGCACACTCGCCTTACTGCATCCGATAATACTGTTCTTGCGGAGCAGATTGGAAGCGACTTGATTGTGTGCGATAACCCTATGAATGGTGCAGCTGCAACGGTTGATTTGCCTGAGTCTTGCGCAAGCCGCAAAAAATGGCGCTGTGTGCTGGACTCCAGCGAGTACTTTGATAGATGGATTGGCAGCTCTTCTAGCAGCCGCGCATCAATGCTTTGCGATGATAATGGCGATCAGCGCGCTGTTCATATTCCACCACGTACTTTTGTTGTGTTAAGCAACAAGCGCGATTGATTTGCTCGAGTTCTTGAGCACGCGTAAATAGCATTTTATCCCGATTTTGTTCCCTTATTCTTGTGATTTGGAAACAAAGTCGGGATTATTTTTGGATTATTTTTTGATCTATAGTTGAATATTATATTTTTAAATACTGAGTCGAATACTAATATTTCAAGGCAAAACCTTGTAATTTCCTTAATTGTTCCTTATAAATTGCCAAAGTGCACGAATTATTCCTGCTGTTCTGCTAGAATCATTTTTAGACTTTATACCCCCCTTGCGTATATTCGCGATGGCGGAGAGGAGAAAGTTCAGTAACAAGACAGAGACGCTATTAAAGCACACATTGCAAAACAGCGCTTTGATCTTACAACTTGATAATTAAACAAATATCCCCACCCCCCAAACCTAAATGATTTGAAGAATGAGGTAAATATGAACGCTAAGATTGCAGCCGCCATCTCTTTGGGAGCAAGCTCTTTGGCTCTTATTGGAAGCATAAGCATTGCAAACGCAGCAAACGCTGCCACGACTACAACCTTGACGCAAGCGCAAACTATAAGCGCAACTCCAGTTTCTGCTAGTGTGCAAGCAGGCGAAGGCTTTGACCGCGTGAGCAAACCTGTTACTATTGATCCGAAAGGCGCTGCTGCTGGCAAGACGCAGCAAGGTGCAGAAGTGGCTAATCAAGAAAACTCCAACTCTGTTACAGACGAGCAAGTAAACCAAGATTTGCAAAAGATTATAGATAAATTTACGAATCTTCAAAAAAATCCTATTATCACAACCGAGTTTGAGAAAAAATTAGAAGCAGCAACTCAAAATGCAAATGCGGCTGACAATGCATCCCAAAAAGCTTCAACAGAAGTTGATAATGCAGAAAATGATACTGAAGAAAAGATTCAATCAGCTATAAACGCCGTAAATAAAGCTGAAGCTAAAGTAAAAGAAGCTCAAAAAGAAATTAAAAGCGTAGAAACTGACTTTGATGCAGCAAAGAACAGATTCGAAGCACTAAAAAGCGAAATAGAAGCGATTAAAAAAGAAATAGAGAAGTCTTTAGAGCACCTAAACAGTGGAAACAGTGAAGGCTTCAAAAAAAGACTAAATAATACAGGTCCTCTTTTTGACGAAACCAACAAGTCAATTATTCAAAGCAGCTCAGCTATTGAAGTCGCAAAAACTAAGCTAGATGGTGCTTTAACGAAACTTACAGCTTCTCTTGAAAAGGGCCAAAAGGCTCTACAGGCAAAGCAGCAGAACCAGCAGAACGCTCCAGCTCCTGCTCCAGCAGAGCCAGCTCCATCTGCTCCAGCTCCAGCAAAGCCAGCTCCACAGGCTAAGCAGCCAGAAAACAAAGCGCAAGATAACGGTAGCTCTTCTCAAGGAGACTTTGCAGGAAGCAACGCGCAGAAAAACGGCGGCAATTTGAATGTTGTTCCAGGTGTAGGCTCTATGGATTCGGCTCCTTCTGCGCCAGCTCCTGCTCCAGTTCCAAGCACTCCACAGAATGCACCACAGAACAATGATGCACCAAGTGCGCCACAGGATGCGGCTCCTTCTGCACCACAGGCTGCACCTAAGCACAGTGCTGCTCCAGCAAATCAAACGGAGCCTGCGAATACAGCTAAAGCTGCAGAAGAACTCGTAGAAAACGCTACCGATAAGTCGCAAGCAACCGCACAGACTCCTGCACGCACGCCTCGTGCTGCAGCCCCTGCAGCCCCTGCATCTGCTGCTCCTGCTGCTCCTGCAGCAAGCTCCGCAAGCGCAACAAAGAGCGAAGAGTCCAAGAATACATCTACCGATTCCGCAAAAGATGAAAATCAGAAGGAATCCGAAGACTCCAAGAACGAAGACTCCAAGAACGAAGACGCAAAGAGCAGCGATAAGAGCGCTCAGGCATCTGGCGCAAACAACGGTGAGCACGCCGCTGGCAACAACACAACGCTAATCGCAGCTGTTGCTGGCAGCATCACTGCTGGAATCGCAGCAATCGGCGCTGGTTGGCACTTTATGCGAATCCGTCGCAAGTAAGTAGCAACTAGCAGCAAATATGCGCGAATAATCGCAAATAATCGCAAATAACAAAACCGCAGTTAGCATTTAGCTTTCTGCGGTTTTTGCATACTCAAGTATCTCAAGTATCTCAAGTATCTCAAGTATCTCAAGTATCTCAAGTCAGCCTAAAATCGCCAATATTGCAAACGATATCAATACTTAATATAATAGTTAGCTAGAGCGTGCCTCAATCCAGTGATGTGTTGAGAACCGCACCCTTTAGCATCGTTTGCAATCAATTCGATGCTCGTACATGTGCCACGATTAACAAAGGAGCATCATGAGCACAACAGACAATGGCACAACTAATGGCAAAACAAAGGCTGCCACGACTGTGCCCGTAGAAGAAAGCGCAGAAAGGCTTGCTCGCCCACTAGTTAAACTTGCAAAAGCATGCGGAGTTGCAACTTTCTACATAGACCAACTAGGCGACTATACGGAAATTACGGACGAAGCGCTTGTAGGCGTTCTAGACGCGCTGGGCTACCCTGCAACCACAAGCGAAAACATTGAAAACTCACTAAAACGCGTTCAAGAAAAGCGCGATAGCGAGCTTCTGCCGCCAACCGTGGTGTGCTTTATTGGCGCAAAAACGATTGTTCCTATTCATGCCGAAGAAGCCGCAAGCAGCCCAGAAAAAATACATATAACGCTTACGCTAGAAGATGGTTCGCAATACGAGGAGCCTCTTAACAACTTTGAAACAAGCGAAGAAGACGGATTAACTCTTGAACTTCCGCAAGACTTGCCAATGGGCTACCACACTCTTCTTGCAAAAGTCGAAGGTAAAAACGGCAAAACTGTTGCACACGCGCAATCAACTTTAATTTGCGCGCCAGCAAAAATCCCACTTCCGCAAAGCGTTCAAGAACGCCATCGTTGGGGATACATGACTCAGCTTTATTCCGTGCGCTCAAAGGAATCTTGGGGCGTTGGCGATTATGGCGATTTGCGCAGGCTACTTAAAGACGCAGGAAACATTGGAAAAGCCGACTTTATGCTTATAAACCCAATTCATGCGTGCGCGCCAGTGGCACCTTTGGAGCCTTCGCCTTACTTGCCAGAATCGCGCAGGTTCTTAAACGTTACATACATTCGTCCGCAAGATATTCCAGAGTACGCGCAGCTTAGCGATAGCCAGCGCAAAGAGGTGGAGATTTTGCACGAGGGTGTGGAAGCGCTTAATAACAATCCAAATCCTATGGATATTAACGCCGCGTGGAACGCAAAACTTCCAGCCTTAAAGATTATTTTTAAGCAGCATAGAAGCGCCGAGCGCGAGCAGGATTTCGCAGACTTTAAGGCGCGCTCTGGAGAAGACTTAGACGCTTTTGCTACTTGGTGCGTAGCTTTTGAAGTTTGGGGCGCTCCTTGGGGAGATAATCTTTGGTTTGATACAACTGGCAAAGGCACTCCTCAAATCGACATGCTTAGACGAGATCATGCTGATTTGCTTGAGTTCCATCGCTGGCTGCAATGGATTGCAGATGAGCAAGTTGCCGCCGCTCACGCAGAAGCTAAGGCTGCAGGAATGGCGATTGGTCTTATGCAAGACATGGCTGTTGGCGTACACGGATACGGCGCAGACGTGTGGTGGAGCCCAGAGCGCTTTGCTAACGGCGTTAGTGTCGGCGCACCTCCAGACTTCTACAACCAGCAGGGTCAGGATTGGGGTCAGCCGCCATTTGACCCTAATTACTTAGACGAGACTGGCTATATTGCCTACCGAGACATGGTTCACAACGTGTTCTTGCACGCTGGCGCGGTTCGCATTGACCACGTTCTTGGTCTTTTCCGCTTGTGGTGGATTCCGCGCGGCCAGGGCGCAAAGAACGGCGCTTACGTTTACTACAATGTGGACGCAATGCTTGCGGTTCTTAGCATTGAGGCCACTCGCGCAGGCGGATTGGTGATTGGCGAAGACCTTGGCACTGTTCCAGCGTACGTTTCCAAGGTGCTTGCTTCGCACGGCATTCTTGGAACTGTTGTTGAATGGTTTACGCATAATGATGAGGCCGAAAAAGCGGCTAAAAAGGCTGGAAAGAAGGAAATCATATTTGCAAATCCTTCTACATACCGCGAATACGCTTTGGCATCTGTTACTACTCACGACATGCCTCCTACAGCAGGCTATCTTGCATTCGAGCATGTTAAGATTCGCGAAGAGCTGCACCTTCTTACCGATTCTGTAGAAAGCTTCCAAAAGGCTGCTAGCGCGGAGCGAGACGCCATGATGAAGATGCTTTTGGATGGCGGATGGATTAGCAAGGATGCTGCCGAAAACGTAGAAGACCATGTGCAAGAGATTGTAGAGGCCATGCACGCGATTATGCGCACTTCCCCATCTTTGCTTTTGCAAGTGGCACTTGTTGACGCAGTTGGCGAAAAGCGTTCGCAAAATCAGCCTGGAACCAGTACTGAGTATCCAAATTGGCGTATTCCTCTTGCAGATAAAGATGGAAACGTTGTTCACACAGGCGACGTTTTTAAGTCTCAACGAGTACTCAATATGGCCGCGATTATGCGAGGCGAAAAAAATTAACCAATAAGCACAAATAACTGTAAAATTACCACCAAAAAATGTAAAAAGAAAGGTTAAAAATACTTGCAAACACTTGAATCAAGAGTATAATAAATATTGATTGTTACTCATGTAGTAACTTCTTTCTCTCTCGCATAGCGCGTAGGTCGCCTGTAGACACGGCTTACGCGCTATGTTTTTGATGTCCTAAGTGAGGCGAGCATCTATGGCGATGTTCGCCTCACTGCGTATTAGCCGCAACGTACTTAGCAAACACGCGCTCCAAAAGCGGCGTGTGAAGCATAATCAAAGACCCCCACCCAAGCAAAATCAACAGCGGTAATCCTTGCAAAAAATACCTTAGAGAAAGGTATACGAGCGCAAAGAACACGCAATCAAGCAAAAACATCATAAGCGTTGTACTAGCGTAGCTAACGCCAAAAATCAGCGAATTAATAAGAGTTCTGCCAATCGAGTTTTCAAATCGCGCTTGCAATGCAAACACCCACTGCGCAACCAGAATCCACAATATGCTAATCGCAAACTTTATTATTAAAAGCGGAGTAAGTTGCAAAAAAATCCAAGACCATATAATTACAACTAAAAGTGGCCCTAAAATAGCCCAAATAATAGTTGCCTTAACAAAATTATTCTTAAAAGACTTAAAGTAGATTGCTGTTGTGTGCGCCTCGCCACGTTCAATACGTCTAGCTGTCTCGTGAGCGGCCGTAATAGACGCCCCAACCGTTACAAGCGGAATGCTGGTAATAATCATTAGAACAGTAAGCCAGACCGCGTCTGCAAACGATTCCATTCCCTGAGCGAACTTAGAATCGGGACTTCCAAAAGAGATCATTACAACTACTCCCACCTAACTAAACACACTTTAATCGTACTTTAATCGTACTTTAAGTCACATTTTAAGCCGCATTGACGCAACTAAAATCGCAACCAAATCAACAATACAACATAAACACAAATGATTGTTAAACACAAATGATGGTGGCTACAAACACTTGCAACCACCATCATGCATGCCGAGATTCGAAGGAGAAAAAACCTCAGCCCTTTACCGCACCTGCCATAACACCTTTAATTATGTACTTCTGGCAGATTAGGTAGAAGACTATTATTGGAACAATTGCCATAACCAGGCAGCCCATCATTGCACCCATTTCAACAGAGCCATAGCCGCCCTTCAAATATTGAACTGCAATAGAAACCGTCTTGTACTTGTTCAAATCCAAAGTGAGGTATGGAAGAAGGAAGTCGTTCCAAATCCACATTGTTTGCAAGATAGAAACGGATATAATCGCAGGCCTCATAATCGGCACAATAATCTGGAAGAATATGCGAGGCACAGAAGCGCCATCAATCATTGCAGACTCTTCCAACTCTTGAGGAATGCCCTTTACAACGCCCGTGAAAATAAACACAGCCAAACCTGCGCCAAAGCCAAGGTAAATAATCCACAAGCCCCAAGGCGTGTTCAATCCAAGCTTTGTAGTGATGTTGGAAAGCGTGAACATAACCATTTGGAATGGCACAATCATGTTGAACAAGAACAACACGTAAAGCGACTTTGCAGCCCAATTGTTTACGCGCACAATCCACCAAGCACACATAGAAGTGCAAAGCAGAATCAGAACTACAGCACCAATCGTTACAACAATTGTCCACCAGAAGCTCATCAACAAATTCGTGCGGTTAATGCCAAGAACGTAGTTATCAAAACCAATAAACGACTTTGGAGTAAGCGAAAATGGCTCGCTAGCAATATACACCTTTGACTTAAAGGAGTTCATAAACACTAACGCGATTGGGAAAATCCACAGCAAACTCACTACAGCAAAAAGCGTGGTCCAAAGCGCAGGATGCTTAGTCTTCTCGTTCATGCTGCCACCTCCTTAGAAGTTGCCAACTTGTTCTGAATCAAGGCAATAACGGCAACAATAATGAAGAATATAACTGCCTTAGCCTGGCCAACACCTTCGCCATTAATTCTTCCATAGAAAGTGTTGAAGATGTTTAATGCAAGCATCTCCGACTTTCTAGAAGGAGCGCCATTGGTCAACGCCAAGTTCTGATCGAATAGCTTGAATCCGTTTGTAACCGTTAAGAACGTGCAAACCGTAATGGATGGCATCATAAGCGGAATCGTAATCTTAAACAGCGTTTGCATTGGGGTTGCGCCATCAACGGCAGCAGCCTCAATAACGTCTCCTGGAAGCGCTTGCAAGCCAGCAATGTAAATAATCATCATGTAGCCGATTTGCTGCCAGCATATCAAAAGAACCATGCCCCAGAAGCCGTATGTTGCAGAATACGTAATAGCGCGGCCAAAGTAGCCCAAAATACCATTAAGCACTACCTGCCAAACGTAGCCCAAAACAATGCCGCCAATCAAATTCGGCATAAAGAATACCGTACGGAATAGGTTGGAGCCTTTGAACTTTTTTGTAAGCATGTAAGCGATTGCAAATGCAATAACATTAATAACAATTGTTGTTACAACCGTAAAAGCCGTTGTAAATATTAACGAATGAAGGAAGTGTGGGTCGCGCAACGCCTTGCGATAATTGCGTATTCCAACAAACTTTCCGTCAGTAACAGTGTGGAACTTAGTAAAGCTAAGATACACGCCCATTACAAATGGCACTAAGAAACCAATTACAAATGCAGCAAACGTTGGTAGAGCGAACAACGCCCACCATTTGCGTATTGCCTTTCCACTCATATTAATCATGATTCGTCACTTTCTCCTCCTTGAGTACGCGCCTGTGCAATTCGCTGCGCTCGAACCAATACTTTTATCTTACTACATGCAACCACAATGTCAAACGTTGTCATTTTTTTGCATGTCGCCACTAAAGAAGACAAAAATCAAATGTGAAAAAAATCCCGATTTTTGGCGATTTTACGGCAAAATCTGCTATTATTGTTCGTATTGCAAACGTTTGTGTAATGAGCGCAAATAAGCATATGAAAATTCACATATGCCACGTTGCTCATATACTAGCGTTGCGCATATTTTAACAATATTAATGAAGATATTGAGTAAACATTTGCTGCGCGAATAAAGGAGTTCAAATGCCAGCTAATATTCAAGACGTGGCCGATCAGGCGCATGTATCTGTATCTACTGTTTCTAGATCGTTTACACGCCCAGACTTGGTTTCCGCAGCAACGCGCAACAAAGTATTAGCTATTGCCGAAAAACTAAACTTTTCAATATCTAGGTCTGCAGCAGCACTAAAATCTGGCAGAACACTAAGAGTTGCACTTCTTCTTAGCGACAGCATTCGACTATGGTTTAGCGCGTCGATTATACAAGGCCTAAATCAAGTTCTTCACCCCGCAGGCTACGACCTTTCAATCTTCCAAATATCCAGCAGCCAAGAGCGCACAGAGTTCTTTAGCATGCTGCCTACTCGCCGAAACGCGGACGCTGTAATCGTTTGCTCCTTCGACGTAAACAAGTCGGAAGTTGCTTCCCTAAAGGCCACTGGCGTGCCAGTCTTAGGTATAAACTGCTTGAATCCTATGGATTGCGATTTTGACGCAACAATTAACATAGACGACGATCGAGGCGCGCGACTTATGGCACGTCATCTTATTGGACTAGGGCACAAAAACATTGCCTACATTCGCACAAACCGCGATATTTCACTGCATTTTAGCGTTTTACAGCGCTACCACTCTTTTATTGACGAATGCAAAATCAACGGCATTACGCCTACAGAAATCGTTGCCCCAGAAGGATTAGACAGAATAAGCTCAATCGTCTCTTCGCTTTTAAGTAACGTAAATGTTCCTACGGCGATTGCCTGCCAAGAAGACGGCATAGCAATTCCGCTTATGTTCCAGCTTTCTAGAAGCGGATACAGCACACCGGGAGACGTTTCGATTATTGGCTTTGACGATAGTTTTTACGCTAGAGAAACAGGGCTTACGACTATTCGTCAAGACCCTGCAGAAATGGCAGTAGACGCAGCAAAAATAACTTTGTCTCTGATTAATGGCGATTATTTAAGCGAAAGCTGCAGACACATTACCATTCCAGCACAGCTTATAGTTAGATCGAGCACAAGTCAGCTTGAAAATAGATAGTTTCTATCGAATATCAACTATCAACTAACGACTAACCAGCTATCAGCTAACGACTAACGACTAACGACTAACGACTAACGACTAACGACTAACGACTAACCAACTATCAGCTAACGCGCGCGAATAACAACTAATCAGCTAACGACTATCAACTATCTTTGCACTAAAAAAGAGCCTCAAACCCTTAGGCTTGAAGCTCTTTTACTTGTCACTAATGCACTGTGCTAATGCAATTACAAAAATGACATATTAAATTATGAATTTAATAATCCAGTTTTAACCCAATTCTTAGGATTAATCCTGATCTTCGTGAGTCTGAGCAACTTCCTTAGCCCAATTGTCAACGAAGGCGCTCTTAACCTTATCCCACTTGCCAGTGCCCTGAGCGTACTCAAGCAAAGCGGAGCCAAGATCGTTCTTCCAGTTGTCAGATGGCATCATAGTGAAGTTCCAGCTTACAGGAGTCTTGCCAGACTTAGCATCCTCAACAGCAGCAGCAGTCAAAGGATTATCAGACTTAATATCTGCAAAGCTCTTGAATGGAGTGGTGAAGCCCATCTTCTTAGACATAGCTTCCTTGCCGTAATCAGAGGTAAGAACCCACTTCAAGAAGTCCTTGGTTGCCTTCTTGTTGGCATCCGAAGTCTTCTCGTTAATGCACCAGTAGTTCTCGGAACCAGTAGCCAAGCCTTGCTTTTCTTCGCCCTTAGCACCAATGTAGATTGGGAGCATGCCAAGGTCTTCGGCCTTCATGCCAGCCTTCTGCAAGTCGGTCCAGGCCCAAGTACCATTCTGATAGAACACAGCCTTGCCAAGCGAGAACTCAGAGTTTGCATCCTCGCCAGTCTTAGAGCTGAGCTGAGTTGCAGGAGTGGTGGAATCAGTAATGTAAAGATCAAAGATCTTCTTGTAGCCATCAAGGAACGTACCCTTAATCTTTGCTGGCTGCTTGGTAACCTTGTCTGCCTTGAACTCGTAGTACAGAGGAATGTTTGCAAGGTGAGTCTTAAAGCGCCAATCAGAGCTGGAATCGAAGCCAGCGGAAGTGAATGCGCCATCAACACCAAGTTCACCCTTACGAGCCTGAATGTCGTCTGCAACAGCCTTGAGCTTATCGAAGGAGTTAATCTCTTCAGCAGACTTTACCTTAGCGTCCTTAAGCTCCGTGTACTTCTTAAGCAAAGCCTTATTGTAAATCAAGCCGTAAGTTTCCATTGCGTATGGAACACCAACAACCTTGTCGCCATCCTTAAGAGCAATATCCTTGTTCTGAAGCTGCTTGTAAAGCTCGGTATCCTTAAGATCTGCAGTGTAATCCTTCCAGCTTGCGTAGCCAACAGGACCATTCACCTGGAACAGTGTAGGCGCTTCGTCACCCTTGCTGATTTCGCTCTTAAGTGACTGCTCGTAAGTGCCAGAAGCAGCGTTCTGAACCTTTACAGGAATGCCAGTCTTCTTGGTGTATTCCTTAGCAACTTCCTTCCACTGATCAGCAGATTCTGGCTTGAAGTTAAGGAAGTAAACCTTGCCCTTATCGGAAGAATCCGAAGAGCTAGAACCACATGCAGCGAGCGCACCGAATGCCATTGCTGAGCAAGCTACAAGCGCAATTGTTGACTTAATTGTACGATTCATCATCGAACCTTTCTCCTATGCCGTCGGCCTACCTTTTGGCCGCCGCACCTCTAGGTGCCCTTTCGACAATTTTTATTATGCCTCAAATTCAAAGATATTGCAAACGATAGCAGTGTTGATATTATGGCGTGTCGCATAATCTACAACAATCACAAATCAGCAATTCCAGCGAACGATTACACGATCTCCCTTATAAGTTCCAAGAGCGCTGTAATGAGCGGTGTCTAGTCGGAGTAAGCGCGCCTGCTGTGCATCTACACCAAGCCATCTGGTTGCTAAAATCCTAAGAATGTGCGCGTGAGCAACAATAATCACATCTTTGCCGCTTTTAAGTTTTGGTAAAACAGAGTCGATTATTTTTTGAGTACGATTAGAAACTTCTTGTAAAGATTCGCCATTAGAACGCACGACTTTTACTGTTTCCCCACTTGGAAGAACCTCTTGGCAAGAATCCTGCATAAAATCTGGAAGAGCTTTAGGACCATCCTTCCAAACATCCCACGACTCAACGCCGCTTAGAGCGGACACGTCTTTTCGAGTACGCCCCTCTGCACAGCCGTAATCCCACTCGGCAGCATATTCTAGCGGCGTGCAATGCGTAAATCCTGCCAACTGAGCTGTTTGACGAGCACGAACAAGAGGGCTTACAAACTGGCAATCCTCGCTAAAACCGTTTGGAAAAGCCTGTCGAATCCTGGCGCCTGCGCTTATAGCTTGATTGCGGCCAACTTGTGTTAGTGGAATATCGGTGCGGCCTGTGTGCTGGCCAGATTCGCTCCAAGCAGTTTGACCATGGCGCAAAAGAACAAGTCTGCCCTCGGGAGCTCCGCCACAAGTTGCTGGAACGTCTTGAATCTCGTACGAATCCGTTGTATCTGTTGCATCCGTTGTGCACAAATCGCCATTAACTTTAATGTCAATATTGTTCAAACCGTTCAGCATACCCAACGCCGCCTTAGCACCACCATTCTTAGCTTGCGCTTGGTGCATTAACGCAAGCATTCATCAAGCGGCTTCGCTGCCAACTTGTTCACTCGTACATTTATAACACTTTTATAACACTTTTACATGTCAATTTCTAATTGGTATTTCGTTGCCATTAATATAAAAACATGACGTCAACTCAAAGCAACGCACAGAACAGCGAGCAAAATAATACGCAAAACAACGCGCAAAATGCATATGCGAATCAAACTATTCAAACGCTTCTTAATCGCAGATCTATACGCGCTTTCAAAAATGAGCCGATTGGCGAAGATATTGCAAAAACGTTGGAAGAAGCAGCACAGCGCGCAGCTTGCGGCCAGTTTTTGAACGATTGGTCTGCAATCAAAATCACTAGCAAAGATCTTAAACAAAAACTTTCTAAACTTGGAAATCAAACTTACATAGCAACAGCGCCACTTTTGTACGTTTTTATTATTGATCAGCACAGAAATGCTGCTATAGCACGCAAAAATGGCATTGACACAGAAAGCAGCGATTTTACTCTTAAAACAGGCTACAGATTCTCTCAATCGCAAAATGACGCTGTTCTTGCACTACATGCAATGGAAACAGCCGCGGAATCGCTTGGACTAGGTTGCGTAATTCTTGGTTCAATTTTGAATAATATTCCAAATTTAATTGAACTTTTGAAGTTGCCAAAATACACGTATCCCGTTCTTGGGATTGCAATCGGCAAGCCAGACCAAGAGCCAAAATTAAAGCCGCGCATGGATTCGAGTATGCAATTCTTTGAAAATGAATACCCTAGCAGCGATGATATTTTGATTGAAAAACTTGCAGACTTCGACGAAAGAGTGCATAAATACTACGATTTGCGCAATGCAGATAGGCCAGTGGACGCATTCAGTGCGCAAATCACAAAGCTTGCTGTAGATTTTGGAGCTAAAAACCACAGTTGCGAATCGCAGCTTAATGCGCAAGGATTTACTTTTAAGTACTGATTTACTAATTTACTGAATTACTGAATTACTGAATTACTGAATTACTGAATTTCTGAATTACTGAATTTTTAGCGTTAAGTATTTAGCGAATACGCGGTTTATATCCGCGTTTTCTAGACTTGGGTTTTGTTGTTTCAAACCGCGAGCGCATATCGCAATACTTACGAATCGCAGGATTTGAATGCGTTAAATGCCAACTTCCGCAATAATCGCATTTATAAACCCACAGCTTTGCTCCACGCTCCGTAAAACTTTTATCCGCTGCAATAAGAGCCTGCCCTTTATTGGCGTACATTATTTTTTGGGTAGATTCACATCTGCGCGGAGTAAAGAAATACATGTAACCCATAGTATCACCGCAATAAACTGCGTTGATTCGCAAACAATCTCATGTAGCTAAATCAAAATAAGTTCAATTTAACGTTTTTCTAGTTCAAGTTTTAATTATTATTCGGTCAAAATTCAAAATAAATTCAAAATAAATTCAATTCTAGGCTTGCAAAATGCTTTTTTATGCGTAAAATTGTCTTTTAATCGCCTCAAAGTTCAATTTATATCTTCTATTTTGAACTTTGTTGTAAGTTTGTTCAATTTAAGAATGCTGATTTTATAAGCTTCTATAAGAAAGACGGATTATGGCACAGAATTTTGCAAACGACCTTAAAAAGGCAATGAAAATCAAGGGATATAAGCAGATTGACGTAATCGAGCTTGCAGCAAAAGACGGCCATAAGCTTGGCAAAAGTCAACTAAGTCAATATTTAAGCGGCAAAACTGAGCCACGCAAAGACGTGCGAGATATGCTTGCACAAATTCTTGGAATTAGCTGCGACGAAATCAAAGGCGGTCATTCGTGCTCAAAAGTCGCGCAAAACTGCCAGTCTGCAGAAGAATCACAATTAAATCAGCCACAGCTTACAGAAGAACAACTTTCCCAAACACTCAAACATAGATCTTTCAACAAATCCACCAAACTTGAGCACGTGCTTTACGATGTTCGCGGCCCAGTTGTAGAAGAAGCAAACCGCATGGAAGCAAACGGAACGCATATTCTAAAGCTGAACATTGGAAATCCTGCTCCTTTTGGATTCCGCGCTCCAGACGAAGTAATTTACGACATGCAGCAGCAGCTTATTGATTGCGAAGGCTACTCGGATAGCCGCGGACTTTTCTCTGCACGCAAGGCGATTATGCAATACGATCAACTTAAGGGCATTCCAGGCGTACAAATGGAAGATATTTACACTGGCAACGGCGTTTCCGAGCTGATTAACCTTTCTATGCAAGCGCTTCTTGATTGCGGCGACGAGATTCTTATTCCAAGCCCGGACTATCCGCTGTGGACTGCGTGCGCGAGCTTGGCTGGCGGCACTCCTGTGCACTACATGTGTGACGAAAAGTCGCATTGGTACCCAGATATTGCCGACATTCGCTCTAAAATCACGCCTCGCACTAAAGCAATCGTTATTATTAACCCAAATAACCCTACGGGCGTGCTGTATAGTCGCGAAGTTTTGGAAGAGATTGTTAAGATTGCGCGCGAGTTTAATTTGATTATTTTTGCGGACGAGATTTACGACCGTCTTGTTATGGATGGCAAGAAGCATATTTCGATTGCTTCTCTTGCTCCAGACGTATTCTGCGTAACTTTCAGCGGACTTTCTAAGTCGCATATGATTGCTGGCTTCCGTATTGGTTGGATGAGTCTTTCGGGAGATAAATCCAAGGCTCGCGACTACATTATGGGACTTAACATGCTGTCTAATATGCGCTTGTGCTCAAACGTTCCTGCGCAGTCGATTATTCAGACTGCTTTGGGCGGATACCAGAGCGTTGAAAAGTATTTGGAGCCAGGCGGACGCGTATATGAGCAGCGCGAGTATTGCTATAACGCGCTTCAGGAGATGGATGGCGTAAGCGTTGAGCGACCAGACGCTGCTTTCTACATGTTTGTAAAGCTCGATCCAAGTCGATACAACATTCACGACGATGAACAGTTTGCTCTTGATTTGCTACGCGATCAGAAGTTGCTGATTGTGCACGGCAAAGGCTTTAATTGGCAGACTCCAGGCTACTTCCGCGTAGTCTACTTGCCGCGCTTGCAAACGCTTCGCGACGCGATGGGCAAGCTCTCTAACTTCCTCTCCTACTATCGCCAGTAATTTATGCATCTTGCTTGCAAACTGCAATAAAACACTCATTTCGCTCACAGTCCATAAAAAGGTGTAAATAAAGGTGTACATATCGAAAGACACATATCATTCATAATATGAAAGAAAGAAAAGTAAGAAGAGTAAGCAATGAACACTGCAGCACGAGTACGATCGGGGTTGGTTATATCCGTTTTATCGCTTAATGCTTTTCTTTTAACAAGCTGTAGATTTGGCGTAAGCCTATATCTTTTAATACATGTCGACTTATCTCACGCAGCGCTTAACGCAGTGTCCGTAGCACTTATGACCTGCATAGCAGCACCGCTTGGCGGAATTATTGCAGATAAATATCCACCAACTAGATTGTTTATAGCGCTAACATTCTGCTTTGCCTTGTTGTGTACTGGATACGGTTTCGCTCTAGTAGCACAGCATAATCTTATTGCGATTACGGTTACACTACTCGGCATAATATTCGGGTTCTTTACTGCATTTTCTTCGCCTAATCAAAAAGTATTGATGGCATATAGCGTACCAACTGGCGAAAAAACCAAGTTTTTAGCAAGCATGCGTATGTGGATTAATCTCAGCAGGCTTGCTGCACCTGCGATTACTGGCATATTTGTTGATATATGTAATCCGCTCATTTTCTTTACGAGCATTGCTATTGTGATGATATTAGCGGCGCTACCTCTACTGTTAGTTAATCTAAACCAGCAAGCACAAAATAGCTCAAACAATACGAAGACAGGAAGCAATAAAACTGCTGGTTTTGCAGCCTCTCTACACTATATGAAATCTACACCATGGTTAATAGTCTTAGGAGTAGTATCCGCATTACAATCAGGCTCATGGCTTGCTGCATTCAGACTAATGGGAGCACACCATTGTCTCACACTTTTTCATTCAGCATCCACTTGGGGATCAATAGTCAGCATATTTAACATTGGCATGATTGTAGGTTCGCTATTATGCAAATACATTGTGCTACATTATGAGATTTTATACTCTATTTTATTACCTGGATTCCTTTCTATTCCTTTACTTATTTTTGCACTCAATAATTGGATTACTCTTTTTCTTTGCTCTGCTTTCATTGCAGGTATTATTTTTGACGCCACTATTGTCTATGGGCAAACAGCTCTTCTCGACGGCATACCAACACACATTCTCGGCGCAACTACTACTTTTACTTCTATTATGGAGCAATGCGGCATTATCGTAGGGTATGCAAGCGTACTAGCATGGGGAAATCTAAATTCATCATTATTCATAATGATTGCTTCTGGCGTAATACTTGTTTCAACAGGTATAGCCTTATGGATTATTCAAGCTCGTAAACAAACATACCCATCAATGCTTACCAAAGATTATTGGACACCATCAACATGGGTAAAAAGAAGCATATAACAAGCTATTTAGCGCGAAAGCACAATAAAGCCATAAAGCACACGGCATTATTCACTCAGCCATTGCCAAGCCTCAACCACATTGCTTTGAATCACTAAGCTTTAAGCGAGCTTATTCGCTGCGGAGTAACCCCCGTAAGCTCCAAGCAACTACCTTTATACAATCTGCTTTGTAAAGGTTTTCCTAGACAAGATATTCATCATACAAATTCAAGTACTATTATTACTTAAATAATGCTTTTCTAAAGGAGCAATATGATAGCAAAGCATATTACTGTTGGCATTGTTGATGATGATTGTTTTTGTCTACACGGCCTAAAAACATATATTGAACAGGTTGTTCCTTCCTGCAGTATTTGCTGGTTATCCGCGTACGCCAATCAAGCAATTCAGTTTTGTCAAAATCAATGCCCAGACGTATTGCTAATTGACATGTATATGTCTGGTGTTTCGGGAATTAAAATATTATACGAATTGCGAAGAAGATACTCACTCCCAATAATAATTGCTATAACTTCATTCCCTATCAACGATTATGCTTTAAAAGCATCAACAGCAGGCGCACAAGGCATTATTGGAAAGAACCACCCAGAAACTATTTGCGCCATGCTTAGCAGTATTGCCCATGGCACATTCAAGCCACAAATAATAGGCGATCTTCATTTTGACGACACGACGACAGCATTTCAACGTTTGCAAAATAAACCAAAAAATGGACGCCTTGCTTTAACGGATCATGAGACTGAAATTGTAAAGTTGTGCAGTAAAGGAATGACTAATGCGCAAATCGCCAAACGTTTATTTGTTGAAACTTGTACTGTGGAAACTATCCTTCGTCGCGTATTCAAAAAATTGAATGTGACAAATCGTTCACAACTTATTACTACATGGCTGCATGATGAATATTTAGGAAATGATACACAATGATTATTTTCTTAATGCGTCGTTTACGAGAAAAGCTTATTGACAATAAAACATTTTTACTATTGGGATGTTTGTCGAGCGCAATGGATGCATATATTTACTCAAATAGCGACAATAGCACAATACAACTTGTCATAGTTTACATGATTCTTGCTGCTATAAATCTGTTTCTTTGCTTGCTCCCGCATTTTATGAGCATGTGCTATATTTTTGTACACCTCAGCATTCTTGTTATTCCTAGTCTGAATCTTCCACCAGTAACTTTCGGGCTCATCATATCATTTGTTTTTATTTCGTATTTATATCCGATTCAATTTACACTACCTTTATTCTTAGTAATAGATGCATTACACTACGTTGCATACCGATACCTATCAACTTTATCTTTCAAGTATCTTATTGCTTACCTTTTAATAAATATATTTTGCGTTTGCACTGGTATTATTTTGCGCATTTCTCACCAAAAAATGGTTCTTTATGAAAAAGATAAGCAAACAATTAATAATCTTCATCTGGCTGTGCGAATGCACGATAGATTAACTAATAAGATTGCAGATATTGCACTACAAAGTAAAATAGCATTACTTGACAAGTCTATTTCTAAAAAGCAGCGAGAAGCTATTGAGGCAATAAATGATTTGGCAGATCAGGCTTTTGAAGAAGGACATAATATTATCGACATTCTACGCGGAAATACTGCTAAGCAAGATGCTCGAAGCGAGTTCATTCAGCACATTGAAGATACGCTACAAATGAACGACTCAATCAATACATCTTGTGGATTAAAAGGAAGATCAATATGCAATATATCTAGTAACGATATTCCTGAAGACATTAGCAATGAAATCATCTGTGAAGTTATTGAATTAATCGAAGAACTATATTTGAACATGCGAAAATATGCTTCTTTAGTTTATTACATCAGAATTTCGATACGCGAAAAACAAATTGTTATAAAACAATTCAATGTTCGATTTTTGGGCGGGAAAAGTAAAGATGCAATTCGCTCAGTATCTCAAAAAGGACTTCTGCTTCATCGCGATACCATAAAGCATTTAGGCGGTTCACTCTATTTTCGAGCCTTTGGTAAGTATTGGGAATGTAATGCAGTTATACCTTTAAAAAATAAACATAACTATATAGATAGTATGCATTACTGATTCAGTTTAAAAGATTAATGAATCTTAAGCAGTTTTAGATAGTAATTATTTGTAAAGGTTTTCCTAGACAAGATATTGTTTACCTTTTAGCACGCCATTAATTTATAAGTTGTAAAGGTTTGATATACACAATTATTTTCTTGTATTAGAAGGAGAAGAATATGAGTAATTTAGAAGATACAAAAGCACAAATTCCATCCGTATTTTGGACAATAGCCAATGGTGTATTTCTTGCTAGCGGAATTGCGCTGATTGTAATGCGTAATGATTATCTATGGGGAGTACCTCAAATTATCGCTGGATTATTTGGTCTTGCAACCATGTTTCTCATTAAAAAACCGTGGTGCGCGCAACTATATTTTATAGTATCTTCACTAGCCGTAATAGCAAATGGACTTATGGAAATATTCGGCATAATCCACGGATCTGGATACGGTTATGTTCCGCTGATTATTGGCATAATTGTGCTTTTATTTATAGGCCTTGACAAGGATGAAAGTTCAAAAGCTCTTGGAATTGCCAAGAATAAATAAAAGCATTAGACTGCGATTTTAACTTAAAAAAATATCGCAATTTTCAAAGGTCAAGTTGTAGCCACGCATCCTACGACTTGACCTTCACTTATTTATTCGCTATTGATTTGTTTTGCATAGAGTTTATACACTACTGAGCAACTTACTTGCGCATAGCCGCAACCGCATTGATTTGAATCACTAAGATTTAAGCGAACTTATTCGCTGCGGAGTAACCCCCGTAAGCTCTGCAACATCACGAACCGTCAATCCCTGATTCCTTAGTATACGAACTGTTTCACGCATAAGCATAGATGCTTCTTGCTGAGTTTTTATAGCTGCAGATTTTGCATCTAGCATGCGCTGACGCTTTGACTCATCTTCAAATCTTCTAGATTTTGTTAATAAAGACGAAGTCAATGCATCAGCGCTATCAAGCTATCAAGCTGTCAAACCATCTACCTCAATGCTCTATGAGCTTGATTAAAGAATTCATACTCGTAAATGCATGAAGTCATATATGCTTGAGCAGCAAGAATTCGAGCCTTTGGTCCAGCTTCTTCAAAAGCTCTCTCAACAAATTTAACTGCCATTCTTACACCTGACTCAAAATCATGAGAAGAATACATTGAAATCCAATCATAATATGGGTTTTCAGGAGTATTATTTTTGACTAAAATTTGCCCCACTTCTTCATAAAGCCAATAACATGGCAATATGGACGCAGCTCCAATCACGTAGTCTTCTGCCATTGTAGAAGCAAGTAAGTGATTTACGTAAGCTAATGTTACTGGAGAGCAAGGCGCATCAATGCTTATATTTCTGCTTCCAAGCCAATCTCTGTGCAACTGCGATTCTGCTTCTATACACATAGCTGCGCCCGTAGCCCAATGCACTCCAGCTTCATTATCTGGCGTTTTAGCTCCAACAGCAGCTAGCGCACGCGAATAACGCTTCAAGTATTCGGAATCTTGACTTATGTAGAAAGCAAACAAGTCGGAGTCAAGCGTTCCATTGCCTAAAGCCTTAATAAATGGCATTTTCATAATGTTGTTATCAACATCTGCGCTAGCATCCCATAACGCTTGAGTCCAAGGGCCACAAGGCTCCACATTTGGCTTTCTAGCCTTGCTATGAGCTTTTACGACTACGCTTTGCGCAGTTAATCCGTCTAAGCCACTAGTTTGCATATGCTCCCAAGGAGTTGACGAAGAATCTAATTCCAAACGATAATTACGAGCCGCATGATTCACAGGCCCATGACCTTTGCCAACATGCAAATCTTTACCGCAAGCAATAGCTTCGTTAAGCCATCTTGACGACCATGCTAAAGCATCCGCTACAGTACTGTAATCGCTTAGCTTCTTGCCTTCTCGCAACGCTAATCCTATGCGCGTAGCGAGCGAAGAAGATAGCGAGCAGCCAGTACCATGCGTTGTTGTTGTATCAACTCGATGGCAAGGAACGTGCACTCTGTGGCCATCTGGGAACACAACAGTATTCCCAGCATCTTCGCTTGTTAAGTGGCCGCCTTTAACAATAACAATAGTATTGTTTTTTGCACTCCACTCGCTTGCTTGAGCATAAGCTTCTTCAAAATTAGATGCAGGCTGTTTATCGCATAATACTGCGAGCTCAGGTATGTTTGGCGTAATAACATCCGCAAGAGGCGCAAATTCACGCATTGCGTCTTCTGCAGACTTTTCAAGCAACCTATCTCCCGAAGTTGCTACCATCACTGGGTCTAACACAACAACAGGAACAGGATGATTCTTAAGCCAATCTTGAACTAGACTAATATATGATTTATCTCCAAGCATGCCGATTTTTACAGCATCAATAGTTACGTCATCAAATACTGCTTCTAATTGCGCTTGTAAAAACTCGGTTGGAGGAGTGTAAACTTCGCGCACACCGCAAGTGTTTTGAGCAACCAAATTAGTTGTTACACACATTGCGAATCCATGAGATGCTGTGATTGATTTTAGATCAGCTTGAATTCCAGCTCCACCTGTTGGATCAGTTCCAGCAATGCTTAATACGCGTGGAATAATCGGGTCTTCTAAAGATGGCAAAGAAGATGGCCTTAGGCTTGAATCATATAATTTAGAAATTGATTGCAAAGGTGCTTGAGTTTGCGAAAACTGATTATTCATTATTTTTATTCCTTCGTAATAGCATCGCGTAATTTGTGCGCTTCTTCGCAAGGATTTTGCGCAAGCATTAGAGCAGATACTACGCATAAACCATCTATTGAAGTGCTTTTAATAGGGAACACGGTATTTTCGTTAACGCCGCCAATTCCGAGCGTACTAATGCCGAGTTCTTTAGCGCGTTTAGCAATCTTTTCTACTCCTTCAACACCTAAAGCAGGAGCGGCGTCTGGCTTAGTGGCAGTAGGCCAAATCGGACCTATTCCAATAACATCTGGTAATGCCACATTTTCTTTAGCACATTCGTTATAAACGTAATCTAACTGTTCTAACTTTTCTATAGAGAGTCCAACCATCCACTCTGCAGGAATAGACTTACGCGCTTCAATATAAGGCGTATCTGTTTGACCAACATGCAAGTTGAGTCCTAAGCTTTTAGCGCAATCTATACGATCATCAACAAAAATCGGCACGTCTCCGCAACCATTAGCAAGCATTTTGTCTCGCAAGCTTTGAGCTTTATTGTTAAAAGTTTCGCTATTTGCGTACTTATCGCGCAATTGGACTACGCTTGCTCCACCTTTAACGCAATCAACTGCAATATCTTCTTCGGCTCGATCGCTCATCTTTGGGTCTGTTATAAAGTATAAAGACCAATCAACAGGGTCGAGTTCAAATTCAATATTCGCTAGTTTCAGCATCTCGTCTGCGCTCAAATCCATAAGCGCATCCATCCATAATGTTCTAAATGACCCTGGCGATGTTGAGCGTTGTGCTGCCCAAGTTCCTGCTGCAGCAGCGTGTACGTGAGCGGCAACTGTTGCTGCAAAAGGTCGATTTCGATTCGCTCCAACGTATGCTGCCACCAATGCGCCAAGAGAGCAGCCCGTGCCGACTACTTTCGTCATTATTTCGTGACCACCAGAAACTCGCGCAGAGCATCCGTGACCATAAATAGCGTCTTTTTCGCCAGAAATAGCCACTACAGAGCCGTATAGTTTAACTAGCTTCTTAGCTGCTGCAACTGCTGAATCAACGGAGTCTCCAGCGTCTACTCCCTTACCGCCACTTTCTTCTCCAGCTAAACCTAAGATTTCTGAAGCGTTTGCGCGGATTACAGCAGGACGACTTTTAACGATTTCGCGCGCGTATTGCGTGCGTGGAGCTAAACCACCAACTGCAACTGGGTCAAGAACCCATGGAGTGTGCGCTTTTACAGCTCCGCGAATCGCAGCATCCATAGATTCTTTGTCTACTGGCCTGTATGTTCCAATGTTTACTAATACACCAGATGCGATTTGAGCAAAGACTTCAGCTTCTTCTGCATCTACGACCATTGCTGGCGACGCTCCAGCAGCTAGCAGAACGTTTGCAGTTATTTCTTGAACAACATTATTCGTTACGCAATGTGTTAGCGGATTTTTTGCGCGTAAAGCTTCGATGCATTCACGTACATCTTGCATGAATTGCTTGCAACGAGCATTAGTTGAGAATTCACTATTTTTAGAGCACGACACAGTAGTCATGATTTTCCCTTCGCTAGTACTAACTAGATCAGGTTCAACGGGTATAATCTCAGCGCCTACGCGCACCCCGAACCTATATTTGACTATATATGTTCGTTATGACGTTATTTATATACGTTAACAACAGTGTTAAGCATTAA